>CAWJCB010000027.1:0-124023 GCA_963841105.1 uncultured Alphaproteobacteria bacterium
GCACAAGGCGCGTGCTGCCGTCAAATACCGGCGGCCGACCAAAGCTTTTGAAGACGTTGTCCAAAAGTTTGACTTCAAATACATCCTGACGCTCGACGACGTCATCGCGTCGCGGGGCGGCATCCCGCTGATCGAGGGCGGCAAGATCATCGGCGCCATCGGCTGCTCCGGCGGCACCGGCTCGCAGGATGAGGCGGTCTGCACGGCAGGCGCCGCTCTCGTCAACAAATAGCCGGCGCGAATACCCGCCGACCTCGAATAATAAGGGGCGGGTTGCAAACCCGCCCCGACCGCATCAGAGAGCAAGTATCCGCTTACATGGTGACGCGCGAAACAATTGATGCAGCTGTACGAATCCTCGCGGAGGCCGCCCGACCGGCGCGGATCGTGCTCTTCGGTTCGTACGCCCGCGGCGATGCGCGCGAGGACTCGGATGTCGATCTTCTGGTGATTGAGTCGCGGGTCGAGGACCGCGCGCGGGAAATGGTGCGCCTGCGGCGGCTGCTGCGGCCCTTGCGCATTCCGGTCGATATCCTTGTGTACTCGGCGGAGGAAGTCGCGCGCTGGGGCGAGCAGCCGGGATCCGTGCTCTATTCGGCGGTGCGCGAAGGCACGGTCGTGCATGGTTGAGCAGAGCGTTGCCAAGCTCCTGCTCACCGCGGCCAAACGCGACCAGCAGGCGTTTCGGACGCTCGTTGCCGTGCCGGAAATGAACGACGCTGTGATTGGCTTTCACGCGCACCAGTGCATCGAAAAGGCATTGAAGGCCACCCTTGCACATGCGGGTATCCACTTCAGGCGCACGCATGATATCGCCGAGTTGCTCGACCTGCTGCACGACACCGGGCACGGCTCGGCGCCGCTTTCGGAGCGCCTGGACGAGCTCAATCCTTATGCGGTTGAATCGCGCTACGGGCTGGTCGAACCGACCGGACTAGATCGTGCCGCGGCATCGCGCATGGTGGAGGCGGTGGTCGCCTGGGCGGAGATGCAACTCGTGATCCCGCTCCAAGCCCGATAAGCGAGCAGCGGCTCATCGCACCCCGCCGGCATTCACCACCGGGCCGGTGTAGCTCTCGAAACGCTTGCGCAACGCGACCAGCCGGGCTTCGTCGGTCAGGAAGCTCATGTAGTCGTTGGCAACCTTGTACGCGAATATGGGCTTGTAGCCGGCCGGCGGCGGTACGTCCCTGCGAGCGGACCAGGTGCCGGTTCTCGCCTGCTCCTCGGGCTCGAGCAGCCAACCGAGAAAAAGCTTGGCCGCATTTGGATGTGGCGCTTCCCGGAATATCGCTGCGGTGAGCGGCCAGATCGGCGTCGCATCGATTGTCGAGAAATGCGAGTCGACGGGCTTACCCGCCTTCTTCTCCGGCTCAGTGATATTGAAGATTGAATCGAAGGTGAGCCAGTTCTGCCCGGCGGAGATGCTGCGCTGCTGGCCAAGATGGCCCTGGATGAAGCCCGGTTTGTTGGACATGTATTTGTCCATGTAATCCCAGCCGTATTTCAACACGATGTGGTGGAACAGCCATAACGTCGCGTCATCGTCGGCAGGGTAGGGCGTGACGATTTTGCCGCGAAACTGCGGCTTGAGAAAATCGGGCGCGGAATCCGGCACGTCGGGCGCGCTGACATGCTCTGTGTTGTACATGTAGGGCATGGCGATCACCATCACGCCGTAGAACGCGCCGTCTGGATCCTTGAAGCTGGGATCGATGGCATCGAAGCCGGCCGGCGTGTACGCCAGCAACCGGCCATCGCGCTTCCAGCGCGCGAAGTCGTGCAACGTCTGGAATATCGCAGCATCGACCTCGAGCTTGCCGTCCTTGAGCTGCTGATCGATCTTCTTGTCAAGCACGTTGCTGAAGCCGCCGGTGATCGAGACCTTGATGCCGGGGTAACGCTGCTCGAACCGGCGCGCCGCCGCCTCCCATGACGCGGTCGGCCCGCCCACGTAGAGCACGAAGGCGCCTTCTGTCCTGGCCCGGACTTGGCTTTCGTCCACGGCTTGCGCGCCGGCGGAAAGGCCGTTGGCGGCTGCCAGAAATGCCGCCACCGCGACCTTTGGAAGCTCGCGAGCAAACATGTGCATGACGCCCTCTCAACGCGTGTCATCGCGACGATGATCGTTGAGTCGTCAGTTCGAGGCAAGAGGTCGGCGCGCATCGGCAGGGCATCGGCAGAGCGGGTTTCCAACCCGCCCACACATTGCGGCAGTCGGCTGACGGCCGACGTCACGCGCGATATCGATTTGCGTAGCCCGACTTGAGCGAAGCGAAAGCCGGGTCAACCAGTGTGGCGCGCCGATCGGATTTTGCCTTGCGTCCATAAGCCACCCGAAGGTTGGATTTCCCTGTTGCTTTCTGCTGGCGACTCTTTTATGTTCTTGATTTGTTCTCAACGGAAGGAAACACCATGCCGCGAAGCGGAGAAACTAGGCGAGCAATTCCATGAAAGTTGTCATTCCGGGGCGCCGCGAAGCGGCGAGCCCGGAATCCAGTAAGCTCCGCCGGTGATTACTGGATTCCGGGCTCTCGGCCTTTCAGGCCTCGACCCGGAATGACGGGCATATGATTCGAATTTCGGAAACGTTGTACTAGCCGCCCGAATGAAGCTTCGGGAACTGCTCGGCCCCTCCTGCGCTGTTGCGATCGGAGAAGCAGAAGCTTTGCAACGAGGTGTTGGTCCGCTTGACGCAGTGCCTGCAGCCGCGGGGCCGCGAAATTTTGGCAAAACGAACCCAAATTCTGAAAGCAAATCATGATCTTAGGATTTTTTGCCAGGGGCAAAATGCGCACTCCAACGCAAGTCAGGATCGCAGAGGGGTGGGTTTGAGACCCGCCCCTGCCGAACCGCGGCGGTTCCGCAAGCCGACGGGACGTCGCGCATCAATTCCGCGGCGCCCAGGGCACCACGATGCGTTCAGCCAGCGCGATGGCGTAATAAAGCACGATGCTCATGAGCGTGAGCAACACCAGGGAGCCGAAGGCGAGCGGCGTGCGCGACTGCGACGTTGACACCAGAATCAGATATCCGAGCCCATTTTCCGACCCGACGAATTCGCCGATCACCGCGCCGATGACTGCGAACGTGATCGCGATCTTAAGCCCGACAAAAATATGCGGCATTGCCGTTGGAAAACGAATTTTCAGGAATGTCTGCACCTGTGTGGCCGACAGCGAACGGATGAGGTCCATGAGCGAGGTTGGAACCGCTGTGAGGCCGCTGGTTGTCGCGACGATGATCGGGAAGAAGCAGACGAGGAACACCACGACGATCTTTGGCAGCGTGCCAAAGCCAATCCACAAGGCAAGCAGCGGGGCGATGGCCACCTTGGGCATCGACTGCAATGCGAGCAGGATGGGGTAGATCGTATTCTGCAACACGCGCGAGTAGACCACCGCGACCGCGAGCGGAAGGCTGATTGCGATGGCGAGCGCAAATCCCACCAGCGTCTCGTAGAGGGTGACAAGGGAATGCACGGCCAGCTCGGTGCGCCATTCGAGCATGGATTGCGCGATCAGGCTGGGAGCCGGCAGCAACCAGGACGGCACCTGAAATTGCCGCACCAGCACCTCCCACACGATGACCAGGGCGATCAGCGTCGCCGTCGCCCCCGCAATCGCCTTGAGCGTAGAATCTGCCGGTTCGAGTGCCTCGTCTTCTTCAACGGGCACGGCGGTGCTGGTCTCAACTGTCATTGCCGGGGCGCTCCTTTGCCACGGAAAATTGCGCCAAGTTAGCTTGCGCCATGGTAATAATTTACGCCGTGATAGATCACCTCTCGGATCTGACCCGAGTACGCCTTGAACCTTTCCGTGAACTCCATGTCTATTGTTCGCGGCCGCGCCAGATCGATGTCCACGATCCGCGCTATGCGGCCGGGCCGCGGCGTCATGGCGACGACCCGATCGGCAAGCAGAATGGCCTCGCTGATATTGTGCGTCACGAAGATCACGGTCTTCTTGTCCGCGTTCCAGATGCGCATGAGCTCGAAGCAGAGCTCCTCGCGCGTCATGGCATCGAGCGCTGCGAACGGTTCGTCCATCAGAAGAACCGACGGATTGTGAATGAGCGCGCGGCACAGCGATACCCGTTGCTGCATGCCGCCTGAGAGCTCGCGGGGAAAGCGCTTCTCGAAGCCGCTCAGACCGACCAGATTGAGCAAATCCATGGCGCGCTTGCGCGAGCTCGTCAGCTCGAGCCCGAGAATCTCCGTCGGCAGCAGAACATTGTCGAGAACGGTGCGCCACGCCAGCAGCACGGCTTCCTGAAAGACTATGCCCACATCGCGCGTCGGGTGCAGGAGCGGCGTGCCGTCGAAAGAAAGCGTGCCCCGGCTGGGCCGGATCAGAGCGCCGATAAGCTTGAGGAGCGTCGACTTTCCACAGCCCGAAGGACCGACAAGGGTGACGAATTCATTTTGCTTGATGGAGAGAGTGACATTTTCGAGGGCAATGACCCGACCGCCGCTCGAAGCGTAGGTCTTGTGCAGGTTCTCGATCTGGATCTTGCTAATGGGTGACAAATCCCGGCGCGTAAAGATCGTCAGCCGTGACCGGATGCTTGAGGGCGTATGCCTGGCTGACGATATCGAGAGTTTTTTGCACGCGCGCCGCCTCGATCACGCCGAGTGGCTGCCCGATCAGGGTGCCCACGATCTTCGTCTCTCCGGCTGCAATATCGGCGTCCACTTCGCGGTGATGCTTGTTCATGATCGCGCCCGCTTCGCGCGGGTCCGCAATGGCGTCTTTGAGACCCTGCATCGTCGCGGCGACGAATCGCCGGACCAGATCCGGGTTCAATTTGATCGTCGCATCGCTTGCAATGATACCGTTGCCGTAAAGGTCAAGTCCGGCGTCGGCGTAGGAGAGTGCGAAAACCTGCTTGGGGGCGGCCGATTTGGCAAGCAGCGGCTCGCCGACAATGAATTGGCCGATGCCGTCGGCGCGCCCGGTCGTCAGCATCCCGGGCAGCGTATCCGCGGAAGCCACCAGCCAGGTCACCTTGGCTGGATCGATGTTGGCGGCCTTGGCATAGGCATCGAAAAGCTTGGGAACGGCGCTGAACGCCGTGTCAGCGATCTTCTTGCCTTCGAGGTCCTTTGGCCTGCTGATGCCGGAATCCTTCAGAACGTAGATGGCGTGCGGCGGCTTGGCGTAGACGATGGCAACGAGCTTGGTGGGAATCTGATCGTTGCCGCGCCCGAGAATGACGGCGGCTGTGTCGGCAAAGCCAATCTGGGCCGTGCCGGCTGCCACCTGCTTCACGGCGTCGGCGGAGCCTTGACCGCGCACGATCTGAACGTCGAGATTCTCCCTGGCGTAGTAGCCCTTTTCGAGAGCGACGAAGTAATAGGCATGACGGCCGTTGTAGCCGAAGTCGGTCACGAAGGTCACTTTGTCGGCGGCCACAGCCTCATATGCGCCGAGCGCGCATGCCAAGAGCGTCGCGAGCACCGGGCCGATACTGCCGCTGCGCATGTGCATATCCTCGTAGCCTTCGTAGGGCGGGCTAGGCGGCTTCGCCGTAACCCGCCATCTGACGTTTGGCGGATTACGCTAGCGCTAATCCGCCCTACACCGGCGCATCAATATGATGTCAGCATTCAATTCGGATTGTTTGATGGTTGCGTGGCGCGACTATTGAACACAAGCGTTTTTGGTATACAAAACTCCAAGCTTTGACAAGCATCGGCAAGCGCGACGCGGCATCTGTGGATTGCAAGTGGATTGCAAGTGGATTGCAAGTGGATCGAAGGACAAGATGAAGGCGGTCGTTTTCGAGAAGTATGGGGATCCGGATGTTCTGAGGTTCACCGATTTCCCCCAGCCGCAGCCGCGCCGCGGCGAAGCGCTTGTCAAGGTGCATGCGGTCGGCCTCAATGGCTATGACCTGATGGCGCGGGCAGGGCGCTACAAGCCGAACAAAGGCAGGTTTCCCCACATCCTAGGCGGCGACTTCGGCGGCGAGCTGGTTGCCCTTGGTCCGGAGACATCATGCGATTTGCCGTTCGGCGCCCGCGTCACCAGCTGGTGGATCCTTCCGTGCGGCCGCTGCGAGCAGTGCATGGCCGGTCATCAGAATCGCTGCGCCAGCAATTATCGCTACCTTGGCGCGCACGAGCACGGCGCCTATGCCCAGTTCGTCAAGCTGCCCGCCGACCATCTGATCCCGCTGCCGGCCAGCGTGAGCTTCGAGCAGGCGGCGGCATTTCCCAACGCCTTCGGGACGGCCTGGCACATGCTGATCGATCGCGGCAAGCTGTGTGCGGGAGAGACGGTGCTGGTGAACTCCGCCAGCTCGGGCGTCAGCATGGCCGCCATTCAAATCGCAAAGCTTGCGGGCGCGCACGTTTACACGACGTCGAGCGCCGACTGGAAGCTTGATCGCGCAAAGGAACTCGGCGCTGACGAGTTGATCAACTATAACCGTGTGGACTTTGTCGAACGAGGTTCTCAAGCGCACGGACAAACGTGGCGTCGATCTCGTCGTCGAGCATGTCGGCGGCGACATTTTGGATAAATCGATCCGCTGCCTCACACGCGGAGGCCGGGTTGTCACCGTCGGCGGGACGAAGTCGTACGAGTGCACAATTCCCGTGAACTACATCTTTCACAAGGAATTGGCGATTATCGGCTCGAACAGCGCCACCAAGCACGATCTCGAAGTCATGATGCCGCTCCTTGGCAGCGGTAAGCTCAAAACGGTGATTGATCGCGTGTTTCCGCTGCGCGAGGCCGCGGAGGCGCACCGCTACCTGGAAGCGGGCAAGCAGTTCGGCAAAGTCGTGCTGCATGTCGATCAGTGACAAGCGTGACATCAGGGCCCTGGTGGCGCCGCGCTCGATCGCGGTGATCGGCGCTTCGGCCAATCCGAGCAAATCCGGCGGCGTCCTCTTCGACAATCTCGTCAAAGGAAATTTCAAAGGCCCGCTCTACCCCATCAACCGCTCGGCGAGCGAGATCATGGGGCGCAAGGCCTATCCGACCCTCGCCGAGGCGCCGGAAACGGTGGACCTCGTTTACATCGTTTTGCCGCAGCAACATGTCGAGGCGGCCGTGGCCCAGTGCGTCGCGGCCGGCGCGCGCGCCGCCTGCATCATCACAGCCGGCTTCTCGGAGGCGGGTGAAAAGGGCCGCGCCGGCGAGGAACGGCTCCGCGACCTGGCGCGAGCGTCCGGATTGCTGCTGGCAGGTCCCAACACCATCGGCATGGTCAATGCCGAGATCGGAATGATGGGAAGCTTTGTGAATTTTCCGCGCTGGCAAGCGGGGGGTGTCTCGTTCTTCACCCAGACCGGCATCTTCACCGGCGCGCTGATGCTCGATGTCATGAGCCGCGCTAGGCAGCGGCTGCCGGTGGGCAAGAGCATCGATGTCGGAAACAAGATCGACGTCGACGAGCTCGATTTCCTCAATTATGCGGCCGACGACCCCGGCACTAAGGTGATCGGCTTTTACATCGAGAGCATCCGCAATCCGCGCGCGTTCCTGGAGAAAGCAAGTGAAGTGCGCAGAACCAAGCCGATCGTGGTGCTCAAGCCTGGCCGAACGCGTGACGGCGCAAGAGCGTCGGCGTCGCACACGGGCTCGCTCGCATCGGATGATGAAATCCTCGGCGCGGATCTTCGCCAATACGGGATCGCGCGTGCCGAGGACGAAGATGATTTTCTCAACGCGCTGCGCGCGCTGGTCATGCTGCCGCGCCCGCGCGGCCGGCGCGTGGCTGTTGCCACGACGAGCGGCGCGCTCGGCGTGATTGCGACCGATCTCCTGGTCGAGAGCGGGTTCGAGCTTGCCACTTTCTCGCCCGCGACGGTGGCGGTCATGCGCAGCGTCCTGCCCGACTGGCTCGAGCCCGCCAATCCATTCGACTTCTGGATCGGAATCGACATCAAGGGCGCCCGCGAGGCGCACGAGATCGGGCTGACCGCCGTGCTCGCCGATCCGAATGTGGATCTCGTCCTGTGCACCTTGCTCGCGCCGGGCAACGCGGATTTCGCCGGGTTCGGTGAGCTGATGCGGCGGCTGCGGCAGACCTACGATAAGCCGGTCGTTGCGGTGATTTACGGCGGCGAAGCCAAGCAGCGCTGGACGACGGATCTCGAAGGCGCGGATATTCCGGTCTACGAGACGACGCGCGCGGGTGCGCGTGCGCTCTCGCTCATGGCGAAGGCCACGCTCTAGAAAAGGTAGGGGTTCGAGAAAAGGTCGGGGCGGGTTTGAAACCCGCCCCTATCAGGTCAAACGGGGATGCCGGAAATTACCAGCGGCGCCACCGGCGCCGGTAGACGCGACGCCGCCCCCACCATCGGCGCGCAGCCGCCGGGGTAGCCGTGGTGGTCAGGGCGAGGCTGGACAGACCGGCGACGCCGAGAACGTGCGTGCCAACGCTGCCCAACGCATAGGTCGTGACCACAGCCGCGACCGCCAAACCGCGAATCAGGATATTTCTTGCGCTTGCAAGGACTGTTCTTGTCATGCTGTCACCTTTAGCTTTAGTGAAGTCACGTTAATCGCTGGGGCAGCCATGGTCAACAGCCCCGATGCGCCCCGGTTCCACGGTAAATTCTCGATTTTCCACCACGCTTGCAAGAAAGCTCCATGTCGAAAAAGCACGTCTATGTCCTCGGGATAAATGCCTACGACCACGACGCGAGCGCGTGCCTGCTGCGTGACGGCGAGATCGCTTTCGCCATCAACAAGGAGCGCATCACCCGCAAGAAGCACGACAGCGGTTTTTATCAGGGTGTCGTCAACTATTGCCTGTCGGCGGCGGGCATCTCATTGAGCGACGTCGATCTGGTGGTGCGCAACTGCTACGTGCTGCCCGTCAACGAGTTGGAAGTGCGGATGGTTTCGCAGGACGTCCCGGAAGTGATGGACGACAAGGAACGCATCCAGGCAGCGAAGAACCCGCTGTATCTGTCGCGCTCGGACAAGGTGGTGACCATGTCGCATCACCTCGCCCACGCCTACAGCGCGTTTGCTGCCTGTCCTTTCGACGAGGGCGTCGTGATGGTGGTGGACGGCGTCGGCAACTATTGCGCCGACGTGCGCGAGGACTATCCGCTTGCCGGCGTCAATCCGCTCGCGCGCGAGTCGGAGAGTTATTACCGCTTCACCGCGTCCAGGATAGAGACGTTGAAAAAAGTTTGGCTCAATCCGGCGCGCGGATTCCTGAGCGACGAATTCTATTACATGCCCGGTCTCGGCGCCTTGTACAGCCGGGTCTCCAGCTACATTTTCGCCGACTGGAACAAGTGTGGCGAGGTCATGGGGCTTGCCCCTTACGGCCGCCCGGACGCGGTAAAGTCGCTGGTCGAGATGAAGAACGGAGAGCTCAGCGTCCCCGATTGGGGGGTGGAATTCAACAAGCCATGGCTGGTCAACCGCGAGCCGAGTTGGGAGGCAAGCAAATCGATGCAGCATTGGAAAGATCTGGCTTGGCGGGTTCAAGATGACGCTGAGAAGGTCCTGCTCGAGCGCGCGGTCTGGCTGCGCGAAACGACGGGCGCGAAGAACCTGTGCCTGGCGGGGGGTGTGGCGCTCAATTGCGTGGCGAACGGGCGCATTTTGCGCGAGGCGGGGTTTGAGAACATCTGGATTCAGCCGGCGGCCGGCGACGACGGAATTGCGATCGGGTGCGCCTATTTTGGTCACCTCGCGATCCTGAAGAACGAGCGCCGGTTTGTGGAAAACCATTCCTTTCTCGGCGTCGAATATAATGACAAAGACGTGCGGGCTGCCGCGGCCAAGACGGGAGTTCGCTTGCAGACAACGCGCCGGTCGAGCAGCGACATCTGCGCCGAAACAGCGAAATTGCTGTCCGAAGGCCATACCTTCGGTTGGTTTCAGGGCCGTTCTGAATTCGGACCGCGCGCCTTAGGCAACCGCAGCATCATTGCGGACCCGCGCGACCCCGGGATGAAGGATAAGCTCAACAAGCGGGTCAAGCACAGGCAGGCCTTCCGGCCGTTCGCCCCCATCGTGCTGGCCGAGCGGGTGAACGAGATTTTCGAGGGCGAGGAGGTATCGCCGTTCATGCTGCTGGTGCAGCGTGTCCGGCCGGAGTGGCAGGCCAGGGTCCCGGCCATCGTTCACGTCGACGGCACCGCGCGGCTGCAAACGGTGCGTCGCGAGCACAACGAGCGGCTTTACCGGCTGCTCAAGGAATTCGAGGCGCTTACCGGTGTCCCCGTCCTGTTGAACACTTCTTTCAATGTCAAGGGCGAGCCGATCGTCGAAACGCCGGAAGATGCCATAAACTGCTTTCTCGCCACCGGATTGGATTACCTCGCCTTGCATGATGTCTTGCTGTCCAAGAAGCGATTCCACAGCATCATTGCGCCGGTGGTGAAAGCCCGTTCGGAGATCACCTCCCTGGTGCGCACCGCCTGGACCGCAGACGTGGCGCACTGACCGGCTGATGGCCGCCCCCAAGATGCCTTCGCGCCAGACCGTCGGCCGCAGCGGCGAGGGCGCGGCTTTGGCCAGACGTGTCGCTGTGGACGAAAGCTGCGGGCTCATCATTGACGTCCAGGAATTTTTTCTGTCGCAGGTGGACAAACAGGCTCGTTCCGCCATCAAGTCGAATACGAAAAACTTTGCGCGGCTACTTGGCTATTTCAACATTCCTATTCTGGTGACCCTGGAGAGGTCCATCGATGATAAGGGATCTTTGCCGAAAGAGATCGCCAGGCATCTGAAGGACGGCGCGCAGGTTTTCCAAAAACACTTTTTCGACCTGACGAAAGAGAATGCAATCAGGGAGCACTTGGCTCACCTCGGCAAGAAGCAGATGATCGTGGCGGGGTGCGAGACGGATGTGTGTGTCCTCCAATCGTGTCTGGGCCTCCTCGATCTCGGCTATCAGGTCTTTGTCATCGAGGAGCTTCTGTTTTCCGGTTCGCCCAGCGTCAAAACCGCGATCGCGCGAATGCGATCCGAAGGCGCCGTTTTCATGTCCTACAAGACGCTGTTCTATGAGCTGTTGGCCACGGTCGAGGGCAGCCCGCGGTCCGACGCCGCGCTGGAAGCGCTCGGGCCTTTTCCCGAAGATCTGCCGGACCACGCCGATCTGTAGGGACGGGTTTCAAACCCGGCTGGCGGCCCGCCGGCCGCCCTTGCGGGAGCGGCGCCGCGCGCTATATCGGAAGCGTTTTCACTCATTTGCGAGCAGGACATGAGCATCGAGGCTGAGGCCGCGGCAGAAACCCACACCTTTCAAGCGGAAGTGACCGAGTTGCTGCGCCTGATGATGCATGCGGTCTACTCGGAAACCGACATCTTTTTGCGCGAGCTCATCTCGAACGCATCCGATGCCTGCGACAAGCTGCGCTACGACGCCCTCGCGCAGCCGGAGTTGCTTGCCCACGGCGGGGCGCTGGCGATCCGCATCAGGCCCGACACTGAGGCTGGCACGCTGACCATTTCCGACACCGGCATTGGCATGGACCGTCAGGAGCTGATCGACAACCTTGGCACGGTTGCGCGATCCGGCACACGCGCATTTGTCAGCCGGCTGGCGGAGGCCAAAGAAGGGGCTGGGCTGATCGGGAAATTCGGCGTCGGCTTCTATTCCGCCTTCATGGTGGCCGACCGCATTGAAGTGGTCAGCCGCAGGGCTGGATCGAGTGAGGCGTGGGTCTGGCGCTCATCAGGAGAAGCCGGGTTCGAAATTGCTCCTGCGAGCAGGGAGCAGGCTGAGCAGGTGACGCGCGGCACCGAGGTCATTCTCCACCTCAAGGCGGACGCGAAACGCTATCTCGAAAACTACGATATCCAGCGCGTAGTCAAGACATACTCCGACCACATCCTGTTTCCGATCGAGCTCTGCGGCAAGGAAGGCGCGCCGCATCAGATCAACGCCGCGAGCGCGATCTGGCAGCGACCGAGATCAGAGCTCAAACCCGAGGATTACACCCAGGCGTATCGGGCCATTGGGGGCGCATTCGATGAGCCGGCAATGACCCTGCATTACAAGGCCGAGGGCCGGCAGTCCTACGCGGTGCTGTTGTTTGCGCCTTCGACACGGCCGTTCGATCTGTTGGAGCCGGGGCACAAGGCCCAGGTGAAGCTCTATGTCCGCCGCGTCTACATCACGGACGAGGCCGGGCTGTTACCCTCTTATTTGCGGTTTGTGCGCGGCGTTGTCGACAGCGAGGATATGCCGCTGAACATCTCGCGCGAGATGCTTCAGAACAACCCGATCGTGGAGCACATCAGAAGGGCTCTCACCGGCCGGGTGGTCACTGAGCTGGCGACCCTCGCGGACAAGGAACCGGAAAAATTCGCCAAGATCTGGGACGCATTCGGTGGCGTTCTCAAGGAGGGGATTTACGAGGATCACGAGCGGCGCGAAGCCTTGCTGGCGTTGGCGCGCTTTGCGACCACAAAAGGCGGCGATCTGCGCAGCCTCAAGCAATATGTCGCGGACTTCCGGCCGAATCAGACCGAAATTTATTACCTTGTCGGCGAGACTGCCGAGCAGCTGAGGTCCAACCCCAAGCTTGAAGCTGCGCGCGCGCGCGGCATCGAAGTTCTCCTGCTCACGGATCCGGTCAACGCGCTGTGGACGTCAATGCCGCAGGATGTCGAAGGCAAGCCGCTGAAATCGTTGAGCCAGGGCCACGTCGATTTCACGCTGGTGCCGGTCCTGGATGAAGCCGCCAAGAAAGCCGCCGAGAGCGATGCCGAGATCAAACCGGGCGAGCTCGATGAGCCAGGGGTGCTTGCTGCCGTGAAAAACGCGCTCGGCGATCGCGTCTCCGAGGTGCGCGCTTCGCTGCGCCTGACCGACAGCCCTGCATGCCTGGTCGCGGGCGCAGGTTTTGACCGGGAGCTCTCCCGCCTGCTTGCCCGCCAGAATCGCAGCGGTGGCGCCAAACCAATCCTTGAGCTCAACTTGCGCCATCCGATCGTGAAGGCGGTCTCGCGCGCCACGGTTGATGCACGCGACGAGGAAGTCGCCGATCTTGCCGAGCTATTGTTCGAGGAAGCAAAGATCCTCGATGGCGAGATTCCGGATGACCCGGCAGCGTTCGCAAAGCGGCTCAATCGTCTGGTCATGCGCGGATTGGCCCTGCCGAGCTGACGCAGTTTTCGGTCGAGTTGATGCATACTCTCCGTCATGGCCGGACTTGTTCCGGCCATCCACGACTTAGTCCGACCGCACCATAGACGTGGATGGCCGCGACAAGCGCGGCCATGACGCCGCAAGTGGGTCCAATTCATCGAGACAAGCGTTCGTGCCGCGCCGCCCTTCGCGGTGGAAAACACGTGATCGCTGGAACAATTGCACTGCGCAGCGGTTGGAGGGCGTAGTGGAGAACCAATCCAATGAACAGCGATCAGACCTATCGTTCCGGCGGCTCAGCAATGGGATCGTCGCGGTCGGGCCTTAACCAGGACGTTCGCGCCGCAGCAGGTGAGGCGGCCTCGAAGATTTCCGAAGTCGCGCAGCAGGCCGGCAGTCAGGCAAAACAGGCCGCCGCTTCAATAGCTTCCGAGGCCAATGAGAGAGCCAAGGGCTTTCTTAATCAGCAAGTCGAGGCTGGCGCTGATGTCGTCGGCAATGTCGCCGAAGCGGCGAGGCGCGCGGCAGACCACCTCGATCACGAGTCGCCGCAAATCGCGGGCTTTGTTCGCAGCGCAGCGGATAAGGTTGACGAGTTTTCCCAGACACTGCGCCACCAGTCGGTTGAGGAGATCGTAAGCACGGCTTCCGACTTCACGCGCCGGCAGCCGGCACTGGTCTTTGGATTGGCGTCTCTCGCCGGATTTTTTCTGTTGAGGGTGCTCAAGGCCGGTGCTCCGTCAAACGGCGCCTCGCAGGACCACCGCTCGGTTCAAACCTATTCGGGACCGGGCTCGACCCGGCAGCACTATGGCCCCGGAGCGGGGGAATTCCGCAGCGGAGCGGGGCAATTCCATGGCGCATGATATGTTGCGAAATTCCGAGCTGGTTTCGTCCCTTAGCAACGTACTGGGCGACCTGTCGGAGTTGGTGCAGAAGGAAATCCGGCTGGCTCGCGCTGAGGTAACGGAAAAAATCTCTGCCAAGCTGCACGCAAGCGCATGGATGATGGCGTCCGCCTTTTTGGGAATAGTTGCGGGGCTGCTGATCGTCCAGGCGGCCGTCTTTGCAATCGCAAGCTCGGGCTTGGCATTGTACTGGGCCAGTCTCATCGTTGCCGCGATCGTCGCCGCGGCGGCCGCGGCGGTTTTCTATCACGGCCGGTCGCTTGCCGAGGAGGACATCATGCCCACTCGAAGCTTCCGACAGGTCACGCAGGACATCCAGACAGCCAAGGAGCAACTCACGTGAGAGATTATCTCGATTCCGACACCTATTCGCGTGCTGGCGATTGGTTCATGTCGACCGCGCGTCACAACCCGGAAGCGCTCCTCCTGCTGGCGGCAGGCTGTGCGCTGTTGATGCGAGGAGGCGGCAGCTTCATCTCCAGAACGCCCGCCCGCCGTCACAATCTTGATGGCTCGCAGCGGCGCGATTGGGAGACGCCCTCATATGATGCAACCGGAGAGAGCGTCGGCTCGCGGGCCGGCGCTGCCTTTTCTGCGGCCCGCGAAGCTGCCGGCGAGCACGTGGCCGATGTGAAGCGGGGAGTTGCGGAGACTGCCAGTGAGTACGGCAATACCGTCTCTCAATATGCACGTGACGCCCGCCGCACCGCCGGCGAATACGCCGACAGTGTTTCCGAGTTTGCCCGTGAGACGGGCCGGACCATCTCCGGGCAGTCCGAGCGTCTGCGCCGCCAAGCCTCCTCAGTGCAGGGGTCAATCCAGGATGGCGTCAATCGCGTAGTGCGGCAGCAGCCGCTTGCTGTCGCGGCGGCGGGTCTGGCAGCGGGAGCAGCAGTGGCGGCAGTCTTTCCTTCCACCAGGCTCGAGAACCGCGCCTTCGGCGGCGCACATGAGGCGCTGGCGCAGGCGGCGAGCAAGGCTGGAGAAAACCTGGTCGGCGCCGCCGGTGAGGCTGGTGAACGCCTGAGGGCGACCGCGACCGGCCGCTTGAAAGATTTGGCCGGTGACGCAGTCGATGCAGTCGATACATTCGCCAGCCAAGTGGCTGGAAGCAAAGTTACCGGAAGCAAGGACAATCAGCACGTCGAGGCCACGACCGTTCCGCAGCCTCCAAAAGCCAGCCGCACCGTCGGCGTGGGCCAGGAGAGCGGGCTGAGCTCAGGTCGGAGCAAATAGATGAGTCAGGTTGAGCTCGCTGCCTTGGAGCACGACGTCGAAGCGGCGCGGTCGAAATTCGCCCACGATCTCGCCCGTTTGCGGTCGCCCGACACGATCGCTCGCTTCAAGGACGAGCTGTGGTCGGAAGCCTCCGAGGCGGTCAAGGGCAACGCGCAGCAACTCTTTGATGGCCTGAAGAAACGTGCGAGCGACAATCCGCTGGCTACCCTTGCCATCGGTGCGGGGCTTTCGTGGCGACTTTTTCACAATCCGCCGATCGCGAGCGTGCTGGTCGGAGTGGGGCTCTTCGGTTTGCTGCGCCCACATCCAAATGGGCAGGCGCAAAACGTCAGGGTCCGCGCGCGAGAGCTCGCAGATTCCGCTCGTGAGAAGATGCAGCAGTGGACGGATGAGGCGGGCAGCCGGGTTCGGCAGTCGACTGCTCAGTTCACCGATGGTGCTGCATCGATCGCAAGGCAAACCTCAGATGCGGTGCAGGAGGCATCTGCGACAGTGCAAGAGAGCGCGAGCCGTCTTGGCGAAAAAGCTGCGAAAGCGGCGCACGACGCCTCCGACATCATCGGCGAGGCGGCGTCCGACGAGAAGGTACGCGACAATGTCCTGTTGGGGGCTGCCGCTTTGGCGGTGACCGCTGCCCTGGGCCTTGCCTACAAGCGGCGCGCTCACCCGGAGCATTGAGGTCATTGGCTCGCGGCCTACAATGCCGCGCGCGCTGAGCGGCCAAGGACCACGCGGCAGGCATTCTTCAACGCCGGCCATGGGCGCAGGGGATATCGCCGGTAGACTCCGTAATAAAGCAGAAGGCGTTCGATCAAGGTCAAGGTCCGCTCCGCTGACTCTGTGCGGGGGTACAACGCGGCGCGGATGACAGGGTTCCCTGCCCCTTGTGCCAGCGGTCGTTGATGCTGACTCATTGCTGTCCTTGCCGGTGCGGACCTCGGGCAAGCCCGAGGTCCGATGCAATCCATCGTCTTGAGGATGAATAGCTTTTCGATAGCTGTGCGGGTACGACAGCTGTTTATTCATTCAATAATTTCACCTGGGCGACAGTTCCAATCGCCCCATCAAGTCCCCACATCACGAAAATGGTCACCGCGGATCAAACGCTGCTGCCGCAAGACTTGGATGCGCAAGACTTGGATGCACAAGACTTGGATGCGCAAGACTTGGACGCGCATGACTTGGGTGCCCTGCGCGCGGCGGTCCAAGCGCTGGAGCGGCCGAGCCTGGCGGCTCGGCTGAGTGCGCTTGCCGGCAAGCCGATAGAGCTTGCAAGGCGGGCATTGCCGGCCGAGGCATCGGATGCCGTCGCCTATGCCACAACCAAGGGCCTCAATGCGGCGCTTGCCGTTAGTCTTCGGACCATGCATGGGCAGCCGGGGCGCGCCTCGCCATGGCTGCACAAGTCCCTTGCAACTGTCTCTGGAGCAGTCGGCGGGGGCCTTGGCGTCTTCGCTCTCCCCGTCGAGCTTCCGATATCAACCGTGATCATGCTGCGGTCGATCATGCAGATCGCGCGCAGCCACGGGGAGCAGATCGACAATGCCGAAACTGCACTGTCCTGCCTGCAGGTATTCGCGTTGGGAGCAGGAGCCGGCGAACGGGATATCCTGGGCAGCGGATATTTCGCGGTGAGGGCGACGCTGGCGAACGCGCTGACCCAGGCGGCCCAGTTCATCGCGGAGCGCGGTATCCTGGCGGAAGGTGCGCCGGTTCTCGTGCGATTCATCTCGCAGGTGGCAGCGCGCTTCGGACTGGTCGTCACGCAAAAATTGGCGGCGCAAACCCTGCCGGTCATCGGGGCGCTGGGCGGAGCGGCCGTGAACTACGCATTTATCTCCCATTTCCAGAGCTTGGCGCAGGCGCATTTCACCGTGCGCCGGCTGGAGAGACTTTACGGGAGCGAGCGCATTCGGCGGGAATACGAGAGCATCCGCCAGGGTTTGGCCGGACAAAGCAGGTTTGCGGCATAAGCGCAGCAAGTTCGGGTCGAACCTCAACGCGTGCTTTGTCCGGTCGTGGCGTCTTCGACGATGGCCGCCGTTTGCTGGCGGTCCGCAAAACTCCACACGGCAATGCCCGTCAAGAGCACCACGGCGAACAGAGAAACAATGGCCCAGTCCCAGCTGTAATCGTACCAGCTGCGGCGCAGCACCGGTTTCGCTGCAAAGGGTTTCGCCGCTCTCATGACGCTCTCGCGACGCTCTCCTGGCCCTCTTCTGGGTCCGCGATGGAAACGCGCAAGGGGAGAGCCCAGTTCCAGGGTTTGCCGGCAACGGCATCATATCGCGACGATATTGAGGGTGCGCGCCTCGATGTCCTGACGCAGGCAGGCGTAAATTCGAGGGTTGCGGGCTGAGAGGATCTGCAAAGCCGCCAGGACAGCATTGCCGGGTTCCAAAACCGTCATCACGGGAACCTTGCTCGGCGCGCGCAAGGACGACCAGACGTCCTGCGGAAAGTCCTTGGCGCTGGCCGGCACGGTGATCACCGGGATGGTCGACATCGCCGACAAGGTGGGGCCGGCGCCATTGGACCGTCCGATATAGGCGATCACCACGCAATCGGGGACCTCCTGCACCATGCGATGGAGAATGATTGTCGCCGACAGCGGCTGTTTGTGCACCGAGCATGTGATCACGTTGATCAGATGCTTGAGATCGCCAATCCCTGCCCCACCAAGCGGTTGCGAGAAAGCCTCGGTCTGGTCTGTCTCAGAGCCCCGCCACAGGATGATGCGCTGATGGGGCAACCGGAAGCGTCCTGTCGTTTCGGCAACACGGCGGTACTTGGCTGCTACGTCATCGAGCGCTCCTCCATCGCGATATACCTGCTTGTCGATGTAGGAGCCGTTCTCTATGACGCGCCAGGAGTCATTGTCGATCACGTCGGACAACAGCAGGCGGCCTTCTGCGTCGAAACCAAACTCGACCTTCAAGTTGACGAGAGTCGCGCCTTCGAGCTGCCAGGCCTTCTCCAGCACGAGAAAAGCCAGGCTTGCGACGCGCTCCATCTCCGAAAAAATCTTCCACTCATCAGGTCGCGCGAAAACCTCCGCCGCCGCCAGGGTGAGAAACGGTTCCTGGGCATGCATCGGCTTTGCCGGATTGAATAAACGGATTTGGGATTTGTCCTGCGCATAGAGGAGAAGCGGATCATCGCAGACGAGCGATTTTCCCTTCCAGCTTTTGTCCTTGGTCTTGAGAAAGAGCTCAACGAGCAGGCGCGGAAACAGCTGCCCTTTCGCAAAATGCGGGTTGCGCTTGAGGTAGGAGCCGTGCGCTTCGCGCCGCACCACCACTTCATACGGAAGCATGGTGCAATGGGGAGCGACGAAGGAGATCGGACTGTCTTGCTCCTCGAATGCAACGGGAAGATTGCATGCCTTCAGCAGGCGAAAGACATTGCACGTGGTCTGGTTGGCGAGCCTTCCCTTCTCCGGGATAACGTCGTGCTTTGCGCCGTCGCCCGCGGTTATGTCATCCTTGGAGAGAAGTGTTACGAGATCGGATCTGTCCGCGAGCCGATGGATACGTTTCGTCTTGCCCTCATTGACAAGAGCGCCGAGAGTGCTTTTGGAGGTAGGCGTTTGGCTCGTTTGGGCGTCCACGGGTTTCCTGCTTGAGCTTGCGTGCTTCCGAGCGACAATGTTGTGACAGCCCGGCGGCTAGTCAAGCGCTTCCGGCTACGCAATGGCGCACATTCACAAGAGATAGCTCCCCTACACGAGGCGGATCAATGGATCTCGTCAACCTGTTTACCAGCCCGCAAGGCCGCATCGGCCGTTCGGCATTCTGGCTCGGCTGGTTGGTCCTGCTTGCCGTCGAGGTTGCCGGGCGCCTTCTTCTCGATGTGCCGTTCACCCCGTCGCCCGCGGATACGTTCTCGGTACGCCTCCTGAGCTTTCTCATCGATCTCACTCTGCTTTATCCGGAGGCCGTGGTTATGGTGAAGCGGCTGCACGATCGCGACCGGTCCGGGCAGCTGATCGGTTGGTTGTTCATACCGTACACGGTGTTGATGCTTACCAATCTCTTGGGAATGAGCGGCGATCCCGATCATGTCGGTGTGGTTGAAGGCCTTCTGCTTGTCGCTACCGCGATTATCGCACTCGCCTTCATGATCGATCTCGGCTGCCGCCGCGGCACTCAAGGCGACAATCAATTCGGGCGAGACCCGCTCGATCAACGGCATCAGCGAACGTAGCCCGGATTTCGCGGAGCTCAATCCGGGCTACAAGCTATTGCATGAATTGTTTGTAATGCATGCAACCAGCCTGAGCGTGCGACGACCCATTCAGGTGAGGTTCATGGCAATTGTGCTGTGATCTTGCGGGGGGCAAAGGAATGGTGTGGTCATGCGCCCGTTGCTTGGATGCCTTGTTGCACTTTGTATGCTGATTTCGGCTGGGTTTGTCTCTGCACCAGGCGACCAGGCCCTGGAAAAGCGTATCGCGCTGGTCATCGGTAACGCCGCCTATCAAACAGGCGCGCTGCCAACCTCCGCCAACGATGCCGGCCTGGTCGCCCAAACGCTGCAAGCCGCCGGATTCGATGTCGTTGGAGCGCGCGATCTCGATGAGGAATCGCTTCGTCGCGCCTTTCGAGAGTTTCTGGACAAGGCATCGGGATCAGGACCGGACACTGTCGCCTTCATTTATCTGAGCGGATATGGGCTCCAGCTCGAGGGAGACAACTATTTCGTACCGATAGATGCCAGAGCCGGACGCGGCGCCAATGTGCCGGCGCAGGCGTTGCGCATTTCGGACTACATCCGGCCACTTGAGACGTTCGGATTGAAGGCGAGCATTGTCGTCCTTGACCTGGCGCGACGGACACCCTTCGCGGCTTCCGGCGATGCCATCGCCGGAGGTCTCGCCCTTGGCGCGCCAGGCCCAGGCATGCTGGTGGCGTTCAATGCCGCACCCGGAACAGTCGCTCCGGACCAAGCCGGCCCGTACGGAGCTTACGCGCAGGCGCTCGCCGAGATGATGCGCGACGGCGGCCTTTCCCTTGATGATCTGTTCGAGCGGGTACGGCTGCGCGTCAGCGAGCGCACCAAGGGGGCGCAGATCCCCTGGGACGCATCGCGGGTGAAAGCGCCGTTTGCCTTCTTCGAGCGCTCCCCCGACGCGCCGCCGGCGATTGCTGGCAACGACGATGACGCGAGCCGGCGCTCGCGACCGATCGCCGAGCTCGCGGCAAGCGAGGCCTATTGGGCAGCGCTGCGGCGCGACACGCTGGAAGGCTACGAGGAATTTCTCGCGACGTTCTCCGACGATCCGATGGCACGGCGTGTGCGCGCCATCGTCGCCGCGCGACGTGAAGCGATCACCTGGCGTGAAACCTGTCTGACGGACACGCCGGAGGCGTATTGGTCATACCTGCGCCGCTATCCGCATGGACCGCACGACGGAGATGCCCGGCGCCGCCTTGCTTTGCGCGCGGTGGCCTTCGAACCGCCGGCATCTTTCGCCCAGATCGACTATGATGTGCCGCCGCCGCCGCCGGAAGAAGAGATTATAATCGAGCGGCCCGTCCTCGCTTTCGACGATCCGGAGCTTGGCTTCGCGCCCCTTCCGCCGGCGCCGATTTACTTCCTGCCGCCGCCGCCGCCGGAATTCATCGTGCTGGACGCTCCGTTGCCGCCCATCGAGCTCTTCGTGCTGCCTGTCCCGGTGTTCGTGCCCATTCCCCTGTGGTGTCATCCACCGCACTATGTGGTTCCACCCCCCGATAATCTGATCTTCAAGAATTCCCACAATGCTGTCGTCATCAACCAGGCCGGACGTCTCGCGACGATCAAAGATCACCATGGGTCAGGCCATGATGCGACAGGACATGGCGACAATGTCCACCTTGCACTCGCGCCGGCGCTGCCACGCTCGATTGCAAACCGGTTGCACGTCACGCCGGCACATTCGCCGGCATCGGATATGAGAGCGACAGGCTCGACGCAGCGCCCCCCCAAAGTGCCGCTTGGTCAGCCGTTGCCGGGCAGGCAGGGGCAGCCTTTGCCACCTTTCGCATCATCCGGGCGCGGTCCGACCACGCCTTCTCCATTGTCGGCACTCGCTCACGGCGGCGCGATCTCGAGACAGCCGGACATGCCGCATGATACGCGCGCCCGGCCGTCCGCAATGACGACGCCGCCTCGTGCGGCAGCTCTACCGCGGATCGCCGTGACTCCGCCCCCCCCGGTGCAAGCGCCGCGGCCGCCGGCAATAGCTATGCCGCGCACGTTCGGCGCGCCGCTGCCGCCGCAGATTGCCCGCCCGATGTCGGCACCCCCTCCGGTCTATCGACCGGCGTTGCCGCCACCGGTCTACCGACCGGCGCCGGCGCCGTCCGCCGTGCACGCTGCGCCGGCCCCGATGCAAGCGCCGCGGCCGGCGCCTGCAATGCCTGCGCCACGCACGTTCGGCGCGCCGCTGCCGCCGCAGATTGCCCGCCCGATGTCGCCGCCGCCTCCGGTCTACCGACCGGCGTTGCCGCCACCCATCATTCACGCTGCGCCGGCCCCGGTGGTGCGCGCTGCGCCTGCCTTGCCTCCTCCCGTACGAGTCGCGCCGCCTCCCGTTGCACGTGCCCCAGTCGCGCCTGCGCAAATGCGGGCCGCTCCGCCGCCGGTCGCACATGCGCCAATGGCGCCGGGCAGAAAGGGTTGATGTCGTTTGCGGCGTAAGCGATGCATGTCTCCGACGCAGGAGCAGCGATGAAGAGATACGCTTTAACCGTCGCCGTTGGCTTGACCCTTGTCTCGGCAGTGAATGGGCCAAGCAATGCTCAGGAAAGCCGTGCTCAGGAAAGCAGGCTCGCGGTTATGGCATTCCGCGGCGCGCAGAACCTGCCGCTTCTTGCCGGACAATCGAAGGGGTTCTTCGCCAAACGTGGTCTCTCTGTGGAGTTGAAAATCGCGCCGAGCGCAGCCGAATTGCCAAAGGGGCTCGCGGACGGCCGCTGGCAGATCATCCACAGCACGTCCGACAATGCAGTGGGCATGGCACACGTTGATCACCTCGATGTCGCGCTGATCATCGGCGGCGACAACGCCTTCAATCACCTGATTGTCCAGCCGGATATTCTTTCACTTTCCAATTTGCGTGGCAGGACCATCGTCGTGGATACTGCAAATTCCGGTTACGCCTACTTGCTCTATGCAATTCTGAAAAAGAACGGACTCAACAGGGGTGACTACAATGTGAGCGCCGTAGGTGCAACGCCGCGAAGGCTCGAGCTGATGCGCAAGGACAAGTCCTCCGCGGCTGCCGTGCTCAACCAGCCGTTCGCGTTGCAGGCTGAGAGGTCTGGATTGAAGGATATGGGGACCACGGTATCAATGATGGGCGCCTATCAGGGGACTGCGGGTTACACATTGCGGTCGTGGGCGGAAGCCAACGGCGAGACTCTGGTAAGGTATCTGCAGGCCTACATCGAGGGGCTGCGTTGGGTCCTGGACCCGGCCAACAGGCAAGAAGCAACGAACCTGCTCGCAGCGGAATTGAAGCTACCGTCGGATATTGCGGCGGCGACATTCGGAATTGTCACGGACGACGCGGAAGGCTTCGCCAGGGATGGCCAGCTCGACCTGGAGGGCTTCAGGAACGTGCTCAGATTGCGCGCCGATTACGATGGGACCGTGCCAGGTGCGCCTGAGAGTTACCTGGACCTGTCTTATTACCAGCGCGCCCTGAGTCGCCTCTGAGCACCCGGGCGTTGTGCAACGCATCGATTGGAACGGAACTTAGTGGCCGGCATTATTCAACGGGCTGCTTACGGTGATTGGGTTGGTTGCGGCCCTGCAGAAACATTCGGGAGGGAGGCATGAAGAAAGCGTCCAAGCGAGGCTCCGCAAGATCATCGGCAAAGTCCGCAAAGGGCAGCAAATCCGCCAAGGCCAAATCTGCCAAGGCCAAATCTGCCAAGAGCAAGGCCACAAAGAACAAAGTCACAAAGAGCAAGTCAGCCAGCAGACAGCAAGCCAGCAAGCCGCGAAGCGCTCAGCCGCACGGAATCAGGCGGCAAAACAGACCTGCCGTGACCTCAAAGCCGAAAGAGCGTTCGAAGCCTGTCACTGTGCCGAGACTCAAGGACGTCGCGAAGAAGGCCGCGCAAGCGGCGGTCATTGCTGCGGGAGCGGCGGCCATGGGGACGGCGCTCCACGAGCTCAAGCCTGAAGAAAACAAGGCAACGGACGCGGGCACTGAGACCGAACGCAAAACAGAGGCTGGTACTGCGTCCGAAGGCAATCAGTAGGCAGGTTGATGTGGGCAGGTCGCGGTTATTGACCCCGGTTTGCTAGCCCCCGAGCAAGGGCGCGATGGGCATCGTCTTCCTGCTTTTCGCCGAACGAGTGAGAGAAACCCGGTGCTTGGAGCGGCACCGGGTGCGCACAGTGCTCTTTTCCTTGAAGCTCAATGCGTATCGCGCAACCAAGTGTCGATTTCCCGGTCCGCCTTGTCCTTGGCGTAGCCATAACGCTGCTGTAAGCGTCCCGACAGCTCCGTGCGCTTGCCTTTGACAACCTCCAGGTCGTCATTGGTCAACTTGCCCCATTGCTGCTGCACGCGTCCTTTGAACTCGGTCCAATTTCCTTCGACGCGATCCCAATTCATAAGGGTCACTCCTTGTTATGTCATGTTATGTGATTGTGTTGGGGAGACGCTTGATAACGCGTGGTGCTGCGAAGAGTTCCTGCAGCGAGACGTGGCGCTGAGCTGCAACCGCATTCACGATGAGACCGACGGCGACCGACTTGTCGCTCCGCGGACGGCAAGGCCGTTATTTTGTGCGCTGCGGCAACCAATTGGGCTACAACGGGTTAACAGGCTCAAACCGAACCGAACGGTGCGTGATGCTCAATCTGCGAAAAACCCTGGCAAGCCTCGCCGCCAACAAGCGCAAATGGGAATCGCTGCTTGCGGCGACGCGTGGCCACGCGCCGGAGCCGGCGGCGCCGGACCATCTGGAGCGGGTCCGCAGCTTTGGCTCCAATCCGGGCGATTTGCGCATGTGCTGCTATGTGCCGGCGGAGCTTGCGGCCAATCCGCCGCTCGTTGTCGTGCTCCACGGGTGCAAGCAGACGGCGGCAGGCTACGAGCATGGGGCCGGGTGGTCTACGCTTGCCGAACGCCACGGTTTCGCGCTGCTTCTGCCGGAGCAGCAGCCCTCCAACAATCCCAACGGGTGCTTCAACTGGTTCCTGCCGCAGGACGCCCAGCGCGGGCGAGGGGAAGCCGCATCGATCCGGCAGATGATCGAGAAAATGGTGACCGACAAGGGAATCGATCGGCGCCGTGTATTCATTACCGGGCTCTCGGCCGGCGGCGCGATGACGTCGGTGATGCTGGCTTGCTATCCCGAAGTTCTTCGCCGGCGGCGCCATCATCGCCGGCCTGCCGTACGGCGCTGCAAACAACGTGCAACAGGCATTCGAGAGCATGTTTCAAAGTCCCGCCCGCTCCGCGCGCGAATGGGGTGACCTCGTGCGCGCCGCAGCCCCGCACAAAGGGGCTTGGCCGCGAATTTCCGTCTGGCATGGCAGCGCCGACAAGATCGTCGTTCCCTCGAATGCGCGTGAGATCCTCAAGCAATGGACCGATGTCCATGGTCTGCGCGCCACCGCTTCGCACGCGACCATGGTGGATGGTTACCCGCGCCAGGTCTGGGTCAATGCGGCAGGCGACGAAATTATCGAATCGTTCACGCTGACCAGCGGGCACGGTACGCCTCTCGCAACCGGCGACGGCGATGGCGAGTGCGGCGCCGCCGGTCCTTTCCTTCTCGATGTGGGGATATCCTCGTCCTATCACATCGCCAGGTTTTTTGGTCTGACGCAGGCCGTTCCGGTGACTGGAAAGGCAGAGGCGAGGACAACCGCCGCAGATGATCGCCGCGCCAAGCCCGCACCGGCAAAATTCCGCCAGCCGCAGCTCATGCAGGGCGGGGTGCTGCAAGGGAACGCGCTGGAAAGTGCGGTGATAAAAGATGAGGCGGTGGACACCGAAGTGCTGGAAGGCGAAATTCTGGATAAGGAGACGGAGACAGGACCGCATCCCGGGCGGGCGCGATCGCCTCTCGATATCGGAGCCGTGATCACGCGCGCCTTGACCGCCGCTGGACTGATGAAGCCCAACTAAGTTATACCAAGACTCGTCGGGCTGACCCACCTCCGTCAACTCTCTCCGTCAACTCTCAGTTGTCATCGTCCGCCAACGGGTCCGGCCTATGGCCGGCCCGATGACAAGCTCCGGCGGACGATCCAGTATCCCGAACAGGTCGTGCATGCTGCATCCAATCTCGCCGTCGCTCGCGTTCGCCGTGCTGTGGGGAGTCATGGTCATGTCGGTACCTGCCGGCGCACAAGGCACGCCGGAGCAGCGCGCCGCCTGCCAGGGCGACGCGGAGCGCCTCTGCGCGCAGTACGTTCCCGACATTGACCGCATAACCACCTGCATGAAGCAGAACCGCCGGAACCTCAGTCCGCGCTGCCGCGTCTTCTTTGAACGCGTTGGCAGGAGGCCGCACCCGCAGGATTGAAAATCGCTCCGCAATCGGATGTCAGCGGTAACCAGCAGCCGCAATGATCCGCCCGGGGTTACTCGATCACCTCGTCGGCGAGCAATTGCATTGAGTTTGGCACCGTGAGACCGAGTGCATTCGCCGTTTTCAGATTGATCACCAGCTCGAATCTTGTCGGCTGTAAAACCGGCAAGTCCGCTGGCTTCGTGCCTTTGAGGATTCGGCCGGCATAAATGCCCGCCTGTTTGTAGGAATCGGTTATCCTCGGACCATAGCTTACGAGACCCCCGGCGAGCGCATATTCCCGGAATTGATACATCGTCGGGAGCCGCCCCTCGGCGGCAAGCGCGATGATCTGGGCGCGTTGCGTATCGAAATATGGGTCCGTTGCGATCAGCACAGCGCCCACCCTTTGCTCCACGAGATAAGCGAAAGCAGCCTTGAGCTCTGCGTCTGTGCTCGCCCTCCCAACGACAAGGCTCTGGCCAATGCTTCGTGTGGCGTTCTCGATATCAGCCAATTGATCCAACGCCGGCGGGAAGCTCGGGTTGATGAGCGCCCCCAACAAGGATACGCCCGGCACGAGCTCGTGCATGAGACCAACGCGTTTCGCCCCCATCTCATTGGTCAGCAATGTATATCCGGTCGCGTTCCCTCCAGGCTTATTGAAGCTCGCGACCAGACCGGCCTTTACCGGATCGTCTCCGATCCCAAAAATAATCGGGATGGTCGAAGTTGCCTGCTTCGCAGCAATAGCAGATGATTCTCCGCCAAGCGCCAGAAGCAGGAGCACCCGCCTGCTCACGAGATCAGAGGCCAGTTCCGGCAGGCGGTTATACTCACCGTTCGCCCAACGGTACTCGATGGAAATGGTCTCGCCTTCGACGTAGCCGCTCTCGCGCAGTCCCTGTCGGAACGCCTCTACCAGATGAGCGGAATCCGCAGGCGATCTGCCGCTCATGAATCCGATCAGCGGCAGCGCCTTCTGCTGGCCCTGCGCGGCAATCGGCCACGCCGCCGTGCCTCCAAGCAGTGCGATGAATTCCCGCCTTCTCACTTTAGTCACCTCGCCCTAAGCACGTAGCCTGAGCTGGAGGAATTTACCAATGGTGGACGTCTGAAGCGAGCGTCGTCGCGTTGCTCAACCCGGAAGAAAGGCTGTGCCGGAAGCATCAGCGACCCGCTGCACCGGCGCGCCATAAAGCGCTTCGAGCTGCTTCTGCGTCAAGACTTGCTCGACACGGCCTTCGGCGAGCCTTTCGCCCTGGCGCAGCAAAAAAGCGCGATCGGCCGCGCGCAACGCGTGGTTCGGGTCATGCGTGGTGAACAGAACGCCGTGACCGGACGCTGCGAGCGCGCGCATCTCGCGCATCACTTTCCCTTGGTTGCCGAAATCGAGGCTGGCGGTCGGCTCATCGAGCACGATGAATTGCGGCTCCTGCGCCAGCGCACGGGCGAGCAGCACCAATTGGCGCTCGCCGCCCGAGATCATTGTGTAAGGCCGCTCCGCCAGGCCTGCGATGCCCAGGCGTTCGAGCACGGCCGCAACAATGTCGCGATCCTTCGCCGTCGGGCGGCCGAACAAGCTGTTGTGCGCGGTGCGACCCATCAAGACCACGGCCTCGACCGGAAATGCGAAGGTCAACACGTGCGTCTGCGGCACATAGGCGATCACACGGGCACGATCGCGCGCGGAGCGGGTGGAGAGCGCGTGCCCGTCAAGCCGCACCTCGCCCGCTTTCGGTGCCAGCAATCCAAGCAAAGTCTTGAGCAACGTGGTCTTGCCGCCGCCGTTGGGACCGAGCAGGGAAAGCACCTCGCCGTTGGCCAGTGTCACATCAAGCCCGACGCCGACGATGCGATCGCGATACCCGATCGTGAGGCCGCGGCCCTCGAGCATCATGACCAGACCTTTTGCGCGCTGGCCAGGAGCCAGATGAAGAATGGCGTGCCGATCACGGCGGTAAGGATGCCAAGCGGGATTTCGACCGGCGCCACGGTGCGCGCAAGCGTGTCGATGAGCAGGAGATAGCCGGCGCCGAGGATCGCCGCGGCCGGCAACAGCCGCGCGAAGTCGGGCCCGACCAGCGAACGCGCGAGATGCGGCACCACGAGCCCGACCCAGCCGATGATGCCGGCCACGGCGACGCTCGCGGATGTCACCAGCGTGGCAGCGGCGACGATCGCAACCCTTAATGGTCCCGTGGCTACGCCGAGCGCTTTTGCTTCTTCCTCCGGCAGCGACATCACGTTCATGCGCCAGCGCAGCGCGACCAGCACGACGGCGCCGGCAGCGATCGGAGAAAATAACGCAATGAGATCTGTCGGCGCGATCGCGGAGAGGCTGCCCAGCAGCCAGAATGTCATTGCCGGCAGCTGGTTGTAGGGGTCAGCCAGATACTTCACGAGGCCCACGCCGGCGCCGAACAGCGATCCGACGACAACGCCGGTGAGGACCAGGACGAGAAGCGGATCGCGCGAGCGCACCGCCGAGCCGATGACATAGACGGCGGCAACGGCCATGAGGCCGCCGGCGAAGGCCGCGGCTTGAATGGCCGTGACGCCGAGCGACAAATAAATACCGATCACGGCGCCAAGAGCGGCGCCCGAGGACGCGCCGAGAATATCAGGCGATACCAGCGGATTGCGGAACAAGCCCTGAAACGCGGTGCCGGCAAGCGCGAGCGCCGCGCCCACGAGCACAGCCGCGACAACGCGTGGCCCGCGCACATTGAGGATCACGCTCTCGATCGCGGAAGACACGCCGGTTTCGTGGCCAAGCGCCTTCCCCGCCAGCACCTTGGCGAGATCGCCCAGCCCCACCGGGTAGCGCCCGACTGTGAACGCGACAAACAGTCCGGCGATCAGCACGCCGACCGCGATGGCGAAGCCCGGCACTGCGGAGCGGCGGCTGCTCATCCAATGCGGATCATCAATCGCGCCCCGCCAGGACCTGCTCGATCTGTGCGTCGTCTGGGTTCACATGGTAAAAACGCGCGTAGAACTCGCGCGTGAGACGGCGAAGGGCCTCGGGGACACGTTCCGGATAGAGTATCTTGGCGAGCCACCACAAGCCGATCAACCGATTTGCGCCTGGCGGGAAATCCACCCAGCCAAACGGCATTTTCGGCGACAGATGCACCCGGTTGTCGCGCACAGCCTTCACCGGTGCCCAGGATGGATTGTTGCGAACGGCGGCGGAAAACTCCTGGTCGATGGTGATGATGACGTCGGGATTCCACAGCAGCACCTGCTCGATGGAGACATTGGCGAGTCCGCCCGGCACGCCACCGGCAACGTTACGGGCGATGAGCTCGATTGTCTCGACATTGATCGAGCCGCCGAGCCCGGTCACCAGTCCCTGCGGTCCGCGCGCATAGTAGACGCGCGGGCGCTGCTCGGCAGTCACGTCTGCGATGCGCTCGGTGATTGCCGCCAACGTCCGGCGCGCATAGTCGGCGAGTTCCTCCGCCTCGGCGTCACGCCCGATGAGCTGACCGAGCTTTTGATAGGCCATCGCGAGCGCGGCGAAGCGTCCGTCAAGGAGCGCGTATGGAATGCCGGTCTGGTCCTGCACGCGCGCGGCAAGCGATAGGAAGGTTTCGCTGGTCGAGCCCACATCGAGAATAAGGTCCGGCTTGAGCGCCAGCACTGCTTCCAGATTTGCTGTGTTGCCGCGGCCGGTAATGCGCCCAACTTCCGGTCGGCTGCAGATGTCCGGCAGCATGTAAGCGCACTCTTGCGGACGGTTGGCGCGCGGCCAGCCGAGCAGCAGATCGGGCGCGAGCGTATAGAGCATGATCGCGGCCGGTGGCCCCGCGGGGAATACGCGTTGGACGCGCGCAGGCACCGAAATTGACCGTCCGGCGCTATCGCGCACCGTTGCCGCACGCGTTGGCTCCGGCAGCAGCAGAGCTGCGCCAAATCCTGCCAGGAGCGCGCGCCGGTCGAGGGGCATCACTTGCCGATCATCACATCGGAAGCCTTGATGATCGCCCAGGCATCATCTCCCGGCTTGAGGCCAAGATCGGCGACCGCCTCGTTGGTGATCGATGCCGTCACCATAACGCCACTGCCGATATCGACGCGCACATGGGACGTCGTGGCCCCCTTCACCACATCGACGATTTTTCCCTTGAGCTGATTGCGTGCGCTGATGTTCATGGGAAGCTCCTCGTGGGGCGAGATCGCTTCTGAAAAAGAGCCTTTCAGAATTGGGCGTCGCCAGACATGTAAGGCGTGCATGCATGGCGGCTCTCCGGGCGGACTCTGCCCGTTTGGCGATCGACTTATTGGGATGAAGCGCCGGAACCGCCGTTCCGTCTGTGCGGCACGCGAGCAGCGTGCCGTCATCTGTGGACACAAATTAGCAGATGAATTCGAACGGGGAAAGACGCATGCCGCCGTCAATTCGTGTCGTATTTCCGTTGGATTGTTGCTCAAGCGCAACAGACACGAAGCCAGCGGCAGGTCTAGAATTCGAACGCGAGTTAAGGGCGTATCATGAGAAGGCTGTGTATCACTGGTCTCGCCATGGCCGCGGTTTTCGGCGGCGGGGCCAGGGCCGCCGACCTTAGCCCGGCTTCGATAATCCAGCCGGCGATTCCGATCAGCTATTTCACCTTCACCGGATGCTTCATCGGCGCCAATGCCGGCGGCCTTTGGGACAGTACCGATTGGGTTGATCGGATTCCCGGTGATCCGGCCATCGGCGCGGATTTTGGCAGTCGCACCGCGGCCGGCGCCATCGGCGGCGTGCAGGGGAGTTGCAATTATCAGGTCCGCAACTGGGTCGTCGGTCTCCAGGGCGGTTATGACTGGACCAATGCCGGTGGCGCCAACTCCAACCTGCTCGCGCCCGCGCTCTCGGACCAGACACAAACAAAGTCGCTGGCGTCGATCACCGGTCGCGTTGGCTATGCCTGGGATCGCCTGCTCGCCTATGTGAAGGGGGGCGGCGCCTCCGTGCGCCGGATTTACAGCGTCTCCTCCGCGGGAGCTGTCATCGCCACGGCGAGCGAGACGCGGGGCGGCTGGACCGTCGGCATCGGGCTTGAATATGCCTTCCTCGATTGGCTCACCGGCTTCGTCGAATACGACTATTACAAGTTCGGCTCCGGCGGAAATACCTTTACCTGCACAGCGTGCGGCCTGTTCGCCGCCGTCGTTCCGTTCAACGTCACAACCAACATCAACGTGCTCAAGGTCGGCTTGAATTTCACCATGCCGGATGATTGGGACCCGCAGCGATCACGATCGCGGCCGCGCGGCTGAGGCGTCGCACGTCGTCTGTGACGGGCATCGGATAACCTCCTCGGCTTCCGGCACGCAAGCCGAAGGCACCTCCGGAACCACTGTGGGTACGTCTCACGTGCCGGGATTTGCCACGAACTGCAATTGCGCGCAGGCCGGCTGGTCGAATAGCCTGAGCGCAGAAGAACAAACGACGGAGAACGTCGCAACCAGGGAGGATGATCATGTGCAAGTGGTGGGCGCGCCCTGCCATTGGTGGGCTCGGCCTCGTTCTGGCGGCCGGACTAATTCCGGCGACCGGCAATGCGGACTATCGCGGTGGCACGATCAAGATCGGCGTCCTCAACGATCAGTCGGGCCTCTACGCGGATATCGCGGGCACCGGCTCGATCTGGATGGCGCGCAAGGCGGTCGAAGATTTCGGCGCCTCCACCAAGGGTATGAAGGTCGAGATCATCGGTGGCGATCACCTGAACAAGCCCGACATCGGGCTGAACGTCGCGCGCCGGTGGTTCGATGTCGACGGGGTCGATGCCATCGCCGACGTGCCGACCTCGTCAGTCGCACTGGCGATCAATGGACTCACCCGCGACATGAACAAGGTGTTCCTGGCGGTGGGACCGGCGACCTCCGACCTCACCGGCAAGGCGTGCTCCCCCAATACCGTGCATTGGATCTACGACACCTGGGCGCTGGCGAACGGTACCGGCAACGCGATCGTCAAGCGCGGCGGCGACACCTGGTTCTTCGTCACCGCCGACTACGCCTTTGGCCACGCGCTCGAACGCGACACCGAAGCGGTGGTGGTAAAGAGCGGCGGCAAGGTCCTCGGCAAGGTGCGCCACCCGTTTCCGGGCACCGACTTTTCGTCATTTCTGCTGCAGGCGAAGGCCTCGAAGGCAAAGGTGATCGGGCTCGCCAATGCGGGCGGCGACACCATCAACTCGGTCAAGCAGGCTTCCGAATTCGGCATCGTGGAGGGCGGTCAGATGCTCGCAGGGCTGCTGATCTTCGTCACGGACATCCATGCGCTCGGACTCAAGACGGCGCAGGGCCTCATTTTCACCGATCCCTGGTACTGGGACCAGAATGACACCAATCGCGCGATCGCGCGCGAATACTTCGCGGCGCTCGGCCGCATGCCCGGCTATACCGTGGTTGGAGTGTACTCGGCCGTGCTCCATTACCTGCGCGCGGCCGAGGCGCTTGGCAGTCATTCGGACGGCAAGGCGGTGATCGCGAAGATGAAGGAGTTGCCAACCGACGACAAGCTCATGGGCAAGGGCACCGTGCGCGCCGATGGGCGCAAGATCCACCCGATGTACCTGTTCGAGGTTAAAAAGCCCGAGGAGAGCAGGGCGCCTTGGGACTACTACAAGCAGCTCGCGACCATTCCGCCGGAGGAGGCCTGGCGACCCCTCGACCAAGGCGAATGTCCGCTTGTGAAGAAATAAGATCGATGCGAGCAGGCCTTTGGTGTCAGATCTTTGGCACGGTGACCTTTCCGTCCTCGATCTTCACCAGATAGACGTTCGGCGTGCTCTGACCGCTCTCCTGGCCGGCTGGCCCGTCCTTCTCGAACTTGATTGGCCCGTTGAGGCCGAGAATATCGACTTTCCATAAGGCAGCGCGAATTGCTTCGGGCTCGGGCTTGCCGGCAATCCTGATGGCCTCGGCGATGGTCCGCATGCCGTCATAGCCGCGGAAGCTTGAGGTCAAGCTGCCGAAGGACAAGCCCCGCTTGCTCCACTCGGCGACAAACGCTTTCGAGACCTGCGGATTGGGCGTTGCCTCGGGCGACCACGGTGCGAAGAAGACGAGGTGCCAGCTGCCGTCAGCAGCCTTGCCGACATTCTTGATCAGTTGATCGGGGTTTTGCGAGCCGCCGGTGCTGATGATGCGCATGTTCAGCCCGATGGCCGTTGCCTGCTTGAGCACCAGCGACAGTTGCTCGACTGCCGTCGTCACGAACAGGGTGTCGGCGCCAGAACCCTTGATCTTGGCAAGCTGGGCGTTCATGTCCTGCGCGCCCTGGTCCATGCGCTCGACCAAACCGACCGCGATCCCGTGATCTTTCAGCACTTTGGCGAATTCGTCCGCGGTGCCCCGACCCCAGTCGTTGTTGACGACAAGGAAATCGGCCTTCTTGATGCCGAGCCGATCGACGATCCTGCTGAATACGGCGGCTTCGACTTCGGAGGGCGGCGCGATGCGGAAGATGTAGGGATTGCCGGCGTTGGTTATTTTCGAGGACGAAGACGTCTCGACCAGCATCGGCACCTTGTATTCCATCAGCTTCGGCATCGCGGCAAGTGTCGCCGTCGAGGCCGAGGCGCCCATCAGCACGGGGACCTTGTCGCGCACGATGAGCTTCTCGGTGACCGATGCCGCTTCTGTCGGGTTGCTCCTGGTATCTTCGATCACAAGCTCGAGCTTCATCCCGAGCACACCCCCGGCGGCGTTGATCTCATCGGCGGCGATCCTGGCGCCGTCGACCACATCGGTGCCGGCGGCGGCGAATGCACCGGTCAGCGGCTGCACCAGACCGATCTTGACGGTCCCTTGCGCGGCGGCGTTATTGGTCAAGCCGAATGCGAGGAACGCCGCGGCGGCGGCTTGCATCAGGATTGCGTGGCTGCGTTTCATTTGAACCCTCCTTCAACTCTGTGTAGGGCGGAATAGCGAAGCGTATTCCGCCAGCCTCCGTGCAACGGCGCAATACGCTGCGCTATTGCGCCCTACGCTCGCTCCGCCTGAGTCACGGCATCGGACGCTGCTCGACCTTGCCGGACGCGGTGACATAGCGATAGCGGCGCTCCTTTTGCGGACTGCGGTCGCGCACGCGCGCCGCGAGCCAGTCCGCCATCATCGCGTACCAGTGAGGACCCAGTTGCGAGGACGGCATTCGCCCCGGCGCGTGGCGCTCGTTCTGATAAACGACGATCTCGACCGGCCCGGGCACCTGCTTGCAGACATCGAACACGTGGCGCATGGGCGCCAGCTCATCGAGCTCTCCGCCCAGCACCATGAACGGACAACGCAGGTTTCCTACCCGGGTGCGCAAATCAAAACTGGCAATGAACGTGTCGAACGCGTCCTCGTCGTCGTAGCCGGCCATGAACATGAACCGGTTCTTGTATGTTGGCGATGCCTCCTCGAAAATTTTGTTGAAGCCCGGTTCGAAGCACGGCAGTCCGACAACCACCCCGCGCAGCCGGTCAGCGATGGAATTGGAGAATACGGTCGCGGCATAAGACCCGAAGCTTCGACCAAAAACTCCGATGCGATCCTTGTCGAGATCGTTGCGGGTATCGATCCAAGCGAGGCACGCACGCCCGGCATCGCCGAAATTGTCGGCGGTCACCGTGAGGCCATGCATCAGCGCCTCGGATTGGCCGGGTCCGTCAATCGCTAGCGCCGCGAATCCGCGTTCGAGCATCTTGTCGCCATAACCCCACACGAGCTTTTCCTTGAACGTGTCCATCCCGGGCAGCATGACGACGACGGGATACGGCGGCTTGCCCACCAGCGGCAGGTGCAGCCACGCGGGGATGACGTGCGGGCCCATTGGAATGTCGACGCGCTCGATCCTGTGGTGCGCGAGCGCGGCGTAGCGCGCAAAGCAATCAAGCTTCTTCGCGTTCAATGCGAGATTTCGTTCATTGACCTCGTCGATCGGCCATTGCGCCACGCCGTAGTAGATGGAGGCGACCAGGAAGGACTCGCGCGCGGTGACCTCGTTGCCGGTCGCGTGCGCTTCGCGGGCGCGCGCTTCCCGCCCGGCGGCGACCTCCTCGAAAGCGGGAGAAATTTCATCGAAGCGCTTCGCTTTGGCGGCGACCTGCGCCCAATCCCCCATCCCTTCGAACCCGATGGGAGCGGTGACCGTGGACATGCGCAGCAGGTCCCAATCGAGCCCGACGGTCGAGATCACCGAATCGAGAAGCCACTTCTGCTCGCGAAACCGCCGTGCTCCTCGCGCGCTCATCTCACCTGACCTTGCCCTCCCTTGCCTCCGGCAGCCTTGCCGAGCGGCATCAAGAGTGCGCCCTGCCTAAGAATTTTGCCAACAGCTCCTTCACGCGCGTGGTCCGCCGCGGCCTGATACCCGCGCCTTCGCGCTGAGGAGCGCGCACGGGCCGCATCGCGAGCGGCCTTGCTCCGGCCGGGCCGAGCGAGGCATTCCGCGGCGCGACGACGACCAAGGCGCCGCAACGGCGTTCGTCCAACACCCGGCTGAGCGCGCGCACGATCCCGGCGTAGCCTGTGCAGCGGCAGAGGTTGCCGCTTAGCTCTAGCCGGATGCGCGCGGCATCGGCCTCCGGCAGCCGCAACACGATGTCGCGCGCCGTCATCAGCATGCCCGGCGTGCAGTAGCCGCACTGAAGGGCGTGCTCCAGCGAGAAGGCGCGCCGCAGCGCCACCATGATCGGATCGTCCTCGAGGCCCTCCAGCGTCGTGATCTCCGCGCCATCGCAAAGAACGGTGTAGGTGATGCACGATCTTGCTGGTTGTCCGTCGATCAACAGCGTGCACGCACCGCACGCGCCCTGCTCGCAGCGCAGGTGCGTCGCTGTCAGGTTGATGCGCTCGCGCAGGAAATCAGCGAGATGCATGCGCGGCTCGACGCTTTCCTCGACGGCGCGTCCATTGACGGTAAGCTTGACCGGGTTCACGGCGGCATCGCCTGAGTGTAGGCGCGCGTGAGCGCTGTGACCTGCTGCTGTTGCGTCACGCGCGCGCTGATCCCATGCTGATCCAGCACGCGCGCAACCGCCGCCGGGTCGATTGTCTTGTCACCGCGCAGAACATTGGCCGCGTCGCGGAGAATGATCGGCTGACCTTTCGTCGCCCCGATCACCATGCGCAGCTGCCCGCGGTCGGGATCGTTCATCACGGCGCCCATCGCCAGCGCAAACTCGCCGGCCTTGCGGCACACCTTGTAGCAACCGAGACGGCCACGCGCTGAGAGGCGCGGCAACTTGATGGCCTCCAACATCTCGGAGGGAGCCAGCGCCGTTTCATAAGCGCCGGTGACGAATTGATCCGCTGCCAACCAACGCTTGCCATTCACGCCTGCAATCAGACATTGCGCACCCAGCGCCGCCAAGACCGGAACCCAGTCGGCTGCCGGGTCGGCATGGCAAAGACTTCCGCCAATGGTGCCGCGGTTGCGGACGGCGCGGTAGGCGATGCGTGCTGCGATGGGAGGCAGCCCCTCGAAGCCGGGGCCGGGCAGCTTGCCGTCTTCGATGTTGGCGGTCGTGACGCAGGCCCCGAGCGTGACCCCATCACCGGCGTCCTCGATCCGGGTGAGCTCGGGAATCCCGGTAATGTCGATCAACAGACGCGGCCGTGCCAGGCGCAGGTTGAGCATCGGACCGAGCGATTGCGCCCCGGCGATCACCCGGGCATCATCGTTCGCCTGGGCAAGCAACTCCGTGACCTCGGCCACGCTGCGCGCACGCACAAGTTCAAAGCTCGCAGCTTTCATTTGTCGGCCATGTCAATGGCGGCAAGGATTCGCTCTGGAGTCAGCGGCAGGTCGTAAACCTCAACGCCAAGAGGCCGCAGGGCGTCATTCACCGCGGACACAATGGCGGCAGGCGGTCCGACAGCACCACCTTCGCCGAGCCCTTTGATGCCGAATTCGGTGTAGGGCGAGGGCGTCTGCATGTGCAGCACTCTGATGTCGGGGACTTCTGTCGCGCCCGGCAGCACGTAATCCAGCATCGTCGACGCGAGCGGTTGTCCCTGTTCGTCAAACGGCACGGCTTCGTAGAGACAAGTGCCTATGCCCTGCGCCGTCCCGCCGCAAATCTGTCCATCGACGATCATCGGATTCACGAGCGTGCCGCCGTCTTCCACGACGACATAATCGAGTAGCTCGATCAGCCCGGTCGCGGGGTCGACCGCGACCACCGTGGCGTGGGTTGCGTAGGTGAAGGTGCCGCTGTCGCGCTCGGCGCGATAGCCCGCGGTCACGTCAAGGCCGCCGGTATCCACGTCGGCGGGGAGGTTCTGCGGCTGCAAATACCAGGCGCGCGCAACTTCGCGCAGTGTGACGCTGCTGTTGCCGGCAACCACCTTGCCGTCCGCGACATGCACCTTGGCGGGCTCCGTCTGCAGCAGCCAGGCGCCGATGTGCGCCGCCCGTTTTGCAAGCAGCCGCGATGCGCGCGCTATCGCGCCGCCGCCATGCACCATGGAGCGCGAGCCCCAGGTCGAGGTGGAGTACGGCGTGTAAAGCGTGTCGCCCTGGAGGACTTTGATCCTGTCGAAATCGACGCCAAGAATTTCATGCGCGACCTGGGCGTAGGTCGTCTCGTGGCCTTGGCCGTGGGAATGGGTGCCGACGTGAATCTCCACCTCGCCGTCGGCGGTGAGCCGCACATTCGCCTGCTCGTAGCCGGGCACGATCGGCCGTCCCCACGCCGCAAGCACGGAAGTGCCGTGCGCTCCTTGCTCGACGAAGAATGAAAGTCCGACGCCGATCAGCCGGCCGTCGGGCTCTGGCTGCTTTTGCCGGACTCGGACCTCCTCAAGACGAATAGCCTCGACGGCGCGCCGCAGGCACTGCGGGTGATCGCCGCTGTCGAAGTGCTTGCCCACCACATTGTCGAACGGCATTTGCTCCGGCCGCACCATATTGCGCAGCCGAGCCTCGTAAGGTTCGATGCCGGCTTCTCGCGCAATGCTATCCATGATCGCTTCGATAGCGAGGCAGACGCCGGATCGCGCGACTCCGCGGTAAGGAATGATCGGACACTTGTTGGTGGCAACCGCGTAGGAGCGGCAGCGGTACGTGGAAAAGACGTAAGGCCCGGGCAGCAGGTTGGCGATCTGCGCCGCCTCGGGCGCGGAGGAAATGGGATACGAGGAATACGCGCCAGCATCGACGTGCCCGACGCAGTCGATTGCCAGGAGCTTGCCGTCGGCGCCGGCATAGCCGGTGATCTCATAGTGATGTTCGCGGCAATCGGCATTTGCCGCAAGGTGCTCACGGCAGTCCTCGAGCCAGCGGACGGGATAATCGACCTGCGTCGCCAGCCAGCCGAGCGCCACTTCCTCGGGGCACAAGAGCCCCTTGTAGCCAAAGCCCCCGCCGACGTCGGGCGAGATCACGCGGATGTTGCCGTGCTCGAGCCCGAGGCATTCGGAAAGCCCGGTCTGCACGGAGTGCGGGAACTGCGTCGATGTGATGAGCGTGAGATTTCTCAGACGTGCATCGCGATACGCAATCACGCCGCGTCCTTCCATCGGGAACATGCAGTGGCGCGCCGTTCGGATGGATTTTTTGATCTTGATTGGCGCTGTCTCGGCGACCTCCTCGACGCGCCCGTTCTCGCTGAACGCGATGAAGACGTTGTCGCCCCACTCCTCATGCACCAGCGGCGAGCCAGGCCGGCACGCCGCCAGCATGTCGGTGACCGCCGGCAATTCCTCGAATTCGACGGCGATGGCCTCGGCGATATCCTCCGCCTGCGCGCGCGTGGACGCGACGCACATCGCGATCATTTCGCCGACGTAACGTACCTTTCCCGCCGCCAGGATCGGCTGCACCGAATATTTGAAGCCTTTGAGCGGGGGCGCCGAGATGATCGGCTTGACGCCGGTCAAATGCTCCGCGGTGAAAACGCAATCGCGGAATTGCTCCGGGATGCGGATGCTCGCGAGCCGCGCATGCGCGACGGGGCTGCGGAGGAACGCGACCTCGCGCGTTCCGGCCAGGCGCACGTCGCCGACATATTCTCCGCGTCCCTTGAGGAAGCGGTCGTCTTCTTTGCGAAGAACCGAAGCTCCAACGCCGAATTCTGCCATTGCGCTCCCGTCCACCGCGTCAGATCAGTCCGCAATCATTGTGTGCCCAATGTTGGTCGAATGACAACAGCAAGGCCAGCTGTTTGAGTGGGGTAGAAGGAACAAAGCGAGTTGCGTTCGAGTTGCCCATAACGCACCCCACGATCGGCATGAGAATTAAAGGAACAAGCTATGAGAACAGGGTTCTTTATCGCCGCTTTCGCTCTCGCATTGGCGAGCTCAGCGCAGCCGGCCACGGCGAAAGGCTGCCTTAAAGGTGCTGTCGTCGGTGGCGCTGCGGGTCACTACGCGGGACATCATGGGGTACTGGGTGCAGCTGCCGGCTGCCTTGTCGGACGCCACGAGGCGCGCAAGCATGCGCGGGAACGCGCCCACGCCGACGATTCTAATCGGTAGTCGCCCCAGACGCGACAGCAAGCATTGTGACCGAGCTGATATTTGATCTGGGCTTCGAGGGGGCGGCCCGCGTCCTCATTTCCCGTCCGCTCGGCGGCGCTCCCGGCATCGCCAGTTGAAAGCAGGCGTGATCCTTCGTGGCATTGAGCCGTCTCTATTCTATTCCGCATTTTATTCCGCGCACGATAATGGCCGATTGCGGCTGCTGGAATGGCAGCGCGTTGAGAAGGTTTCTTTGATTCACGAGGGCAAGCCTCAATCAGCAACGAGCCGGTCGCCAATGCCGCGTTTCCCGGTCGCAAGCATGGTGGCCCGGATGCTCGGCACTATCAGACCGCCGCACTCGCGATAACCGATCCGTCAAACCGTGTCGAACGCAACGTACCCGGATCAAACTTGAGCCGTCGGAAAATCCTGCGCTGCTGCCCGCGCGCGGTAAAGGCCATGCCGACGCGCGCTGCCGCGCAGGTGAGGAGACTCGCGCCGTCTCTACTGATCGATTTGCGTTCGGCCGCCCCCGACAGACAAGGATTTGTTGACGTGCAGGGTAAGCGAACCTTGCAGAGAACGAGCGCGCCCCGGACATTCGCACTTTTGTTGTTGGCCATCACTGCGGCAGGGCGGTCAACGCGGCAAGCTGCCACCATTGATCATTCGCAGAAGCCGACAACGCCGAGATACGCCCATGATCCGCAACACTATGCTGGCGATGACCACCTTCGTCCTGATCGCCTGTGCGCAGTCGGCGTCGGTAGAGGCATCGGACCACATCAATCTTCTTCCACACCCGTATTTTCCACCGGCGCTGTCGGCCAAGTTGCAAACAGCCTCCGCCAATCCGCTGGAAGGCAAGCTGCTGCGCTACCTCATCGGCACCGACGGGCCGGTATCTGGCAGCCACGATACGGTGATCGAGGTCGCCTACGACGTGGGGCGGCCGCCCGCAAAGGGGATGGCCATCGCATACTGCAATCTGTTCGACGAGGAGAACACCGGCAAATACGCTCCTTATCTGCACACGTCGGACACCGCCGAGCAATATAGCGAAGGTCAGATCGATCCCAAGGGGCCGGGTTGGGAGAAAAATTTGCGCGAGCAGTTCGAGCGCAGGAAGCGTCAGGGGTTCACCTACATCGAGCTCGACAACCCCGATGCCTATGCCGTGGAGGATGTGCTCGGCGCGATCGATCTTGCGGCCACCTACGGCCTCAAGGTCATCGCCAAGAATCCAGGCCTCATGGGCGGCGATAAAACGCCGTATGTCGGCCATCCCAATGTCTTCGGCATCATCGTGGAGAAGGATGCCGGCACGCCACAGGAAATGGACGCGCTGCGGAACAAAGCCGGCAAGCCTTCCTTGCCGGTGTGGTTCGTCGCCTTCGGCGACGGCCGGACCTGGGCGGACGAGATCGCGACGGCGGCGGCTGATCGCAAGAACATGGGCGTCACGTTTTCGAGCCACGGCGAGTACGGCAACGCCATCGACGTGCTCCGACCGCCGCCGCGTGGGTTAGCTCGATCAGGCCCGCGGGTATCATCGCCACGAACGCTGCGCTGGCTAAGCTCGTATCGTGACGACGCAGGCGCCGGTCCGGCGTGAAATATGGTTTCGAAGGGCGACTAATTCCCTCCATGCAATTGCGCCCAGCAGGCCAACTCCGACAAGTCCAGTCGGAACTTGCAACATCGACGACCGCCAGCGAGCGTAAAACCTTGGATGAGGCTATTGCCGGCCTCAAACGTCTGGGCGGGACGCCGTGAGCACAGGTCATGGCGTTGTGAATCGGGATTACGAAGGACAATGCTGCACTCAACGAAACGGAGAACAAATATGGACAAGATCACCTTGTTGAAATCGCTTGCGAGCGTAAGTCTTGTCGGTACCATTTTCGCAGCCACCTCGGGATCTATCTGGGCCGCGGTGCCGTTGAGCGTCGTCCAAAGATGGCAGAATGCCGCTCCGGAGTCACTGATGGTGACGGTCGTGTCGGTGGATCACGCTTCTTCAACGCGTTCCGTACCTGGAAATGTTGGTTCCGTGACCACTATAAATGTGACGTTCGCGGCCAAGGTGGATGCTGTCCACCGCACAGCCAGCGGCGTGGTCCCAGGCGCGGTGATTCTCGTGCGGTATCAAATAACCCACCAGGAACCGCCAGTGCCCGGCATTCAGCAAGAAAGGCTCGTCAGCGCCGGGGAAAAGACCACCGCCTATCTTAAGCACATTGGCGAAAACAGGTACGAGCTCGCCTGCGCCTATGGATGCCTGGAAAAGTTATGACGATCGTCGGTCGTTGAGGAGCAGCAAACACTTGGGAGCTTTGGATCAAGAGCTCCTAATACCGCCACGACTTTTGCCCCTCTTACGGAGAACACTTTAAGGTCCTCGTTCTAACTCGTTGAGGGATGAACGCTCGATGCTAGCCAAACCACTGCCTGGGAACAGCCCGAGATCAGCAACAGCGGTCGTGCTCACAGCTGTTACAGCTCTGGCTTCAAGTGGCGCACCAAGCTTTGCGCAGAGCGCCTTGAGCCATAATACCATGAGCACGGCTTTGTCCTTCAATGATTGCATGCGCCGAGCCGAGGCCACGATGCGACAGAGCGGATTCGAGGCTCAACGGGGTGATGAATCGCTTGGGGGCACCTATGGCCCCTTCACCGCGCAGATCATATGCGCACCAACCGAGTAGTTGTCATCGTCATAGCCGGCGAACCAAACGGGACAGCCAGTCATTTGAGTAATCTTACTCAGACCTTCTTGAAGCTGCACTAAGCTTCGCAGCGCTGCCGCGTCGGTGACGGTTGCTCCCCGCACTTTGCCCATCCGCTCCATCGCGGGCGCGCGTTCTCCAGTCAGGTTGTCACGTGCTCCGCTCATTCCAGCCGGACGGTTCGCTTTTTCCCGGCGTTGCTGCTGAATCTTCGGTACAATCCAGTATGGCTTGGCACTCTTCTTGCCTCGGAGCATGATCGGTACGACCAGCAAGTCGTCCTCTGGGCAAGGAGCCACAACCATGTCGATTGCAATGCCGATGCCGGCCGAATCTGCGCCCCTGCCGGCCGCGCCCGTGCCGATTTACAGGTCATTGTTCGTTCAAGTGCTGGCCGCGCTGGTGCTTGGGGTTGTGCTCGGCATGGCGGCGCCGGACTTCGCCGTCGGGCTTAAAATTCTCAGCGACGCATTTTTGAAGCTGATCTCGATGATCGTCGCGCCCATCGTCTTTTGCGTGGTCGTTCATGGCATAGCCGGGGCCGGCGATCTCAAGAAAGTCGGGCGCGTCGGGGTCAAGGCGCTGATCTATTTCGAGGTGATGACCACGGTTGCGCTCATTATCGGGCTTATTCTCGCGTTCGTCTTTGGTCCAGGGCAGGGAATGAACATCGATCCAGCGATGCTCGACGCCAGGGCGATCACTAGCCATGCCGAGAATGCCCATAAGCTCCAGGGCGGCGGCGTCGGGACCTTCATCATGAACATCATCCCGACGACATCGTTTGACGCGCTGGCGCGCAACGACGTGCTCCAAGTGCTGTTCTTCGCAGTGATCTTCGGCATCAGTCTGGCCCTTGTCGGGGCGAAGGCGCAACAAGTCACCTCCCTCATCGACGCGGTCTCGACGGTTCTCTTCCGGGCTATGGGCCTGATCGTCCGCGTCGCTCCACTGGGCGTGCTCGGAGCCGTGGCCTACACCGTCGGCCGCTATGGGGTCGGGTCCTTGAAGCAACTCGCATCCCTGGTTGTCCTGTTCTACGTGTCCATAGCGGTGTTCGTGTTCGTCGTTCTTGGCTTTGTCATGCGCCTCGCCGGCCTGAGCATTCTCCGGCTCCTTGCCTATTTGCGCGAGGAGCTGACGATCGTGCTCGCCACCGCCTCCTCCGATGCTGTGCTGCCTCAGATCATGCGCAAGCTCGAATGGATGGGGGTCAAGAAGTCGGTGGTCGGGCTCGTCATTCCGACCGGATACTCATTCAACCTGGACGCATTTTCCATTTATCTAACGCTTGCGACGGTGTTCATAGCGCAAGCGACCAACACACCGCTTTCGCTTGGCGACCTCCTTCTCATCCTTGGCGTGTCGCTGGTCACGTCCAAGGGCGCGCATGGCGTTCCGGGCTCCGCGATCGTCATCCTCGCCGCAACGCTCAATGCTGTTCCGAGCATCCCCGCGATCGGTCTCGTGCTTGTTCTCTCAGTTGACTGGTTCATCGGCATGGCCCGCGCGCTTGGCAACCTGATCGGCAATTGCGTGGCCACCGTGGTGATCGCCGCGTGGGAGAAGGACCTCGATCACGCCAAGGCGAAGGAGGTTCTCAGCAGCAAGGTCATGGTCGATGTGATCGCCGGATGAAGCCGTTGGGGTACTGTCATCCCGGGCTGCCTCGCTGTGCTCGGCCCCCGGAATGACAGGATGAACCGTCAGAGTTACAACACTGGGAATATTGGGGCTCCCGGGCGATTGGAGCCTATGTGAGGAGATTTCCATGTGCCGGAATATCAGGACCCTGCATAACTTCGAGCCACCCGCCACGGGCGAGGAGATCCACGCATCGGCGCTGCAATTCGTCCGAAAACTTAGCGGCTTCACGCATCCTTCGAAGGCGAACGCGCCAGCCTTCAATCGCGCGGTCGATCAAGTGTCGCACGCGGCGCGCGAGCTGCTCACTGCTCTGGTGACGAATGCGCCGCCGCGCGATCGGGAAGTCGAGGCCGCCAAGGCCCGCGCGCGGGCGGCCGAACGTTTCCGTGACGATCTCCCTCACCTGCGGCAGGTCGAATAATCCGGTGCGGACGATAAGCGAAAATCCGAAATAGCGCCTGGACGGGAAACCCGGATGTCGCTTGCGCTCCATCCGGGCTATGACGCTTTATTCCTCGAAATTGATTGCACCGGGGATATTGCGGAACAGCTCAACCTCGCGCAGGTCGAGCTCGCGCTCGATGTGGCGGCGCGCCTCGTCGATCAACTCCCCGGATTCGAGCTGGCCGAAAATGTGCCGGCGTTCCGCATCGATGAGAAGGCCTTCGATCTCGTCTCCAAGTGCCAGCCGCGTGTGCTCCTCGCCGCCGGTCTCGATCGCCTCGGCACGCTTCAGGCGCGCCAGCAGGTGTGAGCGCGCCCCTTCAACAACCGGCGCCGGCAAGCCGCGGTCGCGCGCAACCCTTTCGAGGCGTTCCAGACCCGCGTTGATGGCCTTGCGCCGCGCCGCGAGCTCGGCGTTTCGCTCCTCCGCATGCTCGGTCTGCACAATTTCTCCAAGCCGAAGCCAGCGCATGAGCGGTGCAATCAGCAAGCCCTGGCCGACGAGCGTGATGAGGATGACCCAGAAGGTCAGCAGAAGAATCAGGTCGCGATGGGGAAATGGCGCACCGTTCATGACAGTCAACGGCAGAGCGAGGGCGGCGGCAAGAGAGACTATGCCACGGACGCCGAAGAATGAGATGAGGAAGGGCCGCTGCCAGATCGGATACGGGTCCGCTCGCCGCAACCTCGGGATCAGCAAGCGCGGCAGGTAGAGCGAAGGAAAGACCCAGATGAAGCGGGCCGCAACGACAGCGACAGTGGTGACAAGGGCGGCCAGGACGAACTCCCATACGCTCACCTGGTCGAATTGGTCGAGAAGGGGCCGTGCCTGCAGGCCGGTCAGCAGAAACAGCGCGCCCTCCAGGATGAAGATGAAGAGATCCCAAAAAAAGATTCCCTGCAGGCGCGTGGCGCTCGGTATGAGCAACGGCCCGTTCCAGCTGATGTAGAGGCCGCACACGACGGTTGCGAGCACGCCCGAGCCGCCGAGTGCCTGCGGAGGCCAATAGGCAGCGAATGGAGTAAGCAAGGATAAGATGATCTCGACGCGCGGGTCCGATGCCCATTTGCGCAATCGCAGGCTTGCATAGCCGATCGCCAGGCCAAATGCGATCTCACCGGCGATAATGGCGATGAAGATGAGGAATGCCGACCCGAAGGAGAAGGCGCCGGTTGCGACCGCCGCGACCGCGAAGCGATAAATAATGAGAGCTGTCGCGTCGTTGGCGAGACCTTCACCCTCGAGCACGACCATGGTTCGCCGGGGCAGGCCAAGCCGGCGAGCTATCGCCATTGGCGCCACCTCGTCCGGCGGAGAGATGATCGCACCAAGCACGAAGCCCACCGACCAATCCCAAGCAAGAAGATAGTGCACCACTGCTGCGACGGCGACGGTCGTGAAGGCGACGCCGCCGAAGGCAAGAAGAACTGATCGCACGTATGTTGAACCGGAATTCGCGCCAGCTCATCGCGACGCCGGCCGAGTAGATGAGGGGCGGCACGACAAGCAGGAGGACAAGCTCGGGGACCATCTCAATTCGCGGCAGGCCCGGCGTCACCGACAGAATGAGTCCTACGAGAACCAGCAGAATTGCCGCGGGGATTTTGACACGGTTTGCGGCAATGGCGACCGCTGCCACGGTTACAAGAATGAAAATCAGGAGAAGATGTATGTGCATGTGCTCGGCTGAGGATGAATCCACGCGCACTCTGGCCCAGGATCCGGGGTGGGCAGGCTCAAACTCCGGTCGCCAGGCGCGCCATGACGATGATTGTCAGCACTTGCATGATCCCCTGGAGAGCGATTGCAAGGAAGTAGTGGTTTGTCAGCTTGGCAATTGTGGCGTTATCCGGCGTGTCTCGCTGCAATTCTAAGCAAACACGCAAATTCGTGGGCAGTAGATAACCGAGCCCCTGAACGGCCAGCAACGTGACCAGGACCAGCGCCGCCACCACCCACCCGTATTGCGGCCAGTTTAGTGCGGTGAATCCCATCGCATCTGCCAGATACCAACCAGTGGTGCCGCTGATGATGGAGAGGGTCGGCATTAGAAACAGAGTGCGAGGCGTCAGGCGCAAGAGCACGGCTTTGCGCGCAGATAGATCGATCACCCGCAGAATCGGTCCAAGCACGAAGCCCATGAACAGATCGATGCCAGTCCACAACAGGCTGCTGAATACGTGGGTGAAGTTCAGCAACCAGAGGTGATGGCTGGCGATGGCGCCAACCATCGCAACCAAGGCCAGGCCGGCATACCACAGGTAATGCCAGCGAATGAGCGTCGCACCAGAACCTCCGGAATTGGACGGCACAGGAGCGACCTCACCAGGAGCGACATGTGGCATTATCTGTCGTGCCCCGTGCTTCTCGTCATCACAGTCGGCTTGAACGGCTAACCGTCTCGCTCTGCCTTCTTCGTCGGCGGAACGTCAACCAAATACACTTCCCAATCATCCGGATCGTGGCCAGCGTCCAGGTCGATCTCGCCATCGCCGATGGCCTCGTCTCGAGATTGTTCCCATTCCGCATGCTGCGCTGGGGTCGCCTCTCGCACTTCAAGGGCGGATTTGCCGTCCCACAATGGGTTGCCGTCAGCGCCGGCGAGCGTCCGCAAATCTGAGCGCGTGCCGCCTTCCTCTATCACAGCGCGGCCTTGCGCCTCGTCCTCGGCACGAAATGCCATCACTGCTTTCCCGGCGATGATGGCGACATATGTTTGCATTGCAGTCTCCGTGTCTGACCGTAGCGGCGGTGCTCTCCATGCGAGCACTTTTCATCGCATGTCCTCGCTCGGCAACTCAAGTCGCGCAAAGGGCTTGAGTGAGGCTTGAGGGCCCCGCAGGCGCGACTCCAATCGCAGCGATGCCGCAGATCAGCGCCCGAGGGTTGCCAACCACTCGGCCAGGCATTGTTGCCCAGCTTCGCCCGCCGCAGTGCCGAAGCGGCGGGCATCCTCGCGCAAGCGCGCAACTGAAAGACCAGGGACGCCATCGATCTCCACGGCATGGCCGATCAACCAGCGTTCGAATCCTTGGCCATCGGCCTCTGGGTGGAACTGAAATCCGATCGCGTTTCGACCGAGCGCAAACGCCTGATTTGCACAAGGCGGCGTCGCGGCGAGACGCTCGGCACCGGATGGGAGCTCGAAGAGGTCGCCATGCCAGTGCAGGACGGGCACTCCCTCCAGGTGTCGCAGCGGGCCGTTGCGGCCGGCCTCGGTCAGCTCGACGGGGGTCCAGCCGATTTCCTTGACGCCGCCGGGGGCGACGCGCGCGCCAAGCGCAGCGGCCATGAGTTGGGCACCCAGGCAAATGCCGAGCGTCGGTGCGCCGGCCGCGAGCCTGGCGCGTAGCGCGTCGATCTCCGCATCCAGAAAGGGGTAAAGGTGGCCTTCATAGGCGCCGACCGGACCGCCGAGGACAATCAGCAGATCAGCTGTCTCGGTCTCGACCGGGTGCAATTCGTCGATGCTGGCGTCGAGGTAGCGAATGCGGTAGCCGGCCCTCTCCAGCGGGCCTGCGAAGGCGCCGAGATCTTCGAAGTGAACATGCCGGATTGTCAGAGCAGTTCGCAATTACCTCACCCGAATCGCGGTTCACCTGGTCACGGCTCCGCGGACGGAATCGTCTCGCCGTGGAAACCGCGCGCGATCATCGCATAAGTCTCGCGCACCAGGATGTGCGTGGCGACCTCGTTCTCGGTGCGGCCGAGCTTTCCCAGCGTTGCGAGCAGGACCAGGTAGTTAAATGTCTCGATCGGCAAGGTCAGACTTAGCGACCGCGCCTCGGAACGGTTTTCGGGCCGCGCCATTGGATACGCCTTACAGTTATAATGCCATTACAATACCATTATAAGTGTTGCTTGGCGACTCGAATCATGAAAGCGTCAGCGGGCGGCGAGTTCATTTCTCGCGAAGAGGCGGGTCTGCTTGCGGCGGGGTCCATTCCGCCTGCCGGCCCCCTCGTTGGTAGCTCCACGCGCGGGCGCGCGGAGCGGCGCAGGCGGCCAGATGCAATTGCTTAAGGTTGAGGCCATGACAGTAATCGAATCTCAAGCGACATGGACGACGGAGCGCATCGCACTCCTGAAGGAAGGCATGGATGCCGGGCTCTCGTGCGCACAGATCGCGCGGGAAATCGGGGTGAGCCGCAATGCGGTGATCGGCAAGGCAAACCGCCTCGGGTTATCGCGCTCCAGAAGTGCCAGCGCCGGGGAGGCCGAACGAAGGCTTGCACGCAGGAACGGGCACGTCAGGACGACCCGACAGGTCCTGCGATCCTTGTGGGCAGAGCCGCAGGTTGGCCTTGCAGAGGTGCCAAGCGAGAATGCCAGCCGCCGGTCTCTGTTCGAGCTTGCGCAGTGGCATTGCCGCTGGCCGCTAGGTGACCCGGCGTCCGACGATTTCGGATTCTGCGGCAAAACCCCCGTCAACGGCCTGCCGTATTGCGCGGCGCATGCCCGCATGGCGTATCGGCAAGGCCCGCGTCTCCCACGCCGCCGTGGCGAGCAGCGCGAGACCGGGGATATGATCCACGAACCAGGGGCGGCAAGCGATGGAGCGGCAAGCGAGAATGTGAGACCACAGCACGCGCCAGATGCTTCATATGGGGCAGCCGTGCATGCAGTAGTCCTGCGCTGACCTGCGAGCTGTCGAGATGATCGAGGTCCGGCGCATTGCCGCGGGCGACCTCCTGGATTTCGAGGTCGTCGTGCGCGAAGGAGCGGGTGAGACCCATCACCGGGTCACCATGTCACGGGAAATGTGCGAGCGCTTCACCGCCGGCAAGCATACGCCCGAACATTGCATTGAGGCGGCATTCCGTTTCCTGCTCGACCGCGAACCAAAGGAGAGCATACTCGCCCGCTTCGACGTGAGCGTGATCTCGCGCTACTTCCCCGAATTCGAGCGGGAACTGCCGGGCCACCTTTCGCGGTGCTGATTGATTGAGCAAACTATCGTGGTCCGCTCAGCCGGCAGACTGGAGAAAGGCAATGACATTGAGGTTTGGCGGCGAGTCCAACCAACTCCTGCGGCGTGTCGGTCAATGCGTTGATTCGGCACATGCATGCTGCACGCGGCGCAAGCTTCTCGGCGGGGTCGCAGCGGCAATTGGGCTCGGCGTGCCGGCCGTGAGCCGAGAAGTGTCGGCGCAGCCGATCTCGTCGTCAGAGAAGCCTTTCCGCATTGACGTCCACCATCATGTCTCGTCTCCAGGGTTCATCGCCGAGATCAGCGGCCGGAGAACCGGCCAGGCGCCCTTGATGAAATGGACCGCCGCTCAATCCCTGGAAGACATGGATAAAGGCGGTGTGGCGACTGCAATCCTGTCCGTAAGCGAACCCAGCGTATTCTTTGGCAACTACGATTCCGCGCGCAAGCTCGCTCGCGAGACGAACGACTTCGGCGCCAGGCTCATCGCCGAGCACCCCGGCCGTTTCGGCATGTTCGCGACCGTGCCCCTGCCGGATGTCGAAGGCTCCCTGCGGGAGATCGAATATGCCCTCGACAGCCTGAAGATGGACGGCATCTGCATGATGACCGATTATCAGGGCAAGTTCCTCGGCGATGCGGCATTCAGGCCGGTGTTGGAGGAGCTCGATAGGCGCAAGGCCGTGGTCTATACTCACCCGTTCAGGAATGACTGCTGCCGCAACCTGGTGCCGGACGTCTTCGAGCCTCTCATCGAGCTGGGCACCGATACGACCCGCACCATCGCAAGCTTGTTGTTCAGCGGCTCGGCAGAGCAGTTCCCCAATATCAAATGGATATTTTCACATGCGGGTGGCACGGCGCCATTCCTGATGCAACGCTTCACTTATTACTTTGCTGCTCGCAAAGACCTGCAGCCACGACTGCCGAGAGGACCCGCCTACTATCTCGAGCGATTCAACTACGACACGGCAAATGCAATGACGATCCATCCACTGGCGTCCCTGACCAAGCTCGTGAAGCCCACGCAGATCCTGTTCGGAACCGATTTTCCCTTTCTTACAGCCCGGGATACGGCGGCGGGACTGCGTGAGGTAGGTCTGTTCAACGCGGTTGAGTTGCAAGCTATCGAGCGGGGAAATGCCGCTGAATTAATGCCGCGCTATAAGGTATAGGATTCTCACTGCGTCCGCGCTTGCGTTCGCCATATGCTTTTCGGGATGAGGCAGTGAACGCTGACTTCGCTGCCGGTCGGCGGCGCGATGCGGCAATCCATGGCCACGCTGGCCAGCCCATAAGCATCGAGCCGATCGAGCTTGCGCTTCTCCGCTATCAGGTTGATCATGGCCATGGACGCGCCGTCCATTGCCTTGTTCAGATCGGCATTACTGCTGACCGTGACGTAGTCGGTCGCCGTTTCCTTGCCCGGCAGCGGCGCGGGCGGCTTCGCCCTCACATCCTTCGCATTGAAGCAGAACGTGCCCTTGACGATGTCCACCACTTCCGAGATGCGGCAATCCCAGCCTTGCATCATGTTACGTTGCGCCTCCGCTGGGGCGACCTTTCGCTGCTCGGCGATGAACTTCACCGTCTCCGACTTGAGAATGTCGAGGGCCTTGGTGAGGTCCGGTCATAGCCCAGCGTGAGCCAGTGCGCCGGCGTCTCGATGCGCGGCCATTCCAGGGATTTCCCTTTGATCACGTCCACAGTGATGTTGAACTCCCGAAACGCGATCTCGAGGCCGGTGAGGTTCACCTCGCCGTTGCCCTGGGCGGCATGCGCATCGCTCGCCCACTAGAAGCGCGCCCTTGACGAAGACCGGCACGTAAAGAGTCCGCTGCCGGCGGTCGAGTTCGCGGATATCGCAGATTGCCGCCGTAACGTCCCGGCGGCACGGTGCTGTACCGTCCAGGCTCGTGCGCGTGCGACGCCAAGAGACTCCCGGAAACGGCCGCAGCGGAATGTAGAACTCCGCGGCGGAACTCGAGCCACCTCGTGGTCTCCAGATCGAGATAGACAAAGCGCATGGCTGCCTTCCGGGAAATCGCTTGGGGAACTTCGTCCGTGCGAACCCGGGACGAGTTCATGGTCACCCGACGAAGGCACCGCGGCACGATCTGGTGACCTTCACGCTTGAGCACGTCGCCGGGTTCGGCGCCCTGCGACGTAGATGGGTCCGGTGAGCGTAGCTGCGCCGCGAGCTCAGGATGTGTCTCGCAGCGCGATCATCAAAGCCGAGGACAGCACGTTGATGCCGGCAACGTCGCTCCTTCGCTTCGGCAGCGACCGCTGATTTGCTCGGCGAACCGACATGGCTTCGTCTCAGCGTGACGCACCATGTGGCCGCGGATCGTGAGCGCCGGCGTCTGCGCGTTGCGGTCGTATCGCAGCCAAGTTGCGTGGTCTCCATTGTCGGGGAGGCAGGTGCACTTCCCGCAGTTCCAGTCGCGACCGCCACGCTTTGCGCCATTGCCCCGCCATGCAAGCCGGCGAGCAATGCGCCGGCGAATCCGACGGCCATGGCATGTTGCGGCTTCATCTGACCCTCCGCTTTCACAACGACCGCGCGCACCATCGCTTCGATGACGTGATTTTCGCGCCGCGTCAAGGAGCCAATTGGCATGCGCCGCGGTAAGCGGCGGTCGGATTGCTCAAGTCGCGACCCGCAGCCTTGCCTGCGCGGGTTGCCAGCACGCCATCACTTCCTCGCTGGTCACCACCTGCCCGAAGAACTGGTCGATGTTGAGTAGCGCAGCCTCATGCTGCGCCAGCGCGTAGGTCGCCGTGCAATCGCTGGTGAAGACCACGTAATAGTCGCGCAGGAATGCCTGCCGGGCCGTCGTCTCGACGCACACATTGGTGGCGATGCCGCTCATGATGACGGTGCGGATGCCGCGCGAGCGCAGCACCAGGTCCAGGTCGGTGCTCTCGAAAGCTCCGTAGCGGTGCTTGGTGACGATGACCTCTTCAGGTTTCGGCCTGATCTGATAGAAATCGCCGTTCCACTGCTGCGGCTCGCATACGGGATAATCGACATATGCGCCGTTGCGCCGGCGCCTCGCCTGCTCGAGCCAGACCTCGGAGAGGTACCAGTTCGGCCCGGTGTTGTAGACGTTGCGGATCCAGACAATGTGAGATTTCGCCGCCCTCGCCGTCTCCAGCAGGCGTTCCAGACGCGGCACCATCGCCTGCGCCATGGAAACGTCGCGCCCTTCGCGGTGCATGGCGCCGCCATTGGCGGCAAAGTCGTTCTGGACATCGACCAGCAGCAGCGCGCAGTGCTCCGGTTTCACCTTATCGCTCAATGTGGTCAGCATGTTGGTTTCCCGTCAGGGTGTCCAGATCATGGTCTTCACGTCGAACGGCTTCGACATCTTGTAGCGCACCGCCATGTCGAGGTTCTGCTGCAAGCTGGCGACATTGAATTCGCTGGCATAGACCGGCAGCGTCATCGCCTCGACCACTTCGGGCTTCATGCTGGTGAACTTCGCGACCCAGCCGTCGCGCTCCTCCTTCGGCGCTGCGACGAGGTAGTCGGTCGCACGATCAATCGCGCGCTTGAAGCGCCGCGCCACGTCCGCATTCGCCCTGAGCCAGCTTTCCTTGGCAATGTACGCGGTGATGTCCATCCCGGGAATTGTCTCGGTGTAAGGATAAGCGAGGAGCTTCGCCTTGCCCGACTTCATCATGAAGGTGACGAATGGCTCGACGTTCCAGACCGCATCGAGGCGCTTCTGGAACAGCGCGTCGGCCATCTGCGGGAACGGAATTTCGAGGAATTGCACCGTCTTGGCGTCAACGCCCTGTTTGTGCAGCCACTCCAGCATGTGGACGTAGTTGACGCTGTTGATCAGGCCGGCCGAGATTTTCTTTCCGGCGAGGTCCTTGGCGGTCTTGATGTCGCCGTCGTCGCGCACGAGCAGCGCCGAATTGTCAGGCGGCTTCTCATGCGTGTGGGTGCCGGCAACCGCGAACATCATGTCGAGGCCGTTTCCGCGGGCGACCATGGGTTCAAAGATCGAGCTGCCGCCGATTTCGGCGCTGCCGCCGAACACCGCCTCGACCGCGATTGCTCCCTGGCTGATGGGCGACCACGTCACGTTGAGGTTCCCCTCGGCGAACCAGCCTTTGTCGCGGGCAATGAGCATCGGCGTGTAGTTGGCGACGGGAATATAGGCAATGCGTATCGTCGCTGGTGCGGGCTGAGACTGGGCGCGAAGCTCGACGACCGCGCCACCGGCAAACGAGATGGCAAGCACAAAGGCGAGACCCCAGCATTTCCGTGACATTTAATTTCTCTCGCTCGTTTTTGGGCGGCTTGCGCTATCTCCGTCCGCTGCTTTCCCGGTGCCAACGGATCAGCCGGGATTCGATCAGCAGAAACGCCCGGTTGAGCACGTAGCCTAGCAGCGCCAGCGTAAAGATGCCTGCGTACATGTCGGGAAGCTTGAAGGTGCGCTGTGCCAGAAGCGTAAAGTATCCGAGCCCGTCGGTCGAGACGATCATCTCGGCGAGGATGGCCAGGATCAGCGAGATGGCGAGGCTGATGCGCATCCCGGTCAGGATCTGCGGCAACGCCGCCGGAAGGACAAGCTCGCGGAATGTCTGCAGGGTCGTGAGCCCCAGCGTGCGGGCGGTATCGAACTGGACCGGGTCGATTGCGCGCACGCCGCTGTAGGTGTTGAGAAGGATCGGAAAGAACGAGGCGAGGAGGATCAACACCACCTTCATCTCATTTCCGATGCCGACGAACAGCACCAGCACCGGCAGGTAGGCTGGCCCGGGAATCGGGCGCAACACCTCGACCAGCGGCTCAAACAAATTATAGAGCGCCCGGTAATAGCCCATCGCCAGCCCGATCGAGATGCCCAGCACCACGGCAAGTCCATAGCCGAGCATCTGCCGCCACAGCGTCGCGAGAACATGGAAGACCAGCGTGCCGTCGGCAATATTTTCGGCCCAGGCCTCGAAAACCCGGGTGATGGGCGGCCAGGTCGGCGTGTCCATGATGTAGAGGGCGGAGAATTGCCAGAACGCCAGCAGCAGCACGATCAGCATCAGGCCGGAGGCGCGCGAGCCCAACAGCCAGCGCTCGATCCACAGCGCAATGCCCTTCATCAAGCGTTCGCCCGTTCTTCGTTGCCCCGGCCTGCCATCACCTGCTCTACCATCAGCCGGTAAAGCCGCTCGCGCAGATCGAGGTAGATCGGCTGGCTGCGGGTCTCGACCTGATTGCGCGGATACGGCAGCGGCACATCGACGACATCCGCCACCGTGCCGGGCGAGGCACTCAGAACGATGACGCGCTGCGCCAGATAGAGCGCCTCATCGAGGTCGTGTGTCACGAACAGGATGGTAAGTCCAAGATCGCTCCAGAGCTCCAGGAGAAGGTCCTGGAGCTCCACGCGCATCATGGCGTCGAGGGCGCTGAACGGTTCGTCCATGAGCAGCAGCTCCGGCCGGCGAGCGAGCGCCCGCGCGATGGCGACGCGCTGCTGCATCCCGCCGGAAAGCTGGTAGGGATGGTAGTTCGCATAAGGTGCGAGCCCGACCTGATCGAGCTGCCGCTTGCACAGATCGCGGAGCTCGCTGCCCGTGACGCGCGACCGGTATTTGACGCCGAGCATGACATTGTTGAGCACGGTCTTCCACGGGAATATCGATTTGTTGTACTGCTGGAAGACGAACATCATGTCGGGCCGCGGGCTCTTCACTGGCTCGTCCTTAAGCCGTACGGTCCCGCCGGTCGGGGACGAAAGTCCGGCGATGATGTGAAGCAAGGTGGACTTGCCACACCCGGAGGGGCCGATCAGCGCGACAAAATCCCTCTTCGAGGCCGAGAAGGAGATTTGCTCGAACGCGTAACGGCCGTGCGCAGCAAACTTTTTGCTGAGCGCCTCGACCTGCAAGTAGTCCGTCATCTGCATTCCGAGGGAAGGCTCTATTCGATCACCTCGTCGGCAGAGATGAGCAGCGTGCTGGGAACTTCGAGACCGAGCGACTTGGCCGTCTTGAGGTTGAGGACGAACTCAAACTGCGTCGGTTGCATCACTGGCAGTTCTGCTGCTTTGGCTCCTTTGAGAATTTGCGCCACGTATGCGCCCGCTTGGCGATACATCCAGGTGATGCTGGGCCCGTAGCTCAACAGCCCGCCTTGGGTTGCGAACTGACGCGTGAAGTAGACCGCCGGCAGCCCATGGCGCGCGGCATGGGCGACGATCTGTTCGCGACGATCGAGGAGAATAGGGTCGGTCGCGGTGATGAAGGCATCAGCCTTGGCCCGCAGAAGCTCCGCAAATGCCGCCTCGATCTCCTCCGCGTTTCGGGCATTGAGCACCATGGTCTCACGCCGAGCGTCCGGGCGCCGACTTGCGCGTCCAGCTGCTCCGCCTCGGCATTGGGGTTGTTTGGATTCATCAGCAAGGCGATGCGCGACACTCGTGGCGCCAGCTCCTGCAGAATCTGCACGCGCTTTGCCCCCAGCAGGGTTGGAGAGAAGAACACCCCGGTCACATTGCCGCCGGGCCGGTTGAGGCTCGCCACCAGCCCAAAACGGACCGGATCACCGCCGATGGTGAAAACGACCGGGACGGTACGACTGGCCGCCTGGGCGGCGCGCGCGGACGCGACGTCGCCCGTCGCTGCTATGACAACCACACCTTTCGCCACCAGTTCCAGCGCGAGGGCCGGCAGCAGCTGGTAATCCGCATTTGCCCATCGCTCCTCAATGCGGACGTTGCGCCCCTCGTGGAAACCTGCCTGCGCGAGCCCCTCGCGGAAAGAGTTGGCGTTGAAGCGATAGGTCTCCGGCGATGCGCTGTTGAGAAAGCCGACCAAAGGCAGCTTGGATTGGTCGATTGCCCCGACCGGGGATGCAGGCTGCCCTCGCGCCGCAATAGGCCAGGCTGCCGCGGCACCAAGCAGCCTGATCATGTCCCTCCGCCTCACGCGATCACCTCTTCAACTGCTTGCTCTGTGCCCGGCATCGTGCGCGGAGCGCCTCCGGCCCGGATTTCGGACCATACATCCTACCGGCTCACCACGGCAGTCTGGAAGGTGGCAAGCACCTGAATGATCGGGGAAACGCCTCCGCTGCAATGAAATTGCGACCAGCGCTCAATCTATCGGAAGTAAGCCGACGCCCGCGGCTCACAGCTGCTTTACTGCGGGCGTGACTGCATCGAGTTCGCGGCGGATGAAGCGGAACGCCACCGCCGCGCCGATCATTTCGACGATCCCGCCAATTATAAAGGCCGGCGCGAGTCCGGCGACGATATGGCCGCTGTCGCCAATGTCGCCGCTGCCGGCGAACACCGCGAATACCGCACCCAGGACGGCAACGCCGAGGGTCGCTCCGATCATCCGCGCGGTGTTGACGAGGCCCGACGCGGTCCCGCTCCGGGCCGTGGATACGGCGGCGACCGCGACCGCGTTCACCGGCGCCGTATTGAGGCCGAGTCCGCAGCCGATCACAAGCAGGGCCGCTTCGATCAGAAGGAGGCTGTCGTTGATCGGGATGAGCGCCAGGATGAACAGGCCGACGCCCATCATGGTCATGCCCGCGGTCATCGGAACGCGCGGACCGAACGCATTGGCGATCTTGCCGGACGATTGCGAAACGACCACGAACGTCACCGACATCGGCAGCAATTCGAGACCGGCGAGCAGTGCTGAAACGCCGTGTTCCGATTGCAGGTAGAGCGGGGTCAGGAACAGCATGGCGTACATGCCGAAGGTCATCGCCGCAGCGACGGCGAGACAGGCGGAGAAGACGGGGTTCTTCAAGATCGAAAGCGGCACGAGGCCGCCGTCCGTGCTCGCCTGCCGCCGCAGGAACCATGCTGCTGCAAGAACCGAGATGCCGAATGAGGCGATGCTTTCGATCGACAGCCAGCTCCAGCGTGGTCCTTCGATAACGGCGAGCGAAAGAGCGCCCAACGCCACGATCGCGAGTGCCTGTCCCGTCAGATCAAGCCTGCGGCCCTTGCGGTCCTTCGATTCCGGCACCGACGTGATGGTGAGCACGAGCGCCAATGCGCACAGCGGAATGATCAGCAGGAATATGCTGCGCCAGCCCACCGCATCGACCAGCACGCCGCCAACCGTCGGTCCGATGACGAAGGCGAGACCATTGCAACTCGCCCACAGCCCGAGCGCATGCGCGCGCCTTCTCGTGTCCGGATAGGCGACGGTGAGGATCGCAAGCGATGTCGGTACTTCGAGCGCGGCGCCAAGGCCGGCAATGGCACGGCCGGTGATCAGAACGACGGCATCCGAGGCGAGCCCGCAAATGAGCGATCCGACCGTGAACAGCGCCATCCCAAGCGCAAAGATTTTCCGTCGGCCATACATATCGGCCAGCGTGCCGGCCGTGAGCAGCAGGCTCGCATAGACGAGATTGTAGGCGTCGACCACCCATTGCAGCGTGTTCACGCCTGCATTGAGATCGACGCCGATATGCTTGAGCGCGAGATTAACGACAGAGGTATCGATCTGGGCAATCAACACGCCGAGCGACATGGTCAACAGAATGGGTGTGGCGGCGTACGCTCTTTGCCCGCGAAGCATGGGAAGGGTGATCGTCACGTGTGGCCTCCGCATCGGTTCGTCGTGCACGGTCACATGAGGAACGTTTGGGCAAGGCTCAAGTTCTGATACTACGGGCGTGGCCGAAGCATTTGCGGCGGCTCGGATGCTACATTTCGCCGGTCGGCGTGCTCCAACTACCGAGGGGTCTCATGACAGCGGACGTTCGCATGGCTGAAGTCGCAGCGCTGGTGGGCGATCCGGCGCGCGCCAACATTCTCTCCGCGTTGATGGGCGGTAGCGCGCTGACGGCGGGTGAGCTCGTGCATGCCGCGGGCGTCTCGCCGCAGACGACGAGCGGGCATCTCGGCAAGCTCACCGACGGGCGGCTAATCGCCTGCGTCAAGCAGGGGCGCCACCGCTACTACCGCATCGCGACGCCGCGCGTTGCGGAAATGCTGGAAGGCATCATGGCAGTCGCCGCCGGCTCGCCGCCGCGCCACCGGCCTGCCTCGAAAGCCGACGAAGCGATGCGCACCGCGCGCACCTGCTACGACCATTTCGCAGGCAAGCTCGGCGTTGGCCTCACCGACGTTCTGTGCATGCGCGGCCACCTCGCGCTCGCCAACGACGGCGGCGAAGTGACGGAGAGCGGCGTCGCGTTCCTGCAGGAATTCGGCATCGACCTTGCCGCGATGCGCAGCCGTCGGCGCATCTTCTGCCGCCCATGCCTTGACTGGACTGAGCGGCGGCCACACCTCGGCGGCAGTGTGGGCGCTGGGCTGGCGCAGCGCTGCTTCGATCTTGGCTGGCTCGAGCGCATGCGCGACAGTCGCGCGCTGCTCGTTTCGCCGAAAGGCCGTCGCGGTTTTGAGGACGTATTCGGTCTGGGACTGTAGGGCGCCGGCATGTGCGTTGGATAGTGCTGCGGCACAGCGATTTTGATTTTCAATGCAGGCTCTGGCTCAATCCCTCCCCGCGAGCGACCCGCAAGCGGGGGAGGGATTGAGCCTGTTGTTCATCCAAGGTGATGCATGAAGCCTTCTCCCTATGGGCCGTTCAAGTTCAGCCTGATCAACAGCCGCGCGCCGCTGCAATGGCCAGGCGGCGCGCGCCTTGCGCTTTGGGTCATCATCAATGTGGAGTTTTTCGCCTTGGATCGCGCGATGCCGGGGGACTCCAACGAGCGGCCCAAGGGCAATGAAGGCACGCCCTTTGTCCGCCATTGGAGCCAGCGCGACTACGGCAATCGCGTGGGTATCGTGCAACTCATGGACCTGCTGACGGCGCACGGCATCCGCGCCACGGTCGCCCTGAACTCCGACATCTGCGATCACCATCCCGAGATCATCGATGCGAGCGTGAAGCTCGACTGGGAATTCATGGGGCATGGCCGGACCAATACTGCTCGATTGAACGAGCTTCCGCCGGAAGAAGAGCGCGAGACTATCCGCCATGTCTTGCAGCGGATCGAGCGGGCGACCGGCAAGAGGCCGGTCGGCTGGCTGGGTTCCGGCTTGCAGGAGACATGGAGCACGCTGGATTACCTCATCGAAGAGGGGTGCGCCTACGTCGCCGACTGGGTCAACGATGACCAGCCGTATACGATGACCGTTGGTGGCAAGAAGATCGTCTCGGTTCCATACTCCTACGAGCTCAATGACGCAGCCGCCATCGTGCGATCCAAGAGCACGCCTGACGAATTCGAGCGAATGATCAGGGATCAGTTCGACGTCCTTTATGCCGAGGGCGCGCAATCCGGGCGCGTCATGGCCATCGCGCTCCACCCCTTCATCATGGGACAACCGCATCGCATTCCTGCACTGCGCCGGGCGTTGCAGCACATCGACAAGTTTGACGGAGTCTGGAGAGCAACTGGCGCGGAAATTGCCAAGCATTACTTGAAGTCAGGTCTCGAATATTGAGTGCGCCGGCCACTGGAGGGAGCGCAGTCACCCCAATGCAATTGCGGAGTGCAGCGATGCAAGGAAATCGTCCGGCAATGGTCAGCCTGTTGCGTTCGGCGCTTGTCATCGTCCCCATGGCCATGGCTGTGGTGACGCCGAAGGCTGGCGCGGTCGCCCAGTCAGCAGCTCCAACCACCGTCACGGCCGCGGTGATCGGGGTAACGGTTTCCATCTGGCCGGCCATCGTTGCAAAGGAGAAAAGGTTTTTCGAGGAGGAAGGCTTGCGCCTCGATCTGGTCACCTCGGGCGCCAGCGCGCGCTCGCTGCAGCAGGTTGCGGCCGGGGTCGCCAACATCGGCAGCTCGTCCATGGTCGACACAGTCCGCGCCATCGATGCCGGCGCAGAAGTCAAAATCTTCATCAACAGCCTCGCCGTGGGGACGCACAGCCTCATCGCAGCCAAGAACATCAAGACCATCGAGGCCCTCAAGGGCAAGCGCGTCATGACCGGCGGACAGAACGACATCACGAACCTCTGGTGGAAGGCGGCCGCCAGGCATCACGGGCTCGATCCGGACAAGGATGTCGAGCTGCTGTTCTCCGGTTCGACCGGCAACCGAATGTCGGCGCTGTTCGCCGGAGGCATCGATGCAACCGTCCTGTCCACGCCGCAGAGCTTCAAGGCCATCGAGGCGGGCTGGACGGATCTTGGGCCGATTGCGCCTTATCTCGGCGAATTCCCGATGATGATATGGCACGCCAACGACGATTGGGCGAAAGTCAACGCGAAGGCGCTCGTCGCGTTCGTCAAAGCGCACAATAAGGCGGTCCGCTATCTCGTCGATCCGGCGCATAAGCAGGAGGTGTCCGAGATGCTGGCGCGTGCATCGCAGTCCAATCTGTCCGATTCTCTCAAGACGTGGGACGTGTGCGTGAAGATCGGAGCATATGTCGCGGATGGAGATGTTGCCGCTGCGACCGTCGACCGTGTCTCGGCGACACTGCTGGCCACAGGCGACATCAAGCCCCCGGCCAAGTCCGCCAACGCGTTCTATGATGACCGATACGTGCGTGCCGTCGCGAACTGAGCTAGAGCGTAGCTCCATGAATTGGATGCATTACCGGCGTCATTGCCGCGCTTGTCACCGCAAGTCGGGTTTACCCGATTTGCGACGCCTTGATGTGTGCGGGACCTCGGGCAAGCCCGAGGTCCGATGCCATCCACGTCTGATTCAGGCAGAAAGTCGTGGATGGCCGGAACAAGCCTGCCCTCGGACTTGATCGGAGGGTCCGGCCATGACGGAGATGTAGCGCACGACGTGAGCCAATGAGTGAAGGTCGCGCGGAGGGGAGGCCCGGGCGGGCCGTGGCGGCCGGCACTGATGGCCTGCTCTGGACCTCGGTCGCCTCGATCGCGGGCGGGCTGCTGATTTGGGAGCTTGCCGGCCGGTTCGTGGTGAAGAAGGCGCTTTTCCTCACCACGCCGACCCAGATCATTGCCGAGATCATCAAGCTCGCGGCGAACAATCAGCTGCAGATGCACATCCGCGTCAGCGCAGCGGAATTCTTTCTCGGCCTCGTGATCGCCATCGGCCTGGGTATCGCAGTCGGTTTCGCGATGGCATCGAACAAGTACGCCAACCGGGCGATAGGGCCGTGGGTGTCGGCGTTCTACGCGACGCCCACCATCGCGATCTCTCCGCTGATCATTCTCTGGGCCGGCATCGATATCTGGTCGAAAGTCATCGTCGTCGTGATCAATTCCATTTTTCCGATGATCATCAACACGGAAGCGGGCCTGCGCTCGACCGACCGGCAGTTGATCGATGCGGCGCGATGCTTTGGCGCCTCGCGACTGCAGATTTTCTGGAAGGTGTCGCTGCCATCCGCCATTCCCTTCGTGCTGGCGGGCATCAAGCTCGCAATCGGCCGTGGCCTCGTCGCCGTCGTTGTCGCCGAGCTGTTCGGTTCGCGAGCGGGCTTGGGTTTCCTGCTGTCCCAGGCGGCGGATGCGTTCAACATGCCTCTGCTTTTTGTCGCGGTCACCATTCTTGCCGTCACCGGTATGACGCTGACGTGGCTGGTAGGATGGCTGGAACGGATGCTTCTCCCGTGGCGCAGGACGGTGGAGGAGGAACCATGACGCCCAAGCTGGAAATCCAGGGACTGTCGAAATGGTTCGGCGACCTGGAGGTGTTGCGGGACATTGAATTCCAAATCCAGGAGCACGAATTCCTTGCCATCGTCGGACCTTCGGGCTGCGGAAAGACGACGCTGCTGAGGATGATCGCCGGCATCGAAAACGCTGACGCCGGGTCCATCAGGATCAATGGCCGTCTTCTCGCAGGGCCGGGTGCCGATCGAGGTTTCGTGTTCCAGCAGGACTCCCTGTTTCCGTGGAGGACGGTCTGGCGCAACGCGGTGTTCGGGCTTGAGATCAACGGTCAGCTCGATGAGACCCGGCGGAGGCGAACGCGCCAGCTCCTGGAGCTCGTCGGCCTTGCCGGTTTCGAGCGCTACTATCCGAACCAGATCTCCGGGGGGATGCGGCAGCGGGTCAATCTCGCGCGCGCGCTGGCGCTCGATCCGCAAGTGCTGATCATGGACGAGCCGTTTTCCGCGCTCGACGCGCAAACGCGCGAGATCATGCAGCTCGAGCTCTTGCGCATCTGGCAGGACGGGCGCAAGACCGTGCTGTTTATCACCCATCAGATTGACGAGGCGGTGTTCCTCGCGGATCGGGTCATCGTTTTGGGCCGCCGGCCCGGCTGGATGAAGGAGTCAATAGATATCGCGCTGCCGCGGCCAAGGGAGCTGTCCGTGAAGCGCAGGTCAGAGTTTGCCGCCTACGTCGATTTGATCTGGACATTGATTGAGAAGGATGTGAGAGCAAGCGTTCAGGAAGATGCGCAGATAGCGTGAAATGCTCACTGGGGCTTGAGCGAACGGGACCTACGCGATGAGCAACGATCTGAAATATCAACTGCGGTTGACCTTGAGCGACCAATTCGCTCAGATCGCACGGAGCAATCCGGCAGACCCCTCGATTTCCTCACTGACGGCGATATTGCGCAGGCACGATGCAACGTTGCAATGTCAGTTCGATGCGTTCGCCGAGTATGTCCGGGAGGCCGAAGCGAACGGCGCCGAAAATTATCATCTTTATGAGTGGACCAGGAGGACGATCGAGGACCCCGCCAAGCAGGCAAAATACACCAAGTCCTTTTCACTCCATGTCGGCGGCGATGAGGTTTACGAGAAGGATAAAGCCGATGCCCTGGAGGCCGAGCTCAAGCCTCTGGTCGGAGGACCCATCGTCCTGAAAATGTTCAGGTACGATACTGATCCCGCCCACAATCCCACAACCGCCTCGGCAGGACAGCGCAAGTCGCCCTGCCGGCACGTAGATGGGTGTCAAATTGATTTAGTGCTGCACAGAGGTTTTGATTGTTTGGATTGTCGGTTGGACAGGCTGAACTCGACTTGACAAACGGGTTCCAATCCCTCCCCCGCTTGCGGGGGAGGGTGGCCGCCAAAGGCGGCCGGGTGGGGGATCGTGGCGAACCGGATTTCTCGCAGCCTGCGCAAACGAATGACTCGCAAGAAGCGAAATCATGGGTCCACCTGCGCTCGTCGAGAGATCTCGATGGCGTTCTGACCATTGTCAACGACATCTGCGCGAGCCCCCACCCGGTCTCGCTTCGCTCGACCACCCTCCCCCGCAAGCGGGGGAGGGATAGAGCTAGACACTGCGTTCAACAGTCAAAATCACTTCAGTGGGATGGTTGATCCTGATGCTTGACGCTTTCTGGGTCGATAGCGTTCAAGCTTTCTGGTTTACGGAGCTAGACCCAGCTGCCTGGTTTAAGCCGGACGTTAAGATCGACGAGGCAATTCGGACCAGGTTTTTTCCGATTTACACAAGCCTCGCAGCCGATTTCGATGCAGTCGTTGCCGCAAGCTCGCCGCATCAGGCTGTGGCGAGCGTCATTGTCCTTGATCAGTTTCCGCGCAACATGTTCCGCGGGACGCCGCGCGCTTTTGCGACGGATCATTTTGCCTTGGCCGCGGCTCGCGCGGCGATCGAACGCGAGCTCGACAAGAACCTCGATAAGAACCGTCGTTTGTTCCTGTATCTCCCATTTGAGCACAGCGAGGAGCTGTGCAACCAGCATCGCGCGGTCGAGCTCGTTGCCGCGCTCGACGACAACGAGTGGCTTCGATACGCGTTGGCGCACCGTGACATTATTGCTCGATTTGGCCGCTACCCGCACCGCAACGCAGTTCTTGGGCGAGCTTCGACTCCCGAGGAAGCTGAATTTCTCGATCGGGCTATCAACAAGTTTTGGTAATCGGCCTCTTCATAGCCTCTGCGGTTCTATCTTCACAGCATCGTGGATGGCGCGACAGAGTTTCACGATATTCGCGTGCGATACGACGAATTGTCTGAGCGGGGTGTCTATGTCGTAGAAGTAGATGTTGGCGATAAACCCATAGATGCCGGCATCGATGCTGGTCGGCTGCGGCCCGTGCACGTAGCCGGCCGCCGGGATGAGATTGGACAGCACTTGCAGGTCCGCGAGCCCGCGGGCGTAGGCGGCCTCGGGGGAGTAGCGACCGATGCCCTGAAAGTGATAACGCTGAAAGTTGAATTCCCGCGCTTTATGCAGCCCCGCGTCCGTCAGGTTGGGGTGCTGCCTGCGCAGCGCATCGCGAAAGAGTGGCCAGAAACGCTCATCCTGCCAGCGAGAGTAAGACATGACCCAATAGAGGTCATCGAGCATGCGCGTAATGAGATGCGTCACATCGCGCTGAGCTGTGCTGAGGCTATCATCGATCGGCAACCGGTACTTGCGAATAAGATGAGCGATGATTGCATCGCTGTCCCCGATCGTCTCTGAGTCATCGACGATATAGGGCAGCTGACCGCGAGGCGCCGAAGAGGCATCGAAAATGTGCTCATGCCGGAAAGGCACCCTGGTCAGCCGCAAGAAGGCAAACACCTTCAGGCCATAGCCGTTGTTGTCCGCGACGCCGAACAGCTCCGGGTAGGAAAAGAGGGTGAGCATTGGATTCAACAGCTGTTCCCGACTGCGTGCACTGGAAGAACGCGAATGCTAAAAGCTCAAACCGTGCTTTCTCTCAGTCTGTGCAGCGGCCTTTCATCACGATGATTTAGGCAGAGAATGCTTCGGTTCCGGCTTTTCCCACATTGCATGGCAAGCCCCCTCTGGTCATTGGTCATCGCGGCGCTGCCGGTCACCGTCCCGAGCATACGATCGCCTCCTACGAGCTCGCGATTGATTACGGCGTCGACTACATCGAGCCGGACCTGGTGTTGACCAAGGACGGCGTTCTGATCGCCCGGCACGAGAACGATATTTCGCTTACCAGCGATGTCGTGGAAAAATTTCCGCAGCGCAGAGCCACCAAAGTCATCGACGGCAAACAGGTGGTGGGTTACTTCACCGAGGACTTCACCCTGGCCGAGATCAAGACGCTGCGCGCCAGGGAAAGGCTGCCCTTCCGCAATCAGGGCTGGAACGGCGTTTATGAAATCCCGACCTTCCAAGACGTGATCGATCTTGCCAGGCGTAAGACCCAGGCGAGTGGGCGCGTGATCGGTATCTATCCCGAAACCAAGCACCCAACTTATTTCCGCTCGATAGGACTCGCCCTCGAGCCGCCCCTGATCAGGACGCTGGAGGCAAACGGCTACGTGAATGCCGACGCACCGGTCTTTATCCAGTCCTTCGAGGTTCAGAACCTCATCGATCTGAGCAGGTTGACCAAGATTCAACTCGTCCAGTTGATGGAGGATGCCCGGTTGCAACCCTACGATTTTGCAGCGGCAGGCGATCGGCGCGCCTACGGCGATCTCATGACCCCGATGGGCCTCGCCGGGATCGCGGCCTACGCGCATGGCATTGGGCCCTACAAACGAAGCATTGTGCCGCAGCGGTCAGATGGGCGGCTGCTGACGGCCACCAGCCTGGTCGCCGAAGCCCATAAGGCCGGGCTCGTTGTGCACCCCTACACCTTCCGCGACGAGCCCGAATTCCTCGCTCCGGATTACCAGTTGGACCCCGTGAAGGAATATCTGCAATTCTACGAGCTTGGAGTGGACGCGGTGTTCTCGGATCACGGCGACACCGCTGTCCGCGCGCGCAATGCGATACCGCACTGAGCTGCCTCTACCACCGAGCGCAGCGGATTGTCACTCGATCGAGTTGTCCACAATCGCGAGCAGCCCTGCCGGGACCGTCAAGCCGAGCGCTGTTGCTGTTCTTAGATTGATCACAAACTCAAAATTCGTCGGTGCTTCTATGGGCAACTCGCCAGGCTTGTCCCCCTTAAGAATGCGCCCGGCATAAGCGCCGGCGCGGCGATATGCCGAAGTGAGGCTGGGGCCATAGCTCATCAGACCGCCGTCGTCGACAAATTCACGGAATGGATAAACGACCGGCATCCTGTCCGCGGCGGCGAGCCCGACAAGTTGCGCACGCCGGGTCATGAAAAAAGGGTCAGCACTGACAATAAGCGCGCGCACCTGTTGTGCAACGGCGGAAGCAAACGCCGCGTCGATCTCGGCGCCAGAGCTGGCTTTGAGAACAACGAAGGGCCGACCGGTATTCTTCGACGCCTTTACAACACTTTGTATCTCAACTTCCGCGCTCGTCGATTCCGGATTTACAAGAATGGCGACGTCCTTTATGCCGGGAACAAGATCGTACAGCAGGTTCAGACGTTTCGTCGCCAGCTCGGTAGTGATTATCGTTGTCCCGGTCACGTTGCCGCCGGGTTTGTTGAAGCTCGCCACCAGTCCAAGTTGGACGGGATCGAATCCCAGCACGAATACGATCGGGATTGTAGTGGTTGCGTTTTTCGCTGCCTGGGCTGAGCGCATGCCACCAGTTGCAGCGATCAAAGCAACACGGTCGCTGACCAGCTCAGTGGCCAGCGCGTCGAGCTCATCGAAGTGGCCCTCGGCCCATCGATAATTCATCGCAACGTTCGCGCCCTCGACAAAACCTTGCTCGCGCAAGCCTTCTTGAAAAGCGCGCAAGAACTTTGCGAAGGTCCGCGGCGATCCGCTGCTGAGGAAGCCGACTACAGGCATTGCGCGTTGCTGAGCCCACGTCCTGAGTGGGACCATTGTGGCGACAACACCGAGCGAAGATAAGAAGGTCCGCCGGGTCACTCTTTGCACCGTCCGGCTGCGAAACATCATGGACATCCGATCGCGTTATTTGTCGCAAATCTTGCATAAGTGACCCCCCAAGAGCACTGTACCACAGCGCTTCACACATTCCAGAGGTTATCAATGATTGCCGGGGCAATAAGCTTTTGAGCTCCAAATAACTGAATGGTCTCACAATGCAGGGGACGGTCGAAATCGTCGGCGGCGGCATCGGTGGGCTGTTCACCGGCTACCTTCTGGGACGCCAAGGCTGGCGGGTGCGGGTCAACGAGAGGCACCCACATATTCAGGAAATCGGCGCCGCCATCTTCCTGAAGAACAACGCCGTTATGGTGCTGGAGCATGTCGGTATTGCCGATCTCGTGCTCGAACGCGCGGTGCGCATTCGCCGCGCCGAATCCGCGATCACAATAACCATGTCCTTCAGCGCAGAGAGCTGGTCGACGGTGCACGCGCTTTCAATCTGCTTCGCTCGGATCTGGTCCTTGGATTGGCGCAAGCAGCGAGCAATGTCGGCGCCGAGATCGTCACGGATACATTGGTCCAACGCGTTGATCGCACGGGCGCCGTCTTTCTTGACAATGGCGGGGTCCGCAAGGCTGACTTGGTCGTCGTGGCGAGCGGCTTCAACTCTGACTTCCGCAATCAGCTCGGGCTGACCACGGTTGCCAGGCAGCTTGCGAATGGCGCCACGCGCATCCTTGTCCCACGCACCTGTTTCGAGGCTGAAGACATGACGCGGGAATGGTGGTCGGGCCGCCGGCGGTTCGGAATCGCGCCAGCAACGGCGGCCCTCACGCACGCCTATATGAGTTGTCCGCAATCGGATGTCGTCGGCGTTGCGTTGCCGGTCGATGTCAATACTTGGGCGCAATCGTTTCCCATGCTCGCCCCGATGCTCGACAGGCTGCGCCATGCAACCGGCGGCACGCGTCATGCCTACACGTATGTTCACTGCCACAGATGGTCAGACGGTTCCATCGCACTCGTCGGCGACGCGGCGCACAGCATGCCGCCAACGCTTGGCCAGGGCGCCGGCTGCACCCTCATGAATGCCTATGTGTTGAGCGAGGCGTTGTCGCAATCTGACGACGTTCAGACCGCACTCGCGGCGTGGGAGCGCAAGATTCGCCGCATCACCGATGAAACGCAAAAGTGGGCCTTGCGCTACGACGCGCTGATGTCGAACTGGCCGTTATGGCTTTCCGATGCCCGTCGTGGCGTGATCTGGGCGTTTGGCCGTTCGCGATGGCTCAACGAAAGAATGCGCATAGCCGATCGGATTGATGTGAGACAAAAGTCTCTCGTTTGTTATTAATCAGTGCATAAGTATTTAGACACCTAGGCGGCGTATTTGAGGGAGGGCTTCTGGAAGAAAGACCGTATTTTTCTGGGGTTGCGCTGCAAGGAGAGCATGGATGATTTCACCTTGCTCCTGAAATCGGTGAGACTGGCGATGGAGGCCCGCCCGACGGTGTCGGTCTTGAGATGCTTCCAGACCAGCTCGTCAGGATTTCTATCGGGGGAATACGGCGGCAGATAGAAAAGCCGCAGGGCTCCCCCAAGGCCCGCAACGAACGCCTTTGTTTTCCTCGCGACATGCGCGGGGCCGCGGTCGACAATCACAAAAATCTTGCGCCTGGAGCCGAGCATGAGCCGCTTTAGAAACTCGATGAAAACATCGGCATTAACGCCACCTTTTTCCTTGATCATGAACCGCATGTGGCCACGCGCCGTGACGGCTGAAATCAGGCTCATACGGTAACGCGCTCCCGTGCTTGATACGACAGGCGTCTCTCCTTTCTTGCCCCAGGTGCGACCCGCATGATGATCCGAGCGCATATGCGCGGCGTCGCCGAAGTAAATCTCGGCGTTTTCCCGCTGCGCCAGCGCTCTGATCCTCGGATATTCCCGCTTCAGCCATTGCTGCACCAGCGATTCGTCGCGTTCCAACGCGCGCTGCAGCGGCTTCTGGCAGGTGATGCCGAGCTGCGCCAAAAGCCGTCCCACCGAGACCAGGCTCAGCGAGATGTTGAACTTCTCCTCGATCAGAGCGGCCACCATCTCGCGGGTCCACAATGCGAATGGGAACTTGAGCTGCAGTGGGTTCTTTTGGGTCACCGTGTTGTAAATCCACTGCAGCTTCTTCGCATCGAGCTTCGGAGGACGCCCAAACAGCGGCTTGGCTTTCAAAGCTCCCCATCCGCCACGTCGATACTGCGCCAGCCAACCATAGATGGTGGAACGATTGATCCCAAGAACGTGCGCAACAACTTCCGGGTCTTCGCCGTCATGAACACTGTGCACAGCACGCTCACGCATTGCTTCCAGCGTCGCGTGATCGAGCTGTCGCGCATCGTTCCTTCGCATGACAAACGTGAGTCATATTCGCCTCGCCATGTCAAGAATTGTCTACCTACTTATGCACTGATTAATAGAGTGAATTTTTGTCAGATATATCTCGGCCTCCTGGGATAATCGGCAGGAGGGAAAAGTGGACTTGGGGGTGTTGTGATTGTTCCCGCCCAAATTGAACCAGCCAGTTCGCCCATCTTCTCAATGGCCTTATGAAGGCTGGGGCCATACACCATGGAGCGGGTAGTGGCGAGTTTGCCAGTCAGATAATTTCTCAAGGGATAGCACACAATCTTGTTCGACGCGTTAGCCGCCTGAATGAGTGCTTCTTTATTGTCTTGAAAGAAAGGATCGGCGCTGATGATCACTGCCGGTGTATTAATGTTGTCGAAAGCGTTTATCAGACCCTTCCTGACATTTAACGGTACAGCCGGTCCTGGAGCTCCACCCCCAATTCCCTGCACCGCCGGCGGGGGCCCCGACACTCCTCCTGTAACTAGCGTCATGCCTTGCCAGGCCATGAGTTCTTTGACGGCAAGGAGAGATGCAGAATGATAGAGCAGCGAAATGTCACCCCCCCCTTGTGTCAATTGAGCAGCATATTTACTGCACATGAAGGCAACACGGTTTGGCTTTGCCCAAGCAATCACCCCACTGCCGGCGCTGGCGCCTGTGTTGGCGACGTTCAGCAACGTAAATGTATTTGGGGTGCCGGGTGTGACGGCAAGGACTTGATAAGACATAATGGCGGAAATGTTGGTTGGTAGAGCAGCGCCTGCGGCTGTGCTCGTACTGAAAGCAACCCGGTCCCCGGCGGCCAAGAAGTTGGTCGTGTCCGTCACACTGGCCCCGTTCGCTGTGAAAGTTACCGCCCCGAATCTAGGTTGGTTGTAGGCATAAGTCTCCAGGCTCACTCCGCCAAAGCAATTGGCGTTGGCCGTCACCGGCAAGTCAGACGAGCCCACAAGGGAGATAAAGGGTTTTTTCGGCCTCTGGTTAGCCGCGTACCACGCAATCATGCCCCCGAAGGTAACGATCACTCCAATGGCGCTGTCAGCGTTGAAATTGTCGAGAGCGTTTTGAAGAAGTTGGCCATCATAACCTACCTGATCAAAATATTGGATGCTTGCGTTGTCGCTGGTCTTGTCGACCGCGGTTTCAAATAAGTCTCGAAATGCATCACTGGTAATGCTCGAAATAACTCCAATTGCCTTAGGTAACATTGTCGGCACTGTTGTCTCCTTCTAATCTGGCCGCCGCCAATGCTGATGATCAAGGAGCCATTGTTGGGTTGGTGGCAAGGTTGCGGACGCGGCAGAAAAAGTTAAACGAAGCAGAATGCCAGAAAGATCGTTGCTTCGCGTCCGGAAATGCGCCCCTCCGCTCACTCTGAACATGTGGATAGAGACGTCCCCCAACTGAGACACCGACAAGCATCAGCGCCAAAACGTTATCAGTTAGGGTCTTCGGCTGCAATCCCCAGTTGTGAATGAATCAGTCGTTCGGATGCGCGTTTCAACGATAACTATCCTGGCTTCAACGATAACTATCCTGGCTTCGGCGGTCGCCCCGACCTGTGTATCATGGGTCTGGCACCGCATTGGGGGACTGAGAATGAAATTTCCGCGCCGCCGGTTCTTGCAGCTGACCGCGGCGGCTTGCGTGCTGCCGGCAAACTTGCGGCACGCGGGGGCGCAAGCCTATCCATCGCGGCCGGTGCGACTGATCGTCGGAGTTCCCGCCGGCGGCGCCGCCGATGGCCTCGCGCGACTCATCGGCCAGTGGCTCTCGGAAAGGCTCGGCCAACAATTTGTTGTCGAGAATCGCCCGGGCGCCGGCACCAATCTCGCTGCGGAAACCGTCGTTCGATCGCCCCCTGACGGCTACACGCTTCTTCTTGTTGGACCGACGGCTGCAATCAACGCCACGCTCTACGAGCATCTCAATTTCAATTTCATCCATGATATAGCGCCGATCTCGGGGATTATCCGCGAGCCCCTCATCATGGAAGTCAGTCCATCGATGGCCGCCAGCACCGTTTCCGAATTCATCGCCTATGCCAAAGCCAATCCGGGCAGCATCAATATGGCTTCGGCTGGACACGGAACCGCTAATCACATGGCCGGCGAACTGTTCAAGATCATGGCAGGTGTGGACCTCACTCACATCCCTTACCGGGGTGGAGCCCCTGCGCTGGCCGATCTGCTCAGCGGCCACGTGCAGGTCTATTTTGACAATTTGTCGGGATCAATCGAGCTTGTCAGAGCGGGCAGGCTGCGCGCACTAGGGGTGACCACGACGAAGCGCTCGGACGTGTTGCCGGACGTTCCATCCCTGGGCGAGTTCGTGGCCGGCTACGAAGCGAGCTCGTGGTTCGGGATAGGAGCGGCAAAAAATACTCCCGCCGAAATCATCGACAGGCTCAACGCAGAAATCAACGCTGCTCTTCTCGATCCGACGATCAGGGGTTTGCTCACGGAGCGGGGGGGACGGTGATTCCCGGAAAGCCTGCCGAATTCAAACAACTCATCTCATCCGAAACTGAGAAATCGGGCAAAGTCGTTCGCGAGATTGGCATCAGGGCCGAGTAATTCAGGACCCGAGCGTCGTGTGATCCAAAAGACAGTTGATGCAGCGCAACAATTTCGCTTGATAAATTGACATGCTGAACTTTGCTCTCTTGATCCCGTTAACGCATCGATTTGCGAGATCGCCAGATGCATGGAACCGGGCCGCTGCCGCCAAAGGAAATCGAGCTGAAGCTTGAGCTCCCGCCAGGGAGTCTACCGGCCCTCAAGAGAGCTCCTCTGCTGCGATCTTTCAAGGAGACGCCCAAGCGGACGACCGAGGTCTCCGTCTATTTCGACAGCGACAAGCACAAGCTGCACAAGAAGGGCCTGATGTTGCGCGTGCGCCGGGTGGGGGATCGCTACGTGCAGACCATAAAGGCAACCGGGAAGGAGGGGCCATTCGAGCGGGACGAATGGGAAGCCGAAATCGCGGGGAAGGATCCGGATTTAAGCCTGGCCAGGGGTACCGCTCTTGAGTCGCTGCTCAATGGAAAGCTGCGGCGGCAGCTCAAGCCGTTATTCGAAACGCGGGTACGACGCACACTCTATCCAATCCTTGACGACACGCGCGCGATTGCATTGACGGTCGATCGGGGGACCATCGACGCGGGGCGGCGCTCGGCGCCGCTATGCGAGATCGAGCTCGAGCTTGAGCGCGGGAACGCGCAGGCGCTGTTCGATCTTGCACGCGAGATCATTCGGTCCGTTCCCGCCCGCCTCGCCGTCAAGAGCAAATCGGAGCGCGGTTATGCGCTTATCGTTGGCAGGGAGGACGCGCCGGTCAAGGCAGCGGCGATTGATCTCCCCGCGAGCGCGAGGACGCGCGACGCTTTCAAGGTGATCGGTCACGCCTGCCTCAGGCAGGTGGTCGCCAGCGAGGCTGCTCTGACAAAGGGCGATCCCCAAGGCGTGCATCAGATGCGCGTGGGGTTGCGGCGGCTGCGCGCGGCGATGTCGTTGTTTTCGGATATTCTCCGCGATCCGCAGACGGCGGCACTCAAAGCCGAGCTCAAATGGCTGACGGGCGAGCTCGGTCCGGCGCGCGAGCTTGAGGTTCTCGTGACCCGCGTCGTGGCGCCGATCAGCAGGCAGCGCGCCCAATGGGGCGGTATGCCGTCGCTTTCCCGCGCGCTTACGGAAAAACGCGAAGCCGCCGTGGCGCGCGCGCAGAATGCGGTGCGGTCGGCGCGGTTTCGTGCGCTCACGCTCGATGTGGCAGCGTGGCTCGAGGTCGGAGAGTGGAGGACGCCCGAGGATGATCGCGTTCGCGACCGCGGCGATCTTTCCATAGCGGTTGCCGCCGCCGAGCAGCTAAACGGGCGCTGGCGCAAGGTTTGCAAGAAAGGCAAGGCGCTCGCAGAGCTCGATGCGCGCAGTCGCCACAAGCTGCGCATCCAAACCAAGAAGCTGCGTTATGCCGTTGAGTTCTTTGCAAGCGTCTTCGCAAGCAAGCGCGCGATGAAGCGTCGCAAGCGGCTTCTCCCCGCGCTCGAGCGCCTGCAGGACGGCCTCGGCGATCTCAACGACATCGCCGTGCACGAGAGATGCATCGCCGCCATGGGCACTCGCCACGCACGCTCGAATCCAAACCGCGCCTTCGCCGCCGGATTGCTGACAGGGCGTGAAGAGGCGCGGATCGATGCCGCCATGGCGGCGGCGAAGGACGCCTATGCGGACCTGGTCAAGGTCAAGCGGTTCTGGCGTTGATGGCGGGGCGAGCGGTAGCGCAGGCTCTCTGAAATTCCGCTCACGCGGGCACGAGCGATGGGACGCCAGCGATGAGGCCGTAGCGGCACTTCGAGAAGTGCTATGGTTTGGCAATGGTGTCCCGCCGAGAAGCCCCGGGCCGTGCCTTCGCGTTGGCGCTCGGCCTGGTCGCACTGATTTCGCCCCTTGCCGTTCATCTCTTCCTGCCGGTCATCCCGGCGTTGAAGGTCGCACTCGCGCTGTCAGATGCGGCGGCGCAGTTCACTTTCAGCATCGCGCTGCTCGCCATGGCGCTTGCGACGCTTGCTTACGGTAGCCTGTCCGACCGCCTCGGCCGTCGCCCGGTGCTTCTCTCGGGGCTGGTGCTCTTCCTCGTGGGAAGTGCGGTCTCGGCGGCTGCGCAGACTGCGCCTGCGCTCGTCCTCGGCCGCGTGGTGCAGGCGGTGGGGGCGGGCTGCGGCGTCACGCTTGTGCGCACGATCGCGCGTGATGCTTATCGCGCCGATCATCTGGTCCGCGCCATCGCGTATCTGACCATGTTCTATACGCTTGGCCCGATGCTCGCTCCTCTCATCGGTGGCATCCTGATCGATGCGCTGGGCTGGCGCAGCGTGTTTACTTTCGCCCTTGTCGCCGGCGCCCTCATCACGATGGCGGCTTACCTCTGGATCACCGAAACACGCCCGGATCGCGACACCAAGGCGAGCGAGATCGGCATTGTGCGCGGTTACGCCGAGTTGCTCAGGAGGCCACAATTCGTGGGATACGTCTTACAAACCGGATTCAATACCGCCGCCTTCATGACCATGGCGAGCGCATCCGCGACGTTGATGCGGGAGTTGTTGCATCGGCCTTCCAGCGAGTTCGGTGTCTATTTCCTTTTGTTTCCGCTTGGGTTCTTTTTCGGCAACTGGATTTCGAGCCGGATCAGCAACCGTCGTTCGAACGAGCACATGGTGCTGGCTGGATCGATACTGGCGATCGCGACGACCTCGGTGCAGGCCGCGCTGCTCTTGTCCGGAGTAGTGGCGCCGTGGACGTTCTTTGTCCCTGGTTTCTTCATCACCTTGTCGCAAGGGATCTCGCTGCCCTATGCGCAGGTCGGCGCCATGTCGGTCATTCCGCCGCTCGCCGGTACCGCCGCGGGGGTAGGGGTGTTTACGCAAAATATGCTTGGAGCCGTGTTGACGCAGCTCTACGGCCTGCTTGCCGATGGCACCCCGCTGCCCATGATTGCCATCGTCTCCGCCAGCGCGGTCTTATGCCTTGCCGCAGGCGTGTTGGCATTTCTTGCACGGCCCGATCAGGCCGATCATAAAAACAGACGGTGAATTCACAACAACTTGTGGGAGGAAAAACAACATGGTCGCAACTGTGAATGCTGGCGCGCGGCTCGACCGGCTTCCGATCTCCTCGTTCCACTATCGCATCTTCTGGTTGATCGGCGCCGGCATGTTCTTCGACGGCTACGACCTTTACGTCGGCACAACCGTGCTTGGCGCTACATTGCAGAGCAAATTCTCGACCCTCGCTCAGAACGCGCAATTCATCTCGCTTACCTTCCTTGGCATGACCATCGGCGCCTTCATCACCGGTTTTCTGGGCGACCGTTACGGACGGCGCTTCACCTACCAATTCAATCTGATGATCTTCGGGCTCGCCTCCCTGGCGGCAGCGTTCGCACCGAACATGGAGACCCTCAACATCCTGCGGTTCGTCATGGGTCTGGGTCTCGGCGCCGAGATCGTCGTGGGCTATTCGACATTGACCGAATTCGTGCCGCCGGGCTCGCGCGGGCGATGGCTGGCTTTCATGGCGTTCCTTGTCGTCTCGGGCCTTCCCGTCACGACGCTCCTCGGCAGTCTGATCATCCCGAATTGGGGTTGGCGGCCGATGTTCGCGATCGCAGGCATCGGCTCGCTCATCGTCTGGTATCTGCGCAAGGCGATGCCCGAATTGCCACGCTGGCTGGAATCGCAAGGCCGTAGCGCGGAAGCGGAGAATTTGATGCAGGCGATCGAGGCCGAAGCCGCGAGCGAGGCGCCTCTGCCGCCGGCCGCCGCGCCGGCCACGACGCCGTCGTTCGATTTTGCCTCGCTCTTTCGATCGGAGCTGTTGCCAAGCATGGTCGTCGGCAGCGTCGTGCTGATCACCATCAATACGCTGATCTTCGGGTTTGTCGTCTGGCTGCCGCAATTCTTCGTGCAGCAGGGTCTGACAATCACGCGGTCGTTCGCCTATACGCTGGTGATCGTTCTCGGCTCGCCAATCGGGTGCGCCATCGGCGCGTTCGCCGCCGACCTCATTGGCCGGCGCCCATCGATCATCGGGGCCTCGGTCCTGACCATTCTGTTTGGCGCCATCTATCCGTTCATGTCCGAGCCGGCCTATCTGCTCACTGTCGGCTTCTTGCTGATCGTCTCGATCTACATCCAGGTGGCGATTCTGTTCGGCGTGTACACGCCTGAGCTCTTTCCGACCAAGGTTCGATTACGGGCCAACGGCATCTGCAACACCATCGGACGCGCGGCAACGATCGTCTCGCCCTTCATTGTGCTCGCCCTGTTTCAGGCATACAGGGTCGGCGGCGTGCTTAGCCTGATGATCGGGCTCCTCATCGTTCAGATTGTCGTGGTCTATTTTTGGGGCGTCGAGCCGAGAAATCGTCGGCTTGAAGATGTGAGCGCCGCGACGGCTCCGATCCCGACATAGGGCGAGGATCGCGCGAGCATTCCCGTGGCGCGTACGCCCACCCCTTCGTACGAAGCCTGTGAAGTTCAGGCAGTCTTCATCATTCGCCTGTTGACGCTCCAGGAGCCACCACCCGCGATCGCAAAAAACAGGAATACGAAGCAGTAGAGCACGGCGAGCTCGCCCCCGTTCAATATCGGAAAGAAGCCCCGCGGCGCATGTGACATGAAATAAGCGACGGCCATTTCACCCGACATGATGAAGGCCACCGGGCGAGTAAACAGACCGACAAGCAGCAACAGGCTGCCGACGATCTCAATGAAGCCGGCAAAGCCGAGGAGGGAGAATGTCTGCAAGTTATCAAAGCTCGCGACATGCGGAAATCCGAAATGCTTGGCGAGCCCGTGCTGAAGGAACAGAAGCGCGGCGATGATCCGCAGGACGCTGAGCGCGCGGTCAGACCAGACAGGATCGAGGCGAATCATGTCGTTTTCTCCTTGTCACTCGCATTTGCTTAGAACGATCAGCATGCTTCGGTGGTGGGCGTTATTGGCATGGAGTTGCCTACGGCGCCAGCAGCACCTGCCGGCACGCAGCCGGCAACTCGGCCATTTTTGGCCCCGGCCGCGACGTCGCCGGTGTGGGGTCCGGCTTGGCGTCCGGCTTGGGGTCCGGCTTGGAGTCCGGCTGGGCGTTGACCACCGCGCTGGTGAACCAATGGTCAAGCTCCTTGCCGCAGCCGTCGTTCGCCGGCCGCGGCGGCTGTGGCTTGCATTCCCGATCCTCAGGCGGGCAGTTGAGACGGACATGGAAGTGCCAGTCGTGGCCAAACCACGGCTGCACCTTGCTCAGCCACGCGCGGTCCCTGCCGGCGTCTCGGCAGAGCGCCTTCTTGATGGCTGCGTTCACGAATATGCGCGCGACATGCGGGTCCTGCGCCGCAGCCTTGATCAGCGCCACATGCGCCGGCGTCCACACCTTGGGGTCAACGTCTTTGCGGTTGGCGGCGACGACCATGGTCGCCATCATCTCTTCACGTTCCTGCCTCGTCAGCTCGCGGTCGGGCATCGGCGTGAGCCAGATATCGGCATCAAGGCCGACCTGGTGGCTGGCATGCCCAGTGAGCATCGGACCGCCGCGCGGCTGCGACATGTCGCCGACGAGAAGCCCGCGCCAGCCGGTCACTGGCGCCTGATCGGCTAATCGTTCCAGAAATTGCACCAGGCTCGGATGGCCCCAGTTGCGGTTACGCGAGACGCGGATCACCTGCCAGGTCTTGCCATTGATAGGCAACGCGGTCGCCCCGGCGAGACAGCCTTTGGCGTAGAAACCTATGGTGTGCGTCTGCAGCGACGCCGGCGTTGTCTTGCGCCCGAACAACTCCTTGGCCGGCGTCTTGGGATCATTGGGATGGGCCAGCGGCGGCAACGGCTGCGGATTGAGGCTGCCTATGTCCTGCGCTCTGACCGTGTCGCCGGTGGACAGCATCACGGCCAGCACGGCAAGGGCCGTGCGCGTTGCAATGGTGGACCAATATACGCTTGTAACCATTCGCCGATTGCCTCCCGCATGATCGCGGCATCCTTGGTAGAGCTTTGACCCGCGCATCCATCGGAAAACCCTTTCTTTGTCAAAAAGATGGATTGCCGGGCCAGACCTGGCCAGGCCAGGTAATGACGAAAGGAAGTCAGCAAGGGCGCGTCGTGCCGGTGGCGCAATGATCGCCGGCCGCATGGAGCGCGCGCAGCCCAACGCGATAATTTGGATAGGTAAGTTGCACCCCACACTCGCTTTTTAGTCTCTCGTTTCGAACCCGCTTGTTTTCGGCATAGAAGGTGCGTGACATCGCCGGCATCGATGCCTCCGCTTCTGAGAATGCGATGGCCGGCGGCGACTCCATCCCCATCAGCGAGGCAGCAAAGACGTAACCCATCGAGATAAAGTGCCTGAGAGGGGCGACTGCGTGCCCGGGTATCGTCAGCGCTATTTCACCTCCTGCGCGTTGACCGCTGCCCAGTCCGGGCCGGGCGGCTGTTGCGCAAGCTGCCGTGCTCGCGCCAGGAATAGCGCCGCCGGCGGATCGTCGCCTGCTACAAGAGCGAATTGCTCGGCCGCCCCGGCGAAATCGCGCGCACGATAATGGTTCAGGCCTAACCCGTAGACGTGCGCGCGGCGCATCAGGTCCGGCTCAACCAGGCCCGCTGCGCCGAGCGGCTCGAAAATCCGCACCGCCTGTGTGCGGCCCTTTACGCGGATCGCGTCGAGCTCGCGCCAGACGAACGCCCGGCCGGTCAGCGCCACCGTCGCCTCCGAAGCGATGACCGTCGTGCCGTAGAACTTATTCGAGCCTTCAAGCCGCGAGGCGAGGTTCACCATGTCGCCCATCACCGTGTAATTGAAGCGCCGCCGCGAGCCGATGTTGCCAATCAGCGCTTCGCCGGAGTTGAGTCCGATGCGCTGGCGCACCGTGCCGCCGAATGTCCCGTTCACGCGATCAAGCATGCCGAGCCGCGCGGCGCATTGCAGCGCCGCATGCACGGCGTTGGTGGCGTGATCCGGATCTTCGAGCGGCGCGCCAAACATCGCCACGATGGCGTCGCCGATGTACTTGTTGACGAAGCCGCCATGCGCCTCGATCACGTCGGTCATTGCCGAGAGATATTCGTTCATCGCCGCCACCAGCTCGACCGGCGGGATTTTCTCCGCGATGGAAGAGAAGTCGGCCATGTCGGAAAAATAGACGGTAACGTTGCGCATTTCGCCGCCGAGGGCGGGCGGCTTGTTGGACGACAGCATTTTTTCGATGAGCGCTGGCGCGAGATAGAGCGCGAAGCTCTGGCGCAGCAGCCGCTTGTCGCTGTCCGCGATCATGAAGCGATAGCCGATGGTTGCGACCAGTGCGGCAAGGCCGGCGATGAGAGGTTCGATGAGCGGCGGCGCCAGCGCGTGCCGGAATGCAACCGTCGCACTTGCGATCCAGGTGGCGGCGAGACCGATGGTCGCAAAGGCCGCTGATATGGGAGGGAAGGCGAGGGCAGCAGCGGCGGCAAGGAGCGCGAGCGCAAATGAACAGACAGCGGTGCCGATCCGGCCGAATTCGATCAGGCCATCGTTTCGAAGAAGGTTGTTCACTGCCGTCGCGTGGATATAGACACCTGCGATCGAGTTGCGGGCGAATTTCTGGCTCGCAACAGGTATCGGCAGCGCACAGCGTTCGGCCCGCCCACGTTCGGGTGCGGTCGCGAAGCGCTTCGACGTGATCTTGCGGTCTTCGACGTCCAGCACTGAGCCGATCAAAACGATCTTGCCGCTGAAATGGCGCTTGAAGAAATCCTTGTCGTCTTTCGATGCGCAGGCGTGCAGGTCGGCAAGCGAATACGTCGGGATGTCGTCGGCACCGCCTTGAAAGTTGAGAGTGAGCATATCCGGCGTTTGGCGGGGCAGCCGCGGAAAGACGCTCGCCGGACATCGACTCGACAATGCGGGCGACAAGCTCCGCCGCCATCGAAGGCACTTTTTCGCCATCCACCTCGAAGCTCAGCGGGACGCGGCGGATCACATCATCGGAATCGGTGTCGACATTGAGCGCGCGGATGTTGCGCCCGAATCCGACCGCGGCGCGCTGTCCGGGCGATGGCAGCAGCGGACGATCCTGATGCTGAACCTGGCCGAGAACGACCTTGCCGGCGCGAGCGCCAAGCGCCAGCGCACGCAGGTAATCGCGGTCGAAGCCGCGCACCCTAGCGCCGAGCGTTTCGCCGCCGAACGGCGCCGCGGACTGCTCGATCGACGTCGAAAATATGATGTCGAAGCCGACAACCCTGGCACCGCCATCGATGATCGCGGTCAGCACCTGGGCAATCTCAGGCGTCCAGGTGACGCTGGGCGTGCCGTCGAACGGCGGCGTGCGGAAGGTCTCCTCGTCGAGCGCGACGACGACCGCGGCGGAGCTTTCCGGCGGGTGCGCATTGCCGAAAATACGCCAGCGTAGCGCGGTCAGAATATCGATGGACAAACCGCGCAGCGTGTCCAGCGCCGGAGAAGCGGCAGCGAGACTCGCGGCGAGGGCGATCAGGAGGGCTGCGAATGCGGCACGCAGCCGGGCTGCGTCCAGCCGGGCTATGTCCATGCGCGCGCGGTGGCGCCCACTCAGCCTGGCGTGAAGCGCAGGAGCCGGCTGACGACAGGCGCGTTGCCGGTCATGGCCTTGGCGTCCACGTTGAAGATGAGCTTGCGGCTTCCGAGTGTCGCGCTATAGCGGGCGCCGGGCTGTAGACGTGGGTCTGTCTCGCCGAGATTGTAGAAGCCCCCATTGGCCAGAGACTCGTCGATCTCGATCACGATGCGCTCGCCTGGGCGGTTCGTCCGCTCAATGAGCAGGGTGCGGCTGTCGCCGGCGCGCATCTTAGGAATTTCGATGACGGCAGGCAGCGCGTAAACCGTCAGCTCCAAGGAAGCGTTCTGCAGGCGGAACGACGATGCACCGCTGGCATTCGCCTGCGTGCTGCTGAGCTTCATATTGCCGCCGTTGCAGGGCACTTTGGCGCGGGTGATGTTACCGCCTTCCACCTCGCTCTTGTTTGATCCGACGTGAACTGTTCCGCCGCTGATGGTCTCGTGCTCGCACGACCTAAGGTAGCTCAGAACCAGAACGTCGCCTGGCTCGAGCTTGATCACCTGGCCGGTGCCGACATAGTCCATGAACTCGATATCGGCGGAGGCGCTTTTCACGTCCTCCACCAGCGCGGTGGCAATGAGGGGCACGGGGGCGCGCGCCAATGCGTGGTTGGATATTGCAAGAGCGGCTGCCAAAACGGCCGCACCGAGAGCGTTGTTCGCCATCCGATGGTCTCCCGAAGCACGCCGATGCGGACTGTAATCGGGGAAGATGGAGAGAAAATGGTAGCCGGAACAGCCACTCGCCAGGATTCGCGAACGGCCACGCTGGCGCGCGACCAGACCGGCCGCGGCCCTCCTCGTCCCGCGATATCAGTCCGTGATGGCGCCCCGGCTGGCGGTTGAAACGAGCTTTATGTATTTCGCCAACACGCCACTCGTGTAGCGAGGCTTGGGCGCCTTCCAGGCTTTTTTCCTTCGGATCAACTCCTTCTCTGGTACGTTCAACTGGATGAGCCGCTTCTTGGCGTCGATCGTGATCGAGTCCCGTTCCTTCACCAGCGCGATGGCTCCGCCTTCGTAGGCTTCCGGTGCGACGTGACCGACCACCATACCCCACGTCCCGCCAGAGAAGCGTCCATCGGTAAGAAGGGCTACGGACGCGCCCAACCCCTGCCCGATGAGGGCAGACGTCGGGGCAAGCATTTCCTGCATTCCGGGTCCACCCTTCGGCCCCTCGTAGCGAATGACGATCACATCCCCCACTTTGATCTTCTTGGCCAGGATTGCCTTGAGGCATTCCGGCTCGGAATTGAACACGCGTGCAGGACCTGTGATCGAGGTTTGCTTCAACCCGGTGATCTTGGCGACACAGCCCTCGGGCGAAAGATTCCCCTTCAGGATTGTGAGATGCCCTTGCTTGTACACGGGGTCCGACCACGGGCGGATCACGTCCTGATCGCTGCGGGGCTCGGCCGGAACGCCGTGGAGCATTTCGGCCATGGACTTGCCGTGGATGGTCATGCAATCGCCGTGCAGGACGCCATTGACGAGCAGCATCTTCAGCACTTGCGGGACGCCGCCCGCCGCATGAAAATCCGTCGCCACGTAAGGGCCGGAAGGCTTGAGGTTACACAGCACGGGGACTTTGCGCCGCACGCGCTCGAAGTCGTCGATGCTCCACTTCACGCCCGCGGCGCTGGCGATAGCCAGATAATGAAGCACCGCATTGGTAGAGCCGCCGGTGGCCATAACGAGCGCGACGGCGTTCTCGATCGATTTCCGCGTGATGATGTCCCGCGGCTTGATATCCTTGCGCACCGCCTCGACCAGCAGCCGGCCGGACTCGGCCGCGGAATCAGCCTTCTCGCCGTCCGGCGACGCCATTTGGGATGAACCGAGCAGACTGATCCCGAGCGCTTCAAATGAGGATGACATCGTATTTGCGGTGTACTGGCCGCCGCAGGCGCCCACAGATGGACAGGCATTTTTCTCAATGCCTTCGAAATCCTCCTTCGCCATCCTGCCGGCCGTGAACGCGCCCACCGCTTCGAACGGGCTCACGATCGTCAGCTTCTCGCCCTTCCAGAAGCCCGGCCTGATGGTGCCGGCATAAACGAAAATTCCGGGCACGTTCATGCGCGCCATCGCCATCACGCTGCCCGGCATGTTTTTGTCGCAGCCGCCAACTGCAACCACGCCGTCCATGCGCTGCCCGTTGACCGCGACCTCGATCGCATCCGCAATGACCTCACGCGACACCAGAGAATACTTCATGCCTTCGGTGCCCATGCCGATGCCGTCGGTCACCGTAGGGAAACCGAAGACCTGTGGCATTGCTCCAGCTTCCTTGAGGGCCGCCATCACGCGATCGACAAGAGGCTGAATCCCGGCATTGCAAGGGTTCATGGTCGAGTGGCCGTTCGCCACGCCAACGATGGGTTTTTCGAAGTCGCCGTCTTTGAAGCCCACGGCGCGCAACATGGCGCGGTTAGGTGAGCGGGCGACGCCCGCGGTGATGACTCGGGAACGCCTGTTAAGCATTGGCAGGCCAATGTCCTTATCGCCGGGTTTCAAGGTCGTGCACTCACAGTGTGGAATTGGGCTTCAGCGGATTAAAGCTCTTCATCATATGCTCCACCTAGCCGCCATGCCAACATGCTTCGCTGCCGACACATGCTTCGCTCCTGGCGTTGCTCGTGGGGACCCGGAGGGCTCTCAACCAAAACTTCTTGGGTGAGCGCCGCGGGCTATGCATCTTCCTCCAACGGCTCGAAATGCGGCTGGAACCAGAGCTGTGCTATCAGGGTTGGCACAACCGCGCTGCCGATCACCGCTGTGAGCAGAATTGTATATTGCTCCTTGTCGATGATGTGATTGGTCAGGCCAAACAAGGCTGAGATCGATCCGAAGGTGAGCCCCGTCAACATCATCAAAGTAGTATACATGCCCTCGCGCTTTTCGAACTTGAAGTGCCGGGTCAAAGGCAAGATACCGGCGAATTTGGTTATCATCTTCATTGCCAGGAAAACGGCGATAAACCCTGCGCCAGCCAACAGTGCGCGCGCTTCGATCAGAGAGCCCGCCTTGAGAAAGTAAAAGGGCGTGAGAAACGCGAAGCAGATCGCTCGCATTCTAAGTTGCAGCTCCTTCTGACCAAGGAAGAATGGCGCGAGCGCCATGCCGACCAGATACGCCGGCAAAACAGCTTCGCTTTTTCCCAGGTTGGCGAGGCCGCCAAGGACAAATAGAATCAGGAAAAGAAACTTGATCTCAGGCTCGCTGGTCCGCTTGCCGAAGCGCTCGAACAGCCACGGGACGATCCAAGGAAGCGTCGCCACCGCGAGTATTGTGACGACAGCGAACAACGCCAAATAGATGTTGTAGTTCGCGAATACGAGGCCGAGCGCCAGCACGGTGCCGATGTCATTGATGAAGCATGCGGCCAGGATGATCTTGCCAAGCTCGGTGCGGTTGTAACCGGTCTCGACCATTACGGCATAGACGACTGCCACAGACGTCGTGGACAGCGCGATTCCCGCAATCTGCGCCTGAGGCCACGGCCACCCGAGCCCGTAACGAGCCAGGAGCAGGCAGCCGAGATAGGGTGCAAAAAAGCCCATCAGCCCGATTGTCACGCTTGACCCGAAGTTCCTCCTCACGACGTGCGGGTCGATATCCGTGCCCGCGAGGAATGTCAGGACGATCGCGCCGAAGCCAGCGATATAGTCGATCCATGGCGTCAACGGCAGCCCTATTGTGTTGCCGGCGAGAGCGCCAACGACAATTTCAAACAGGGCAGCCGAGATCGGAATGACGAACGATCCCATGGCGGCAAGCAGCGCCAGCGCCATCCATACGGCAGACTGAAACCATACGTTCTCCATTGCGGACATCCCTTCTCGTTTGCGCCAAGGCGAGCACAAAAAAACCCGCTGTCCGGCGGGTTACCAAGAGCCCCCACCGCGGTTGCAACGCGGTAGGAGTCATCAGCCTGATCGGCGGTTGCGAGGGGGACTCCATCCCCTTTCTCCATTCCATTCTATTCATCAATCGGTGGTCTGCAAGCTCTTGGTTCGTCGGTAGCCGATCTCCTGCGGATAGACGAAACGCGCGCTCCCGTGGTTGGGCGCTTGCTGCACCATCGACACAGTCGTTAGCCCGTCAAGGATAGCGACGTTCTTTGGGCGGGAAGTGCATCATTCTCCCCAAAAATGCGCTCGTAGAGATCGTCGCCATAGCGGGTCTGCAGCGGCTCTGGACGGCGCAGATGTCAGGAGTTAGCCTCGCAGCAGGTGGCCGTCATTGCGCTCTAAGCAAATTGGTTTGCGCGCTCAAGGAGGTTTCCAATGTGTGGAGTTACGGTTCCGCGAGCTTTGGCCGCCGGGGTTGCGGCGCTAGTTGCAGCAACATCGCTTGCTTCGGAGAGCCTCGCCCAGAATGTCATCAGGATCGGCGCGCCGCTGGCGCTCACGGGAGCGCTTGCGGATTCCGGCAAAAAACAAAAGCTTGGCTTCGATCTGTGGCTTGCGCGCGTCAAGAGAGCCGGCGGCATCAAGGTCGGCGGTCAGACTTACCAGGTGGAGCTCGTCACTTACGACTATCAATCCGACGGCAAGCGCGCGGGCGAGCTCGCCGAGAAGCTGATCACTGATGACAAAGTTAATTTCATGACCGCGCCGTACGGCTCGGGTCACACCAAGGTGACGGCGGTCGTCGCTGAACGTTATGGCGTTCCCATCATCGCCTGCGCATCATCCGAGCCAGTGCACGATCAAGGCTTCAAGAACCTGTTCGGGACGCTCTCGCCATCAATCGGTCTTATCGATGCGATGCTCGATAAATTCAGCTCTGCCAAAGGGGATCTGCAGAAGATCGCGATTCTGGGCCGCGACGATGTGTTTCCGAAGCTGATGGCCGATCTGATGAAAACGGCGGCCGAGAAGAGGGGCCTCAAGGTCGTGTATTCCGGCTACTATGCCATCGGGTCGGTGGACCATTCGGCCGCGTTGACCGCAATGCGACAGGTCAAGCCGGATTGGGTCTTCATCACCGGCTATTCGCAGGATCTTATTCTAGCGCGCAAGCAGATGGCGGATCTCGGGCTGACAGCGCCGATCGTGACCATGATCACGGGGCCCGTGTACAAGGAGTTTATCGATGCGCTTGGACCATTGGCGGAGAACGTGACGAGCGCGACGTGGTGGCACTGGGCGACGCCGTTCAAGGGCGACGATGTTTTCGGAACGACAAAGGAGTTCTACGACGATGTCATCAAGGCGTCCGGGGGAACTGAGCCGGATTACGTCCATGCTTCGTCCGCGGCCGCTTTGGTCGTCCTGCAGAAAGCAATCGAGAAGGCCGGCTCGCTTGATCGTGCGTCCGTGCGCAAGGCCTTGACCGAGCTCGACGTGATGACTTTCTTCGGTCCCATAAAGTTCCGGGAGGATGGCATGAATGCTTCACGCGCGTTGCCTCTCATTCAAATTCAGAGCGGCAAGCCGGTTTTGATCTATCCCAACGAGCTCAGCACCACGGCGATGCGGCTGAATTGACAGGAACGCGAAGCGAGGGAGCAGAGGAGGTCAACATGGCCGGAAGTCTCAGTGAATCGCAGGTCGAGCATTTCCGCCGGGAGGGTTATGCTTTCCCTTTCAATGCAATCAGCGGCGAGGAGGCTGCGACCTGCGTGGCGAAGATCGACAGCTACGACGCGATCCTCGGTGAAGAATCCCAGAAGCAGCTCAAGATCAAAGCCCATGTAGCCGCGCCCTGGATCGTTGCGCTGGCGCGCAATACGAACATCCTTGATGCGGTCGAGTCCATCGTCGGGCCGAATATCCTGCTGTTCGGCGCATCAATGTTCTCCAAGAAGGCGCGGGACAGCCGGTTCGTGTCGTGGCATCAGGATGCGGCGTACTACGGCCTCGATCCGCAGGAGGAAGTGACGTGCTGGGTGGGCCTGACGGATGCGGACACGGAAAATGGATGCATGCGCGTCATCCCGGGTTCGCACCGCGGACCCGACGCGGTGCACGAAGAGACCTACGACCCGCAAAACCTGCTGGGGCGTGGTCAAACCGTCCGCGGCCTGGACGATCGCAACGCCGTTTACATGCCGGTGCGCGCGGGACAGTTCTCAATGCATCACGAGCGCACGATCCATGGGTCGATGCCCAATCCGTCCGCGCGCCGGCGGGTTGGCATCGCCTTCTTCTATATGCCAACCCATGTGCGATCGACCATCGGCCGCCGGACGGCCACGTTGGTGCGGGGCACCGATGCATTCGGGCACTGGGATGCGGAGCCCATGCCGAGGACCGATCTCGATCCGGAATGCATGGCGTTTCTGCGCCAGAGTTGGGCTCGTTATCGCGATCCCGACGTGCCACAGGCGGCAAAGTTGAAGGCGTCTTGACGCAAGCGCGCCGGTAGCTCGAAAACCAAGCGGCTGGCGAAAACCGGACGCTCGCGGCCGATGATCGATGCGCAAGTCGTGCTCAACGGTCTCGTCCTCGGCGGGCTTTACGCCTGCGTGGCCGTCGGCTTCTCACTGGTATGGGGCGTGCTCAACGTCATCAACTTGCTGCATGGCTCGTTGATCGTCCTCGGCGCCTATCTCGCTTATTGGGCCTTTGCCAGCCTCGGACTGCATCCCTTTCTGGCAATGCCGGTCGTGGCGCTGATTCTGTTCGCGCTCGGTTATCTGCTGCAGCGCTATGTCATCAATCCAGTGATGGCCGCGCCTGTGCTCATTACCTTGGTGCTTACCTTCGGTCTGGATCTCTTGCTTTACAACGCTTTGGTTCTCGGCTTCACCGCCACGCCGCGCCGTATCCTGCTCAATCTCGGCCAGGTTGAGTTTGGTGACGTAATCCTGCCCATCGACCGGATCGCCGCGATGGTGCTTGCGTTCCTGCTCACGGGGCTGCTTTACATGGTGATGCGCGCCTCACGCCTCGGCCGCGCCATCGTGGCGGTCCGTATGGACCGCGAGGCCGCCCTGTTGATGGGAATCAGGGCGCGCAATGTGTATGCCACGACGTTCGGAATCGGCGCGCTGATGGCCGGCGCGGCGGGCTGCCTGGTCGCGGTAGTGTTTCCATTCTCGCCCGGCTTGGCCGAGTCTCTGCTGGAAAAATCCTTCGTCGTGTGCGTGGTCGGCGGTCTTGGCACCGTGCCGGGCGCGCTCGCGGGCGGAATTCTCCTGGGGATCAGTGAGAGCATCCTCGGCGTTTGGCTCGGACCGCAGAATGCGGCCATCATCGTCTTCGCCGGAATGCTGCTCGTTCTTCTCTTTCGGCCTACCGGACTGGTTGGACGCGCGGGATTTGAATGATGGAACGCTTCGCGACCCGCCGCGATGGCATCGGCGTCGTCCTCGTCGGCGTCGGCGCTGCGATTCTCGCGCTCACTCCCTGGCTCGGAGGAAATTATCTGGTCCGGGTGACGACAACGACATGTCTTTATCTCACCATGGCGCTGTCCTGGAACTTCATCGGCGGCTATGCCGGATATCCGTCCTTCGCAACGGCTGCATTCTTCGGACTAGGCGCCTATACCGGAGCGATTCTGCAGACACGGGGGGCCTGGATGCTTGCAGCGTGGTTCTCCGCTGCGGGTTTCGCCGCACTCTGCGCAGCGGGCCTCGGCGTTGCGATCCTGCGTCTGCGCGGCCACTACTTTGCCGTCGGCTCCTTGGCGGTCGTCGAAATTCTGAGGCTTGGCGCCTCCAGCTGGCATGGGCTGACCGGCGGCGGCACCGGACTCAATGTGCCGATCCTGCAGGGAGGGCCCGACTTCGCCAGTCGGATTTTTCTCTACGCCATGCTCTTGCTTGCCTTGACGACGTTCGCAACGGCGGTCTGGGTCGATCGTTCGTGGCTTGGATTCGGCCTGCGTTGCATTCGTCAGAACGAGAGCGCCGCCAACATGCTGGGGATCAACGTTGATCGCCTGAAGAACATTGCATTCGTGCTCTCGGCCACATTCGTCGGCGCCGGCGGCGCGATCTATGCGTCATGGGTGTCCTATATCGATCCCAGCGATTCTTTCCAGATTCTGATGACCATCAAGATCCCAGTCATGGTGTTGCTTGGTGGGGCCGGAACATTGTTTGGTCCGATCATCGGGGTCGTAGCGTTTCAGTTCCTTGAGGAGCGTATCTGGTCGAGCTTTCTTGAAATCCACAGCGGCGTGCTTGGCCTTGTCATCGTCCTCCTGGTTTTCTGCTTGCCCGGCGGCCTGGTTCGGATTCCGTTCGCGAGGATCCTGGGCCGCCTGCGCAGGATACGCGGCGAAAAGGTCGCGGCGTGACCGGCGCGCCGATCCTCGAGGCCGAGAGGCTTTCGTGCGCGTTTGGCGGCGTTCGCGCCGTTGACGACGTGAGCCTGAAATTATGGCCCGGCGAGATCGTCGGCTTGATCGGTCCCAATGGCGCCGGCAAGACAACGCTCGTCAACCTGATGACCGGGGTCTTGCGGCCAACTGCCGGACGCGTGCGCTTCGATGGCCGGGACGTCACCGCCCAGCGGCCCTTTCAAGCCTCGCGGCGCGGGATCGCCCGGACGTTCCAGATTGTCCAGCCGTTCCCGGAGATGACCGTGATCGAGAATGTTGCGGCGGCGGCGTTCTTCGCCGGCGACGCCCCGTCAATCCCGGATGCCAAGGAGCAGGCGCGAACACACCTTGCCTTTGTCGGTCTCGGCGACTTCGCCGAGCTTCCGGCTAGCGCGCTGGCATTGCCCAACCGCAAGCGCCTCGAGCTTGCGAAGAGCATCGCAATGAACCCACGCGTTCTCCTGCTCGACGAGGTGAATGCGGGCCTGAGCTCAGCCGAGATCGATGCGGCACTCGACCTGATCCGGCGCATTTCGTCACGGGGGATCACCATTCTGATCATCGAGCATCTGATGAAAGTGGTGTTCTCCCTGTCCAACCGCATTCTCGTGCTTCACCATGGCGCCCTGATCAGCGAAGGCAAACCTGACCTGGTTGCATCCGATGAACGCGTCATTCGCGCCTATCTCGGGACCAAGTTCGCCGAGCGTCAGCGCAAGATCGCATTCAATGCCTGATCCTTTGCTGACCATTCTCGGACTGCAGGCGGGCTATGGCGACGTCCAGGTGCTATGGGGTGTGGATCTCGCCGTCGAAACCGGCGAGATCTTCTCCATCGTGGGCTCCAACGGCGCCGGGAAGACGACACTGTTGCGCACGATTTCAGGCCTGGTACGGGCGGTCTCCGGATCGATCGTCTACGCCGGGAAGGAAATCGTGAGCGACGAGCCCGACGCTATCCTGAGCAAGGGCATCGCGCATGTGCCGGAGGGCCGCAGACTTTTTCGCGGCCTGAGCGTGCGCGACAATCTGCTGCTTGGGGCTTATCTCCGGCGCGACCGCGACGCCATCATGGCCGACCTCGATTTCGTCTACGGCGTGTTTCCGGTTCTGCGTGAGCGCAGATCCCAGGATGCAACCACCCTCTCGGGCGGCGAGCAGCAGATGTGCGCTGTCGGACGGGGGATCATGTCGCGTCCGAAGCTTCTCATGATTGATGAGCTCTCACTTGGCCTGGCGCCACAGGCCGTGGAACGCATCAGCGAAGCGTTGCGTGAGATCAATAAGACGGGAATGACCATCCTGTTGGTGGAGCAGGACGTGGTCACCGCGCTCGAGCTGGCGCATCATGCCTGCGTTATCGAAAAGGGCCGCGTGGCGATGAGCGGGGAAGCGCACGCACTTGCCGATGACCCTCAGATCCGAGAGGCGTATATCGGCATCTGATCAGGAGACCGCCCACAGCGCGAGGCTGGTGCGGGCGTAAATCTTGGCGCAATCGACGACATCCTGCTCGTTGACGTAATCGTCGATGCCGGCCGAGAGCGCCGGCTGCGGCCCATAGCAAACCGCCGGGACGCCGAGGTCGCGCCAGCGCCGCGCGTCGCTGCCGGGGAGGCGCACGACGTAAGAAGGCGGCTTGCCGCGCACCTCTTCCGCCGCGGCGGCAACCGCGATCACGAGCGGATTGTCGAGGGCGGTCCAGTTGGCGTCCCAGGCTTTGACCCTCTCGATGGCGATGCTCTCGCCCGCCTCGGCGCGGATCATCTGCTCGCAGGCTTGTGCGGTGATGCCCGGCGGCAGACGGATATCGACTTGCGCGCGCGCGCGCGTCGCGATCTGGCTTCGCACCGTGCCCGCCGCAATGGTGCCCGCATTGAGCGAGAGCCGCAGCCCAAGATTGCCTTCGCCGCCGCTTATGCCGGCAAGCTCGCGCGGCAGGCTCGCGTATTTTTCATTCATCGCGTCGAGGCGCCCGAGCAAGGCTACGAGCCGCATGACCGCCGTCTCGCCGCGCAGCGCGCGCGAGGCGTGCCCGCCAGCCGCGCGTGCCTCGATGTCGAGCCAGAGGAGGCCCTTCTCCGCCGCCGCCACGCCCATGTAGCCGGGTCCTTCACCGCTGATGAGAAAATCGCCGGCAAGATCGGGCCGCTCGCGCAGGAGCAAAACGGTCCCGCGATTGCCGAACATGACCTCATCAGAAACCGCGGTCATGGTCAGCCGGCCGTTCCACGCCGCGCGATGGCGGTAGAGCACCGCGCTCGCGAGACACATGGCGGCGAGCGCGCCTTTCATGTTGCCGAGCCCAAGGCCGTACAGCCGTCCGTCGCGGGGCGTTACCTGCATCACTGGGACGCTCCAGGCGCTCTCGTCGCCGGCTTCCATGGTGTCCATGTGGGCGTTGAAGACGACATGGCGCCCGCCGGCTGCGCCGCTAATTCCGGCGACGACATTCGGCGCGTCATCGTCCACCTTCACGGTTTCGCTCGCGATGCCGTTGTCGGCGAGATAGTCGCGCACCATTGCCGCGACCTCGGCGGTGCGTCCGGGAGGATTGACGCTCTCTGCCGCGACCAGGCGGCCGCACAGCGCGACCAATTCTTCGCGCGCCGCATCGATCTCCGCGCAAATGGTGGTGGCTAAGCTGCTCGCCATGACCAAAACTGTGTAGTCGTCATGGCCGTGCTTGTCACGGCCATCCACGTTTTTGCTTGCTTCAAACAACTCGTGGATGGCCGGAACAAGTCCGGCCATGACGGGGAGAGGAGCGCGCATGACGGCTTCGGGCGTGCGGCCGACGATGGCGCGGTATGTTTCAGGATCGGTGGCGCCTTCGGTTCCGATCACCAGCACGCGGCTGTCCGGCCCCAGGCTGAGAACGCGACGCGCATTGCCATCAGCGCATGCCAACAGCAGCGCGGCCAGGCCCGCCACGCCGGATTCCCCCGCGACAAGCCGTTCATCGCCGCAACGACCTTCGGCGAGAAGCCGCATGCATTCGATTGCGGCATCATCGTCGATGGTGGCAAACGCATCCACGCCGCACTCAAGAATTCGCCACGCGAGCAGAGAAGGCTCGCCACAGGCAAGCCCGCCCATGACGGTGTCGAGCGGACCCTCCGCAGGCGTGGGCGCGCCCGCCATGGCGCTGCGAAAAAGGCAGTCGGCTTTGTCCGGCTCGACCACGACGAAGCTTGGTCGCTCAGCGCCATATCGCTCCCAAAGATACCCGCAGGTGGCGGCGGCCACGCCGCCGACCCCACCCTGCACGAACACGTGCGAGAAGGCGCCGGCATATTGCACGCACGCTTCGTCGATCAACAGCGCATATCCTTGCATCACGTCCCGCGGCGCCTCGGGGCCGTCCTCGCCTCCCGTATCGGAGATGACATGCCAGCCTTGCACCTCCGCCTCGTCGGCAGCCTTGCGCACGGCATCGTCGAAAGTGCCCGGGAGCCGCCGCACCTGTGCACCGTACGCCTCTATCGCGCGGCATCGGCCCTCGCTTACCACATCAGGCACATAGATCACGCACTTGCAGCCAAACGTGCGTGCGCCCCAGGCGACGGAGCGGCCATGGTTGCCATCGGTTGCGCAGGTGACCGTCACGCCGGAAGTCAATCCGCCATGTCGCTGAAGGAGCCGCAGCACGGCGTAGGCACCGCCCAGCGCCTTGAAGCTGCCGATGCCGAAGCGGTCGCTCTCGTCCTTGTAAATGATCTCGCCGAGGCCTGCTGCCGCCGCGAGCTTTGCAAGCCGCCGCAGCGGCGTCGGCCGATAGCCCGGCCACGACGTGATCTCGCGTTTGGCGTCGGCCAAAGCGGCCAAGCTAAGAATTTGCTCACGGCCGTCGCCGCGATACGGCTGCGTGCGCGCGACGCGCGGGTTTGCGAACAGCCGCAAGCCGGTGGATTGGAGCATGGTCGACCTCACCAGCCCAAAGCCAATCCGTCGCGGCGGCCGTCGGCGCCGCCGCGCAGAATGCCGCTCTCCCAGTCGATCCAGATCGCCTGCGCGGTGCCCAGGGGATTCTCCGCCCGCATCACCCTATGCCCAAGGCGTGCAAGGCCGGCGATGGTATCGCCGGGAACGGCGCCTTCGACTTCGATCACGTCAGCGTCGATGGCATTGCGCTTGGCAAAGAAACGCGGCGCATCGATTGCGGCCTGCACTCCCATGCCGTAGTCGAGAATGTTGGTGAGAACCTGCACCTGGCCGAACGGCTGGAAATGCCCACCCGTGACCCCGAACGGCATCACCGCCTTGCCTTGCCTGGTCAGCATCGCGGGGATGATGGTGTGCAGCGGCCGTTTCCGCCCCGCAATCGCATTAGGATGGCCCGGCTCCAGAACGAAGCCTTGCCCGCGGTTGTGGAAGATGACGCCTGATGCAGGGCTGACGATGCCGGTACCGAAATCATCGAAGATCGAATTGATGAGCGCGACCGTGTTGCGCTGGGAGTCGACGACGGCGACGAAGGTCGTGTCGCTGTGCTCGGGTACTGGAACAGGCGCCTCCGCGTTCACGCGCCGGGTGAACGACACGCGCGCGCGCATTTGCGCCGCGCGCCGCTCCGACAGAAGTGCATCCAAGGCGATCGCTCCGGTACGCGGATCGCCGAAGAGACAATCGCGGTCGGCGTAAGCCTGCCGCCCGATCTCGACGACCGCATGCACCCGCTCGGCTGCAAGCGGTGTCCAGCGCGCAGCGTCGAAGCCGGACAGTGCGTTAAGCATGGCGAGCGGAACGAGACCCTGGCCATTGGGCGGACACTCCCAAATTTCGAAGCCGCGATAGGAGGTGTGCACCGGCGTCACGTATTCCGGCGTGTAGGAGGAAAAATCCTCAATGGTGTGACAGCCGCCGAGGCCGCGCAGCGTCTCCACCATGTCGCGTGCGATCCACCCCTCATAGAAGGCCGTCGGCCCATCTTCCGCGATGGCGCGCAGCGCCGCCGCCAGCGCTGGCTGGCGATGAACTTCGCCCGGTCGCGGCGGTCTGCCGTCTGGAAGGAAAACCGCCGCTGCCACCGCATTCGCACGCAGTTTCTCCGCCTGCTTTGCCCAGTCGCGCGCGATGCGTTCGGTGACGGGGACACCGTGCTCGGCGGCGCGGATGGCGGGCGCAAGCAACTCCGCGAAAGCCATGCTCCCGTGATCGCCGATGAGCTTTGCCCAGGCGGCGACCGCGCCGGGTACCGTCACCGCGTCGGCGCTCGCCACGGGGATCGCCGTCATGCCGAGGCGGCGATAGCGATCGAGAGTCGCGCCGGCGGGCGCCCAGCCCGAGCCGTTCAGCGCAATCACCTCGCCCTCGCCGTTGCGCACCAGGAGCGCAAAGCAGTCGCCGCCGATGCCGCTCTGCGTCGGCTCGATGACGCCGAGCAGCGCGACCGCGGCAACCGCAGCGTCCACCGCGTTGCCGCCGCGGCGGAGGATGTCGAGCGCAGTGAGCGTCGCGAGCGGGTGCGAGGTCGAGGCCATGGCCTCGGTTGCGAACGCTTCGGAGCGGCCCGGCAGCTCGAAATCGCGTGGCGTGAGGTTACAGAAGGGCAAGCGAAGCGTTCCGCAAATCCGTGATCAGCATCGAGGATGGCGCGTGGGTGATGCACAACGGCGGCTTTGCATTGCGGACCGCCAATTGCGGAGTCAGCCCGCAGGCCCAGAACACCGGCAGTTCGTCGCCGGCAACTTCGGGATCGCCGACGTCCTGGTAGCGCCGGCTCAGGTCGACGCCGATGCACCGGGGATCTCCGAGGTGCACGGGAGCGCCGTGCACATTGGGAAAGCGCGATGTGATCTGAACCGCGCGAATGGCGTCGGCGGGCTTGAACGCGCGCATGGTCACCATCAGCGGTCCTTTGAACGGCCCTGCGGGAATTGTCTCGATATTGGTCACGTAGACAGCCGCCACATTGTTGCGCTCGAGGAATCTCAAGCGTAGGCCGGCTTGCAACAGCGCCTCCTCGAACGAGAACGAGCAGCCCAGCGCGAACGTGACAAGATCGTCGCGCCAGAGCGGCATGATGTCGCTCATCTCTTCGACGAATTCGCCGTCGCGGAACACGTGATAGCGCGGAATGTCGGTGCGGATGTCGAGATCATCCGCCAGCATCGGCAGCCGCGGATCGCCGGTCTGCGAGCGCGCCAGCAACGGACACGGCTTCGGGTTGCGCTGACAGTAGAGCAGAAAGTCCTCGGCAAAGGTCCGGGGCAGGATGCACACATTGGCCTGCACGCAACCCGGCGCGATTCCGGCAGTGTATCCGGCATAGCCTCCGGAGCGGATGGCGCGTCGCGCCGCGTGCGGATCCGACCGGTCCCACGCACCGGATTGCAAGTCATTCGTTTGCCAATTCCTGAGGTTAAATTCTGCACTGGACATGAGCACGCGACTCAAGTTGATTCGGTCGTAGGTTGGGTCGAGCTTGCGAGCCCCAACGCTCGCGAAACCGAAAGAATTGTTGGGTCTCGTCATCGCCCGCGAAGACGGGCGTAAACGCCCTTTTGGAGAACTCGATCCAATCTACAAAAGCTGCGGAGGTTTGTATACTCGCCTTCGCACAACAGAGCACGAGTGTTGCGATGTCGGAGAGTTGCAAAAGACGCAGTGGATTGCGCGCGATCATCTCTGTCTGGTTAGCGTTTCTCGTCGTCCTCTTCGCGCGCGAACCCGCGCAAGCGCTCGAAAACGTGACGCTCATCACCGATTTTGGCTACAACGGCCGTCACGCCTATTTCTTCGTCGCCATCGAGAAAGGCTATTACAGGGACGCTGGCCTCGACGTGAAGGTCGTCCGCGGCCAGGGCTCGGTTGACGCCATCCGCCAGGTGGGCGCCAACAATGCAATCGTGGGCTTTGCCGATGCAGGCTCGCTCGTGCTCGCGCGCGGCAACGATCAAATTCCGGTCAAGCTTGTCGCCATCGTCTACGCCAAGCCGCCGCAGGCCATTTTCTGCCGCGACGATTCAGGCCTCAAGCGGCCCAAGGATCTCGAAGGCGCGTCGATCGCCAACCCCGCGGGCGGCGCCACCGTCGACATGTTTCCCGTCTACGCCAAGACCGCCGGCTTCGACGCGAGCAAGGTGAAGTGGATCGTGGCCGGCAGCGACGCATTGCCCGGGCTCCTCGCCAGCAACCGGGTTCCCTGCGTCGGCCAGTTCACCGTGGGCGAGCCGCTCCTGCGCATGCAGGCCGCCCCCGCCAAGCTCGTGCGCTTCGCCTTTGCCGACGCCGGCGTAAGTTTCTACGGCAACGGCATCATCGCAACCGACGCGACCATCGCGACGAAGCCCGACCTCGTTCGGCGCTTCGTGGCGGCAACCGTCCGCGGCATGAAGGATGCCTTTGCCGATCCGGAAGCTGCCGGCAGGATCATGAACAAATATCATCCGGCGATTGAGGTCGCGGTGGCCAAGGGTGAAACCGAGGCCGTGGCCGAGCTTGCCCAGGTCAGCGGGCGCGAGCTCGGTGTCATCGATCCTGCCCGCATCGAGGAAACCATCGAGGTGGTCAACAGCGTCTTCAAGCTCAAGACGCCGGTCCATGTGAACGACGTCTATGCACCGGGCTTCGTCGGGCAGTGATGCGCACACCATGCGGCGACGTCCCGCCTTTCGGGCGGCGCTCTCGCGTATGAGATGTAGGGGCGGTTTCAAACCCGCCCCTACGGGTGGGACGTTCACGGCTGCTCGCCAGCATGACCGTTGCGCGCATCGCGGTGCCGGATTTGGTGTCGAACTCGTATTTTCCGGCGATCGCAGCCGTTGAGCTTGGTTTCTTCGCGGCCGAAGGGCTCGAGGTCGAGCACCAGCTGATCTTTCCCAACTTCAAGGCGTACGAGGCGCTGCGCGACGGTCACGTCGATTTCGTCGCCGGTCCGGCGCATGCCGTCTTTCTCGCCTTCCCACAATGGCGAGGGGCAAAGCTCCTCGCCGCATTGGCGCAGGGAATGTACTGGCTGCTGGTGATGCGCTCGGATCTTGGCGCGACGCCGGGCGACGTCGACGCGGTCAAGGGCCGGCGCATCGGCGCGGCGCCGCTCGTCAACGAAGGGCTCAAGCGGCTGCTGATCGATGCCGGGGTCGATCTCGACCGCGACGGCGTGCGCATTGTCGGTGTCCCTGGCACGAACGCGCCGGGTGTGTCATTCGGCGTCGCCGCTGCGCAGGCGCTGGAGGAAGGAAAGCTCGACGGTTTCTGGGCAAACGCAATGGGTGCCGAGAATGCCGTGCGCCGCGGCGTCGGCAGGATCATCCTCGACGTGCGCCGCGGGCTCGGGCCGGCAGCCGCGTTCCATTATACCATGCCGGTTCTCGCGACGAGCGACCAGGCGATCGCGCGCGATCGAGACATGGCGGCGGCGGCCGTGCGCGCCATTGTGCAGGTTCAGCGCGCGTTGAAGGCCGACGTGAGCCTTGCCACCAAGGTCGGGCGCGCTCTCTTTCCGCCGGCCGAGGCCGAATTGATTGCGGCCGTGGTCGAGCGCGACCTGCCTTTCTACGATCCGGCCATCACGCCAGCAGCGGTCGACGGCCTCAACCGCTTCGCGCAGGCCATCGGTCTCCTGGAGGGCGCCGTGTCTTACGATCAGGTCGTCGCGACCGAGTTCCGCGACTTGTGGGGGAGTTGACATCGGGCACTGAGAAGGTCTGGCAATTCGCGCCGCTGTCGCCTAGACTCCGCTTGCTGTCGCTGCGGGAGAGATCGGCTTATGCCGGCGCCGAAGGAGCAACCGCCCCGGAAACTCTCAGGCACATGGACCAAGTGATGGCAGACACAACTCTGGAAAGTGGCGTTTGACGCGCCCGCCGACGGGATAACGTTCTCAGGCAAACCGACAGAGGGGGCACCTTTCGCGCATCGGCTCGTTCAGCCGCATGAGAAGGTGCTGCCATGTCGGTTCAGGCTCAGCCAGGCACCAGCCCCACATTGAAGCGCACGCCGCTGCACGAGCTGCACGCGGAGCTTGGCGCACGCTTCGTGGCATTTGCCGGCTACGAGATGCCGATGAATTTTGCGAGCGGCATCCTGCGCGAGCACCTCCATACGCGCGCGGCAGCGGGTCTCTTTGATGTCTCGCATATGGGCCAGCTCGCGATTTTCCCACGCACCGGAAGCATGGAGGACGCTGCGCGGGCGCTGGAGAGCTTGGCGCCGGTTGATGTGGCGGCCCTAGCCGAAGGCCGCCAGCGCTATGCGCTGCTCACCAACTCCGCCGGCGGTATTCTGGATGACCTGATGATCGGTAATCGCGGTGATCACTTCACCCTGGTCGTCAATGCAAACCGTAAGGATGCAGACGAGGCGCATCTACGCGCAGCGATTTTAAGGGATTGCATCATCAAGCCTCTGGATGATCGCGCGCTGCTTGCGCTGCAAGGACCAGTGGCGGAGACGTTGCTGGCGCGATTGGCTCCCGCCGTCGCTTCCATGCGCTTCATGGACGTGCGCACGCTCACGATCCTCGATTCCGAATGCTTCGTCTCCCGGTCTGGTTATACCGGAGAGGACGGGTTTGAGATCAGCGTGCCTGCCGAGAAAGCGCAATTGCTTGCTCGCAAGCTTCTCTCAGATCCGAACGTTGCCCCGATCGGGCTGGGCGCCCGTGACAGTTTGCGACTGGAGGCGGGCTTGTGCCTCTACGGGAGCGATATCGATGCCAGCACCACGCCGGTGGAGGCGAGCCTCGACTGGGCCATCCCAAAGGCGCGTCGCAGCGGCGGCGTGCGCGCGGGCGCGTTTCCCGGCGCTGAGGTGATTCTTGCGCAACTTGCCGCGGGTACGGTGCGCCGCCGCGTCGGGCTTCGTTCGCGGGAACGTACGCCCGTCCGCGCCGGCAGCAGCATCTTTGACAGCCAAGCAGCGAAGACCCCGGCCGGCGAAGTCACCTCGGGCGGTTTCGGTCCCACCGTGAATGCGCCGGTCGCCATGGGCTATGTGGCAAGCGAAGCCGCCAGACCCGGCACCGTTTTATTTGCCGATGTGCGCAGCAGGCGAGTGCCTGTTGAAGTGAGCGAGTTGCCGTTCGTGCCCTTGAACTACAAACGCGCCACACGAGCGAAGCAAAACGACTAGCGTAGGGGCGAGTCAGAAAGCCATGCTGAAATTCACCAAGGATCACGAGTGGTTGCGTGTAGAAGGCGACACCGCCACCGTCGGGATCACGGATTACGCTCAGGGTCAGCTCGGTGACCTCGTCTTTGTCGAGCTGCCGGCGGCTGGGCGGACGCTCGCGAAAGGGGAGGCGGCCGCGGTCGTCGAATCGGTCAAGGCAGCGTCTGATGTTTACGCGCCGCTGAGCGGCGAGATTACGCAAGTGAACGAAGCCATTGTTCAGGAACCGCAGCTCGTGAACTCGGATGCCATGGGCAAGGGATGGTTCTTCAAGATTCGAATCGCGAATGCTTCCGAGCTCGAAGGCCTCATGGATGAGGTGGCTTATCGGGATCTGGTCAGGTGACGTTTTGGAGACATTAAGGTGGACACCAAAGGGTGTCATCGTCCGCGAAAGCGGACGATCCAGTAGCCGGGAGCGTCGGGTAGCTTCCCAGGACAATGATTACTGGATGCCCGCATTCGCGGGCATGACGAGGATGAGGAATTGAGGCCACGATGACGTCGAATTCCAGCTTTGTCGATGCGCTCGCTCGCACCGAATTTGTGCGCCGCCATATCGGGCCCGCGGCCGTGGACCTGCCGAAAATGCTCGATGTCATCGGCGTGGCGAGCGTCGACGAGTTGATCGAGCAAACAGTCCCGGGCAGCATTCGGCAACGTTCACCGCTTGATCTCGAGCCGGCGGCGTCGGAAGCCGCGGTGCTGCAAAAGATGCGCCGCGTCGCTTCCAAGAACAAGATACTGACGTCGATGATCGGCCAGGGCTATTACGGCACCATCCTGCCCACGGTGATCCAGCGCAACATCCTCGAAAATCCCGCCTGGTACACGGCCTATACGCCTTATCAGTCCGAGATCAGCCAAGGCCGGCTGGAGGCGTTGCTGAATTATCAGACCATGGTTGTCGATCTGACAGGTCTGGAGATCGCGAATGCCTCGCTCCTCGACGAGGCAACCGCCGCCGCGGAAGCGATGGCCATGGCTCGTCGCATCGCCGGCGCGAAGCCCGCGGCTTTCTTTGTCGATCGCGACTGCCACCCGCAAACCATCGCGGTGATGCGCACGCGCGCGGAGCCACTGGGCTGGAACGTCATTGTCGGCGATCCCGGCTGCGATCTCGATCCCGCCGCGGTCTTCGGTGCGCTGTTTCAATATCCCGGATGCTCCGGCGCAATCCGGGATTTTCGGCATTCCATCGCCGAGCTGCACGCAGCCGGCGCCCTCGCGGTCATGGCCGCTGATCCGCTTGCACTTGTTTTGCTCGCCCCGCCGGGCGCGCTCGGCGCCGATATCGCGATCGGCTCGACGCAGCGCTTCGGCGTTCCCATGGGCTTCGGTGGACCACACGCCGCCTACATCGCGACAAAGCAGGCGCACTATCGCGCGCTGCCCGGACGCATTGTCGGGGTGTCGGTCGATGCGCGCGGCCAGCCCGCGTATCGTTTGGCGCTGCAAACCCGCGAGCAACACATTCGACGGGAAAAGGCGACCTCGAACATCTGCACCGCGCAGGTGCTGCTTGCCGTTATTGCGTCGATGTATGCGATCTATCACGGCCCGGAAGGCCTCAAGACGATCGCACGCGCGGTGCACCGTCGTGCCGCGACGCTCGCCTGCGGGCTGCAAGCGCTGGGGTGGAACGTCGCGCCGGCAAATTTTTTCGACACCGTCACGGTCGAAGCTGGCGACCGCGCGCCGGAGATTCTTGGGCGAGCGGCGGCGAACGGGGTCAATCTGCGCAGCATCACCGGAGAGGACGGCTTGCAGCGTCTGGGCATGAGCTGCGACGAGACGACGACACCGGAGATCGTCGAAGCGCTCTGGCGGTCATTCGGATCGCGTGATGGGAAGTCCGCGCAACCTGCGATGTTGGATGCCGCACGAGCGAGCGAGAGCGCCGACGCTCTGCCCGCCTCACTCTTGCGTGCCGGCAGTCTCCTCACTCACCCGGTATTCCATCGCCATCGCTCGGAAACCGAGATGCTACGCTACATGCGCCGGCTTGCCGACCGCGATCTCGCGCTCGACCGCAGCATGATCCCGCTTGGCTCGTGCACCATGAAGCTCAATGCCACGACCGAGATGATGCCACTGACCTGGCCGGAACTCTCAGACATCCATCCTTTCGCTCCCGCCGATCAGGCGCAAGGTTATGCGGAAATGATCGCCGAACTTTCCGCCAGGCTGTGCGCCATCACGGGGTTCGACGTTGTTTCGCTGCAGCCAAATTCAGGCGCGCAAGGCGAGTTTGCCGGGCTCCTTGCCATCCGCACTTATCATCGCAGCCGCGGCCAGGCGCATCGCAATGTTTGTCTCATCCCGGCCTCCGCGCATGGCACCAATCCCGCTTCTGCCCACATGGCCGGCATGAACGTGGTCGTGGTGAAGTGCGACGCGCAAGGCAACGTTGATCTCGCGGATTTGCGAGGCCAGGCCGAGAAACACGCCGCGCAGCTCGCCTGCATCATGATCACATATCCCTCGACGCATGGCGTGTTCGAGACGGAGATCCGCCGCATCTGCGACATGGTGCATGAGCTCGGCGGCCAGGTTTATCTCGACGGCGCCAATCTCAATGCGCAGGTCGGTCTGGCGCGACCGGCGGATTACGGCGCCGACGTCGGACATCTCAACCTGCACAAGACATTCTGCATTCCCCATGGGGGAGGGGGGCCCGGAATGGGACCCATCGGCGTCAAGGCGCATCTTGCCCCGTTCCTGCCCCGGCATCCCGCGCAGCAATCATCAGCCGGAGATCAGCCGCGCGTGGGCGCGGTTTCAGCGGCGCCGTTCGGTTCCGCCTCGATCCTCTCGATCTCCTGGATCTACATCATGCTGATGGGGGGCGAGGGCCTCACTGCGGCGACGAAGGCCGCAATCCTGAACGCGAACTATGTCGCTGCCGCCTCGCCGGACATTACCCGCTTCTCTTCAAAGGCCAGGCCGGAAGGATCGCGCACGAGTGCATCATCGATATGCGTCCGCTGAAGGAGGCGGCCGGCGTCACGGTCGAGGACATCGCCAAGCGTCTCATCGACTACGGCTTTCACGCGCCGACCATGAGCTTTCCGGTTCCTGGCACCTTGATGATCGAGCCGACGGAATCGGAATCGCTCGCCGAGCTCGACCGCTTCTGCGACGCCATGATTGCAATTCGCGGCGAAGTGCGCGCCATCGAGAAGGGCGAGGCGGCGCGCGACAATAACGTGCTCAGGAATGCGCCGCATACCATGCTCGATCTGGCCGACGACAAATGGGAGCGTCCATACAGCCGCGCACAAGCCTGCTTTCCGCTGCAAGTCGCTGCAAAGGGACAAGTACTGGTGCCCGGTGAACCGGATCGACAACGTCTACGGCGACCGCAATCTCTTGTGCTCCTGCCCCTCGATTCAAGAGCTGCAGGAAGCCGCGGAATAGCTTCGTAGCTGACCGCGGCTTGATGTGGCGGCGGGCTTAAGGGGGGCCCCTCCCTACCCGGGCGGCCAGAACAGGTAGATCGCCGCGGCGGCGAATCCAGCAACGGCCAAAACCGCGAGCATTGCAACGGGGCGGCGCGAGGATCGAGCGCCTGCAAAGCCGCGAGCATAGATGGCCTTGGCGATATTGTTTGCCGATGCGGCGATCAGAACGGCGGCGGAGAGCGCGCTCACCGAAAGACCCGACACTCCGCCTTGCGCGATATTGACCACGAACGGATCGATGTCGGTTATTCCGACCATGGCCGCCAACACCAGAACGCCCGTCTGGCCAAAGGAAGTACGGATCCATTCGGTGAGCACGGAGATGACGACAAAGATCACAGCGAAGGCGAGCGCCGTGGGTATTTGCAACGGATTGACCACCGGGATTTCCAGGTTCCTGTCTGACGCTGCGATGACGCTGCGTCGCCACTCGTAGGCAGCGAGTTCCAGCCCCAAAGGCAAACAAAGCGCCCAGTGCCGGCAGGAGAGCCAAGGCGAAACGCGGGTTGAAGAGGGCGATCACGACGCCGAGCCGGACGTACATGACCGCGGTCGCGATCACGATGCCGGCCGCAAGGTCGGAGCGGGCAACGGTCGCTTCGCCTTGTCGTCTTGCCAGAACGATTGTTGTTGCCGTCGACGAGTAGATGCCGCCGAGAATCGCTGGCAGCAGCGTCGCGTTGCGCGCTGGCGCGTACATTCGCAACAGATAAGTCACATAAGACAGCGAGCAGATGGCTACGACCGCCAGCCACACGTGATACGGGGTGAGCTGAGTTAACGTCGTCACCGGCTGATTGGGAACAAGGGGCAGGATGATCCCGACCAGAATCAGAAACTTTCCCGCCGTCAGCAGTTCATCTGGAGGAACGATCTTGATGAGCTCGTGCAGCTTTTCGCGCGTGCCAAGAAGCAGCACTGCCGCGACCGAAGCGGAAACGGCCACCCAAGGCGGCTGTGTGAGAGCAACCGGTCCGAGGAGGTAGGCCACCAGGTTGGAAACGGGAATCATCAGGGTTGTTGTCCCGCCAGCCGCCGCCGCACGCAAATGGGCGTGATGCCAGATCGCGGTTGCTACGAGGCCGGCGATGAAGGCGAGCGCGTATCGCGGCTCGATCAAGTAGAGCATCGCGCCGGCGAGCGTGAACATCGGAAATGTTCGTACTCCGCCAGGGATGGACCGTTCGTCGCGCTTGTAAGCTTCTTCAAAAGCTAAGCCGAGGAAGAGAGCAAGTCCGAGCGCAAGCGCGAGTCTCGCAGCCAATTCCAGCGGCGCAACATCTGCCATCGCAAAACCCCTGCATGTCAGCCTCACGCCTGTCCGGTTGTCACCGGTGATCTGACGTGGCTTGCCGCGGCCACCGCCTCTTTGTCAGCCAACAAGCTCTCAGGACAAATTCGAGTCAAGTTGGCGCACGAGCCGTAGAAGGGTCGCCTTATCGTGCGTCCGGATTGTTGATTTGACGTTGAAGATTGTTGATGAGGGCACGCAGACTGATATCACCGGGCGCAATGACGGCGAGGCGTTCCGCAAATCCGAGTGCCGCCTGGAAATCGCGCGCATCGCGGCTGAAGCTGACGAGCGCCGACAACGTATCGCGATCGCCGGGATGACGCGCCAGACTCTCTTTCAGGACGGTCATGGCCTCATCGCCGCGTCCGGCTGAATTGAGCGCGACGGCATAAACATAGGCGTATCTCGCCCTCTCGGGCTCGAGCGCGACGGCGCGTTGCAGCTCGGCAAGTGCATCATCGGGTCGCTTGAGACGCGTGAGCGCGAGACCGAGCGCGTGATGCAGAGCCCCATCGCGCGGAGATGATGCGAGAGCCGCCCGCAACACGTTTTGTCCCTCGCCGTCGCGGTTATTCTGCCGGTAGAGATCGGCGAGGTTAATCGCGGCCGGCGCAAATTGCGGATTGAGCCGCAGCGCAGCCTTGTATTCGGCCTCCGCCTCGTTCGTGCGTCGGCGGCGCGCATAGAAATTGCCGAGCGTCGCGCGCGCCTCGGGACGATCGGCGTTAAGGCGCTGGGCGGCGATGAGCTCATCGGCGGCATGCTCGAAGCGTTCGCGGTCGGCCGCGGGCTGGTTTGCGGCCGGCACCGCCGCGAGCAGCGCAACTGCGCGCAGCCGCACGCCCCGATTGGAATCCGAAAGTAGCGGCGAGACCAGCGGCCAGAGCTGCGCAGGCGGCAAGTTGGCCAACACGTCAAGTGCGCCGATCCGCACCATCGGATCGGGATCCGAAAGCGCGCTGCGCGCGAGACTGATGCTCCCCGGCGGCGCCCGCGAGGCAAGCTCGGTCAAAGCCCCAGCGCGAGCGAATGCCGGAGCGTTGCGATCCGACACCAGCGCGGAGAGAAGCGCCTCGGCGTCCGTCTGGTCCGTCCATGCGGCGTGGAATGCCTGCGCGTATTTCTGGAAACCCTTGCGGTCCGGCCCGTGCCAGCTTTCGATGGTGTCCGCCGCCCACCGCGCCGACTTGTCGGCATGGCAGTCGTTGCAGGTATTGGGCGTGCCGAGCCTTACCGAGAGGTCCGGCCGCGGGATGCGGAAGCCGTGATCATGCCGCCGGTCGATGACCATATAGGTGCTGGCGGGCATATGACACGATGCGCAGGCGAGCGGCGGGTTTGCGCCGGCGTGATGGTGATGCGTTGCCGCGGCGTATTTGTCCGGGGAGTGGCATTGCAGGCAAACACCGTCGCCGCTTAACCGCAGCCTGGCTGCGTGCGGCTCGTGGCAATCGCTGCAGGTGACGCCGGCTGCGAACATCTTGCTCTGCTTGAACGAGCCGTAGTTGTAGACCTCGTCGCGCATCTGTCCGTCGGCGTGATAAAGGTCCCGCGCGAGCGGCGACACGACGTGAGTCTCCGACAGCGACCGCCCCGGCATCCACTCCTCGGAAAATTCGCCGCGGCGCGCGTGGCAGAGACCGCAGGTCTCGACCTCCTTGCGCAGCAGCGGCGGCGGGAAATTGCGCTGCGAATTGCCGGTGGTTGGATTGTGCCGCCAGACAATGTCTTTGCGCTCGTCGAACTTGACAATGAGTCCCTTCGCCGGATCCGGGTCCTTGCGCAACGGCCACCAGCCGTTGCGGTCGCGCGCCCAGGCGACGTGGCGCGAGCCCTGGCCGTGACAAGCCTCGCAGCCGACGCTGATCTCCGCAAAGCTCGTGTCAAAGTGGTCGGCGGCTGCATCGTAGTTCTTGCGCACGCCCGTCGAATGACACTCGGCGCACATGAAGTTCCAGTTCTGGTTCAGCTTGGTCCAGTGCAGGGGATCGTCGTGCTTGATCTCCTCGTTCGGATAAAGGTGAAACCAGCGCTGGCCGCCCTGCGCCTTCGCGCGGCTGTCCCAGGCGATGGACAGTGCTTGGCGCCGGCCATCCGGAAACTCGATCAGATATTGCTGCAGCGGGTTGACACCGAAGGTGTATTTTACTTCGAATGTGGCGAGCTTCCCGTCCGGTCCATCGGTCTCGACGAAAAACCTGCCGTCCTTGCGGAAGAAGCGGGAGCGCACGCCGTAATAATCGAAGCTCGCATCGTTGAAATCGCCGAGCACCGTTTTGCCGGTGGCGTGCTGCATGGCGAGCTTATGCTGGGACGATTGCCAGAGCTGTGTCTGCCCTTGATGACAGCCGGCGCAAGTCTCGCTTCCCACAAAGGTGGCGACCGACGCGGCGGGCGAGCTTCCCATCCATCCGCCGCGATGCACGAAGAGGAATCCGAGACCGATTGCGAGGACGATGACCAATGCGAGCGCCGCCGTGGCCCAGATCGTGCGTTTCGACAGCAGGCTGCGATCGTCAGAGTTCGCAATAGCGCCTTCCGGCGGTTCTAACCCCGCTGCCCTTTTGGGTCCGGGTTTTGATTTGGCTGGCGTGGTTAAGTTGGGTCGTTGCTTGCGGCTCATGGTGCTCGCCGCAGCTAATTGCTGCTTTTTTGATTCATCAGCTTTTCCATGGCCTGATCGATCGAGAAGCTGCCTGGCTTCTGCCGCGGCGGAAACTCCTGGAATGTCGCTAGTACCCGGAATCAGAGTTGGGTGATACGGCGATTTTTGAACCGCCGCTGGTAGACCTTCTTTTTGGTCCAGGCGAATGGCTCCGCTGTCTCGTTGTATGCTGTGATGAAAGCATCGATGTGCTCCTGCAACTGCTCGACGGTCGTGAAGGAAGCCCCGTCTAATGACTGGCCCTGGAGGATGGAAAACCAAGTCTCGATTTGATTGAGCCAAGACGAGCGCGTTGGGGTGAAATGGAAATGGACGTTTGGGTGCTTCTTGAGCCAGCGCTCATTCTTCTTATGGGTGTTTAGATTGTCGAGAATGACGTGGAGCTTGCGATCCGGGAAGGCGGCAACGACACTGTTCATGAAGCCGAGGAACTCAACCCGGCGGCGCCGCTTGGAATGCGCGGAAATGATCCTTCCGGTAGCGACTTCGAGCGCTGCGAACAACGTCGTGGTGCCGTGGCGTTTGTAGTCATGGCTCTGCCCGGTCAAGGCGCGTCCGCTCGGCAGCTTCAAATACCCTTGCGCCCGCTCCAATGCCTGGATCGAAGGCTTCTCATCGACACAGAGAACAATCGCCTTGGCGGGTGGATTGACGTAGAGACCGACGACATCGGCGGCTTTCGCCGCGAACTTGGGATCGTTGCTCTCGCACCAGGACTTGCGGGCCGCAAGGTCGATATTGTGCTCGCGAAGGAAGCGCCAGACATACTGAACGTCAACGTCGCCCAACGCCTCGGCGAGCAACGGACCCGTCCATCGCGCATAGCCCTGAGGCGGCGGCTTCTCCAAAAGCGCCAGAATGCGCTTGTTCGTCCCTTTGCCGTAGAGCGGCGTCTTGCCCGCCCGTGGGCGGTCTGTGAGGCCGCCAAGCCCGTGATCGGCAAAGCGCCGTCGCCAATTGCTGACGATGCGCGGCTGAACACCCACTTCCGCGGCAATCGAACGCGTGCTGCGGCCCTCAGCCGCCAGCAACACTATCCGCGCCCGTCTCACGTCGCGCTGCGGCGTCGTCGGTGCCCGGCAAAGCGCCTCAAGCACCTTGCGTATCTTCGGCTTGAGCCGAACTTCTCTTGCTTCGGGAATCATCCCGATCTTGAATCATGACTCACCTGCGAAGAAAAGTGGGTACTAGGTGCCGACCCACGATCGCCTGCGCGGGAACCATGACGAACACGTGCTCGACGAACCATTTGACGTAGTCGCCCGCCTCGTGCTCGGCGCGCTCGAACGGATCGGAGCGCAGGTTGAACAGCTTCGGCGCGCGCAGCGGGATCAACGGCTGCATCCAGACCTCCAGCCCGTGTGCCGGCTGCTCCATGAACACCGCCTTGTATTGGTCGTAGCGCAGGCCGGCGAAGTTGCCGTCGTCGGTCCAGTAGAAGAACTCGCGGCGCTTGTCGGGGCCTTTGCCGGCGAGCACGTCGCGCTGGTCGTAGCCGTCGAGGTGCACCTTGAAGGTCTTGCCGCCGGCGCTGTAACCCGCCAAGAGCTTGCTGGCGATGTCGGGCTCGCCGGCCGCCGCCATCAGCGTCTGCACCCAGTCCTCCGCCGAGAAGATTTGATTGATCTCGCTGCGCGGCGCCGCCAGACCGGGCCAGCGCACAATCGCCGGCACGCGATAGCTGCCCTCCCAGTTGGTGTTCTTCTCGCCGCGGAACGGCGTGGTGCCGCCGTCCGGCCAGGTGAACGTCTCGGCGCCGTTGTCGGTCGTATAGATCACAATGGTGTTGTTGGCGATGCCGAGATCGTCGAGCTTCCTGAGGAGCTCGCCGACCTGGCCGTCATGCTCAACCATCCCGTCGGGATAGATGCCGAGCCCGGTCTTGCCCTGCGCCTCGGGCTTGAGCCTTGTCCAGATGTGCATGCGGCTTGAATTGAACCAGGCGAAGAACGGCTTCTTGTCTCTATTCGCGCGGTCGATGAAGTCGAGCGTGGCGTTGAGAAACTCCGCGTCCACCGTCTCCATGCGCTTCTTGGTGAGAGCGCCGGTATCGGTGCAGCTCTGCTTGCCCCACTTGCCGAAACGCGGATCCTCGCCCGGCGTCTCGGCGATGGTCGCCGTGCAGCGTAGGACGCCGCGCGGACCAAAGCGCAGCCTGAACTCCGCACCCTTCGGGTAGTCCGGGTGCTCGGGCTCGTCCTCCGCGTTCAAGTGGTAGAGATTGCCGAAGAACTCGTCGAAGCCGTGCACTGTTGGCAAAAACTCGTTGCGGTCGCCGAGATGGTTCTTGCCGAATTGTCCGGTCATGTAGCCCTGCGGCTTGAGCAGCTCGGCGAGCGTCGGGTCTTTCTCCGACAGTCCTTCCTTGGCTCCCGGCAGCCCAACTTTCAGGAGCCCGGTGCGCATCGGGCTCTGGCCGGTGATGAAGGCGGCGCGGCCGGCGGTGCAGGATTGCTGGCCGTAATAGTCGGTCAGGATCGCGCCTTCGTTGGCGATGCGGTCGATATTGGGCGTGCGGTAGCCCATCATGCCGCGGTTGTAGGCGCTGATGTTCCAGTAGCCGATGTCGTCGCCCATGATCACGAGGATGTTCGGCTTTTGCTGCTGGGCCGACGCGGGTGCGACCGCCACCGACGCGGAAGCGAGCAACGCCAGCAGGGCAAGTCGGATGTTCCAGCTCCTGTTCATCGTTGATCCCCCGACGAAGTGGTTGCTCGATCGGCTTATGGTCTGCGGACGCCCCGTGGGGCGCCCGCATCACCCGCAAACATCCGAGCTACTGGCTCGGGTGCGTCGGTGCCTTCTTGAGCTCTTCCATGACCTGATCCAGGTTGTAGCTCGCCGGATCCTGGAGGGGCGGGAACTCCTTGTAGGATTCCAGCTCCTTCAGCCACAGCGCCTGGCCGATCGGCAGCAGGTTCCAGTCGTATATGTACGCCGTGACCGGCCCGGCGAGCGCGCCGCTGAACCAGAAAGCCGCCTTTTTCCACTCACCCATCCCCGTCTCGAATGGATCGCGCTTGAGGTTTACCATGCCGGCTGCGAACTGGGTCTGGACTCCCGGGACGTTGAAGCCCGTCGCGGTTTCGGGCGCGATCGCGAAATACATCTTCCAATTCTTGTAGCGCACCGCCGACGGGTGCTTGCTGGAATAGTAGAAGAAGGTGTCGCGCGCCGACTTCTCCGAACGTCCCGCGAGGTACTCGGTCTGGTCGACGCCGTCGAGCGTCGTCTTGACGATGCCGGGATATTGGCCGGCCTCGATCCGCTTCTTCAGCGCGTCGCCCTTGGCGCCGCCGGCGATGTCGACAAACGTGGGCAGCCAGTCGAGCGACGCGAAGATGTCGTTCTTGACGGTGCCCGGGCCTGATGACGCCCGGCCAGCGAATGACCGCCGGAGCGCGCATGCCGCCTTCCCAGGTGGTCATCTTCTGAGCCCTTGAACGGGGTGACGCCGCCGTCCGGGAAGGTGAACGTCTCGGCGCCGTTGTCGGTCGTGAACACGACGATCGTGTTGTCGAGCTGGCCCATTTCCTCGAGCTTCTGAAGGACGAGGCCGATGTTGTCGTCCATCTGCTTCATGCCGGCTTCGTTGACGCCCCAGTCCTTGCCGCCGGGCTCGCCAACCATGGCCATGTACTTGTCCGACAGCACGGTCGTGACGTGCATGCGCGCCGGGTTGTACCAGACGAAGAACGGCTTGTTGGTCTGCTGCGGATCGTTGCGGTCGAGGAAGTCGATGACCTTGGCCGAGATTTCCTCGTCCACCGTCTTCGAGCGCTCCAAGGTCAGCGGTCCTTGGTCCTGGCAGGTCTGGTTCTCCGCCGTGCCGTCGGAGGACTTGCACCACAGCACTGGGCGCGGGGGCGTCAGGCAGATCGTGGTCTTGGGATCCACCGCGCCGGGCACTTCTGGGATGCCGGGGATCGGCGTGTTCTTGCACGGCGGCGCGACCGTCTGCTGGGTCGGGGTCTTGTTGATGTCGGGGAAGCTCACGCCCTGCATGGCGTCGAGGTGATAGAGGTAGCCCCAGTATTCCTGGAAGCCGTGCGCGGTCGGCAGGGCATCGGTGTGGTCGCCCAGGTGGTTCTTGCCGAACTCGCCGGTGTTGTAGCCGAGATCGAGCAGGAACTTGGCGAGCGCCGGCGTGCCGGGCCGCAGATAGGACGGGCTGCCGGGCAGTTGCGGCGGGATCATGCCGGTGCGCAGCGGATGCATGCCGGTGAAGAAGGCATTGCGCCCGGCGGTGCAACTCTGCCTCGGCGTAGTAGTCGATGAACATCGCGCCTTCGTTGCCGATGCGGTCGATGTTCGGTGTTTCCCCGACCATCAGGCCGCGGTGGTAGATGCTCGGCTGCATCCAGCCGATGTCGTCGCCCATGATGAAGAGGATGTTGGGCTTCGCCTGTTGTTGCTGCGCGGCTGCCGGCATGCTCGTCACCGCTATCGCGACAAACAACGCGAGCAGACCGAGCCAGATATCTCTGGCCACATTCATGATTCATTTCCTCGTTGTTGGCTGCCCGAGATGGGCCGGCAGCCTGCGCCCAGCCTCAATCGAAGTTTCAGGGAACGGTACGGAGGCACCAATCATCGAGCCATCGCAAGGCATGGCAGTGCCTGAGACAGATCACCGTGGCAAGGTCGCCTACTGCAGGTCAAGCAATAGGGGTAGTGACTGTTGCGCCACGCGCTATGATAATCTTGCACCTTCCCGTGCAATCGTTGGCTCATGCCCTACGCATACCATAAACTTATCTCCGGTTGTCAGAGACGGTTGGGGGGGCAGGCATGTCAGGTTCGCAACTCAGGCACTTTATTCTCGCTGTCGTCGCTCTCATCAGCGCACCGACGGTCGCCGCCGCCGATGAAGGCGGCGTAAGCTTCTGGGTCCCCGGCTTCTTCGGGAGCCTCGCAGCGGCTCCTCAGCAGCCGGGATGGTCGCTCACGAGCATCTATTATCACACTACCGTCTCCGCCGGCGGCGACGTTGGGCTCGCGCGCGAGTTCCAGATCGGGAAAGTCCCCGTAGGCCTGTCAGCGAACCTGTCCGCGAACCTCAATGCCACCGGCGATCTCGGATTGCTGATTCCCACATATGTATTTGCCACTCCGTTTCTTGGCGGCCAAGCATCTGTGGGCGCAGTCGTAAGCTATGGCCGCACCAGCGCCTCCTTGGCGGGAACGCTGTCTGGCACGTTGACAACGCCGCTCGGCAGCATCCCATTCATGCGAACAGACAACATCAGCGATTCGGTGACCGGATTCGGAGACGTGCTCCCGATGTTTTCGGTGCGCTGGAACGCGGGTGTCAACAACTACATGACCTACATTACGGGAGACGTGCCGGTCGGGGCATACGACTCAACTCGTCTAGCCAATATCGGCATCGGGCATGGCGCGGTGGACGGCGGCGTCGGCTATACCTATTTCAATCCGAAGACCGGGCAGGAATTCTCCGGCGTGCTCGGCTTCACCTACAACATGACCAATCAGTCCACCCAATACCAGAATGGGGTCGACATGCATTTTGATTGGGGCGCCTCGCAGTTTCTGACCAAGCAGTTTCAGATCGGACTGGTCGGTTACGTCTACAATGAGATCGGCTGCGACAGCGGATCAGGCGATCGCGTCGGCTGCTTCCAGTCGCGCGTGATCGGCGTCGGGCCGCAGATCGGGTTCATCATTCCCCTGAGCAGTACGACGCAGGGTTATCTGAACTTCAAGGCCTACAGAGAGTTCGACAACGCGAGTCGGCCTGACGGCTGGAACGCATGGGTCACGTTCGTGCTGTCGCCGGCGCAACAGAACCCGAGCGCTTCTTCCACGCGCCGCATGAGGTCCATGTAAAACGATCAAGCGCGCTGCCAACCCGACCGGGGTGGGCACGCAGCGGCTAGTGTCCCGATTCCGAAGTTCGCCAGTGCTTGCGGCCTCCTCTGACGCGAACTTCGGAATGAAAGGGAGCAGGCCGGCGCCTGCCGACACATGCGAGTCATGCTTTCAGTGAAAGTGAGTACTATTGCGCCGCCCGGCTTTCGAGTTTCTTCTCAAGCTCCTCCTTCAGGGCTTCGAGATTGAAGCTCGCGCCCCGCTGCATCGGCGGGAAATCAAGGAAGGTCTGCGCGTATCTTGCCACTTCCTGCTTGACGAAGACAAAACGCCAGAACTCGTAGGCGAACCAATTGTAGAACGCTAGCGATCCACTCAGCCCCGTGCGCTCAAACGGATCGAGCCGCAGGTTCACGAGGATCGGCCAGTCGACCTTGACCGTGCCGCCGAGCCAGCCCTGCGGCTGGTCAATGAACCTGTATTTGAAGTCGCCGATACGCACCGCGCCGAGGGTCGTCTCGGCGAAATAGAAGATCTCATTGCGCTTCGATGGCCCCTTGCCGGTAATCAGGTCGGTCTGGTTGTAGCCGTCGAGATAGACCTTGTAACTGCGGTCCCCGAGTTGCTTGCCCTTCTTGAGCTCTTCGGCGATGTTGGGGTTTCCAGCCGCCGCGACGAGGGTGGGGAACCAGTCGAGACCGGAAACGACGCTGTTTTCGACCTTGCCGGCAGGAACTTTGCCCGGCCAGCGCAGGATCATGGGCGCGCGGAAGCCGCCCTCCATCACTGTTCCCTTGGCCCCGGCGAACGGGGTTTGACCGCCGTCCGGCCAAGTAAAGTTCTCGGCCCCGTTGTCGGTGGTGAAGCCGAGGATGGTGTCGTTATCGATGCCGAGCTCCTTCACCTTTTGCATCACCGCGCCGACGATGTCGTCGAGTTGCGCCATTCCCGCCTCGGAGATGGTCCAGCCGTTTTCCGGAGTCCGCATCTTCTCGTACTTCTCGGAAAGATGTGTGACCACGTGCATGCGCGTTGGATTGAGCCAGACAAAGAACGATTTGTTCTCACGCTTAGCCTTGTCGATGAACGCGAATGCATTGTTGAGGATTTCGTCGTCAACCGTCTCCATTCGCTTTGGACAAAGCTCTCCCGCGTCCTCAATCCTTTGCTTGCCGATCTTGCCCCAACGCGGTTGCACCGTAGGATCGTCGACATTGGTCGCAAAGCTATGGACCATGTTGCGCGGGCCGACCGTGGACTTGAGGTTCTGCGGATAGTTGGGATGGCAGGGGTCCTCCATCGCGTCGAGGTGATAGAGGTACCCGTAGAATTCGTCGAAGCCGTGCAGCGTGGGCAGGAACTGGTTCAGATCGCCCAGGTGATTCTTGCCGAACTGGCCGGTGGCGTAGCCCATCGATTTAAGCGCCGTGGCGATGGTTGGCGCCTCAGCCGGCATGCCGATCGGGGAGCCTGCCTGGCCGACGGTCGTCAGTCCGGTACGGATCGGGAGCTCGCCGGTGATGAAGTTCGCACGGCCAGCCGTGCAGCTCGCTTCCGCATAGTAGTCGGTGAACCGCATGCCTTCCGCAGCCAATTTGTCGAGGTTCGGCGTCCGGCTGGCCATCATGCCCTGGTGGTAGGCGCCGATATTGAACCAGCCGATGTCGTCCCCCATGATCATGATGATGTTGGGTCGCTGTTGCTGCTGCGCTCCTGCCGGCATGCCTGCCATCATTACGGCTGCGATACCGGCGAGACCGAGCCAAAGCTTCCTCATGGAATTCTCCTTGGTTTAGGCAGTTCTCACTTCATGCTCGTGGTCACGAGGGCCGGGCGCCGGTCCGGTCACACCATGACTTGGCCGCCATTGGCTGAGAGCGTGGCGCCGGTGATCAGGCCTGCCTCATCGGCGGCGAGAAAAACGACGCAGCGCGCAATCTCTTCCGGCTCGCCGAGGCGACCGAGGGGAATGTACGGCAGAATATTCTTCTCCAGCACGTCCTTCGGCACTGCCTTGACCATCTCGGTGGCGATATAGCCGGGACAGATCGCATTGACGGTGATGCCGCTCTTGGCGCTTTCCTGGGCAAGCGCCTTGGTGAAACCGAGCTTCTCCCGCTTTTGCCGCGGAGTAGTTCGCCTGCCCCATCTGCCCCTTCTGGCCATTGATCGATGAAATATTGACGATGCGCCCAAACTTGCGCGCCCGCATTCCCTCGATCACCGGGCGGCACATGTTGAAGAGCGAATTGAGATTGGTGTTGACCACCGTTGACCATTGCTCCCACGTCATGCGGTGGAACATGGTGTCGCGGGTGACGCCTGCATTGTTCACCAGCACTTCAACAGGACCAACTTCGGCCTCGACCGACTTCACGCCGGCCGCGCAGGACTCAAAGGACGAGACATCCCACTTGTAGACGGGAATGCCCGTAGCGGCCTTGAACTTCTGTGCCGCCTCATCGTTGCCGCCGTAGTTCGCGGCAACCTTGTAGCCGGCCGCCTTGAGAGCCTTCGATATGGCTTCGCCGATTCCGCGCGTTCCGCCCGTCACCACCGCAACGCGTGACATGAAACTCCCTCCCTATCTCGATGACAGACGACGGACGACAGAGGACAGAGGATAATTCAAGCCGTTCGAGGCTGTTTTTGTCTGGTTCGTCGTCTTTATCTGTCCTCCGTTCTCTGCCGTTTGTCCTGCGTCTACCGCTCGACGCACATGGCAATGCCCATGCCGCCGCCGATGCAAAGAGTTGCCAGTCCCTTCTTGGCGTTGCGCTTCTGCATCTCATAGAGCAGCGTCACCAGCACGCGGCCACCCGATGCGCCGATGGGATGGCCGATGGCGATCGCCCCGCCGTTGACGTTGACCTTGGCAGTGTCCCAGCCGAGATCCTTGTTGACGGCGCAGGCCTGGGCGGCGAACGCCTCGTTTGCCTCGATGAGGTCGAGGTCGCTGATGTTCCAGCCGGCCTTCTTCAGCGCCGCGCGAGAAGCGGGAATGGGGCCGGTTCCCATGATGGCGGGATCGACGCCGGCTTGCGCCCAGGACACGATGCGCGCAATGGGCTTCTTGCCACGCTTGGCGGCTTCGCTTGCCTTCATCAACACGACAGCGGCGGCGCCGTCATTGATGCCTGACGCGTTGCCCGCGGTCACCGTGCCGTCCTTGGCAAAGGCGGGACGCAGCTTCGCAATGGCTTCCACAGTCGTGCCGTGCTTGGGATATTCATCGGTGTCTATCACGGTATCGCCCTTGCGCGTCTTGATGGTGACCGACACGATCTCGTCCTTGAATTTTCCAGCCTTCTGCGCGGCCTCCGCCTTCTGCTGTGACGCGACGGCGAACTCGTCCTGCTGGTTGCGGGTGATCTGCCACTGCCGCGCGATATTCTCGGCGGTGTTGCCCATGTGATAGCCGTTGAACGCATCCCACAGGCCATCCTTGATCATGGTATCGACCATCTCGAAGTTGCCCATCTTCACACCGCCGCGCAGATAGGCGCAGTGCGGCGCCTGGCTCATTGACTCCTGGCCGCCCGCGACCACGATCTCGGAATCGCCGTTGAGAATGGCTTGGTAGCCCAGTGCGACTGCGCGCAATCCCGAGCCGCAGAGCTGATTGACGCCCCAGGCCGGCGTTTCAACCGGAATGCCGGCGCTGATCGAGGTCTGCCTGGCGGGGTTCTGTCCCTGACCCGCGGTCAGGATCTGTCCCAAAATCACTTCAGAGACATCCGACCCGTCTACGCCGGCACGCTTGAGCGATTCCGTAACGGCGACCTTGCCTAACTCGTGCGCTGGGACGGTAGCGAACGCGCCATTGAACGCGCCAACCGGCGTGCGTGTAGCGCCGACGATGACGATATCGTCCTTCATCATTGACTCCTTTGGTTTTCTGTTCGCCGGGGGCGATGTGATCCGACGAAGGCGATCCGCGCAGCAATAACCCTGAAATCCTGGCTATCCTTGGGACCTGCGCATGGGCGTGTCAATTGCATGCGGGGCGAACTCGGGGCGATCTCGTAAATGTGGGGTGCGCCGGAGCGCATCGCCTGGAGCCCACACCTTCAGGCCAAGATAGTGGCCCATCCGGTATTAAATGGTGGCCCAAGTCAAAAAAAACAGGCTATTCTGACGGTTCAGCGGGGCGGAGGTGCGACCAAGTTCGTCATGGCCAAGTCGGACAATCCGATCACGATCAAGAAATACGCCAATCGCCGGCTCTACAATACCGGCACCAGCACATATGTGACTCTGGAAGACCTCGCGGGCATGGTGAAGGGAGGCGAGGACTTCCTCGTCAATGACGCCAAGACCGGCGAGGATATCACCCGACAAGTTCTGGCCCAGATCATTTTCGAGCAGGAGAACAAGGAGGGTCAAAGCATGCTGCCGATCGCCTTCCTGCGCCAGCTCATCCGATTCTATGGCGACAGCATGCAGATGCTGGTGCCGCGCTACCTCGAAGTATCCATTGAGTCATTTACTCGCGAGCAGGAAAAATTCCGCCAGCAGCTGGCGCAGGCTTTCGGCGGCGGGCCTTTCGGAGCGCTCGAGGATCAGGTGCGCCGGAACATGGAAATGTTCGAGCGCGCCTTTGCCATGTTCACGCCCTTTGCATTACGGCAACAGCAGGCGGAAGCCGAGGCCGACAAGCGGCCTTCGAGTTCGAGCGAGGGCGATGAGCTTCATCAACTCAAGCGCCAGATGGAAGAGATGCAAAAACGCCTCGACCGCCTGAGCGACAAGAACAACAAGGACCAAAAGGACCAAAAGGACCAAAAGAAAAAGCGTAGCCCCGCGCAGCCTTCTGTCCGAATCGTATCACGACCCAGCTGATCAATAGCCGAGCGCGCAGCCGTCCTTGCGGGGGTCCGACCCGCCGATCAGAACGCCCCGCCGCCAATCGATGTGAATGGCCTGAGCGCCGCCCCAGGGCGCGTGTGCGAGCGCCACATCATGCCCGCGCGCCTGCAAGCCTTCCACCGTGGCGCGTGGCACGCCGCGCTCGACTATCGTTTGATCGTCCACGATAAAGAAACGCGGCGCGTCGATTGCCTGTTGCAGGTCCATGCCGTAGTCGACGAGGTTGGTGATAATCTGCGCATGTCCCATTGGCTGGTAGTGCGCCCCCATCACACCAAAAGCCATATCGCAACGCCCGCCGCGCAACGCAAGCGCCGGAATGATGGTGTGGAGGGGGCGCTTGCTCGGCCCGAACGCGTTCGGATGATCGGGCTCGCGCACGAAGCAGGCGCCGCGGTTGGTCAGCATAATGCCTGTCCGCTCCGTGCAGATGCCAACGCCGAAATACGAATAGAGCGTATTGATCAGCGAGACCGCCATGCGGTCACGGTCGACGACGCTGAGATAAACCGTATCGCTGCCGGCGAACGCGCCGCTCGTCAGGGAGCTTCGCCTGACGAGGTCAACGCGGCCGGCGAGCTCGCCGGCAAGATGCTTGTCGAGCAGCTTCGCGACTGAAGTCCGCATTGTGAGCGGATCAGCAAGATGCGCGTCGCGCAGCGCGAAGGCGAGCCGCGCGCTCTCCAGAGCAATGTGGAGACGCTCCGGGCTGAGCGGATCGAGCGCAGCAAGATCAAAACGCTCCAGGATGTTGAGCAGCATCAGGGCGGTCAGGCCCTGCGTATTCGGCGGCATTTCGAGGATGTCAAGGCCACGATAATTTGTCGCGATCGGAGCCACGACTTCCCCTCGATGTCGTGCAAAGTTCTTCCACGGTGAGAAAAGAGCCGCGCCCGGCAACCGTCGCGATCATATCCTGCGCGATGGCGCCTTCGTAAAAAGCGCGTGGACCTACCGCGGCGATGGTGCGCAGCGTTTGCGCCAGGGCGGGCAGCTTCACGACGTCGCCCTCCGCGGGGGCGCGGCCATGGAACAGATAATGCCTGGCGGCGCCGGGATCGGCGCGCAGCTTTGCCACCATCTGCGACCAGTCCCAGGCGATGCGTGAAGCGACAGGAAATCCTTCCTCGGCGTAGTGAATGGCGGGGACCAGCGCGCGCTCCAGGCCCAATCGGCCGTGCGCTTCCAGAATCGCCGCCCAGGCATCGAGTGCTCCGGGAACGGTCACGGCATGGATGGACTCAGGTGCGATCGTGTCTCCGCGCAGCGCCGCAATGGAGGCACTGCTTCCAGAACGGCCGGAGCCGTTATAGCCCCAGACCGCTTGTCCCGGCTTTGCCACCATGCAGAAGCAGTCGCCGCCGATACCGGTCATGTGCGGCTCGACGACGCCGAGCACCGCCACGGCGGCTATCGCGGCGTCGGCTGCATTGCCTCCGTCCCGCAGCGCAGTGAGTGCGGCAAGGCTCGCCAGCGGATGCGAGGTCGCAGCGATGCCGTCGCAGGCGATGACCGGAGAGCGCCCGGGCAGCTGAAAGTCGCGGCTCATCTGATACCGGCGGTTGCTGACGCCAACTCGCCTGCGTGGTGAAGCTTGCCTGCGCTAACCGGGTCAGACTTCCTTCCTGGACTTGAGGATTTGACGTCCGCGATACATGCCGGTCTTGAGATCGACATGATGCGGCCGGCGCAATTCGCCCGAATCCTTGTCTTCGATATAGGTCGGTCGCGCCAGCGCATCAGCGGAGCGGCGCATCCCGCGCCTCGACGGAGACGTCTTTCGCTTCGGAACGGCCATGGTCCAGCTCCTCGAGTTGGTTTGCGGGGCAGCGCGCTTATAGAGGAAGGGGCCTTGTAGGGGAAGAAGCGCTGCCGGGCCAGGATGAAGCAGTTACAAGCGCGGACGCCTGACGTCGCGGAGATTTGGCGCAGGCGGCCAGCCCCGCCTGGGCAGTGGCGCGCGACTGATAGATGCCGGCAAGCCTGCGCACCACTGGTCCAGGCTGCTTGGCGCTGCGTCGATGCGGGTTCGGCAGCACCGAAGCAAGCAGCGCTGCCTCGCGTGGAGTCAGCGCGCGCGCCGGTTTGTTGAAAGCATACCGGCTTGCCGCTTCGGCGCCGAACTGACCGGAGGGCCCCCATTCCGCGATGTTGAGGTAGATTTCAAGCACGCGCCATTTCGGCAGGACGAAATCGATCCATAACGCAAGCGGCAATTCAAGCGCCTTGCGCAACATGCTGCGCCCCGGCCAGAGGAACAGGTTCTTGGCTGTCTGCTGGGTAATGGTGGATACCCCCCTGGCTTCGCTGATGTCGTCGACGTCTTCGATCCGCTCTTGCAGCTCCTGCCAGTCGATGCCGTGATGACGGCAAAAGCGGCCGTCCTCCGATGCAATTACGGTGACGGGCAGGGCCGGCGCGATGCGCTCGATCGGCACGAACGTCCGTTCGACGCGCGCGCCATGTGCCCAGCGCCAAAACATGAGCGTCGAAACGGGATTGACCACGCGGTACAGAGGCACCAGCAGATAGGGGAGGAGTAAAATAACGACAATGACGATCAGCGCGCCCCAGAGCAGTCGCAACAGCGTGCGGGGCGGGCGCGCCCGTTGTGGGGCGGGAGCCGCCCGCCCTGGAGCTGTAGTGGCCATGCGTGTTGTTTGATCAGGTGGCCATGTTGCGTCGCTGAAGAGGCGAAGACCGAATCGGCAAGAGTAAAAAAACGATTAACAGAAGCTCGTCTTCGCGGAACCTTTTAGAAAATAAATCACATGATCTGCCTTGCCGTCGCCACGCTGCGGAACATCTGCTGCCGCGATTCCGTTATAGGAATGCGTATCGGACAGTGGGGAGCAGCAGCGTGGAAAAAATCGTGCTCCTTTGCCTCATCGTCGCCACCATCAGTGCGCTTGCGGAATTTGCACAGGCGCGCCGGCGAGATTCTTTGGGGCGATATACTTGGGGCAGTGCTGATGAAGCATCGCCGCGGTCACCTGCACGGTTGCTGTCTGATTAGGTCTATTCCGCAGCGGCGCGGCCGGCGCTGGATTGCCCAAAGCGGCGCTCGATGTAATCAATTACCATCTGCTTGAATTCGGCGGCAACGGCCGCCCCGCGCAGTGTAGTGACCTTCTTTCCATCGACGAAGACGGGCGCCGCCGGCTGCTCGCCCGTACCCGGAAGCGAGATGCCGATATCGGCGTGCTTGCTTTCTCCCGGCCCGTTGACGATGCAACCCATGACCGCAACGTTGAGGCTCTCCACACCAGGGTAGCGCCGCTTCCATTCCGGCATCGAAACGTGAATGAAGCCCTGGATGTCGCGGGCAAGTTCCTGAAATGTCGTGGATGTCGTGCGGCCGCAGCCCGGACAAGCCGCAACCAGGGGGACAAACACGCGAAACCCCATGGTCTGCAGGAGCTCCTGTGCGACCTTGACCTCCAAGGTGCGGTCGCCGCCCGGTTCCGGGGTAAGTGAAATGCGGATGGTGTCGCCAATGCCCTGTTGCAGCAGAACGCTCAGCGCGGCGGATGAGGCGACAATGCCCTTTGATCCCATCCCTGCTTCGGTCAGTCCGAGATGCAGCGCATAGTTTGAGCGCCGAGCCAAGTCGCAATAGACAGCGATCAGGTCCTGCACCGCGGAGACCTTGGCCGAAAGGATGATGCATTCGCGCGGCAGGCCGATCTCCTCGGCGCGTCGGGCGGAGATGAGCGCGGACTGCACCATGGCTTCGCGCGTGATGGCGCGAGCATCCGCCGGCGCTGCCGAGCGCGCATTCTCGTCCATGAGATGGGTCAGCAACTCCTGATCAAGCGAGCCCCAATTGGCCCCGATGCGCACCGGTTTCTTGTGCTTGATCGCGGTCTCGACGATCGCAGCAAACTGCCGGTCCTTCTTCTCCTTGAAGCCGACATTCCCCGGGTTGATGCGGTATTTGTCGAGCGCCGCGGCGCACGCAGGATGCTCGGCGAGGAGCTTGTGGCCGATGTAATGAAAGTCCCCCACGATTGGGACGTTGACCCCCAACTTGAGGAGCCGTTCCTTGATATGCGGCACGGCAGCGGCTGCCTCGCTGCGATCCACGGTGATGCGCACGATTTCCGAACCTGCGCGCGCGAGCTCCGCCACCTGCCGAGTGGTCGCCTCCACATCGGCGGTATCCGTGTTGGTCATGGATTGAACGATGACGGGCGTCCCGCCGCCGACGGTCACGCCGCCGACATTCACGGCGACGGATTGGCGGCGCTGTTGCGGGCCGGCTTCGGTCATAAGGTGTCTCCTCGGCGCAAGGTTCTGCTCCAGAACCTATGCGCCATCTCCCGAACTGCCAGACCACATCGCCGTGTGTCAACGTGACCGTTATTGTGGCCGGCGCTTCCATGAAACTGGTCATTCCGGGGCGCGGGAAGCCGCGAACCCGGAAACCATAACCACGAACCGGGGTTATGGGTCCCGGGTTCTCGGCCTTCGGTCTCGCCCCGGGATGACGGCGCTATGATTTGCATCTTGGAAACGCGCGAAACTATTTCCCGAGGTCCGTCGCCGTTTCCATGCAATGGGTGCAGATGCCGCTGATCTCGATCACCGGCGACCTCGGCACAAAGCCGACGTTTTGTGCGGCGGAGGTCAGCGTTGCCGTGACCAGGGGGGATGATGCCTCGCCGACGACGCCGCACCGCTCGCAGATGAGAAAGACAACGAGATCGGCCGCCGCATGATTATGCACGCAGGCGATGAAGGCGTTGCGGCTGGCGATGCGGTGCACCAAGCCGTTCTCACGCAGGAACTCCAGCGCGCGGTAGGCCGTGATAGGCGCCGGGCGCACACCAGCCGGCGCCAATTTTTCGACAATGTCATAGGCGCCGAGAGGCTTGTGGCTGGCGAGCAGCGCGGCGAGCACTTTGCGCCGGACGGGCGTGAGGCGTTGGCCGCGTTCGAGACAGCGCCCCTCCGCAATCGCCATCGCGTCGTCGAGGCAGCGGTTGTGGTCGTGATCCGGCGTGGGGAACACGGGCGAGGCTGACGGGTTGCCGGATGCCATCAGCCATATTTACGGGATCAATCGGATCCGCGCCATTGCTGCGCTGCCACATTTCTGTATTGCATTGCAGCATAATCTGCTTACATGTCTCCGACGACTCGCTTTCCGCAAGACCGAAAGGGTTGAATGCTGATCTTGGCGCTCCTTGGCCTGCTCGATTTCCCCCGGAAGGCATTGCGACGGCGCTTCGCACACGGCGCGCTGGTTCCGTTGCGTCTGCCCCGGCCTCGCAAGCGAATCAACCTGGCCCTGCAGGGGGGCGGCGCCTACGGCGCCTTCACCTGGGGGGTGCTCGACCACATCCTGGAGGACGACCGTCTTGAGATTGACGGGATTTCCGGCACATCGGCGGGAGCAGTCAACGCGGTCATTCTCGCCGACGGGCTGGACCACGGCGGACCCGAGGAGGCGCGCCGCCGGCTCGCTGACTTCTGGCGTGCCCTCAGCGTCGACGGCCAACTTCCGGAGTTGCAGCGGGCAGTCGCCGATCGGCTGTTTGCTTTCGTGCCGCGCGACGGACTTTGGTGGCGCGCCGTTTCGCCCTTCCTGTCGCCCTACGATCTTAATCCGCTCAACATCAACCCGCTCAAGGACCTCATAGAGCGTTTCGTCGATTTTGAAGCGGTCCGCCGCCGGCGCAATCGCGAGCTCTTCATCTCCGCGACCAATGTGCATACCGGAGAAGTCCGCGTCTTCAACCGCGCCGAGGTGAGCGCGCAAACCGTGATGGCGTCGGCGTGCCTGCCGCTCCTGTTCCGCGCGGTGGAGATCGACGGGGTTGCCTACTGGGACGGCGGTTGCTTCTCTTTTGCCATAATTGTTTTCCGGAAGTGCGCCTGGGCCGCCGCAACGCCGCTTCCAGGAAGTTCACGTCGATCCCGACATCGCGCATCGCCATCTCGGCGCCTGCGAGAGCGCCCAGCACCATCAAATCATTGAGATCGCCCAGATGCCCGAAGCGGAACAGTTTGCCAGCAACCTTGAGAATTCCTGCGCCTAGCGCCAAGTTGTAGCGACGGAATGCGGAGTCGACCACATCCGCGCCGTCGATACCGGGTGGCACCATGATGGCGCTCACCGTGTTGGAGTACCATTTCGGTTCCTTGGCGCAGAGCCGCAAACCCCACGCCTTTACCGCTGCCCGCACGCCCTCGGCCAAAACCTGATGCCGTTCGAACACGCGGTGGAGGCGCTCCTCGAACAACATGTTGAGGGAATATCGCAGCCCATAGAGCATTGGCAGCGACGGCGTATAGGGGAAATACCCCGTCGCGTTTGCTTTTATGTGGTCGCCGAAGTCAAAGAACACCCGAGTGCAGCGGGCGGTCTTTTGCGCCGCCAACGCCCTGGGACTGGCACAGACGATGCCGAGACCAGCGGGAAGCATGAGCCCTTTTTGCGATCCAGCGACAGCGAGATCCACACCCCACTCGTCCATTCGGAAATCGATGCTCGCGATCGAACTGACGCCGTCAACGTAAAGCATCGCCGGGTGGGCGGCAGCATCGATCGCGCGCCGTACCGCGGCGATCGCTCTCGTAACACCCGGTGGCGGTCTCATTGTGGACTATAAGAACGCCTTTGATTGCATGCGCCCGGTCGGCCCGCAGGGCATCCTCAATGCGATCGGGCGAGGCCCCTACCCCCCACTCTTCGTCCTGTATCACGACATCAAGACCGATGCGCTGAGAGAGATCAATCCAGAGGTGGCTGAACTGGCCGAAGCGCGGCGCTAGCACCTTGTCCCCGGGCGAGAGGGTGTTGCTCAGCGCTGCCTCCCAGGCACCAGTGCCGCTGGAGGGGAATATAAAGACCTGCCCATTCTCGGTCTTAAATATCTTCTTCAGCTCTTGGAATAATGACAATGTCAGTTCAGGAAACCTGGAGGATCGATGGTCCTCCATCGCCACCATCATCGCGCGCATCACTCGGTCGGGTACATTGGTCGGTCCGGGGACGAACAGAAAATTGCGTCCCGGCATCCTCGGTCCAGGCATGGCGTCCTCGCTTCGGAAACGACTGTCGCAAAGTCACCGTCATTCTATACGGATTGCGGTAACATCAAACGGTTTCCGCGCCGCTCACCGCAGGGTTCGGGCGTCGTCAACGCCTGCACCTTTCTTGGCGGAAGCAGCGGCGTTGCCGGCGGCGCGATCGCCTTCGTGCTGGGGGGTTCGTCGGTGTGCTGATGATGATTGCGCTCGCCGGCATTATCGGCGCCGCCCTCAGCCACGGGGTTTCAGAGACGGCATAGGTGGCGGCGTTTCTTCCTCGGTCTGCGGCACCCTCCTTGCCCGCGCCGACGAGGTCATCGAAAGAGGCGGTCAGCTGTTTGAGCCAGGACTGATTGACAGTCCGCGGCGAGGTCGGCTT
>CAWJCB010000028.1:0-544211 GCA_963841105.1 uncultured Alphaproteobacteria bacterium
TGCGACATGCCTGTCTCTCTTTGTGCCCCATGCCCTCTGCTCATAGGCTCTAGCCTCGGCTGTATGGCAACCGTCCACTTGCATCGCCATTTCTACTACATCCTTAGGATTGCTGTAGCACTTGCAGGGATTGCTACCTTTTTTGGCGCATGGAATAGGCTGGCCTCGGGAGAATATTTACTTGGTCTGTTCCTTTCATTCTTGTTTGCTTTATGTGGGGGCTTGTTTGCAGCTACTGACCATCTTTACACGGACAACAAGACTAGGTGGTCTGACGACCTCACTCCTAACGAGTTGGAATTCATAATCACGAAACATCGACATAATTACTGTCTGCTACTGCGTCCATTCAATGCTAATTCGAACGTCAAGTTGATAAATACCCTAAATCCATTTCTCAGAATTGGAATTGGTTTTGGAATGCCTATCATAGATGTGCAGGAATGGATGATTCGCTGTTCTTCACCCGATTGGAGGTTTTTTTCTTGGGGTGGCGACGTTGGTGGTATTCGCCCCAGTCGAGTTGTCGCAAAGGATAATTGGTTTGACGATTTGAAGAAAATAGCTAGGTTAGTTGATGTCATCGTCATGATTGCGGGTTACTCGGAGTCGATAAAGACAGAGCTCGATTTTTTGCTCAAGGAGGTCGTACATCACTGCATTATTTTGTTTCCACCACGTTCGCAAAACGAGCAGCGCTATCGAGAAATTAGGGAGTCAGCGCGACTGAGGCCCCTGCTTCCCGGTGTCCCCGACGAGGGCTGCCTGTTTCTTCCATACCGGGGTCTAGACGGATCAGTTGAATTCGCTAGCTATCCGCTCACTCGCAGGAGCCTTCGCTTAGTGCTGGAGGCCCGCCGGAAGGCCACGGCAACTTGACGGAAAATATTTAGCTACACCTGCCGTCCAGACCGCCTCATCCTGCAAGCCGGTTCCCGGAGCAGCGATCGTGCCGATGATCTTGCCGCCCTCGACATCGTCACGGCGAAGGTCCCTTCTTCATCCGGGCATCGGTTCAAACAAGACGCCCGCAAGCGTGCGGGTTGAGCGTTAGCGGTTCTCTGATCCCACGGCTTTTAAGGCTTGTTTTTTTGTCAGGCGTGTGCGGCGCGATGAGCGCAGCCCCCGAGCGGCTCACGCCGCGAGGCGATCGGCGGAACGCTGTGCTGCCCAACCCCAAGGCATGAGCTCGTCGAGGCGCGATGCAGGCCAGAGATTGACGAGCTTTGTGAGCACGTCGGCGAAGTAGGCTTGCGGATCGACACCATACAGTTTGCAGGTCTCGACAAGTGAGGCGATGGCCGCCCAGTTCTCCGCCCCTTGATCGTGGCCAGCGAACAGCGCGTTTTTCCGATTGAGCACAATCGGACGGATACTTCTTTCCACGATGTTGGTGTCGAGTTCGATGCGGCCGTCGTCGAGGAAGCGAACGAGCCCATCCCAATGGTTCAGGCCGTAGCGGATGACTTCGGCAATGACGGACTTCGTCGAGACGCGCGCGAGCTGCTGTTCGAGCCAGGTTTTGAGCGCCAGCACGAGTGGTTTGCTCTTTTCCTGGCGCACGGCGCGGCGCTCATCGGCGCTTTTGCCACGGATCATCTTCTCGATCGCATAGAGCGCGGCGATGCGGTCCAGAGCTTCGCTCGCGATCGGCGCCGAACCGCCCTTTGCGATATCGAAGAACTGTCTTCTCAGATGAACCCAACAAAAGGCGAGCGTGATCGCATCGCCGGTCCGTGCGTCATCGGCAATGGTCTTGTAGGCCGCGTAGCCGTCGCACTGCACGATGCCGCGATAGCTCTCAAGCAGCTTCAGCCCGTGGACCGCGCCGCGGCCCGGCGCATAGGTGTAGGCGACGGCAGGCGGATCGATCCCGCCCCAGGGCCGATCGTCGCGGGCGATCGCCCAGAAGTACCCTTTCTTTGTGCGTCCCCGGCCCGGATCGAGCACCGGCGCCACCGTCTCGTCGACCGCGATCTTGGCCGAGCCCAGAATGAGTTCCCGCAGCCGAAGATACAGCGGCTTGAGCTCCGCGGCCGCATAGCCCACCCAGAATGCCAGCGTCGCGCGTTCGATCGTGATGCCTTGGCTCAGCAACATCTGGGCTTGGCGATAGAGCGGCAAATGCCAAGCATATTTGGCAACCAGGACAGAGGCCACCATCGCCTCGGTCGGCAGCCCGCCCTTGATCAGCCGTTCCGGCGCTGGTGCCTGGACCACGCCCTGTTCGCAGGTCCGGCAGGCGTATTGGGGACGATGCGTCACGATCACCCGATATTGGGCGGGGATGACGTCGAGACGCGTGTCCTCCCCGATGACGTGCATCGCGCCATGACAGCATGGACAGACGGCAATCTCGGGTGCGAGCGTGACGTGGATGCGGGGAAGATGAGCCGGCAGCGATCCGCGGTTGGCGCGACGCTTCTCTCTGGAACGCACTTGGCTGCTTGCCGTCTTTCTTTTTCGCTTTCGCGGCCTCGCTCTCGGCAATTGCGTCTCGATATCCTCGAGCGCCAGCTGCAGCTGGTCGCGATCAAGCGCTCGGACCGCCGGCCCGAGAACTGGGCGCGGCTGGAGCTGCCGCAGCAGGTGACGAAGGCGATCAATTTGCTGATGCGCGCGGTCGCACTCTTCCATCGCGGCGTCGCGCTCCGTCCACAACGTCCTCACCAGTGCACGCAGCGTTTCGATATCCCCGGGAAGCTGATTTGCGACCTCGCTCACGCGCTACACTAAATCAGATTCGCGTGCCTGTGGTGGCATAAATTCCGCGTCCCCAATTCACTTTACCGCACTTACTGCACAGCTATCGGTCGCACTATCTCCGGCACGTGCACGCGCGTCCAATCCAGTCCCTCAATCAATGCAGCCAACTGCGCCGGCGACAGCTGCATCATGCCGTCCATGATCGGCGGCCATTTGAAACCGCCTTTTCTCAAGACGCTTCCAGACGGACGGAAGACCACTGCCGTCCCCAAGCAGATTTTTCACGCGGTCCGTCCGTTTGGCACGGAACACGATGATCGCGCCCGAACGGGACCCTGCACCAGGCCTTTCCTTGGCCAGCGCCGCCAGGCCGTTTGCGCCTTTACGAAAATCTACCGGCTTGGCCGCGATCAGAACCCGCACGCCACCTGATAGCGGCACACCAGGAATGGTGCTCATGCCGCCGCCTTGACGGCGCGCAGCACGTCAACCAGCAGGCGCATATCGACGCCCGGCACAGCACGCACGACAAAATCCTTGATTGCAATCTCAATGGGGGTCGATGCCACAGCGGTCGGCGCTTGCCTCATCTCCGTTGCAGTCGCGACAATCGGCACAAACAGCGCTCCCTCATCGACCGGAAGCGCTAAGCGGCCCTCCTTCGCGGCGCGAAGATCCATTTGAACAGATGCTGCGAGCTCATGTCATGCCGCCGCGCAACCTCAGCAACAGCAAGCCCGGCATTCAGCGTCTCGGCGACGATCCGCCCTTTCTCCTGCGCCGTCCAGCGCCGCCGGCGTCCGACCCCGGTGCGAATCTCGGCCCCCGTCCACACCCGAGCTTTGTGTCGCATACGTGTCGGTCATATGTGCGAAACTTTCCCGCCAAATCAGCGAGAACACTGCGACATCCCGCGCGCGAACATCAACGTGGGATCAGAGGACCGCTAACGGTTGAGCGCACCTGCCTCGTAACAGCTATCGCCGTCCGCGGTCTTGAGTGGGGGCACTCTCCTCAACCATGCACGAGGGTGCCTTCACGCAGTGCCCAATAAAGCGCGGAGCCCGGCTGCTCGGCGATGCACTGGTGCGCGTGAAAGCCAATCACAGCGTCGTTCATTTCCGGCACGGCAACGAGCGTCCGAAACGCCTGCTGGTCGCGTTTGGCCGCGGTGAGCAGGAGCTTGGCAACGCTCTGCTCAACCATGCACGACCGTGCCTTCGCGCACCGCCGAATAGAGCACGGATCCCGGCTGCTCGCCCCAGCGCGCGACTTCCTCCGCCGAGTACACAAGGATATCGACGGGAATGCGCAACGGCCGCAGCAGCCGCCGCAGGCGCACCATTTCCCGCGCGCGGTCCTCGACCCGCAACTCAATCACCAGAAGATCGACATCCGAGTCCTCGCGCGCATCGCCGCGGGCGTACGAACCGAAGAGCACGATCCGCGCCGGTCGGGCGGCTTCCGCGAGGATGCGTACAGCTGCATCAATTGTTTCGCGCGTCACCATGTAAGCGGATACTTGCTCTCTGATGCGGTCGGGGCGGGTTTGCAACCCGCCCCTTATATTCGAGGTCGGCGGGTATTCGCGCCGGCTATTTGTTGACGAGAGCGGCGCCTGCCGTGCAGACCGCCTCATCCTGCGAGCCGGTGCCGCCGGAGCAGCCGATGGCGCCGATGATCTTGCCGCCCTCGATCAGCGGGATGCCGCCCCGCGACGCGATGACGTCGTCGAGCGTCAGGATGTATTTGAAGTCAAACTTTTGGACGACGTCTTCAAGAGCTTTGGTCGGCCGCCGGTATTTGACGGCAGCACGCGCCTTGTGCTGGGCAATCGAAATCGAGGCGAGCTGCGCATCGTCCATACGCAGGAAGGCGACAAGATTGGCCCCTGAGTTGACGACAGCGATGTTCATCGGCCAGCCCTTCTTGGTGGCTTCCTCGGCGGCGGCCTGGATGAGAGAGTTGGCGCGTTGCGCTCCGATCGGCGCTCCATAGGCGTTGCTGAAGGGCATCTTTTCAGGAACGGCATCGAGATTGGGCGGCGCCGGCTGTTGCGCGCGCAATTCCGTAGCGGCCAGCACCGCTGCGCCGACAAGCAGTGACGTGAAACTTCTCCTGAGCATGGATTCCTCCCGCGACGTTGTTAAGAGCATTGCCCACCTGGGCCGGCACGTCGCTGAAGCGACCTGCGCCGGATGACTGTATAGAGCCGGCCAATCTGTCTCAACACGTGATAATTGCTCCGGTGCAGCTGTTTGTAAGGGCGGCTTTCAAATGCTTCGGGGGCGGGTTTGCAACCCGCCCCCGACATTGTTTGAGACAAAGCCCAGCTATTTCGCTGGCAATGTGACAGGCGGCGCGACCGCAACCGGAGGCGGCGCAGCCGCAACATAGCCTGGGCAGACCTGCACCGGCTGCCCGGTAAAGCCGACGACGCGACCCCAGCCATCGTAGAGGGGCTGCGATGCCCAGTAGCAACCCGGCCCATAAAGCGGCTCGGCGTAACCTGGAAAGACGACGTATCCTCGCGGCCGCGAGGCAATGATAGCGCCGGCGATCACCGCGCCGCCAACGACGCCGGCGGCAATACCTGGGCCCCATCCGGGACCTCTCCACCCCCATCCAGGCCCCCTCCATCCGGGGCCGCCCCATCCCCATCCGCGACCGCGCCAGTAAGCGGAGGCGTCCGTCGAGACGGCGGTCACCGATACTCCAATTGTCGCAACTGTGAGCAGGCAGGCGAGTGTCTTCTTCATCAGGAATCCCCCGAGGCACTACGGTTGCTGGGCCGGCAAATGCGCCCCGGCCGACAGCTGCAATCAGTTGCCAACTGGATTACTGCCGCTGTTTGTCAGAATTTGGTCGAAGGAACCCGCACCATCAGCAACTTGAAGCCAACGCCGGTATCTTTAAACCTTCGCTAACCTTGCGCGCGGAATCATTCCGCGATTGGCACAGCGCGATAAGAAAACGCGCGGCATGGAGTGCCTTGCGCCCGCCGCCAGAACACCTTTGCGGCTGCCAGAACTGATCATGCTTTCGCCGCCAAGGCGCATGAGCCTCCCGGACGGAGCCAGCATGAATGGTATCTCAGGACCAATTGCGCCAGCCGCGCGGAAAGCTCTTGCTCGTGCCCGCGGCATGCAAGCCGGTAATGGCCGCACTCCTGCTCGCGGCGATAATCACGACCGTCGCCTCGGCATCGGACGTCGTCACCGTGGAGGGCAATCGGCGCGTCGATGCCGATGCCATCAAGGCGCATTTCCATTTTACGTCCCTGGCCGCCGCCGACCCCGCTACACTCGACGCGGCGCTGAAGGAGCTCTACGCGACCGGAGCTTTCGAGGACATCAAGATTGCTCGCGCAGGAGATCATCTGGTCGTGCGCGTCGTCGAAGCTCCGGTGATCGGGCGAGTGCAGTTCGAGGGAAACAGAGCGCTCAAGGATGAAAACCTCGGCAAGGCAACCGCGCTCAAAGCAAACAGCTTTCTTACCAAATCCGCGGTGCAAGCCGACGCCGCACGCATCATCGACATCTATCGGCAGAAGGCCCGATACGACGCGCAGGTCACGCCAAAAACGATCACGCGCGGCGAAGGACGCGTCGATATCGTCTTCGAGATCAAGGAAGGCGCCAAGACTGGGATCAAGCGGATCGTTTTCTCAGGCAATCACGCCTATTCCGAGCAACAGCTGAAAGCGATCATCAATACGAGCGAATCCGGGTGGTTCGCCTTTCTCAAGACCAGCGACGTGTACGACCCTGACCGCGTGGCGGCCGATGCCGACCTCGTTCGCAGGTTCTATGCAAAGACCGGCTACGCCGATGCGCGGGTGGCCTCCGCCGTGGGCCGCTACGATCCCGCGCTCCACGGAATCATTCTTACCTTCACCATCGAGGAGGGAGAGCGCTATCTCGTCCACGCAGTCGATGTTGAATCCCACATTCCCGCGCTGAGCGGCCCGGAGCTCACGCCGCTGCTGCATATAGGAGCCGGCGAGACTTTCAGCGGCGAAGCGGTGGAGAATGCCCGGCGCGAGATCGTCAAGGCGCTCGGCAGGCGTGGGTACCCGTTTGTTTCCGTGCGCCCGCGCCTCCAGCGCGACGTACGGACGAAGGCGATCGACGTCGTGTTCGTGCTCGATGACGGCCCGCGCCGCTATGTCGAGCGCATTGTCATCCATGGCAATCTGCGCACGCGCGAGGAGGTCATTCGCCGAGAGCTCGAAGTCGCGGAGGGCGAAGCCTACAACCAGGCCCTCCTTGATCGCGCCGAACGCCGGCTGAAAGCGCTTGGCCTGTTCAAGTCCGTGGCGATGTCAACCAAGGAAGGATCAGCCGCGGACCGGGTGGTGCTTGTGGTCAACGTGGACGAGCAGAAGACCGGCGATTTGTCATACTCGGGCGGCTATTCCAGCGCCGAGGGGCTCGTCGGCGAGATCAGCGTCTCGGAGATGAATTTTCTTGGCCGCGGGCAATTCGTCAAAATGTCCGCCACGCTTGGACAATACGTACGCGGCGGGGCGCTTGGCTTTGTCGAGCCCTATCTGCTCGGCAATCATCTGTCGCTGGGAGCCGACGTCTTCTATCGCGAAAGCCTGACCAACAGCTACCAGTCCTATGGCCGGTCGGCCTACGGCGGCGACATCAAGGTGGGCGCTCCGTTGACGGATGACCTCGGCGCGCAAGTCCACTATTCGCTCATCAACCAGAGCCTGTCGCTTGCTCCGGAGCTGATGGATTGCTCGCCGGCTAATCCGCCGCCGTCGTGTTTCGGCAACGGCGAGGCATCGGCGGTGGTCAAGCAGGCCGCGCTGAATGGCCCCGCCTGGACTTCCACAGTGGGATCGACGCTCACCTACAGCTCGCTCGACAATCCACGCAAGCCAAGCGACGGCATCCGCGCCGATCTCAGGCAGGATATCGCAGGATTAGGCGGCAGCAACGATTTCTTCAAGACGACCGGAGATGTTCGCTATTACAAGAACCTCGGCAATGACGTCGTCGCGATGACGCGACTGCAAGGCGGCACCATCGCGCCGTACGGCGGACAGACCCTGCCTTTCCTGAGCAGCTTCTTCGGCGGCCCCCAGCTTGTGCGCGGCTTCGCGCCGAACGGTTTTGGCCCGCGCGATCTCACGCCCGGCACCACCATGGACAACATCGGAGGCAGCAGCTACTGGGCGACCTCGGCGCAACTGGAGGCGCCTGTGCCGGGGCTTCCTCCCGGAACTGGTCTGCGGGGCGCGATCTTCGCGGACGCCGGCAGCCTCTGGGGCTATCGCGGACAAACGTCGTTCCCCGGCATGTCCCAGTCGTTCACTCCCGCCGATTCACGCCAGGTCCGCTCCTCGGTCGGCGCCAGTCTGATCTGGGACTCGCCGCTTGGCCCGCTGCATGTCAACTACGCGCTTCCCCTGAGCAAGACCAACTACGACCTCACGCAAAGGCTGAACTTCGGCGCCGGCCCATTCTGACACGCGACGCGCGTGGCGCCGGCCCGTTGGTTATCAAGCTAGTAGCGCTGCACAGTGATTTTGAATGTTTGGACATTATCGCTTGTGGCGGGTTGATCCCGGCTTGGCCAACACACTCCAATCCCTCCCCCGCTTGCGGGGGAGGGTGGCCGCCAAAGGCGGCCGGGTGGGGGATCGTGGCGAACCAAATGGCCGGGCAGCAGCCCTGCGCGAACGAATGACTCCGCAAGGGGTGAAAAATCGATCGCAATCTCGATGACGTGCTGAGACCCTCATCGACGAGTCATGCGCGAGCCCCCACCCGGTCTCGCTACGCTCGCCCACCCTCCCCCGCAAGCGGGGGAGATGGAGCTAGTAGCGCCGCGAATTACAAATCGCGAGGCTGCGACCGAGTCTCACAACTGCATGTATCAGTGAACTGTGATTCCCGGGGCTACGATGCGCGGACGGAGAGCTCGAGGCCATCGTCGAGGGGCAGTGCGACGGATAGATATCCGTTCTGCGGATTGCGGACGTAACTGAGATACGGGGCGAGCGCGTCGCCACCGATGAGCAAGTCATCGGCAATGATCAGGGCGCCCGCTGCAAGCCGGGATTCAAGAAGCTGCAGCATCGGCAGATAAAGCGGCTTCCACCCGTCCAGGAAAAGCAGATCGACGCCGTCCTCGAATCCATTGCGCAAGGTCTCAAATGCATCACCCTCGCGAATGTCTACCACGTCGGAAAGGCCAGCTTCCGAGATGTTTCGTGCTGCTGCCTGCACTTTGCCCGCACTGAGCTCAGTCGTAACGATCCGGCCGCCGTTCTCGTTATCGCGTAACGCAGCCGCGAGATGGATGGTCGAGATGCCGAAGGAGCAGCCGAATTCGACGACCGTGCGCGCCCGCCGGTTGCGCGCCAGCAGGTACAGAAGGCGGCCAACCTCAGGGGCAACCGCCATGTAGATGCCGCTCAGCATCTCCGCGCGGCCGCGGCCGGTTACATCCATGGAGCGCGATCGGGCGAGGATTGCAGTGTCGTCTTTGACCGCCGATGCATAGAGTCGTTGAAGAAGAGACACGACTCGGGGTTCTGAAAGCGTCGACATTCAGAGACCCGCGGCCCGCCTGCGCGCGTCAGCGCCGGGCGCTATCGCAGCTTTGCCCAAGGATCGGAAACCTTCTGCTCGGGGATGCTGTGGAGCGCGTCCTTGTAAGCCTTCTCTGCCGCAGCGTTCTTTTTCTTTTTGTCTTCTGACTGCTGCGCGGCTTCCGGCCGCTTGGATCCCTTGCCCCGACTTTGAGCATGTGCAGGCAGTGACAGTGGCAGTGACAGCACAGCAAGTGTGGCCAACGCAACAATCAATTTCCGCATGCGCTTCCCCAATCCGCCTACCCCCACGAGAAGCTAACGGTTCTCATCGTCTGAAATAGGGCAGAGCTCGGATATGCCAACGTTATCTGCGATCGCTATAACTTTATGCGATCTTTACTTGGCTCCGCCACAACACGCAGGGAACGCGCTTTGAAGCTCGCCAATTGCGCAAGCCAGAGCAGCTGCTTGCGCCAGAAGAGCGTTTGAGCCGGCCAGGTTCTGATAAAAAAGTCGCAACGGGCGAATCCTGACAAACCTGAACAACTTGTAATCTCGCGGTAAGCGCGCCGTTAGCTGTGCGCAGCGAAAGTCGCGTCGGGGGGACGAGGACGTTCGCGGGAACCGCAGGCAGTACGTAAGGAGCTGTTCGTCAGTCTCCGCGTCCGCCTGCTGGTTGCAGAATGTTACGTTTTCGGAGGGGAATATGAGACGGATTGTTTGGGGGAGCGTTGCAGTTCTGACAGTGATTGCAGGGGCCGCAAAAGCCGCGGATCTGCCCCCGCCAGCGGCACAGGTCTATCGGCCGCCACCGCCGGTGATCACCTACTTCACCTGGACCGGCTGCTATCTTGGGGGCCACGTCGGTGGCCTCTGGGCGAGCCGGGATTGGAATGATCAAATCCCTGGCGATCCGCTCTTTGGCACGGATCTGGGGAGCTACAATACAAGCGGCGCGCTCGGCGGCGCGCAGGTCGGCTGCAATTATCAGGTCGGCAACTGGGTCTTCGGTCTTCAAGGCGACTATGCCTGGTCAAACGCGAGTGGCAGCAACACCTCGGGAGCTTTTGCCACCCTGGCGCCTTTAGTCACTCTCACGGATCAGTCGCAGTTGCAGTCGCTGGCTTCGGTTACTGGCCGCGTCGGCTATGCCGCGGATCGCTTGCTCGGCTACGTCAAGGCCGGCGCTGCTTGGCAGCAAAGCAACTACAGCCTTCTTGTCGGCGGAGCTACCGCCGCAACAGCCGGCGAGACGCGGGATGGCTGGACGCTGGGAGTCGGCGGCGAATATGCCTTCTTGGACTGGCTCACCGGCTTCGTCGAATACGACTACTACAATTTCACCGCCAGCACGAACACGTTTGCCTGCACAACATGCGGCCTGTTTGCCGGATCGGCTCCGTTCAACATCACGACCAATGTCAATGTCATCAAAGCCGGGCTTAACCTGAAGTTCGGGCCCGGAACCAGGTTCTAGATTCATGGTGTTGGACCTCGGATCGCCTACGGTCCGCGCGGGTGATGATAGTTACCGCAATCATCGGGAGCGTGGGGGCGAGTTGCCTGTCGCGCTCACATGAGGAGACATCAGCATGGCTGAGAGCACCGCAAATGGAAACCGCCGTGGCGCCGTGGTGGCTCTGGCGGCAATGGTCGTGCTCGTGGGGATCGGTTGGTTGCTGGCGCACGTGCTCGCGCAATCGACGCGGATGCAGGATTGTCTCCTGTCCGGCCGCACGAACTGCGCAGCAATAGAGCTCCAGCGATGAAACCGTGCTGATCGCGCCAGCGCGGTCGAGGGGAGGCAAGCGCATGACGCCGTTGGTGCTCACCATTCTGAGCGTGGCCGTGATCTCCATCTTGCTGGTGCTGTTGTTTTTTGCCAGGGGATAGAGATCAGTCTCAGCAAGCGGACTTTATAGTCACGCGATTGAGGTTGATCCTACGTCAGCGCGGCCATCCCGGTGCGGTGGATTTGAAGTTCCCGTCCCCGCCACATCTGCCGGATCATTCGGCTGCGATCTGTGGCGCGCGCGGCGTAAGCCGAGGATCGAGAGTACAGGCCTCGTCCCAGCTCAAAACGTTGAGCGACTTGACGAACTTGCCGACGCCATCGACCTCGGCGCAGAACAGGCCGAGCTCGATGATCTCCGCATCGCTGAAGTGCCTGGCGAGGTCCACATAAACGTCATCCCTGTCGATGGCGTGCTCGCCCTGCTTGAACAGCTCCGCATAGCGCAGCGCCGCCTTCTCGCGTTCGCTCAAGCGCTTGCTTTGCGCATATTGCGCAAGATCGCCGATCATGTCCTCGGTCAGCCCCTCCGCTTTCGCGACATTCGAGCGGACCGTCGAGCAGTATCCGCATTGATGCGCGACCGATATCTTGATGCGGCACATCTCCTTGAGCTTGTGCGGCAGCACGCCCTGATAGAGAAGCTTGTTCCAATACTCGACCCAGGCGGTACCAAGCTGGCTCCGCGTCATGATGCTGACGACGCGGGGATCGGGCGCGCCGGTACGTTTGGCGGATTCTATGAGCGCTCGCGCTTGCGCTGATTTTTCACTCTCCTCGATGTAGCGCAGCCTGGGCATTTCCTTCCTCCCGGTTCGTCCTGCGGTCTCATTGCGCCGGCACGAATGCCAGCTCGTCAGCGCTTCGCGGGCTCGAACGGTATCCTCAAATCGCCAGACTTGTACCGCGACGGGTGCAAAATGACTGCCTTTCCCGGTTGCTTGAACTGCTCGACATCGCTGCCCGCAATGTCGCGATATTGGACGAGCAGAATGCGCGGCTGTTCCCATTCCCCGCGCGGGCCGAACTTGATGTCTCCGACCACGGTGTCGAACGAATGCATGTGCATGTATTCCGCGAGCTTTGCGTCGTCGATGGAGCCGGTGGCGGTGATCGCCGATTCGAGAATTTGCATCTCTGCGTAGGCATAGGGGGGAATATACAACCCAAGTGGATCAACCCCGGCGGCGCCCGCACGCTCGCGATACTGCACCAGGAACTTCTCTATCCCCGGAAATTTCATGCTCGGCTCGGGGGCGTAGAGCTCGTAGCAAACGATATCGTTGAGCAGAGGCCCGAGCTGCGTCTTGAGAGCGGCAAACTGCAACCCGATCATGCCGCCGCCCACCATCTTGCCGCCGAGCCCGACCTCATGGATGGAGCGGATCATCCCGGCAGAATCCGGCGGGTATGATGCGATGTAGACCAGGTCCGGATTTGCTGCCTTGATGGCGCGAACCACGGTCCCGAACTCAACCGAGCTCGGCGGGTAGGTACGGTCGTAGACGATGCGAATGCCGTGCTTCTTGGCGTTCTCGCGCGCGCCTTCCATGGCCAGCACCGAGAATTCGGCGTCGGCGCCGGCGATCGCGACGGTTTGCGGCTTTGGATTGAGCGCCGCGGCAAGCTCGAAATAACCCCGTGAGAACTCGACCTTTGCATCCGGCCCATTCGGCTGGAGCTGAAAGTACCGGTCGTACTTGAAGGCATCGTTGGCGGCGAGCGCAAACAGCGAGAGAAAGAGCTTCTTGCGCTGCGTGATGATCGGCAATGCCGCGGCGGTCGGGACGGTGCCGTACCCCGACAGCACGATGTCCACTTTGTCGAACGTCGAGAAGCTTGGAATAGATCCCCGGCACCGTGGCGGGGTTGGACTGGTCATCGTATCTGACCAGCTCCACCTTGCGGCCGAGCAGACCGCCGCGGGCGTTCACGCCCTCGGCCCACAGCTCGTAAGCAAGCAGCGCCTGCTTTCCCCCGGCGGCCAGCCCGCCGCTCAAGGCAAGGCCCAATCCGATTTTCAGCGTCGGAGGGCTCTGCGCCGCGGCGGGCCCAAAGCCCAGGCCAAGAGTCAAGAAAACGAGAACGCAACACAGTCGGATCATTCGGTTCACCATTCCTTCGACATTCTTGTCGCGCTTGTCGCACCGCAACCCGCGGTGCGGGTCGATACTTGGAGACTCCTCTGCTGGAGTCGCGTTCACCCGTCAAGGTCCTAAGGAGAGGTCGCATGGAAACGCTTCCGCGCCGCGGGTTTTCAGCTTCCGCCGGCTGCGGACATAGCCGTGGCGTTGGCTTGGGCAGCTTCGTGCCAATGCACATAAGCGGACTAACCAAGTTTCCCAGCGGGACAAGCGCCGGTGTCACAGTGCCGGACTAACGCGAGCTAATAGTTACGAGCACGTGCGCAATCGAGTTGCATGACCCGACTCCCGGGCATCCCATTGCAGGGATGCCCGAAATAATCGGGCCGGGCTGCGCGCCTAGTCTCTGGCCTTGGCGAGCGCGTGCTGAATGATCTGATGGTCCAAGCTCGTCAACTGGCTCGGCCCGAGCTTAAACGTTACCTTGCCGATCTTGCCAGTGAAGCGGAACGGCACCTGGTAGTCCTTGTCGTCCACCGGCGTGCGTGTGTCGACGCCAATATCGAAGGTCTCGTCGATGGTCATGATGAACGGAATGGTATGCGGGACCTTCCTGTTGGCGACTTCCTTGTCGTCAACCTTCAGAACGCCGGTGCCGCCCTTGGCAAAGCCGGGCCCGTCGTAGGTGAAGTCGAACACGATGGTGTGCTTGCCCGGCGTGAGCGCCTGCTGGCCTTCCCAACGGAATCGCTCCAGGCTGAGCAGGTTGTAGAGAAACACCGGCTTACCTTTGAGTAGATACAATCCGTATCCGCCGAAACGTCCACCCTCGGTGACGATCATTCCATCGCCGCCGCCCTGCGGGACATCGATCTCGGCAGTGATCGTGTAGGACCTGTTGAGGATGTTCGGTGCGGCGCTGTCGGGTAACCCGGACATTTCGCCCGAGTACGTGAACATGTCGCGTCCGGCGGTCGCGCTCGGTCGCGGTGCCACGAGCCGTTGGGCGATCGAGTTGTCCAGCGGGAACACATTGTACTTCGAAGCCTCCACCAGGAACAGTTCCTGCATCTCGCGCAGCTTGTCCGGCATCTTGGCCGCGAGGTCGTTATACTCCGAATAGTCCTCGGCGATGTTGTACAGTTCCCATTTGTAGCCGTTGATTACGTTGGGCATCTTGGTCAGGCCTAACAGCCAAGGTGGGGCTGGCGGCGTCGTGGTGGCGATCCAGCCGTCATGGTAGATGGCGCGGTTGCCGAACATCTCGAAGTACTGCGTGGTGCGTGCCGAAGGGACGTTGGCGTTCGCCTTGTCGAAGGTGTACGTCATGCTGACGCCTTCGATCGGCTTTTGCGCGATGCCGTTGACCATGACCGGCGCGCGGATGCCCGTGGCTTCGAGAATGGTCGGCACGATGTCGATCATGTGATGGAACTGGGTGCGGATGCCGCCCGCGTCCTTGATACGGTTGGGCCAGGCGATCGCCATCCCCTGCCGCGTGCCACCGAAGTGGGACGCCACCTGTTTGGTCCACTTGAACGGCGTGTCGAAGGCCCACGACCACGCCACCGACATGTGCGGGGTGGTTTGAGCGGAACCCCAAACGTCGTAGAATTTCAGTTGCTCGGGCACTGGAACGTCGATGCCCTGGATCGCGGCCAGGTCGAACGGCGTCCCGATGGTCGAGCCCTCCGCGCTGGTGCCGTTGTCGCCTTCGATATAGATGATGAGCGTGTTGTCCAGCTTGCCGAGGTCCTCAACGGCTTGGATCACCCGGCCGATTTCGTGGTCGGTGTAGGCCACGTAGGCGGCGAATACTTCCGCTTGGCGCGCAAACAACTTCTTCTCGTCGGCGGAGAGCGTCTCCCACTTCGGCAGCCTTGCGCCGCCGTATTCTGCCTGTCCGTCCGGCCATGGCGTAAGTGTGGTATTCGGCGGGATCACCCCAAGTCGTTTCTGGTTGGCGAAGATCTGCTCGCGCAGCGCATTCCAGCCCATGTCGAACTTTCCCTTGAACTTATCGATCCATTCCGGCGTCGGTTGGTGCGGCGCGTGGGTGCCGCCAGGCACGTAATAGACGAAGAACGGCTTGTCGGGCGCGGCAGCATTTAGTTTCCTCACATGGTCGATGGCTTCGTCTGCCATATCGGTCGTGAGGTTGTAGCCGGGTTTCCCGATCCACGGAAAAATTTGGGTCGTGTTCTGGAAGAGGTACGGCGTCCATTGGTCGGTCTCGCCGCCCATGAAGCCGTAGAAATATTCAAAGCCCATCCCGACCGGCCATTGGTCGAAAGGTCCCGCCAAGCTGTATTGGAAGCTCGGCGTATTGTGCTCCTTGCCGAACCACGACGTGGCATAGCCGTTCTGCTTCAGGATCGCGCCGATGGTGGCGTTTTCGGGCCCGATGATGGAATCATAGCCGGGATATCCGGTGGACTGTTCGGTTATGACGCCGAAGCCTGTGGAATGGTGGTTGCGGCCGGTGATTATCGCCGCGCGCGTCGGCGAGCACAGCGCCGTGGAATGGAACTGGGTGTAACGCAGTCCCATGTTCGCGATGCGATCCAACGCCGGCGTCGGGATGACGCCGCCGAAGGTACCGGAAACGCCGTAGCCAGCATCGTCGGTCATGATCAGCAGCACATTGGGCGCACCCTTGGGTGGCACCACCGCAGGCGGCCAGTATGGCTTCGACTGCGCGGCGTCGAGGCCGATCTGGCCGCCGAACTTCGGCAGCGGCGGCGGGAGATAGTTCCCGTCGATCGTCGTCGTCGCGCTGGGCGAGCCAGGGACGCCTTCGACCTGCTGGGCTTTCGCCGGAGCGAAGGCAAGGACAGCTAGAGTCAGAGAAAAGAACGCCAGCCCGGAGGTTTTCATGGTGTCGATCTCCCGAGTTTCATGCGCCTGGCAAATTCGGCAGTCTCAAGTCAGCGTTGATTATGACAAACTTGCTCGATGTGGGCATCGTAACTGAGTGGCACTCGTCATTGCTCGTCGATTTTTGTCAGCGCACTGTTCTATGTCCACATTGAAAAATTGGTGTCGTGTTTTCTCTCATGGGTGAGAGAGGAAACAGGTTTTCATCGTGCGACGATTACCCGTGTGGAAGCAACCTTAATTCCGTGACCCGCCAAAGAAAGCGCAGTTGAAATTCTTTTCCTGCTCAAGATTTACGCATGCATTCATGCATTGCAGCAATGTTCGCGTCCGTTGCTCACGCGACTGCGTGCCGTGCGCTCGGCCTCATTGTGCCGACCGATGCTGGTCGCCCGCGCCGATGAGGTAATCGAATAGCGGTTCGCCGAGAGTCAGCTTTGGGTCAAAACGAGAATCCCCCATTTTGGGGGTTATGTCAGCTTCCATCAGCTATGGACATGCCCGCGCATCGGTCGAGGACCGGGGTGTGCCAATTGCTGCCGTGAGAAGGTGCAGCAACATAAGGGCCGAAGATTTCGCGGTAGGGACGCGAGTTACCTCGCGCCCCCGCACAGATCCGTACAGGCGGCTTTCCCGCATACGGCTCCCACCTCGGAGAGTGACGGCAGTAAGTTGCCGTATGCGAACCAACGCCCTGTGTCACGCTTTACCCGGCTCGGCGTCCGGCGCGTGCGTAGTTGGCCCGCATTCCCCTTGGTCCCCGCCCTTGGCTCCGCCAACTCCGCGGCAGATCGCTCCGATTTGTTCGTCGGCTTCACAGCTACTATGGCAGGGTCAGACTTCTCGTGCCCGTGCATCATCGGCTACGGCTCCTCACCTTCCCGATGCGGACCGTCCCTCTCACGCGACGCTGACGGTCAGACACGAGATCTCCCAGCTTCCGATGCGATCCCTTGCACGTGATGTGGCCTTCGACCCCGGCAGGGCGTCAGCACCTCGCGTAGCGGTGCCGCACATGTTGCCTTCGAGCGAATAGAAACTCTCGGCCCCTGCGATATCTGATCTTTCGTGGCTCAATCCCGCACCCCATGCAATCGCTGTGTACGCTTCGCACCCACTGTCGCCAGTGGCCACGCAACACTCGCTACCAAGCGGACGCTACCCCTTACTTGGGCCGGACTTTCACCGGCTGGATCGCACCAGCTTGCGGCTGGCGCACCTACTCGATCACCTCTTCGGCGATGACGAGCAGCGTTGGCGGGACGACGAGACCGAGTGCCTTGGCAGTTGTCAGGTTTAAGACGAGATCGAACCTGGTCGGCTGCTCGACTGGGATATCGCTCGGCCTCGCCCCGCGCAAAATCTTGTCGGCGAACTCAGCGGCGCGACGGTAAAGGTCGGGCAGGTTTGGTCCATAGGACATCAGGCATCCCGCTTCCACGAGTTCTCGAAACATGCACATCATCGGCATCCGCGCTCTGAGCGCCGACGTACCGATGAGTATCCGGTTCGCGTTCACAAGCGGGTCAGAAACGACGTACAGCGCATCCGCCCGGCTCTTGAGCAACTCGAACGTAGAATTGACATCTGCGGTTCGGTGAATCTCCGAGGTTGCAACGTCGAGGCCGAACGTCCGGGCCGCTGCCTGAAGCTCGGTCACCTCCAGCATGACGTTGGCACTGCCGGGATTGACCAGGATCGACAACCGATGGAGACCAGGAACGATCTCACGCAACAATTGGAGCCGCTTACCGGCTGAATCGGTAGTCTGGATCGAAAGACCGGTAACGTTGCCGCCCGGCCGCGCCAGACTTGCGACCAAGCCGAAGCCGACCGGATCGCCTGACACTGCAAAGACCATCGGGATTTGCGGTGCCACCCGTTTCATTACGATGGAGTCATTAGTTGATGACGTGACTATCAGATCGACTTTAAGCCGGACGAACTCGGCGGCAATCTCGTCGAGTTGTTCGGCGCGTCCGGCCGCCCAACGAGACTCGATTGTGATTGTTTGGCCCTCGATCCAGCCTAGTTCGCGCAGCCGCTGCAAAAATGCGCCCGTACTCCGGCTTGGGATCAGAGGATTGGTCGGCGCGACATAGCCGATAATCGGCACATGCCTCGCTTGCTGCGCCCGCACGACGACCGGCCATGCCGCCGCCCCGCCGAGAAACGAGATAAACTTGCGCCGCCTGATGCCGAGCATGAGCTTCCTGCGAGGCAGACCCTGATGATCCTCAATCGACTGTGCTCGAAGCCGATTGTCAGCTTGGAGAGGTCCACCCCTTTCACTTCTGAAACTTGAGGACAAACTCGTCGACCGGCTTGCCAGGCGGCGGCTGGATCGAGAAGTCGCGCGTATCCTCGGGATGGCGCCAGAAATTGCCTTGCGCGACGAGCTTGAAGCCGACCGCTTCAACTTCATGCCGCAGCGCAGCCTCTTCGATCCGGTGCAACAACTTGCCAACCGACGTGCCGTCGCCCGGTTTCGCGGAATGATCAGCAATCACGAGCGCACCACCCGGCTTGAGCACGGCATAGAGCTTGCGGTTCATCTCCGCACGGTCGACCGCCATGTAGGTCGTGTCGTGGTAGAAGAAGAGAAAGGTGATGAGGTCGAAATCGCGCACGTCGGCGGAAACGGGATCGTCGAAGGGCCGCACCAGGCTCACGATATTCTGTCCCGCCGGTGTTTTCAGTCGCGCCTCGAATCTCTGCCTTGGCGCGCTCGCCAATGTCGGCGAGGTTCTGCCCATAGACGACGCCGTTAGGCGCCACCGCGCGCGCCATGAGCTCGGTGCTGTAACCGCCGCCGGCGCCCATATCCAGCACCTTCATTCCGAGCTGCGGCGCCGCGAAGGCAAGGAGCTTTAAGGGGTCTCTGCGCTGATCTGTCTGCCGGTCCGCGTCGGTGCGATCCGCCGCAGCGACGATCGCGGCGTATGGGGATGAGGCATCCTGCGCGAAGGCGCCGACCGGCAAATCGCGGACTGCGAACAGGAGCGCAACAGCGGATAGGCAGATGGCAGTGTAATGAAGCTTAATTGTTCCAGTCATGGTGTACCCATTCCTCTGCTACTACAGCGCTAGCGGGTTACCCAAGGCCAACTGATCACGGACCAGGTATAGCAGGTTTGGAGTGATCAGTGGGTGTGCACGGCAACAAAAAGCAGTCCCTTTGGTCCGAGATGGGTAACAACCGGACACGGTGTTGGCCTTCTCCTCCAAGGACACCCGTTGACGCCGACAAAGGCAGGGGACACGATTGGTGGCGCTTCAATCCTAATTCGGGAGATCAGTCATGAGAACTTTACTAGCGAGTGCCGGTCTAGCGCTGTTGTTGGCCTTGGCAACGGAACCAAGCCTCAGCGCTCAGGAGGCCCCCGCATGGATGAAACAGACACTTCCTGATCAGGCACTGAAGCCGCATTGGGACGAACAACTGGCCGTGATGAATCCCACGGGAGCTTTGGACGGGAAAACCAAGCACCTCATTGGCCTCGCTGTGGCAGCACAAATTCCTTGTACATATTGCGTTTACGGTCACACTAAATTGGCAAAAGCCGCTGGTGCGACCGATGCTCAAATAAAGGAGGCCATTGCAACCGCCGCGCTCGTCCGTTTCAACAGCACAATGCTGAATGGCTCGGATGGCGGCAAAGATGCCGATACCGTCTTCACTTCAAAATGAGTGTGGCCGCCGACTGAAGGCGGCCTACTTTTCACGTTCGTCCAAAAGCTTCCCGGTGTCGCATTGAATACGGCCTCATCGCCGCCGGGATCGCCGTTGCTATTATCGCCGCTGTGAATGGTCTTGGACCGCAAGTTAAGGCGACATTCGGCAGCGTATCGGTACTCGTCCTTTGGCGACTGATCACTTCTTACTCTTAACTACCCACGGCCACCAACCCAAGGGCGGACCGATTTAGGTGGGCCGCGCTCCGCAAGATTGTTTGCGCAGCAGCAATTTCATCTTCTGAATGTCTGGAAGGGGTCTTGGTTGTGTAAAAACGCGCTGAAAGGAGGATTGATACGTCGTGATTTTAGCGACGTAGCCGCGATTAGTCATTTCGCCGAATTTGGGCCTTTTTCTTTCCGGAAGGGGCTTCTGACGTGAATGCCAGCGCGCCCCCGCGCTTTGTTTTAAGGTCGAAGGCGTAAAAGAGGGCGACTATGCCCTCATCACCGCCAGGAGCGGCTGAACACCGATAATGTTCATCACGCGCGTGAGATTGTAGGCGAGCACGTGCAGGGCCATCTCGGTCGCAACCTTCGGCAGGCGCTTCATCAGAAAGTGCGTCGCGCCCATCCGCATCTTGAGCGTCCCGAAGGGATGTTCGACCGTCTCGCGGCGCTGGCGCATCGCCTGCGGGTTCTCATCGAGACGCTGCTGCACCGCCTCGAGCACGTGCTCGTGTTCCCATCGCGTAATGCGCCGCTGGGGTGCCGTCGTGCACTGAGACTTGAGCGGGCAGTGCGGGCATGCCATCGTCCAATAACGGCGCAGCATCTTGCCGTCCTCCTCGTTCGTATAACGATAGGTCAGCTTCTCGCCGGCAGGGCAGCGATAGACATCCTCCGTCGGCAGATAGACGAAGTCCTGCTTGCCGAAGCGGCCTTCCGACTTCGCGCCCGATGTCATCGGCTTTGGCAGCGTCACCGTAATGTCAGCTTGCTCGCAGGCCAGAATCTCGAGGCTGTTGAAGTAGCCACGATCGGCGACAGCATCGAGATGGTCAGCATGAAGAACGTCCTTCGCCTGCGATGCGATCTTGGCAAGTTGTGACCGATCCGAGCCGGTATTCGTCACCTCGTGCGTGACAATCAGATGATGCTCCGTATCCACAGCTATCTGCACGTTGTAGCCGACGACGCCTGAGCCACGCCCGCTTGTCGCCATCGAGCGTGAATCAGGATCAGTCAGAGAAATCTGCTGATCGGGCGAGGCAAGCATCTCCTTTTCGATGGCTTTCAAGCGCTGCATCTCGCTCGCGAGCTTGGCAAGCTTCTCCTTGAGATGCGCGGTCTTCGCGGCAAGCGCTTCCGATGGCTCCTGCCGGTCCGCGGTGTCGAGCTGGCTCAGATACCGCGCCACGCTCTCCTCGATTTGAGCCAGACGCCGCTCCATCTTCGCCCGCGTGAAATTCTTGTCGCGGTTGTTGACCGCTTTGAACTTGCTGCCGTCAATGGCGACGCTCGCGTTCGTCAGCAGCCCTATCGCTCGGCAAAGCGCAACAAACTGCGCACACACCTTACGAAGCGCACCCCCGTTATCCTTGCGGAAATCGGCAATCGTCTTGTGATCGGGAACCAGCCGACCGACCAGCCACATCACCTCAACGTTGCGCCCGGCCTCGCGCTCAAGCCGCCGGCTCGACTGAACTCGGTTGAGGTAACCGTAGATGTAGAGCTTCAGCAGTACCGACGGATGATACGAAGGCCGTCCGGTTACCTCGGGGTCGACCCCGTTGAACCCAAGCTCCGTCAGATCGAGCTTGTCGACAAAGACGTCGATGACGCGAACCGGATTGTCCTCGCCGATCCAGTCTTCCAGGTATTCCGGAAACAGCGTGCTCTGCTTGCGATCCGTGCCCTCAACAAAGCGTCCCATCCGATTCCTCCGCCAATCGCGCAGGAATCATATCGCGAGAATCACTTTAAGCAGAGCGTTTTCACACAGCCTGGGTCAGGAAGCGACATATGCAGTGCAGCGAATTGCGGCCTACTCAATCACCTCGTCCGCGCGGACGAGTACTAACGGCGGAATGTTCAATCCGAGCGCCTTGGCGGCCTTGTTGTTGACTATTAGCTCCAGCTTGGTGGGGAACTCCACCGGAAGATCGCCTGGTCTTGCTCCTTTGAGAATCTTGTTTACATAAGCGGCCGCGCGATGAAAATTCTCGGATAGATTGACCCCATAGCTGGCCAGCCCGCCCGCATCGACATGGTCGCGGAAGCCATAGATCGCTGGTAATCGCGCAGCCGCAGCGAGTGTGGCGATCCTCGTTCGCTGACTAAAAAGCATGCCGTCAACAAGTACGATGACAGCTTGGACGTTATCATTCGACAAAGCCTGAAATGCCGCATCGAGATCATTCGGCGCGCGGACCTCAGCAGGAACCGCTTTGATCCCCAACCTCTGACATGTGTTCTCCAATTCTTGCCGGTCGATGATAACCCCACCGGCAACGTTAACCAGGAATCCGATCTTGACCAAGTTGGGGATCATTTGGAGCGCAAGTTCCACTTGCTTGCCAGTCAAACCTTCGGTGCGGAACGATACGCCGGTCACGTTTCCTCCGGGCCGGGACTCGCTGGCAATCAAGCCGAGGTTGACGGCGTCGGCGAGTAACGGGCAAACAATCGGAATTGACTTGGTCAGCGCTCTCGTTGCCGCTACAGCGGGAGTTACGAGGGCTACGATTATGTCCGGTGCAAGTCCGACCAATTCCGCTGCAAGTGCAGGGAAACGATCTAAATGTCCCTCGGCAAAACGGTAGACAATGTCAACGTTCAGGCCTTCGACGTAGCCGAGTTCCTTCAAGCCCTGCACGAAGGCATTGAGCGGCGAATTGGCTTCTTTCGTAATCGCGCTGAGAATTGCGATGAGTGGGCGCTTGGTCGAGACCTCTGCGCGCGCCGCAAGCGGCCAAGCGGCCGCCGCGCCACCCAGCAGCATGATGAACGAGCGCCGTTTCACTGTCCGGTACCTCCCGTACTTCCTACTGAAACGATAGCACACCCTCGGTCTGCTGCACTGCGGGATTTCAATTCGCCCATGTCGGGTTGTGGTCCATAGCACTAAATCGCTTGCGCGATAGCCAGCGGCCCAGCGGACAGCATTATCCCCAGGGGAGCGATAGTGGGTAGCGGGGAAGCGCCCTGTCTTGAGGATCGAGGTATCAACAATCTCATCAAGACAGGAGTTGCCTATGACAACCAAGGCTATCACCCCGCTGTGTCAGCGTATGATCGAAGACATGAACGCGCGCAAGCTTGGTGCGCATTCACAGCGCAGCCATATCTACAGCTGCAAGCGATTGGCTGGGTTTCTGAAACGCTCGCCGGAGACGGCCACATGCGAGGACCTCCGCCTGTTCCAGCTGCACCTGGCTGAGACGGGCATGAGCATCTTCGACGGCGCGCAAAAGGTCATTCGCATTGAGCAGTCCAAGGGCCGCAAGGATCGCATTCTTCCGCGACCACGGGCCAGCGTGGCGTTCTGCCAATGCCGGTCACGTCAGCCTCGACCAGTTGAAGGTGATGTCGGCCATCGAGCGCTGCCGCACGTCGGCGCTCGGCGGGCATGTCGAGCGCTGTGAGAAGTGCTCCCACACCGTCATCGCCTACAACTCGTGCCGCAACCGGCATTGCCCGAAGTGCCAGGGCGCGGCGGCGCGGGAATGGCTGGCCGAGCGCGAGGCGGAGTTGCTGCCGGTGCCCTACTATCACCTCGTATTCACCTTGCCGGCTCGGATCGCCGACATCGCCTATCAAAACAAGGCCGTCATCTACGACCTGCTGTTCAAAGCCTCATCCGAGACCCTGCTCACCATCGCGGCCGATCCCAAGCATCTCGGCGCCCGCATCGGCATCCTGTCCGTCCTGCACACCTGGGGCTCGGCAATGACCCACCACCCCCATGTGCACATGATCGTGCCGGGTGGCGGGTTCTCACGCGACGGAAACAGCTGGGTCGCATGCCGGCCGCGCTTCTTCCTCTCAGTGCAAGTTTTATCGAGCTTGTTCCGTGGTTTGTTCCTGGACAAGCTCGGCGCCGCTTATCGGGCCGGTGAGCTGCAGTTCTTCGGCAAGCATGCCCAGCTGATCAATCCGCGAGCATTCGCCGCCTATCTGAGGCCACTGCGCAACACAAAGTGGGTGGTCTATTGCAAGCGCCCATTCGGCGGGCCCAAGGAGGTCTTGCGCTATCTCGCGCGCTACACCCACCGCGTCGCCATCTCAAATCGCCGCCTGATCGCCTGCGATAACAAAGGCGTCACCTTCAAGTGGAAGGACTACAGGCGCGAAGGCCGTGAGCGTTACCAGGTCATGAGCCTCGCCACCCACGAGTTCATCCGCCGCTTTCTCATCCACGTGCTCCCCGCAGGCTTCCACCGCATCCGCTACTATGGCCTGCTCGCCAGCGGCAAGCGCGCCGACAACATCGCCCGCGCCCGGGAATTGCTCACCTTGCCCGTGCTTCCCGTCGATGCCATCAAAGCGGCGAACACCACAGCCGACGAAGCGCAAACGCCAGCGCACCGCTGCCCATGCTGCGGCAGCCGCATGATCATCATTGAGCGCTTCGAACGGGGATCAACCCCGCGCTATCACCCAAGCCCGCCAACCCGGGTGATCAGGATAGACACCTCATGATGACGCCCATCCGATCGCCATGCCTTAATGCCAGTCATTTCTGTCGCTACGGCTCGTGCTGAACACGCCCGGCGCGGACAAATTCTTCGCTCGCGTGCAACAAATTATCGCTCGATCGCTGCTTCTCCGCCCCTCAAAACGATCATCGAAAATCCGCTCGCGCGCTTCACGCCACACAACGCCTCCCACCTCTCGCCTCGCGCCGCCCCACACGCCGCACGCCCACCGCTCAAATCCCCATAGCTGAGCTTGCGGCACGGCCGACGGAGGCCCCCCCCCCCGCGATTTCGTGCCTTGGCGCTTTTCGGCCGCCGGCCAGCAGAGCGCGTGGTTAGATCGTCGTTGCCGGCGGCCGAAAACCTGCACAAAGCACAAAGCACAAACGAGCTAAAATTACTCGATCACCTCGTCGGCGCGGGCGAGCAAGGTGGTCGGGACGTCAATTCCGAGCGTCCTAGCAGTTTGCATATTGATAACAAACTCGAACTTGGTTGGTAGTTGCACCGGAAGGTCACCCGGCTTTTCGCCTTTGAGGATGCGGCCGGTATAGATACCGGTCAGGCGAAACTGGTCGGCAAAATTCGATCCGTAGCTCATCAAGCCGCCGGCTTCGGCAAACTCGCGCCGATGATAGATCGCAGGCACGGCGTGGCGAGCGGCGAGTGTGAGTATTTGCACTCGGCGAGCGACGAACAGCGCTTCGGGACTAATCAGGAAGGCGTCTACATGCCTTTTTGCAAAGGTCGCGAATGCCGCGTCAATATCACTGTTCGTAGTGGCGGTGACGACTTCGATCTGCCGCCCGATGGCAGCTCCGGCAGCCTGCACTTCGGCGACAAAAGGATTGCTGATGAACGGATTGTCGGGATTCACGAGGGCTGCAAAGGACGCCGCTCCCGGAAGCAACTCGTGCAGCAGGCCGAGCCGTTTGGCCGCGAGTTCGACGCCAAAGTCGCTTACTCCGGTGGCATTGCCACCCGGTCGATTGAAGCTGGTGGCAAGGCCAGATTTTAACGGGTCGGCGCCGATGGCAAAGACGATCGGTATCGTCGAGGTAGCAGCCTTGGCGGCGAGCGCTGCGGCCGTGCTAATCGGCGTGACAATGACAGCCACCTGGCGGCGAACGAGGTCTGCCGCCATTGATGCCAGCCGGTCGTTGTGGCCTTCGGCCCACCGATATTCGATTGCGACGTTCTGGCCTTCCACGTAGCCCGCTTCGCCCAGCCCTTTGTGGAATGCGGGCATGAGATGGGCGAAGGCAGCAGCCGAAGCGCTATGCAGATAGCCGATCACCGGCATCTCAGATGGCTGCGCGCGCGCCGCCAGCGGCGCCGAGGCCGCGCCGCCGAGCAGCATGATGAACTCGCGCCGTCTCATTGTCTTCCCTTGGGCTCGGAACCGGGCCATCAACCCGGTCATCAAAACAGGAAATTGAACCCGCTGAAATAGGGCGTCAGGCTCAATTCGCGCCGCAACAATTCCTAGCCGCGCGTGTCGCAGTTGGGTCAACGCACTAAATCGCTTGCGCGATAGCCAGCGGCCCAGCGGACAGCATTATCCCCAGGAGAGAGATAGTGGGTAGCGGGGGAAGCGCCCTGTCTTGAGGATCGAGGTGTCAACAATCTCATCAAGACAGGAGTTGCCTATGACAACCAAGGCTGTCACCCCGCGTCAGCGTATGATCGAAGACATGAACGCGCGCACGCTTGGTGCGCATTCACAGCGCAGCCATATCTACAGCTGCAAGCGATTGGCTGGGTTTCTGAAGCGCTCGCCGGAGACGGCCATATGCGAGGACCTCCGCCTGTTCCAGCTGCACCTGGCTGAGACGGGCATGAGCATCTGCAATCGCAACCGCATCATGACCGGGGTAGGTTTCCTGTTTCGCATGACGCTGCGACGGCTGGATCTCTGCGCCGAGATCTATCACCTCCGTGAACCGCAGAAGATTCCGCAGGTGATGAGCCCTGACGAGATGCGCAGGCTCTTGGCCGTCACCAGCAGCCTCAAGGTCCGCGTCCTGCTCAGCCTCGGCTATGGCTGTGGCCTGCGATGTGACACGCTTGTCCAGCTCTGCGTCAGGCACGTGCTTTGCTGGCCCGCATTTCCCTTGGTCTCCGCCCTTGGCTCCACTGGCTCCGCTGCGGTTGACTCCACCGCAGATCGCTCTGCGGCAGCTTCCGCCGTTTTGTTCGTCGGCTTCACAGCTACTATGGCAGGGTCAGACTTCTCGTGCCCGTGCATCATCGGCTACGGCTCCTCGCCTTCCCGATGCGGACCGTCCCTCTCACCAACTCTGACGGCCGGACGCGAGACCTCCCAGCTTCCGATGCGATCCTTCTGCACGTGATGTGGCCTTAGACCCCGGCAGGGCGACAGCACCTCGCGTATCGGTGCCGCACATGTTGCCTTCGAGCGAATAAAAACTCTCGGCCCCTGCGACATCTGATCTTTCGTGGCTCAATCCCGCACCCCATGCAATCGCTGTGTACGCTTCGCAACCGCTGTCGCCAGCGGTCACGCAACACACGCTACCAAGCGGACGCTACCCCCTACTTGGGCCGGACTTTCATCGGCTGGATCGCACCAGCTTGCGGCTGGCGCACCTATTCGACCACTTCGTCGGCGATCTGCTGGAGATGCACGGGCACGTCGAGATCCAAAGCCTTGGCGGTCTTTAGGTTGATCACCAGCTCGTACTTGGTTGACGCCTGCACCGGAAGGTCAGCCGGCTTCTCGCCCTTGAGGATGCGGTCGACGTAGCCGGCCGCAAGCCGGTACATGTCGACCATGTCAGGCCCATAGGAGATGAGGCCGCCGTCGGTGACGAAGTGCCGTTCGAAGTAGACAGCGGGCAGCTTGTGCCGGGCTGCCAGCGTTATGATCAGGTTGCGATGAAGCGCCGCCAACGCGCTCCCTGTGACGATCAGACCGTCATTCGATGAGCGCGCGAATGCAGCGACGGCGCGCTCGATCTCGCCGGCGTCGCGCAAGTTGATCGGGCTCAACTCCACCCCGAACGAGGCCGCCACGGACTGGATTGCGGCGAACTGGCCGATCCCGGTGGATATGGCAGCATCCCGAATGACCGCCGCTCGCGTCACGCTTGGCGCGATCTGCTTGAGTAGTTCCAGCCATTTCCCGCTCGTGCTGTATTCGAACGGTGTAAATCCGGTGGCATTGCCGCCCGGCCGCGCCAGACTATCGACGAAACCGGCGCCGACCGGATCGGGGACGTACGCGAACACGATCGGCACGGCGCGGGTCGTCTGTAGCAACGGCCCCACGGTCGCGCTGCCATGCGCCAGAATGATGTCCGGCGCGAGCGCAACCAATTCCACCGCGTATCTGCGAGTGCGGTCGGCATCACCCCCGCCCCAACGAGTGTCGATCCGCACGTTGCGGCCTTCGATCCAGCCCAATTGCTGCAATCCCTGCTGGAACGCCGCGACGCAAGCTTGCGCTTCCGGATCGTCCACGGTCATGAGCATGCCGATGCGCCGTATTCGATCCGGCTGCTGCGCACGCGCCGCGAGCGGCCACGCCGCCGCGCCGCCAACTAGAGTGATGAACTCCCGTCGCCTCATGGGCTTCGTCCTCAGGCCGAGGACCACTCCCTAGCACGGTTGAGCGGAAGCTGTGCTCGCATCGCAGCAAAATTGGATCCCGATTGACTGCTTCGGGTCAAAACGAGAATCCGCCGATTTCGGGCTTATGTCAGCTTCGACCAGCTGCAGACATTGGGGTAGTTCTCGCAGGAAGATTTCGACTGCTATCGGCTGCGCCATTGCACATTTCGCGCGAACGGATCGAAAACGTCTGCTTGCCTCTTAACCTTTACGCGCTCAGATTCCTATAGGCTGGGGTTTTCGCAGTGTGTTGGAGTTTGTCATGGCGCCCCCCGTGCCTACTGGCATGCCTGCGCAGACAATCCGCACAAGTCAAATCCCCATAGCAGCGCACTGCACCTCGCAAAACAAACCGCGTGTTCGTTCTTTGGCGGCTTCCGGACGCCGGCCCGGCGCCCAGTCGTACCACCTCAGTCGGCCGGCATCCGCAACCCTGCACAAGAGCGGACATCGCGAGTAGCTACCGTGCTTCGATGCCAGGCAGCTTCCATGTCTTGTCGAACAATGGCTTCTCACCGTTAGGCGTCAGAGTCTGGTTCTTCCAATTCTGAAGCTTGGGCATGATTGCAATTTGATTCCAGTTTCCTACGGACCCATACGGAGTATAGTTGCTGATGCGCGCTGTCGTTTGCCTCCTCGCCGTCCTCTTCCTTGCCGCCGCGCGTTCCGCCGTCGCGCAGGAAAAGCACTTGATTGACCCGATGCTTCCCGGCTCGCTCAATCCCAAGCCCCTGCCGTCGCTGAAAAATCCGGACGCGCCGTCAACGCCAGCCAAGGAACTGTTCGCGCGCAAATCGACGCCGTTTCCCGGACCGCCGCGCTCGATCGGCGGCGATTTCGACGGCTGCCTCGCCGGCGCCGTGTCGCTGCCAATCACTGGTCCGACCTGGCAAGTCATGCGGCAGTCGCGTAACCGCAACTGGGGCAATCCGCAACTCATTCGCTTCATCGAACGGTTTGCCACGAACGCAAAAAAGGTTGGCTGGAACGGTCTTTTGATTGGCGACATGTCTCAGCCGCGCGGTGGGCCGATGCTTTCCGAGCACACCAGCCATCAAATCGGCCTCGACGTCGATATTTGGTTTGCGCCGATGCCAGACCACGTGCAAAGCCGCGAGGAGCGCGAGCTCGGCCCGGCCACTGATGTGGTTGCGCCCGATCTGCGCGACGTTGATCGGAAATTGTGGATTCACGGACATACGGCGCTCATCCGAACGGCTGCGCAGGATCCGGTGGTCGTCCGCATCTTAGTCAATGCCGCGATCAAGAAGGCGCTGTGCCGCGAGGCCGGAGCTGATCGCGCCTGGCTTTACAAGGTGCGTCCCTGGTATGGTCACGCCGAGCATTTTCATGTCCAAATCGCCTGTCCGGCAGACAGTGCGCAATGCAAGCCGCCAGCCCCGCCGCGCCCAAGCGACGGCTGCGGCAGCGAGCTCGACTTCTGGTTCAAGGAATCGACGCTGCACCCGCCGCCGCGCAAACCGAAACAGGTTTTGACGCTGGCCGGGTTGCCCCCCGCGTGCAGGCAGATCGTCAAAGCGCCGTGATTGTCGATGCCGCTTCGCCTGCGAAAGTGAACATGCAGTGGATCAAGTGCGATCCGCCAAGGGTCGATGCTGTCGAAAGAGTCCGCGGCATGCCGGCCGAGCGCAATAATCGAATCAACTGAGCCAGCTTTACTCACGTTACGGCCCGCCGGATCGCTCAGCCGCCCATAGGCGACCTTTGTCACGAGGCTCCAACACTTGCGGTTGCCCGCACGAGCCGCTCGTCAGCTACCGGATCAATCGACAACTCTCCGGGTGGAATCTTCCTCCACTGATGATTCGCGTCTTCGGGGCGCGCTGCCGCAACCAGACTCATGCAGTGCAGCAAAAAAAGCTGCTCGATCACCGTCAGCGAGTTGCTGGAGCTGCCAAGGCACGTCAAGGCCAAGCACCTTCGCGGTTTTCATGTTGATTGACAGCTCGAATTTGGTCGGTTCTTATATCGGCGCGATTGCAAGGGTTCTCGGATGCGCGCGACAGTGAAGCTCGCTGTTATTTGCGTGTCGTTGCTCATAGCCGCTCACGCCGACGCCGTGGACCGGCGCAATCAGATAAACGCTTTGGATTTTCAGGAACGCGGGGCGCGGCTACGGCTTGAGCTGGAACGTGCCTACCGAGATCTACGACACACAGGAGACTTTAAGTCCGCTGGCAATGACGTGTCTTCGATAGTCCAAAAATATGTTCCCGTTGGAACGTCTTTTGCTAATGCGGAGACCACACTTCGAAGTTCCGGGTTTAATATAGACCCGCTGCCACCGCGAGAACCACCAAAGAATCCATCTCCGCTTTGGAGTGGTGAGCACGAATTAATGATGAGGTTTGCGATTTTCGGAACGTTGGTGCTTGCACAACAAGGAGTTTCCAGGATCACCGTCGAGATAACGCTTCTTCCAAAAATATTGGGGGGTGACCACAATACGGTAAAAGGTGTTCACGCCGCAATCTATTACCGAGGCGTCTGATTATATGCAGTGCAGCAAATTGCATCACTCAAAAACTTCATCGGCACGGCCCGACAGCGGCAGCGGAATGGTTATGCCCAACGCACGGGCGGTCTTCAAGTTGATGTACATCTCGACTTTGGTCGCCTGCTGCACCGGCAGGCCGGCGGGCTTATCACCTTTAAGAATTCGCCCAGTATAGATTCCGACGAGGCGATGAGTGTCGGTAACGTTGGAACCGTAACTCATCAAACCTCCGGCCGCAGCGAACTCGCGCCATTGGTGGATTGCAGGCACCGCGTGTTGAACCGTCAGCGTCGCGAGCTGCTTGCTATGGCTGGTGAAGAATGCATCGCCCCCAATCACCAGCCCGCCAGCTCGCAACTCAGGCAACTTAGCGAAGACCCCATCGAAGTCCTGTTCAGTGCTTGCGTTCAGGACATGTAGCTCGACGCCAAGGGTCTGGGCAGCCGAACGCACTTCGCGCGCTTGCGGCTCGGCAAGCATGGGAGCAGTCGGATTGACGAGCATGGCCAGCACGCTCGCCCTGGGAAGCAACTCATGCAGTAATTCCAGCCGTTTTGGCGCTACCTCTTCGGACGCTTGGGTGACGCCCGTGACGTTGCCGCCTGGCCGGTTAAGGCTTGCAACGAGTCCAAGCTCGACTGGGTCGGCAGCCGTTTCAAAAACGATCGGAATGGTTGTAGTCGCTGCTTTCGCTGCGAGCGCCGCTGGAGTGCCGCTCGTTGCAATCACTGCAACCTGTCGATGAGCCAGTTCAGTGGCCAACGCCGGCAGGCGATCGTACCGGCTATTAGCCCAACGGTACTCAATCGTGAAGTTGCGGCCATCGACCAAACCCGCTTCACTCAAGCCTTGCTGAAACGCTGTCACACGATAGGCGTCGGACTGCGCCGAACCGGGGCCGAGGAAACCGACCACCGGAACCGTCGCCTGCTGCGCTCGTGCAGCGATCGGCCACGCAGCAGCCGCGCCGCCGAGCAGACGAATGAACTCGCGCCGCCTCATGTGTGCTCCCGTCAGAGCGAGGATCGCACCCTACCATACCGTCCTAGGAAAAGCCGCGTTGTGCATCACACCAAAACTGGCCGCCCATGTCCGAGTTGGGTCAATTGTTCACATAGGCTCCTAGCACGGGCAGGGAGACTTTACCGCCGGATTGCCCCGAAAGCAGACGCACCTTGGTCAAGAAGCAGAACTCCCACAACAGAATGACCTTGAAGCTTGTCAAGTATTTGTACCGTGGCGCGCTCGAATGCTGCTTCGCGCAATCCAGTGGGAAGATTTCCGGTATTGTGTTCCCGAACACGACGTTTTGCGATCAATGAGCTGATTCCCATCACTCCCGCTGCCGCAGCCTTGGTGTCATAGTCCCGCGCGTGAAATGCTAGAGCCGTGGGCCGAAAATCGAGCGGAGCCAGAGTGCCATCCTCTCCGACTTCTCTAACCGTGAATCCTGAGTTTTCCGTCCAACCAACTATTGCGTCTCCCTCAACGACTGCGCAGAGGAGTGCGCTGATGACGGCTCCGTCCGGCGAGCAACGGTCATTGGGACCGAGCTCTCGGTTCACGCTTACGGGCATCCAGCGGTTACCCCGCAGCAAAAGGTGACAAAAAGCAATCCGTCGGGTCTGATTAGTCATTCGCAGGGGACCGATGCAAATTGAGTTCCAAAAAAGAGCCCCGGACTCAATCCGGGGCTCTCGTATCTTTGCGAAGGTCTTTAGATCAATATCATTTCGGGAGGGGCAACAGATACGCGAGACCCAATGTCGCAATTTGAGATTTCGGTCTGATAGTAGGAAACACTTCAATGACACCACTGTTCTTGAAGAAAACGGGGTTCCAATCGCCATAGGCAGAATAGCGATACTCGCCCCGTATCAGCCAGCGCTGCAACAGCTTCCACTCAATGCCGGCGCCTACCGTATAGCCAGAAAGCAAATTGATTGGTTGGGTCTGGTTGAGGCTGAAGTTGCAAGCCGGGCTTGTGTTGCCATTGCAGGCCATCGCCGCCGAGATTTTTTCGATTGCAACGCCACCGGTAGCGTAGAGCAGAAGGTCGGGGGTCACCAGGTAACCCGCGCGCAAGCGGAAGCTGTAGTCATCTCCGTTCGTTACGGAGGTGAAGTCTCCGTTCAGATTGAAGGGGACGAGAGCACCCCCGGTGCACGCGGCTGTGGAGCAGCCCAGGATGCCGGGAACGGTGCTCGTTCTATTGTAGAATCCATAGTCCACTTCAGCGCCAAAGACCCACATGCGATTTACTTCAAACATGGCGCCGACATAAACACTGTATCGCAGGCCAGAGGTTTTGAAGCTGTTCACAGCGGTCGAATCGGGGGCTCCCGGGAATACAACGGCATTGAGAGCCGATCCGCACGTAAAGGGACCACCGAGTTGTATACAATTCGTGGTCCAGTCGTCGGTCACCGATTTGCTACCGATGCTGCCGCCCACGTAAAAGCCGTCCCACCCGGAAGCGACCGGAGTCAGCGGCGCTTTCAGCGGCATGTCAGCCGCGAAAACTGGAGTGGCGACGATCGTCGCCAAGAAGAACGCAGCCGATACAAGCCAAGACTGTTTCATCGGCTTCCCCCCTATGCGATTGGAACAGAGGCAAATTAGCATGTGACCGCACCGGTAGCTGTGACAATTTCGTCAATGGTACAAACAAAAGTAGTTGCGACAATTTCGTCACGGTAACAAAATCAGCAAACAATGCCGCAGCCTAACGGCGAGGACGAGGCAGCCATAAGCAATTCTGGCCATCGCCGAGAGTTGGCTCTGGGTCAAAACCGGAATCCTTTTCTAGCGCTCGTATGTCTCCTTCCACCAACTGCGGACATGGTCCGTTCCGTTCGCACCGCGCGGGCAGCACTTACCCTGGCGCCCTGCGGCTGGCCGGCAGGATGCGCTGCGTCTCATTCTCCCGCCCGCGCGCGCAAACACCCGGTTCGCGTGTATGCTAGCTGCGTTAGGCTCGGTGGCCACTGACTCCGCCGGTGCGATAACAAGGGAGGAGACCATGCCGGTTGTTGATCCACGCATTGCCGGGAAGCCCGTTCCTCGCATCGCGAAGGAGACGATGGAGCGCGAGTGCGTCGCGCGCGTAAAAAATGTCAACGCCTTGGACGTAGCGTTCCTCGACCAGCGCATTCCGCGTTACGAGCGCGACATCATCAACATGGTGGGCATGGGCGTCACCGAGAACCCTGCACTTCAGCCCAGCGTGCAGAAAGGCGCGGTGGGCTTCTCGGTCACCTATGTGCGCGCCAAGTCCGGCAAAGGCGCAGCCTTGCACCGACACGCGACCGAAGAGGTGTTCATTCCGGTGAAGGGGCGCTGGCAAGTGTTCTGGCTGGAGGGTGAGGCGGAGCGCACGCTCGATCTCGATGAAGGCGACGTGGTCAACGTGCCGATTGGCATTTATCGAGGCTTCAGGAGCCTCACCGACGCGCCCGACGCGCTTTTGATGGCGATCATCGGCGGTCCCGACGCGGGCAAGGTTGACTGGCATCCGTCGGTGCTCGCGGAGGCAAGGAAGACGGGGCTGAATGTGGATGACGAGGGGAATTTGATTATCGAGAAGCCCGCAGCGTGTGGCTAGCCCCGTAGGAACGCCGTCCCGGCGTTTTCCCGCTTGCCCTGCGGGTGGGGGGAAGGCCGACACCCGCCCGACGCATGGGCGAGCCTGACCAGGAAAACATCCTGATGTTCGTCATCGGCGGCGATGGTCCACGCGCGGAGTTCACGGACGAATCCATGAAAGAGCTTGAGTTGGCCGGCGTATGGCCGCCGAAGCCGGCTTGAATTGCGCGCGCTCGCCTCACCCCGTACCGCTGCACAGTGATTTTGACTGTTTGAATGCAGTATCTAGCTCCATCCCTCCCCCGCTTGCGGGGGAGGGTGGGCGAGCGTAGCGAGACCGGGTGGGGGCTCGCGCATGACTCGTTGATGAGGGTTTCAGCCCGTCATCGAGATTGCGATCGATTTTTCACCTCTTGCGGAGTCATTCGTTCGCGCAGGGCTGCTGCCCGGCCATTTGGTTCGCCACGATCCCCCACCCGGCCGCCTTTGGCGGCCACCCTCCCCCGCAAGCGGGGGAGGGATTGGAGTGTGTTGGCCAAGGCGGGATCAATCCGCCACAAGCGACAATGTCCAAACATTCAAAATCACTGTGCAGCGAAAGGGGGAGGTATTACAGAGCCTGTGGCACCAGCGCCGCCATTCTCCCTAGCTACTCAGGCTGCAGATGCGCCGCCTTGATCGCGGCGTCGAACTGAGGTTGCTCGCGATCGATCTGCGCGACGAAGTCCTCCGGCGTCGTCCCTTTGGGCTCGATGCCGAGCGCCGTCAGCTGCGCGACATTGGCAGGATCCTTAGCCGCCGCGATGACATGCAATGCGAGCTTGTCGATGATCTCTTTGGGCGTCCTGGCTGGAACGAGAAAGCCGTTCCAGCTTTCAAGCGATGTCCCTGGAAAGGTCTCGTTTAAGGTGGGCACCTGGGGAAGCTGCTGCATCCGGCGAGGCGTAGCGACGGCGAGGAGGGTCACTTTCCCGTTCTCTGCCTGCGGCACCAGATCGGAGGCATTGCCGAAGAACATGTCGATCTGCTCTCCCAACAGCGCCGCCGTCACCTGCGAGCTGCCGCGGAAGGGGATGTGCACCGCGTCGAACCCGGCGCGAGCGGCAAAGAGTGCGCCCGCAAGATGCGCCACCGAGCCCACGCCGCTCGATCCGTAATTGATCTTGCGGGTCTTGGCGTAGGCAACGAATTCGGCAATCGTCCTGGCGGGAATGGACGAGCGTATCCCAAGAATGAACGGTCCAGAGCCGAAAACACTGACCGGAGCAAAATCTCTTTTCGGATCGTAGTTCACCTTTTGCAGCCGCGGCACGATGGCGATTTGCGGAGAAGCCGCGAAGAACAACGTGTAGCCATCGGGTGCGGCCTGCGCCACGTAGGTGGCGGCAATCGCCCCACCCGCGCCAATCCGATTCTCGACGACAAAGCTCTGCCTGAGATTCTTCGGAAATCCTTTTCCCGGCCATGCGCGCCATCACGTCCGTGTTGCCGCCGGCGGCGTATCCCACCACCACGGTGACCGGCCGGTTCGGCCACTCCGTCGCCTGCGCATGGGCCGGGCAGGACCCAAACAGTGCAAGCAAAGCCAGCATGGCGGCGAAGGCATCGCGCCGAGGCGATCCGCTCGCTTGAACCGTCGGATGCTCCGGTGGTCTCGTCGTCCTGATCATTGATCGCACGTCAAACCCGCCCTGGTGCGCGATTCGGCCCGCGCGCAATCCGGGAGCAATCATGCTACGTCGGCCTGTATGATCAGTGTTGGCCGAACGACTACGCGTTCAAAGACAGATACCGTTTGATCGATTACGGTGATGTTGCCTCTTTCCCGGGGCGCGCGGACGACATGGTGACCGCGGTGGAGGCCACCTTGTCGAAGCTGGTCGAAAGCAACGTCGCCAGCATGGGTCTGGGCGGAGATCATCTTACGACGTACCCGGCACTCAGAGCGCATGCCAAGAAACATGGCCCGCTATCTCTAATTCACTTCGATGCCCATGCCGACCTGGTAGAATCCCCTCATCTATTCCACGGCAGCATGTTTGCCGTCGCCGTGCAGGAAAATCTGATTGATCCAAATGCGTCGATCCAAATCGGCATCCGAACCCCCTCGCCACCCAGTCCAAAATTACATGTGCTCTCGGCCGATCGTTGCTTACGCATGGATGGCAAGGCCATTGCAGACGGGATCAGGGAAGTGGTTGGCACCCGGAAATGCTACATCTCGCTGGATGTGGACGCGATGGATCCGGCGTACACCGGCGGCACGGGAACACCGGCGCCAGGCGGGCTGACATCCGCGCTGCAACGCGAAATCTTGTGGCATTTGAAAGGCATCAGTGCTGTCGGCGGCGATGTAGTCGAGGTATCGCCTCCATATGATGAAGCTGCCAAGACCGCCACCGTGGCGGCCATTGTCGCAATGGACATCCTGCACATTCTGGGTGAAGCAAGGAACCGCAGCGAGCTCAACATCAATCGGGAGAGTCTTGCTCCCTGATCCCAAGCGCAAATATTGTTCAGAGATAGATCGTGCAGCGAAATGTAAATGTTGACCAGCAAAGCCTGCGTGGCTTCTTGCATATGGTGGAGACGGAGTTTCCCGACGAGTTGCTGCGCGTTCGCGCGCCGATCGATCTCCGCTTCGAAACGACTGCGATGGTATTCGAGCTGGAGCAGGCGGGAAAGAATCCCGTGCTCGTGTGCGAGAACGTGCAGGGCCATGGCATGCCTCTCGTCACCAACATCGCCGGCAATCGCAAGCTCCTGGCTGCCTGTCTCGGCGTCGCACCCGGAGATTTGCCGACGGCCTTCCGCGAGCGCTGCCAGAAGCACGTCGCCTGCGAAACCGTCGGCCGCGGCGCCTGGGAAGACGTGGTGATCGAAGGCGACGACGTTCAACCTGACGAAATTGCCGATCCCGCTGCAATTTCCGGTCGATGCCGCGCCCTACATCACGGCCGGTCAGATCGTGGCGCGCGATCCGACGACCGGCGTCGACACGACCGGCTTTCATCGCCTGATGCTCAAGGGCAAGAACCGCCTGGGCGTTTCCTTGCATTCTCGCCGCCGCCTTTACGAATACCATCGGCGCGCCGAGGAGCGCGGCGAGTCGCTTCCGGCGGTTGTCACGCTGGGCATCCACCCGCTGCATTACATGGGCTCCATGGTTTATGCGTATGCGCCCCATGTGAGGAAATTCGAGATCATCGGCGGACTGTTCGGCGAGCCTTATCGGCTCGCCCGCACCGGCGTGGCCGATCTGGAAGTCCCGGCGGGCGCCGAGATCATCATCGAGGGCGAGATCCTTGCCAACGTCCATGAGCCCGAAGGGCCCTTCGGCGAGTTCACCGGCTATGCCTCTTACCGCAGCACGCAGAACGTCTTCGTGGCGCACCGCATTCGGATGCGACGGGATGCCATGTTGCACAGCGTCGTCTCAGGCATGTCGCGCGATCACATCCTGGTCTCATGCATCACCCGGGAAGGCGAGATCCTCAACGCGCTCAAGCGCAACCTTCCCAATGTGCGCGCCGTGCACGTGCCGCATACGACCTGCGGCGCCTTCATGGCTTTCGTTGCGATGAAAAAGATCGCCGAGGGCGAGCCGCAAATGGCCATCATGGGCACGCTCGGCACCGAGCTCTATACCAAATACGTGATTGTGGTGGACGATGACGTCAACATCTTCAACATCAACGATGTGATGTGGGCAATTGCCACGCGGGTGCGCGCAGAGAAGGACATCGTATTCATTCCGAACGCCAAGGGGGCAGTTCTCGACCCCACGTCTGATCCGCAGACCTTTACGCTGACAAAGATGGGCATTGATGCCACGCGTCCGACGGGGATCGAGTTTGCCGAGCGCCTGACCATCTCGCAGGAGGCTCGCGGGCGAGCGCGCGCGATCCTGGAGGCGGCCGGCGTTAAAATTTGATACCCACGGCTCGCCAGCCATAGCCTACCGTAGCCCGGATGAGCGAAGCGACATCCGGGATTTCTCGGATATGCGGACCCGCATATCTCTTCGCTCGTGCGGGCTACACGATGCTTCGGGGTAGCAACCTTCAGGAGGAAACGATGAAACGCGCAACGGGATTGTTGAGCTTGTTGCTGGGCCTGGCGGCGAGCATTGTTGCCGTTGCGGCAAGCCCGGCGTACGCCGAAACCAAGATCCGTTTCTCCCTGGATTGGATACCCGGCACGGTGCACGCACCCTTCTTCATCGCGCTCTACAAGGGCTACTACAAGGCCGAGGGTCTCGACGTCTCCATCGACCGCGGCAAGGGATCAGCCGAGCTCGTGCGGCAGATCGCCAGCGGCGTCTACGACATGGGCTATCCCGATATCAGCGTCGTGACTGACTTCGATTCCAAGAATCCGGACAAGGGGTTTCCGGTCCTGATGATGGGATACGAGCAGGCGCCGGCCGCAATCGTGTTCCTCAAATCGAGCGGCATCACCACGCCGAAGGATCTCGAAGGCAGGAAGCTGGGCTCGGCCGCCAACGACGCAACCTTCAAGCTGTTTCCGATCTTCGCGCAACATGCCGGGATCGATCCCGGCAAGGTCACCATTCAGTACATCGAGCCGAAGCTGCGCGAGGTGCTCCTGGCCAAGCGCGACGTCAACGCCATCCCTGGCCAGATTTTCAACGCCATGCTCGAGCTCAAGGCCAAGGGTGTGAAGGAGGCGGACGTCGGCTCATTCCTGTACAGAGACTATGGTCTCGACCTTTACGGCAATGGGGTCGCCGCTTCGCGCGCCTTCCTCAAGGACAATCCCGATGCGGTGAAGGGATTCATTCGCGCCACCATCAAAGGCGTCGCCGACCTCGTCCGCGATCCCAATCTGGCCGTGGAGATGACGCTCAAATACGAGCCGCTGCTCAATGCCGAGATCGAGCGCGACCGGCTGAAGCTTGCAACGGCCTGCTGCATGATCACGCCCAATGTTCTCAACCACGGGTTCGGCGGGGTTGACGAGGCGCGACTCAAGCGTGGAATCGCCTTGATTGCGCAAGGCTACGGGCTGCCGCGGGAGCCCGGCGCACGGGAGGTCTTCGACCCGTCATTCCTGCCGGCACAGCAGGACCGGATGCTGAAATAAGCATGAACAAGGCGGTCGAACGCCTGGCGCCCTGGATCACCGCGGCGCTGCTCCTTTTGCTCTGGTGGCTGATCGTCGTGGTGTTTCGGATCGAGAGCTTCGTCCTGCCGTCTCCGATCGAGTTAGTCGCGGCCCTCTATCAATACCGCTATCCACTGGCGATCCACGGCGCAGCGACATTGGCAACCACGCTCGCCGGATTCGCCATCGCGGTGGTGTTTGGCCTGGCGTTGGGGATCATCGTCGGCTCGTTCCGTTTGGCCTATGCCTCGCTCTATCCCGTGCTGATCGCTTTCAACAGCGTGCCGAAAGCCGCGCTCGTGCCCATCCTCGTGATCTGGTTTGGCGTCGGAACGGTGCCGGCGGTCATCACCGCCTTCATGCTTTCGTTCTTCCCCGTGGTGGTCAATGTCGCGACTGGCTTTGCCACCATCGAGCCTGAGCTGCTCGATGTGCTGCGAGCGCTCGGCGCAACACGCTGGGACATGGTGCGCAAGGTGGGCATACCGCGATCGCTCCCCTACTTCTTCGCGTCGCTGAAGATCGCCATTACCTTGTCGTTCGTGGGGACCGTGATTGCCGAGATCGTCGCCGGCAACAACGGCATCGGCAATGTCATGTTGATCGCGAGCTCGAATTTCAACGTGCCGCTCGTGTTCGCCGCCCTCATCGTCGTCGGCATCATGGGCGTCGGCATGTATGCGATCTTCGCCGCGCTGGAGCATCGCTTCGCCGGATGGTCGGTGCGCGGCGGCGGAATAGAATTCGCCGGCGGCGGTTGAGGATTGGGCGATCATCGCGGACGCGTGGGCACGGCGTGGCGCAATCAAGCTTGCGCAGACTGCGTAAACTTGTCTGCGTGCCCGCCTTTGCCCACCCTACGCACGCGGCAGGTATTTTTCCGATCGCTTCTCGACCTCCGACCATTCCGCAGCAGTGAGCTTCGCCGCGCCGACAAATTTGTTGCTGAACAGCGTCTGCACGGGGGCGGCGTTTTTCACGCCCATATAGGTCTCCACCGTGTGCGCCGTCGTAGCGACGAGATCGGGATCCATGTAGCCGAGCCCGTGCTGCCGGACTGACGGCACTATGCCGAGCGCGGTGCTCACCGCCTGCCCGTATTCGATCACCTTCTGGTTCGCAGGGCTGCCACCCTGAAACTCCTTGACGCTCTCGATGTGAAGCTCGACCGATTTCTCCGGGTTGAGATAAACGTATTTCAGCCCTTCCATCAGGCCGCCCATGAAGGCCTCGCACAGTTGCGGCTTCTGCTCGATGGTGCTGCGCTTGCAGGCCACCACATTGCTGAACATCTTTACCCCGTAATCCTCGTAGAGGATGCTGTTGATCTCGAGCCCCTGCGCCCACAGGCTTGGCGCGATGCTGCCGAAGAAATTGCCCTCGGCCTTGACCTGCTTCTCGGCCAGCACCTTGATCAGCGCAGCCGCGTCCATGGTGACCTTGTTGACCTTCTTGTCGTCGATCCCGGTCGCCTTGACGAAGGCCGGCCATAGCTGAAAGTCGCCACTGCCCACGTCGAAGGCGACCGTCTGTCCTTCCAGGTCCTTCGGTTTGGTGATGCCGAATTCCTTGAGCGAGAAAATACCGACAGGAGACCGCGGCCAAATTCCGCCCACGGCGACCAGATCGAGGCCGCGGGCAGCGCAATTCATCATCACGGCGAGATCGAGGATGCCGAAATCATATTGCCCCTGATCGACTGGTACGCACACCTTGCCTGAACCGAAACCTCGATCGACGGTGACATCGAGCCCGCGCTGGTCCCAAAAACCCATTTTCTTCGCAACGAAGGCGTAGCTGAAGGTACCGAGCGGCAGCCAGGGGAGAGTTATCCTGACCGGCGTCGCGGCGCGCACGACCGCGGGCGCAGCAATTCCCAATCCCGTCGCGGTGGCGGCTGCACCCGCGCTGCCCGCGAGTTTCAGGAACGAGCGGCGATTTGCCTTCATCGGGAATGCCTCCTATGGGCTGCCTTGCGAAGCACCATCCGGCCTGACCGTCAAGGAGCCCCTTTCGACCGATCCTGGCTGACGCCAATTGGAAGAAACATCAGCGCACCAAGTCTCGTCGCAATGCCGCGTCTTGTCGCAGTCCTGCGTCTAGCATCCGCAGATCAGACGGGGCATGTTCCACGCTTGGCACATGTTTGAGGCGTTCGCTGCAAGCGTCCGCGACAGGTATCTGAATTTTGCAGCAAACGCCGGCAGGTTCAACTGCGAGGTCAACCGAACCGTTGAGCTCGTTCGGAATGAGCTCGCGAATGATTCTGACGCCGTATTTGCAGTCGAGCGAAGCTGCAACGGCCGGACCGCCTATCTCGCGCCATACGATCGACAGGTCCGTCCCATCCTCTCCGCGGCTCCAGCTTACCTCCACCCGCCCGTGCGGGGTCGATAACGCACCGTATTTTGCCGCGTTGGTCACCAGCTCGTGCAGCACCATTGCAAGCGCCTGCGTCCCCGCGGCCGAGAGCGTGACGTTCGGGCCGCCGATCGTTGCGTTTGCGTCCATCGCGTGTGGCGCCAGCTGGCGTCGAACAAGCTCGCCAAGATCGACGCCGTTCCAGCCATTCTGGCTGAGCAGCGCGTAGGCATCGGCCATGGATTGAATGCGTTGATCGAGTGCCTGGACGTACGCGTCGAGCGAACCGCTGCTTTGGCGCGTGTCCTTGGCGACCACGGCAACGCGCGACAGCAGGCTCTTGAGGCGGCGGTCGAGCGCAGCGATGAGCATGCTCTGCTGGTCTTCGAACCTCTTGCGCGCAGTGACGTCGAGAGTGAGGCCTTTAAGGCGTGCAACCCGCCCAGTGGCGTCGAACTCGGCGCTCGCTGTTTCCTCCAGCCACACTTCCCGGCCATCAGAGTGCCTGAAGCGGAAGGTGGCGGTATAGGCAGGGCGTCCTGGCTTGACACCGCGCACGAGCGCTTTGAACTGGTCACGGTCGTCCGGATTGACCCGCGAGAGAAAGTCGTCGGAGCTGAATGTTTCCGCCGGGTTCAACCCGTTCAACCCCCCGTTCAACCCCAGGATCTGCGCAGCATTGGCGCTGCGCTGCGACGATCCCGCGCCAACGTCCCAAACGAACGTTGTGACGGCCCCCGCCGTCAGCGCTGCCTGCACTCGGCGCTCGCTCTCGGCAAGCGCAGCTTCGTGTTGCCGCCGCTCGGCAAAAAGTGCAGCAAGAACATAGGCGCAGAGCGCGACAACCAGGATGCCGGCGCGAGCGGCAAGCACGCGGTCCGCCATCGGAAGGCCGGGATCACCGAAGCGCCCGATCCCGATCGTTGTCGTCACGACAATTGCGAGGGTGACGATGAATACCGCCGCGGCAGCGAACAGCGGCGGGCAGCGCGCCGCGATCCACAACAGGATCGGAAACAGCAGCGCCACCGGCACAACCGTCGTCCAAGGTTCCTGCGGCAGTGCAATGACGATGGCGCTCATGACCATGAGCAACGCCAGCGCGAGGAGACCTTCGATGGTTTCGCTCCCTGTCGGCGGCTCGCGTGCTGCCGAAGCGAGCCCGATCACCAGTGGCGCGATCGTGACGATGCCAAGCCCATCCGATGCAAACCAGTTCTGCCAAGTGACCAAGACAGGTGCCGTCGCATCGTGGAAAAGGGCAAAGCCAAGGGTGCCGCCAATTCCAGATACAGTGGCGGCGACGATTGCCGCCCCCAGCAGGCCCAGCACGTGGCCCAGGCGATCAAGACTGAAAGGCTTATTGAAGTAACGCTCGATGATGCCCGCCGCCAGCAGCGCTTCCGCCGCATTGCACAGGGCGAACACAACGGAGCTCAAGAGATTTCGATCGCCCAAGAGATTGGCCACGATGGTGGCGATCATCGTTCCCGCCGCGACCGCCCATCGCGCGTTCGGCCCACAGGCGATCAGCGTGCCCGCCGCGACCCCCGCGGCGGGCCAGAACACGGCCACGCCCTCGGGAGTGAGCAAGGAAAGGCTCATCTTTGCCGACAGGGTGTAGACGCAGCCCACCACGACGGCGAGCCAGATCCAATTGATCCACGGCAGCGCCGTGGCATTCTGGGATCGCACTCGCAAATGCTGCAGCATGTCGAATCTCGGGCCGGACTGACCAGATCGTCGCGTTACGGTTTTGCCGCGCCCGCTTCCAGATAATATCAAGGCGCCACAGTATGCGCCGCTTGCGCGAAGAACAACCAGCGCTCATGAAGATTCCAGGCGTTGCGCTACTGCTCGTTCGACATGGCCGCCGCCGGCATGGACACGCTCGGCGCAGCTTCCGGGTGCTCGGCGAGCCCGACTGGGATCGCGCCTAATATTTTTTGCTGTTTGGCGTCGCAGCAAACGCTCACGGCGCGCCTGAAGAAGGCCGAGGCAAGCTCGTGTCTATCAACTCATTGAGAACCGCTATTCCGCGATCGCAGAGGCGGCGGCGTGTGCACGAAAAACGGATGGACTGTCTGAGCTTGGAGCGATACCAATCGGGTTCATGAAGCTTGGAGCTTGGGTTCGTCGGGGGATATCGGCAAATGTTGACCAGCAATCCATTCGCCGAGCTGTCGGCGTTCGTAGCGCCCACCATCATGCAGACGTACATCGTCGCAATGATCCTCATGGTCGCGGGTGGCACGCTGCTCGACATCATGCACAAGAAGAGCGCAACGTACTTTTTCGACCATTGGCGCAATGCAAAGAACAAAGGGACGCGGCAGATCGGCGGAGGGGAAATGGCGTCCCTGGCGGTTCAGACCGCTGCGGTGGAGGTCCTGACGTCCAGTGAATTCTGCAGCGCTCAGCGCAGAATAGCCCATCTCCTGACCATGTACGGTTTCCTGCTTTACGTCGTCACGACGGTAATCATGGTTTTCGCCTACCCGACACCCGCTACCGCTACGCCCGCCATTCTACCGACGCTGTGGTACATCGGGGCGCTGATGGTTTGCCTCGGCGGCTACTGGTTCTGGTTCTTCATCCGGGCCGACGTCGCGGCAGAGGGCAACCCGCCGTTTCGTATTGTGCGCGCTGACCTGTTCGTCGTTTCGCTTCTGGCGAGCGTGACGCTGGGCTTGATCTGGGCATTCGTGCAGACGGCAGGCAGCACCGCGTGGGCAAAGGTGTTCCTGGCTCTGTATCTCCTCGCCACGACAGTGTTGTTTGGATCAATTCCCTGGTCCAAGTTCTCTCACATGTTCTTCAAGCCCGCGGCGGCCTTCCAGAAACGAGTGGAAGAGGCGAACGGATCGAGGAGGAACCTGCCTGCCCCCGCCGAGCTCCCGGAAATCTTTGGTAGCGCCCGCCGACCGCCGCACAATTATTAGGATCTATTAGGATCGCCTAACGCCGGTCCTTCATGCAGGAGATAACGGAATACCATGCCCACATTTGTTTATATGACGAGTTGCGACGGCTGCGGACACTGCGTGGATATCTGCCCGTCCGACATTATGCACATCGATACCACGTATCGTCGTGCCTATAACATCGAGCCCAACATGTGCTGGGAGTGCTACTCATGCGTAAAGGCGTGTCCACAGAATGCGATAGACTGCCGCGGCTACGCAGATTTCGCCCCCTTGGGCCACAGTGTTCGGGTTCTCAGGGAGGAAAAGAAGGCAACTATTTCGTGGAAGATCAAGTTCCGCGACGGCCGCGAAAAGAATTTCGTTTCCCCGATCAGGACCACGCCATGGGGGTCGATCAAGTCACCGTGTGATTACGAGGCGCCCACCGCGGATGCGATGAATTCCCAGGAGCTCGCGCACGAGCCTGAGGCACTCCACATCGATGCGCTGCCGACGCTAACTCCGGGCAGGCTTAAGCAAGGAGTGCTGTAATGGGCCTGTTCACCCGCCGAAAAACCGTGATCGTGGATTCGGATATCCTCGTCATCGGTGGCGGCATGGGCGGGTGCGGGGCCACTTACGAATCCCGATACTGGGGGCGTGACCTGAAGATCGTCTGCGTCGAGAAAGCGAACATCGAGCGCAGCGGCGCGGTCGCACAAGGCCTGTATGCGATCAACTGTTACATGGGCATGCAGTGGAACGAGAACCAACCCGAAGACCATGTCCGCTACGCACGCAATGATCTCATGGGTCTGGTGCGGGAGGACTTGGGCTACGATATCGCTCGGCACGTCGACTCCACGGTGCACAAGTTTGAGGAGTGGGGTCTCCCAATCATGAGAGACCCGGAAACCGGAAGGTACCAGCGCGAAGGCAAGTGGCAGATCATGATCCACGGCGAGAGCTACAAGCCGATCGTCGCCGAGGCTGCGCGCAAGGCTGCCACCGAAGTCTACAATCGGATCATGGTGACCCACCTGCTAATGGACAAGACGCGGCCCAACAGAGTCGCGGGGGCCGTCGGCTTTAACGTCCGCAACGGGAATTTCTACGTGTTCCGCGCCAAGGCGGTTATCGTAGCTGCCGGTGGTGCGTCGCACATCTTCAAGCCCCGCGCGGTGGGAGAAGGCATGGGACGGACCTGGTACGCCCCGTGGAGCAGCGCCTCCGCCTACGCGCTGCCGATCCTTGTGGGCGCCAAGATGACCCAGATGGAGAACCGGATCGTCCTGACCCGATTCAAGGACGGCTATGGTCCGGTCGGTGCCTACTTCCTGCATCTCAAGACCTACACGCAAAACGGATATGGGCAGGATTACGAGCCCACCTGGTACAACTCGATCAAGGAGATGGTCGGGGATTACGTCGAACGGCATCCGGTGCCGACCTGCCTGCGCAACCACGCCCTTCTCGAGGAGGTCAAGGCCGGCAGGGGCCCCATCCGCATGGTGACGAAGGAGGCCTTTAAAGATCCGCACAAGGAGACAGTCGGCTGGGAGAACTTCCTCGGCATGACAATCGGGCAGGCGGTCGTCTGGGCGTCGCAAAACATCGATCCCAAGGAAATAAATCCTGAGCTGACCACGTCCGAGCCTTACGTCATGGGCTCCCACGCGACGTGCTCAGGCGCCTGGGCGAGCGGCCCGGAGGACTACGCGCCATCGGAATATCAGTGGGGATACAATCGGATGATGACCGTCGACGGGACTCTTCGGCGCCGGCGACACCATCGGCGGCACCGCCCACAAGTTCTCGTCGGGATCCTTCACGGAAGGCCGGATCGCCGGCAAGGCGGCGGTCAAGTACGTGAATGACCTGGGCAAAGAACAACCTCAGGTCAGCGAGGCGGAGTACGAAGACCTCAAGAAGACCGTCTACAAGCCCCTCGAAAACTACGAAGTTGGCCGCAACGAAATCGTCGCCGGGACCGTTTCGCCGAGCTATCTCCTGCCGATGCATGGACTTCAGCGTCTCGAGAAGATCATGGACGAATATGTCGGCGGCATCGGCGCCCACTACACGACCAACGAGCCGTTACTCACCCGCGGGATCGAGTTGCTGGGCATGCTGAAGGAAGATCTGGCCCATCTCGGGGCCGAAGACCTTCACCAGCTTCAGCGGGCGTGGGAGCTTCATCACCGGGTCTTGGCTTCGGAAAGTGTGACGCAGCACACCTTGTTCCGCACGGAAACGCGGTGGCCGGGGTATTACTACCGGGCGGATCATCCGAAGCTGGATGACAAAGATTGGCATTGCTTCACCCTATCCCGCTACGACCGTGAATCCGGGAAGTGGGCGATGGAGAAGGCTCCGGTGTATCACATCATAGACTGATCGCTCGGCGGTCGTATGCCACAACTCGTACCGCCGCACGGCTCAGACACAGTCAAGCCGCTGCTGGTGCCTGAAATGGAGCGTGCCGAGGAGCGCAAGCGAGCGCAGAAACTCAAGAAAATTCCTCTCAACTCGCGGGCGGTCTCCGACGTGCTCATGCTGGCAATGGGAGCCTATACGCCGCTCGACGGGTTTATGAAGCATGACGACTGGCGCGGTTCGTGCCTGGATATGAAACTGACCGGCGGCGTCTTCTGGCCAATCCCGATCACACTTCCCGTAAACCAAGACCTTGCCGGCAGCATCCATGCCGAAGAGGAGGTCACGCTCGTCGACGTGGAGACCGGGGACATGCTCGGTGTCATGCAGGTTCACGAGAAATATTCAATCGACAAGCAGGTAGAGGCCCAGCATGTCTATCGCACCACCGATCCGAAGCATCCGGGCGTGGCGAAGGTGCTGCATCAGGGCGATGTCAATCTGGCCGGGCGCGTCAGGGTGCTGAGCGAAGGCGAGTACCCTGTCAAATTCGCGGACCTCTATATCCGCCCTGCCGAGTCGCGGGCCATGTTTCTTGCAAGGGGCTGGTCGCGTGTCGCTGCTTTCCAGACCCGCAATCCCATGCACCGCAGCCACGAGCATCTGGTGAAAATCGCGGTGGAGGTATCAGACGGCGTTTTCATCCATCAGGTGCTGGGGAAGTTGAAAGCAGGCGACATTCCAGCCGAGGTTCGCACCCGGGCGATCCAGGCGATGATCGACAATTATTTCCGTCCCGAAACGGTAATTCAGGCAGGCTATCCCATCGAAATGCGCTATGCGGGTCCGCGCGAGGCGCTGCTGCACGCCCTCATTCGGCAGAACTTCGGCTGCTCGCACCTTATCGTCGGGCGCGACCATGCCGGCGTCGGCAACTACTACGGTCCCTTCGATGCGCATCACGCCTTTGATGAGCTGTGGGACGGTGCCCTTCACACGAGAGCGCTGAAGATCGACGTCACTTTCTACTGCCGGAAATGTTACGGAATGGCGACGGCCAGGACCTGTCCCCACGATCCGGAAAATCATATTTCGATCTCCGGCACGCAACAACGCGAAATGCTCTCCACCGATGCGGACATACCGCCCGAGTTCAGCCGGCCGGAGGTGGTGGCGATCCTCAAGGAGTATTACGCGAGCCTGCGATCGACGACGTCATGATCATCGCGCAAATCTCCGATACCCATATTGCGCTGGATACACCTGACGCAGATCAGAGAGTGCAGGATTTCGCACTCACCATTGCCGACATAAACGCACTCGATCCGGCCCCAGACGTCATCGTTCATACCGGAGATATCGTCCATAACGGACGGCAAGACGAATACGCTCAGGCAGTGGCCACGCTCGCGAATGCGCGTGCGCCGGTATATGTGTTGACCGGAAATAGGGACAGCAGGGCGAATTTGCGCGCGGCCTTCTCGGACTGCGGATATCTCGTGCCTGATTCAGAATTTGTCCACTATGCGATCAACGACTATCCAGTAAGGCTGATCGCGCTGGATACCCTGAGCCCCGGCAGCAACAAGGGTGACTTTTGCCGCGAGCGGGTCAGACGTTTGATTGACATGATCGACAGCGAGGCCGGCAAGCCGATTGCGGTGTTCACGCATCATCCGCCGTTCGAGGTTACGGTGGGGCCGGAGTCGCTCCACTTCGAAACAGCGGAAACAATGTCGAGGCTGCGGCGGGCGTTGCAACACTCTGGGCGGGTCGTCGCTGTTTTCAGCGGCCATGTTCACCGTGCTGCTGCGGGCTATGTCGAGAGCATTCCGGCGACCGTGATGCCGTGCATCGCGACGACGCTGCGCAAAGGTGAGTATCCGGCTGATATGAAGACACGCCCAATCTATCAGGTCCACCGGTTTGATCCGGTTTGGGGTTTTGCTACCGAAACACGGATTGTCGGAACGCGGCCATCGACGGCATAGACATGCGATTGCCCCTTCAATGCCAATTGGATGGCGCGGCATCCAATCAGCCGATGGCTTTCCGGATTTCGTGCGCCGCGGCGACTTGATCAATGCGGGGGTGCTATCTATAGGCGCGAGCTATGGCGGTATGCGGCCGGTGAATTTTGCAGCAACCGAAGGACGGCTATACTGTTGTAATGTCACCGCGCGTGGCTAACCCGACCTTGCGGCTTCGCGATACGCCGGACCCCGCTGAGCCTGGCGGCGCGCGCTCGCTCAGGAACTGGAGGCTTTCATGACGGCGCAGATTGACACAGCTGAGTACGACAGCGGCGAGCCTATCCCGTATGTCGACAGCCGAATTTACACCGATCAAGCTATTTTCGAGGAAGAGCTCGAGAAGAATCTGGAAAAATGTTTGGCTGACAACAGTTCACGAGTCAGAGCTACCTGCCCCGCTCGATTTCCGTACCATCACAATCGCACGTGAACCCATCGTTATCGTGCGCGGCTCGGACAACAAGGTTCGCGCGTTCCTCAATGTGTGCCCGCACCGGGGCAATCTGATCATACGCCAGCCTGCCGGCAGCTTGACGGTTGCGGAGCCCTCGGGCAACGCCAATCGCATGACATGCATGTTCCACGCATGGCAATTCGACTGCTTCGGACGCTGCGTCGAGATTACTCGCGCCAAGGCCGGGTATCAGGATCGTCTGAAGAAAGAGGACGTCGCGCTCACCCAGTTCCCGTGCGAGGTTGCGCATGGAGGCTTTGTCTGGCTCTCGTTGAATGCGAATGCAGGGCCGCTTTCCGAATATATCGGCGATGCCTTCAGCATCATGAAGGAGGAGCTCGACACCGAGCCGCTGACAGTCTTTCATTATCACAAGGCGGTCATATCGAGCAATTACAAGCTGTGGCACGACACCAACAGCGAATTTTATCACGACTACATGCATTATTTTAATCGCGCCACGAGCATGTTGCAGAAGGGTTATTTCGACCGGCAGTACACGGCCTTCCCCAATGGGCACGCCACGGTCGGCTCGATGGAGGTGAAATACGATGCCTACCAGGGCGCGGCGGACCGTGTTCTGTCGTTTCCCGGCATGCCCCACAACGGCTGGAAGATGGTCGATTTGTTTCCCGGAGCGACCTACAACATCCGCGGCTCGTCGCTACGCGTTCGACACGATGACTCCGCTTGGACCCAACCAGGTCATGATCGAGTTCCGTGGTCTTGGCCTCAAACGCGATACGCAAGAGGAGCAGGCGCAGCGGGTTCGCGATCACAACACCATCTGGGGACCGTTCGGCCGGAACTTGCACGAGGATCTTCTGGGAATTACCGGCCAAGGGGTCAGCATGCGGCCGGGATCGGCACCGCGGCGCATCCTGCATGGCCGGCGCGAGAACAACACAATTCACGACGAAATCGGCATGCGACATTTCTATGTCGAGTGGTCAAGGCGGATGGGGCGATCGCCGTCCAATCCGTGGCATGGCGCGCTGGTCGCCGCCGAATAGTCCTGCTGTTGCGACTAGTGCGGTGAGACACCAGCCGCAGGACCGAGAGGTCGATCATGAATATCGTGGCACAGAGCGAATACAAATCGGTGGAGCGATCGATCCAGGACGTGATCTATCGCGCCTGTCTGCTGTTGGACGCTGAAAAGTTTGCGGAATGGCTCGGTCTCTGCGCACCCGACTTCAGCTATCGCATCACGACATACAGCCCCGAGATCCGCAAGCCGATGACGTGGTACGAGCAGGATGTGCCAGGACTCAAAGGCATGATCGAGATGCTGCCCAAGCACAATACGGATCACGGGCGGCTGACCAGACATGTGACCGTCTACAGCGTGGACGTCGATCGTTCCCAAAACGAGGCGACGGCCACCTCGTCTTTCGCGTGCTATCGAACAATGCTCGATGGCATCAACTCACACCTCGATTCCGGGGAGACGCAACTCTTCCTGATCGGCAAATATTACGATCGGTTGCGGCTGGGCGAGCATGGGCCGCGCTTTGTCGAGAGAAATGTCGTCCTTGACACGCGGCGGTTGGACAAGGGATCGCACTATCCGATCTGAAGCACAGCGGTTGATTGTTGGCGATGACTCACGTTCGTCATTGCCGGGCTTGCCAACTCAACTCGGGTTTACCCGAGTTGAGACGCTTTAATGGTGCGGACCTCGGGCAAGCCCGAGGTCCGATGTATCCATCGCCGTCGGAATGAGGGATTCTTCGATGGATGCGCGGGTCAAGCCCGCGCATGACGGATCTCCGGCGATCCGCAATCGAGCGGGAAGGAGCTGCGAATTGGCCTGGCAGAGACTTTGCTCTGCGGACGAGGTGCCGAGCGGGCGTTTGACCGGACTTGAGATCCGCGGCGTGAAAGTCCTGGTCACCAGGATCGACGGCGATTTTGTCGCCTTCCCGCCGCTTTGTCCGCACATGGCGGAACCGCTCGACATTTCCGGCATTTGCGCCGACGGCATGCTCACGTGCACCAAGCATATCTGGCAATGGGAATTGAAGACCGGCGAGCCGAGAGGCGACGCTGAAAAGCCGTTGCTGCATTATCCGATCAAAGTGGATGGCGACGCACTCTGGATCGATTTCGAACGTGAGCTCACCTACGATTATGACGATTGAACACGATGGCAGTTGCTCAGTTGGAACAGGTGCCCATACCTCCCCCTTTGGGGGAGGTCGGCGAGCGACAGCGAGCCGGGTGGGGGCCAAATTCAGCCAATCTCGCCAATCGTAAACCCCACCCGACCGTCCTCGCTTCGCTCCGACGGTCAACCTCCCCTTTCAGGGGAGGTATTATCGAGCCTTCGACTCAAGTTGCTCCATTGAGCATGGCGCTCTGCTCGAGAAAGCTCTGCGTAATCATCCGAGCAAGGCGCTGCATCACGAGAAATCCGGCGCGCGGATCCTGATCAAGAATTCGCAGCAGCGCTTCGCCATTGATGCTGAGCAGCTGACAGTTTTCCAACGCAATCACCGAGGCGATGCGGCGCGGCTGGTTGCCCAAAAGCGCTGCCCAGCCGAGAATGTCGCCGGCGCGTATGATCGTGCCTTGCGCCGTGGGGCGGCCATCTCCTCCCAGAACGAACCGCAGCCGGCCGGCAGCCAGCACATAAGCGCTGCGCGCGGGGTCGCCCACCGAATACAACGTGTCCCCCTCCTCCACCGTCTGCGATTCAGCCGCCGCAGCGATTTTCTCGACGGTCGCATCCGCGGCGCCGCGCAGAATCTCGGTGGCGCGAAGGATCTCGAAATTGCCGGTTTCTATCGCAGCCGAGGACATGATTTTCTCCCCAACTCGTTTGCGGGATCAACTGAACTTGTCGTAGCGGATGTCCCGCACCGGGAGCTTGCCCTGCGTGATCAGCATGCGAATGGACACATCGACCAGGATCGGCGGGCCTGCAACATAGGCGACGCGGCCCGCGAACCGTCCGGCCAGCTCGCGAGCGGCAATTTCATGCGGGAACCCGGATACGAATGTCAGACAAGGGTGGCGCTCACGCATCTCCGCTGACGGCGCTTCATGTGACGTCGCGACGGTGACCCGCAGCGTGTTGCGAAACGACTCTGCAAAGGCGCTGAGTTGATCGAGATAGAACAGGTCGGCGTTGGTGCGGACGCCAAAGAAGACGTCGGCTTCGAAATGGTCGAGATGCCGGGAAGAGCATCCGATTTCGAGGATCGAGATAATGGAGGCTATGCCCGAGCCGCCGCCGATGCACAGGATCGTTCGCTGCTCCTGTGGCACGAAGATCGCCTTGCCGAGAGGACCAAACCACTCGACAGGGTCACCAGGCTTGGCGTCCGAGGACAGCCACTGCGTGAAGGCGCCGCCTGCCTTCTGCTTTACGATGAATTTCGCTTGCGGCGACGAACCGGGGTGATTGACCATCGAATAGCTGCGATAGCCCGGAATATGCGGCGCCCGGAGCACTGCAAACTGTCCCGCATCGAAGTCCAATTGCGGATCCACGTCGAGCAGCAGTTCCACGGTGTCCGAAGTCAAGCGATCGATGCGCGTAAGAACGCCCTGACCGAACGATGGCCGGACCCGCGCGGTCGACGCCAAATTCACGCTGCCCGGAATCTCGAACGTGCAGTTCCCCAGCGCCCGTGTCTGGCAGAGCAACACCTCATCGCGATCCGCCCGCAGATAGGCGTTGCCAGGCGCCTGCGCCCAGTCGCCGACAATGACTCCGGCAATGCGCCTTGCCTTGCATGTCCCGCAGGTACCGGTAGCGCATTCGTAGGGAACGGCAACTCCTGCGCGCAAAGCCGCGTAGAGAAGCGGCTCGCGCGGCTCGGCGCCGAAGGCGCAGCTGGAAACCTTCGATCGCGCTTCGATCAGGGCGATCGGCTTTGGCACCGGCCGGGACGCGGAAAGCGCTGCGCCGTCCTGCGTTGCCTCATCATGCATAAACTGCAGCCGGCTGTCGGCGTCGGGAGAACCCAAAACCGAACCGGCCACACGTATCCGTTCGATTTCGCGCACACTCACCCCGGCTTCTGGATGCGCCTGGAATAGGCCTCGATAAAATCAGCGGCAGCCTTGCTGCCGCGCACAAACGATTTCATCGCTTCTTCGTGCAACAGGGACAGCGCCTTCATCTTTATGAGATTGGCATTGTCGTTCTCGATCAAATCCTCGATGCGACGCGGCCTTGGCAGTTCCACTTCGAGCACGGCGCGCACCTGCGCCGGCACGTTGGTCATCACCAGAATTCGGTCGGCCAGGAAAATCGCCTCGTCGATATCGGTGGTGACGAAGAACGTCGTACGCCGCGTCTCCTCGTAGAGCTTGGCGTAATATTCCTGCATGAGCGTTTTCGTCATGGCGTCGAGGCCGCGAAACGGCTCGTCGAGAATCATGACTTTTGGCTCGTTGATCATTGCGCGCGCGAGCTCTGCGCGCCGCTGCATGCCGCCGGAGAGCTGGGTCGGATATTTGCGGCGAAACGCAGCAAGCCCGACCTTGTCGAGCAGGAATTCCGCTCTGTTGCGGGACTCGTGCCCCGCCGCGGAACACGCCCGCGGACCGAACATGATATTGCTGAACGTCGTCATCCAGGGAAACAGCGCCGTCTCCTGAAAAACGACGAGACGGTCCAAGCCAGGCGCTACAACGAGCTTGCCGCCCATCCTGATGGTTCCGGCCGTCGGCCGTTCGAAACCTGCGAGCAAGCGGATGATCGTGCTCTTGCCGCACCCCGACGGACCAATCATGACGGTAAGCTTGCCCCGCTCGAGCACGAACGAGCAGTCGCGCACGACCGCCTTGGCGAATTTCGCGTCGCCATAGGACTTGCTGATGTTGTCCACCACGATTTCGGCTTGCGGCTCGGTCGCGTTGGCAAGGGCGGTATCCGAAGCCGAACGACTTGATACCTGCGGCATCGGAATGCTTGTCATTCGAGGGCACCGGCGCGTGCGGCAAAGCGTGTTTCGATGAGATAACCACAGCCGTTGTTCACCTCTCCCCAGCCGAAGTCGGATTTATCCGACTTCGGCCAATTTAGGGTGCCGAACTCGGGTAAACCCGAGTTCGGATGGGAAGAGGCCGGAAAGGGCGCGCCTTGAGCGCACATTCCGGGTGAGGGGGTCCGGATCCACTCGCTGGGCGGCTTCCCCCTCGCCCGGATCGCGCAAGCGCGATCCGACCTCTCCCCTGCGGGGAGAGGTGACGCAAGCTTCGAGCGGCATGCACGATTCAATCTCACCGGAAGATGCTCTCTTGTCATTGCTCGCGCAGCCAGGGGGTGACCATCTCTCCCAGCTTGCGCACCAGCGCGCTGGATATGTATCCGGCGATCCCGATGCTGACCATGCCGACGACGATCTGCGTGTACGATCCACCGACATAGGAATTCCAAATGAAGAAGCCCAATCCACCGCCCTTGGCCCCGCCCATCGAACCTGCGCTGCCACCCCCGGAGATCATTTCGGCAGCAACAACGACCGCCCACGCGATCCCAATGCCGACCGTGGCGCCGACGATCACAGAAGGCAGCGTGCCGGGAAGTATGATCCGGCGAAAGATGTCCCAGCTCGACGATCCCATGGAGCGTGCCGCCTGATAGTAGCGCCCATCGATTGCCTGCGCGCCGCCGATCACGTTGATCACAACCGCGTAGAAAGCGCCGAGGAAAGTGACGAATGCGATCGAGAGCTCCTGCGTCGGCCAAAAGATGATCGATGCCGGAACCCAGGCGAGTGGCGGGATCGGTCGCAACACTTCGAACACGGGGAATACGGTGCCATAAAGCGTCCGACTCACCGCCATGGCGAGCCCCAGCGGAATGCCAAGCAGCATTGCTGCAACAAAACCCACAAACACTCTTTGCGTGCTCAAGTACCAGCTAAACCAATAGCTGGGATCGCCCATCAGCTCGTTGAAGGTCACCGCCACCGCACTTGGCGCGGGAATTGGGGAGATATCAGTCCGCGACGCGACTTCCCAAAGCGCGATGAAAGCCACCGTGGCGACCGCACCACGCCAGAATCTGGTGTTCGAGATGGTTCTCAATACCTGCAGGAGGAAACCGCTCGGCCCGCTCATTTCAGCGCTCCCGTTCGCCGGCGGCGAACGCCTTCAGGGCTTCCTCGTGCACGGCCTCCACGGTCTCATCGAGGTACTCGCGGAAGCGCTTCGAAGTGAGCACGCTATAGTCCCGAGGTTGCGGAATATCGACCGTGAGAATCTTCTTCGGACGGCACGGACGCGTGGTCATGATCACGACACGATGGGCCAGAAAGATTGCCTCCTCGAGGTCGTGGGTAATGAAGAAGATGGTGACCTGGTTCTTGTCGAAAGTCTCGAGCAGTGCCTCGTGCATCACGGACTTGGTCAGCGAATCAAGCGCGCGATACGGCTCATCAAGCAGCAGCACCTTTGGATCGTTCATCAAGGCGCGCGCGATCTCGACCCGCCGGCGCATCCCTGAGGATATTTCGCCGGGGTAATTGGTCTCGAGATCGCGCAGGCCCGCTTCCGCCATCATCATACGAGCTTTCTCGAAGGCTTGCTTGCGGGTCAGCCGTCCCTGCACGATTGGTCCAAAGGCAACGTTTTCGATGATTGTCTTCCAAGGAAAGAGCGCGCCGTTCTGAAAGACGACAATCCGATCGGGGCCAGGATCTGCTTTCGTCCTGCCGGCGCCGCACAGAACTTCGCCGTCAAGGTGGATCGTTCCCGAGGTGATGCTGTGAAACCCAGCGATTGCGTTGAGAAGCGTCGTCTTGCCGCAACCGGACGGCCCGACGACGACGGTGATCTTGCCGGCGGGAACGTCGAACGTGCAGTTGTCGACCGCGCGAATGCCGGCGGCCTCGGAGCCGTATGTTTTTATCACATTCTCGATGCGGATTTCGCCTTTGCGCGACTTGGCTGGCACCCACGAGGCCGCGTCCATCGGCGCTGCGATCGAACCTTCGCGTGCCGGCGCGGGCTGGTGGCTCACTTTGCGCCTCCGATCGCGAGCTCGCGCGCCCTCCATCGCATCATATAGTTGCCGATCACTCGCACGCCGGCGCTGGTCAGGTAGCCCACCACCCCCAGGGTGATCATGCCGATCACCATCGTGGGGTATTGCACCATCGTGTATGAGGTGTTGATGAGATACCCGAGCCCGTATTGGCCTGAGACCATTTCTCCGGCAACGAGAGAGAACCAGGCAACACCGACTGAGATCTGCAGCCCGGTGAAGATGAACGGCATCGCGCCGGGCACGATTACGTGCCAGAACACCTGTCGCCGATTTGCACCGAGACAATAAGCTGCGCGAACGAAGGATACGTCGATCGATTGGACGCCGAGCATCGTGTTGAGCGTCGTCGCATAGAACGAGGCCAGGAAAGTCAGGAAGATGATCGGGGTCTCCGATCCTTCGAACATGATGATCGCCAGCGGCACCCAGGCGAGGGGCGGAATTGGTCGCAGGAGCTCGAAGACCGGGAAGATGTACTCCTTGAATGTCTGCGACCATCCAAGGAACAGCCCCAGTGGCACTCCGGCTGCGGTGGCGAGGACAAAGGCAATCAAAACCCGGCGCAAGCTTACCCAGATGTGCTGGTAATATTCCGGCGAATAGAGCGATAAACCGTAGGTCGGATCCGGACTTAACCATTCGGTTATGACCGCCGTCGGCCCCGGCATTTGCACAAAACGGGGAAGCTTCCAGACCTCGACCGTCAGGTACCAAAAGGCGAGGAAAAGGGCGAAGCCGAGCAGCATGAGATAAGGGCGTGGGCTGCGCAGCCATTGCGAGAGCCGATACGCAGCAACTTCGAACCGGCTCGGTGTATCCACTGCCTCCGGGACCGGCGTTGAAGCATCGCTCAGGCCGACGTTCGCCGCAACGGCAGGGTAGCTCAGTCCCGGGTCTTTCACGCCGTCGCCTCCAATGCCGAGAGCCAAGCCGACCTGGAGACTAGTGTCCCAATTCCGTAGTTCGCAAGCGTTTGCGGCCCCCTCTGATGCGAACTTTGGAATTGAACGGACACTAGCACCTCTATGACTCTAGTGCGGTCCTTGAATTTGAAGTTCCTACACGAGCCCGCTGCAAGACTGATACGAGCTTCAAATTCACCGCACTAGAGCGACTCTTCGCAATGACTGAAAGAATGCGGGGCGCGCGCTCCGGCCTTCATGAGCCCGTGTAGGCAGAGTTGGGCAGCGCCTTGACTTCACCTACCGGGGATTTGAGGTTTCTCTTCTTGAGGATCTCCTCGGTAAACGCCGGCATCATCGCTTCGGGCCGGATGTCGGCCTTGATGCTTTTGATCTCCACCAGGAATTTCGCCGCCTTGCCTATGAGCTCCTTCGCCTCCGGGCTGAAGGTATAGGGCAGCATAATCCGGCTCGTTGTGCCGCCTTCCGACTTCGGATAGGTGCCGTAGGCCGAGTACCACAACGCTTTCTGCGTGAAGCCGGTCGTTTGCTCGAGCGCCATCGCGCTCACGGCCATGGCATTCTTCTCGTCGGCGAAGAACAGCTGCGCATCCAACTCGGCCTCGAGCCAGCCATTGACGATGTCAGGACGCTGGTCAATCAGCGCCTTTGGCATCACCATGAAGCCGCCGTCGTTCTCGTTGACCGACGCGCCGGTTGCTATCTTGCGAGCGAGCTTGTCGAGCACCAACCGGGATGTGGTCGGCTCCCACATCACGGCAGCATCGAGCTTCTTGGCGCGAAAGCCGCTGGTGATGACCTCGATGCTCTGATTCAAGTACTCCGATGGGGCGATCTTGAACCGCTTGAACACCGCCTGGGCGAATCGGTCCGTGCAGCTTCCCTTCGGCACCGCAACGGTCTTGCCGTTGAGCCAGGCTATCGCCTCATCCGAGGATTGGAATTGCGGCGCGTCGGTGCGCACCAGAAACGCGTTGCATTGGTCGTAGCCCAGCCCGAGCACGGAAACCATGCGAATGTCGCGAACGTCGGAATGGCTGGTGGATACGATCCCGGGCATGTCGCCGACGTAACCAAGATCGACCTTTCCGGCCAGCATGCCGTTGACGATGATTGCGCCCTGCAGACCGACCTGGAAATCGATTTTCGATCCTTGCGGGAGATATTTCTCGTAGAATTTCTTGTTGCGCATGATGACGCCGGACCAGGACTTCGTGTAGTAGGGCTGATAGCCCACCACCATGTCAACGGGACTACCGGGCTTGCCGTAGTCCTTCACTTCCGCGGAGAAGCCGGGCTGCGCCCCGGCGAGCATGCAGCCGACAGCGGCCATCATGGCGAGGGCTCGCTTGCGAAACTCCCGGCTCGGGAGCTCGATTGCTGCTAAACGATGCATGCGGCGCACGGCAACGCGACACGATCGATCTTGCAATGTGCGCTGCGTGCATACGGCCGTAATGTGACAAGCCATTTCGTCCTCCCGATGAAGTGAACAGCGTGCAAGCGAGGCGCGGCCAGGCGCCCGCTCGCGGTGCTTTTTTTTGAAGCCTATGGAGGGCGGTTCTCACTGTCAAACGACGGCCATCAATGACGCAATTTGCAGCGGCTATCAGCGGCGCAGGGGCTCCGCGCTGATTGCCGGCATGTATGGGATGATCGATCCTCGCTTTGTCCTTTGCTGTTGACTTGATGAAGCAACGGGGTGCATCAACGATTCATGATCACCTGATACGCGGCAGATTTTCTCTGTCGGAAGAGAGCGAGCATGGCCCTTCTCGACAGAGCCCGCCTCGGCACCGCTGGAATCGCCATTGCGGCGATCATCACGACGGCCCTGAGCAGCGCTGGCGTCGCGGCACAGACCGCGATGAAAATCACTCTCGATTCCCGCCTGGCGGGACCGGCAGCGCCGTTCACAGCAGGCATCGACCAGGGCTATTACGCAACGGAAGAGCTGCGGGTCACGATCAACGCCGACCGCAATTCGTCCGCGGCATTACAGCACATCGCATCCGACGCACATGGCATAGGCTTAGTCGATATCAACGCCTTGATCCGATTTCGCGACCAAAATCCGCAAAGTCAGCTAAAGGCGGTGTTCATCGTTCATAACCGGCCCGCCTACGCGATCATCGGACGCAAAAGCCGTGGCGTGGAGTGGCCAAAGAGCCTGGAGGGCAAGAAGCTCTGCGCCCCTGCGCCCGATCCCGCCTATGCGTACCTGCCGCTGTTCCTGCGTGCCAACGGCATCAAACCATCGGGAATCACGGTCGTGAACAGCGCTCTTGCGGTGCGCGAGCCGTTGCTGGCGGCCGGCGAAGTCGACGCCGTGACAGGACTGTCATTTGTCACGTACATAGACTTGAAAGAGCGCGGCGTACCGGCTGACGACATCACCATGCTGTTGATGGCGGATTACGGAGTTCACCTTTACGGCAGCGCCATTGTGATCAATCCGGAGCTCTCCTCGGCAAGAGCCGATGTCGTCAGAGGGTTCCTGCGCGCATTTCTCAACAGCTTGAAGAGCACGGTCGCAGACCCGGTGGCGGCAATTGAATCCGTCATCCGTCGCGATGATGCCCTCGCGGCGCCAGTGGAGTTGGCCCGCCTGCAACTCGCCATAGAGCAGAGCATCCGCACGCCTGAGGTCGTCGAGCGCGGCTATGGTGTCGTCGACATGAACCGCCTGGAAAAATCCATTGAGCAGATCGCTCTTACCTACAGCTTCAAGAGCAAGCTGAAAGCAGAGGACATCTTTGATCCTTCATTTCTCCCGAGTGCGGGCGACCTTCAACTTCAATAGGCCGAGCTGTAGCCCGGATTGAGCGCCAGCGAAATCCGGGTTGCATGCAGCGTGACGCGATCAAGCCGGCTTCGGCGAAGCGAAGCAGTGACCCCGGATTTCGCTAACGCTCAATCCGAGCTACGTTTTCTGACAAGGCCAAGGTCCGGCTTCACAGAGGATCGGAGTGCGCCCCCACGGCACCCCTGTCTCTGGATTTGCCGCGGTGCGGGAGGTCGCCGGTCTTGACTGGGGGCGCTGGCGGTCGGAGCTGCTCGGGCACTACCATGGATTTGATCGCGGCCAGCATTGCTCTGGCCATCGGTAACATCGGGTTTCCGTCCACCCAAATCAGCCCGACCTGTCGAACGACCTCTGGCTCGACGAGGTTGACGAGGCGTGTGCGCGGGAACGCGCCGATGATGATTTCGAAATGGTCAGGCACGATCGTCACGGTTCCGCCGAGCATGGTGTGAAATGCGAGATTGACGATCGAATCCGATTCGATCTGAGGCGACGGGGTCTTGCCGACCGAAGCGAATGCAGCATCGATGATCTGCCGCTCATGCATGTGCGGGGAGAGCAGACAAAGCGGCAGGCCGGCAGCCGTGGACCACGTTGTCTTGCCAACCGGAAAGCGCAGATTGTCCGGGACGAGCAGAGCCAAATGCTCATTGTACATCGGGTAACTGGTCAGCGGCGCGGGCTGCTTCTGATCGATGTAGGTAATGCCGACATCCAATTCGAAATTGATGAGCTTCACCCGCATCTCCTCGAGGCCGAGAAAGCTCACCTCCACTTTGACGCCGGGATGAAGGTTGAGAAAATGCCGATTGATATGCGGCAGCGCCGGCGAGCTCGTCGGCATGGCTCCCAACCGGATCCGTCCGGACAACGTTCTTCTTCAAAACTGACAGCTCTTGCAGCATCGCCTCGCGGTCCGCCAGAATTCGCTTGGACCATTCGACGATTCGGCTGCCCTCGGCGGTGAAACCTTGAAACCGCTGGTGGCGCAGGACAATCGGCGTACCGAATTCCGTCTCCAGCTGCTTGATTGCATTGGACAGGCTCGGCTGGGATACGTTGCAATGCCGGGCGGCCCGACTGAAATGCTCCTCCTGGGAGAGCGCAACGAGGTATTCGAGTTGGCGCAGGAACATTTCACTTCTCTAGAGCCGCCGGTGGCGATGCGCGACAACTATCAGTTTACACGAACCTGTTTCCTGCCGCTATCACAATGGTGCGGCGGATCTGGTTGGAAGCCCCACCGATGATCGTGATCGTCACGCTTTCCCTCCTGTCCGGATTATTGATCGGTTGCATCGGCATCGGCGGAGTCCTGCTGGTCCCATGCCTCAGCTTGGCGGGGATCCAGGTCCACGAGGCGATCGCCGCGAGCATGTTCAGCTTTATCTTCAGCGGCGTCATGGGGGTGTGGCTTTATGCCCGACATGGCTCAATCGATTGGCGTTCCTCCGCCTTCCTCGCCACGGGGGCGGCGCCAGGCGCCTTTGTCGGCTCCTTGATTGCCGCCTATGCGAGCCAGGAGCTTCTGCTCGCGCTGGTGGGCGCAACTGTCGCATTCGCGGGCTGGCGAACGCTCCGCCCGCAGTTGCGTGTATCGGAGCATGGCGCAACGGAGTTGCAGCCGGTTTCCCTGATCGGCATTGCCGCCGCCGTCGGAGTTGGCTCGGCGGTCACCGGCACTGGCGGACCGGTTCTCCTCGTGCCCCTGCTCATGTGGCGAGGCACCCCGATCCTCACATCGGTGGGGCTAAGCCAAGCCATTCAAATTCCGATCGCCGCGATGGCAACGCTCGGCAATTTCTGGACCGGCAACCTCGATCCAAGGCTGGGTGCGCTGCTGAGCATCGGCATTACGCTGGGATCGGCCGTGGGTGCGTACGTCGCGCATGCGGTGCCCGTGGTTTTCCTCGCCCGGGCCGTCGCTGTCGCACTGGTAGTGATCGGTGCACTCTTCCTCGTGCGATCCGGCCACGCATTGGTCACTGCGTGGTGACGTCCGAAATCGGCTTCGATCTGCGCACGCTCCCCCGCGACTACGGCGACCTACGCGCAGAAGCCCGCACCTGCCGGTCCGCGGCGGCGCTGTTCGACTTCAGCTTCATGCATCGCATCCGCATCCGTGGCTCTGAGGTGCATGCGCTGGTGCAAACCCTCACGCCGCGCCGAATTGATGACCTGGCACCGGGGCGCATCCGCTACGCGCTGCGCATCGGAGCCGGCGGACAGGTGCTTGGCGACCTCACGATCTGGCGTCTGGACAGCAGCACGTTCGAGGTGTTCGCGGGAACGGCCGAACCGTTCGCGTACCTCAAGGCCGCGGCCAGCGCGACAACTTCGGTATGCGATCTCAGCCGGGAGACCGCTGTCTTCGCTGTACAAGGCCCGTCCAGCCTGCGCGCGCTTGCCGGCGTGACCGCGACGGCGCAGTTGCGGGCTCTCCCGTATTTCGGTCACGCGCAGGAGAGCGTCGACGGAGTGGCATGCCGGATTGGGCGCCTTGGTTACACGGGCGAGCGCGGGTTTGAGATCATCCTCCCGCGCGACGCGGCTAAGCTGATCTGGACGAAGCTCGCAGAGCATGCGCGGCCGGCGGGGTTTGCTGCCGCTGATATTTTACGGATCGAAGCGGGCTTTCCTCTATTCGCAAACGAATTCCTTTTTCCGGTCTCAGCGGCTGCGCTTGGGCTAACGCGATTCGCCGCGGAACCGAATGTGCGTTGCGAAGCGCCGTCCCACGAGCGCGTGATTCCAACCAGGCTCGTATCCTTCCAGGCGCAGTGTGATTGCGAGCCGACCCTCTGGCGGCCATCGGAAGACGCGACTTTTCCTCCTCCACCCGGAGATCTGGTGCCAACATCGGCATGCCGAAGCATCATCACGGACGCCGTGCTGGGCTTGGGGTATGTTTGCGATACCTATAATTCCGCGCAGCTTTTGGATCCCACCGGCCAATTTCAGGAAATCCATGAGGTTTCCTTGCCGTTTTATGATCCTGACAAGCGCCGGCCGCGCGGCGGATGGGATAAAGATCTTTGGCCCGCCGATACCGGCGGACCATCATTCGCTTGACTGATGATCTCATTGCCGTGCTCTCTTTGACCCCGTGCTTGGCCAGCCGTAGGCTGTCGCAATCATTTCAAGGAGTTCCCATGCCCTCAGCAACGCCCGCGCAAGCCTCCGCACCGCCACGCAGGAAAGTCACCATCCCTGCGCTGATGAAAAAGATGAGGGAAGGTGAAGCGATCGTCCAAATGGCAGTCTATGATTACCGCAGTGCGGTCATTGCCGATCGGCTGGGGATCGACATTCTTTGCGTATCGGATACCGGCGGGATGATCCTCTTCGGCCACCGCAGCACTGTCACCGTGAGCTTCGAAGAAGTGATGTTCATGGCGCAGGCGGTGGACCGCGGCTCGCGTCACGGATTGCGCATGGTCGATATGCCGTACTGGAGCTTTCACGTCTCTCCGGAGCAGGCGGTCGAGAATGCCGGCAAGTTCGTCGCGCATGCGAATGCCGAAGTGATGAAATGCGAAGGCAACCGCCACCACGTGCGCAACATCGAAGCGATCATCAAGGCTGGCATTCCTGTGCAGGGCCATATCGGCATCACCCCGATGCGCATGGCGCAACTTGGTGGCTTCACGGCACAGGGGAAAACGTCGCCGCGCGCGCTCGAGCTGGTGCAGGACGCGAGGGAGATGGTCGATGCCGGCTGCTTCTCCATCATGTGTGAAGTGACGACAGAAGAGGTGTGCCAGTTTCTGACGGAAACCCTTCCGGTGCCGGTGGTCAGCCTGGGAGCCGGCAACAAAGCGCACGGCGTCCACATCATAACCTCCGACCTTTTCCACCTTTATGAGGAGCACACGCCTCGGCACTCCAAGATCTACACCGATCTCATTCCCATCATCGAGGACGTCTACACGCGCTACATGACTGACGTTCGGACGCGCGCCTATCCGGGACCGGAGCACACCGTCTACATGACGGCGAAGGAGCTCGAGCAATTCGCCGGCAAGGTGGGATGGACAAACCCGCCGATCGATGCCGCGGAGCAGCGCGAGCGGGGAAAGCAAAAACGCGCGCAATCGGCTGCGTGATCCCGCGGCGGCAACGCACGCGGACGACAGGAGCGAGGGTTCAAATTTTCGTTCGCCCGCAACTTCAGAAACAAAAGGGCGAACGCGGGAGGGTAGCACCATGGTTGAGCCGCAAGCCTTTGCCGACGATGACGAGACGACAAGAAGCCAGATCGCAGCGATGATCGAAGCCGAGCGGGTGGCGCTCGCACACAGGCGTCAGGAGCTCGAGGATTGCGCCTGCAAGTCCGGGATGTTTCCCGATCCGGGCCGGCGCCGCGCCTTGTTTGCAGCCGGCTCCGCTTTGGCGGCAGGCATGAGCTCGGTTCTCCCGCCCGCGCACGCGGCGGAGCGCAAAGCGCCGGCGGGCGCCGTCTGGCGCGATGTGCCGGACGATCCGACGAAAGTGCCGGGAACCCCAACCGCCGAGGATGGCGGGTATGGCTCGCGCTCGCAGTTCGAAACCGAAGCACGCTGGCGCTACCCGACACCCACGACAATCTCATCATGGACGATGACGCCGCTCGACAAGAGCGAGGGTATCGTAACGCCTTCGGGGCTGCACTTTGAGCGTCATCACGGCGGCATCCCGACGATCGACCCGGCACGACACTCTCTGTTTGTGCACGGGATGGCGGAGCGGCCGAAAAAGTACACCATGGTCGACATGCGGCGGTTTCCGTCGGTGTCCCGATTGCATTTCATCGAGTGCTCCGGCAACGGCCTCACCGAATGGCGGAAGCCAACGCTGAAGACCGTTCAGGGCACGCACGGGCTGCTCAGCACCTCGGAATGGACCGGCGTGCAATTCTCCACCCTCGCCCGCGAGGTCGGGTTGAAGGATGGGGCGGCCTGGGTGCTGGCGGAAGGCGCCGATTCCGCGGTGATGACGCGCAGCATCCCATTGGAAAAGCTGCTGACGGACGGGCTCATTGCCTATGCGCAGAACGGAGAAGCGCTACGGCCCGAGCAAGGCTATCCGCTGCGGCTGATTTTGCCGGGCTGGGAGGGCAACACTCATATCAAGTGGCTGAGGCGGCTTGAGCTGAGCGACAAGCCGTTCATGACGCGCGAGGAGACATCGAAATATACCGATCTGCTCGGCAACGGAAAAGCGCGCCAATTCAGCTTCACCATGGAAGCAAAGTCGGTGATCACGTTCCCGTCCGGCGAGATGAAGCTCCCCGGTCCTGGTTTCTATGAGGTTACGGGGCTCGCCTGGAGCGGGCGCGGCCGCATCGCGCGCGTCGAAGTCTCCGCCGACGGCGGCAAGAGCTGGCAGCTCGCCGCGTTGCAGGATCCTGTGCTGCCCATTTGCACGACACGGTTCCGATTCCCATGGTCCTGGAACGGACAGCCGATCACCCTGCAGAGCCGGGCGACCGATGAGACAGGCTACGTTCAGCCGACCTTGAAACAATTGGTCGATATCCGCGGTCTCGCCGGACCGTTCGGCTCCGTCTACCATCTCAACGCCATCCAGAGCTGGGCAGTCGCGGCCGATGGGAGCGTGAGCAATGTCCATGCGTAAATCGATATTGGCCCTGGCGGCAGTGCTGGCGCTCACCCAAGCGGTGTGCGCCCAGCAAGGGTATCCCGCTCGCCTCGACATCGGAACGACCCCGCCGGCGCAGGAGCTGGCGCAGTTTTTCGCGATCCCGCCGGACGGGCGCGGCCTGCCGCCGGGGAGAGGCACCTATGAAGCGGGCCAGAAGATCTATGCGGATTCCTGCGCCGTGTGTCACGGCGACAAGCTGCAAGGAATACCCACGGCCGGCATCGGCGGCGACAAGCTGATCGGCGGTCGCGGCACGCTCGCGAGCGAGGCACCCGTCAAGACCATCGAGAGCTACTGGCCGTATGCCACCACGCTCTTCGACTACGTCAAGCGCTCGATGCCGTTCACCACCCCTGGATCGCTCAGCGACGAGCAAGTCTATAGCGTCGTCGCGTACATTCTCGGAGAAGCGAACATCCTGCCGAAGAATGCGGCCGTCAACGCAAGCAGTCTCCCCAACATTAAAATGCCCAATCGCGACGGCTTTGTGCCGGACCCGCGGCCCGAGATCCAGCTCTATCGCTGAAGAGCGCGGATCGAGACTAGTAACTATGATCACAAAGAAAGCGGGGCGCGGGATGGATCGGATATGTCGTTTGATTGCGATGCTGGCGCTTTCTCTGGCGCCGCAAATTGCGCATGCCGCCGATCCGGTCAAGCTCACGGTCGGATATCAGCCCTATGACACCATCTCCTATTCGGCGGTGGTGATCCGCGGGCTCGAGCTGTGGAAGAAAAACCTGCCTGCCGGCAGCACAGTCGAGTTCGAAAGTGCGCTGCAAGGAGCCATCATCGTCAACGCGATGCTCGCGGACAAGCAGCAGATCGGCTACCTCGGAGACATGCCGGCGGTCGTGTCGACGACCAAGCCGAAGCAGGCCAATATCAGGCTGGTGGCAAGCACCGGCCTCTCGGCGGGGCAGCGCTGCAACGTGATCATGGTGCGGTCTGACGCACCTGCGTTCAAATCCGCCGACGAAGCGGTCAAGTGGCTTGACGGCAAGGTGCTTGCAACACCACGCGGAAGCTGCGCCGACCGTTTCCTCAGGCAGGTGATCGAGATGAAGGGCATCAAGCCCAAGGAGGTCCTCAATCAATCGATCGAGGTCATTGCTACGAACTTCCGCGCCAAGCGCCTCGACGCGGCGGCGCTGTGGGAGCCCTCGGTGTCAAGGATCGGCGATTTCGTCGGCGAGGGCATTGCGCGCGAGGTGGTCACGGGACACCAGTTCGAGATGCCCGACGGCGGCTTTATCGCCATGCGCGAGGATTTCCTGAAGAAACAGCCCGAGATTGCCAAGGCCTGGATCAAGACCGAGCTTGAGGCGCAGCGCTTCCTGCTGGATCCGAAGAATTGGGAGAAGGTCGCCGACCTCGTGCGCAGCCAGACCGAGGGCATCACAATGCGAATGGCGTGGTTCTCGCTGTTCGGCGCGGTGCCTCCCGAACGTGGAGGCAGCCCATTGCGTGACGAGAAGCCGTTTACGTTCGATGGGCGCGTACGCCACCACCTGGAAACGATCTACGCCTTCCTGTCGAAGGCACAGGTCATCGATGTGGACAAGGCTCCGGAGGGCGCGATCGACGATTCGCTCGCCGTGGCGGTCGCCAAGGAAGCCGGCCAGGCCGTCCCGCTAGGCGTCATCAAGCCGCTCGACATTTCCCAAGCTCCCAAGTAGCTCACCGGAATTCAGCCTTCTGGCGGGATTGCTCGATCGGCTCCTGCCCGGGAGAACTGGTGCGATGGTTGTGGCAATCGGCGCGCCGACGGGACCAGCACAGCCGCGATCTGAGGCGGCGCCGCGCAGAAAGCAGGCCGGGGGGCTCGTGCTCGCGCTTTTTCGCTTGCGCCATGCGCTGACGAAGCCCGCGCCCTATGTCGGCCTGCTCGGCGTCTCCGGGTTACTGCTGTTATGGTATTTGCTGACCGAGCTCTTCGAGGTGCCCCGGTTCAACAAGCTTCCCGGACCGGTTGCGGTATGGACCGAGTTCACCTCGCCGAAGCCGACGTTCGGAATCTCCATCTACACACCCGACTATTACAAGCACATCCTCTGGAGCGTTTGGCGGGTCGCGCAGGCGTTCTTCTGGGCCACCGTGCTTGGCGTCCCGCTCGGCCTGTTCATGGGCTGGAAGAAGACATTCCGCGACTACGCTTTTCCAATCCTCGAAATCCTCCGTCCGATCCCGGTGCTCGCCTGGGTGCCGGTCGCCATCCTGATCTTCAGCGGTATTGCCAGCCGCGAGGCTCCCATCGTGTTCCTGGCATTCCTGGCGGCGTTCTTTGCCACGGCCTTGAATACTCTCTTGGGCGTCGAGTCCATCGATGAGGTCTACTTTCGCGCGGCCCGCTGCCTCGGCTCGAAACCGCGGCACATCTTCTTGCGGATCGTGCTGCCCGGGGCGCTGCCCTTTATCTTCACCGGCCTTCAGATCGGCGTCGGCGTGGCGTGGTTCTCGCTGGTCGCCGCCGAGATGGTATCCGGCGAGTACGGGCTTGGGTTCTTGATCTGGGACTCCTACGTCCTGAGCCAATTCCAGGTGATCATCATCGCGATGGTGACGCTCGGTATCATTGGTTACATGTTCAGCGCGATCATCCGCATGGTCGGGCGGGCGCTGATGCGCTGGACGGCGTAACGAGCAGGTGACCGATGCCGGCGTCAGCGAGCTCCATCGGTTCCAGCGCGAGCGGCGCGATCGGCATCCGCAACGTGACGAAGGTTTATGACCCTGACGGCGTGAACGTCCTGGCGGTGGAAAATTGCTCGGTTGAGATCGCGTCGGGCGAGTTCTGCGTCGTTGTCGGCCCCTCGGGCTGCGGAAAGACCACGCTGCTCAATGCGATTGCCGGATTTCACGACATCACGCGTGGAGAGATTCTTCTGGACGGGCGGAGGATCTGCACGGCGACCCATACCGCCGAACCCGGAGCCGACCGCATCGTCGTGTTCCAGAACGGAGCCCTGTTTCCCTGGAGCACGGTCCTCAACAACGTCGCCTATGGGCCCATCGTGCAGGGAAAGGCCTCCACGCGGGAAGCCCGGCGAGAGGCCGCAGGCCTGCTGGCCGAGCTAGGCCTTGCGGAAATTGGTGGCTCATATCCCAACGAGCTGTCCTCGGGCATGCGCCGGCGTGCGGAGATTGCCAGGGCGCTCATCAATGATCCCAAGGTCCTGCTCCTCGACGAGCCGTTCCGGGCGATGGACGCCCTCACGAAAGGCGTTGCGCAGGAATTCCTGCTGCAGGCCTACGACCGCGTCCGCAAGACCGTGTTCTTCATTACCCATGACCTGGAGGAGGCGCTCTTCCTGGCCGACCGCGTGCTCGTCATGACGACACGGCCCGGTCGCATCAAGCAGATCCTGAACGTCGATCTTGAACGCCCGCGGAGCTTCCGGGTGCGCGCATCCAAGCGCTACCTCGAGCTCAAGGGCGAGATCTTCGCGGGCGTGCGTGACGAGGCGGCCAAAGCGTTCGAGGCGGGCGAACGGGAGTTGGCTTGATGTTGCGCAACGATTCACCGATTGCCCCATGTCGGTCTTGAATTCGACCAAGCTGCGCAAAGTCGTGCTCAACCCGACGACACGGCGCGGCATCATCTCGATCGTAGGCCTCCTTGCGGTCTGGGAGCTGGGCCGCCGCCTCAATGTCCCGTTCTTTGGGGCGGTGCCGGCGCCGAGCGAAGTTGTCGGCGCGCTCGGCGGTATCATTGGCGAAGGCAAGTTCTGGACGCACTGGGGGACGAGCCTCACGCGGGTTCTCGCCGGGTTCCTGGCCGCTCAGCTCATCGGCATCCCACTCGGGCTGGCGATGGCGATGAATTGATTCACGAATCAGCTCCTATTTCCGCCGCTCGAGATCCTGCGTCCTATTCCCCCGCTTGCCTGGGTGCCGACGGCAATCATCTTCTGGCCAACGACGGAATTGAGCATCGCTTTCGTGATCTTCCTCGGCGCATTCTTCACGGTGGTTCTCAACGTGCTAGGCGGCGCCCGCAGCATCGACGAACGCCATGTCCGTGCTGCGGCCTCGCTTGGATCGAGGTCAAGCGACATCTTCTGGAAGATCGTGCTCCCGGCGACCCTGCCGAGCATCTTCACCGGCATGGCCATCGGCATGGGGATCACCTGGGAGGTCGTCGTCGCGGCGGAAATGATCGCCGGCAAGTCCGGACTGGGTTATTTCACCTGGGCCTCCTATGTCGGAGGCAACTATCCGCAGATTATCGTAGGCATGATCAGCATCGGCATCGCCGGTTATCTGTGCAGTGGGCTCATTCGCAGCCTCGGCAAGCTGGCCACGCCCTGGCAGCGGCGGTTCTGAGCCATGGAGGCGATCACCGGTAAACCTGGCGCGCCTGCCCCGCCTCTCCTGGAAGTGAGGCACGTCACCAAAAGCTTTGGCGTCGGTCCGCTGCGCCAGCTGGTCCTCGACGAGTGCTCCTTCACACCCGAAGAGGGACGGCTGACCGTCCTGATCGGACCCTCCGGCTGCGGCAAGAGCACCTTGGTCAATGTCCTGGCGGGCTACGAGACTGTGGACGCCGGAGAGGTGCTTATGCTCGGCAGGCCGGTGCGCGGGCCCGGAGTGGATCGTCTGGTCGTCTTCCAGGAGACCGCACTCTTCCCGTGGATGACGACCTACAGGAACGTGGTGTACGGACCGATGGTTCAACGCGATCGGTCACGTTCGGAAATCCGCGCCGAGGCGGACCGGCTACTCGAGACCGTCGGTCTGCGGGATTTCAAGGACAAATACCCCAACCAGCTCTCTGGAGGCATGCAGCGACGCGCGGAGCTCGCTCGCGCCATGATCAACAATCCCAAGATCATGATGTTGGACGAGCCGTTTCGCGGCCTCGACGCGATGACCCGTGAGCTGATGCAGGAATACTTTCTCCGTCTCTACGAGGACCGCCGCCAGACGGTCCTATTCGTCACCTCTGAAATCGATGAGGCGATCTTCCTGGCCGACCAACTGCTGATCATGAGCAATCGTCCCGGACGCATCAAGAAGACGATGGTGATCGCGCTGTCGAGGCCGAGGAAGCCGGATCTCCTGACTTCGCTCCAATACCTGGCGTACAAGGAGGAAGCGTTGGAGGCGTTGCACGCCGAGGCAGTCAAGGCTTTTGCAGGCGGCAGCAAGGCCGCCGCCGATTTCCTGGAAGCTTACGCCACCCGCGATCAGGAGATGGCCTGACCGGACGCCGCTGGATGCGATATGAGCTTTCGTGAGCCGCGTCGGGTGAGCAGAGGACCTCGCCGCCGCGTTGGCTTCCACGAATGATCTATGCCTTGCGCGAGATTGCAGCGGCCGGCGGCCTGATGAGCTACGGAACCAGCTTGACGGATGCGTATCGCCAGGTCGGCGTCTATACGGGCCGGATACTCAAGGGCGAGAGGACGGCCGACCTGCCGGTCGTGCAGTCCACCCAGTTCGAGCTCGTCATCAACCTCAAGACCGCGAAGGCGCTCCGCCTCACCGTCCCGCCGGGCGTACTCGCCATCGCCGATGAGGTGATCGAATGAGCAAATGCGCCGATCCCCTTGGCGCGACGTAGCCGCGCTGAATTCTCGTTGCTATCAATGGTCTACACCGTGCCTCAGTATCGATAATGACTGCTTATCTGGTCACCAGACCAAGCGCTTGACCAAGGCGCGAAATGCAGCCTACGGTGCCGCGCAAATTCCGTTTGGCGGGTTGAGTTACGCCGCATCGGCCCGGCCCGAAAACCGAAGGCCAAACATGTCCATCACCGTCAAGGTCGGGGAAGCCAAAACCCACCTCTCCGACCTGCTCGCCAAGGTTGAGGCCGGCGAGGAAGTCATCATCGCCCGCGGCAATGAGCTGATCGCGAAACTGTCTCGGATCCGCAAGGACAATGATCTCGACGCTGTAATTGCCGAGGTGCGGGCGGCGCGCGCCAGGGCCAAGCCGGTCACCACGGAAGAAATTCTGGCCTGGAAGCATGAGGGGCGCCGCTGCTGACGAACCCGGTGCTCGACGCGTGGAGTTAGATGCGCAAGCGCCGGTTCTGGATGATGTGGGTCGGCTACTTCGGCGCGGCGGCGCTCTGGTATGCCAGCGTCAAATGGCTGCCCATGGACGCCTTCCGGCGCCTGCCCGATCCGATTACGGTGATTACCGAATGGCTCAGCCCTAACCCTACGTTCGGCATCTCAATCTTCACGCATCCCTACTATCTGCACATCCTGTACAGTACCTATCGGGCTACGGCGGCGTTCCTGCTCGCTGTGCTCCTGGGCGTGCCACTGGGCATCTGCATGGGCTGGAGCAACAACTTCCACCGTTACGCATCATCGCTGTTTGGCCTGCTGCGGCCGATACCGCCGCTGGCATGGGTGCCGCTCGCGATCCTGATCTTTTCAGGTGTCGAGTCCGCCGTAATCTTCGTCACCTTCCTCGTGGCTTTCTTCGCCACTACGCTGAACACCGTGGTGGGCGTGAAATCTATCGACCAGGATTACTTCCGGGCGGCAGCCTGCCTCGGCGCGAACCGCAAGGATGTGCTCTTCGACGTCGTCATTCCTGGCGCGCTGCCCAACATTTTCACCGGGCTGCAGATCGCCATGGGCGCCGCGTGGTTCTCGCTGGCGGCGGGCGAGATGATCGCAGCGCAGTACGGGCTGGGGTTCCTGATCATGGAATCTTACAATCTCATTCAGTTTCCGACGATAGTTATCGCGATGGCCACTCTCGGCATCATCGGATTTCTGAGCAGCGCGCTGGTTCGCATGCTGGGCACTCGGCTGATGCGCTGGCGGGAGCAAAGCCTGGGATTGGCTGGATGATGATCGCCGCCGCCGTAACACCGTTTGCGTCTCCCGTTCTTCTCTCGAAGGAGGCTTCGGCGGGCGGATGCCTTTCGATTCGCGACGTGTGCAAGACATACGACCCCGATGGCGCATGCGTGGAGGCGCTCAAGGATTGCAGCTTAGAGGTCAAGGCCGGCGCGTTCGCCGCCATCGTCGGGCCTTCGGGCTGCGGAAAGAGCACGCTCCTCAACATCATTGCAGGGTTCGACACGGTTAGCAGGGGAGAAGTCTACATGGATGGCCGGCTTCTGGCGGCGCCGGATGTTCCCCCGCGGCCGGGCCCCGACCGGGTCGTCGTGTTCCAGAACGGCGCGCTGTTTCCATGGAAGACCATACTTGAGAACGTAAGCTACGGGCCGGTGCGACAGAAGATTCTCACCCGCAAGCAGGCACAGAAAAAGGCCGTCGAGCTGTTGCGTCAGTGTGGCCTCGACGCTGTCGCCGGCTCTTATCCGGCGCAGCTTTCATCGGGAATGCAGCGCCGGGCGGAAATCGTGCGAGCGCTCATGAACGAACCTAAGGTGCTGCTCCTCGACGAGCCGTTCCGCGCCATGGACACCGTGTCGAAGACGACAATGCACCAGCATCTGCTGGACATGTACCGGATGTGCCGCAAGACCATCGTGTTCATTACTCATGATCTCGAAGAAGCGATCTATCTCGCCGACACGGTGATCGTCATGACCACACGGCCGGCAACGATCAAGCTCGTCATCAGCCGTCAAATTGCAGCAACCTCGTCATCCGAAGATGTTATTTTCCCATGAGTACCTCGAGTTGAAGCGGGAGGCCGCCGAGAGCATTCATGAAGAGGCCAGAAAGGCGTTCGAGCGCGGAGAACGCGAACAAGCGTAATCGAGCGTGCGGGACATAATAGCCTCGTGCAATAAATTGACTTCGCGAATGGTGCCTCGGCTCGCCACGCTGACCTTGCCGGCTTTGCGGCCGCGGACTTGGCAGATGAATTGGCGCGGAGCGGTTGCGGTGGCCGGATTCGTGCTGTTGTGGGAGCTGTTGGTTCGTTTCGGTGGCGGAGGGTTCGAGGGCATCCCGACGCTGGCTGAAGTTCTGAGGGCCTTTTGGGATAAGTATCTGACGAATGCGCGCTACTGGCAGTCGTGGATAGTGAGCTTCGAGCGGGTTGGTTACGGATTCGCGTTGGCGCAGTTGCTCGGGATTCCGCTGGGCCTGCTGCTCGGCACCCGCAGGGTATTTCACGAAGTCGTGTATCCCGTGGTCGAGGTGCTACGGCCTATTCCGCCGCTGGCTTGGGTGCCGCTTTCGATCCTGTTCTGGCCGACCGCCGAGCTTTCGATAATTTTCATCACCTTTATCGGCCCCTTCTTCATCATTGTCATCAACGTGCACGATGCTGTCCGCAGCATGCGCAAGGAGCACCTTTGGCTCGCACGGTCGTTGGGCGCTACGCCCGGCTACGTGTTCCGCCGCGTCATCCTGCCGGCTGTGATCCCTTCCATTGCGGTCGGCATGACGTTGGGAATCGCGGTGAGCTGGAATGTGGTGATCGCGGCAGAAATGATCGCGAGCGACGTCGGACTGGGCCGGCTCACCTGGGAAGGCTACGTGAGTCACACTGCTACCACGGTGATCGTCGGCATGATCAGCATCGGTCTCGCCGGTTATCTATCGACCCTCGCGGTGAGCTACGCGGAAAAAAAATTGATGCCATGGCAAAAGTGACCGACCGCCGGATCACGACGATCATTCCTGAATGGAAACGGTCCGGAGAAGTGCGGGCGACCGGCTTGTGCAAATGGTACTATCAGACATCACAGCCGCCGGTGCACGTCCTGGAAGACTGCTCATTCAACATCGAGCCTGGAAGGCTCACGGTCCTCATGGGCATCTCCGGATGCGGCAAGAGCACGCTCGCCTGCATGTTGGCCGGATACCTGCGGCCAGACACAGGCACGTTGACCATCGATGATCGGCCGATCGAAGGCGCCGGCCCCGAGCGGATCATGGTGTTTCAGGAAACAGCGTTGTGGCACTGGATGACGGTGCTCGATAACGTTCTATTCGGGCCGCTGGCGTCGTCGTCCATGACGAAAGTCGAAGCGAAGGCCAGAGCGGTCGCTCTCCTGACCAAGTTCGGCCTGCTCGATTTCAAGGACAAGTACCCCGGCCAGCTCTCCGGCGGAATGAAGCGGCGCGTTGAGCTTGCGCAGGCACTTATCAACAACCCCGACTTGATGATCCTGGACGAGCCGTTCAGGGGTCTCGACATTATGACCCGCGAGCTTATGCAGGAATACTACTTGAAGCTGTTCGAAGAAACGCGGCTCACGACTTTGTTTATTACCTCCGATATGGAGGAGGCGATCTTTCTCGCCGACCGGGTGCTCGTCATGTCCGGCGCTCCGGCGAAAATCGTGAAAGCTATTGAAGTCGACCTGCCCCATCCCCGGAGGCTCGAGGCGCTGGTCACCGACCGCTATCTTGCGATCAAGGAGGATGTCATGGCGGCTCTATACGGCCATGGCGCTGCCGAAGAGGTTGTGCTCGATTGAGGAGCCGGGGTGCAACCCGGCCAATTGCGGGCACGTCGCACGGAGGGAGCATATGAAGAGGATGACGAGGCTAGCGGGCTTGCTTGCGGCAATGATCGCAGTTGTCGGATTGGCTCGGCCGGCGTTGACGGCGGAACCGGTCCAGATCACTTACGGCTACCATCCGTATTGGACCGGGGCGTGGTACGGAGTGATCCTGAAGAAAAAGGAGTTGTGGAAGAAATATCTTCCACCCAAGAGCACTGTGAGGTTCGAGCCCCACCTGACAGGTCCGCCGATGATCAACGCGATGCTCGCGGATAAGATGCAAATCGGCACTATGGGCGATATGCCCTCCCTGGTGCTCTCCACCAAGCAGAAGATCGCGGACGTGCGGCTGGTATCCGTGACAATGTTCAGCAACGGGCAGACTTGCAACAAATTTCTGGTTGGAAAGAGCGCTCCGCAGTTCAATGACTACAACGACGCGATGAAATGGATGAGCGGCAAGCCATTTGCCTACCACAGGGGCACGTGCGCGAACCGTGCCACCGAGTTCGGTCATCGCAAAGGGCGTGTTCAAGCCCTCCGAAATCCTGGTCATGCCGATCGAAGTGATAGCTTCCAATTTCGAGGCCGGCAAACTAGCTGCGGGGATCATGTGGGAACCGCATGCGCGGCGCCAGGTTGAGCTTGGCAACGCCCGCTATGCAGCGACCGGAGCGCCCTGGCACGAGATGGACGCGAATTTTACATCCATGCGTCAGGACTTTATTGAAAAGCATCCCGAAGCCGCGGTGGGTTGGCTGAAGGCGGAGATCGAGGCACTGCAGTTTCTTGTCAGCAACCCCCGGGAGTCTGTCAAAATCATTACCGGCGAGCTTACCGGCTATGACGAGAAGACCGTCTGGGCAGCCCTATACGAGGCAAATCCCCCATCGATCGGTGGTGACCCGGTCAATTATGTCGCCAAATTGGCCTTCGACGACGACATCATGGGACTGATGACGACCGGATATCGTTTTCTACATTCGATAAAGGTGATCGAGCAGCCGACGATGCCCGAGAACGCGATCAACCCTGAGCCGCTGAAGCAGGCGATGAAGGAGATGGGTGTGGGTGCGCCCCTCGGCGAGATCCGCGGACAGCCGCGCACGGCGTTCCCGGAGTAGAAGCGACCCATGTCCTTCAAAGCGTTGTTCGAGTCCACCCAGGCCAGTCTCCGCGAAGGACGCGCGAGCAACCAGATTCATGTCAAGGTGCGCAGCGAAAATCACGGCGGATTTCGCAGCACCGTCAAGATGCGCGATTTCACCTTGACGATAGACCAGCCCAAAGGCTTCGCAGGGACAAACGCGGGTCCAAAGCCGAGCGAAGTCTTGCTTGCCGCACTGGCTGCCTGTCAGGAGACCACCTGGCGGCTTTATGCGGATGCCCTCGGCATTCCGTTGGGTTGCATTCGGGTCGAGCTGGACGGGGTGCAGGACCTGCGCGGCTTCCTTGCTGTCGACCAGGAAACCCGTGCGGGCTTTCAGCGCATTGCCGGAACAGTCATCGTGGACAGTCCGGCCGCGGATGAGGAGATCAATCGGCTGAAACGAGCCGTCAACCTGCACTGTCCCGTTCTCGATGATCTGCGCACGCCGGTTCCTGTAGAGCTGGCTTGGCGGCGGGCAGACGCGCAGTCAAGCTGACCGGCTTCCCCAACGGATCGCGCGTTTTGTAGCCTTGGCTAAGCGGGGCAGCGAGACAGGGGCTCCTTCCGGATTCCACCCCGGGATTCGTTCAGGCGGGTCCCACCTCCCATACCCGGTGACGATCAGAGATCTGACGAGAGCCGTCAAATTGACTATTTTATAAGCTTGCTTATATTAAGCTAGCCTATTATGCCGAGCCCGAGGACACCGACGATGCCCAGCAGCCGACGCGAATTAGCGTTCGCAATCAATGATGTAGCTCGGTTATTGCGGACCCACGCCGATCAGAAGGCGGCGCAGTTCGGGATGACCCGGGCCAAGTGGGCCGTGCTGGCGCAACTCGACCGTTTCGAAGGGCTCAAGCAGAACGAGCTGGCGGAAATGCTGGATCTCCAGCCGATCACGTTGACCCGCCTCCTCGATCAGCTTTGCCACAACGGGCTGATCGAGCGGCGCGCCGATCCGGACGACCGCCGCGCCAAGCGTCTGTTCCTGGCTCCGGCCGCGCGACCCTTGCTCGCGCGACTGAGCGAGCTGGGGGAGGACCTGATGCAAACCGCGCTCGCCGGGTTGAGCACCTCCGAAATTGGTTCGCTCCTCGTCCAGCTCTCCACGGTAAAGGAAAACCTGCGGCAGGCCGTGCAGAAAAAGCATATGAGCCTGGAAAGACGCTATGGCTGAAACAGTTCTCAGATTGGCGTCGCGGCAGGATGCCGCGCGCGCCGCCCGCAAACGATCGCTCCTGGGATTTGTGCGGTCTCGTGCGCGATTGATCTTGTTGGTCGTCCTTCCCGCGATCGCAGTTGTGGTCGGGCTCGGATTCTATCTCAGCGGCGGACGCTACATCTCCACCGACAACGCGTATGTCGGCGCGCAGAAGGTGCTGATCACGCCGGACATCTCCGGCAAAGTCAGCCGCGTGGTTGTGCGTGAGGGACAACATGTCAATGCCGGCGACGACTTGTTCGACATCGATCCCATGCCATATCAACTTGCGCTGCGGCAGGCGCAGAGCAAGCTCGACAGCGTCCGGGTCGATTTCAACAATCTCAGGAGCAATTACCAATCGTTGCGCCTGCTCGTCGAGCTCGGGAGACAGAGTGTCGAACATCAAGCATCGGGACCTCGATCGCAAGACCGCGCTTGCCGCCAATCACAATGGCACGCAGGTGGACCTCGATAACGCCAACGCGGCGCTGCTGACGGCTGAGTTGCAGCTGCAAATCGGGCGTCAGCAGCTCGCGGGTGCGTTGAACCAGCTCTTGGGCAAAGCTGATCTGCCGATCGAAGATTTCCCGCCCTACCAGCAGGCCAAAGCGGCGCTCGATCAGGCTCAGCGTGATCTCGACCATACCGTGCTCCGGGCGCCAATCGCCGGGACGGCGACGCAGGTCAACAACATTCAGTTGGGCCGGTTCGTGACCGCCGGTACGCCGGTGTTCAACGTGATCGACGACAGCGCGCCATGGGTCAACGCAAACCCGAAGGAAACCGACATCACGTATCTCCGAGTCGGCCAGAAAGTCGATATCGACGTCAACTCCTTTCCCGATCGCACCTTCCACGGAACGGTAGCTTCGGTCAGCCCCGGCACCGGCGCGCAATTCGCAATTCTGCCGCCGCAGAACGCAATCGGCAACTGGGTCAAGGTCGTGCAGCGTGTGCCGGTTCGCATCGTCTTCGATGCGGGGCAGGACGTCTCGCTGCTGCGCGCCGGAATGAGCGTGACTGTTGACATCGATACGAAACGCGGGCGCACGCTCGCTTCGCTGTTCGGTGCAAGCCCGAGCCTGGCCCAGGAAAGGCAAGAGCGTTAAGGTCGCTGTGAACGTGTCCAGCCCGGCAACCGCAAACATGCGCCGCACCATGGTGACGATCTGCGCCATGACCGCGACTATCATGCAGGCGCTGGACACAACCATCGCAAACGTGGCTCTGCCTTACATGCAGGGGAGCCTCTCGGCGTCTCTCGACCAGATAAATTGGGTACTCACCTCCTATATTGTTGCTGCCGCGATCATGACCGCGCCGATCGGCTGGGTGGCCGAACGGTTCGGGCGCAAGCGCCTGTTCATCATTTGCGCGGCCGGTTTTACCGGCGCGTCAATCCTCTGCGGTCTCGCGGCCAATATCGCGCAGATGGTCGGTTTCCGCCTCCTCCAAGGAGCATTCGGCGCGGCGCTCGTGCCGCTTTCGCAGTCCGTCATGCTCGATTCCTATTCGGCCGAGCAGCGCGGCTCGGCCATGGCGATCTGGGGCATCGGGGTGATGCTCGGCCCGATCATGGGACCCACGCTTGGCGCCTGGCTCACCGATAATTACAGCTGGCACTGGGTGTTCTTCATCAACCTCCCGGTCGGAATTTTCACGGTGATCGGTCTGATGGTGTTCATGCAAGAGAGCAGAAAAGGCTCCGACCGGCGGTTCGACTGGTTCGGCTTTCTCGCGCTCGCGATCGGGATCGGCGCCTTGCAGCTGATGCTAGACCGCGGCGAGCAGGTCGGCTGGTTCGAATCCTCGGAGGTTATCGCCGAAGCCATCGTGGCGGTCATGGGATTCTATTTCTTTCTTGCGCATTCGCTGACCACGGCAGCGCCGTTCGTGCGCTTCGACTTGTTCAAGGACCGCAACTTCGTCGCGGGCTGCCTTTTCATGGTGGTGATCGGGATCGTGCTGTTCGGCACCATGGCGCTGGTGACACCGTTCATGCAAAACGTAATCGGCTATCCGATCCTGACCGCAGGAATCCTGCTGGCTGCCAGAGGCGTCGGCACGTTGATCGCGATGATCATCGTGGGGCAGCTCCTGAAGGTGATCGAGGCCAGGTATCTCGTGCTCTGCGGGCTCGCTCTCGCCGCCTTCACGCTGCATCTGATGGTCGATTTCACCGACCAGACGTCCTCGCGCAGCATCGTGATCGCAAGCATCATTCAGGGGTTCGGACTTGGTCTCGTCTTTGTGCCTTTGAGCACAGTGGCATTCACCACGCTGCCCGATCGCCTGCGCACTGAAGGCACCGCGATGCTCACCCTCGTGCGCAACATCGGCAGCTCCATCGGCATTTCCATGGTGATTGCGCAACTCACCAACACGACGATCCGCATGCACGCGCATCTTGCGGAGTTCATCACGCCGTTCAACGACGCCTTGCAAATGCAAAACGTGTTGAGCACGACAACGGACACCGGCCGCGCGATGGCGGAGCAGCTCATCACGCAGCAGGCATCGATCATCGCCTATGCGAACGACTTCAAGCTCCTGATGTATCTCACAATGGCCACCGTGCCGCTGGTGTTTTTCATCGGCTCCTCACCCGTTGCGCGCCCAGGCGCAAGCGCCCCGAGCGCCCACGCCTTGGACTGACAGCCATGCTTCCACTGCTGGCGCTGTTGGCCGGCGCGGTCGCGCTCGGCTCCTCGCCGATCCTGGTGCGGCTCAGCGAGCTCGAGCCGACGGCAACGGCTTTCTACAGGGTCGCTTTGGCAGCGCCCGCATTTCTGCTCGTCCCGTTCGCTTTCGGCAACTCACCCACGCTCTCCCGAAATTCCAAAGCAGGACGGATCGAGCTTTTGTGGCTTGTTGCTGCCGGCGGCTGCTTTGCATTGGACCTTTTCTGCCTGCACTGGTCGCTGCGCCGCACCAGCGTGGTCAACGCCACGCTGCTCTTGAACTTCGCGCCCATCTTTGTGTCGCTCGGCGCGTGGGTTGCGTTTCGAGAAGTCCCCGGCTCCAGAGCGGTGCTGAGCTATATCATCGCTATCTGTGGGGTGGCGTTGCTGCTTGGCGGCGTTGCGAGCTTCCAGCGGGACAAGCTGTTGGGCGATTTCCTCGGCCTGACCGCCGGCGCGGCTTACGGCGCCTATCTGCTGGTGGTCGGCCGGTTCCGACACCAGATGCCTACCAGCCTGGTCATGGGCGTGACCACGCTGTCCTGCGCTTGCTTCCTTCTCCCGGCAACGTTTGCGATGGGCGAGAGTCTGGTTCCCACTACCGCCTGGGCGTGGGCTACGCTCCTCGCTCTTGCCCTGATCACGCATGCCGGCGGCCAAGGTTTGCTCGTATTTGCGATGAAATATTTCGCCGCATTTACGTCGTCGGTGACCTTGCTGCTGCAACCGGTCGTCGCGGCGTGCGGTGCCTGGATTCTATTCGGCGAGACGCTTGGCGCATGGCAGGTTTTTGGCGGCGCCGTTGTCCTGTTTGGGATCCTCCTCTGCCAAGATGCGACTACTCGCGGCGGTGCCAACACCCCAGGCAAACCCAAGAAATTCAACGTGCGCAATTGATGACGTCTCATTTGCCGTCTTACTCGGCTGGTCCTCGCGTGAAATGAATAACTTTGCGGATACACCAAAAGCGCCTTCCGGTGAAATCGACGCAGCTGCAGGGTGCGCAAAGGCGCGCAATTCCGCAGCCGCGCCTCAATGCGATTCATTTTTATGCGCGCCGTGCGCACGCGCTGACGCCCAAACAGGTGCTCGTTGTGCTCCGAACTGTGTTCGGCGCCTTTGCCCACCGCTACGCGATGCGCTTTAGAGATGAAGCCGCGAGCCTTTGCCGTCAGCCTCCAGCGGCGCCGGCCGCCTCCGAGGGCGGTTGCCAGTACACGGCGAGGCTTTCGGCCCCGGCAATCACCATGTAGAGGGCGAGCCCGCTGATGCTCAGCGCGGCGATGGCTGCCATCATCAGCGGCGTATCCAACAGCCCGCCGGCGAGCTTTATCAGATACCCGATGCCTTCCTGCGAGGCGACGAATTCCGACACGATCACCCCGATGATGGCAAGGGTGATGGATATCTTCATGCCCCCGAAGATATAGGGCAGCGCATTCGGCATGCGTATTTTCCAGAACACCTGCCAGGGCGAGCCCATGAAGGCGCGCGCCATGCGGTGGATGTCCTCATCGATGGCGGCGAAGCCCATTGCCGCGTTGATCGTCATCGGGAAGAACGCCACCAGGAATGCAAGCAGCAGGCTCGACATCGTTCCCGTCCCGAACCAGACGATGAACAGGGGGGCAATGGAAATTTTCGGGATAACCTGCGAGACCACGATGACGGGATAGAAGCCCTCCCGCACGATGCTCGAGTAGGTGATGAGGACGGCAACCAAGACCCCGCCGGCTACCGACAGCGCAAATCCAAGAACGGTGAGGTAGAGCGACGGCCACAGATGCGTAAGCAGAAGATCGTGGCGCAGCACCATCACCTCGAATATCGCCGATGGCGGCGGGAGAATAATGCTGCGGATTCCAAGGACTCTAACGGCGATCTCCCAGCCCAGCAGCATGAGCGACGTGACCAGAAACGGCCATGCAGCTCGGCCGCTCAAAGTGCGCAGCTCAGCCCACATGACTCGCCTCGATGGCTTTGCGCAGATGACGAACCAGGCGATTGAAGGCCTCATCCTCGGTCATCGCGATATGCCGTGGCCGGGGAAGATCGATGCTGACATCATCGACAATCATGGCGGGCCGCCGTCCCATGACCAGGACACGGTCCGAGAGGAAGGCTGCTTCTCGGATGCTGTGAGTGACGAATATCACGGTCTTCCGATTGGCCTGCCAGATGCGCAGCAGCTCGACACCCATTTCGTCACGCGTAATTGCGTCAAGCGCGCTGAACGGCTCGTCCATGAGGAGGATGGCGGGATTGTGCACCAGCGCCCGACAGATCGCCACGCGCTGGCGCATTCCGCCGGAGAGCTGGCGCGGCAGCATGGTGGCATACTCCTCGATCTTCGCCATGCGCAGCAGCTCTATGGCGCGTGGGAGGTATTGCGCGCGCGGCAGTCGCAAGAGCTCGATCGGAAACAGCACATTGTGCAAGACTGTTCGCCAGGGGAGAAGAACGGGCGACTGGAACACGACGCCGACTTCGCGGCGGGGCCCGGACACAACCGCGTCCTTGACGCGAACCTCGCCCGCACTTGGAGCAGTTACTCCCGCGATCATCATGAGCAAGGTGCTCTTGCCGCAACCGCTTGGCCCCAGGACGCTGAGAAACTCACCTTCGTGGACGTCGAACGATACGTCTCGGATCGCTTCCAGATCGCCATAGCTCTTCTTGAGAGAGGCGATGCGCACAGCGAGAGAAGACGCCACAGCGCCTCCTGCACTCTGGTGCGAGGCCACCGGCGACCGCATGGCGTGATTTCCCCCCAACGTTGTTTCGGCAGCAATGCGCATCACGCGATCCGAGCAGGATGAGCGCCTTGCTGGCAGGCCGGCAGACCTTCACACCTTGCTGATATCATAATAGAGCTTGCGAATGTCACGTCGGAACCAGCTTCCGCTATGAGAACAAAGGATTTCCGCGTCAAGCCAGGCACGGCCACGCCGCAAGGCGTCGGCGCGCGCGTCCTGCGAAAGGAGGACGACCGCCTCATTCGCGGCCGCGGCCAGTTCGTTGCCGACATAAGCCTTCCCAGAATGCAAGACGTCGCTTTCGTCCGCAGCCCGATTGCGCATGGGCGTATTCGCGGCATTCACGTGCCTGTCGAGCATCGTGGGGTAACATTCACCGCTGCCGAGCTCGCCAGCGTAAGGCCAATCCGCGCCGTGTCCGGACTGCGCGGCTTCAAGGTTTCCGAGCAACCGCCGCTTGCCTCCGACAAGGTGCGCCATGTCGGTGAGCTCATTGCGATGTGCATGGCGCCAACGCGGGCGCAGGCGGAAGATTTGGCGCAGTCGGTCTCACTTGACGTAGAGGAATTGCCGGCCGTTTGGGACATGCTGGAAGCCCGCAAGCAAAATAGCGCCTTGGTCCACGAGCACTGGCCGGACAACGTTTTTCTCGAAACCTTCATCGATGTTAATATCGGCAAGGCCCTGGATGCCCCGGTCAATATCTCGCGCGAGATCCGCACCGCACGTCAATGCATGGCTCCAATGGAGGGGCGCGGCGTCGTCGCGTTCTGGGACAGTCGGCTCGAGCAGTTGACCCTCTATTCCGCCTGTCAGATGCCCCACATCGTGCGCACCGGATTGTCCGAGTGCCTGCGCCTCGACGAAGGGCAGGTGCGCATCATCGCCCCTGATGTTGGCGGGGGGTTCGGCTACAAGGGCATTCTGTTGTCCGAGGAGATATGCCTGGGATGGCTGGCCATGCATTGTGGCCACCCCGTGCGTTGGATCGAGGATCGTCGCGAGCATCTGACAGGCAGCGCCAACTGCCGGGAGCACCACTATCGCATCACGGCTTATGCCGAGCGCGACGGGCGCCTGCGCGGCATCGACTGCGAAGCGGTGGTGGATTCCGGCGCTTATTCCGCGTACCCGTTCTCTGCGTGCCTTGAAGCTGCACAGGTCGCGAGCATTCTGCCCGGTCCTTATGACTTCCCCGCGTATCGCTGCCGCACATTCTCGGTTGCCACCAACAAATGTCCGATCCTGCCGTATCGCGGCGTGGCGCGAACCGGCGTTTGTTTCGCGCTCGAGCTCGTCCTCGACGCGCTCGCCCGCGAGCTCGGCATTGAGCCGCACGAGCTGCGAAAAAGAATCTCGTTCCGCCGCAAGCAATGCCGTTCGACAACATCACCAGCAAGCACTTCGACAGTGGCGACTACCCGGAATCGCTGCGTCGCGCGGGGAACGCAATCGGGATTCCGTCTATTCGGCAACGGCAGCAACGGCGCGAGCCAGACGGCCGCCTCGTCGGAGTTGGGCTTGCCACCTATTGCGAGCAGGCGGCGCATGGTACCTCGGTCTATCACGGATGGGGCATCCCAATGGTGCCCGGACATGAGCAGGCGACCGCTCGGATAACCCCCGACGGCGGGCTGGAATTGCGCGTCGGCGTCCACTCGCATGGGCAAGGGTTGGAGACGACGCTGGCGCAGGTCGCGCATGAAATCCTCGGCGTCGATATCGACAAGATCAAGATCGTGCTGGGCGACACTGCGCTAACGCCGTACTCGACAGGCACCTGGGGATCGCGCTGCATGGTCATGGCGGGGGGCGCCGTCGCGAGCGCGTGCAAGGAGATCGCCGCGCGCGCGGCCAAGATCGGAGCGCGGCTCTTGCAAACCGATCCGACGAATGTTCGCATTCATGGCGCCAACGCCGTCGGCCCAGGCGGAGCGGTCAGTCTCGCCGAGATTGCGCGGGCGTGGTACCTGCGGCCGCAGGACCTTCCGGCCGATGTCGACCCCGGCGGCCTCGAGGTCACGACGGGATACAAACCGGCGCGCGATACCGGCACTTTCAGCTATGCCACCCACGCCGCCCTCGTCGCGGTGGATCCCGAGACAGGACACGTGGAGATTGTCGATTACGTCATTGTGGAAGACGGCGGCAAGCTGGTGAATCCCATGGTCGTCGACGGGCAGATTTATGGCGGCTTCGCCCAGGGCGTGGGCACGGCCCTCTTCGAGGAGATGCCATTCGACCATCGTGGGCAACCCCTCGCCTCCACCTTTGCCGACTACCTCTTGCCTGGATCAACGGAAGTGCCCGCGCCGATCCTCGACCACATGGAGACGCTTGCGCCCTACACCGAATTCGGCGTGAAGGGGATCGGCGAAGGCGGCGCCATCGCGCCGCCCGCGGCAATCGCGAACGCGATCAACGATGCCCTGCGTCCGCTGGGCGCCGAGCTTCTGGTTTCGCCGATCACGCCCGCGCGTATTCTGCAGGCCATAGGGAGAAAGCCGCATTGACGCCGTTACAATCGCCTCTTACCAAGTGAAGCCTCCCGCCAACACCTGAAGGGCTCGGAATGAGCGCGGACCTGCGAAGCAAAGTTCTGGAATTTGTTGATCAGCATCGTGACCCGTCCGTGAGCTTTCTCCGGCAGATGATCTCGATTCCCAGCGTCACCGGAGATGAGGCGAAGATCCAGAGGTTTCTTGCAGACTATTTGGCGAAGCTGGGGCTTGCCGTTGATATGTGGGAGACGGATTGGGAAGCGTTGAAGAAGCATCCCGGCTATCGGCCCGTGGACAGAGGATATGAAGGGCGCCCCAATATTGTGGCGACGTTGAAGGGCTCGGGCGGCGGCCGCTCTTTGCTGTTGAACGGGCATACCGACGTCATCCCGGTCGGCGGGGGAGAAGGCTGGAGCGATGATCCGTGGTCGGCCACGATCAAGAACGGACGCATCTATGGACGCGGTTCAGCCGACATGAAGAGCGGCGTCGCCAGCCATATCATGGCGGTGGAGTGCCTGTTAGCGGCGGGCGCAAGACCGAAGGGCGATGTCCACATCAACATCGTCGTCGACGAGGAAGTCAGCGGGCACGGGACACTCGATACGGTCGTCCGCGGATACAAGGCGGATGCCGGCATTTCCGGCGAGACCAGCGGACTTGCCGTGCAGCCTGCCTGCATCGGCCGCATCTGGTTCGAGATCGAGATTCACGGCAAGCCTGCCGGCATTCAAAAGCGTTATGAGGGCATCAGCGGCATCGATCTCGGCAACAAGATCGTCAAAGCGGTGGCCAATCTCGAAGCAAAGCGCGTCGCCTCGGTGACGCACCCGCTGTATCCCAATGCCCTTGACACCCTCCCCTGCATCGTCGGCAGCTTCTCTGCCGGCAATTATCCCAGCGCCTTCCCAGCCAACTGTCTGCTCAAGGGCAGCATCGGCACCGTGCCCGGAGAGGACCACGAAGGCGTCAAGCAAAGCCTGGTGCAACAGATTGCGCGTGCGGCAGCCGAAGACCCCTGGATGAAGCTGCATCCCCCGAAAGTGCGCTTCGTCGGATATGACGCGCAAGCGTCCGAAATCCCGCGCAACCATCCCATCGTCGATACCGTCTGCAGGAACTACACAGAGATCACAGGGAAAGAGCCCGAGATCAGCGGCCGTCAGGGCGCGGCCGATACGCGGTTTCTCAATTTGTATGCGAACACCCCAACCGTCATCTTTGGCCCCGGCTCGACTGCGGTCATGCACGCAGACGACGAGTATGTCTCCATTGACGACTACATGACCGCCATCAAGGTCATGGCGCTGAGCATCTGCGACTGGTGTGGCGTTGATGCTCGATGACCTCGACGCGCACCGAAACCTGACCCGCGAGCAGGCGTTAGCGCTCGTCGACTGCGACCTCGACGCGCTGCTGCGGTTGGCGGCGCGCCGGCGCGATGCCGCGCACGGCTCGATCATCTCCTATTCGCGCAAAGTCTTCATTCCGCTGACCAAGCTTTGCCGCGACGTCTGCCATTACTGCGCCTTCGCGCGCCCGCCACGCAAGAATGAGCCTGCGTTCTTGTCGCTTGACGCCGTGCTTTCCATCGCACGGGCCGGCCGCGCGGCAGGCTGCAAGGAGGCGCTGTTCACCCTCGGCGACAAACCCGAGCTGCGCTATCGCGCTGCGGCCGACGAGCTTGCCCGGCTCGGCCATGCCACGACCTTATCATATCTCGCCGAGGCGGCGCGCGCGGTGCTGGAGCAAACCGGATTGTTACCCCACCTCAATCCAGGGCATTTGACCACCAGCGACCTCATTGCATTGCGCACCGTGTCGGTGTCGCAAGGCCTCATGCTGGAGTCCGCATCCGCGCGGTTGTGCGCGCGGGATGGGCCGCATCATGGGTCGCCCGACAAGCGGCCGCAGGCGAGACTGGCGAGCATCCGCGCAGCCGGCGAGCAGCACGTGCCGTTCACCTCCGGCATCCTGATCGGCATCGGAGAAACAAGGCAGGAGCGGATCGACTCCCTCCTCGCGCTACGCGACATCCATGGGGTGCATGGTCATATCCAGGAGATCATCATCCAGAACTTCCGGCCGAAGGCCGGCACCCGCATGGCTGGCGCCCCCGCGCCCACCCTCGACGAGCTGTTGTGGACGATCGCGATCGCGCGCTTGCTCTTTGCGCCGTCGATGAACATCCAGGCGCCCCCCAACCTCAGCCCCGGCGAGCTGCATCGCCTGCTCGACGCCGGCATCAATGACTGGGGCGGGGTATCTCCAGTCACGCCCGATCACGTCAATCCGGAGGCACCATGGCCGCATCTCAAGATGCTCGAGCGCGCCACCAATGCGGCAGGCAAGCAACTGGTCGAGCGTCTTGCCATTTATCCGGCCTATGCCCGTCGCGCGCACGCGTGGCTCGACCCTGCTCTGCGTACGCCGCTTCTGCAACTTACCGATGCCGACGGCTGGCCGCGCACCGATGAATGGTCGCCCGGGGAGTTGTGCGCGGTGCCCGAGCAAGCCGCTCCTCCAACGAGCCCGTCGGCTCTTGCCGGCGACGTCTCCTTAATCCTGACGAAAGCAGCTGCGGGCCGCGCTCTCGCAGAGGCCGAGATTGTCCGCCTCTTTCGCGCGCGCGGCAATGAATTCACGGCAGTGTGCAACGCCGCGGATGAATTGCGGCACGCGACCAACGGCGACGTCGCCTCCTACGTCGTTACCCGCAACATCAACTACACCAACATCTGCTACTTCAAATGCCAGTTCTGCGCCTTCTCGAAAGGCAAGATGAGCGAGAATTTGCGTGGCAGGCCCTACGATCTCCCGAACAGCGAGATCGCGCGGCGCGTGCGCGAGGCGTGGGCGCGAGGCGCCACTGAAGTCTGCATGCAGGGCGGCATTCACCCGAGCTACAACGGCGACAAATATCTCGACATCTGCAACGTTGTGAAAAGCGCCGCTCCAGGCATTCACATTCACGCGTTCTCGCCGCTGGAAGTGCACCAAGGCGCGCGAACACTCGGCGCACCGGTCGAGGAATTCCTGCTGGCGTTGAAGTCGAAGGGGTTGGGAACGCTGCCCGGCACCGCCGCGGAGATCCTCGACGACGAGGTGCGCGCGCAGCTCTGCCCCGACAAGATCCGCACCCGAGAGTGGCTCGACGTCATGCGCGCTGCGCACCGCGCCGGAATGAGAAGCACGGCAACCATCATGTTTGGTCACATCGACCGCTACCAGCATTGGGCACGCCATCTTCTGCGCATTCGCGAGCTCCAGGCGGAGACGGGCGGCTTCACCGAATTCGTGCCCCTGCCCTTCGTCCACATGGAAGCGCCCATCTACCGCAAGGGTCGCTCGCGGCGCGGGCCTACCTTTCGGGAGGCAGTTCTGATGCACGCGATTGCACGCCTGGCGCTGCATCCGTTGATCACGAACATTCAGACCTCTTGGGTGAAGATGGGTCCGCAAGGAGCGAGAGCCTGCCTGGGCAGCGGGGCGAATGACCTCGGCGGCACGCTGATGGACGAGAGCATCACCCGTGCTGCCGGGGCGAGCCACGGGCAGGAGATGTCACCCGCGGAGATGGAGGCAATCATTCGGTCGTCTGGACGCAAGCCGCGGCAACGCAACACCCTCTATGAAACTGCTCCGGATGATCGCTACCTCGCTTCGTTTGCCGGTCCCGCCCGCGGAGGCGTTGTCGAACAGGGGATCGCCGCCGCGACATGACGTCCTCGTTCCTGATCCGGCCGGACGTGGTTGACCGCAAGCGCAGGCGCGCAGCGGTCGAGTCGCTGCGGGCAGCGCGTGTGACCTTGCCGTCCTGGCGAGAGCTGGCGAAACCCGCGCTGATTCCTGCGGCAGCCGAACGGGCAGTGCAATCAGTCGATCCGGATGCGCCCGATGAGAAGAATCTCTGGCGGGTTCACTGGTTCAACGCCGCCGATCGCAGGCAACGCGTCGAGGTGCCGGGGCACGTCATCCTGCCGGAGGCATTGACCGGAGTGAAGTCGCCCATTGTCGTATTGCTGGGCCGGCGCTTCCCTATGATCGGCGCGCACAAGGTCCTCGCCGCATATGCGTGTCTGGTGCCTCGGCTGGTTACCGGGCTGTTCGATCCGCAGCATCATCGCGCCGTCTGGCCGTCCACAGGCAACTACTGCCGCGGCGGTGTCGCCATATCCCGCATACTCGGCTGCCGCGGCGTTGCTGTTCTGCCGGCGGGCATGAGCCGTGAGCGTTTCGAGTGGCTGGCGCAATGGGTCGGCGAGCCCGCCGACATCATCCGCACGCCGGGGACCGAGAGCAATGTCAAGGAAATTTACGATAAGTGCGCGGCGCTCGCACGCGATGACAAGAACATCATCCTCAATCAGTTCTCCGAGTTCGCTAACTATCTGATCCACTATCAGTGCACCGGCGCTGCTTTCGATCGCGTCTTCTCGCACGTGCGGAAAGGTAACTCGCAATATCGCCTGGCCGCATTTGTGTCGGCGACCGGCTCAGCCGGCACCATCGCCGCAGGCGATTATCTCAAGCAGCTTCACGGCAGCAAGATTGCCGCGGTGGAAGCAATCGAGTGCCCCACCATGCTGTGCAATGGCTACGGCGAGCACAACATTCAGGGGATTGGCGACAAGCACATCCCTCTCATTCATAACGTGATGAACACGGACGTCGTGGCCGGCGTCTCTGATCTCGCCAGCAATTCTCTCAATGTATTGTTTGGGGGCAATATCGGGCGCAGCTATCTCGTTGGCCGCAGTAAGATCGATCCCGAAGTGGTGCGAACCTTCGACGATATCGGTATATCGGGACTTGCCAATATCGTTGCCGCCGTGAAGATCTCCAAACATCTTGATCTCGGCACCGAGGACGTGATCATGACGGTCGCAACCGACAGTGCCTCCCTCTATGTAAGCGAGCGGCAGAGCTTCCTGGCGCGGCGTTATCACGATGGCTTCGACGAGGTGAATGCCGGTGAGATTTTCAGCCGCCACTTGCAGGGCATTGCCGACGATCACGTTCTCGAGCTCACCCATTTCGATCGCAAACGGATATTCAACCTCGGATATTTCACCTGGGTGGAGCAGCAAGGAGTGTCTCTGGACGATTTTGAGCGACGCAAGGACCGGCGGTTCTGGCGCGCGCTGGTGGATACCATCCCGGAATGGGACCGGCTGATAGAGGAGTTCAACGCGGAGGTCGGCGCCGAGCGCGTCCACTGAAGCATCGTTTCCATGAACCCAATCAACTTGAAAACCCCCCGACCTCATCCTGAGGAGGCGCACAGCGCCGTCTCGAAGGATGGCGATTGGCGCGATCGGTCTTGCTTGCGGCCGTCCTTCGAGACGCCCGCTACGCGGGCTCCTCAGGACGAGGTTAGTGATTTTAAAATGACGACGGCCAAGCGCAAGGAAAGCCCGCGGACGGTTCCAAGCTATCTCGAGCTGCGGGAAGGTTTATCGCGGCGCGACCGGAGTCTGCGCGACAAGGTCATTTCCCTCGAAGAAGCCGCATCCTTCGTGCGCGACGGGGATTCGGTCGGCATTGGCGGCAGCACCATGTCGCGGACGCCGATGGGCATGATTTGGGCGCTCATTCGCGCCGGCAGGAAGGGATTGACCTGCTCGCGCAGCATCGTTTCAAGCGATGGCGACCTGCTGCTTGCATCGGGCGTGTGCAATCACGTGGTGACGAGCTGGTTCAGCCAGGGGATTCTCTGGGGCGTGTCGAAGGTGATGCGACATCACGTCGAGAGCGGGAAAGCCAGGTTTGACGAATGGAGCCACATGGCCATGGGCATGCGGTTCCGGGCCGGCGCGATGGGCGTGCCTTTCATGCCGATTCGCTCCATGCTCGGATCGGATGTGCGCAAGCAGCGGCCGGAACCGGTCGAGATCGACTGCCCCTTCACCGGCGAGAAGATCCTGCTGGTTCCCGCGCTCAACCCGGACGTCGCCCTCATTCACGTTCAGCGCTGCGATGCCTACGGCAACGCGCAGATCGACGGGCTGCAATTCATGGACATCGATCTGGCAATGGCCGCCAACAAAGTGATTCTCACCACCGAACGCGTCGTCTCGAACGACCAGATCCGCCGCGCACCCGATCAGACGAAAATTCCTTTTTTTGCCGTCGATGCCGTTGTCGAGCTCCCGTTCGGATGCGCCCCGCACGAATGCTATGGCGTGAACGAGCCGATGATCCGCCATATGGAGCATTATGTCGGGCTGGTGAACAAGGACCCGGTCAAGGGCATGCAGCACTACCTCGACAAGTTCGTCTACGCGCCGAGATCATGGAGTGGCTTTCTCGACTTGATTGGCGTCGATGAGCTCCTCGAAGCCGCCCGCGCAGGGACGAGCATTTACGATGCTTAACGCTTGGAATCAGACCCGGTCGCAGCCACACTCGCGACGCGCTCCCTCTCCCCATCAGTTTCTCGATCCGCACCTGGACGCCGTGGCCACGCAGCTTGGGTGAAGCCGCTCACCTCAAATAATCCGTGTATTGAGAATCCGATCGCTGGCGGCGATGCGCGCCGAGGCGTTCTGCGCCATTTCCGCTTTCGCCTCGGCGAGGTCCTGCGCGGTGCGCACGGATTGCTCATCGTCCATCCATTGGCGGGAGAAGACATAGACGAAGGCCGAGCGGGCGTAGCGCTTTTGCGAATAGCGCATCAAGCGGTCTGCAAGCGGCACGTCGTCCGCCAGCGCCTCGGCCGCAAGCACGTAGCCGTCCTCCGCCGCCATCGCTGCGCCTTGGGTGAGATGCGGCGGGAAAACGTGCGCCGCATCCCCGCCGATCACCACGCGTCCGCGAAACCATGGCCATGGCAGCAGCATCGGCTCGATCGGGCTGTAGACAATGTCGGAACCGGCATCGAGCGAGGCGCGGATCTCCGCAACATAGCTGCCGTATTGCGCGAGTCGCTCGCGCAGGAGCCGCGGGTAATCCTCGCGAGCGAACACGGCATCCGACGCCTCCGGGCGGATGTGGAAGAGATACATGAGATCGTTGCTGAGCGGCATGGCGCCGGTCTTGCTGCCTATGCCCTGCAGAAATTCGATCGCCTGCACGTAGTCCACCCGTGGCACCTGCAGCCGCCAGGCGCCGTAGCCCGAGGGCCGCGGCACAAAGGCGGTGCCGACAAGATAGACGCGCGTCGCCGAGCGGATACCGTCGAAGCCGGCGATGAGATCGAAAGGTTCAGCGCGGCCGTTCGAGAATTGCGCGACGACGCGCTCGCCTTCGTCGCAAATTTCCTGCACCATGGTGCCCAACCGCACGTTCGACACTGGCGCGTTGCGCCGCGGCAAGCAGGATGTCGTGTAGCTCGCGCCGCGACAGCGCGCAGACGGCTGGCACGCGCTCATCGCCGAGCAGGAACTTATGCCGGACAATGAGCTCCCGGTTCGGATCGAAAATGCACATATGGTCGTAGACGAAGCCGGTCGCGAGGATCGGTTCGAGCACGCCGAGCGCTTCGTAAATGCGAAGCGCATTCGCCGGCTGGCCGAGGCCGACGCCCGGCACGCTGGTAGCCGGGCGGCGTTCGATCAGCACGACCTCGACGCCCCGCTGGGCGAATGCGGTCGCCGCGGTGAGCCCGCCGACGCCGCCGCCCACCACCAGCACGCGACGAATTTTGCTCATGACCCCGCGCTAACTAATCACTGTGGCCATCGCAAATTGCGTCTGTTCCACGAGCGCGTAAGCTGAGCGGACCTCGCGGGGAATCAACATCATCGAAACGTGCTTTAGCGCCACAGACGCAGCGGCGCGAGCGTAATTTCCGGAATGTAGGTGATGAGACCGAGCGCAATGAGATAGATTGCGAGGAACGGCAGTATGCCGCGGTACAGGCTTTGCAGCTCGATCCCAAACAGCGCGTGCGTCGCAAAGAGATTGAGCCCGAACGGCGGGACGAACATTCCGACTGCAAGATTGACCGTGACGATGATGCCGAAGTGAATTTGATCGACGCCCGCTTGCTCGACGAGCGGAACGAGCAGTGGCGTGAGGATCAGGATCGCGGCCGGCGGTTCGAGCACCGTGCCGACAAACAACAGCACTATGTTGATGACGAGAAGCAGGAGCCAGGTCTCGAAATGATAGCTCACAATGAGCTCGACGAGCTGCGCCGGAAATCCGCTGGTCGTGATGAGCCAGGAGTAAGCGCCGGCGGCGGAGACGATGATGAGAATCTGCGAAATGACCTTGGCAGAATCGATCGCCGTCTGCCACAGGCTGGCCCAGGTCATTTCGCGATAAATGAAGACCGCGACGATAATGGCGTAGACGCACGCGACGCCGGCGGCTTCGGTCGGAGTGAAAATGCCGCCATAGATGCCGCCGAGAATGACCACCGGCGCGAACAGCGCCCAGATCGCCTCGCGCGTCGTGCGCGAGATATTGCGCCAGCGCAAAGGATCTGTAAGCGGCACGATGTGCACGCGCGCGTAGTAGAGGAGATAGACTGAGATCAGCGCCCCGATCAGCAGGCCCGGCACGATGCCGGCGAGGAAAAGCTTAGGCACCGATTGCTGCGCGGCGATGCCGTAGATGATCATGGTGATCGAGGGCGGAATGATCGTCGCAATCGCGCCGCAGGATGCAATCAGGCTTCCCGAGAACACCTTGGTGTAGCCGCGGCGGCTCAGTTCCGGGACCATCAGCCGGCCGATAGCCGCAACACAGCCGACGCTCGAGCCCGACATCGAACCGAACAGCTCTGCCGACGCGATCGTTGCGAGCGCGAGCGAGCCGCGAATGCCGCCGATGATCGACAGCGCCCATTCGACGATCCGCCGCGCGATGCCGCCGCGGCCCATCACCTCGCCGGCGAAAATGAACAGCGGCACTGCAAGCAGCGGAAAATTATCGAGCCCGCCGAACAGCGCCATGTGCACCGGCTCCATCGTGCCGATATGCAGCGCGACCATGCCGATGGCCGCCGCGCCGATGAGCACGACGAAAATCGGAATGCCGATGCAAAGGAGCGCGATAGGCAGGACAATGAGAACGAGCGCGGCCATGCCCCGTTGTCCTAGTCGTAACCGTGCTCGTCCAGCGTCGGCTCCGGTGCTTTGGGATCGAACACGCGTGCGAGCGCAAGCAGCATGATCAAGGTGAGCGAAACCGGCACCACGCCCTGCGGAATCCACATCGGGAATTGCAGCGCGTCACTGCGCTGATCGAATTGGAACAACAGCGTCACCACCTGAAAGCTCCCGGTGACCACGGGGACGAGAATGCCGACGAACACGAGCGTGCTGAATATGTGCAGCGGCCGGCGCCAGGAGACCGGCGCGAGATTGAGGAAAGCGTCGATGCGAATATGCGCCTGCTGCCAGGCGACCGAAATCGCGCCGACGTAAACTCCGAAGATCATCACGAACAGCATGCTCTCCTCGGCCCAGGAGAACGGCGAACGGAAGATATAACGGCCGATGATATTCGCCGCGTTAACCGCGACGACGAACAACAGCGCGGCGGCGGCAAGCGCGAGGCCGATATCAGCAATGCGCGTCGCTGACCAGTCGATCGAGGCTACGAGTTCGGGAGGGTTTGCTTTGCACAAACTAAACCTTTTCTAGTCGGAGGCGAACCGTCGAGCGAGCGATGCATGCGACGGTACGCGCACCGGCTTCTCCTCAGCCCTTATTGCAGTGGATTCCGCGCGCGGCGCGGTCACTTGTTGGCGACCGTGTCAGCCCCGGCTTTGATCTTCGTATAGAATTCCTTGAGCGGCGCATTCTTGTCGAGGATCGGCTGCAGCGCGGCGCTGACGCGGCGCACCGCCTCTTGCTGCTCGGCGGGCGACAGCGTCACGATCTTGCCGCCGTGCTGCATCCAACTTTCGCGGTCCTGTTTGAGCCGATTAACGTTCCAGGCATTCACCTGCGGCTCGGCGCGCGCGCCGGCCTCCATCACCGCTTTCTGCAAATCGGGCGGCAGACGGTCGTACCAGACCTTGCTGACGAGGCTGATGGCGCAGAGCGACCACAGATGCGTATCGAGGATGTTCGGCGCCGCATCGTAATACTTGAAGGCGACGAACACCGGCACGCCGGAGCTCACGCCGTCGATCGTTCCCTGCTGCAGCGCCGGTAGCACTTCCTGCAGAGACATCGGCACGGCGGATGCGCCGAGCGAGTTGACCTGCGCCTGCTCGCTCTCGCTCGCCAGCACGCGGATGCGCTTACCGGAAAAATCGGCGAGCTTCGTCATCGGCGCCTTGGTGTCGAAAGACTGCGTGTCATAGACATAGGCAGCGTTGAACACGACGCCGCGCGAAGCGGCGAGATCGCTGATGGTCTGCCGCACCTGCGGAACGAGCAGCGCACGCCGCACGTGGTCGATGTCTTTGAATAGACCGGCCATCGCCAGACCCTGGAAGCGCGGATCGGCGCCGACGAAGAGCTCGGCCGGGCCGGTGGCGGCTTCTATGGTGCCGAGCCGCAAACCTTCGGTCTGGCGCTGCGCGCCGCCGAGCTGGCTCGCGGGATAGATGTTGACGCGGATGCGGTTATTGGTCGCCTTCTCCAGCTCGGTTTTGTAGATTTTGATGAATTCGTGCTGCACGTCGTTGATGGTCTGGGTCGCGAATTTCAGCACGAATTCCTGCGCGCAAGCCGGCCCTGCCACGAACACGGTCGTCGCCGCCATGACCGCAAAAGCCAGACGCGCGCGGGCTTTGACGCCAAGTTCTCCGATAGCCATATGACCGTTCCTCCGATGAACATCGGGATGGTACCGGCATCCGGTCACCGATTTCAATGAGCCCTCGCTGCGACGCTTCCGCCGTTCGCGGCGGCAAGCCAAGCCGCCTTGCGAAAGTCATTGGATTTTGGTTCGTTATGACGGGACTGAGGGCTGGGTAAACATACGCTTCATTTCAACGGATGCCCCCTGAATGATAGGCGCCTGCCCGTACATGCGAGACATGCTCCAGTGAAAGTGAGCACCAACGCCCACAGCCACACGGCCGCGGAGTTGCTCACCATCCTGAGCGCTCGCCAACTCGGCGACGGTCAGGTGGTGTTCGCGGGTGTCGGCATTCCCTTGCTCGCCGCCACGCTCGCACAGCGTCTGCGCTGTCCCGGCCTGACTATTCTCTTCGAGGGGGGCGTGATCGGCGCTTTCATCGAGCCCGGCAGGCTGCCGCCCTCCACCAATGATCAACGGTGCACCAAGCGCGCCAACATGGTGCTCGGCAGCGCCGACGTGCTGTTGTTGCTCCAGCGCGGCTACGTGGATGTCGGTTTCATGGGCGGCGCACAGGTCAACCAGTACGGCAATTTGAACAGCTCGTTCATCGGCGATCCCGCGAAGCCGAAGACCCGGCTGCCGGGCACTGGCGGCGGCAACGACATCGCGAGCCTCACGCAGATGATCGTGGCCATGAAGCACGAGAAGCGCCGGTTCGTGGAGCGGGTCGATTTCATCACCAGCCCCGGATACCTGCGCGGCGGCGACAGCCGCAGGGAAAGCGGTCTCCTCGCAGGCGGCATGTTTCGCGTGGTCACCGATCTGGCCGTGTTCGGATTCGCGCCAGAGAGCCACCGTATGCAGGTGATGTCGCTCAACCCCGGCGTCACCCGCGAGCATTTGCAGGACAACACCGGATTCCGCCTGGAATTCTCAGCGCATCCCGGCGTGACCGAGCCGCCGACCGAGCAGGAGCTCAAAACGTTGCGCGAGCTCGATCCGCAGCAGCTCTACACGGCGTAGAACAAGATTGCATGAAACTGCTCTGATCATCGAATACCAACAACGGACGTGTCATTCCGGAGGGCCGCAAAACGGCCAGCCCGGAATCCAGAACCACGGATCGGGGGTTATGGATTCCGGGCTCTCGGCCTTTGGCCTCGCCCCGGAATGACAGGGTTTTGAGGAATTGCAGACGGAAACAATCAAGAGGAGCTTTCCATGGCTGGTCTCGCTGGCACATTCGGCATCGCGGTGCAGAATTTCACCGCTTATCCGAAAATGCCGGACATCAAGGCGCTGGTTGAATACGGCGTGCGGATGGAGCAGTTGGGCTTCGACTCGCTTTGGGTCTGGGATCACATCCTGCTTGGGGTTGACCCGAACTTTCCCATCATCGAGTCGCTCACGCTGTTGACCGCCATCGCCGCGCGCACCAGCAAGATCAAGCTTGGGACCGGCATTCTCGTCTTGCCGATGCGCAATCCGGTGATCCTCGCCAAACAGCTCGCCTGCATGGATCTCCTCTCCGACGGGCGGCTGCTGATGGGCATGGCATCGGGCTGGTACCGGCGCGAGTTCAACGCCATCGGGGTGCCGTTCGAGCAACGCGGCAAGATCATGGACGAGAACCTCGACATCCTTAAACGCTTCTGGACCGAGCATACCGTGAGCGGCAAGTTTTCTCAGTACGACATTCCCGCCGGCGTCATGTACCCAAAGCCGGTGCAGAAGCCGCATCCGCCGATACTCATCGGCGGCTATGTCGACCGCGTGCTCAAGCGGGCGGCGGTGAACGGAGACGGGTGGCTCACCTACTTCTACCGGCCCGAGAGCTTCGCAAAATCCTGGGAAAAGATCCGTAATTTCGCGCAGGCCGCCGGCAAGGATCCGGACAAGCTCCTCAATGCGTCGCAGCTGCCGATTTATGTCGGCAAGTCCCGACAGGCGGTGGAAGCTCAAATGATGGAATGGCTGACCAAGGAATGGGATTTCGCCGCCTGGAGCGAGTTGACCAAGGACAGCGCGATCATGGGAACGGTCAACGAATGCGTCGAGCAGCTCAAAGCACACCTCGCCGTCGGAACGCAGAAGCTCATTTTTGTTCCTTACAAGTACGAGATGGAGCAGATCGAGACGATTGCGCGCGAGATTATTCCCCGCCTGAAGGCGAAATAGGGCGTTCCCTGTAGCCTTCTTGCCAACCATATTGACTTGGTAAGAGTGCTCGCCAACCATGCTGGAAGTCCGGCTGCGCCGGGACAACCTGTCCTCACGGCAGGGGCTCCGAGGCTCGATTTTAAGTGCGCCACTTTAAATGCGCCGTGGACCGGCGCCGCTCGCATGACGGAGAGGTGAAATGAGCAAATCTGCAAGCACGACGACGCTCGCCGCAATCGTCCTTGCCGCGGGTCTGGCGACAGGCGCCGGCGCTCAGGAGAGCATCAAGGTCGGAGTCATTCAGCCGCTGACGGGGGCCTTCGCGGCATCCGGAAATTATGTCGCCAACGGCGCCAAGATCGCTGCCGACGAAATCAACGCCAAGGGCGGCGTGCTCGGCAAGAAGCTCGAGCTGGTGATCGAAGACAACAAGAGCAATCCAACGGAAGCTGCCGCTGTCGCCGAAAAGCTCATCGTGCGCGACAAGGTGCCGGTGATGATGGGAGCGTGGGGGTCGGGCTTTACGCTCGCGATAATGCCCAAGCTCATGGAGTACAAGGTGCCGATGCTCGTCGAGACGTCCTCGGCCGGAAAAATCACGACTTCGGGCAACCCGTACATCTTCCGCATCTCACCGCCGTCAGCCGTCGAAGCGACAGCGTTCGCCAAGATCGTCGATCAGCTCAAGATCGGGAAAGCCGACTTCCTCGTTGTCAACAACGACTGGGGACGCGGCGCGGCGGAAGACTTCGGCAAGATGTTCAGGGAGCACAACATCAAGGTCGGCCTTGTCGAGACGATGGACCCGCCGGCTCAGGACATGAGCGCGCAGCTTGCCAAGATCAAGGCTTCTGATGCCGACACGCTCATCATCACCACCGCGGTCGAGCAACTTACTCTCATCTTCAAGCAGGCAGCCGCGCTCGGCCTCAAGAAGCGGATCATCACCACCGGCGGCTCACAAAACCCGGATCAGTTGATCGAGCAAGCGGGCGCCGCGGCGAACGACACGACCCACATCACCTTCTTCACGCCGTGGAATCCGGAGGTTTCTGCCGATCCTGCGATGGCCAAGGCCTTCATCGAGGAATGGAAAAAACGTGGCCTGCCGTTCGCCGGTCTGACTGAGAGCTTCCGCGGTTATGACGGCATTCGCACGATTGCCGCCGCGATCGGCAAGGCGGGCAAGGCAGAGCCCGAAGCCATTCGGGCCGCTTTCTGGCAGGTGGAGTTGCCCGGCATGAACGGAATGATCAAGTTCACCAAGGCAGGCCCTGCCGGCCAGGAAAGCGGTCAGAGCAGCCCGGGCATCTATCTCATCCGGATCGAGAACGGAAAGGTAGTCCTCCCGCACGTGTGACGCAGTGCGCCGTGCCACGAGACGTAGCCCGGATTGAGCGCAGCGAAATCCGGGTCACCAGCGCTGTTCGCCTGAATTGCCTTTGCTTCGGCCGGAATCCCGTCCCCGTCCTGCTAACCCGGATTTCGCGGAGCCTGTCATCGGGCCGGCCGAAGGCCGGACCCGTTGGCTCAATCCGGGCTACTGCTCCGCTCTGCGAAACCAGCCGCTGACGTGAGGGGCGCGTGGACCAGCTTCTTCAGCATCTCGTAAATGCCGTCATTCTCGGCGGCACCTACGCCCTGCTCGGCATTGGCCTCACGCTCATTTTCGGAATCATGCGCATCGTGAACTTCACGCACGGCGAGCTTTACGCCTTCGGCGCCTACATCGTCTATCTCATCGCCGCGGCCCTGGGGCTCGGATTCTTTCTCGGATTGGCAGTGGCGATAGCAGCAGGCGTGCTTGTCGGCGCAGTCATTGAGATCGCGCTGCTGCGGCCCATGCGCAATGCGGACATCGATACCGTGATGCTGGTCATGATCGGCACATGGATCGTCATGCAAAACAGCGAGCTTCTGGTCTGGGGCGGTGTCGCCAAATCGATTGTCACGCCGTTCCCCGAAGCTCCGCTGGTGATCGGTCCGGTTTCAGTATCGTGGTTGCGCGTGTTCGTCCTCCTCGCCGCCACCGCGCTGATTGCTGCAAGCTACCTGCTTGTTCAGCGCAGCAAGCTCGGCAAGGCCATGCGCGCGACGTTCCAGGATCGGGAAACGGCGGCGCTCATGGGCGTCAACATCGACGCCATCCATACCGCGACCTTCGCGATCGGCTCGGGTCTCGCCGCGGCGGCGGGCGCCCTTTTGGGTCCCGTCTTTCTCGTCACGCCGACGATGGGCGACCTGGCCTCGCTCAAGGCATTTGCCATCGTGATCCTCGGCGGGTTAGGCAACATCACCGGGGCGACCATGGGTGGATTCATTCTTGCCTTGGTCGAGGAGATCGGCGCCGGCTACATCTCGTCGGGCTATCGTGACGCGATGGGCTTTCTCATCATTATCGTTGTCCTGCTGTTCAAGCCCACGGGCCTGTTCGCGCCGGCGGAGCGCGTTGGATGAGATGCGCGCTGACGGCTTTCTGGCTCATGCTTATTCTCACCGTTCCACTCTGGCTGCGCGATCAATACATTCTGCACACCCTGATCACGACGGGCATCTTCATCATCGCCGCGATGAGCCTCAATCTTCTGCTTGGCTACACCGGCCAGCTCAGTCTCGGTCACGTCGCATTCTTTGGCATCGGGGCTTATGCCAGTGCCCTGACTACTCTGGGCTTCGACGTGGAGTTGCTCGGGGGTTTGCACGTGGTCCACCAGCCATGGCCAGCGATCGCCGGCTTGTTCATCGGCATGGTCGTCGCGGGAATCAGCGGTTACGCAATCGGCCGGCTCTCGTTCAAGGTCCGCGGAGCGTATTTCGTGATTGTCACGATCAGCTTCGCCGAGGTCACGCGACTGGTGGCGCTGAACTGGGTGGAGCTCACGCAGGGTCCGTTGGCGCTTACCGGTATCCCTCCCTATACAATCGGGTTTCCGGGACTGGGCAGCTATACGCTGTGGAATAAGACCGCCTATTACTATCTCGTGGTCACAGCGGGGGTCACGGCGTATATCGTGATCAGCCGGCTGGTGCGCTCCCGAATTGGCCGAGCCATGATTGCGCTCAAGGAAAACGAGCAACTCGCAAGCTCGGTCGGCATCGATGTGACCCGCTATCTCGTGCTGGCGGCGGTCGTATCGGCCGCGATGGCTGGTTGCGCCGGCAGTCTCTACGCGCATTATCTCAAGATCATCGATCCCGACATTTTTCTCTTCATCTACACCGTCACCATGGTGATCATGGTGATCACCGGGGGCAAGGGAACCCTTGCCGGTCCGATCGTCGGCGGACTTATCTTCGGATTTCTTCCGCTGATCCTGCGCCCGCTGGCTGCGCCTGCCGTGCAATGGATCATCTACGGCGCGCTGATGATCGTGATCGTATTCGTTCTGCCGCAAGGGATCGTGCCGGCGGTGCAACGCTGGACAGCGAATTGGATGCAAGCCGTCCGTTACCGCTCGCAGCGGGACACTGCCCAGTAAATGCCGAGAGCGGAACCATCCGGCAAGGTTGTTCTCTCGATTGAGCGCCTCGCCGTGAATTTCGGCGGGCTCGTGGCTATTTCCGACCTGAACTTCACGGTGCGCGATGGCGAGATCGTCGGCCTCATCGGCCCCAACGGGGCCGGGAAGACCACCGCATTCAACGTTTTCACCGGTTTTCTGCATGCCGCCGATGGCGAGGTTCGCTTTCGCGGCACGCTGCTGAATGGTCTTCGGCCGCACGAAATCGCCGCGCTCGGCCTGGTGCGAACTTTCCAGCGCACCAGCATATTTCAGAGCAATACAGCATTTGAAAACGTCTTGACCGGATTGCACCGGCGCGGTCGATCGAGCGTATTGGCGACGCTGCTGCGAACGCTGAGCGAGAAGGCCGAGGAACGGGAGCTCGTCGCGCAAGCACATGAAATCCTCAAGCTCGTAGGGCTCGAAGGGCGGACGTCGGAAATTGCCGGGGCGCTTGCCTACGGCGAGCAGCGTCTGCTTGGGATTGGATTGGCCCTTGCCGCGCAACCATCCATGCTGCTGCTGGATGAGCCGGTATCGGGCATGAACGCAAGCGAGACGGCGAAGGTGATGCAGCTCATCGAGACCATTCGCGCGTCAGGAGTAAGCATTCTTCTCGTCGAGCACGACATGCCTATGGTGATGCAGGTCTCCGACCGGATCGTCGTCCTCAACTACGGCCGCATCATCGCGGAAGGACCTCCGGCCGCCGTTCAAATAAATCCGGATGTCATTCGCGCCTATCTGGGTGAAGGAAAGAAGCGTGCTTGAGCTGCGCGCGGTTGTCTGCCGCTACGGTCCGGTGGCGGCGCTCAAGGGAGTCTCGCTGAGCGTGCGAAAAGGACAGCTCGTGGCCCTGATCGGCGCCAACGGAGCCGGCAAGACAACGACCCTGAAGGCGATCTCAGGATTGTTGCATCCGAGCGCCGGCACGATCATCTTCGAGGGGCGCGACATCACCCATGCCTCGGCGCGCGCAGTTCTCTCGCTCGGGATCGCGCACTGCCCGGAGGGCCGCCACGTTTTTCCGCAAATGACGGTGGTGGAAAATCTCGAAATGGGCTGTTACCTGCGCAACGATCGCGGCGCCATCGCAGAGGACATGGCTCGCATTTTCGAGCAGTTTCCCCGGCTTGCTGAGCGCCGCCGCCAGCCGGCGGGGACCCTGTCGGGGGGAGAGCAGCAGATGCTTGCGATCGGCCGGGCGCTGATCTCGCGCCCGAAGCTTATCCTGTTCGATGAGCCTTCGCTCGGACTGGCCCCCAACATCGTCGAGCGCACATTCGACATCATCACTGGCATTCGCGATTCAGGCACCACCGTCCTGATGGTTGAGCAGAATGCGTCCGCCGCACTCGACATGTGCGATCATGCCTATCTGCTGGAATCGGGTGCGCTGGCCATCGAGGGAAGCGGGCGCGACCTGATCGACAATCCCCACGTGCGCACCGCCTACCTCGCGGGGTGAAGGTTCTTGAATGCAAAGACGGTGACGCTCGCCGAATTCAATGAGCGTCTGCGCCGCCGCGACGGCATACGAAAGTCGCCATCCGCGAAGCCGCGGAGGAGACTATTCACGCTGCCGGCATAACGCGTGACGAACAGAGAACCCGCGACGCCGGAACCGGGTGTGGCTCTTGCAGTGCACCGCATCCCCAGCCGCTCCGCGAGCGGCTCAACGCATATCCTGGTCGGCGATGCGGATATTTCCCCACTGTCCACAGCTGCGCGAGAGCTCCAACGCCCAGAAAGGGGAACGCTTTCATCAGTTTGACATTGGACAGAAGGTAGCGTGAGCGCTCATTGAGAAGGGTGGAGGTTCCATGAAGGTGCAAAGAAACTTGTTGCCGGACAGATTTCCTCTCGGCACTCGCTACGTCGTCGAGGGGTGTGCGGGTCCCGGTGGAACCATTTCTGTGCAGTCGCGCTACGTGGAGTTCCCCGATGGCAGGCATGTGGACCTCCCGCTAAGGCGCTCCAATTCTGGACAACGGCGGCGCCCTCGAGAGCAGCGCGGCGCGAGCAAAAGAAAAATTTCGGTTGCGCGGAACGCAACGGCATCTCCAACGTTGGTTGCCTAACGCCGGGTGGCGTGCCCCCCAGCCCCCAACCCCTCACCCATCCGGCGACAGACCCTGGCCCTTCGGGAGCCGGGGTCTTCTTTTCAAGTGCGGTGAATTTGAAGTTCCCATTCATTTGTTGCGCAATCTCGTGGAGGAACTTCAAATTCAAAACCGCACTGGAGTCATAGAGTTGCTAGTGTCCCCTTTGATTCCGAAGTTCGCATCGGAGTGGGCCGCAAGCACGGCGAACTTCGGAATCGGGACACTAGTCCCGAGCCATGACCAGATCGTCGCGATGCACCATCGCGGCACGGCCTCCAAATCCCAGAATTGACAGGATATCGGATGACGACCGCCCCCTGATCTTGGACGCATCGTCTGCGTCATAGGCGACGAGCCCGCGGGCCACCTCTGCTCCGTCGGGTCCGCGGATCACCACAGCATCTCCGCGCGCAAACGAGCCCTCGACGCGGAGCACCCCCGCCGGGAGCAGGCTCTTGCCGGTGCGCAAGGCCGCGACAGCGCCGGTATCGATGGTCAGGATACCCTTTGGCTCGAGGCTGCCTGCGATCCATTTCTTGCGGGCGGTTACCGGGCTTGCCGCGGTAAGAAACCAGGTGCATCGCGCTCCCGCAGCCAGCGTGGCCAGCGGATGGGGGATGCGGCCCGAGGCGATCACCATGTGCGTGCCGCCATGCGTTGCGATCTTCCCCGCTTCGATCTTCGTCAGCATGCCCCCGCGCGACAATTCCGATCCGGCCGCGCCCGCCATTGCCTCGATTGCCGGCGTGATGCGCTCCACCACGGGAACGAACCTGGCGCCTTGGTTTGCAGCGGGCGGCGCATCATAGAGCCCCTCGACATCCGAAAGCAGCACGAGCAGATCCGCACTCGCCATGGTAGCGACGCGTGCGGCGAGCCGATCGTTATCCCCGTAACGAATTTCGCTTGTCGCTACGGTGTCGTTCTCATTGATCACGGGCACGGCGCGCCATTCCAGCAGCTTGCCGATGGTGGATCGGGCATTGAGATAGCGTCGGCGCTCTTCGGTATCTTGCAGTGTGACCAGCACTTGGCCTGCGGTGATGCCATGCCGGCCGAGCACCTCCGACCAGGTTCGCGCGAGCGATATCTGGCCCACGGCCGCGGCGGCCTGGCTGTCCTCCAGCTTCATCGGACCGGGCGGCAGCCCAAGCACGGCGCGGCCAAGCGCGATCGCGCCGGAGGACACCACCAGCATGTCGCGGCCGTCCTGATGCAACTGCGCAATGTCCTGCGCAAGCGCCGCGAGCCATTGCTCGTCCAGCCGGCCTGCCTTGCTGTCGACCAGAAGCGAGGAACCGACCTTGACGACGATGCGGCGGAAATCAGTGAGGCTGGGTTTGGGGCGGGACATTCGTTCGACCGGCGAGGCGACAAACCAATAGCCGCATCAAAGCGTTGATAACAGGGCTCTGTTGTGCATGGCCTTGGTGGGTTCGCCGAGGCGTTGGCATGAGCCGACGTGCCCAACGTGCCCCCTGCTGGCTCAGGGTAGCCACGCGGGCGCTGCGAGCGCCTCGCCTTGCGCGATACCAGCCGCGTCAATGGTTTGGATCATCGCGCGCAGCGCCGCCGGGACCCCCGCTCCGGTGACGCTCGAAAGGACCAGAACCGCTGCTTGGCTGCCCGCAGCCGAGCGCATCGCCTTGCGCAGCCGCGAAGTCTGAAGCGTCAGCTGCTCTGGCGCGAGCGCATCCGATTTGCTCAGGGCCACCAACTCCGGCTTCTCAGGCAAGCCATGGCCATAGGCTTCGAGCTCTGCGCGTATGGTTCTGTAAGCCTTGCCGGCATCGTCCGTGGTCCCATCGACGAGATGCAGGAGCACGCGGCAACGCTCGACGTGGCCGAGGAACCGATCGCCCAGGCCTGCTCCCTCATGCGCGCCTTCGATCAGTCCGGGAATGTCTGCAACCACGAATTCGCGGCCGTCGATTGCGGCAACGCCGAGCTGAGGGCGGAGCGTGGTGAAAGGATAGTCCGCGATCTTCGGCTTGGCCGCGCTGACCGTTGCGAGGAAGGTGGATTTCCCGGCGTTCGGGAGCCCGACAATGCCGGCGTCGGCGATCAGCTTGAGGCGCAGCCGAATGGTGAGCTCTTCACCGGCCTGCCCCGGATTGGCGCGGCGCGGCGCACGATTGGTCGCGGTTTTGAAGTGCGCGTTGCCGAAGCCGCCATTCCCGCCGCGCGCAAGCGCGGCGCGCTGGCCTGCGCGGGCAAGATCGGCGAGGAGTGTCTCGCCGTCCTCCTCGTATATCTGGGTGCCCGCGGGCACTTTGAGCACGACGTCGGCGCCGTTGGCGCCATGGCGATCCTTTCCCATGCCGCCGGCTCCGTTGCGAGCTTTGAAGTGCTGCTGGTAGCGGTAGTCGATGAGCGTATTGAGCCCATCAACGGCCTCCGCGATGACGTCGCCGCCCTTTCCCCCATCGCCGCCGTTAGGACCGCCGAACTCGATGAACTTCTCGCGGCGGAATGCTACGCAACCGTTCCCGCCGTCGCCGGAGCGGATGTAAACCTTGGCTTCATCCAGGAATTTCATGACCTGCGAGATATGCGGCCCCCGGCTGAAAGGGGAGGGCCATTTGATTCGGTCGCGGAATCCTCGGGGCGCTGAGGCTCATGTCTCAACGGCGGAATTGTCGTAGCGGAGAGACCACGGCCGGAGTTTGTGAAATAAATGCGCCTTTTCGGCGTTGCTGAATTATCTAAGTCCTTGATTTCATTAACTTATCAATTTCAATTCAGGAAAACCGCAACTTTTAGAATATCGGACGCCGGCTTACAACCCGCAAGCGCTTCAACGGGTATCAATGTGACGAGCTAATAGTATCCGACAAACCAAAAGCCCAGTGCCAGAAACAGCACCGGGAGAAAGGGGGCGAATTATCGATTGCGCCAAGCATTCACCGGGAGGGGCCAAGGTGGGCCATGCCTCACTGATGCGGCCCGATAGGCCGCTCCCGATGCTGCGCTCGCCAATGTGCCGCTACGCCGCAACCCGAACGTTGCCGCGGCGATCATCGCGGCCTGGATAACCCGGGGGCATCGCACCTCCGTTCGGTTGTTTCATCGTTGGCGCAAATGCCAATCTACAGCATTTTGCGCTACGTTCTGATTCTGGTGAGTCGAGGTGCCGCTGTCAATACTTTTCCGCGGACGCAAAGCTCAAGTTTCCATTACCAACTTTTCAGTGCACCGCTCCGGCGTTGTCCCTTCTGAGAACTTTTCCCGGCAGCATGCCGGTATGAAGCGAATTGTTGACAACAATCACGCCGTTGACGAGCACCGTGGTGCGGCTTCCGCTGGGAAACCGATGCGGATCGGAATAGGTCGCGCGGTCGCGGAAATCGCCGGGATCGAAGAGTGTCACGTCCGCCTGATAGCCCTCTTTCAGGAGACCGCGATCTTTGAGCTTTAGCGCACGCGCAGGCGCGCCGGTCATTTTGTGGATGGCAAGCTCCAATGTGAGGGTTCCAAGCTCTCCGACATAATGTCCGATCACACGCGGAAACGTGCCGTAGAATCGAGGATGCGGCATGCCCTGGCTCACAGTTCCGTAAGGAGCGACGCAATTGCCGTCGGATCCAATCAGGGCAAAAGGCGAGCGCACGATCTCGCGGATGTCGTCCTCTGAAATCGATGTGACGAGCACGCGCGTGGCGCCTTTGTCCTCGATCAGATAGTCCGCGATCGTATCGATTGGATCCTGCCCGGCCTTCGCAAGCCAGCGCAGCGATGGTGCGTCCGGCGTTTTCCGGCATGGTGGGCGAAATCGAGAGCTGCACGCATTCCCACGATTGGATGCGGCCCCAGTTATTGAGCCCGGCGCGGGCGATGTCGGCCCGAATGCGCTGGCGCGTCTGGGGCAGGCGCAGCCGCTCCAACATCGCCGCGACGCCGCCTGCCTGGACCCATTGCGGCAGCAGATTCTTCAGCGGATTGCTGCCGGCGGCATAGGGATAGAAATCGCAATCGATGTCGAAACCGCGCGCCTTGGCCGCCGCAATCATGTCAAGGGCGCGCGCGGCCTTGCCCCAGTTGTCCATGCCCGAGCATTTGAGATGCACGACCTCCACGTGCACCTTGCATCTTTCGGCAATCTCGATGGCTTCCGCGAGCGCCGCTATCACGTTGTTCGATTCATCGCGCAGATGGGTGAAGTAGCCGGCGTTGTATCTCTCCAGCACCCGGCAAAGCGCGATCATCTCTTCCGGCTGCGCATACGATCCGGGAGCGGTGAACAGGCCGGAGGAGAGCCCCAGCGCGCCCGCATCAAGGGCCTCTCGGAGCAAACCAATCATTGCGTCGAGCTCACGCGCGCCGGGCTGCCTCTGCTCCATTCCCATGACCATCAAACGCAGCGTGTTGTGGCCGACGAGCATGCCGGCGTTCACGGCGATGGCCGGGAAGCGGTCGAGATACTCGGAGAATGTCGTCTCCTGAAAGGGCAGCCATGGCGCGCTCGGGCTCAAATAGTCGCGCAATAGATCGACTTTCCCCGCCAGCACGGGCGCAACCGAGAAGCCGCAATGTCCGATGATCTCGGTTGTCACGCCTTGACGCACCTTGCTCTCGGCCTTGGGATTGATCGGCAACGTGAAGTCGGAGTGCGTCTTGATGTCGATGAAACCCGGCGTCACTGCGAGGCCGCGCGCGTCGATGACCCTCCCGGCCCTGACCTGCGGCCCTGGGCCAATCGCGGCAATGCGACCATTGCGGATCGCGAGAATCTGCGGGACGCCCGGAGGCTCCTGTTCCGTCGAACAGGAGGCCACCGCGGATGAGAAGCTCGTGCTCCATCACGGGCCGATGTCAGAACGTGTTTGCAATGATGCAGGAACGCGTCGCGCCTGCCGGCATTGTCTGCGAGAGCGGAGCAAGGCACCTTCGCGCGTGCACCGCAGCTGGTCCAGCCGCATGCAAATCTTGGCCTGGAATTGTAGCGATGGCGAGTACATCATGGTGGCAGGCAGCGGTCATATATCAGATTTATCCGCGCTCCTTTCAGGATACGAACCGCGACGGGGTTGGCGACATCCAGGGAATAATTCGCAGGCTGCCGCACCTCGTCGAGCTTGGAATAGATGCAATCTGGATTTCTCCGATCTTTCCTTCGCCGATGTCCGATTTCGGCTACGACATTTCGAGCTACTTCGACATCGATCCCGTTTTTGGAAGCCTGCGGGATTTCGACGAGCTCATGTCGGCGGCACGCCGGCATGGCCTGAAGCTGCTGCTCGACCTTGTTCCCAATCATACCTCTGACCGACATCCATGGTTCATTGCAAGCCGCACGTCGCGGGAAAGCTCAAAACGCGACTGGTACATCTGGCGCGATCCCGGACCAGGAGGCGGACCGCCGAACAACTGGCTCTCGCAATTCGGCGGCAGTGCGTGGGCGCTCGATCACCGGACGGGGCAGTATTATTACCACGCATTTCTCAACCAGCAGCCGGATCTCAACTGGCGCAATTGCGAAGTGCGAAACGCCATCTACGACGTGATGCGATTCTGGTTGCAGCGAGGCGTCGACGGGTTTCGGGTCGATGTTCTTTGGCATCTCATCAAGGACAACGAATTTCGCGACAACCCGCCCAATCCGGGTTTCACGCCTCAGCAACCGCCACACGAAGCCTTGCTCCCTCTCTACACGGCCGACCGTCCCGAGATCGACGAAGTTGTTCGTGAGATGCGCGCCGTGGTCGAGGAATTTCCCGATCGTCTGCTCATCGGCGAGATCTATCTGCCGGTCGAGCGGCTGGTCGCCTATTACGGGCGCCACCTCGACGGCGCTCACCTGCCGTTCAACTTTGCGCTGCTCAAGGCATCCTGGCATGCGCGCGCGATCGCGCAACTGATCGATCGATATGAAGCGCTGCTGCCGGCGGGCGGTTGGCCGAACTGGGTTCTGGGCAATCATGATGTCCCGCGACTGGCAAGCCGCATCGGGCGGGAACAGGCGGGTATCGCGGCGATGCTTCTGCTGACGTTGCGCGGCACTCCGACGATCTATTACGGCGAGGAAATCGGGATGCTGCAGGTTCCCATTGCCGCCGATCGGGTGCGGGATCCGTTTCAGAAGAACGTGCCTGAGATCAATGTCGGTCGCGATGGCTGCCGCACACCCATGCAGTGGGACGCGAGCGCCCATGCTGGTTTCTCCCAAGCGCAACCGTGGCTGCCGGTCGGCGAAACCTATCAGCACGAGAACGTGGAGAAGGAGCGGCGCGACAATGCTTCCCTCTATAACCTCTACCGGCGCTTGATCGCGCTGCGACGTTCGCGCCGGGCGCTGGTGAGTGGCTCCTATCGACCGCTCGAGGCGGGCGGCGATTTGCTGCTGTTCGTTCGCCAACATGAGAACGAGCGGCTGCTGGTGGCGCTCAATCTGGGGCGCGAGCCGCTGGTCGCGGCGATCTCTGTGGGCAAGCCAGCGGGCAGCATCGTGCTCTCATGTGGCGCCGACCGCGAAGGCGAGCGCGTGACCGGCGGGATAAACCTGCGGGCCAACGAGGGTGTGGTGATCGAACTGGATGCCGGCGGCGAGCTGCCGTAGCGCTGCGCGGCAAATTAGGACAGCATTTCCCTAGTTCCCATCATATCACCGGCCTCGTCCTGAGGAGCCCGCAGCGCAGACAAGTTTACGCAGTCTGCGCAAGCTTGACTGCGTTGCGGGCGTCTCGAAGGACGGCCACAAGCGAGATCGCGCCAGTCTCCATCCTTCGAGACGGCGCTGCGCGCCTCCTCAGGATGAGGTCCGTCGTTGGAACCAGAGCGGCGGCGGCAGGTTAGACGGCAACTGCGGTCGCGCGCAGGCGCGGATTCCATGATCAACGACCTCTGGTACAAGAACGCCATCGTCTACAATCTCTCCGTCGGCACCTATATGGATGCCAACGGCGATGGCGTCGGCGATTTTCAAGGGCTTATGCGCCGGCTCGATTACCTGCACGGGCTGGGCGTCACCGCAGTTTGGTTGATGCCGTTTCAGCCCTCCCCGGGCAGGGATGACGGCTACGACATCTCCGACTACTACGGCGTCAACGAAGCTTACGGCACGCTCGGCGACTTTGTCGAATTCACCCATGCCGCCAAGCAGCGCGGCATCCGGGTGCTCATCGATCTCGTGGTCAATCATACCTCAGACCAGCACCCCTGGTTTCGGCAGGCGCGCGGCGATCGCAACTCGCCATACCGCGAGTGGTACGTGTGGTCGGATCGCAAGCCTGCGGATGCCAACAAGGGAATGGTGTTTCCCGGCGTGCAGAAATCGACGTGGAGCTACGACCGGGAGGCCAAGGCCTGGTATTTTCATCGCTTCTATGACTTCCAGCCCGATCTCAATACGTCGAATCCCGAGGTGCAGGCGGAAATTCTCAAGGTCATGGGGTTCTGGATCCAGCTCGGAGTTTCGGGATTTCGCATGGATGCCGTTCCCTTCATCATTTCAAAGAAGGGGCCAAAGGTAAAACGGCCGGTCGAGCAATACGACATGTTGCGCGCGCTGCGTGAGTTTCTGCAGTGGCGGCAAGGTGACGCGATCATCCTGGCGGAAGCCAATGTGCTGCCGAGAACCGACATGGATTATTTCGGCAATGCCGGGGATCGAATGCACATGATGTTCAACTTCCAGGCAAACCAAACCTTGTTCTATGCACTGGCGACAGCCGATAAGAGGCCGCTGGTCAAAGCGCTCAATGCCACGCGGACGCGGCCGCAAACCGCGCAGTGGGGCATGTTCCTGCGCAATCACGATGAGCTTGACCTTGGACGCCTGACCCAGGAGCAACGCCAGAAAGTGTTCGAAGCGTTCGGGCCGTCGCAGGATATGCAACTCTATGATCGCGGCATCCGCCGCCGGCTCGCGCCGATGTTGAACGGCGACCGCCGCCGGCTCGAGCTTGCCTACAGCCTCATGTTCACTCTGCCGGGAACGCCGGTCATCCGCTACGGCGATGAGCTCGGCATGGGAGATAATCTCGATCTGCCGGAGCGAGTTGCGGCGCGAACCCCTATGCAATGGTTGACCGAACCGCAGGCGGGCTTTACCAAAAGCAAGCAGCCGATCGTCCCCGTCATCGATTCCGGACCGTATGGATTCGAGCACATCAATGCCGCCGTGCAACGGCGTGATCCCAATTCAATGCTGAACTGGACGGAACGCATTATCCGCATGCGCAAGGAAGTGCCGGAAATCGGCTGGGGAGCCTTCAAGGCCATCGAAACGAACGAGCGAGCCGTGCTGGCCATGCGCTACGACTGGCGCAACAACGCGGTTCTGTTCATTCACAATCTCGACGACAGCCCGCGCGAAGTGCGCTTTGGCCTCAAGGACGAACAGGGAAAGCTGCTGGTGAACTTATTGAGCGATTCCCACAGCCATGCCGGCCCCGATGGAAAGCACCATCTGCTGATGGAGGCGTTTGGCTATCGCTGGTTCCGGGTTGGCGGGCTCGACTATCTATTGAAAAGGACCAACATCGATCGTCCGACGAAGGGATCCAAGTGAGGATATCTTGATCAGCCCTTCAACAGCTCAACCAGCGTCTTGCCAAGTCGGGCTGGTGAGGGTGAGACCTTGATACCTGCCGTCTCCATGGCGGCTATCTTGGATTCCGCGTCGCCCTTGCCTCCCGAGATGATTGCCCCCGCATGTCCCATGCGGCGCCCCGGCGGAGCGGTACGGCCCGCGATGAAGCCCACCGTCGGTTTCTTGCGTCCGCGGCGCCCTTCGTCGATGAGGAATTGCGCCGCATTCTCCTCGGCGGCGCCGCCGATCTCGCCGATCATCACGATCGCCTCGGTCGCCTTGTCGGCCAGGAACATCTCCAAGATATCGATGAACTCCGTTCCCTTCACAGGATCGCCGCCAATCCCGACGGCGGTTGTCTGCCCGAGCCCCTCGCGCGTGGTCTGAAAGACAGCCTCGTAAGTAAGCGTGCCCGAACGCGAAACGATGCCGATCCTGCCGCGCTGAAAAATGTTTCCCGGCATGATGCCGATCTTGCATTCGCCCGCGGTCATCACGCCCGGGCAGTTCGGACCTATGAGTTGCGACTTTGATCCCGACAGGGCGCGCTTGACCTTGACCATGTCGAGGACGGGAATTCCCTCGGTGATGCAGACGATGAGTGGGACCTCCGCCTGTATCGCCTCGCAGATCGCGTCTGCCGCGCCAGCCGGCGGCACATAGATGACACTGGCATCGCAACCCGTTTGCGCCTTGGCCTGCGCGACAGTGTCGAATACCGGCAACCCGAGATGAGTAGCGCCGCCCTTTCCCGGCGAAGTGCCGCCCACCATCCTGGTGCCGTAGGCAATTGCCTGCTCCGAATGGAATGTGCCGTTCTTGCCGGTGAATCCCTGGCAGATCACCTTGGTGCTGTTGTCGATCAGGATCGCCATTCGTATGCTCTTATCGGTGCCGCGAAACGCTGGCCGCCGCCTTTGACCTCCACCCCGACCCTCCCCCTTTCAGGGGGAGGGAGCGCTCCGGAAGTGCCGCGTCGTCTGAAGTCCACTACGATCATCCGCCATTTCTCACCGCCTGAACGATCTTCCGGGCGGCGTCGTCGAGGTCATCGGCCGGGGTGACGTTGAGGTTGGATGTTGCGATGATGTCTTTGCCGCGCTCGACATTGGTTCCTTCAAGCCGCACGACCAGCGGAACGCGCAGCCCGACTTCGCTAACTGCCGCGACCACGCCTTCGGCGATCACATCGCATTTCATGATCCCGCCGAATATGTTGACGAGAATGCCTTTGACCTTGGGGTCGGCGGTGATGATCTTGAAAGCCGCCGCGACCTTCTCTTTGCTCGCCCCGCCGCCCACATCCAGAAAATTCGCCGGCGACTCGCCATAGAGCTTGATGATGTCCATTGTCGCCATGGCAAGCCCGGCGCCATTGACCATGCAACCGATGGTGCCGTCGAGGGCGACATAATTGAGGTCATAGCGCGAAGCTTCGATCTCCTTGGGGTCTTCTTCGGTCAGGTCACGCAACGCGACGATGTCGGAATGCCGATAAAGGGCGCTGTCGTCGAACGCGATCTTCGCATCAAGACAAACGAGTTGCCCCGACTTGGTGACGACCAGAGGGTTGATTTCCAGGAGACTCATGTCGTTGGCGATGAACGCAGCATACAACCGCCCGACAAGGTTCTCGGCCTGCCTGGCGAGATCGCCGCGCAGCGCAAGCGCCTCGGCTGCGAGCCGTCCGTGGTGCGCCATGACGCCGGTCGCAGGATCGACGGCAAACGTCACGATCTTGTCGGGCTCATGGCGGGCGACTTCCTCGATGTCCATGCCGCCGGCGGTCGATAATACGAAGGCGATGCGCGCGGCCTCGCGGTCGACGAGCGCCGAGAGATAGAGCTCACGATCGATGGCGGAGCCTTCCTCGACGTAGAGCCGGTTGACCTCCTTCCCGTGTGGCCCTGTCTGGTGCGTGATGAGAGTGGAGCCGAGCAGACGCTGCGCTTCCTTGCGCACCTCCTCCGCCGAGCGCACGACCTTGACGCCGCCCGCCTTGCCGCGTCCGCCTGCATGGATCTGCGCTTTGACCACGAGAACCGGCGAGCCAAGCTCCTTCGCTGCTGCAACGGCCTCGTCCACGGAAAGAGCCGCAATGCCGGGCGGCACCGGCACGCCCGCGTTTCGCAGCACCGCTTTGGCCTGATATTCGTGAATATTCATGGGAGGTCACTCAGGAGCGTCGTCGGGACTGGCAGTCTGACAGTAGCGGCGATAACGCTTGGGGCGCGGTCAAGCGCCGCGCCCCTCTCATCATCTCTCGCGTTGCGTCCGCGTCAATTCGCCAGCGGATCGGGCCGGATCTGGATATGCACAGCGCGTGGCTTGCTGCCCTTGCCGTTCTCCATAAGCCAGGGCGTCCGATCGCCGTTGGTGGTCCAAAGGCCGCGACCCTTCCAACCACCATTCGGATCGTCAATGCGCCCGTCGAATCCCTTGGCGTAGAAACCCATCGGATACGGCACGCGTAGCGAGATCATCTGCCCGTCCTTGAATGCGACCAGGCCGCCCATAAGGTTGGCGGTCGACATGGGAATGTTCTCGCCGAGGCCGGACGTGTTGTGCTGGTTGACCCACGTATAGTAGCTCGATTTCAGCGCTGTTCTCGCCGATGCCTTCAAAGCCCGGTCCGGGATACTGGTGGAACGACCAGCCTTCGGGGCAGTGATCGCCCGTGGCCGCCGGGCCATTGAGCGGACCTTTGCACTTGCGCCGGTCGAAGCTCGCGAGATGCCCGCTCGAGAGAGAGCCCCAAACGACGCCATTCTTGTCGATGTCGCCGCCACGGATGCCAAAGCCCGGCGCCGGCACGTTGTAGACTTCCGACAATCCGGTCGCGGGATCGAAGCGCAGGAAGGCGGGTGTGCCGGCGAACACGCCGACAGTGTACCAGATCGAGCCATCCACGGGGCTCGGCATCACCGCATAGGGTCCGGAACCCGGCACGATGCGCTTATCCTTGGCCGGGTCGATCGCCTGGTTCGGCTCCACGTAATCGTCACGCTTGCCGTTGCCGTTGGTGTCGAGCACGAACGGCGACCAGCCCTGCGATTTTGCCGCGTCGCCGGTCTCGTCAAACATTTTGGTGTTGACCCAGCCGGCGACCGGACCGGTACCGCTGAGCCACAGCGTGTCGTTGGCGTCGTAGCCGAACTGCGGGTGATGCGTCCCGAAGCAGGTGTCGACAAAGGTATATTTCATCGTCTTGGGATCGAGCATCGCGACTTGACGGGGCGATTTATCGAGCGGGAAGGCCTCGGCCGACGGATGGCCCGACCCCTTCTTGCAGAAGGCCGGGTTTTCCATGCCGCGCACGGTCGCGGCCAGCCAGACCCTGCCCTTCTTGTCGAACATGGAATTGTGATTGTTGGCGCGGGTATCCCAGATCTTTTCCTCGCCCCAGTAGGCGGAGGGCGCGAGCGGCTTCACGCTGGCAGCATGACCAGGCCCAAGCGATTCCGGCATGTTTGCATCCTGCACCGGCATCTTGAAGATCGTTACCTTGCTCGTTTTCGAATCCAAGATCGGCATATTGTCGGTGGAGTATTCCGGCGAGCCGTAGAGCGGCCCGTTGGCGTTGACGGTTGGATTTCGACGATCCGAAGCAATCAGGTCGTGCAGATAGTGCTTGTCCGTGCTCCACTCCCAGGAGGAGACGACGATATTGCGTTCAACGCCCTGCGGCCGCGTCGGCTTGCTCTTCGGCAGCTCGCCTTTCGCGACGCGGTCGGTCCAGTCGCCGAGATATTCAAACGGCGCACCCCCAAACGCACCCGCGAGCTGGTTGGTCATCTGCTCTCCGGATTGGCCGGACTGGATGCGGCGCCTCCATGCGGCGTCGCCCGACTTGAACTCGCCGAATGCCGCGGGAATGGTTCGCGTCGATTCCTGACCCAGCGCATGGCAACCGACGCAGCCGATGTTCTTCATCTGCTTGAGCCAGTCGACCTGTGTGAGCTTCTCCGGAATATTGCCCTTGCCGCCGAATTTGTCCTTCTCCGGAATCTTCATCATCGCGTACCAGTAGATCGCCGGATAATATTTTGCGGCCGCGGATTCGTTCGGCGCAATGACAGCAGTGAGGTTGAGCTGCTGGCCCGGTTCGCCGTCGACTTTAGGCGAATCGACGAGGCCATAGCCGCGCACCCAGACTTTGTATTTGGCATTCGGCAAATCGGGGAGCACGTAGCGACCCTGATCGTCGGTGACCACCATCCTGGCAAACTTCGTGGGGAGGTCGGTTGTCTCGGCAATGACCCACACGCCAGCCTCGGGACCGTTCGAGCTGCGCACCACGCCGCCGATATCGTCATTGTCGATTGCGACGGGGGTCGCCTGCTGCGCAAGTGCGGAGATCGGAATATCCGTCGCCATACCTGCCAGCACAATTGCTGCCACTGTCGAACACAGCATCGTTCTGAGCTTCATGTCGTCCTCCTCCGATCATCAATCAGCCGTCAGCTTCGCTGACAGTCAGCAGGTAACTAATTTAGTGCGTGTATTCAGTTAGTCGTTCCATTCTCCGCCGTCATCGCCCGCTTTTAGACGGGCGATCCAGTAGCCGCTGCTCAGTGAGGGCTATCACGCTCGCTTGTCGGTCCACCGTGGTCCACCCGGACTAACGAGATTACTGGATGCCCCGCATGCACGGGGCATGACGCTCGAGAATGTGGCTCTAGACCGAGCTTAGCTGAAGACACGCCGTAGGCACCTCTGTAATTCATGACTTCGGCTGCGGCAGGAACTTGTTCGTATACACCTTCTCGAGATCCATCGGCTCCTTGAGCAGGTCTACGTCCATGAGCGCCTTCTGCAAGGACTGCCATCCCGCCGGATCGGAATGTCCAATCCCGTTCTTCTGCGTGTCGGCGCTGTCAAGCAAGGTGAGCACGGCCGGCAGCTTGAGCTTATTGTATGTGTTGTCGAGCGTGGGCTGTGCCTTGATGGTAAGAGCAAATGCCTCGTCCGGATGGGACTTCGCATAGGCCCAACCGCGGACGAATGCACGGGTAAACCGCCCAACCAGGTCCGGCTTTTTCTCGATGGTGGCGGCGTTGACGATAAGGCTTGAACTGTACATCGGCAGGCCGAGGTCGCGGAAGAGGAGCCAATCCATGTCGATGCCCTCGGGGATTGGCCGGATGCCGTCGTTGAAGAAGAACGCGACCCCGGCATCGATCCGGCCGGCGATGATGAGTTGCGCCACGGCAAGGTCGGCGGGCACTTCGTTGATCTTCGCCGTGTCGATATTCTGCAACTTGGCGACGACACGCCACTGGCGCTCCACCGCGCTCTTGAGCTGCAAGCCCAAGCGCTTGCCATAGAGGTCGGTGAGCTTCTTGATGCCGGTGCTTTTCGGAAAGACGATCCCGGTAGGGCTGCTTTGCAGAATGACCGCGGTGGTCACAACCGGCAGCGCGCGCGAGTACGCGAGCAGCGCTTGATCGGCGGTGGCATAGCCGAAATCGACATCACCCGTGCCGACCAGCTTGACCGTTACGCTCGATCCCTCACCCGGCAGCACGCGGACTTCGAGATTCTCGTCCTTGAAGAAACCCTTCTCCTGCGCCACCCAGACGCCCGAATGCTCGGCGCCAAACACCCAATCGAGCCGCAGTGAAACCTTGTCCTGCGCCAACGCCGGCGCCGGCAGGCGCGCCATCACAAGGACCAGAGCGAACGCCAGCAGGATTGCGCGCTTCATGTCATATCCTCATTGTTTCGTCGGCTCGTCTCGAACGGCTCCCTCAACCGGCGAGAGCGACGGGACGCTCGGCCGCAACCGGCGGCCGTTCGCCGCGGGCGGCAAGAATCTTGGCGCGCCAATGCGCGCCGGCGGTCGTGGGCGCATAGCGCGGCGGATTGCCCGGCTCGATACAGCTTTCGAAGCAGCGCACTTCGACGTCGTGGTTGGGCACCTGGAAATAGGCAACCGACATGCGCGTGGTGTTGGCGCGCACGGCTTCCGGCGGATTGACGACGCGATGGACGGTCGAGACCCAGCGATCATTGGTCCAGCGCATGAGCAGGTCGCCGATATTGACGACAAAGCCATTCTCGATGGTGGGCACGTCGATCCAGGTGCCGTCGCGGCGCACCACCTGAAGGCCGCCTGGGGCTGCTTCCGTGCGCAGGATGGTGAACGCGCCATAGTCGGAATGCGCGCCTGCACGAATCTGCCCAGGCAAGGGCGGTACCGGCTGCGCCGGATAGAAATTCAGCCGCATGGTGCTGACGTGACGGTTCATTTTGCCGGCGAAGAACTCCTCGGGCAGATCGAGCGCAAGCGCAAATATGCGCGCGAGACGCGCGCAGAGATCTTCCATTACCTGAAAATACGCTGTGACTGCGGCACGAAAGCCAGTCGGACGTCTCGGCCACAAATTTTGATGGAAGTGAATGGAGCCAAATGCATCCGTCCAGTACGCGCCGGTACCCTGCTCAAGGGGCCCGATGGCGAAGCTCTCCTGCAAATCAGGAGGCACCCCGGCCGCCAGCGTGTTGCCGAGACTTTGATCCGCCAGGCTGTTGTAGCCGCGGCTTACGGCGGCGGCCGGTCGTGCGATCTCCATCTTCTCTTCACGGCTCAGCGCGAAGAAAGCGCGACCCTCCCGATAAATGTCGGCAAGCGCCACTTGATGGACGCCGTGTCCGACGATGCAGAAGAAGCCTACCTCTTCGCAAGCACGCGCGATGGCGCCGACGACGGCGCTCTTTTCGCCAGCGGTGGTGAACGGCGAGATGTCGATGATCGGAATCTCGGCGTCTGCCGCGGCTGCCCTCTCCCGATCGGGGATGAAATCATCGCTCGGCATGCTTGACATGGAAGCCTCGGGAGTGAGGGTTGGGAAGAACTGGTGCTGTGTTGACGCACATTTCCCGCTTCTTCTATTGTGCGGGAAAAGCGGCGTTGTGACAAGGCAAGTCGCATGTCCGATAAATGTCCGGTGCGCGTCTGATGATCCGGCGGTTCGAGGCCCGCGCGCCGCTCAAGCAAGCATGTTTGCGAGCTGCACGGCGGCAAAGCGTTAATCAGCGTCGAGCGCCTTCGGGACACTGGTGACGAAGCTTCCCGCGATCGACATTCAGGACATCACGGTCCGGTTCCGCACTCCGGACGGTCCGCTCACGGCGTTGGAGCATATCAGCGCAACAATTGCGCCGCGTTCGTTCCTTACCGTGGTCGGACCGTCGGGTTGCGGTAAGACCACGCTGCTGAAAGTGCTTTCCGGCGTGCTGGCGCCCAGCTCCGGCGAGGTGTGCTTCGACGGCCGTCCCCGCAAGGAGGCGAACATGACGGGGCACATCGGCTATGTCTTTCAGCGCCCGATGCTGCTGCCGTGGCGCAGCGCGATCGATAACGTGATGCTTACCATGGAGGTGACGCGAAAGCAGATACGGCCGCAGCAACGGGAGGCAGAGGCGCGCCGATGGCTCGAAATTGTGGGCCTCAAAGGTTTCGAGGAACGGCATCCCCATGAGCTATCGGGTGGCATGCAGCAGCGCGTGTCGCTGGCGCGTGCGCTCGTGTTCCAGCCCCGCATCCTCCTGATGGACGAGCCGTTCGCCGCTCTGGACGAGATCACCCGTGAGGCGATGCAGGATGAGTTGCTGCGGATGTGGGCGCGCATCGACACGACGGTGGTGTTCATTACCCACAGCATTCCCGAAGCGGTGCTCCTGTCGGAGAAGATCCTGGTGCTCTCCGCCCGCCCCGGCCGGATCATCGAGGCCATCGATGTGCCGTTCGCGCGACCGCGCACCGAATCAATTCGGGGATTGCCGCGCTTTGCCGAGCTCACGGAGCATATCCGCCAACATCTGCGCGCCGGCCGCGCGGACATCGAAAGGCCTGATCCATGTTGAAAGGCAGGATGTCGTTGATCGCCGGGCAGGCATTCGTCTTCGCGGCATTTTTCGGCCTGTGGGAATTGGCGGTGCGCCTCCTCCACGCCCGTCCGGTCATCCTGCCCGCTCCTTCCGTGATCTTCGCCAAAATCTGGGAGCAGCGGGAGATGCTGCTGGCAAATACCTGGCCCACCTTCGTCGCCATTGCGCTCGGATTTGCCGCCGCTGTGCTCACAGGGTTCATTCTTGCCGTAGGCATCTCGTATTCGCGCGCCGTGCGCGAGCTGACCTATCCGTTTCTGGTGACTGCGCAGGTGCTGCCGAAGGTGGCGTTTGCGCCGCTTTTTCTCATCTGGTTCGGCTTCGGCATCACCCCCAAGGTGGTCATCGCCGCATTGATTGCGTTCTTCCCCATTGTCATCAACACCGCGAAGGGGCTTGGCTCCGTCGAGGTCGAGCTGCTGCAGTACATGGATTCCCTGGGCGCGACCTGGAGCGAGAAGTTTCTCAAGATCAGCCTTCCCTGGGCGCTTCCGTATATCTTTGCCGCCTTCAAGATCTCGATCACGCTGGCGATCGTGGGGGCTGTGGTTGGCGAGTTCGTCGCCGCGGGCGAGGGTCTGGGCTATGTGATCAATGCGGCCAATATCGCGCTGGACACCGAGCTGATGTTTGCCGGTATCCTTGTTCTCAGCGTCCTCGGGATTCTCATGTTTCTCGCCGTCGTGGCGGCTGAGCAGATTGCCACCGGCGAATGGCAACAGAGCGACGACACTTTGGCGGCCACGATGTGAGAGCATCAGAGAACAAAGCCGATCGCGGTTAAGAAACGGGGAAGGAAAGGCTGAAATAATGACGAGATGCGCGTGTCGCCGGGTATGAGCACTGAGTCTCCCTTCGCATCCGGCGAGGTAGCGGCCGAGCTCGCGCGCTGGCTGCGCCAGCTATCGAGCGAGCGGCACCTGTCGCCGAGAACGGTCGAGGCGTATGCGCGCGACGTGAACCAATTCTTGAGCTTTCTTGCACGCCATCTCGGTGAGCGCGTAACGCTTGCCAGGCTGTCACGGCTGCAACCCGTGGAGGTGCGCGCCTTCCTGGCGGCGCGCCGCGCCGACGGCATCAGCAGCCGCTCGCTCATGCGCATCCTTGCGGGCGCGCGTTCGTTCGCGCGCTTCCTCCAACGCGGCGGCAAGTCCAGCATCGGAGCGCTCTCGGCCGTACGCAGCCCCAAGACGGGCAGGACGTTGCCGCGACCTCTGAGCATTGCGAGCGCCAAGCATGTGACGGCGATCGATGCACGTGCTGGTGAGGAGCGCGCACCTTGGATCCTGGCACGCGACGCCGCCGTGCTCGCGTTGCTCTACGGTTGCGGTCTGCGCATCTCCGAGGCGCTCGGTCTCAAGCGCAGCGACGTTTCCTTGCGCGGCGACACCGAGACGCTGCGGGTCAAAGGCAAGGGCGGCAAGCTGCGAGTCGTTCCCGTGTTGCCGCAGGTCGCAAAGGCAATCGTCGATTATGTGAGTGCGTGCCCTTACGACTTGGCCCCGGAAGGCCCATTGTTTGTCGGCGCACGCGGGGGCGTACTCTCGCCACGGATCCTGCAGCTTGCGATGGCGCGCATGCGCGGCGCCCTGGGATTGCCCGCAAGCGCCACCCCGCACGCGCTGCGACATTCCTTCGCAACGCACCTGCTCGCCAGGGGCGGCGACCTACGTGCCGTGCAGGAGCTGCTCGGCCACGCCTCGTTGTCGACCACGCAGATCTACACGGCCGTGGACACGGAACGGCTGCTCGAAGCCTATCGCAGCGCCCATCCCCGCGCGTGACGGGCGCCTTCCCGCGCTTCGCGCGAGGATTTACTACCCGGGCTCGCCGCAACAATGATACGAACTGCAAATCCATCGCATTCGTGGGGAGGCTGACATGAGTCATAACGTGCACGCGGTCCAGCATGAAGTCGAGCACCAACTCGAGCATGAGCACGGCCATCCGCATGGCGAAGCGCATGAGAAGAAGCAGACGCAGAGCCAGAACAGGAAAATCGCGCTGCTGATCTCCGTCCTTGCGCTCTTTCTCGCGATATCGGAGACCCTTGGCAAAAGCGCACAAACGACTGGAATCGAGCTCAACATCAAGGCTTCGGACACCTGGAATTTCTTTCAGGCAAAAACGGTGCGGCAGACGACGCTGCGTATCGCCGCCGAAGCCATGGCGATCGAGGCGGGCGCGCGACCGGACGAGGCTTTCCGGAAGGCAATGACCGACCAGGTCGACAAATGGAATGCCACAGTAAAGCGCTACGACTCGGACCCGAAGGAGCAGGACGGACGCAAGGAGCTGAGGGCGAAGGCCGAGCAATACGAGCACCAGCGTGACATTGCGATGTCGCGCTACCACAACTACGAATTCGGATCAGCGGCGTATCAGATCGGTATCGTCCTGGCGTCGGCGGCGGTCATCACCGGAGCAATGGCGCTGGCTTACGGCGCCGCGGCCGTCGGCGTCATTGGCCTGGTCTTCACTGGTCTCGGGCTGTTCGCGCCCGAGGCTCTTCATGAAGCGGTCCACTGGTTCTCGCACTTCTTTCAAGCCGCCGGGGGACCATTGAGTACCCATTGAGCGAGCCGAGGGTCAGGCGCGCAGGTCAGGCTGCGCGCATCCGCCCCACACGCTGCGCACGCCGGCGAATGCGAATGAGCAATCGCAGCGTTCGCCCTGCCTGCCTTGGCGAAAATGCGCGAAGGGCAACTCTCATGCGGCGCTTGACAGGATCGGTCAGCTTGTGCGCCCAGGCAAGCCCGGCGATGACACGCTCATATAACCGGCGGAATCCGGGGATGACCAAGAGCTTGTCGCGGGTCAGATCGAAGATGAAAGCGGTGACGCCCATGCTTGCGACCTTGGCGAACGCAAGCACGCCCAGTGCGGAAAGCCAATGCCCGCGCGCCAGCAGCCACACGCCCACGAATTTCATCGGTAGGAGCAGAACAACAGGCACCGCGAAAAGCACAAGCGCGCCCGGCGGTGGGAGGCGCTCGATTGCAGTTGAAAGCCTCGTCCTGAGCTGCCGCAGGGGAATGTGCGCGATGAGCCAAGCGACGATGGGGGCCAGGCGTTGCCACAACCAAGCCTCGAACAGGAAAACGAGCGCCAGAAAGATGACGAACGGCTGAAGCAATCGACGCATCTTGGTCATTTTAAGCTAAGTACCGCTGCACAGTGATTGCGACCGTTTGAACGGATTACCTCGCTTAATCCCTCCCCCGCTCGCGGGGGAGGGATTGGAGCCAGTTGGCCCAGCCGAGATCACTCCACCACCACTGATAACATCGAAACAATCAAAACATCTGTGCAGCGCTACCAGATGATCAGGAACGCATTTCTTCCGGCAACGATTTGATGCACGGTCACGCCCCACGAGTCATAATAGCAAGCGGGCGTAACTCCCCTCACATGTTTATGGCACGCTTATCGACGGCAAGCGCCGCCTCCCTGACAGCTTCCGTCAGGGTCGGATGCGGATGGCAAGTGCGGGCAATGTCCTCAGCGGCGGCGCCGAATTCCATGGCCACCGCGGCCTCAGCGATCATGTTGCCGGCATCGGCGCCGAGGATGTGCACGCCGAGCACCCGGTCAGTGCTTGCATCAGCCAGAATTTTGACAAAACCGTCGGTCGCCAGGTTGATTCGCGCCCGGCTGTTGGCCGTAAACGGAAACTTGCCCACTTTGTAGTTGATGCCAGCTTGCTTGAGCTCCTCCTCGCTCTTGCCCACCGAGGCGATCTCCGGCGAGGTGTAGACGACATTCGGGATCACGTCATAGTTGACGTGCCCTGCCTGGCCGGCAAGGATTTCCGCTACAGCTACGCCTTCGTCTTCCGCCTTGTGAGCCAGCATTGGACCCGCAATGACGTCGCCAATGGCATGGATGCCAGGCACGCCGGTTGCGTAATGATCATTGACGATCACGCGACCCTTGTTGTCCGTTTTCACACCAAGTCCGTTGAGACCGAGCCCTTCGGTATAGGCAACGCGGCCGACCGCCACGAGCACGACATCCGCCTCGATCGATTCCGCCGCTCCGCCGTTCGCAGGTGTCACAGTCGCCTGCAGCATCTTTCCCTTGTCGGCAACGCCGGTGACCTTGGACGAGAGCCGGAAACCAATTCCCTGCCTCTCCAGCATTCGCTGGAATTGCCGGCAGACCTCGTTGTCGATCCCAGGCAGGATGCGATCGAGGAACTCTACGACAATGACTTCGGAGCCGAGACGTCGCCATACTGACCCAAGCTCGAGCCCGATGACGCCCGCGCCGATGACGAGCAAGCGCTGCGGCACTTTGGCTAACGTCAGCGCCCCCGTCGATGACACGATGCGCTTTTCGTCGATCTCGATGCCTTGCAGCCGGGCGACGTCTGAGCCGGTCGCAATGACGATTGCACGGCCGTCCAGCGTTTCGGTCTTGCCGCCGGCGCCCGTTACCGCGACGGCCCCGGAGCGCGCAACGCGCCCCAGGCCTTGAAACGTCTCGATCTTGTTCTTCTTGAACAGGAAGGCGACGCCTTTGACATTGCCCTCTACCCCCTCATCCTTGAATTTCATCATGCCGGGAAGGTCGAGCCTGGGCTTGCCGACGCGGATGCCCATGCGCTCGAACAGGTGGCCGGCTTCATCATAGAGCTCGGATGCATGCAGCAGCGCCTTGGAAGGAATGCATCCAACATTGAGGCAGGTGCCGCCGAACGTCTTGTCCTTCTCGACCACAGCGACCTTCATGCCGAGCTGCGCTGCACGGACAGCGCAGACATAGCCGCCTGGGCCGGAACCAATCACAATGAGGTCGTAGGACATGGCTCAGAGATCCAGGACGAGCCGCGCCGGATCCTCGAGCATTTCCTTCACGCGCACCAGGAACATCACTGCCTCGCGGCCATCGACGATGCGATGGTCATAGCTGAGCGCCAGATACATCATCGGCCGCGCCTCGATCTTGCCGGCGAGCACGACGGCGCGCTCCTCGATCTTGTGCATGCCGAGGATGCCGGATTGCGGCGCGTTAAGGATGGGCGTGGACATCAAGGAGCCGTACACGCCGCCGTTGCTGATGGTGAAGGTGCCGCCCTGCATCTCCTCTATCTTAAGCGTCCCCTCGCGCGCCCGGCGGCCGAAACCAGCGATCTCGGTTTCGATCTGGGCGAGCGATTTCTGATCGCAATCACGCACCACCGGGACCACGAGCCCGCGCTCGCTGCCGACCGCGACCCCGATGTGATAGTAGTTCTTGTAGACGATGTCGCTGCCGTCGATCTCGGCATTGACGGCCGGAACATCCTTGAGAGCCTGCACGCAGGCGCGCACGAAAAAGCCCATGAAGCCGAGCTTAGCGCCGTGCTTCTTCTCGAAGAGCTCCTTGTACTGATTGCGCAGATGCATCACCGCGCTCATGTTGACCTCGTTGAAGGTCGTGAGCATCGCAGCCGTGCTCTGCGCCTCCTTGAGACGGCGCGCGATGGTCTGGCGCAAACGTGTCATCTTCACACGCTCTTCGCGCGCAGCGTCGTCGGGCGGGGCGGGGGCGCGCAGTGAAACTGCCGAGACCTGAGCAACGGGGGTGGGCGACGCGGCGGCCCGCTCGATGGCCGCCAGCATGTCGGCCTTGGTCACCCGCCCGTCCTTGCCGGAGCCCGGGAGCGTCGCGGGATCCATGCCCTGCTCCGCGGCGAGCTTGCGCACCGAGGGCGCCAGCGGCATGGCGGCAGAAGGCTGCGCCACGCTCACCTGCTTCGGCGGCGGCCGAGGGCGCGGCTCTTCTTCGGCCGCGTTGATCGGCACCGTGGTGTCGGTCTTTTGATCCGGCCGCCCGAGCGGCGCGGCAATGATTTTTCCGGAGCCCGCCGCTCCTTCTCTGATCTCGCCAACCTTGATCTCGCCAAGCAACGCGCCAACCGCCACCGTCTCGCCGTCCTTTGCAGCAATCGGGCCGAGCACCCCGGCGGAGGGCGCGGGCACCTCGATCGTCACCTTGTCGGTCTCGAGCTCCACCAGTGGCTCATCAACGGCGACAGCATCGCCCGGATGCTTGAACCACTTGCCGATCGTTGCTTCGGTCACCGACTCCCCGAGCGTGGGCACGCGGATCTCAACCATGGCCTAATCCTCTGCGGGACAGACGACGGACGACAGAGGACGGACGATGCATAGGCATGTTCTTGGCTGTTCTCCGTCGTCTGTCGTCCGTCGTCCGGTCAGGCGAGCGCGTCGTTCAACAGCGATTGCAGTTGCTTGAGGTGCTGCGATGTCTGGCCGGTGGCGGTGGCGGCAGAGCCCGGCCGTCCGGCATAGCTCGGCCGCTCGCTCGGCGCGCCGATCTGGCGCAGCACCCATTCGAGATAGGGTTCGATGAAGGTCCAGGCCCCCATGTTGCGCGGCTCCTCCTGGCACCACACGAACTGTGCCGTGCGGAAACGACCGAGCTCCTGCACCAGCGCCTTGAGCGGCACCGGATAGAGCTGCTCGATGCGGAGCAGATAAACATCATCGATGCCTCGCTTCTCGCGCTCCTCATGGAGATCGTAGTAAACCTTGCCGGAGCACATCACCACGCGCCGGATCATGTCGTCGCCAGCGAGCTTGATCCTCTCGTCCGGAAGCATCTGCGCATCGTCCCAGAGCAGCCGGTGGAACGTGGCGCCCGGACCCAGTTCGTCGAGCCGCGATACCGCTCGCTTATGCCGCAACAGCGATTTCGGGGTCATCAGGATGAGCGGCTTGCGGATGTTGCGCTTGAGCTGCCGCCGCAGGATGTGGAAATAGTTGGCGGGTGTGGTGCAGTTCGCCACCTGCATGTTGTCCTCGCCGCACATCTGCAAAAAGCGTTCCAGCCGCGCCGACGAGTGCTCGGGACCCTGTCCCTCGTAACCGTGCGGCAGCAGGCAAATGAGCCCTGACATCCGCAACCACTTGCGCTCGCCGGATGAGACGAACTGGTCGAATACGACCTGTGCGCCATTGGCAAAATCGCCGAATTGCGCCTCCCACAGCGTGAGCGCATTGGGATCCGCGAGCGTATAGCCGTATTCGAACCCGAGCACCGCCTCTTCCGACAGCATCGAGTTGATCACCTCGAAGCGGGCCTGATCTTCCCCGAGATTGTTGAACGGGATGTAGCGGTCCTCGTTCTCCTGGTTGACCAGCACCGAGTGGCGCTGCGAGAACGTGCCGCGCTCGCTGTCCTGACCGGACAACCGAACCGGATGTCCCTCGCGCAGCAGCGAGCAGAAGGCCAGTGCTTCGGCGGTTGACCAGTCGATTCCTTCGCCGGTCTCGATTGCTCTGCGACGGTTTTCCAGAAACCGCTGAATGGTCCGGTGCGCGTGAAAGCCCTTCGGAATGACCGTAATTCGTTCGCCGATCTGACCAAGGGTTGCCAGCGCCACGCCAGTCTGTCCGCGGCGCGGATCATCGACGTCACCAGCGGCCTTGATGTCGTGCCAGCGCCCGTCCAGCCAGTCGGCGCGATTGGCCTTATATCCGCCGCTTGCCTCGAGCTCGACATCGAGCTTGGCGCGCCAGTCCGCGCGCATCCTCTCCACTTCAGCCTCCGAGATCAGGTTCTCGGCCACCAGCTTCTTTGCGTAGATCTCGCTGGTGGGCGGGTGATGGCGAATGGCCTTGTACATCAGCGGCTGCGTAAAGGACGGCTCGTCGCCCTCGTTGTGCCCGTGACGGCGATAGCAGAACATGTCGATGACGACGGGATGCTGGAATTTCTGCCGGAACTCGGTCGCAACCTTCGCAGCGAACACCACCGCCTCGGGATCATCGCCGTTGGCGTGAAAAATCGGCGCTTCGATCATCTTGGCTACGTCCGAGGGATATGGCGAAGAGCGGGAATAGCGCGGATAGGTGGTGAACCCAATCTGATTGTTGATGATGAAGTGCACTGAGCCGCCAGTGCGGTGCCCGCGCAATCCCGAAAGGCCGAAGCACTCGGCAATGACTCCCTGGCCGGCAAAGGCCGCATCACCGGAAATCAGCAGCGGCATCACCATGGTGCGGTCTTCCCGCGTAGCGCCGAGCAGGTCCTGCTTGGCGCGAACCTTGCCGAGAACCACCGGGTTGACGATCTCGAGATGCGAAGGATTTGCAGTGAGCGAAAGGTGCACCCGGTTGCCGTCGAACTCGCGATCGGACGACGCGCCGAGGTGATATTTCACGTCGCCTGAGCCTTCCACCTCGTTCGGCGTGGCAGACCCCCCTTTGAACTCGTGGAAAATGGCGCGATGGGGCTTGGCCATGACCTGCGCCAGCACGTTGAGGCGGCCGCGATGGGCCATTCCGATAACGATGTCCCGCACGCCCAGCGCCCCGCCGCGTTTGATGATCTGCTCAAGTGCGGGGATCATCGATTCTCCGCCGTCGAGACCAAACCGTTTGGTGCCGGTGAATTTCAGGTCACAGAACTTCTCGAAACCTTCGGCCTCGATCAACTTGTTGAGAATGGCGCGCTTGCCCTCGCGCGTGAACGTGATCTCCTTGTCCGGGCCCTCGATGCGCTCCTGCATCCAGCTCTTTTGCGCTGGATTTGAGATATGCATGAATTCGACGCCCAGAGTCTGGCAGTACGTGCGCTGCAGGATCGCCAGAATTTCATGTAACGTGCCGAATTCGAGCCCGAGCACCCGATCCAGGAATATTTTGCGGTCGAGGTCGGCATCGGTGAACCCGTAGGAACGGGGATCGAGATCCTCCTCGTTCTTGCGGGGCTCGAGGCCGAGCGGATCGAGATTGGCATGGAAATGGCCGCGGGCGCGGTAAGCCCGGATCAACATCAGGGCGTGGATGGAGTCGCGGGTCGCCTGCTGGACTTCAGGCGCGGACAGCTCGACGCCCGCGGTTTGCGCGCGGGCAGCGACCTTGTCGCCGAGCGCCTTGCGCACGTCCTGCCACTCGCCGGAGAGCGCCGCAAGTAGCTCGCCCCCGTCGGGTCGCGGCCAGTCCGTTCGCTGCCAGGACGGACCACGCGAGGCCGCTTGTGCGCTCGCCCGATCATCCTTCAGCGATCGAAAGAACTCCTGCCAACCGCCATCGACGCTCGCTGGATCGCGCTCGAAGCGGGCGTAAAGGTCGTCGATGTATTGCGCATTCCCGCCGTAGAGAAACGAGCTGCGGGCAAAGGCTGCGTTGGCGTCCTGGCGCGACATGCGGGAGATCCTGTTGGGCGGCAAGCCGGCCGCAATTGGGCCGCCGGAGGCCTCCCTTACACTATTTATGTGGCAAGTGGGTTGTCACAAACCGGATGAGCCGCAACGTCGGTCAGCCGCCCGCCGCGGACGCAGAGCGACCGCCTCCTCTCCTGCAGCGTGGTTGCGAAGAGTGCGAAGCTTGGAGACCTGCGGCGGCTATTCCGCCGCCGGCTGCGGCGCGGGAAGGACCGAGACGTACACGCGTCCCTTTGCCTTCGACCGGAATTCAACCCGCCCGTTGACCAAGGCGAATAAGGTGTGGTCCCTGCCCAAACCGACGTTTGGGCCCGGATGCCACTTGGTGCCGCGTTGGCGCGCAATAATATTGCCCGCAAGCACGTCCTGCCCACCGAAAATTTTCAAGCCAAGCCGCTGGCTATTGGAGTCGCGGCCGTTGCGGGACGAACCGCCTGCCTTCTTGTGAGCCATGGTCCAAGCTCCTTGCTATCCCGCTATGTAATAGGTCTTTTTGAAGAAATCATCACGCCGGTGCGTCGGTGCTGGCCTCCGCTTCCGCCTTGGGCGCCTCCGCCACCGCGGCCTTCGATCTCACGATCCTGCGGCCGGTTGCGGCCTTGATGGGTTTTGCCCCGTCGGTGAGGATCTCGGTGACCCGCACAAGGGTGAACTCCTGGCGGTGGCCGCGCTTGCGCCGCGAGTTCTTGCGGCGACGCTTCTTGAAGGCGATGATTTTCGGCCCGCGTCCTTGCTCCAGCACCTCTGCGGCAACCGAAGCGCCGGAGATGGTCGGCGCCCCAAGGGTGATGTTTTCACCCCCAAGCACCAGGACCTCGCCGAACTGGACGATCTCGCCGGGTTCTCCCCCAACCTTGTCGATCTTGAGGAGATCGTCGGCGACGACGCGGTACTGCTTGCCGCCGGTTTTGATGACTGCGAACATCGTTCTGCCCTCGTGTTCAACTCCGGTGCTCAGACTGGACCGGCTTCTTTACAGTCGATTTGGGGTTTGCGGCGCATTGCCGAGCCTTCGGGTGCCGCGCGCCGGTTATGGCGGCAGGCCCCCCGGCTGTCAAGAAATCGCGCCGATCAAGGCCAAGTCTTGCAAGGCCAAGTCTTGCAAGGCCAAGTCTTGCAAGGCCAAGTCTCAAACTGCGGGGCTCGTGCCGGCCTGTGGTGCCGCGCCTTGGCCGACCGACAAGAATTCGCCATATAAGATCGCAACCGCGGTATACGGATGAGCGCGCTCGCCAATCATCGTTTTGTCAAGATGAACGGTCTCGGCAATGAGATCGTCGTCGTAGACATGCGCGCGAACAAGGCCACGATCAGCGCGGCCGATGCACGTGCCGTGGCGCAGCCGCGGGGCGTGCGGTTCGACCAGTTGATGGCGCTTTATCCGCCGCGGACACACGGTACCGACGCCTACCTTGGCATCTACAATCGCGATGGTTCGACGGCGGGCGCCTGCGGCAATGGCATGCGGTGCGTGGCGGAGCTGCTGTTCAAGGAAACCGGCAGGCGCACGCTCGCGCTCGAAACCAAGGCCGGGGTGCTCAACTGCTGGAAGGGGGAGACACCGCTCGTGACAACCGTCGATATGGGCAAGCCGCGCTTTGGCTGGAACGAGATCCCGCTTTCAGAGAAATTCGAGGACACGCGCGCGATCGAGCTTCAGATCGGTCCTGCGGACAGGCCCGCTCTGCATTCCCCCTCGGCAGTGAGCATGGGCAACCCGCACGCCATATTCTGGGTCGACAATGTCGATGCCCCTGATCTCGCCCGCATCGGACCCCTCCTTGAGCATCATCCGATGTTTCCCGAGGGAGCCAACATTTCTCTGGCGCACGTGCGCTCGCGCGAGCACATCGCCGTTCGCACCTGGGAGCGTGGAGCGGGGCTTACGAAAGCCTGCGGCTCGGCGGCGGCGGCCGCCGCTGTCGCAGCAGCCCGGCTGCGCCGCACCGGCCGCAAGGTGCGGGTGAGCCTGCCGGGGGGAGACCTCGAAATCGCGTGGCGCGAAAACGACGACCATGTCCTGATGACCGGGCCCGTACAGCATGAGTTCGAGGGACGGTTCGATCCCGCTCTGTTCGACGAGCGGATGGCTGGGCGGGCATGAGCGTTGAGGTCGTCACCTTCGGATGCCGGCTCAATGCCTACGAATCGGAAGTCATCCGGCAGAAGGCGCAGGCCGCACACATCGTCGATACGGTCGTGATCAATACGTGTGCGGTGACGGCCGAAGCGGTGCGGCAATCGCGCCAGACCATTCGGCGCATGAAGCGGGAGCGGCCCGGCAGTCGCATCGTTGTCACCGGCTGCGCCGCGCAGATCGAGCCGAACAGCTTTGCGGAGATGCCGGAGGTTGCCCTCGTCCTCGGCAATGAAGAGAAGCTTGGCGACGAGGCTTTGGCCGGATTTCGGCGCGAGCGTCAGCCGGTAACGCCGCCGTTCACCGGCAAGGAAAAAATCGAAGAAAAAATCAAGGTCAACGACATCATGGCGGTCACGCAGACGGCCGCACATCTGACGGATGGGTTCGAAGGTCGCGTGCGCGCCTTCGTCGCGGTGCAGAACGGCTGCGACCACCGCTGCACGTTTTGCATCATTCCTTACGCGCGCGGCAATTCGCGCTCCGTGCCCATGGGCGAAGTCGTGCGCGAGGTGCGAAGCCTGTGCGAATTGGGCTATCGCGAGGTCGTTCTCACCGGCGTTGATCTCACAAGTTATGGATCGGGCCTGCCCGGCGCGCCGAAGCTTGGTCAGCTGGTGAAGCAGATTCTCAAGCATGTCCCCGAGCTCCCGCGCCTTCGCCTCTCGTCCATCGACGCCGTGGAGGCGGACCGCGACCTTCTCGATGCGCTCGCCAATCAGCCGCGGCTGATGCCGCATCTGCACCTGTCATTGCAGGCCGGCGACGATATGGTCCTCAAGCGCATGAAGCGGCGGCACAGCCGTGCCGACGCGATTGCGTTCTGTGCACAGCTCCGCCGCCTGCGGCCGGACCTGGCGCTTGGCGCGGACCTGATCGCCGGGTTTCCAACCGAAAGCGAGGAGATGTTCTCTCGCTCCCTGGACCTCGTCGATGCCTGCGCTTTGACGCAGCTCCACGTCTTTCCGTTCTCGCCTCGGCCGGGCACGCCGGCGGCGCGGATGCCGCAGGTCGCCCCGGAAGTGGTGAAGGAGCGCGCCCGCAGGTTGCGCGGAAAGGGCGATGCAGCGTTCGCCCGACACCTTGCTGCGCAAGTTGGCGCGCGGCGCCGCGTCCTCACAGTGTCGCAACATCGCGGCCACACCGAGCAGTTCGCCCCCGTGCGGCTGGCAGGTGCGGTTGCCGCAAGCGTTATTCTCGATCTCGAGATCACAGGACATGACGACCGCGCGCTACTCGTTGCATAATCGCCGATGTAAATGGAAAATTGTGGCGCAGCCGGTAGGCTCACCAATCGGATACCTTGATAGATGGAAAAGATAGATGGAAAACTTCGCGCGCGAACACAGCGTCACCAGCATGGAAGCGCTGGAAAGTCTGTACGGGCAGCCCTTCGGGCCGTCGCTCGCGAAAGAAGCCGATCGCATCACCGCGCATTATCGGGCGTTCATCGAGAGCGCGCCCTTCTTCGCGCTCGCCTCGGCGGGTGCGGACGGGCTTGATTGCTCCCCGCGCGGCGACGCTCCGGGCTTCGTGCGGGTGGCCGACGAAAAAACGCTGCTCATCCCGGACCGCCGCGGCAACAATCGCATTGATACATTGCGCAACATCCTGCACGACCCCCGCGTGGCGCTTTTGTTTCTCATTCCCGGCTGTGGCGAGACGATCCGCGTGAACGGTCGTGCCGAAATTTCCATTGATCCGGCCCTGATCCAGAGCTTCCTCGTCGACGGCAAGGCGCCGCGCAGCGTCATCGTAGTTGCGGTGGACCGCATCTATTACCAGTGCGCCAAGGCGATCGTGCGCTCGAAGCTGTGGGATGCCTCGCGTCACATCGATCGCAAGAGCCTGCCCAGCGCCGGCGCCATCCTGTCGGATCTCACGCAGGGCCGAATCGGCGGACCCGAGCATGATCGTTCCGCGCCGGAGCGGCTCAAGGCGACGCTCTACTGACGTTCCTCGCCCTGCCATCCGCACGCCCGCAGCCGTTCGTGCATGCGCGGCGGCACCGGCGCGCACACCTCGATGGCCGGGCGGTTCTTATAAATGGGCACTGCAATCTCCCGCGCATGCAGGTGCAGACCGGCCCCGCCCAGGCGCGGCGCATTGCCGTAGATGCTGTCGCCGACGACCGGCCAGCCCATTTCCGCGCAGTGCACACGCAACTGATGGGTGCGGCCGGTCAGCGGCTCGAGAGCGAGCCAGGTGAGACCTGCTGCGCGTCCCAGCACCTTCCATGTCGTGAGCGCGGGCTGGCCCTGGGGATCGTGCTTCATCCACCACCCGCGGCTCGCGTCCTTGCGACCGAGTGGCGCATCGATGCGCCCTTCCTCCTGGGTTGGGCCGCCCTCCACCAGCGCCCAGTAGGTCTTCGCGACGCGCCCGCTCTTGAACAGCCGGCCGAGCTCGGCCAGCGCCTTGCGATGGCGGCCAAGCACCAGGCAACCGGAGGTATCGCGATCAAGCCTGTGCGCCAGCGCGGGCGCGCGCGGCAGCCCGAACCGCAGCGCGCCGAAATAGTCCTCCAGGCATTCGCCGCGATTGCTGGCCTGCGGCCCCTTGTGGACCGCAAAGCCTGCGGGCTTGTCGATGACGAGCATCAGGCCGTCACGATAAAGCAGCCGCGCGACTAACTCTTCCGGCGTCATGCTCAAATCGCTATCACGGGTGCTGCATGAGCAACAGCGCCGAAGACAAGGTCGATGACAAGCAAGGCTGGTGGCAGCGGCTCAGCGGCGGCCTCAAACGCACCTCGACGTCGATCGGCTCTGCGATCGCCGATCTGGTCGTCAAGCGCCTGCTCGACCAGGCCATGCTCGACGAGATCGAGGAACGCGCTTATCCGCGCCGACCTCGGAGTCGCCTGCGCGACGAGGATCGCCGCCGCGGTCGGGCAAGGCCGCTACGACAAAGCAATCTCACCCGATGAAGTGAAGACCGTTCTCGCCCAGGAAGTGGAGAAGGTGCTCGCTCCTGTCGCGGAGCCGCTGCGGTTCGACACAGCCAAGCCTTTCGTTGTGCTCGTCGTCGGCGTTAACGGGTCCGGCAAGACGACCACCATCGGCAAGATCGCGGCCAAAGCGCGCACCCAGGGTCTTTCGGTGATGCTGGTGGCTGGCGACACCTTCCGCGCCGCCGCCATGGATCAGCTGAAAATCTGGGGAGATCGCAGCGGCGCCGCCGTGCTGGCCGGAGCGCCCGGCGCGGACGCCGCAGGCCTCGTTTTTGACGCGCTCATCAAGGCGCGCGCCGAGCGCATCGACCTGCTGCTGGTCGATACTGCCGGCCGGCTGCAGAACAAGGCGGTGCTGATGGATGAGCTTGAAAAGATCGTGCGCGTGATGAAGAAGGTCGACGCCTGCGCTCCGCAGGCGGTATTGCTCGTGCTCGATGCGACCGTCGGCCAGAATGCCCTCTCGCAGGTGGAGGTCTTCCGCGACGTGGCTGGCGTCACCGGCCTTGCCATGACCAAGCTCGACGGCACGGCGCGAGGCGGCATCCTCGTCGCCATCGCGGAAAAATTCCGGTTGCCGGTCCACTATATCGGAGTAGGCGAGGCGATCGACGATCTCGCGCCGTTCTCAGCCAGAGAATTCGCGCGAGCAATTGCCGGGATAGAAATCAAATGAATGCAAAAAGGCCTGCGCTCAATCCGCTTCTCAAGCTGGCGCTCGACATCGGACCGCTGCTTCTTTTCTTTGTCGCCAATTCTCGCCCAGCCCTGTTCATGCCCATCGTCGGCCCAATGCTGCCGTCAGGCATCGCGTCGGGCGAGGGCGCCGGCATCTTCGTCGCCACCGCGGTGTTCATGATTGCCATCCTGGCCGCGCTCGCCGTCTCCTATGCCCTCACCCGGCATTTGCCGATGATGCCGCTCATCACCGCGGTCATCGTGCTGGTGTTCGGCTCACTCACACTCGTCCTGCACGACGAGCTTTTCATCAAGCTCAAGCCCACCATCATCTATCTCCTGTTCGGCGGCGTGCTGCTGGGCGGGCTTGCCTGGGGCAAGCCTCTGCTCGGAGTTTTGTTCGATTCGGTGTTCCATCTCAGTGAGGAGGGATGGCGCAAGCTCACGCTGCGCTGGGCTGTGTTCTTTTTTGGCCTCGCGTTGCTCAACGAGATCGTGTGGCGGACGCAGACCACGGATATCTGGGTGAGCTTCAAGGTCTTTGGCGTGCTGCCGCTGACCTTCCTGTTCGCTGCGTCACAAATTCCGCTGATGTCGCGATATGCGGCATCAGAGACGGAGCGACAGGAACCCTCGGCCTAAGCGCGTCGCTTGCGGCCTTTGCTTTGTTCCGCACGACCGAGCCGAACAGGTCAAGCGAGATTGCCCCGAGCGCCTTGAGCCGCCGCTACACACTGTGACCCTTGTCCAGCTCGGCCAGGAGCAACTCCTCGACATCGGCAGGCACGCTCACGCGCCTTACGACGCGGGGCCACAGATCGACAGGCGGGGCGGCAATGAGCGCGCGATTTAGCGTGACGATCTGGAGATCGTCGTTGAGGTGTTGACGCTTGCCGCAGTTACGCGCCTTGCATAGCACGCGCGGGTGGCACTCGCGATAATGACAAACGCGCCCGATGTAACGACCCCTCTGGTCGGCGAGGAAAACGTCGCCACCGAGATTGATCCTCTGCCCCGCACCTTTCAGCCGTCGGCCGATGCGAGCAAGCGGATCGAGGTTCATGTCGGCATTAATAGAGACAAGCACGTCGGCGTCTTTCGGGATGGGCTTGTCCGCGGCGAGTGAGCCCACGAGCGCAATCCGCAGGACACCGGGACATGAACTTGCCTCGCGGACGAACGCAAGCACGGCCGCGAGCAAATGGCGTCGCGGCTCCGCGATTGACGGTCGCGGTTCGAGCGGTCGTCTTCTTGGATATTGTGGCATGCGCAGTCCCCCCAAGCACGCGGGCTGAGGAAAATAGCACGTCGCAGGCCTACTCGAAGTGAACATTGGTATAGTGCTCCCGCCCTATCTGTGGAGGGGCCGATGCGTTAAAGTGCAACCAATGAACAAGAAGCTTGAAACCCTGATCGAACGCGTGCCGAGCTGGCCGCAAAAGGCGCAGCAAGAAGCGGCGCGGGCGCTCGCCACCATCGAAGAGCAGCATGTGCGCCGACCGCTTACGGCCGGTGAGCGCGCAAAACTCGCGGCGCTGCGCAAGACCATCAACCGGGCCATCGCGCGCGGCGGTAGCTACACGGACAAAGAGGTCGCCGCCAGCATTGCCAAGCGCCTGGATGCCTGGGAGCGCCGGCGCAAAGGCGCATAGTGCCCAAGCTCCGGTTCAGCGCGGCGGCAAAGGACGACATCGATTCAATCGCCGAATATATTGCAAACGAGAGCGGCAGCCGCAAAGTTGCCGAGCGCTTTGCTGCGGCGCTGCGCAACAAGTGCCTCGATCTCGCCCGCGCGCCGATCCAGATGGGGAAGGTCGCGTCCGGAATTGCGTGCTGATCTGCGCAGTCAAGCGGAGGCCGTCAACGACCCCCGATTTGGATCATATGTAGGAGCGACAACGAATTCACGCCTCAGGACGGCGGCGCAGGCGCCGCCAGCGCCTTCTCGATCGCGGGCTGCAACGCGGTTTGCAGATTCTCCGGGCTGATCGGCCCGATCAACTTGTAGCTGATACGCCCGTCGCGACCGACGATGAAGGTCTCGGGAACGCCGTACACTCCCCACTCGATTGCCGCGCGGCCGCTGGTGTCCACGCCGTTTGCTGTAAAGGGGTTGCCGTAGCGGCCAAGGAAACGCCGTGCATTCTCCGGCTGGTCCTTATAATTGATCCCGGCCACGCGGATGCGCCGGTCTGCCGCGAGCCGCATGAGGAGCGGCGCCTCCTCGCGGCATGGCACGCACCAGGAAGCCCAGACGTTCAGCAGCGTCACTTCGCCTGCAAAAGTCCCGGTGTCGACCCCAGGCACCGGCCGGCCGTCACGATCGAGACCTTCAAGGGGCGGCAAGGTCGTGGGCGGCGCCGGATGCCCGATCAGAACGGATGGAATGCGCGACGGGTCGCCGGAACCCAGCCGGAACATGAAAAGGCCGGCAAGCGCGAGAAAGGCAAGGAGCGGGATGAGCACCAGGAGCCGGCTGCGCAGCGCGGGGCCGCGCCTGGCAGCGGCGCCTTCTTCCGGCGCACTCATGCCGCCTCTCCTCCCCCGCTTCGCTGCGAGCGCCGCCTGACGACGCGCGTTTCGGCCTGCGCAAGCACGCGGCGCAAGCGGTGATGATCAAGCATGATCCATGCGATCAGCCCAGCCACAATCGCTATCGCCGCGGCGTAGGCGCTCACGATGAAACCGGTATAGGGGCCAAGCATTGTTGCGGTCATGCCGCTTCTGCGGCGTCCGCCTGCAACAGCAGCATTGTCCGCAGCCGCCGCCGCAGGATTTCGTTGCGCATGGCGGCAAGATGCAAGGTGACGAACAGCAGCGTGAAGGCTGCCGACATGGCGATCAGCGGCATGAGGATGCTTGGGTGGATCGCCGATCCGGCCAGGCGAAGCACTGATGCCGGCTGATGCAGCGTGTTCCACCAGTTGACGGAGAACTTGATGATGGGAATGTTGATCGCCCCGACCAGCGTGAACACGGCCGCGGCGCGCGCGGCGCGGGTGGGGTCATCGATGGTCCGCGACAGCGCGATCAGCGCCAGATACATGATGAAGAGCACCAATACCGAGGTAAGGCGAGCGTCCCAAACCCAATACGTGCCCCACATTGGCCGCCCCCACAACGCGCCGGTGAGCAGACACATCAGCGTGAATGCCGCACCGATCGGCGCTGCCGCCTTGGCCGCCACATCGGCGAGTGGGTGACGCCACACCAGCGTGCCCAGCGCGGCCACGCTCATCAAGACCCAAGCGAACAGCGCCAGCCACGCTGCGGGAACGTGAATGAACATGATCTTCACGGTGGCTCCCTGCTGGTAGTCGTCGGGCGCGAGCCAGGTCGCAAACCCTGCAACGACGAACGCGACAAGAGTTGCACCTGCAAACCAGGGCAACACGCGCGCGCTCAGGGATAGAAAACGCGACGGGCTGGCGAGATCGATCAAGCTCATTCGCAAGCGTCTCCTTGATGTAGCGAACGATGGCCGCGCGGGCGTGCCGTGCGCGGCCGCATCAGTCCATGCCTTGCCGGAGCGCCATCGCTGCGGCGAAGGGGCCGATTGCAACGCTCATCAGAGTGAGCGCGCAGAGAATGGTAAAGGGCGTGCCAAAGGTGATCGGGCCAACGATTGCCGCGTTCGACGCGGTCACGCCGAAAATGAGCACGGGAATGCTCAATGGCAATACCAGGACCGACAGGAGGAGGCCGCCGCGTCGCAAGGAGATTGTCAGCGCGGCGCCGATCAGACCGATGAAGGTCAAACCAGGGGTTCCAGCAAGGAGGGTGAGGACGACTGCGCCGGTCGCCGTCGGATCGAGGTTGAGCAGGATACCGAGGAGCGGCGCTGCGATAACCAGGGGCAATCCGGTCGTAAGCCAATGCGCCAGCGCTTTTGCCCCCACCGCGAGCTCGACCGGAACGCCAGCCATGAGGATCAGGTCAAGGGAGCCATCCTCGTGGTCCGTCGCGAGCAGCCGGTCGAGCCCAAGCAGGCTCGCCAGCAGAGCGCCCAACCACAGGATAGCGGGACCGATGCGCGCGAGCAGGCCGAGGTCAGGTCCGAGCGCGAACGGCACGAGCGTCACCACCACGAGAAAAAAAACCAGCCCGATGAATGCGCCCCCGCCGACGCGCACGGCAAGCCGCATGTCGCGCAGGATGAGCGCCGCCAGAGGCGTCACAGCGTGTCACCTGGGCAAGGCCGGGTCGGTGGCGCATTGGCCTCTCCCAACCGCACGTGATGAGAGGCCTTTGGCTCGAGTGTTCCATGAACGGCCGCAAGGATGATCCCGCCCTGCGCAAGATGCGTCCGCATGATATTGGCGAGCATCGCCTGAGCCGTGGCGTCGAGGGCTGTGTTTGGTTCGTCAAGCAGCCAGATCGGGCGCTGCGTCGCAATCAGGCGGGCAAGGGAGAGACGCCGCCGCTGCCCCGCGGAGAGGTAAAGAGCAGGCAAGTGAGCCAGCGAGGCTAGCCCCAAACAGGCGAGCGATTTTGCGACGTGATTGCGATGGCCGTGGAAAGCACTCCAGAAGGCGAGGTTCTCCGCCACGGTCAGCGACGGCTTGAGAGCGTCCTGGTGTCCGACATAGTGCGACTGTTCTCCTATGCTCGCATCCACTTCGCCGCCTTCAAGGATGATCTCCCCGCTGGACAGCCGCAGAAGCCCTGCGACGAGACGAAGCAGCGATGATTTGCCAGACCCATTCGGGCCGGTAATCGCCGTCATTTCCCCGGCATTGACCGTGAAATGCAGGTCCTGGAAGACGTTGCGACCCCCCCTCGCGCACGCAACATCGCGAGCAAACAGGCGCATTACGCAACCTTTGCGCTGTCGGCGTCGTCACAATGACAAGGCGAGCGTGGCGCGCCCGGCCATGTTGTTGAGACGCGTTGATTTTCTGGAAGCGGACAAAAAAACTTTCTATAAGCCATCGCGCCGCTCAACCTCACAGAGCTCGGCGGCCAAACCGGGAACCGGGGGGTTCCGGTAGTATCATACCTTGCTCGGTAGATGAATTGGAATCCCACGCCGATGACCTCACTCGATAGTTTCAGGTGCTGCAAACTCCTCAAAGTAGGCAGCAAGTCGTACGCCTATTACAGCTTGGCGGCAGCCGAGAAGAACGGGCTCAAAGGAATTTCGCGCCTTCCCTTCTCCATGAAGGTGCTCCTGGAGAATCTGCTGCGTCACGAGGATGGGCGATCCGTTGCCAAAGAAGAACATCCAGGCGGTCGCCCAATGGGTGCGCACCAAGACCTCGGAACGCGAAATCCCGTTTCGCCCGGCTCGCGTGCTGATGCAGGATTTCACCGGCGTTCCTGCGGTGGTCGATCTCGCTGCAATGCGCGACGCCATGAAGAAGCTCGGCGGCGACCCGAAAAAGATCAATCCGCTCGTTCCTGTCGATCTGGTCTGCGATCACTCCGTCGCCGTCACGTTTTTTGGCAGCAACAGCGCGCTCAAAAAGAACGTTGACGAGGAATATCGGCAGAACGGGGAACGTTACGAGTTCCTCAAATGGTCGCAAAAGTCGTTCGACAACTTCCGTGTGGTACCGCCAGGCACCGGCATCTGTCATCAGGTCAATCTGGAATATCTGTCGCAGACGGTCTGGACCCGAAAAGACAAGGTGAAGGTCGACGGCAAGGCGATGCTGGCGGATGTTGCCTATCCGGACACGCTCGTCGGCACCGATTCTCATACTACCATGGTCAATGGCCTTGCGGTGCTCGGCTGGGGAGTCGGCGGTATCGAGGCGGAGGCGGCCATGCTGGGCCAGCCGTATTCGATGCTGCTGCCGGAAGTCATTGGGGTGAAGCTCTCGGGCAAGCTCAAGGAGGGCGTGACCGCGACGGATCTCGTGCTCACCGTGACGCAAATGCTTCGCAAGCGCGGAGTTGTCGGCAAGTTCGTGGAGTTTTTTGGTCCCGGCCTTGCCAATCTGTCCATTGCCGACCGCGCCACCATAGGAAACATGTCCCCCGAATATGGTGCGACCTGCGGCTTCTTCCCGGTGGACGACGATACGCTGCGTTACCTCACCGATACCGGACGGCCGAAGGCGCTTACCGAATTGGTAGCGGCTTACGCCAAGGCGCAGGGCATGTACCGCACCAAGTCAACCCCAGATCCCGTTTTCACGGACGTGCTCAAGCTCGAGCTTGAGGAGGTCGAGCCTTCGCTTGCGGGCCCAAAACGGCCGCAGGACCGCGTCGCCCTCAAGGACGTAAAATCGGGTTTCGCCACGGCAATGGAGAAGGAGTTCGGCAAAGACGGCGACGGTGAAAAAGAGATCTTTGACCTGCACCCATCGCTTGCGACCTCGCTCGACAAGAATTTTGCAAAGGCCGGCGCATCCGGCCGTGTTCCGGTCGAGGGCCGAAATCATGATCTCGGGCACGGCGATGTGGTGATCGCCGCGATCACCTCCTGCACAAACACATCGAACCCGAGTGTTATGGTCGGGGCGGGATTGCTTGCACGTAAGGCGGCGGCCAAGGGGTTGACGGTGAAGCCCTGGGTCAAAACCTCCCTGGCGCCGGGATCGCAGGTCGTGGCGGAGTATCTGAGCAAATCGGGGTTGCAAAAGGAGCTCGATAAGCTCGGGTACAATCTCGTGGGCTTTGGCTGCACAACCTGCATAGGCAATTCGGGGCCGCTGGCTCCCGAGATCTCCAAGGCAATCAACGACAAGGATTCTGGTCGCGGCCGCCGTTTTGTCCGGCAACCGCAACTTCGAGGGTCGCGTGAACGCCGACGTGCGCGCGAATTATCTTGCCTCGCCGCCGCTGGTCGTCGCCTACGCGCTCGCTGGCTCAATGTATTCCGACCTGTTGAAGCAGCCGCTCGGCATGGACAAGAGCGGAAAGAAGGTCTTTCTCAAGGACATCTGGCCGAGCAATCGCGAAATCAGCGAGGTGGTGCGCAAGACCATCACCAAGCAGATGTTCGCGAAGAAATATGCCGATGTGTTCAAGGGGGATGCCCATTGGCGGGCGATCACCGTGAAGGGAGGGTTGACCTACGCCTGGGACAAGAAATCAACCTACGTGCAAAATCCGCCGTATTTTGCAGGAATGGGCCGCCATCCCGCCCCGCTAAGCGACATCGTGGATGCGCGCGTGCTCTGCTTGTTGCTCGATTCGATTACAACCGATCACATCTCGCCAGCCGGCTCGATCAAGGTCAACTCGCCTGCCGGAAAGTATCTGATAGAGCACAAGGTGAAGCCCGCCGACTTCAACCAATACGGCACCCGGCGCGGCAATCACGAAGTGATGATGCGCGGCACCTTCGCCAATATCCGGCTGAAGAACCAGATGGTGCCAGGCGTGGAAGGCGGCGTCACGGTGCACTATCCCTCGCGTCAGCGCATGTCGATCTTCGATGCCGCCATGCGCTACAAGAGCGATCATGTGCCCCTGGTCTTATTCGCGGGAAAGGAGTACGGCAGCGGCTCTTCGCGCGATTGGGCGGCGAAAGGCCCGAATCTCCTCGGCGTGCGAGCGGTAATCTGCCAATCATTCGAGCGGATTCATCGCTCGAACCTGATTGGAATGGGTGTGCTCCCGCTTTGCTTCGAGGAGGGCACATCGTGGCAGACGTTGGAGCTCAAAGGCGACGAGCAGGTCACCATCCGCGGACTGCATGGGGAGATCAAACCCCGCCAGCGCATGGTCGCCGAGATCGTTGCCGCCGATGGCGCGCTCAGGAGAATTCCGCTGATACCCCGCATCGATACGCTCGATGAGCTGGAATATTTCAAGCATGGCGGCATCTTGCATTACGTGCTGCGCCAGCTTGTTGCTGATGCTCCCTGGGGTCACCTTGATTTGAGTGGCGGGTGATCGCGCAACAGACTATCAAATAACCGTCGCCGGTTTAGAGAATGCCGACCGGTCTTCCCGGCTACTTTGCCCGTTGTTGCCAGACGCTCGGCACGCTTCGCTTACAGCCAATTTGACGGGGACAAGTCGGGGACTGATCGATCATGGCGCGTCGGTGTCTTACTTATCTGCTTGTTGCGTCCTGCGGTGCCACACTGCTTAGCCCTTCGGCGCGATCGCAGACCCGCGGCGTGGTGGAGCTGTTCACAAGTCAGGGCTGCTCGTCCTGCCCGCCTGCAGACGCATTATTGGCGGATCTCGCGGATGATCCTTCCCTGGTCGCCATCAGCCTGCCGATCGACTATTGGGACTATCTCGGCTGGAAGGATACTCTGGCCGAGCCCCGTCATACCGCCCGCCAGAAGGCCTACGCCCATGTGCGCGGGGACGGCCAAGTCTATACGCCGCAAGCGGTCGTGAATGGCAGCATTCATGCATTGGGCAGCGACAAAGCCGCCATAGAGGCTGCGATCACGAAGACGCACAAGAATGGCGCCATGTCAGTCAAGCCACTCAGGCTCGAAGTGAACGCCGCTCACATCGATCTTGCTCTTCCTCAGGCAGACGGGCCGGCCACCGCGGAAGCGTGGCTATGCGGCCTGATGAAGACGGCAAGCATCGCGATTGCGCGCGGCGAGAACAAGGGCCGTACCGTTACCTATCACAATGTCGCGCGGCGTTGGATCAAGCTTGGTGATTGGACCGGACAGTCCAAATCCTGGAGTGTGCCGACCCAGGCGCTTGCGGGTGATGGTATCAACGAAGCAGCGGTCCTATTGCAGAGTGGCACGGCCGAAAAGCCGAAGGCGATTCTTGCCGCAGCCTTCGCGACGCTGCGATGAAATCAGGGATCAGATGCCGTAGATCAGACTGATTCTCCGGACTTGAGCTCTGAATATTTGCTTCCTGCCTCTGAAATTTTGCTCTCTGACATCTGAAATGGGCCCGGCCCACCTCCGAGCTCCGGGGGCTGGGGGCTGAGCGATCCGGGTTTCGATGGCAAACCGGGCCCTGGGCAACGTTTCCATTCTCGATGGTGGGCCTGGCGCCCGGTTGGCGGCAGTTGGGCAGCAGTATGATCCGATTGAATTATGCGTGAGGCTGGCGTGACCGGCCGTTCTCGAACCTCCCTTTCAAAGGAGGTATTATCGGAGCTTGCTGGGCGGCCATATGCGGTAGCCTTGCGTCAGGACGAGGTCGGAACGCAGCATCTGGCGTTTGCCCCCGGTTGCCCCTTGCTCATGCCTGCTTCCGGCGCGATCATCCGCCGTCCAGGATGTTCATGAAGGAGGCGCCGATGAGCAATGGCGATGCTGAACCGAGCGAGCTGCACGGGGGCGAGGCGCTGGCTTCGCCGTCCGCCCCCGGAGCTCGCGTGACTTTCGATCGTCGGGAGCTCGGTCGGATATTAAGCTTGTATGGCCGCCAAGTTGCCGCTGGTGAATGGCGTGACTATGCAATCGATTTTTTACGGGACCGTGCGGTTTTCTCTGTGTTTCGCCGCGCCAGCGAGGTGCCAATTTACCGCATTGAGAAAAATCCAAGGCTGGCGCGCCGCCAAGGCGCCTACAGCATCGTTTCAGCCACGGGCCTTGTTGTGCGCCGCGGCCATGAGCTCGATCGCGTGCTGCGCGCAATTGACAAATCGCTACGGGTGGTAGCGAGCTGATGGCGCTGAGGCGGCGCCTTCTCCCAGCGGCCTCTGCATCAAGACGCTGTCGAGCCAGCGGCCAAACTTGAAGCCGACATTGTCGAGCGTTCCCACCATACGGAATCCCAGCCCGCGATGGAGCTCTATCGAGGCTGCATTCGCGGAATCTCCGATTACCGCGATCATTTGCCGAAATCCCCGTGTCTGCGAATCCCGTATAAGTCCGTCGAGCAACGCGTGACCAATCCCCTGCCGCTGTGATCGCGGGGCGACATAGATCGAGTCCTCGATGCTCCAGCGATACGCCGGCCGCGCGCGATGAGGCCCGGCATAGGCATAGCCTGCGATGGTCTTGCCAAGCTCAGCGACCAGAAAAGGGTAACCATCCGCGCACAAGGCGACGTAACGTCGCCTCATCTCACTCTCGTCCGGCGGATCGGTCTCGAAAGATGCCGTTCCGTAGCGTACGGCGTGGTCGTAGATGCGGGTGACCGCGGCAAGGTCAGCAGGCTCGGCGGGGCGAATGGATGCGACCATGATTGCCACGGCACGGCGTTCAAGCCGGACGACGCGTCCGTGAGCCAAACAAGAACGCCCCGGCGGGTGGCCGGGGCGTCACAACAAACCGAGAGGCTCAAGGCTCAGCGGCGATCGCCGAGAAATCGCAGCATGAAAAGGAAGAGGTTGATGAAGTCGAGGTATAGCGACAGCGCACCCATGACCGCCTTGCGGCCGACGATTGTGCCGTCTTCCATCGGGTCGTACATTTCCTTGATGCGCTGCGTGTCCCAGGCAGTAAGACCGGCAAAGATGAGCACACCGGCCGCGGAGATCACGAAGTCCAGCCCTGTGCTCTTGAGGAACAGGTTGACCAGGCTGGCGATGATCAGTCCGATCAGTCCCATGATCATGAAGGAGCCGATCGCCGAAAGATCACGCTGCGTGGTGTAGCCATACAGGCTCAGGGCGCCAAACGAAGCGGCCGAGATGAAGAACACGCGGGTAATGGATGCCCCGGTATAGGTCAGAAATACCGAGGAAAGCATGAGCCCGAGCAATGCGGCATACACCATGAAAAGCGTAAAGGCCGTCGATGGCGCAAGTGAGCTGATTCGCCAGCTGATCAGAAAGACGAGCCCAAGCGTGCCAAGAAAAAGGACGAGCACGGCCGGGCCGCTGAAGATCATTTGACCGAACGGGGTGAGCACCAAGCGTCCAGCCGATTCCGTAACAGCAGCATTGAAGGTCAGCCAGGAGACGACGCCAGTCAGCGCCACGCCCATGGCCATGTAGTTGTAGACGCGAATCATGTAGGCGCGCAGACCCTCATCGATCGCGATGCCCCGGTCCGCACCGACGCTACGTCCGGCAGCGGCGTAGTTCCGGTCGAAATTCGACATGGAAATCCCTCTCTGTCATTCCCGGCCGTGAGGCCGTATGGATGGCGGCGCCTACCCGGCAGACCGGCTGGCGACCCATGCGCGAAATCTAATGCGGGAATTGTTCCGGCGCCAGATGGCACAACCGACTTTTGTTAACGCTCCCTCACCCGACGAAGTGGCGGATGACGCATGACATTTTGTTCATCCCCGGTCGTCAGAAGGACAGCCGTCGCGACGAGTTGTCGCTCATGCGGGGTCGGGTCAGAGGTTGCGCAACACTGTTGCCGGCTTTTGCCCCAGCGCCCGGAAGGTGCCGATCAGTCCAAGCGCAACTGTCCCGACAATCGCCCCCAGCGCGCACGCAAGGAGCGGCGCTGGCAGCCACACGAAGGGCAGGTTCATGAGGCGGCCGAGAACGTAAGCAGCGGCTGCCGATCCCGCTGCCGTCGCAAGCACTGCCGCTGCGAGACCCAGCATGAGATACTCGAGCGCATAGGCGCATATGAGCCGCATGCGCGTCGCGCCGACGACCTTGAGGACGATGGCCTCATACACGCGTCAACGGTGACCGGCTGCCAGCGCCCCGGCAAGCACGAGCACGGCGACCAACAAGGTAAGTGCGCTTGCTGTGCGGATTGCAAGGGCAAGGTTGGTGACGGTGTTGCCGACGGTATCAAGCAACTCTTTGACGCGAAGGGCCGTCACGCCCGGAAACGCATCCGCCACAGCTCTGAGCAGCGACGCCTCCTCGCTGCTCGTGCTTCCGGCTGGATAGGTGAGCGTGGCGATATGCGAATTGGGCGCGCCCCGGAAGGTGTTGGACGAGAATACCATGACGAAATTCATGCCCAGACTTTGCCAATCGACCGCGCGCAGATTGGCAACCGTGGCGTTAAGATTGCGGCCGAGCACATTGACGGTGACCGTATCGCCAACCTTGAGGCCGAGGCCGTTTGCGACGCGCTGCTCAAAGGACACCAGCGGCGGCCCCTGGTAATCAGCCTTCCACCACTTTCCCGCTACGAGCCGCGAGCCCGGCGGCGGATCATCCGCATAGGTGATGCCCCGGTCGCTCTGCAGGGCCCAGGCGGAGTCCGGCGGCAATCTGAGATTCTCGGCCGACACGCCATTTGCCGCAATGATCCGGCCGCGCAACATCGGCACTTCGCGCAACGCTGCGCGCGGAGCGTTTGCCTGGATAAACTCGCCGAACTTCTTCGCATCGCGCGCGGGAATGTCAATGAAATAGAAGCTCGGCGCCCGCTCGGGCAACGCGGCCAGGAATTGACGTTGCAAATTTCCGTCGATCGCAACCACAGTGACGAGCAGGGTCAGCCCCAACCCGAGGGAGATGACAACGCTGGGCGTGAGTGCGCCCGGGCGATGGATGTTGGCGATGGCGAGCCGAATGACGGGAGCGCCTGAGCTGGGAATACGCCGGGCAAGAAACATGAGCAGCGCAGCGACCAAACGGAGCAGCACGAACACCGCCGCGGCAGCGGCGACGAATAGGGCCGCGATTCTCCGGTCGTGAGCGAGACCCACCGCGAGCGCAGCGAGCGTTATCACCGCGATTGCACTGGCCAGAACGTAGCGCGCAGGCGGCCATCGTGCATCGCCGCCGAGCACATCCCGAAATAATGCCGAGACGGGTACGTCATGAGCGCGTCCGAGCGGCCAAACGGCAAAAGCCATGGTCGTGAGCAGACCGTAAAGGAGGGCAAGTGCGAGACCGCCTGGATGGAACGCCGGCTCGAGCGGCAATGGAAGCACTGCACCGAAAATCCAGGCGATGAGATAGGGCATCGCTGCGCCGACCAGGAGGCCGGGTAACGCTCCCAATATCGCCAGCGTCATCACCTGAAAAAAATAAATGGCAAACACGCGCGAGCTCGTGGCACCAAGGGATTTGAGCGTAGCGATGACCTCCCAACGGCGATCAAGATGAGCTTTGACCGCATTGGCGACCCCTACTCCGCCGATCAGCAGCGCGGTGAGCCCGACGAGAGTGAGATACTGCGTGAAGCGCTCGACGTTCTGGGCCAGCGCAGGCGAGGCATTTGCGCGCGATCGGATCTCCCACCCAGCTTCCGGCAGTTGCGTCTGCGCCGCCGCCGTTACTGCGCGAGCGGCAGCGTCACCTTCGTTGTTGCGCGGCAGCCGGAGGCGATAGTGCCATCGCACAACGCTGCCTGGCTGGAGCAATCCTGTCGCGCGCAAGGCGGTTTGGCTTACGAGCAGGCGCGGTCCGAACCCAAGGCCACCGCCAAGCTTGTCCGGCTCGGACTGGAGCACGGAACGAATCTCGAAGGCGGCCGAGCCGAGACTCACGCGCGCACCCGGCGAAACACCTAGCCGCGCAAGCAGCGCCGGATCAGCAGCAGCGCCAAATACGCCATCGCGCTCGGCGAGCACCTCCGGCAGCGGTTGCTGCGGTTCGAGGGCCAGACCGCCGTAAAGGGGGTAGGAATTATCGATCGCCTTGAGCTCGACCAGCGCGGCACGCCCGTCCGGCGTGCGCGCCATCGCCCGCATGGTGGCGGCAACGGACATTGCGCCTTGTTGCTCGCGAGCTTGACTCTCCAGAAACTGGCGCTCACCGGCACTTGCCTCGCGCAGGCTGAGAGAGAATGCGAGGTCGCCGCCGAGAATGACCCTGCCCTCGCGCGCAAGCCCGTCGGCGAGGCCGGACGCAACCGAACCCACCCCTGCGATCGCCATGACCCCGAGGCCAATGCAGGCGATGAGCACATAGAAGCCGCGCAAGCCGCCGCGCAGCTCGCGGCCAGCGATGCGAAGGGGGAGGATAAGGTTGGTACGCGCAGAACCAACGGCCGGCTGCGTCGCCGATTGACCTGGCCAGAAGAGCGTCATGCCGGTGATTTTCCGCGGTGCTCCCCCGCCTCGACCCGTCCCGAGCGCAGCCTGACCATGCGGTCGCAACGCGCGGCCAGTGTCACATCATGCGTGACGAGCACAAGCGTGGTGCCATGTTGGCGGTGCTTGGCGAAGAGAAGCTCGATGATCTCCGCACCCGTGGCGTCATCGAGATTGCCCGTAGGTTCGTCCGCCAGGAGAATTGCGGGCTCTGTCACCAGCGCGCGCGCAAGCGCCACGCGTTGCTGCTCGCCGCCGGATAGCTCGGCCGGATAGTGTTGTCGCCGTTCCCGCAACCCAACAGCATCCAGTTCGCGCGCCGCGCGCTCCCGCGCGTTGCCGGCGCCGGCGAATTCCAGAGGAATCGCCACGTTCTCAACCGCGGTCATGGTCGGGATGAGATGGAACGATTGGAAGACGATCCCCACATTACGTCCACGGAACAGCGCCAGCGTGTCCTCATCCAGATGGCACAAGGTTTCGCCGGCGACCATGACCGCACCTGAATCGACGCGCTCCAGTCCTGCTATGACCATGAGCAGTGTTGATTTACCCGAGCCGGATGGGCCGACGAGACCGACGGCTTCGCCGCGCCCTATATGGAGGTCGATATCTCTGAGGATATGGACGCGTCCCGCGCCCTTTCCGAGGGATAAGTTCACGCCGACAAGTGCAATGGCGCCTTCCGCGCGCCCTGGCCTGGAGGTGTCGTGCATGGGAGATGGCTCTTTGGTGCTGCCGTCGTGCTCATATTGGCATTGTCGCGCCGCAGTCCATATCGCGAGTCTGCTCGCGATGGTCTTGACCGGCTCTCCCTCGCGTGCGGAGGCTGCCGGCGCGCCTGATCGGTTGATTCGCATCGTCGCATTGGGGGATTCTCTTACGGCAGGACTTGGATTGCCGCTGGCGGACTCCTTTCCGTCCAAGCTCGAAGCGAGGCTCAAGGCCAAGGGGAACCCAGTCGAGATCATCAATGCTGGCGTGTCGGGCGATACGGCATCCGCGGGCTTGGCACGCCTCGACTGGTCTGTGCCTGAGGAAGCCGATGCGGCGATCGTCGAGCTTGGCGCGAATGACATGCTCCTCGGGCTCAAGCCAAGCACTACCCGCCGCGCGCTGTCGGAAATCGTGCGACGTCTCCGGACGCGGGGAGTGGTCGTCTTGCTCGCCGGGATGCGGGCTGCCCCAAATCTCGGGATCGAATATGGAAGTGAGTTCGAGCAAATCTTTCCTGACATTGCGGCCAAGAATGATGCGCTCCTTTATCCGTTTTTTCTCGAAGGGGTGGCGGCTGATGCGAAGCTCAACCAAAGGGACGGCATTCATCCGACCGCGGCTGGCGTTGAAGTTATTGTTGCGCGCATTCTGCCGATGGTCGAAGAGCTCATCGGACAGGTGCGGCACAAGCGCCGCAGCTGAGTTTGAAGCGCGCGGCGGCACAGCTCCAATTCCTATATGATACAGGAAGCAACCTAGCGTGCCATGCCCCGCCTCTTCACCGGTCTCGAAATCCCTCGCAGTGTCGTGGAATTGCTCGCGACCTTGCGGGGCGGACTTCCCGGGGCGCGGTGGATTGATCCTGAAAACTACCATGTCACCCTCCGCTTCATTGGCGATGTAGACGACGTCATCGCGCACGAGGTGGCATCTCTGCTCGGCAGAGTACGCCGTCAACGTTTCGAAATGCGCGTGGAGGACCTCAAGTCATTCGGCGGACGCAAGCCGCGGGCGCTGGTCGCGACCCTCGGGCCGGAACGTGCGCTCATGGAATTGCAGGCAGAGCACGAGCGTTTAATGCAGCGCGTCGGGCTGGAGCCGGACGGTCGCAAATACACCCCACATGTGACGCTCGCGCGATTACGGGAATCCTCGAATCGGCAAGTAGCCGAGTATTTGAGCCTGCGCGCGCCGTTTCGCTCTTCGCCCTTTGCCGTATCCCGTTTCGTGCTGTTCTCCTCTCGAATGTCCTCCGGCGGTGGACCTTATGTTGTCGAAGCTGCTTACCCATTGTCAGATATCAGAGCTCAGATGTCAGAGATCAGATGACGGTTCTGACATCTGTCCTCTGTCAGCGGGCGAGGAGGCGTGATTGAACGTCGAAGATCGCCGTGGCGAAGCCGTGCCCGTCAGCGATCAACTCGCGCAGCACTGAGACCGGAGTTGGACGCGGAGCCGCCACTTCACCAATGACCGTTCCGAAATCAAAGCTGAGCTCGGCGTCGTATTTGCGCGCAAGCTGCTGCATCCGCCTGTTGTCTGCGAGGCAGGCCATATGTAGGAACTTGAGGCCGCGATTGCGCGCGGCGAGCAAGGTACGCTCGAGCAGCAGCGATCCCACTCCGTGGCTCTGCCAGGGTTTCTCGATAGAGAACGCGGCCTCGCCTTCCCGTCGTGTTGGGGGTCCGATCGGGCGCAATTCGGCAGCGCCCCGCAACGTACCGTCGGCGAAGAAGCCGTGAATGACGGTATCGATGCCGAACGCAAGGTGGGCATAGTCGTTCAGAAACTGATCCGAAACAGCGCCCGCGAAGCGGCTGCGCCGGCTCTGCGGATCAAGCCGTGAAAGGTGGTCGCGATACAGCTCCGCTTCAGCAACCCACAGCTTGCGAATCAAGCTGGCAGCGGGCAGGGAGTCTTCTTGCATTGAGCGCCTCCTGCTCGAAGGTTCCACGATCAACCCCTATATCGCAATGCAACATGGATGCCGCAATTGTTTTATTGCGGACTATCGATAACATTATGATATGATTCCCGAATATTGCGGCATGGTAGCTATGCATTCAAACCCCTGTCGTGGTTAAGTTTTGTGCATTGCACAATTTTGTTTGATCGCCGCCGCCTGCCAGTAATCCGCAATGCCGCTGACTGCCCCCTCGTCCGGTCCGATTTCTCAGCGTTATGCGGCGCAGGTTGCCGCAGGAGCGATCGAGCGGGATTCCGCCCAGGAAGAAGCGGTGGCAAGCCTGGCCGCCCTTGAGCAAGAGCTCGCCAACTGGCGCTTGGCGCGCAAATCGTCATCCCTGGGCTGGCTGTTCGCGACACGTGCTGGCGCCGCGCCGCCCAAGGGGCGGTACATCTTCGGCGAGGTGGGCCGCGGCAAGACAATGCTGATGGACATGTTTTTTGCAGGCGCGCCTGTGCAGCGCAAGCGCCGGGTTCATTTTCATGAGTTCATGGCCGAGGTGCATGAGCGCATTCATGTCATGCGCCAACAGCTCAAGAGGGGCGAGATCAAAGATGCTGATCCTCTGTGGCTCGCGGCGGTCGCCGTCGCGGACGAGGCTTGGCTCCTCTGCTTCGACGAGCTGCACGTGACGGACATTGCCGATGCAATGATTCTAGGACGTCTGTTCGCGCATCTTTTCGCGATGGGCGTCGTGGTGGTGGCGACTTCGAACGTTCCGCCAGATCAGCTCTATGAGAACGGCCTCAACCGCGAACTGTTTCTTCCCTTCATTGCCCTGATCGAAGCGAACATGACGGTCACCCGCCTCGCCGCGCGCACGGATTTCCGGCTTGAGAAGCTTACCGGAGCAGCGGTCTGGTACGTCCCGGCAGACGAGAAGGCCAGGGATGCGCTCGATGAAGTCTGGCGTCGGCTCACGGCGGGACATTCCGGTCACGCGCGAGAGCTCCTGCTCCTGGGGCGAACGATTTCATGTTCCGCAGGCCGCAATGGGAGTGGCGCGTTTCTCATTCCGCGATCTCTGCGAGCAGCCGCTCGCCGGCGTGGATTACCTTAAGATTGCTCATGAGTTTCATACGATCCTGCTCGATCATGTGCCGATCATGGATTATGCACGACGCAACGAAGCGAAGCGCTTCATCATCCTGATAGATACATTCTACGACAATGCGGTGAAGCTGGTCGCCTCCGCCGATGCCCAACCGGATGGGCTTTATCGGGCAAGCGAAGGCTTCGAAGCGCAGGAGTTCAAACGAACGGCTTCACGCCTGACCGAGATGAGATCAGAGCAGTACTTATCTCGCTCGCATGGGCTGGGTCATGGCGTTGCCCGACACTCAACGGAAGGGCTTGTCGAGACGTAATCACCCTACAGCTGCGTCGCTGATTGGCTGCTCCGACAATTGGCGTTCGGCGCCGGCTTGAAGGGCAGCCCAGAAAAGAGTTATGACGCCTTTTCCCTGCCTGCCGCTCAGGCCGCAAGGCTTCCTCCGAAAAGGTTTCCCCGCCCATGGCGCGTCCGAAAATTGCGTTGATTGGTGCCGGCCAGATCGGCGGCACCCTTGCCCATCTCATTGGCCTCAAGGAGCTTGGCGACGTCACGTTGTTCGATATCGCGGAGGGTATCCCGCAGGGAAAGGCGCTGGACCTCGTCGAGTCCTCGCCGGTCGATGGGTTCGACGCGCATTTTACCGGGACCAATTCCTACGAGGCGATCGAGGGCGCCAACGTGTGCGTCGTCACCGCCGGTGTGCCGCGCAAGCCCGGGATGAGCCGCGATGACCTTCTCGGCATCAATCTCAAGGTGATGGAGCAGGTCGGCGCCGGCATAAAGAAGTACGCGCCCGGCGCCTTCGTGATCTGCATCACCAATCCTCTGGACGCAATGGTGTGGGCTCTGCAGAAGGCCTGCGGGCTGCCAAAACACATGGTCGTCGGAATGGCTGGCGTGCTTGACGGCTCGCGCTTTCGTTATTTTCTTGCCGACGAATTCAACGTGTCGGTGGAGGATGTCACCACGTTCGTGCTCGGCGGGCACGGCGACAGCATGGTGCCCTTGATACGTTATTCCACCGTCGCCGGCATTCCACTGCCTGATCTCGTGAAGATGAAATGGACATCGCAGGCACGGCTCGACGAGATCGTGCAGCGCACCCGCGACGGTGGAGCTGAGATTGTCAATCTGCTCAAAAGCGGCTCGGCTTTTTACGCTCCGGCCGCATCCGCGATCAGCATGGCGGAGAGCTATCTCAAGGACAAGAAGCGGGTTCTGCCCTGCGCCGCCTATCTCAATGGCGAGTATGGCATCACGGATCTCTACGTCGGCGTGCCGACGGTGATCGGCGGCAAAGGCGTGGAGCGAATTGTCGAGATCCAACTCAATGGTTCAGAGCGCGCGATGTTCGAAAAATCGGCCGAGACCGTGCAGACCCTGGTCCAGGCCTGCAAAAAGATCGCGCCGCATCTCGGCAAATGACAATGTCGAGTACGTGCACGGCTTAATGTTTGACTTGCCGGTACCGCCATGCTGGCATTCGCCGGGCAGTTCCGAGAGGGAGCGCAACCATGACGCTGATCAGGATAGTTATGGCCGTGCTTCCGGCGCTGCTCTGGATCGCACCGGCGTTCGCGCAAGGCACGAAGGTTGCGATCGGAATTTCCGGATGGACGGGGTTCGCGCCGCTTGTCCTCGCCAAGGAGAGCGGCATCTTTGCCGGCAACGGTCTCGATGTGACCATCAAGAAGATCCCGCAGGCGAGCCGGCATCTCGCGATTGCCTCGGGCGACATCCAATGCGCGGCGACCACGGTCGAGACCTGGATCGTGTGGAACGCCAACGGCGTCGGCACCACTCAGCTTTTCCAGATGGACAAGTCGTACGGCGCCGACGGCATGGCCGTGCGCAACAACATTGCATCGATCAGGGACGTGAAGGGCAAGACGGTCGCTGCCTCGGCGCCCGGCACCGCGCCGTATTTCACGCTCGCCTGGTTCCTCAAGAAGAACGGGCTCACGGTCAAGGACATGACTGTCGTCACCATGGAGCCGGCCGCGGCGGCGCAGGCCTTCATTGCCGGCCAGAACGATGTCGCCATGACCTACGAGCCATACCTCTCGGCCGTACGCGAGAAGCCGGAAGCCGGGAAGATCATCGCGACCACGCTCGACTATCCGATGATCATGGACACGTTTGGCTGCACACCGAAATTCATCGCGGAAAATGCGACAGCGGTGAAGGGGCTGGTGAAGAGCTACTTCGACGCGGTCGAGCAGATCAAGACGGACCAGAAGAAGGCCTACGAGATCATGGGCGCCGACGTGAAGCAGACCGGCGAGCAATTCGGCAATTCGGCAAAATACCTGCGTTGGCAGGACCGGGCCGCCAACAAGACCTTCTTCGCAGGCGAGTTCCCGACGTTCAACAAGGAGGCTGCCGACTTGCTGCTCGAGATCGGCGTCATCAAGCAGATCCCCGATCTCGCGAAGCTCGCCGATACCCGCTTCATTCAATGAGGTAGTGCGGGCATGACGTGAAACCGCTTGCGCCAATCTCGAATGCGGCGCGAGTGACGCTGGGGACTCTTTTCTTTGTCCTGTTCTTCGCCGCCTGGGGTTACGCCACGCTTGGCGGCTATGTCTCAAAAACCTTCCTCGCCAGTCCGTTCACCATGGTGGAGGAGGGCTGGCTTCTCCTCACCAGGCACGGTTTCCTCGCCGACATCGGCATCACCATTTGGCGCGTTGTGGGCGGTTTTACTCTGGCGGCGCTGGTCGCCGTGCCGATCGGCGTGATGATGGGCGCCTACAAACCGATCGAGGCTTTCCTCGAGCCCTTCGTCTCATTCGCCCGCTATCTGCCGGCCTCCGCCTTCATTCCGCTGCTGATACTGTGGGCCGGCCTGGGCGAGTTGCAAAAGCTTCTTGTAATCTTCATCGGCGCCGTCTTTCAGATCGTGCTTATGGTCGCGGTGACGGTTTCGGGCGTGCGGCGCGACCTGGTGGAGGCGGCATTGACGCTGGGAGCGCGCGATTCGGGCATACTTGCCCGGGTGCTCATCCCCGCCTCAGCGCCGGATATCGCGGAGTGCTTGCGACTCGTGCTCGGCTGGGCCTGGACCTATGTGATCGTCGCGGAGTTGATCGGATCCTCATCCGGCATCGGGCACATGATCATCGACAGCCAGGCCTTGCTCGCCACCGGGCAGATCATCTTCGGCATCATCGTCATAGGCATCATCGGGCTCATCTCGGATTTCCTGTTCAAGTGGGCGAACCGGCGGCTGTTTCCCTGGAGCCTCGCTTGAGCAAGCTGGTGATCAGGAGCGTCTCGCGCACTTTCCCAGGCGTGCGCGGGGGAGCGCCAACGCGGGCGCTCGAGCCGACCGATCTCGCCCTCGCAGACAACGACTTCGTGACGATCATCGGCCCCTCGGGCTGCGGCAAATCCACCTTGCTGCGGCTTGTCGCCGGCCTTGATCGGCCCAGCACCGGGCAGATCGTTCTGGGCGGCATGCCGGTCGCCGTTCCCGGGCCTGAGCGCGGAATGGTTTTCCAGTCCTATACCTTGTTTCCGTGGCTTACCGTCGCCGACAACATAGGTTTTGGACTGCGCGAGAAAGGTGTGCCGGCGGCGCAGCGCCGTGAAGTCGTGCGCGATTGGCTTGACCGCGTCGGCCTCACCGGGTTCGGCGAGCATCTTCCCAAGCAACTGTCCGGGGGGATGCAGCAGCGCACGGCAATCGCTCGCGCGCTCGCCAACGATCCTGCGATCCTGTTGCTCGACGAACCATTCGGAGCGCTCGATAACCAGACCCGCGCGTTGATGCAGGAGCTCCTCCTCGGCATATGGGAGCGCGAGCGCAAGACGGTGCTGTTCGTGACCCATGACATCGAGGAGGCGATCTTCCTCGCCTCGCGCGTCATCGTGATGACGGCGCGGCCGGGGCGCATCAAGCTGGACATCCCGATCGAGCTTGCGCACCCGCGACATTACACCATCAAGACCGGCGCCGAATTCTGCGCTCTCAAGGCGCGGCTGACGGAGGAGATACGCGCCGAGGCGATCGTTGCCGCCAAGGTGCAGTAGGGGCGGATTTATTCTCGGGCTGTCATGCCCCGCGCATGTGGGGCATCCAGTAAACCTCACGACCCAGATGCAGCGGTGCTTACTGGATCGCCCGCTGAAGCGGGCGATGACGACTGAGAATGGGAGCACAAACCCCTCTACGAAATACTCGGCAGGTTGAGCCCGTGCGTCCTTGCGCACGCGATCGCCTCGTCATAGCCGGCGTCGGCGTGGCGCATGACTCCTGATGCGGGGTCATTCCACAGCACGCGCTCGATCCGGCGCGCCGCTGCCGCGGTTCCGTCGCAGACGATCACCATGCCGGCGTGCTGGGAAAATCCGATACCGACACCGCCACCGTGGTGAAATGAGACCCAGGTGGCGCCGGAGGCGCAGTTGAGCAGCGCGTTGAGCAGCGGCCAGTCGGAGACCGCGTCGGAGCCGTCCTTCATCGCCTCGGTCTCACGATTGGGGCTCGCGACCGAGCCGGCATCGAGATGGTCGCGGCCGATGACGATCGGCGCCTTGAGCTCGTTACGCGCCACCATCTCGTTGAAAGCGAGCCCGAGCCGGTGGCGGTCACCCAACCCCACCCAGCAGATGCGCGCGGGCAAACCTTGGAACCGGATGCGCGCCTTTGCCATATCGAGCCAGTTGTGCAGGTGCGCCGCATGAGGCATCAGCTCCTTGACCTTGGCGTCGGTGCGAAAAATATCTTCCGGATCGCCGGAGAGCGCCGCCCAGCGAAAAGGACCGATGCCGCGGCAGAACAGCGGACGTATGTAGGCCGGGACGAAGCCGGGAAAGTCGAAGGCGTCGTCAACGCCCGTCTCCTTTGCCATCTGGCGGATGTTGTTGCCGTAGTCGAGGGTGGGCACGCCGCGGCGCCAGAAGTCGATCATGGCGCGCACATGCACGGCCATGGATTGCTTCGCGGCGGCCTCCACGCCGCGCGGATCGCTCTCGCGCCGCGCGTGCCAATCGGCGAGCGCCCAACCCGCGGGCAGATAGCCATTGATCGGATCATGCGCCGAGGTCTGGTCCGTCACGGCGTCGGGCCGGACGCCGCGCCGCACAAGCTCCGGCAGCATCTCGGCGGCATTGCCGAGGACACCGACTGACACGGCTTTGCGCGCTGCGCACGCGCGCTCAATCATTGCCAGCGCTTCGTCGATATCCTTGGCCTGAGCGTCGAGATATCCGGTCTTGAGCCGCATCTCGATGCGCGAAGGCTGGCATTCGATGGCGAGCAGCGAGGCGCCCGCCATGGTCGCCGCAAGCGGCTGCGCTCCGCCCATGCCGCCCAGGCCGGCGGTGAGAATCCACTTCCCCGAGAGACTGCCGCCGTAATGCCGTCGGCCGATCTCGGCGAAAGTTTCATACGTGCCCTGCACGATGCCTTGCGAGCCGATATAGATCCACGAGCCCGCCGTCATCTGCCCATACATCATGAGGCCCTTGCGATCGAGCTCGTTGAAGTGACGAAGCGTGGCCCAGTGCGGCACGAGATTGGAGTTTGCGATGAGCACCCGCGGCGCGTCCGCGTGGGTGCGAAACACGCCGACGGGTTTGCCGGACTGCACGCACAACGTCTCGTCGGGCTCGAGCGCCCGTAGCGCGGCCACAATGCGGTCGAAGCTTTCCCAATCGCGCGCGGCGCGGCCGATGCCGCCATAGACCACGAGCTCGTGCGGTTTCTCCGCCACGTCCGGATCGAGATTGTTCATCAGCATCCGCAGCGGCGCTTCCGTCAGCCAGCTCTTCGCGGAAAGCGCCGTGCCATGGGGGGCCCGAACGACGCGAGCATTGTCGAGACGCGTGGACATGGATCTCTTATAGCAAGCCCGTCGTGCTTGTCGGAGTAACCGATGGTATGGATCGATGCTTGGCAATCGAGACAAGCGCCGCAACGACCTCGGCACATCGACATGCGTCAGAAGTTGCCCTCCGTGTCGCTTGCTCCGCCAAGCTTTGTTGACGTGCTTGTGCCGGTGGCGCTCGATCGCGCCTATACTTACCGCCTGCCTCCAGACCTCGATCTTGCACCGGGCGATCTCGTCCACGTCCCGCTCGGGCCGCGCCTTGCCACCGGCGTCGTCTGGACGGACCACGTCGAGGTCAAGCCCGGCCTGCACAACCGCCTCAGGGATGTTGAGGAGAAGCTCGATCTCCCACCGTTGCGGCCGGAATTGCGCGGCTTCGTGGATTGGGTTGCTCAATACACGCTGGCGCCTCGGGGAAGCGTGCTGCGGATGGCGTTGCGCATGGGCGAGCAGCTAGGTCCTGCGCGCGAACGCAGTGCGGTGCGCCTTAACGGACCGCCGCCCGCGCGGATGACTAGCGCGCGCGGGCGCGTGCTCGCTCTCCTTGCCGACGGGATCGCGCGTGCAAAGAGCGATGTAGCGCATGCCGCCGGAGTCTCGCCCGGGGTGATTGATGGCCTGATCGACGAGGGCACATTGGCGCCCCTGGCCTTGGAACCCGAGCCGGTCGCGTATGCGCCCGATCCGAACTTTTTCCAGCCCGATCTCACGCCGGCGCAGGCCTCGGCAGCCAATGACCTGCGCGCGACCGTCGCAGCCGGCGGCTTCAGCGTGACTTTGCTCGACGGCGTCACCGGATCGGGCAAAACCCAGGTCTATTTCGAGGCGATCGCCGAAACGCTCCGGCAGGGCCGCCAAGGGCTGGTTCTGGTCCCGGAGATCGCTCTGACCGCGCAGTTTCTGGACCGCTTCACGGCTCGCTTTGGCGTCAGACCAGCCGAGTGGCATTCCGCGCTTCCTCCCCGGCGGCGCGCGCGCACCTGGGGCGCGGTCGCAACGGCCGAGGTTCGCGTCATCGTCGGCGCGCGCTCGGCCCTGTTTCTGCCCTACGCCGATCTTGGGCTCATCGTCGTCGATGAGGAGCATGACCCGGCTTACAAGCAGGAGGACGGCGTGCGTTATCACGCCCGCGACATGGCGGTGGTTCGCGCACGTGGTGCACACATCCCAGCCGTGCTCGTCTCCGCGACCCCATCGGTAGAGACCGAGGTCAACGCCCGGCGAAACCGTTACCGTCGGCTTGCGCTGCCGGAGCGCTTTGGCGCGGCCAACCTTCCTGTCGTCGAGACCATTGATTTGCGCGTCGAAGCGCCCGAGCGCGGCCGCTTCATCGCACCACGACTGGCAAAGGCCGTGGAGACCCGGATCGGCCGCGGCGAGCAGGCGCTGCTCTTCCTCAACCGCCGCGGATACGCGCCGCTGACACTTTGCCGCCGTTGCGGCTTCCGTCTCGGTTGCCCGAACTGCGACGCGTGGCTCGTCGATCATCGCTTCCGGCGGCGCCTTGTCTGCCATCACTGCGGGTTCTCCATGCCGCCGCCCGCCAACTGTCCTCACTGCCAGGCAGTTGATTCCCTGGTCCCTGTGGGTCCTGGGGTGGAGCGGCTGGCGCAGGAGGCGGCGGAGCTTTTCCCCGCCAGCCGGATTCTCGTGCTCTCGAGCGATCTCGTCGAATCTGTCGACCGGTTGCGCGCGGAGCTCGACGAGGTCGCCGCCGGTCGCTTCGATATCATCATCGGCACGCAACTCGCCGCCAAAGGCCACCATTTTCCGAAGCTCAACCTGGTCGGGGTCATCGATGCAGACCTCGGTCTGGCAAACGGCGACCCGCGCGCGGCTGAGCGCACATTTCAGCTCCTCCATCAGGTTATCGGCCGCGCGGGGCGCGAGGAGCGCAGCGGGATGGGATATCTGCAGACGCATCAGCCGGCACACCCCGTCATGCGCGCGCTCGTGGCCGCAGACCGCGAGGCTTTCTATGCAGCTGAGATTGAGTTGAGGGAAAAGACCCTCTATCCGCCCTTCGGCCGGCTGGCGAGCCTGGTGATCTCGGCGAGCGAGCGCGCGAGCGCCGAGAGCTATGGACGGCAGCTCCTCGCGATAGCGCCGCGAGCGGTGGAGGTGCGTATTCTCGGTCCGGCCCCGGCGCCGCTTGCCGTAGTGCGAGGCCGTCACCGCTGCCGCCTGCTGGTCAAATCAGCGCGGGGCTTCGACGTATCGGCATATCTACGCACATGGCTCGCCGCCGCTCCGAAGCCAAGAGGCAACCTCAAGCTGGAAGTCGATGTTGACCCGCTGAGCTTCTTGTGAGCGCCGCGCGAGCTTCCGCCGTTGCCGTCCTGTCAGATTGCGGTTGGCCCTCGTCGGGAAAATCGACGGTCAGAATTGCTTTTGCCTGTGACAAAAAATCAACGTCATCAAAACTTGTGGTTGAAATAAATATAGAACACAATCCAATCTCGGATTTTGGCAGAATGAACGCAATTTTACCTTTGGAGTTCGCGGGCTGTCTATGAGTCGAGGTCGTTCGCGCAATGCGCGCTCTGACCTGCTCCCGAGGTTGCGCTGCGATAGGTGCCGTGTTACGGGAACCCCGCGATTTTGCTGGCACTCGAGGGCGCCTTTGGCGCTCGCCACGAACTCAAAGCCCCCCATGTTGCAAGGGCTTGGCGCCCCGTCCTGGACGGTGCCCAGCCCGCGTAATTGCCTCGAAAGAGCACTCCGGATGGCAGGCCCAGGCGCGAACTTGTCCGGCATGGCAGGCCGCTATGCCACTGCCTTGTTCGAGCTTGCGCTCGAGACGAATGCGGTCGATGCGGTCAAGGCCGATCTCGAGGGTTTCCAGGCGCTCCTGACCGAGAGCGCCGATCTCACGCGTCTTGTGCGCAGTCCGGCTTTTTCCGCGGAGGAGCAGGTGCGCGCCCTCTCCGCGGTGCTTGAGCGGGCTGGCCTGCGCGGGCTTTCAGCGCAATTTCTGCTCGCGGTTGCGTCGAACCGGCGGCTGTTCGCCGTGCGCGACATCATCAAGGCGTATTCGCTGCTTGTTGCCAGCTACCGCGGAGAGGTAACCGCGCAGGTGACGGTGGCGCAGGCGCCGAGCGAGCGGCATCTTGCCGCTATCAAAGAGGCGCTCAATGGCGTGACTGGCAAGGACGTGCAGGTCGATGTCAGTGTCGAGCCGGCCATTATCGGCGGCCTCGTGGTGCAGCTCGGGTCCCGCATGGTCAACGGATCTTTGCGCACCAAGCTCAACATGATGAAGCAGGCGATGAAAGAGGTTTCCTGATGGACATCCGCGCCGCCGAAATTTCGGCAATTCTCAAGGAGCAGATCAGGAATTTCGGCCGCGAGGCCGAGGTCACGGAGGTGGGCCAGGTCCTCTCGGTCGGCGATGGCATCGCCCGTGTCTACGGCCTCGACAATGTGCAGGCCGGCGAAATGGTCGAGTTCGAGAACGGCGTGCGCGGCATGGCGCTCAATCTTGAGAGCGACAATGTCGGCATTGTCATTTTCGGCAACGATCGCGAGATCAAGGAAGGCCAGACTGTCAAGCGCACGCAGTCCATTGTTGATGTGCCGGTCGGCAAGGGCCTGCTCGGCCGCGTCGTGGACGCGCTCGGCAATCCGCTCGACGGCAAGGGCCCGATCCATGCAAGCGAGCGCCGCCGCGTCGATGTCAAGGCTCCGGGCATTATTCCGCGTAAATCCGTGCATGAGCCCATGGCCACGGGACTCAAGGCAATTGATGCGCTGATCCCCATCGGCCGCGGTCAACGCGAGCTGATCATTGGCGACCGTCAGACCGGCAAGACCGCCATCGCGCTCGACACCATTCTCAATCAGAAGCCGCTCAACGCCTCCGATGATGAGAAGATAAAGCTGTATTGTGTCTACGTCGCCATCGGGCAAAAGCGCTCGACGGTCGTTCAGTTCACCAAGGTTCTCGAGGAGAACGGCGCGCTTGACTACTCCATCATCGTCGCAGCAACGGCCTCCGATCCGGCGCCCATGCAGTATCTCGCACCGTTTGCCGGCTGCACCATGGGAGAATATTTCCGCGACAACGGCATGCATGCCGTCATCATCTATGACGATCTTTCCAAGCAGGCCGTCGCCTATCGCCAGATGTCGCTCCTGCTGCGGCGCCCGCCGGGACGCGAAGCTTATCCCGGCGATGTGTTCTATCTGCATTCGCGGCTTCTTGAGCGTGCGGCGAAGATGAACGACGCCAACGGGGCAGGCTCTCTCACCGCGTTGCCCGTGATCGAGACTTAGGCTAACGACGTGTCAGCCTACATACCGACCAACGTGATCTCGATCACCGACGGGCAGATATTTCTGGAAACCGACCTGTTTTATCAAGGCATCCGGCCCGCGGTGAACGTCGGCCTCTCCGTCTCGCGCGTCGGCTCCTCGGCACAGACCAAGGCCATGAAAAAGGTGGCCGGCCGTATCAAGGGCGAGCTGGCCCAATATCGTGAGATGGCAGCCTTCGCCCAGTTCGGGTCCGACCTTGATGCCACGACGCAGCGCCTTCTCAACCGCGGCGCGCGCCTGACCGAGTTGCTCAAGCAACCGCAGTTCTCGCCGCTGAAAATGGAGGAGCAGGTCGTGGTGATCTACGCCGGGGTCAACGGCTATCTCGATCCTATCCCGGTCGATCGCGTGCGCGCCTTCGAGCACGGATTGCTCGGCGTTCTTCGTACGCAGCACGCCGACATTCTTGATGCCATTCGCGACAGTAGGGATCTCGACGACGCGACCACCGGCAAGCTCAAGGCGGCGGTGGAGCAATACGCAAGGACGTTCGCGTAAGCAGACGACGGAGGACAGAGGACGCAGGACGGATAGAACGATGAGGCGACGTTTCTGTCGTCTGTCGTCTGCCGTCTGTCGTCCGACTTGATATGCCCAGCCTCAAGGACATGCGGGTTCGCAATGCCGCGACCAAGGCGACCCAGAAGATCACCAAGGCCATGCAGATGGTTGCTGCTTCCAAGCTGCGCCGCGCGCAGGGCGCGGCGGAGGCGGCTCGGCCTTATGCCGAGCACATGGGAAAGGTGCTGGGCAACATCGCCCGCGCAGTGGGCGATCTTGGTGCTGCGCCACGACTATTGGCCGGCACCGGCGGCGATAACACCCATCTCCTCGTCGTTTGCACGGCCGAGCGCGGACTTTGCGGTCCGTTCAACTCGGCAATCGTGCGGCTTGCACGCGAGCGCATCAACGCACTTGTGGCGCAGGGCAAGGAGGTCAAGCTTTTCTGCGTCGGCCGCAAGGGCTACGAGCAGCTGCGCCGATTGCACGAGAGGCAGATCATCGAGCACGTCGAGCTGCGCGCGGTGCGCACGCTGCGCTTTGAGAACGCCGAGGACATCGCCGACAAAATCCTCGGGCTCTATGAGCGGGGCGCCTTCGACGTATGCACTTTGATCTTCTCGCGTTTCAAGTCGGTGATGGCGCAGGTCCCGACGGCGTCCCGAATCATTCCGCCCGAATTCGAGAGCACGGACGCGAACGATGGCGGCGGCGCGGTCTATGAGTACGAACCGGACGAGGATGAAATCCTCGCCGAGCTGCTGCCGCGCAATCTTGCCGTGCAGATCTTCCGTGCGCTCCTGGAGAACACGGCCTCTTTCTATGGCGCCCAGATGACCGCGATGGACAATGCCACCCGCAATGCCGGCGAGATGATCCGCAAGCAGACGCTGAGCTACAACCGCACGCGCCAGGCAATGATCACCAAGGAGCTGATTGAGATCATCTCCGGCGCCGAGGCGGTATGAGGGTTAGCGCCTTCACTGAGCAGATCGTGCTAGATTGGCATTATGGCTGACCAACCTGACAATATCGTCCTTGAGCATCTCCGGCACATTCGGCGTGTTGTCGATAAGCTTGAAGCTGATGTGACAGAGCTCAAGTCGCGCGTCACCTCGTTCGAAGGCACATTGGGGCATGTCATGGCTCAGATTGGCCATCTCCAGGCACAGATCGCAAGCCAGACAGGACGCATGATCGCATCGAAGGGCGTCTTGATCGCATCGAGCAACGTCTTGATCTGATGCACGCATAACAAATTGAACCGATCCACAAGGACCATCCATGCCTAATTCCACCGGACATATCACCCAGGTGATCGGCGCTGTCGTCAACGTGCAGTTCGAAGGTGAGTTGCCCGCGATCCTCAACGCCTTGGAGACCAGGAACCAGGGCAATCGGCTGGTGCTCGAAGTCGCGCAGCATCTCGGCGAATCGACCGTGCGCACCGTTGCGATGGACACGAGCGAAGGGCTGGTGCGCGGACAGGAAGTCATCGACACAGGGCAACCCATTGCCGTGCCCGTCGGCGACGGCACGCTCGGGCGCATCATCAACGTGGTCGGAGAACCCGTGAACGAGGCCGGGCCGGTGCCGCATCAGGAGACGCGCGCCATTCACCAGGACGCTCCCGCCTATACCGAGCAATCGACGGAATCGGAAATTCTCATCACCGGCATCAAGGTGGTCGACCTGCTCGCGCCTTACGCCAAGGGCGGCAAGATCGGCCTGTTCGGCGGCGCCGGTGTCGGCAAGACCGTCATCATCATGGAGCTGATCAACAATGTGGCGAAGGCGCACGGCGGCTATTCGGTGTTCGCCGGCGTGGGCGAGCGCACGCGCGAAGGCAACGACCTCTACCATGAGATGATCGAATCCGGCGTGAACAAGGATCCGAAGAAAAACAACGGTTCGGCCGCGGGCTCGAAATGCGCCCTCGTCTATGGGCAGATGAACGAGCCGCCGGGCGCGCGCGCGCGTGTCGGCCTGTCTGGCTTGACCGTCGCGGAATATTTCCGCGATCAGGGCCAGGATGTGCTGTTCTTCGTGGACAACATCTTTCGCTTCACGCAGGCGGGATCGGAAGTGTCCGCGCTTCTTGGCCGCATTCCCTCCGCCGTCGGTTATCAGCCCACGCTGGCGACAGACATGGGCGCGCTGCAGGAACGCATCACGACGACGACAAAAGGCTCGGTCACATCGGTGCAGGCGATCTACGTTCCCGCCGACGACCTCACGGACCCGGCGCCGGCAACCTCGTTCGCGCACCTGGATGCCACCACCGTGCTCTCACGCTCGATTGCGGAGAAAGGGATTTATCCGGCAGTCAACCCCCTCGATTCGACATCGCGCATGCTTTCGCCAATGGTGGTCGGCGAAGAGCATTACAACGTCGCGCGGCAGGTGCAGCAGATCCTGCAGCGCTACAAGGCGCTCCAAGACATCATCGCCATTCTTGGCATGGACGAGCTGTCCGAAGAAGAACAAGCTTACGGTTGGGCGCGCGCGCAAGATCGAGCGCTATCTCTCACAGCCGTTCCACGTGGCGGAAGTGTTCACCGGAGCGCCCGGCGTGTTTGTCGAGCTCGCCGACACGATTCGCGGCTTCAAGGGCCTATGCGAGGGGAAATACGACTATCTGCCGGAAGCCGCATTCTACATGGTCGGCACCATCGAGCAGGCGGTGGAAAAGGGCAAAAGGCTGGCGGCGGAAGCGGCGTAATCATCATGGTCACCTTTCATTTCAATCTCGTATCTCCGGAGAAGCTGCTGTTCAGCAGCGAGGTGACTCAGGTCGATCTGCCCGGCACGGAAGGCGATTTCGGGGTGCTTGCGGGACATGCGCCGGTCGTCACCACACTGCGGCCGGGAATTCTCGTGATCCACGGCGAAGCCGGTGAGCAGATCAAGATTGTGGTCAACGGCGGCTTTGCCGAGGTTGGCGCGGCGGGCCTCACCGTTCTCGCTGAGACCGCAGCGCCTCTCGAAGACTTCGACCGGGCGGTGCTCGCCGAGGAGATCAAGGACGCCGAAGAAGACGTTGCCGACAGCAAGGACGACCGTCAGCGCGACAGGTTTGCCCGCAAGCTTGAGCAACTGCGGACGTTGCAAGGGGCGCTCGCTTCATAAAACCGGGCAAGAGGCGGGCTCGGGCTTGAATGCTGGCCCCTACAACGCCGAAGCGTACGGCGCGAACGCGCGCGCCACCTCCTCATAGACCGTCCGCTTGAATGGCACGATCATCGCTGGAAGGTTTGCCAACGGCTCCCACCGCCATTCCACGAACTCGGGGTCATGCCCACCAGCGGGATGCGCGATGTCGATTTCATCTTGATCTCCGGTGAATCGCAACGCGTACCATTTCTGCGTCTGCCCACGATATTTTCCTCCCCAGGCGCGTCCGACAATCTCGCGTGGAATATCGTAGGTGAGCCATTCCTTGATTTCTCCGACCTTCTCGATGGAGCGGATGTTGGTTTCCTCGTAGAGCTCGCGCAGCGCCGCGGGCCACGGGTCCTCGCCGGGGTCAATCCCGCCTTGCGGCATCTGCCAGACGTGAGTGGCGTCCACATGCTCCGGGCCATCGATGCGCCGCCCGATGAATACAAGACCGTTGCGATTGAATACCGCCATGCCGGCACAGGCTCGATAAGGCAGAGATTTCAGTTGGGCCATTTGCGCACCCACCGCTGCTGGGAGAGACGCGGGGTGTCTAACGCGGCCTTGCCCTTTTCGCTACTCGCGAGATCGCCGCGCTCGCATCGCCCTTGCAGGTTCGGGAGATCAGCGGGCGGGCGGAATTCGCACTGATGACTTGCCCGGCGCTGTTTTGGGTACGGAATTGCGGAGCACAGTCTCGCCGGGTGGTTGATCCGAGTCGGTCAAATTTTCCCTGCCGGGGATCACGATTTCCTGCCGCCTGCCGCTGGTCCCATCGATGATGGTCACGGTCTTGCTGCCCGAGACTGTGGCTCTGTCTGCCGGGGCGGGCGCCGGCGCATTGATGGGTGATCTCTCCGCGGGAGTTTGAGCAATTTGGCTAACCGGCCCCGGAGTTTCCGCGAACGTTTTGACGGGCTCGTTGCCGGAATGAGGTGCAACGGGGAAAATAGCAGCGGCGGTGGTTCGCGATCTGCCGATGGGGTTCGCGGCAGTCAATGTCCATGCTCCGACAACAAGTACAAGCAGGCCCAAGCCGGCTACCAGGTATTGGAGCAAGGGCAACCGCACAGCCGGCCAGCGCTTGCGCGGCTGGTTCTGACCCAAGGGAGCACTAAGATCGTCCGTTGCCATGGCCAACCCCGTGGAACAGCATCCTGATACTAGCATCTACAATGGTTAAGCCTTCGTTTACCCTACGCCGGCCTGACGGTACGCGGCCCCAGGGGACGCGCTGTCGACCGTTCGACTGTCAAAGGGTGGAAACATGAAACTATCGTCAACAATCCGTGCGCTGGGGACGCTTCTTGCTCTCTGCTGGTCCAGTGCCGCCTGGGCGCAAACAGCCGACGTCATTCTAACCAATGGAAAGATCATCACGGTCGATGATCGCTTTACCATAGCGCAGGCGCTCGCAATCAAGGGAGAGCGCGTTATCGCAACCGGCAGCAGCGCCGCCATCGAGAAGCTCAGGGGTCCGCAGACCCAGCTCATCGACCTGCAAGGCCGGACAGTGATTCCCGGGCTGATCGATAACCACGCGCACTTCATGCGCGCCGCGGAATATTGGCACCGGGAAGTTCGCCTTGACGGCATCACCTCGCATAAGGAGGCATTGAACCGCATAAGCGAGAAAGTGCGGGAGTCCAAAGGCGGCGAATGGGTGGTCGTGTTGGGGGGCTGGGCGGAAGAGCAGTTTACCGATGAGCCACGCGGATTTACGCGACAGGAGCTCGACGAGATAGCGCCGGGCAACCCCGTGGCGCTGCAGCTCTTTTACTTCCGCGTCTATGCCAACAGTTCGGCGCTCCAGGCGATGGGAATCGATAAGGCCACGCCTGAGCCGGCCAATTTCAAGCTCGAGAAGGATGCGCGCGGCGAGCTCACGGGCGCTCTCAACGGCGGCGCCGCCGTCGGCTTCATGCGCGACAAGCTAGGGGAAGTGACCCAGCAGAAATCGGTCGAGAATGTCCGCCTGCTCATGCAGGACCTCAATCGCATGGGAATCACCGCTTTCCAAGACCAGGGCGGCACGGGGGCGAAGCAGAGCCACATCGATGCATTCCGCAGATTGCGCGACTCCGGCCAAATGACGGTGCGTTCGTTCTACAACCATTACGAGGAGCCACGATCCGCGGCAGATGTAGAGAGCCTGCTCGCCCGGCTGCCCGAGATAAAGCCATTCCAGGGCGACGACTGGCTTGATCTGACCGGATACGGCGAGACACTTTATTTTCCGCTCCATGATGCGCTTCTCGCGAAATCGGCCAATCCGTCCAGGGACTCGCTGGCACTATGGCAGCGGCTCGGACTTGGGCTGGCAAAGAACGGCCTGCACCTGAATGTGCACGCACAGTTGCGAGGCAGCATCGAGAGCTTCCTGACGGCAATGGAGATGATCAATAAGGAGAGGCCGATCAAAGGGTTACGCTGGACGTTCTCGCATCTCGATCAAGCCCAGCCGCAGGATCTCGATCGCATGAAGCGCCTCGACCTGTATGCCCAGATTCACAGTCGTCCGACGATTCAGGGCGCCCTCATGCTCAAGGTGCATGGCGATCTCACCTATGACATGCCGCCTCTACGAATGATCCAGGACAGCGGCGTTCCCTGGGGGCTGGGCTCCGATGCCACTGCCGTTACTCCCAGCAGTCCGTTCTATACGCTCTGGTGGGCGGTTACGGGCAAGATGATCGGGGGCAGGCAAGTCCTCAAGCAAACCATCACTCGCGAGGAAGCCCTGATAGCGCACACACGCTCGAACGCAGCATTTCTGTTCCAAGAGGGCAACCTCGGATCGCTTGCGCCGGGCAAATACGCCGATCTGCTGGTGTTGGATCGGGATTATCTCTCCGTGCCGGAGGATGAGATCAAGGATATCCGCCCAACTCAGGTCATGGTCGGTGGCAAGACGGTCTATGATGCAGCTCGAACCCGGTGAGAAACCTGCGTCGGCACAAAAAACGGGGCGGCCCTTCGGCCGCCCCGTTCATTGTTTTCCAGAGCGATCGCTTAGTTCGGCACGGCGGTTTTCGGGTTCGGCGGATAAGCCGAATTCTTCTGAATCCCGCGAATGAGGTCGAGCGCCTTGTGCAGTGCCTTATCGTCCTTCGGATCAGGCGGAATGTAGGATTGCGAGCCGGTCTGCTCGTCCCCTTCCGCCTTGAGATGGCCGCGCAGCGAAGCCTCGCCACGCGTGTCGGTGCGTGTCTTTAGCTCGTCCGGCACGTCCTGCAACTCTTCAATATCCGGCGAAATGCCTTTCGCCTGGATCGAGCGGCCGGACGGAGTGAAGTAGCGCGCGGTGGTGAGCCGCAACGCGCCATTGCCCGAGCCGAGCGGAATGATCGTCTGCACTGATCCCTTGCCGAAGGAGCGCGTCCCGATGACGGTGGCGCGGCGGTGATCCTGCAGGGCACCGGCGACGATCTCGGAGGCCGAGGCTGAACCGCCATTGATCAGAACGATCAGAGGCTTGTTCTTGGTGAGATCGCCGGCGCGGGCGTTGAAGCGCTGAGTTTCCTCGGCGTTACGGCCGCGCGTCGAGACGATCTCGCCTTTCTCGAGGAACGCGTCCGAAACCGAGATCGCCTGATCGAGCAGGCCACCGGGGTTATTGCGCAGGTCCACGATAAAGCCCTTGAGCTTGTCGCCGGACTGGGTCGTAAGGTCGGCGATCGCCTTCTTCAGACCATCCGTGGTTTGCTCGTTGAACTGGGTCACGCGAATGAAGCCGACATCGTCACCTTCGAGCCGCGAGCGCACCGAGCGCACGCGGATGACGTCGCGCGTGATCGCTACCTCGACCGGCTTGTCCTGCCCCTTGCGCATGATCTTGAGTCTGATCTTCGTGTTGACCGGGCCGCGCATCTTCTCGACGGCCTGATTGAGCGTGAGGCCCTGCACGGGTTCGTCGTCGAGGTGGGTGATGATGTCGTTGGCCATGATGCCGGCCTTTGCCGCCGGCGTTTCGTCAATTGGCGCAACAACCTTGATGAGGCCTTCCTCCATCGTCACTTCGATGCCAAGGCCGCCGAATTCCCCGCGCGTCTGCACCTGCATGTCGCGGAAGCTCTTGGAATCCATGTAGCTCGAATGCGGATCAAGCCCGGCGAGCATGCCGTTGATCGCCGACTCGACGAGCTTGCCGTCGTCAGGTTTCTCAACGTAATCGGCACGGACCCGTTCGAAGACGTCGCCGAATAAACTCAGCTGCCGATAGGTGTCGGCGGCAGCGGCCTGCGCGCGCGTGCCGTCCAACAATAGTCGGGGCTGAGTGGCGACCAAAGTCGCGGCCACGCCTGCTGCCGCGCCGAAGAGGATCAATGAAGTCTTGCGCATCATCCGCGAACCTTCTGGCCTTCATTTGCGGCCCACCATGGGCCTGGATCTACGGGTGTCCCGTCCTTGCGGAATTCGACATATAGCACCGGTTGGCTGCTGACGCCCGCCTCCGCACCGGCCGATGGGGTTCCGCTCCCCATCGCCGCGACGGGCTCGCCCGTCACTACGAACTGCCCCAGGTCAACGGATATCCGTTCCATTCCCGCCAGAAGGACATGATAGCCGCCGCCCGCATTAAGGATCAAGAGTTGGCCATAATTGCGGAAAGGCCCGGCGTAAACGACCCACCCATCGCACGGAGCCGTGATCTGGCCGCCTGGACGGCCGGCGATCGACAGGCCTTTTTCTGTGCCGCCGCGGCCGTCCGGTGCCCCGAACTCCTTGATTCTCGCTCCATTTACCGGCAGCTGCAGTGCGCCTTTGGCAGCGGCAAAGGCAATTGCCGGAGTGAGTCGTCCCGGATCCTTGAGCGTTGCCAGATCGGGCCGGATGTCCAACGCCTTTCTCTCGTCGCTCGACCGGGCCGCCGTTCGTGCCGTGCGGCTCGATGCGTCCAGCACCTGTTCGAGCTGGGCGATGAGCGCATTAAGGTTTTCAGCCTTGCGGGCAAGCTGGTGGGCATGGTCGCGTTGACCGCTGAGAGCCTGTTCCGCTTCTCTTTGGCGCTTCTGGCGCTCATCGATGAGCAGGGAAAGGCGCTGGCGCTCATCGGCGAGCACAAAGAGGTCGCGGGCGAGCTTGTCACGTTCCTGGGCGATTTCCTTACGCAGCCGTACCAACTCGGCGAGATCGACGGAGAGGCTTTCGGCCTCATGGCGTATCTCGGGCAGCACGGCGCCGAGCACCACGGCCGAGCGGACAGATCGCAGCGCGTCGTCGGCCCTGATCATGAGAGCGGGAGGCGCGTGCCGGCCAATTCGTTGCAACGCGGCAAGCACCTCGGCAATGAGGTTGCGCCGCTGCTGCAATGATGCCCGCAGCGCCTGCTCACTGTCGTCCAGGGGCTGCAGACGTTCCTGCGTCTTTTCGATACGTACCTCGACGACCGCGACCCGGGACGCAGTCTCGATGATCTGTTGATTGAACTTGCGGCGATCATCACCGATAAGCTCGATCTCGCGCTTGAGCTTTGCTTCTTTCTCCAGCGTCTTGCGTTGCTCGGCGCGCAGGGCCTCGAGCTCCTTGTCGCGCTGCTTCAGGTTTTCGAGGCTTGCCGGCGGGCGCTCCTCCGTAGCGGCGCGAGCCTGCGGCAGCGGCACCGTCTGCGCATAGACGTCCCCCAGGCCGAGCGGCAATACCGCGAGGGGGGCCAGCAACAAGGCGCCGAAAAACGGGATGGGCGGCAGCGGGTGCATCAGTCTCTTGGAAGCAAGAACCGGTCCATCCGTGCAATAGGCATCATGAATGGTGCGGCATTAAGACTAAGGACGGGCGTAAACCTTACTTGAGCGCGCTCTATTCATAGAAGTGACGGATCAGCTCCGGTGATAGGGATGGCCTGCCAGAATGGTCAGAGCGCGGTAGAGCTGCTCCAGCAGCATGATGCGAACCAGCTGGTGTGGCCAGGTCGCTGTCCCGAATGCGAGGGCCAGTTGCGACTTTTCGCGCAAGCTCGGCGCTACCCCATCGTCACCGCCGACAATGAAGGCAACAGAAGGTGCGTTTGCGCTGCGCCATCCTTGCAGCCGTCCCGCAAGGGACGGGCTGCTCATGTTCTCCCCGCGCTCATCAAGGATGACAGCTACGCCGTCCTCCGGCACGACATTGGCGATGGCTATTGATTCCTCGAGACTGCGCCGGGCAGCATCTCCCGCGCGACTCTCCCTGATCTCGATAATGTCCAATGCGCTCAGACCCGCGCCGCGGCCAAGGGCCACCACCCGCTTGGCGTAGCGCTCCGCCAGCTCGCGTTCAGGCCCTTGTTTCAGCCGGCCAACGGCCGCAACCACGATCCGCATGCATCACGATAGGCGCCGATCGCGTATCACCTCAAGCGCATTCGTCTTAGCTCGCACGCTGAGGCTGCAACGGCGCCGATGCCCACATCTTTTCCAGATTGTAGAACGCGCGGACCTCGGGCCGGAATACGTGCACGATGACATCCCCGGCATCGATGAGCACCCAATCGCACTGCGGGATGCCTTCGATTCGCGCATTGCGCACACCCGCCTTTGCAAGATCCCTGAGCACGCGATCCGCGACCGAGCCGACATGGCGTTGCGACCTGCCTGAGGTCACAACCATGCTGTCTGCGATCGTGGTTTTGCCGCAAAGATCGATGGTGACGGTGTCCTCGGCCTTCATGTCGTCGAGGCTGATGAGGATCAGGCGAAGGACCTCCTCGGCGGCAGGCCGCGGCTGGGAGATCGATTCGGTGGCGCGATGCGCGCCAGACCGAGCAAATGCAGGTGTTGGCAGAGTTTCCTTTCCTTTCGCTGCATCAATCCCGAAGCAGGGTAACGCTAAGATAGGCACGGCCCCTGCAAGCTTTCAACTGGGGCAAGTGTGGAAGCACAAAACTGTGGCAGCTTGGCGCTGCAATTTGTCAGCCCTGAGACGGATCGGTGCCGGCTGGTTTCGGCAACCAGGAGCCTGCGCGCGCCGCGCGCAAGGCCGTTGAGGACAAGGGCGACTTAAGTCCGTGCAGGTAAACCCAGGCCGGCGGCTGGTGCCGCGGCAATGACCTTGCTTGCCGCTCCGGGATTCGCGCACGTTCCAACGCCTGACCTGCTGCGCTGGCGCGGGCGTAGAGGCTGGGCCCGAGCCGGTCGATGACTGCGATTGGCACCAGCGCAGCAATGCCGCGCCATTTCTGCCAGCGATGAAAGCTGCGAAGATTGTCCGCGCCCATGATCCAGACGAAGCGCACACCCGGGCAACGCGCGCGCAGGTAAGCGACAATTTCGTATGTGTAACGCGTGCCAATCAGCGCCTCCAGGCCAAGGACCTCGATGCGGGGATGGCGGGCCATTGCGCGTGCAGCGACAATTCGCTCATTGAGCGGGGCGAGGCCACGCGTGTCCTTGAGCGGATTTCCTGGCGTTACGAGCCACCATACCCGATCCAGGTTGAGGCGCTTCATTGCCAGGAGGCAGGCGGCAAAATGAGCGTCGTGCGGCGGATCGAATGTGCCGCCAAACAAGCCGATGCGCATTCCGCGGCTGTGGCCGGGGAGGCGGACGTAACCGTGCGCTTGCGTGCTTGCGGTTGGTCGGGAGGGAGGCTTGGCCGCAACTTCGGGCAGCAACGTCACGCGCGATCGGTCCGGGACGGCGCCGTCGGCCGGCGCTGCGGTCTGCGGCGAGTCGCCAACAACCGCAGGTTCGGCAATATCCGCACCAGTCGCCCTGCCATGGCCCGAGAACGGCGGAGAAGGCCTGTTCACGGCCTGATCTGTCCGGCGCCGCGCACGCGGTATTTGAAGCTGGTGAGTTGATCCACCCCGACCGGACCGCGCGCGTGGAAGCGGCCTGTGGCGATGCCGATCTCCGCGCCGAAGCCGAACTCGCCGCCGTCGGCGAACTGGGTCGAGGCATTGTGCAGCACGATCGCAGAATCGACCTCGCGCAGGAATTTCTCCGCCGCGGCGTTGTCCTCGGTGACGATCGCATCGGTGTGGTGTGAACCGTAGCGTTCGATGTGCGCGATAGCCCCCTCGACGCCGTCGACCACCTTGGCGGAAACGATGGCATCGAGATATTCGGTCAACCAGTCCTCCTCTGCGGCCAGCTTGACCCGTGCATCGACCGCGCGCGTCGTCTCGTCGCCGCGCACTTCGCAGCCCGCATCGAGCAGCATGGTCACCAGCGCTGCAACGTGCGAAGGCGCCGCCGCCGCATCGACGAGAACCGTCTCGGCGGCGCCGCACACGCCGGTGCGCCGCATCTTTGCGTTGAGCACGATCGCCTTGGCCATGTCGAGCTTCGCCGCGCGGTCCACGTAGACGTGGCAGATGCCTTCGAGATGTGCAAAAACCGGCACGCGGGCTTCCTCCTGCACGCGCGCCACGAGGCTCTTGCCGCCGCGCGGAACAATCACGTCGATGGCGCCATGGAGACCCGCAAGCATCATTCCCACCGCCGCGCGTTCGCGCGTCGGCACCAGCTGGATCGCAGCCTCCAGCAGACCCGCTTTGCGCAGCGCGGCGATGAGCGCCGCGTGGATCGCCCTGTTGCTGCGATAGCTCTCCGATCCGCCGCGCAGGATTGCGGTATTTCCCGCCTTGAGCGACAGAGCTGCCGCATCGGCCGTGACGTTTGGCCGGCTTTCATAGATGATGCCGATGACGCCGAGCGGCACACGCACCCGCTCGATGCTCATGCCGTTGGGCCTGGTCCAGCGCTCCATCACGCGTCCAATGGGATCTGCAAGATCGCGCACCACCGCAATCCCGTCCGCCATTGCCGCGACCCGGTTCGCATCAAGTGCGAGTCGATCGAGAAAGGCTTTGTTGGCGCCGGACGCCTTGGCCTCCGCGAGGTCGTGCGCATTGGCCGCGAGAATATCGCCTTCGCGCGCGCGGCACTCCTGCGCCATGGCGCCGAGCGCCGCATCCTTCTGGCCGGTCGATGCGAGCGCGAGCACACGCGATGCTTGCCTCGCTTGCGTCCCGATATCACGCATCAGCGCGGCGAGATCGTTCGCGTCCTCGAAGGCTTGTGCCGGCGCGCCCACCTTTGGCTCCTCTTTGGTTCCCTGGGCGATATCCTCAATCAGGCCGTTACTTATCACGTTGCAGCTGGACCGGCGAGGCCGCCATCGCTCGACCTGCCTTTGCTCGGATCCGGCAATGCCGGCTTGGTGCACGATCTGGTGCCCGTGGAGGGAATCGAATCCCCCCACACCTTGCTTCGGTCCTTGAAATCATCGACGAGCTCATGAGAGCCATCGCAATCCTTCGCGCGCAATAGACAGTCCAAAGCCGGCTCTAGCCCAACAGAAGAAGTCCGCTGACGATGACCATCACGCCGGCCGTTGCGCCGTGGATAGCGAAAGCAGCGGTCTTTGTTCCGCGGTGCCGCAAAACGATCGCAGCATCGGTGATAGGAGTGATTGTTGCCGCCAGCCTGAACCAGCCCAACAGGTGGGCCGATCGATTGAAGATCAGAATCGCCGTGAACAGCCCGGACGCTGATGTCACGAACTTACTCATGCCACGGCTTGTCCGCAGCACCCCTCTCCGCCACCGTCGCTCACCACATCGGGCGAGCGAGCGACGGAGGCTCCGAGGGGGTGGCTTCACCTGATCCCTCTAACAACGAACTCTTTTTAGCGGCCGGCGTTTCTTGCCTCCCCCAGAATATGCAAGATGTCCATCGCGACGATCGCGCCCACGATCGCGGTCTTGGCAGCTTCATCGTATGGTGGCGACACCTCGACAACGTCGCCGCCGATAGCATTGACGCCCTTCAAGTGCCACAGGATTTCTCGCTGCAACGCTGATGTCAGCCCACCGGGCGCCGGTGTTCCCGTGCCGCCGGTATACGCAGGGTCCATCGCATCGACATCTAGCGTGATATAGCACTTCCGGGTGCCGACCACTTCCACGATCCTGTCCGCGATCGCCTTGCCATCCATGCGCAAGCACCGATCGGCCGTGAGCACATGTAGCTTCGGGCTGGGCGGCAACGGTGTCCGGATGCCGATCTGGATCGAAGCATCGGGGTCGATCAGACCTTCCTGCACTGCGACGCCAAACATGCTGCCATGGAATAAATGGGGGGCTTCCGTTAAATCGGCGTGGGCATCGAAATGGATCAGCGAAAGCGGACCATGTTTCTTGGCGTGCGCCCTCAGTGCCGGATAGCTCGTAAGATGATCTCCCCCCAGACCCAACGAGGCCACGTTGTTTTGCACCAAATTCGACACGGTTGCCTCCACAGCAGAGACCATATCCTCGGTGCGCCCTGGGAATGACGCAACGTCACCGTAATCGATCAGGCGGTATCGGTCCTTGAATGCATAATCGTTTGGCCAGCACTGATCATACAGGCCGACGTAGCAGGACTGTTCGCGGATCGCGCGCGGGCCAAATCGCGCACCGGGCCGGTTGGAGGTGCCCGCATCGAACGGCACGCCGTAGACAGCAACATCGACGGCGCCAAGGTCCTGCATGTGAGGTGCGCGCCAGAACGTAACCAGTCCTTGATACGGAAGCCGGCGCAGGATTGTGGCGGGATCGATATATTCGGGCATGACTGTCGCTGTTTGTCAGCGATCGAACGAAAGCTGTTCTCGATGGGCGCTCACATCGGGCGATCTCGTGCTGAGAAGCCCGATCACCGGCAGCGCCTGCTGCCGCGCGCGCGCCGCAAGCGGCCATGCAACTCCCGCGCCGCCGAAAAGCGTGACAAACTCGCGCCGCCTTAAATGATTGAACCGCACGTGTGCGCCCACTGGTTCGAGGACCCCACCGCATCCTACCCAAATTGGCGTGTCGCGGTCAGGGGGGCGCGGCCTACTTCGCAGTGGACCGGGGGAACTGAACTGTGGAGCAGCTCGACGCGTCGCATCCCTCCGACAATGGTGCAGAAGACAGCTGAAGCACTGTGAGTGTGGCGAGGATGGGCATGGTTAGCTTGGACCATGTCTCGCTGCATGACTGCTTTGGGGTTATAAACTGAAAGGCCCACAACGACCAAATCTAAATCCAAACTCATGCAGTGCAGCAAAGACTGTCGGTAGAAATCCGTCATTCGTCGGCGAGTTGCTGGAGATGGGAAGGCACGTCCAGGCCCAGCACCTTGGCGGTCTTGAAGTTGAGGATGAACTCGAATTTGGTCGGCTGCTCGACCGGGATGTCGGCGGGTTTCGTACCGCGTCAGGACCACGGCAAGCCCCGATCCATCCGCGGTGGCAGGCCATGTCGCTGCCAAAAACGGTCGGCAGCCGTGCACTGGCGCCGAGGTGACGATGCGAATGCGATTGGCGTTGATGAGGGGATCAGCACAGACATAAAGCGCGTCCGCGCGGTTCTTCAGCATCGCTCTTTTGCGTACCATAAGCAGCCTTCAGCCGCCATGACCCGAGGGCCGGAGTTACGATCTCTCGTTGGCGCGCCGGCATAAAAGCCGACAAACTGTGACAGCCAGCACGCTCGCGGTGTGAACGCGCCCACAAACAACTGCGACCAATGGTCAAAGAGCCTCGTATCACGAGGCCAAAACAAAAGGAGAAACTATGCGTACACTGTCTGTAATCGCGCTCGCGGCAGGTATTCTCGCATCGAGCACATCAGCCTATGCGTGGAAGCCGGGCTATCCGAAGCACTGCCACATGGCAAAGCAATGTCATAAGAACACCGACTTTCCCTGTAACAGCCCGGCAGAGCAGGATTTGTCGATCTGCAAAAAGCCGGTCTGCGCGATGGTCAAGGTCTGCGACGGAGATCAATGACCCCTCGATTGCGACCAGACGGTTCGGAACGAGAGCACGTCAACACGCTCTACAGAAAGCTTGCGGACCGTCCGGTTTTTTCGCTTACGCCGTCCGCGCAGAATCTCGGAAACAGCACACTAAATTAGTGTCCGCAGCAGGCGTCCTACAGGCGCCAACAACGCCTTTTTCTTCGAGCGACCGCATCGGCACAGCGCAGATTTCTCCTGCACGGGAATGGATCGGCCTCTTCCCACATTTCGGAACCACCATCTGCATCGGTGATAGCTGCAGCCTGGTGCCCGTGGAGGGAATCGAACCCCCACTCCTTGCGGAACACGATTTTGAGTCGTGCGCGTCTACCAATTCCGCCACACGGGCCAGCGGCGCGGATCATAGCGGCGGAGGGAGGGGGGTCAACGCCATGACAATGTGAACGCGCGCGCCCCGTGTCATCGCCGCCCTTGCGATATATATGATTCTCATTCCGAACCGTTGCGGAGGACTGACCGCACCATGCGGCAAATGACCGGCAGCATGCTTGCATCGCGCCCCGTTCTTTCCGCTGCAACCGCGATTGCCGTCGTGGGCGCCGCGACCATTCTGGGGGCTTGGTTCTTCCAGTACGGCGTTGGCCTCAATCCATGCCCGCTCTGTCTGGAGCAGCGCTACGCCTATTATTTCGCGGTCCCGCTCGCGGTGATGGTTGCGCTCGGCGATCAGGCCGGCGCATCGCGCAAGGTGCTGATCGGCGCCCTCATCGCCATTGCCGCCGGCATGCTCTGGAATACGGGGCTCGGCATCTATCATTCCGGCGTGGAATGGGGATGGTGGGTGGGTCCGCAGGAATGCTCCGGCAGCCTGAGTGATCTCGGCGCTGGCGGCGCTCTCGCCGACAAGCTCAAGTCGATCAGCGTCGTGCGCTGCGACGAGGCGGCCTGGCGCTTTCTCGGTCTTTCGCTCGCCGGCTACAACGCCCTTATCTCCGCTCTGCTTGCGGCAATCGCCGCCTGGGCGGCTATCACGGAATGGAATGTGCGCGACCGCGGGGCGCTGTAGCGAAGCGTATTCCGCCGGCCTCACCGCATAGCGTCGCAATACGCTGCGCTATTGCGCCCTACAGCCGCGCTACAAATCAAGCACCAGCCGCTCGCTCTTGCAGCCGGCGCAACAGATCATCACCTTGGTGTTCGCGGCCTGCTCCTCCTCGGTCAGAATGGCGTCGCGGTGGTCGGGCATTCCCGAGATCACGCGCTGCTCACAGGCTCCGCAGATGCCAAGCTCGCAGGAATAGTCCACGTCAACGCCGGCATCGAGCAGGACCTGGAGGATGCTCTTTCCTTCCGGGATGATGTATTGCTGTCCTGAGCGTGCGAGCTCGACGACAAAGCCGCCGGTCTTGGCCAACTCCTGCTTGGGCGTGAAATATTCGATGTGGATCTGGTCGCGCGGCCAGCTCGCCGTGGCAGCTTCGAATGCGTTGAGCATAGGTGTAGGACCGCAACAATAAAGGTGCGCATCCTTCGGGGTCTCGCCAATGATGGAGGTTACGTCGAGGAATTTTCCCGCGCTCTCGTCGTCGAAGTGGAACTGCGACGAGCTCATTCCTTCGAGTGCATGCAGGAACGCCATGTCCGAGCGCGAGCGGCAGGCATAATAGAGCTTCCACGAGCGGCCGAGGCTTTCAAGGCGCTGCACCATGCACCAGATCGGCGTGATACCGATGCCGCCGGCGAAGAGAACAATATGGCCGGCATTCTCGACCAGCGGAAAGTTGTTGCGCGGCGCGCTGATATTGAGCGTCTTGCCCACGCGCAACTCATCGTGCACGCAACGCGATCCACCTCGGCTTGCCGGATCGCGCTTCACCGCGATGGTATAGTGCGACAGATCGGGTTCGGCTTCGAGCAGCGAATACTGCCGGATGATCCCGTTGGGCAGATGCACGTCGATGTGGGCGCCGGGCGCGTAGGCGGGCAGCTTTTTGCCGTCCAGGCGCGTGAGCGCATAGATGTTGGTATCGCGCGCCGCATACCGGATCGCGGTCAAGCGCACCTCGATCAGGTTGTCCGCTTGCCCCGTTGCCTCCGGCGCTGAAATAAGTGTGGGGGCATCCACCAACGCGTCTCCTCGCATCAGCAGCATAATTGGGTAGCTCGATAGATAAGCTGCGCACTCAGATAACTGTAGGGGCGGGTTCGAAACCCGCCCCTTGCACGCAGCATGCGCGTAATCAAAGGGAGGGCGGGTTTGAAACCCGCCCCTACCGCTTAGGCGGCAAGGTTGCCGAATTTCTTCAGGCTTTCCTTCTGCTTCTCGTTGCGCGGCGGCAGCTTGAACAGGCGCGCCGCCGTGCCGCCGAGAATATTGTGCTTCGCCTTCTCGGAGAGGAATGGGAGATCGTAGATGACGCTCGGCAGGTCGAAGTCCCAGTGCGGATAATCGGAGGAATAAAGCAGCTGGGTCTCGGCGTTGATCATGCGCAACGTGCACTCCAGCGCCTGCCGGTCCTGAACCTCCATCGGCTGGCTGGAGTAGTACATGTCGCGCATGTAGTCGCTTGGCTTCTTCTTGAGCAGCGGGGCTTCCGACGGGCGCATCATGTATTCATGATCGAGCCGCTGCATAAGGAACGGCACCCAGGCAAGGCCGAACTCGACCCAGATTACCGGCAGCTTGGGAAAGCGCTCCCCCATGCCGTTGATGACCCAATTGGTGCAGTGCAGGATGTTGTAGAAAGCAAAGCCGAGGGCGTGCACGGAGATGAAACGGTTGCAGGCCCGGAACACCGGCTCGTTCCAGTTCGGCCCGGAGTGGAAGGCAAGCGCGAGCCCGCGCTCCTCCAAGCTGCTGTAGAGCTTCATGTAGGCGTTGTCGTTGACCTGCAGGTGTCGCACTGTCGTCACCATGAAGCCGGTGACTCCCTTGCGGCCGCCAAAGGTCTCGACGTGGCGCACGCATGCGGCGGGATCCGAGAACGGCAGGCACAGCATGGAGTACATGCGTCCGTCCGCTTCCGGCAGCACCTTCTCAGTGACCCAGCGGTTGTACGCCCAGCACAGGTCGATCTCCATCTCCTTCTGCGGGTGCATGCCGATATTGAGCATGCCGGTCGGAAAGAGGCAGGAATAATCGACGCTCATCGCGTCCATCCAGCGCTCCCCAAGCTGCACGTCGCGGTGCTTGCCGTTCTCGGTCTTCTCCGAGCGGCGCAGCGGATAGCGAGTCACCCGCCCGCCCATGTCCTGGATGAAACCGGCATTGGTTGGCACGATGGCGCCGCGTTCGGTTTGCGCGCGCCCGCCCATGGTCCATTGCTTGAAAACCTCGTTCTCCATGTAGGGCAGGATGTCGTTGTAGTGCTCGTTTTCGTAATGGTGCGCATCCACATCGACAATGAGCATATCATCGAGCTTGCGTTGCACCGCCTGCTTGCGCGCGTGCGCGAGAAGTCGCGTTGTATTGAGCTCGTCCACGGAGATGCGCCGGCCGCGTTCAGCAATGAGGTCCATGTTTGAGCTCCTGAGTTTTCCTTTTGACTGCGCGACACGCTCCGCTTCAGCGGCCGGTGCAGCTCTGCCACATGCCCAACTCGAATACCGCAAGGTTTGCGGCCTTGAGCAGGCCGCTCGCCGTGATCATGACTTCGGTGGCCGTGACGCCGCCGCGTTGCGGCAGCGGCAGAAGTGCATCGCCCGCCTCGACCTGCGCCGCGTAGGTCTTGCACACGGCCGCCATCAGCGCCTGCAGAGCCTCCGGTGTGAGGATATCGCGCCGGCCGCCGGCAAGCGCCTGCTCGATGTTCACGGCAAGACGCTCGGCCGAAAGCGAATCCGCCAAGCCGTTATTGGATTCGGGCGCGCCAGCGATTTCAGGTGAGGACATAGACCTCCTCGCCTTTTTCCACCACCTTGAACTTACGCAGCTTGAGCTTCCGGTCGGAAACGCATTCCCCCGTTTTCATGTCGTACTCGTAGCCATGCCACGGGCACACGAAGTGCATCTCGTCCTCGGAAAAATACAGGCCCAGCGAAGTTTTGTCCGGCAGCAGCCGCTCCTCGACCTTGGCGATGGTGAGCCCCTCGCAAGCGGGTCCGCCCTGGTGCAGGCAATAATTGCTGTAGGCGTAGAATTGCCCTTCGTGACGGAACACGCCGATCTCCTTGTCGCCCGCGAAAATGATCCGGCGGTCGCCATCCGAAAACTCGGCAATCTTGCCGACATACTGCTCGGCCATTGCGCCCCGCCTCCTTGGTTTCTGTTTTCCAAACGCGCCTGCGAGGGCGTCCCCAATTTAATTATATCGATCAAGCGACCCTGGTCGTCAATGTCCCGATCTTCTCGATCCAGATCTTCACGACATCTCCCGGCTTGAGGAACTCGCCGCGCGCCGAGCCAACACCCGCCGGGGTGCCGGTGAGGATGAGGTCGCCTGGATAGAGCGTCATTGCATTGGACAGACGCTCGATCTGCTCGGCGACATTGAAGATCATGTCTTTGGTATTGGAATCCTGCTTTATAACATCGTTCACCCACAGCTTGAGGCCGAGGTTCTGCGGGTCGCCGATGTCGCTCGCCGGCACGATCCACGGACCGAGTGGGCAGGAGCCGTCGAACGACTTGTGCTTGATCCAGTCTGCTTTGAACACGGATGTGTCGCTGATATTGGCGCGGCGGCCACGGTCGCGCGCGGAGAGGTCGTTGGCAGCTGTATATCCGGCCACATAGGAGAGGGCCTTGTCCTGGGCAACGTCCTTCGCCTTGCGCCCGATCACGGCGGCGAGCTCGACTTCCCAGTCCACCTCATCCGAGACGCCCGAAATCTTCACGCTCGCGCCAGGATCGGCAAGCGTCCGCGCTGCCTTCATGAAATGCCACGCCTTGAGGCCCTGGCTATGGGGGTCCGGGTCCGGCGGCCGGTTCATGTGCCGCGCCATCTCGGCGGCGTGATCGGCGTAATTGGCGCCGGCGCAATAGATCGCCGATGGCCAGCGCACTGGAGCCAAAAGCCTGACGCGCCCGAGCGGCAGCCCTTTGTCTTTGCCCTTACCGGCGCTCACGGCGGCTTTGCGCAAAGCGCTTTGCGCGCTTCGCCAGTCATGCAAAATGCCGAGAACGCTGGCATAGGCGGGATTGCGCGTGGTCTTCGCCGCATCGAACATCCTGTCCTCGACGACGAGACCGGCGCGCGGACCGTCGGAGGACTGGTAGGTCGCGAGCTTATAGTCAGCCATTTCGTCGTTCCTCCCTGGCGGGGCGTAGGGCGCAATAGCGCAGCGTATTGCGCCGCAGGCGGGCGGGGTCGGCGGAATACGCTTCGCTATTCCGCCCTACGGCAGAGCGCAAGTGGCGTACAACCATCTCATCTTGCACATCGCAATTGAGTATAGTCGCGAACTAAGGCGCATGACGACAAGGAGAAACCATGATCAGGCCGAGGCGAATTGGACATGCCACCTTCGAGACGCCCGATCTGGATAAAGCGATCGCATACTACGAAAAATTCATGGGGCTGATCGTGGCGGAGCGCGAGAAGGACCGCGCCTTTCTCGCTACAAAGATCGGGCAATTGGTGATCGCCCTCAACAAGTCCGATCGGGCGCACTGCGCGAAGCTTTCCTTCGAAGTCGCGCCCAATTCCGATTTCGGCGACTTGGCCAGCGAGCTTGCCAAGGATGGCGTGCGCAGCGAGATGCGCAACGATTCGATTCCCGGCGTCGGCCAGGTGCTGGCATTCGCCGACGACAAGGGCACGATCATCGAGCTATTCAAGGAGTGGAGTTATCTCGGCAAGCATGAGCAGGTCCTCGGCATTGGGCCGCTCAAGCTCGGCCATGTCGCCTTCTTCACCCCCGACATCCAGCGTACCGTCGCCTTCTACGAGAAGGTGCTCGGCTTCCGAGTGTCGGACTGGATTGGCGATTTCTTCTGCTTCATGCGCTGCAACCCCGATCATCACACCGTGAACTTCTTCACCGGCCCGGAGGTGAAGCTCCATCACATTGCCTTCGAGCTCAAGGATTTCATGCATCTGCAAAATTCATGCGAGCTCATGGGACAGAAGAAGATGCCCATCATCTGGGGGCCGCTGCGGCATGGCCCCGGCCACAACGTCGCGATCTATCATCGCAACTCGGACGCGCAAATGGTGGAGCTTTTCTGCGAGCTCGATCAGATGAAGGATGAGGAGCTCGGTTATTTCGAGCCGCGTCCGTGGCACCACGACACCCCGCAACGGCCCAAGCGCTGGACGCCGGGACAAACCAGCGTCTGGGGCCCTCCGCCAACGGCGGACTTCCACGGCACGCAGGCGTGACATCGATTGCAATTTTGTAGGTTGGGTCGAGTTCTTCACGAGACCCAACAATGGTGCGGCATTCGCAGGTGTTGGGTCTCGCAAGAAAGCGCTCGACCCAACCTACTCGTTCTCGTAGGCGCCATTGATCGCGGCGATGTAACGTTTGACCGAGACGTCGAAGATGCGTTTCGCATCCGTCGGGATGACGCGGTCGAAATAATGCCCATAGATCGCATCGAAATTGAATGGCGCGAGCGCCGCGGCGATTGCATCGACCTGCTTTCCCGAGAGCGGGATGAGATTGGGGTAGCTGCGCATGAAGCTCAGGAATTTGCGATCCGTTGTCACCGTGGCAATGTCGGACGAGCACAGGACGCCGCGTCCGGCCGCTCCTTTGGACCAATGCAACACGGTTCCACCAGGAAAATGTCCGCCGCAACGCACGAGCGTCACATCGGGCAGGAGCTTGAGTGTCTCGCCTTCCCATAGCGCAACGGCGGGGTCCGGCCGCATGATCCAGCCCTGGTCGGCCGCATGCAGAGTGATCGGGACGCCGCCGAGCGCCCGGCTCCAGTCCACCATGCTCGTGTAGAAGTGCGGATGCGATATGCCGATTGCCTTGAGGCCGCCCAGTCCGTTGATCAGGGCGACGGTCGCCGCATCCACCATTGAAATGCAGTCCCACAAGACGTTTCCGGCGGCCGTGCATACAAGCAGCGCGCGCTGGCCAATCGCAAAAGACGGCTGGGTGCCGATGCCGATGATGCCGGGCTCGTGCTCGCGGTAGGCGTTGAAATGGCCAGCCGCCAGCGCCGCGGGCGTGGTCCAGGTCTGCCCGCGCGGCGGAACGTATTGCCGTTCCTCTTCGCAGATCGTGCATTGCGGCGGAGGCGCTGCGCTCGGCGGATATTGTGTGCCGCAGGCCGTGCAGATGAACGCATCCATCTCGTTATCTCCATAGAGCGTTCGATGCTGTTGACCCCTCATATACCGCCCCCTGAAAGGAACCGGAAAGGGGACGTACACCGAGTGCGTTGCCCGCCATATGCGATTGCCCTGCTCTGCCGGGTAAGGTACGCCGTGTCTGCCTCCCGATGTCGCGTCATTCCAGGTTCCGCGTGCTGGAATGGCAGCGATTGCAAGACGACGTTCCTTCCGCACGGAGCCGCAGATGAGCACATTCGAGCGGGCGAGCGTGTGCACTCTTGATTGTCCGGACACCTGCAGCCTCACAGTGACAGTGGCGGACAAGCGCATCGTCAAGGTGCGCGGTTCGCATGCGCTGCCGTACACGGACGCTGTGATCTGCAACAAGGTGGCGCATCACACGGCCGATTTCGTGCACGGCGCAGCCCGGCTGCAAGCGCCGCTGATTCGCACCGGTTCGCGCGGATCAGGCAAGTTCGAGCCGGTGAGCTGGGAGCGGGCGCTCGACGTCATCCATAAGCGCGTCACCGAGGTCATCGCCCGATGGGGCCCGCAAGCCGTCATGCCGCTGAACTACGCCGGGCCGCACGGCATGCTCGCCTACGACAGCATGTCCTTGCGGTTCTTCCACAAGCTTGGTGCGACGCAGCTCTATCGCGGTGCCCTGTGCGGCATGGTGAGGGGCGAAGCATGGGCGGGGACCTATGGCGAGGTCCCCGGCATCGGCCCCGAGGCGGCAGCCGCCGCCAAGCTCAACATTGTGTGGGGCAACAACGCCACCGTCACCAACCTGCACCTCGTGCGCAAGATTCATGCTTCGAGGCGCATGGGTGGTCGGCTCGCGGTCGTTGATCCGCTGCGCAGCAAAATCGCCGAGCAGGCGGATCTCCATCTCGCGTCAAGACCCGGCACCGACGTGCTGCTGGGTTTTGCGCTCGCCGTCGAGCTGGAAAAGCTCGGCGCTCACGACCGCGATTTCATTGCGCGTCACGTGAGCGGCTACGACGAGTTCATGGCGCTTGCTCGCGAATGGCCGCCGGAAAAAGCCGCCGAGGCATGCGCCCTGCGCGCCGTGGACATTCGCCTTCTGGCCCGCTGGATGGCGGAATCGGAGCCGCTGGTGGTTGCGCCTGGAAACGGCCTCGAGCGCGGACGCAACGGCGGCAGCGGCATTCGCGCGGCGATCGCGCTGCCCGCGCTCCTTGGCAAGCTCGGGCGTGAGAGCGGCATTGTGCTCGCCGCCCGTTTTGCTTTCCCGAAAACTCCGGCCAAGCTGACGCGGCCCGATCTTCTGCCGCAGGGTACGCGTACGCTCAATATCCTGGACGTCGGCCGGCACCTCGAACGCGACGACATCGATCCGCCGCTGCGCGCTCTGTTCATCTACAATCATAACCCCATCGTGGTGCATCCCGACCAGAACCGGATGAAGCGGGGACTCCGGCGTGAGGACATTTTCGTGGTCGGCATCGAGGTCGCCATGACCGAAAGCATGCAGCACTGCGACGTCGTGCTGCCGGCGGCCACGCATTTCGAATGCGACGACCTCTATCCCGCCTACGGCCATCACTGGCTGCAACGGGCCGAGGCCGTCATTGCGCCTCCCGGCGAAGCGCTCCCCAATACCCGAGATCTTCCGGCGACTGGCCGCGCGCTTCGGATTCAACGATGCGTGCTTCAAGGCGAGCGACCGCGAGCTGATGGACGATGCGATCGACGGCGCGCATCCGCGCCTGCGTGGCATCAAGCCGAGCGAGATCGCGACCAACGAGGCCTTGCGCATGGCCTCGCCCGATCGGCAACCTCTGGCGCTCTTTCACAATGTCATGCCGGCCACGCCGTCAGGAAAGATCGAGCTCGCCTCTGATCTCCTGGGCGCGCGTTGGGGAGCGCAGGCGCGGTTGCCCGGTTTTCGATCGCGCGCAAACAGGTTTCCGCTCGCCCTTGTCTCGCCTGCCTCGAACAAGCGCATCTCCTCGACGCTGCTCGGCACTGACAGGGAGCGCGAGCAAGCCCCCCTTCTCATCATGCATCCACAGGACGCGCGTGTGCGGGGCCTCGAAGCTGCGCAGCTCGTGAAGGTGTGGAACGACCTCGGGGCGGTGATCCTGCCGCTGCGGATCACCGATGCCGTAGCGCCCGGCGTCGTGGCATCGGAGAAGGGCGCATGGCTCTCGACCAGCACGACCGGGCAGACGATCAGCGCCCTGGTCTCAGCCGATGCTCGCGCCGACCTGGCGCAGGGCGCCTGTTACAACGACACCGAAGTTGAGGTGGAGCGAGCTTAGTCTTATTGCGTCACAATGTCTGGTCCCGGTCGCGAGGTCTCGCGACCGGGTGCGGGGCGCCGTATGGCGGTAGACCTCCCTTACCGGCGGCCAATTCGATAAGCCTGCGCGGGCGACATCGACAGCTCGGCGCGATCGGCGAGCTCCAGGAACTCCGCCGCTCGCTCCGTCAGCGAAACGACGACCCAGTGCTCTGTCGCCTTGCCGGCGAGGTGCAGGCATGTCTTCGCCTGCAAGCGGAAATATGCCGGCCACCGTATGGATGCCTTGCGCTTTGGTTGCGTTCTCATGTCACACACACACCGTCTTTGCACCGCATGACCCTAGCAAAAGGATGGTGCGGCCAAAGTGCTGTGCATCACAGAACGGTCGATTGCCGTATGCGGCGGGTCCGATGCAAGGTTTTGGATGATTGACGTTTAATCGGTGAGTCGCGTTACGCCGTCAAGCCTGGCGCGATGGCTTCGCAGAGTACGCGCCCGCGCTCGATTGCGCACCTCATAGCCGTGAAAAGCACGGCGATGACGATCGCAGGGGTTCACTCCTTCGGCGGCACCGTGCGCAGATATGCAACGACGGCATCGAGGTCAGTCTCGTTCATGCGGGCATACCAGTCAAAGCCCATTGGCGGCTTGAGCCGGCTCCCGTCCGGGCGCACGCCCTGAGTGATGGCGCGCTTGATCTCCGCGTCGCTCCAGGCGCCGATACCTTTCTCCTTATGCGAGGTGATATTGCGCGATGTCGACTCACCCCACGGTCCGGGGAATTTAAAGCCGCCCGTGCCAAGGCTGCCGGCGAGGTCGCGACGGCCGTTCACCATCGGCGTGTGGCACTCCATGCAGTGTCCGATCGTGACCAGATAGAAGCCGCGCTTGACCGGATCGCGCAGGTCGGCTTCGGACGGGGGCTTCTCGGCGCCCGCAGGGGTATCCCATGTCAGCGCCGCCTTGTAGAGGGGAGGCTGCACATCATTGCGCACCGGCGGCACCGAACGGATATAGGCGATCACGGCGTCGAGATCGGCCGGGGTGAATGCCTTGTAGAACGCGTACGGCATGATCGGTGCCAGGCGCACGCCGCTGGGACGGACGCCCTCCGAAATGGCGCGTCGGATTTGTTCCTCGTTCCATTTGCCGATCCCGGTCTCCATGTCGGGCGTGATATTCGAGCCTTTCACGGTGAAAGGAGGCTCATCCCAGGTCTGCGGCCCGCCGGAATAGAGTCGGGCTGCATCGACCACGCCGCCTGGTCCGCGTGGCGAGTGGCAGTTGCCGCAGGTCAGAATGCCTTCAACGAGATAGCGCCCGCGCTCGACAGGTGCTTGTGCCTGCGCAGCTGAACCTGAGATGGACGCAACCATGACCGCGAAAGTCAGTACCACAAATGACACCATGCTCGATCTCTCCGTGACGATGCGCCTCTAACTTTTGTAGCGGCGGGTTGCAAACCCGCCGCTACATTGGCATTCACTTGCTCGTCCGCTAATTGATTATGGCCGTACCGCCGGAGTCTCAACCGTCATGCCGCGGGCGCGCCACATCAGATAAACCTCCAGGTTCACGTATTCCTGCGCGCCGTAGGCATAAGGCTCGGCGCGCATGCCGGCGAGGCAGTTGCGCAGCCGGCGCTGCAGCGATCCCACGGTTTGCCATTCCAGGCGGTAGAGCGGGTAGCCGTTCGGATGCCCTTGCGGGATGGGCGCGCCGGCGAGCTTTTCTCCCCAATGATCGTCGTGGCATTGCGCACAGGAGAGGTTGAGCTGACCTTGTCGCAGATTGAACATGTCGCGGCCTGCCTGAAGAAATGGTTTGAGGGCCTCATCCGGCTTGCTTTCGATGGGCATGCCGCGCGACTGCATGGCGATGTAGGCGGTGAGCGCGAGCAGCTCCTTGCTTTCGAACGGCAAGGGCGTGGCTTTCTGCTTCTCGGCACGACAGATATTGATGCGCTGCTCCAGATCGACCGGCCGTCCGCGCGCTTTGTCCAATGCGGGGTATCGTGCCGCGACGCCTGCCATGCTCGCGCGCGCATCGCCATGACAGTCGGCGCATGATTTGCCGCTCTCTTCCGGCCTGCGGTTCCACAGCGCCTCGCCGTCGAGCACCCATAGCATGGCTGGATTGGAGGTGTCGTCGTCCTGCATGGCGCGGGTGTCCGCCGTCATGAGATCGTAGCTGGACTTACGCTCGCCGAGCGGAATTTCTCCAGCGATCGCGTGGGCACCGAGCATTGTTGCAAGGAGGGCAATGATGGCGGTCGACGTCATTCGACCGTGATATTGCGCGATGCTGATGCGGAGAAGCCGTTGTCGCCCGTCCATTCGAAAGTGATGTTTCCACTCTCCGTCGCGATGGTGGAGAAAGCAAAGAACGGATTGGCGGCGACCGCCGGATGCAAGTCGGCGCGAAAGACTTCCTCGCCGTTATATTTGCACACGAAATCCGTGATGATGTCGCGCGGGAATACCTTGCCCATGCTGTCGAACGCGAAACCCGGATTCCATCTCGTGCTGGATCAGCGCCTTGATCTCGACGATGTCGCCGCGCCGTACCTTTGCCGGGACATTGATGATCGTGCGGGCCATCACAGCGTCTCCACGCAGGCCGGCAAGGTGACGATCACCTCAACGCCGTCCGTCCAGAACGACCCGTCGCTGAGCTCGGCAATGGCCGTCACGGTCTGGCTATCGGCCAGCCGGATACGTGTGGTGAAGCCGGCACGGCCGGCGCGTGGGCCAAGTCGCACGCCGATGATATTGGGCAGCGGATTTTTCTCGTTGAAAATATGGATCGCCTTGACGTGATCGGCCGCGGTCATCGGGCTCTCGACCGAAACCGAGACCGATACCACGTTGCCGCTCTCAACCAGCGCGGGCAGATCAAGCTTGACTCTGCCCTTGTGCAGGGTTGCTTCGCCAACGACCTTCCTGATGGCGCTGCGCATCGTTTCCGGGGTCGCCACCGCGGGCCTGATGGTGAGCGGCAGCGCGAGGCCGCAGGCGAGCACGCCGCCGGCAAGCGCCGCAGAATGCGTGAGGAAGCGGCGGCGGGTCGCGTGGGGGCTGGCAATGTCCGTCATGGTTTCGATCCGTCCCGCAGCGTGACCAAATAGGCGACCACGTCCTCGATTTGTTCCGCGGTCAGGATGGTTTTCCCGGCGAAGGCGGGAGCGACCCGGACGAGACCGTCCACCCGATAATATGGGGGCATGATCGTGTCTGGCGAGAGGCGGCCGGCATCGACGATGCGCAGCCGCAGTTGCCCCTCCGACCAGCGCGAGCCCGTTCCAGCTAGATCGGGAGCGAGCGTCCCCTGAAATCTTTCCTGCGGATAGGGGCCGCTGTGGCAGAGGAGACAAAGTCCCACCTGCCGATTGACAACGATGCCGCGTCCTCGCTCCACGTCACCTGTCATTCCCGTGAGGGAATCGGGAATGGCATCGGCGACGATGCGATAAGGGCGCAGCGCGTCACCGGCCGCCGGACACGCGACAGCGGCAAACAACATCGCGCAGGCAACTTCGATAGTGAGGCCGCAATACCTCCCCCTTTCAGGGGGAGGTCAACCGCCTGAGCGAAGCGACAGGCGGTCGGGTGGGGGTCGCCGCGCAGGAGATTGTTGCAGGTGACCCCCACCCGGCTCGCTTTGCTCGCCGACCTCCCCCTGAAAGGGAGAGGTATATCGCGTGTGCTTCACGATTTCCTCAGATCATGCTTTCGCAGCGGCAGGGAGCGGATGCGCTTGCCGGTTGCCGCAAAAATCGCGTTGCATAGAGCCGGTGCGACCGCGGCGACGGGAGGCTCACCAACCCCGCTCCAGGCGCCGGCGCTCGGCACGATCACGGTATCTATCCTGGGCATCTGCGCGAGGCGCAGCATTGGATAGTCATCGAAGTTCGACTGCTCAACGCTGCCGTCCTTGATGCTGATCTCGCCGTAGATGGCCGCCGTGAGGGCAAAGACAGTCCCGCTCTCGACCTGGTGCTGGACTGTGCGGGGGTTGACGACGGTGCCGCAGTCGATGGCGCTGACAACGCGGTGCACCTGCAGCTTCTCGCGCACCGACGCTTCGATCACGACGGCGGTGTAGGTGCCGTTGACCTCGTTAAGCGCAATGCCGCGACCCGATCCTTCGCGCGATGGCGTGTCCCACCCTGCCTTCTCCGCAGCAGCATCCAGCACGGCGAGAAATTTCTCAGCGCGGGGGTGGTTGCGCAGCAAGCTCCGGCGATACTGATAGGGATCCTCGTTGGCCGCATGCGCCAGCTCGTCGATGAAGCCTTCCTTGAAAAAACAATTCTGCGTGTGGTTCACGCAGCGCCAGAAGCCGACGGGGACGTGCGTGCGCCGTGCCGCGTGCTCGACGAGAAAGTTCGGCACATCGTAGGGCATGTCGTCGAGGAAGCCTTCCTGGATCTGTTTGTCGACATGTCCTGGGAGCGCCAAGGCAAGCACAGGCGGGCCGCTCAGGCGTACATGCCAAGCGAGAGGCTCGCCGCCGGCGCCCAGTCCAGCCCGCATCCTGGCCATGGCCATGGGGCGATAGAAATCGTGGCGCGTGTCCTCTTCGCGTGACCACAACACCTTGACCGGCTGCGGCACTTGCCTGGCGATTTGCACCGCGAGCGTCACGAAGTCCTGCGTCAAGCCGCGCCGGCCGAAGCCGCCGCCCAGCATCATCTTGTGCACGACCACATTGCCGGGCGGCACACCGGCGGCAGCCGCCGCGACGACCAGCGCGGCCTCGCCCTGTTGCGTGCCGACCCAGACCTCGACCTGATCCCCGCGAATGTGAGCGGTTGCGTTCTGCGGCTCCATTGTCGCGTGGGCAAGGAAGGGCACCTCGTAGATGGCTTCAATCTGGCGGTCGATTTGCGAAAGCGCGGCGGCTACGTCGCCGTCCTTCCTTCCGGCCTCACCATCAGCGGAGACAAGGCCGGCGCGCAAATGCGCCTTGATGCTCTCGCTCGTGACCTTTCCGTCCTCACCCGCGTCCCAGATGATGTCGAGCGCCTCAACGGCCTTCTTCGCACGCCACCAATCCTCGGCAATGACGGCGACCGCGTTCTCAAGCTGCACCACCTTGCGCACGCCTTGCATGCGGGCGAGGCTGGAATCGTCAACCGAACGCACCTTGCCGCCGAAGACCGGCGACTGGACGAGCGCGGCGTAGAGCATGTCCGGCAGACGAACGTCGATCCCATAGATCGGCTCCCCTCGTACCTTGGCGTCAACATCAAGCCGCTTCTGCGGCGTGCCAATCAGCCTCCACTCGCTCGGTTCCTTCAGCTTGATGTTTTCCGGCGGCCGCTCGCGCGCGGCCGCCGCCGCGAGCTGGCCAAAGGTCAGGGTGCGTCCACTCGGTAGATCGGCAATGACGCCGCTGTGAGCGCGGCATTGGGAGGAAGGCACGTCCCATCGCGCCGCGGCCGCAGCGATCAGCATCTCGCGTGCCGTTGCTCCCGCCAGGCGCAGCGCCTGCTGCGAAGCGCGAACCGATCGGCTCGCGCCGGTGGACATGTCGCCCCATGCGCGTCCGCGCCGGCGGTTTTCTTCGGGCGCCGCGAATTCCGCCTTCACCTTGCTCCAGTCGCATTCGAGCTCTTCCGCGATCAGCATGGGGAGCGATGTAAACACGCCTTGACCCATTTCCGATTTCGCGACGCGAATGGTGACGGAGCTGTCGGGGGCGATCACGATCCAGGCCGTGATCTCCGTCCCGGCTTCTCCTGCGTGCGCCGAATGCGGCCCCAGCGGGATGGCGAAACCCAGCGCAAGCGAACCAGCTGTGGCGGCGACGCTGGCAAGAAAGGTGCGACGATGGATCGGCGCAGTGGCGGTCACGGCGAAACTTTACCGGGGAAATCGCAGTTGCGCGAGGCGCGCGAAAGGGGGCGGGTTTAAAACCCGCCCGAGGCCGGCGTCATCCGCCGCGCCCGCGGATCTAGTTGGTCATAGGAAAGAATGGTCCCGGCAGCGGCGAGTTGTGCCAGCCCACACGACCCCCTGTGTTGGTGACCACGTCCATGGGGGTGTGCAATGGCGGCAACGCGTAATCCAGGAACTTGCGCTCGCCCGGCTCCACCTCGGTCCCGGCATCCAGGAACGAACGCGGTACAACGACGACCCGGGATGGGGCGCGCCGTGGGTTGGCCGAGCGCGCGGGGCGCACGTTGTCTGTGTACTTGTTCTGGACGTACTTGGCCTGCGCGGCGTCCGGACGCCGATGCGGCTGCGCAACAGGGGGCTCCGCTTCCGCTGGCCGCTGCATTGGCGCCCGTGCGGCAGGTGGTTGCGTCCCTGTCTGCTCGGGAGGTGATTGGACCGGCTTCTGCTCGGTGGGCGGCTGGCTTGGAGCCTGCTCGGCCGGCGGTTGCGTTGGTTTCTGCTCAGGAGGTATCCGCGTTGGCGCCTGCTCGGTGGGATAACGTTCGTTGAAGGTGGCGGCCAGTCTGTTGGCGCCCTGCGCGAAGGCGGCAACCGGGGCGCCCAGAATAAGCGCAAGAACCGTGCTCGCCAGGATGCGTCTGTGTGGTTGCATGATACCCCCTCGCCATTGGTTTTGACGGTATCCAATGGCTCCCGGCTTATTTGTCGCGACGGCACCTGCTTCGGTTCAAACCCAGTGGGTCAGGGTAAACGAGGTCAGGTGAGCGCTACGGCGAATGCCCGGTGGCCAAAAAAATGGGCGCCTCGAGGTCATCCCGGGGCGAGGCCAAGGGCCGAGAGCACGCGGGCACTTTTGCTCGATCCGAAAGGTCGCGCGAGGCCGGCGAGAGAGCGCGCGTCGCCTCAGCCCGCGAGATGCTGCTCGATCTGGTGCACGGGAAGCTTGACCAGGTCCTTGTCGATCTCGGCGCGCAAAGCGGACCGCAGATTATGTGAATAAGCCTTGCGCAATACACCGAGCGCCCGCGGCGGGGCCACCACGATCAGCGATTTTGCCTGTCCGGAATTCACGGCGGCGTCGAGATGACCGGCAAGGTTTTGCAAAAATCGATGTTCGGCCTGATCGTGCCAGTCTGTCTGCTCCATCGCGCTGCGTCTGGCATCGACCGAGTTGACTGAGCGTCCCGGAGCATCGGTGCCCTGCTCGTGCGTCCTCGGATCTTCCTGCTCGAACACCTCCTTCGTCTTCAGGTTGGGGAATTTTTCGTCGCCGACATTCTCCAGCACCAATGCCTTGGCGCCATCGCAAACGACGACCCAATCACCTTGAGCGATCTTGACTGACATGCAACTCTCCTGGCACGGCGCGAATTGCGCGGCGGCAGAATGATCGATGGAGCGCGCGCGCATGCGCTTTGATCAATATCAACGCCGTGGAGCCCGATCGAGTTGCCGCTTCGCGTAGGGCGGAATAGCGCAGCGTATTCCGCCAATTTGGCTGGTAACCGGCGCAATACGCTGCGCTATTGCGCCCTACGCTTGCCCCTCGCTCAATTCGCAGCGGTGAGCAGTCTGCGCGCAATGATCTGCGCCTGGATCTCGGCGGCTCCCTCGAAAATGCTCAGAATGCGCGCATCGCAGAGGATGCGCGAGATCGGGAACTCCAGAGCAAAGCCGTTGCCACCGTGGATCTGCACGGCGTTGTCGGCATTGGACCAGGCCACGCGCGCGGCGAGCAGCTTGGCCATGCCGGCCTCCAAATCGCAGCGTTTGCCGGAATCCTTCTGCCGTGCAGCGAAATAGGTGAGCTGGCGCGCGATCATGATCTCGGCGGCCATCATCGCGATCTTGTCGCCGACGCGGGGGAAATCGATGATCGGAGCGCCGAACTGCTGGCGTTGCTGAGCATAGGCCAGCGCCTGCTCCATGGCGGCCTGCGCAACGCCGATCGCGCGCGCGGCGGTCTGGATGCGTGCCGACTCAAACGTCTGCATGAGCTGCCGGAACCCAAGTCCTTCCACCCCCCCCAGAAGGTTCTCAGCCTTGACCTCAAAGCCGTCGAAGGCGATCTCGTATTCCTTCATGCCGCGATAGCCGAGCACCTCGATCTCGCTGCCGGACATGCCGGCTGCGGGAAACGGGCGCTCGTCGCTGCCGCGCGGTTTCTCGGCTAGCAGCATGGAGAGCCCGCGATGCCCGGGCTCGTCGGGGTTGGTGCGCACCAACAGCGTCATCAGATCGGCGCGGACGGGATGGGTGATCCAGGTCTTGTTGCCGTAGATGCGGTAGACATCGCCGTGCCGGACCGCGCGGGTTCTGATCGAGGCAAGATCGGAGCCGGCATTCGGCTCGGTGAACACCGCCGCGGGGAGCACCTCGCCGCTGGCGATCTTCGGCAGCCATTTGCGCCTTTGCTCCTCGGTGCCGCCGGCGAGGATCAGTTCCGCTGCGATCTCGGACCGGGTGCCCAGCGAGCCCACTCCGATATAGCCCCGCGAGAGCTCCTCGGAGACCACGCACATCGCTTCCTTGCCGAGGCTCAGCCCGCCGTATTCCTCCGGAACGGTGAGGCCGAACACGCCGAGCTCCGACATCTGGGCAATGATCCCCGAGGGGATGTAGCTGTTGCTGCGATGCCATTCCTGCGCGTGCGGCACGACATCACTCTCGGCGAACTTGCGCATCTCGTCACGGATGGTCGCAAGCGTTTCCTCGAGCCCACACTCGCCGATGCTCGCATCGCCCCGATCGCGGATGAGCTCGATGAGACGCGCGCGGCGACCGGTATTGCCATTCATGAGACCTTCCGCCGGTCCGGCAAGACAGCCAGCCGCGGCTTGCACGGAAAGCCCGAGATCGGCGGGACGCACGATCTCGCCGGGACTCATGGGGATGCCGCCCTGCATCTGCGCGAGATATTCGCCGATCCCGATCTCGATCAGCAGTTCCTCGATTGCCCCTAAACCGCCGGCGGCGTGGAGGCGCTCGGCATAGGCGCAAAGCTGGCGGATCGCCTCGACATATGTCGCCAGCCAGGCCAATCCGTGCGATGCACGTTGCTCGCGGTCGAAGAGGCGCTCGACGAGATGGCTTTCGACCATGACGCGCTGGCGCACAGCCGCTATGGCTTCGGCCAGCAGCTTCTCGGCGCCGCGAGCAGCCTCGCGCGACAGCGCTAGCAGCTTGATGCCGGAATCGCTGCGCTCAGCAATGTTCAAGCAGGCCTCCGCCGGCTTCGCGTGCAACGCTTCTACTCTGCCGCCGCCTCGATCGCGTCATCCAGCGTTCGCAGTCCGGTTCGCGGGGCATTGACCAGCACCGCCATGTTTCCAGGCGGGTGACGGTTGGTGCGCATGAGCTCGTGCGCATATGGAATTTTGCTCCAGGGAAACACGTGGCTCATGCAGGGATCGATCCGCCGGTCGAGGACGAACTGATTTGCCGCCGAGGCCTGCTTGAGATGCGCAAAGTGGGAGCCTTGAATCCGTTTCTGGCGCATCCAGACGTAGCGTGCGTCGAATGTGATGTTGTAGCCGGAAGTGCCGGCGCAGAAGACGATCATGCCGCCGCGTTTCGCGATCAGGCAGGAGACAGGGAAAGTCGCTTCTCCGGGATGCTCGAAGACGATATCGACGTCGCGTTTGCTGGTGATCTCCCAGATTGCCTTCCCGAACTTCCGCGCCTCCTTGACCCAGCTGTCGTATTCGGGGGTGCCGACCTTGGGCATCTGACCCCAGCAGGAGAATTGGCTGCGGTTGACCACGCCCTTGGCGCCAAGCTGCATGACGTAATCGCGCTTGCTTTCATCGGAGATGATGCCGATGGCATTCGCACCGGAGGCCGCGGCGAGCTGCACGCCAAACACGCCGAGGCCGCCGGAAGCACCCCATACCAGGATGTGATCGCCGGGCTTCATGGTGTGCGGAGGATGACCGAACAACATGCGGTATGCGGTGGCCAGGGTGAGCGTGTAGCAAGCCGCTTCCTCCCATGTGAGGTGCCCCGGCTTGGGCATAAGCTGGCGCGACTGCACGCGGCAGAACTGCGCAAAAGATCCATCGGGCGTCTCATAGCCCCAGATGCGCTGTGACGGCGAGAGCAGCGGATCGCCGCCGTTGCACTCCTCGTCGTCGCCGTCGTCCTGATTGCAGTGAACGATGATCTCGTCGCCCACCTTCCAGCGGCGCACCTTCGGGCCGCAGGCCCAGACGATCCCGGACGCGTCCGAGCCCGCGATATGAAAGGGGTTCTTGTGCACGTCGAGGGGCGATATCGGAACGCCGAGGCCAGCCCAGATTCCGTTGTAGTTAACGCCGCCGGCCATGACGTAAACCAGCACCTCGTCTTCCCCGATCTGCCACGTCGGCAGCGTCTCGATCTGCATCGCGCTTTCCGGCGGACCGTGCCGATCCTTGCGGATTGCCCAGGCATGCATCTGCGCTGGAACATGGCCGAGCGGGGGGACTTCACCGATCTCGTATTGGTCCTTCAGAGACGGGGCATGCGGACGTTTGGATTCGGCCAGAGCGGGCATAAGTGTCACCGCACGTTCATCGCCCCATCGCAGTCTGCCGTATTTGATGCTGCGTCGCAATATCAGCGAACGCCAAATATTAAGGAACGCCAAATGCACGCGTTCCAGCTGACATCTTCACGGTTCGGCGCTAAGGTACTTTCATTGCAGCGCGACATTCGCGTCAGAGCTGCGGTTGCGGAGCAAGGGGAGGAGACCGTGGTTGGAGTAGATAGCATTATCATTATGCTGATTGTCGGCGCTATCGCCGGCTGGTTGGCAGGTCAGATCGTGCGTGGGTTCGGCTTCGGCTTGTTATGGAACATTGTTATTGGAATTGTTGGAGCGTTCATCGGAGTCTGGTTGCTGACAAAGTTGGGCTTTGTTCCGTTCGCGGGGTTTGTCGGTTCGATCGTCAACGCCGTTATCGGCGCCGTCATCCTTTTGCTCATTGTCGGCTTTATCAGGCGCTGAGCGGTTTCTGAGATTAGCCGCAACCTGCCATCACAGGCAGCTCCACGCTGGCGCGGTGAGCTGTCTGTGACCAGTTGGTAGGCGCGTCTTCTGCGCTGGTTGACGGCGGAAAAAGGCGATATGGTGCGGCGCACAATGCCGGTCAACAAGTGGACCGCAGCATGCATGAGCTCTCGGACGCGCCTGAGCGGCCGCACGACAAGGCTGGTCACAACAAGGCTGGTCACGACAAGCCTTGTTACGATAAGCCTTGGATTTTCCGTACCTATGCCGGTCATTCCACGGCGAAGGAATCCAACGCCCTTTATCGGAAGAACCTGGCTAAAGGGCAGACTGGCCTTTCCGTAGCCTTCGATCTGCCGACCCAGACTGGCTACGACAGCGACCATCCTGCTGCCAAAGGCGAGGTCGGCAAGGTGGGCGTGCCGATCTCGCATCTCGGCGACATGCGCACGCTGTTCGCCGGGATTCCTCTCGGGGTCATGAACACGTCAATGACCATCAATGCCACCGCGGCATGGTTGCTCGCGCTCTATGTCGCGCTTGCGGACGAACAAGGCATCGCGCGCGAGAGGCTGCAAGGGACGACGCAGAATGACATCATAAAGGAGTATCTCGCGCGCGGAACGTATGTGTTCCCGCCCACTCCCTCCATGCGGCTGACGCGGGATGTGATCCTGTTCACCACCCGTGAAATGCCGAAATGGAATCCGGTGAATGTTTGCTCGTACCACTTGCAGGAGGCGGGAGCGACGCCGGTTCAGGAGCTCGCGTTCGCACTCGCCACCGCGATCGCCATTCTCGACGCCGTCAAAGCCTCGGGAACGGTCCAGGCAGACGTTTTCGGCGATGTCGTCGGACGCATCTCCTTTTTCGTCAACGCCGGGCTTCGTTTCATTACCGAGCTTTGCAAGATGCGGGCCTTCGTCGATCTCTGGGACGAGATTACCGCCGGCCGCTACGATGTGACTGACCCCAAACAGCGGCTTTTCCGCTACGGCGTGCAGGTCAACTCACTGGGGCTGACCGAGCAGCAGCCCGAAAACAACGTGACCCGCATTGTCCTGGAAATGCTCGCGGTCACGCTGTCAAAGAATGCGCGGGCGCGCGCCGTGCAGTTGCCCGCGTGGAATGAGGCGCTCGGCTTGCCGCGGCCATGGGACCAGCAATGGTCGCTGCGCATGCAACAGATCCTCGCCTACGAAACCGATTTGTTGGAATACGGCGATATTTTTGATGGCTCGCCTGTCATTGCCGCCAAGGTCGCCGAGCTCAAGCAGGCGGCCGGCGACGAGCTTGCGCATATCCTCGCCCTTGGCGGAGCAATCGCGGCCATTGAGCAGGGCTACATGAAGCGCCAGCTGGTCGAGTCCAATACACGCCGGGTCGAGGCCATCGAGCGCGGCGAGCAGACGGCCGTAGGCGTGAACCGTTTCGTTGAAAGCGAGATTTCACCCCTTGCCGGCGCCGCCGAGGCAGTGCTCACCGTCTCGCCAGAAGCCGAGGCCGAGCAGATCGCGCGCCTCGCCGCATGGCGCAGCGCCCGCGACCAGAGCGCAGTTACCGCGGCGCTCAAGGAGCTGCGCGCGGCCGCAAAAGAGAACCGCAACATCATGCCCGCCTCGATTGCCTGCGCCAAGGCGGGAGTCACCACGGGGGAGTGGGGCTTTGCCTTGCGCGAAAGCTTCGGCGAATACCGGGCTCCGACCGGGGTCGGGCAGGCGATGCGCAACGAGACGATCGGTCTCGACGACCTGCGCGCGGAGGTGGATCGGGTTTCCCGAAAGCTCGGCCGCCGGCTGAAATTCGTGCTCGGCAAGCCTGGCCTCGACGGCCATTCTAATGGCGCTGAGCAGATCGCAGTGCGCGCGCGCGATGCCGGAATGGACGTTGTCTATGACGGCATTCGTCTGACACCGGCGCAGATCGTGGAAGCCGCGCGCGAGGCGCGGGCGCATGTCGTAGGGCTCTCGATCCTCTCCGGCTCCCACATCGCGCTGGTGCGCGATGTGGTGGCACGCATGCGATCGTCGGGGTTGGGCGATATTCCCGTGGTGGTGGGCGGCATTATCCCGCCCGAGGATGCGCAGGCGCTCCAGCAGGCAGGCGTTGCCGCGGTCTACACGCCAAAGGATTTCGAGCTGAACAGGATCATGAGCGAGGTTGTTCGCATCGTTGAAATGGGAGCGGACCGGGTCTGATCCTGTGACCGGCCGGCCCTCCGGATGCGAATCATTGCTCCTGTGGCGAGCGTGCCACATCCGAAAAACTCGAAACATATCCAGCAATTGCGCATGATTACGAGGCGCCGGAACGGCGCAACCGGCTTGCCGTCATTCGCTTCGCATTGACGTTAGCGCCGCACGACACGACCGTGCCTCGTTTGAGGCGCAACGCCTCGGCGGGAGTGGCGTGGCGGGGCGTGCGATGAGGGTAGCAAGGACAATTTCAGTTGCGGCGGTGATCGCCGCTGCGTGCCTGCCCGCGGCCGCCGCCGATCTCCCCATCGAACCGCTTTACCAGGCGCGTCCGGCAATCCTGGTGTTCCGGTGGACCGGCGTCTATGTCGGCGCCCATCTCGGCGGCGGCACAGGATACACTGCCGAGACTCCCGTTGCGTTCGCCTTTGCCGGCACGAGCATTGCGCCCCTTCCGACGAGCTATAATCCGCGCGGCTGGCTGATTGGCGGACAGATCGGCGCGAACTATCAAATCGACTCCCTTGTCGTGGGCGTGGAGGCTCAAGCGAGCTGGGCGGATTTTCGCGGCAGCAGCTCATGCGGGGCAACTGGCGGCCCAGTTTTCGGCGGAGGGAACTGCACCGGCAAGATCGACGCTCTCGGCACTGTGGCCATGCGCCTGGGCTGGGCTTTCGATCATCTCCTGGTTTACGGCAAGGGCGGCGCCGCCTGGACCAACGACAACTATCAGGTGCTCATCGGCACGGCGCCGCCGTTGCTCGTCGCGAGCCTGCTGTTCAGCTCCAACGTCACGAGATGGGGATGGATGGCGGGTCTCGGCGTCGAATATGCCTTCACCGATAACTGGACGGCCAAGGTCGAGTACAACTACATGGATCTGGGGAATTACGCGCTGCGCTTCACCAATACCACCGGGAGCCCCGTCCTCGACAGCAATACTCGCGAGCGCGTCAACGTCGTGAAGATCGGCGTCAATTACCGCATCGGCGTGAGCCCGATCCTGATAAGATAGCTGACATTGGTCCGTAGGTTGGGTCGAGCCCTTTCGCGAACCCAGCAATCCGGGCGCGGTTCATCCTTGTTGTTGGGTCTCGTGAAGAACTCGACCCAACCTACGGCTCCTACTATTGCGGGAAGGTGGATCGACGTTACAGTGCGCGGAGCTGGTCGTCGGGGTAGGCAGGCGCCGCGCTCTGACTCAACCAAGAGCGTGCGACTGCATGAAGGCCGCTGCGTTCGAATATGCGCGACCGGCCGACCTGGACGAGGCCTGCGCCATGCTGGCCGCGCAGGAAGACGCTCGCATTATCGCCGGCGGCCAGACGCTGGTGCCGCTGATGGCGATGCGGCTTGCCCAGCCGAAGGCTCTGGTCGACATCGCGCGCATCGGCGAGCTCGCCTTTGTTCGCCGTGAGGGCGATGCGATCGCAATCGGCGCTGCGACCCGGCAGTGCGTGCTTGAACGCGATCCGTTGGTTCGCACGCGCGTCCCGCTGTTGGCCAAGGTCATGCCGTTTGTGGGTCATGCTCCCATCCGCGCCCGCGGCACGCTTGGGGGTTCGCTGGCTAATGCCGATCCGGCGGCGGAGATCGGGCTCGTTGCTGTCACGCTTGGCGCGGCCATTCTCTGCCGTGACGGCGGCAAGACAAAAGAGTTTGCGGCGGCCGCGTTCTTCACTGGTCCGATGACGACGTTGCTGCCGGCCACGGCCTGCCTGACGTGTGTGCGGTTTCCCATCTGGCGTGATGCCCACATCGGCGTCGGCTTCCACGAGGTGAGTGCCCGCCGCAGCGACTTCGCATTGGGCTCGGCCGCCGCGCAAATTGCGCTCGACGACAACGGCGTGTGCCGGCGAGCGGCGCTCGGCATCGGGGCGGTCACGGCGGTTCCTCTGCGGCTCGAGGCGGCCAGCCGGATGCTCGAAGGACATCAGTTTGCGTGGCTGCAAAGCGGGAAAATAGATCTGCACCAGGCAGTCGCAGCGGCGCTTCGCGAGGCGGATGTGCTTTCCGATTTGCATGCGTCGGGCGCGTATCGCCGGCGCGTTGCGGCCAGCCTGCTTACGCGCGCCGTCACCGATGCCTGGCGGGACGCAATGGGCGAAGTCTCCGATGCGCGTTGAGCTTATGGTGAACGGCCAAGCCTGCACCGTCGATGTCGAGCCGCGCGTGAGCCTGCTCGATTGCCTGCGCGAGCGCCTGCTCCTGACCGGGGCGCATGCCGGATGCGAGCACGGCGTGTGCGGTGCCTGCACTGTGCTGCTCGACGGTGCTCCCGTGCGATCCTGCCTGATGTTTGCGGTTCAGGCCGACGGCTATGTCATCACGACCATCGAAGGCATTGCGCCGGGACCGGGCGAGCTCTCACCTGTTCAGGACGCGTTCTGCGAGACCCATGGCATGCAGTGCGGCTATTGCACCCCCGCCATGATCCTCACCGCCCATGCGCTTCTGGCTGACAATCCCGCGCCGAGCCGGTCTGAGATTGTCGAGGCCATCTCCGCCAATCTCTGCCGTTGCACCGGCTACGCACAAATCGTGGAAGCCGTCGCACTCGCGGCGGAACGCATGCGCGGTCTTAACCAGGCCGGTCTTGACCAAGCCGTGGACAAGCCAGCAGCGCCATGAACGCACCCACTGCGTCTTTCCGATTTCTCGGATCCGATCGCCGGGTACGCGAGGATCGCCGCTTCGTCGTCGGCAAGGGCCGCTTCGCTGCCGATATCGCCCTCCCCGGCACGCGCCATGTCGCGCTCGTCATGTGTCCGCATCCGGCCGCGCGCATCCTCGCCATCGACAAGGCTGCGGCGCTTGCGAGCCCGGGCGTTCACTACGTGTTGGACGGGCGTGAGCTCGCCGCGGCGACGCAACCCCTGCTGGCGGGCCTCGACACTCCGGCCGTGCGGCGCCGTCCGCTGGCGGTTGATGTGGCGCGCTACGCCGGCGAATGGGTGGCGGCGATCGTCGCGGACACGCGCGCGCTTGCGGAGGACGCCGCCGCGCTCGTGCAAGTGGATTACGAGCCGCTGTCCTTCGTGCTGGATGGCGAGGAGGCATTCGCTCCCGGCAGTCCACCGGTGCACGCCGATCACGGGTCAAACGTGCTGCTCGACCGCACATTCACGTGGGGAGACGTCGAAAAGGATTTCGCCGAAAGCCCGCATCGGCTGTCGTTCCACCTCGAATGGGGGCGCAGCTCCACCGTGCCGGTGGAGACATTCGCGGTGCTTGCCAGCTGGGACCCGTGGCGGGAAATTCTCGACGTCTTCGCCTCGGTGCAGATGCCGCGCTTTCCCGAACAGGTCGCGCTGGCGCTCAACCTGCCCGGCTCATCCGTGCGCGTGCATAACGACGTCGATGTCGGCGGCAGCTATGGCGTCAAACGCGGCATCAAGCACGCGGTTCTGGCTGGCTATCTTTCGCGCCGGCTCGGATTCCCGATCCGGCTTATCGAGGACCGGCTGGAGAATATGCGCGGCGGCGATGCGCATGGTCCGGAACGCAACTTCGACATCGAGGTCGCGTTCGACGAGCGTGGCATCGTGCGCTCGCTGAAGCTGCGCGCGCTCGACAATGTCGGCGCCTATGCCGGGCGCTCGCCGTTCCAGCTCGGAAAGCCGATCGGCGCGATCGTCGGGCCTTATCGCATCAGCAGCGTGCAGTACCGCGCCATCGCAGTGACCTCCAACAAGACGGTGCAGGAGGCGGTGCGCGCCTTCGGCCAGTCGCCCACAAATTTTGCCATTGAGCGGGCGATGGAGGAAGTGGCGCGGCATTGCGCACTCGATCGGCTGGAGGTGCGCCGGCGCAATCTCATTCGCACCGAGGAGTTTCCTTATCTCATCCCGAGCGGGACGACATATGACAGTGGCGACTATCACGCCGTCATCGATAAGGTGCTCGCGCGCGCCGACTACGCCGGGCTTCTTGTCGAGCGCGACGCGCTGCGTGGCGAAGGCCTGCTGGCCGGCATCGGCATTGCCGCCTGTCTCGAGCCGAGCGGCGCCAATTCCACCTTCGAGCCGCTGCTCAACCCCAAGAATGAGACCACCACCTTCGCGGACTCCTGCCGTATCAATGTCGATCTCAGCGGCGCCGTCACGGCAACCATCCACACCCTGTCTGCGGGACAGGGCCACGAGACGCTGGCGGCCTCGGTGATCGGCGAAGTGCTCGAGATCGATCCCGAGCGCATTCGCGTGGTGCGCCCGGATTCGCTTGCATCGCTGCCGAGCCAGAGCCCCGTCGGCAGCCGCATGGCGATCGTGCTCGGTGGGGCGGCCTTCCATGCGGCGCAGAAGCTAAGGGAGCGTCTGATCGCGATTGCCGCGCACGACCTGAAGATCGCGCCGGAGCGCGCAATCTATCGCAGCGGCGACGTTTTCGAACTCGACCAACGCGCAGAGCAGGCGCGGCTGGGCCGAGCTCGTTGCCATCGCGCACCGCCATTTCCATCGCCTGCCGCCCGGGGCCGAGCCTGGTCTTGCATTCATGCACGTGATGCAGGTGCCGACCGGCGGGAAATTGCCGACCGCCGACGGCCGCGTGCAGATGTATCCCTGCTTTGCATTCGAGCTGCATCTGATCCTGATCGCGATCGATCCTGATCTCGGCAAGCTCGAGATCAGGCGCTATTTCGTCGGCCACGATTGCGGCACCGTGATCAATCCAAAGATTGTCCGCGGCATGACCATGGGCGGCATTGCACACGGCATCGGGGCGGCTCTCTACGAAGAGTTTTCATACAGCCTGGAAGGTCAGCTCCTGGCGCAAAGCTTCATGGATTATCTCCTTCCGTCCGCGCATGAGATCCCCCCGGTTGAGATCGTGCATCACATCACACCCTCGCCGCACACGGTCTTTGGGCAGAAGGGTTCGGGCGAATCCGGCTATCTCGGCGCCCCGGCGGCGATCGCGAGCGCGGTTAACGACGCGCTGGGCCCGCTCGGGCTTGAGATCAATCGCCTGCCAATCAAAATCGGGCAGCTCGGCGATCTTATCGCGGGCGCACGCACGCCGCCTTCCTGAACGACGATGCGCTGCGCCCGTAAATGCCTGCGGTGCAGCCGCCATTCATCAGTTAGCAGCCATGCAGAAAAGAAGCCTTGCGCGAATGCTCGTCTGCTGCTAATGTTTTGAACACAGTGTTCATAAATGAACACACGATCCGGCAGATCAGGAGGAAGTCATGGCTCACGCAGTTGCGGAAAAGGTCCCGCAGGGACAATCATGGGATCGTCCGAAAGGTGCGAGCTTCGAGCATTGGATCAAGTCGCGGATCGCACGCGTCAGCGACCGTCAATACGACTGGAACGCCCTGAAGTTTCAGGCTGACTTCGATCCAAAGTATCGTCGCGCGCAGAAGCGGTTCATCGGAACTGGAGCGACCGGGGTCGGAACGGACGAGAACGTCATTCCGGCTGAAAACTTCACTCTCTCCAACATGGTCATTCCGGCGGGCGGCGAGGGGCCGATGCACCTGCACGTCAACGCAGAGGAGGTTTTCTTCGTTCTGCGGGGCAAAATCAAAGTCATGGTGGAGAAGGACGGCGAATATTTCGAAACCATTCTTGGCGAGCGCGATTGCATCTCGGTGCCGCCGGGGGTCTACCGCGGCGAGGCGAATGTCGGCGACGAGGATGCGATCATGATGGTCATGATCGGATCACCCAAGCCCGTTACGCCCACCTATCCGCCGGAGCACCCGCTCGCCAAGGTCAAGCGCTGAAAGCCGCGTCTGCGGCCCCTCCAATACCATGCGTGGGCACGGCGCCGCGGACGATGTGTCGGGTCGGATGAGGTCGTGTGGGGCGCCTTTGCTGTCCGCCCCACCGATGCGGCCACCCGATGCAGCAACCCTGGGAGTCGCGGAATGAGCGCGATGGAAAAACCCGACGCCGCCGAAGCCCGGAGCTACACCGTTCCGCCGGTGGAGCGGGCAATCCGGCTGCTCCAGGCCATCAGCGATGGGGAGACTGTCGCCAATCTCAAGCAAACGGCCGTTGCCATCGGCATCAATCGGACCACCCTGATGCGGCTTTTGCACACGCTTGAGGCCGCGCGATTCATCGAGCCCATTCCGAACGGCAATGGCTATCGGATCGGGCTCGGTCTGGTCGGTCTCGCCGCGCGCGCCTCCTGCTCGCAGGATCTCCTGCACTCGGCGACACCGATCGTGACGCACCTGGCGGAATCTGTCGGGCTGTCGTCGCACCTCGCCGTGCTCGATGGCGTCGACGCGCTGTTTCTTCTGCGCCAGGTTCCCAATGTCCCGCTTGCAAGCAACATTCAGCCAGGTAGCCGCATTCCCGCCTATGCCACCACGCTCGGGCGCATCATCCTCGCCTACCTGCCGGCGCAACGCGTCACCGAACTGTTTCGCGACGTCAGATTCAGATCGTTTTCCGCGCACACACCGCGATCCTTGAAAGCCCTGCACGCAGTCCTGGGCGCGGATCGTGCCGCGGGCTTTGCCTGGAGCGAGAGCCATTATACCCCCGGCGTCTGCTCCGTCGGTTTCGCTGTTTTCGACAGGACCAGCAAACCTGTCGCCGCCATAAACGTCACCGGACCGCAATTGGTTTTCAAGCAAACGGCGCGCCAGCGCGAGACGATCATCGAAGCAGTGGGCGCCGCCGCCCAAGAGCTCTCCAGCCGCCTGGGTTTCATCGCGGGCAACACCCGATCGACGAATGGCGCCGGCGCATCAAGGAGATCAGCATGAACGCGAAATTCCCGGTCGATCATCTCAGCGGCATCGTGATGCGCGCCAAGGGCGCGCCGGCCACGCGCGATTTTTATCTCAAAAACTGGGGGTTGACGGCGGTAGCGCAGGAAGACGGAGCGGTCTATTTCCGCGGCACCGGACCGGATTACTACATCTATGGCCTGCGCGAGGATGACGTGTTCGGCGTCGATTACATCAACTTCGGCGTGCCATCGCGCGAAAGCCTCGATGCGCTTCATGGCCGGCTGACAAGTCTGGGAGCTTGCGTGCTGGGCGCGCCCGCGCCGCTCAAGTCTCCGGGTGGCGGCCTGGGGTTTATGGCGCTCGATCCTGATCATCGCCGGCTGCGCTTCGTGACCGGCGTCGCCAGGCACGCCGATACCGCCGACGATCCGGCGCGGCCGCGCAAGATCACCCACGTCGTGCTCAACACGCCGCAGATGGAGACCATGCAAACGTTCTTCGACGATGCTCTCGGGCTGCGCGTGAGCGATTATTCGGCCGAGCAGATGGTGTTCATGCGCGTTGCCTCGGATCATCATGCAATCGCGCTCAATCGCAGCTCATATCCGAGCGTCAATCATGTGGCGTTCGAGATGCCGAGCATCGACGCGTTCATGCGCGGGATAGGCCGGATGCGCACGGCCGGACAGGCCGCCGCGTGGGGACCCGGGCGGCACGGCCCCGGCAACAATCCCTTTGCCTATTTCGTCTCGCCCTCGGGCTTCGTCATCGAGTTCACTGCCGAGGTGCAGCAGATCGACGAAGCCACGCATGAGCCGCAGGTCTGGCCGCGCAGCGTGCCGGAAAAGATGGATGTGTGGATGACCGCCGGCCCGCCGACGGCGGCCATGCGTGCAGTTATGCAGGGCCGGCCGGATCCCGGCTTCCCGTTGCGGGGCTGATAAATGGACCTTGGGCTTGCAGACCGCGTGGCCGTCGTGACCGGCGGCACTTCGGGTATCGGATTGGCAACCGCGCGGGTGCTGCTCGGTGAAGGCGCGAGCGTGGCGTTGTGCGGACGCAATTCCGAGCGGCTGGCCGCGGTCATGCGCGAGCTTGGCGACAAGTTCGGGCCGGATCGCGTGCTGGCGCTTTGCTGCGACGTGCTGAGCGCCGATGATTGCAACGAGTTTGCCGCTGCGGTCTCGCGCTGGCGTGGCCGTTGCGATCTCTTGGTCAACAACGCAGGACAGGCCCGCATCTCGACTTTCGCGGACACCACGGATGCCGCGTGGATGGAGGAATTGAAGCTCAAGTTCTTCAGCCAGATACTCCCGATACGCGCATTCCACGAGCTGCTGCAGGCGAGCGATGCCCCCGCGATCGTCGCCGTCAATTCGTTGCTGGCCTATCAGCCGGAACCGCATATGGTCTGCACTTCGGCGGCGCGGGCGGGGGTTCAGAACCTTCTGAAGTCTCTCTCGCGGGAGCTCGCCCCCAGGATCCGGGTGAATTCCATACTGGTCGGACTTGTCTATTCGGGTCAGTGGCAACGCCGCTTTGAGGCCTCGGGCAGCGCGATGTCCCGCGCCGACTGGCTTGCATCAGTTGCGAAGGAGAAGGGGATCCCGCTTGGCCGGCTGGGCGATCCTGATGAGGCAGCCCGCGCGATTACCTTTCTCGGCTCTCCCGCGGCCAGCTATGTCACGGGCGCTCAGCTCGAGATTTCCGGCGGCGCATCCCGCTTTGCTTGACGTTCTATTTGACAGGTGAATCGACATGACGGTGTCCCTGCCCATTTCCGCTCTCACGCCCGCGGCCGCGGAGGAGCCGGTCGGCGATCTCGTCGCCCGGTTTCTCGCCGAGATCGGTGTGACCACCGTTTTCGGCGTCATCTCCATTCACAACATGCCGATCCTCGACGCGATCCACCGCCAGCAAAGGATCAGGTTCGTGCCGGCGCGCGGCGAGGCAGGCGCCATGAACATGGCCGACGCTTACGCGCGCGTGTCCAACTCGCTTGGCGTGGTCATCACCAGCACCGGCACGGCCGCGGGCAATGCCGCCGGCGGTCAAGTCGAAGCGCTTACTGCCGGATCGCCCTTGCTTCACATCACGACGCAGGTCGATCGGCCGTTCATGGATCGCGATCGTGCTGCGATTCATGACGTGCCGCGGCAGGCGGCCATGCTGCGGGCCATCTCGAAAAGCTATTACCGCATCTGGGATGCGCATGGCGCGCTTGGGACCCTCATGGCGGCCGCGAGCGCAGCGCTGAGCGCGCCGCGCGGTCCGGTCAGCATCGAGCTCCCCGTTGACGTCCAGCGTGAGTTGGCGACCATCCCCAAACGTGTTTCGCTCTCCACAGCGTCGGTAGTCCACCCGGCCTCTCAGGTCGAGGCGCTGGCAGAACTGGTTCGCGCTGCCAGGCGGCCAATGATTTGGCTGGGAGGCGGCGCCCGCGAAGCCGGCGCGGCAGCGACGGAGTTGGTCGAGCGGGGATTTTGCGCCGTAACGAGCGCGAATGGCCGCGCGATTGTCTCCGAGCAGCATCCCCGCAGTCTCGGCGCCTTCAACATGACGCCGCAGGCGCAGGCGATCTACCGCCGCGCCGATCTCATGATTGTTGTCGGATCGCGCCTGCGCGGCAACGAGAGTCTCAACAATCAAATGGAGCTGCCCCGGCCGCTGGTGCAGATCGACGCAGAGTCGAGCCAGGGCGGCCGCAATTATCCCGTTGATCTGTTCATTCACGGCGAGGCGCGTCCCGTTCTGGAAGAGCTTGTCGCCATGCTGCCGACGAAGCTCGACGTCGATCCCGGTTTCGGTCACGAGGTGAGCGTCGCGCGCGCCGGCTCGGAAGGCGCGCTGCGGGAGCAACTCGGCCCCTACAACACCGTGGCGGATGCCCTGCTCGAGCGCGTCGCCGCCGGCCGGCATCCTTTCGTGCGCGATGTCACGATCTCCAACTCGACTTTCGGCAATCGCTATGTCGCGCTCGCGGCGCCGCATCTCGGCGTGCACGCGCTCGGCGGCGGCATCGGCCAGGGCATTGCCATGGCGGTTGGCGCGGCGATGGCATCGCCAGACTGCAAGACCATCGCTCTGATCGGCGACGGCGGCGCCATGGTCAATCTGTCGGAGTTTCTCACCGCGGTCGAGGAGAAGGCGGAGATCGTGTTCGTTCTGATGAATGACAAGGCCTACGGCGTCATCCGCAACATTCAGGATGCGCAGTATCGCTCGCGCTACGCCTACAGCGCGCTGCGCACGCCGGACTTCGCACAGCTCGCTGCGAGCCTCGGCCTGCCGCATCAACGGATCGCGCGCGTCGAGGATTTCGCCGCCACGCTCGACGAGGCGCTCGCCGCTCCCGGGCCGCGGCTTCTCGAAGTCAACATGGTGGCCATCGGGCCGTTCGGCAAAAGCTTCAGCGGCCCGCCGGCCGGCGCCGCCGGCAGCGAAATGTGATGCGCAGGAGGTAGCATGAGCGTCGATCCAGCGACCATCGATCTGCCGAAGGGGCAGCTCTACGTTGGCGGCGAATGGCGCACGGGAACCGGCGCCGAGATCACTTCGCTGTTTCCCGCCGATCGCTCCGTCAACAGGGTTCTCAAGGGCGCTTCGAAGGAGGATGTGCTGCTTGCACTCGATCGCGCGCAGGCCGCGGCGAAGGATCCCGCCTGGCGCGATCTGAGACCGCACGAACGCGCGGCCTACCTCTATCGAATCTCGGAAGGCATTGCCCGGTCCGCCGATCGGATCTCGGCAATCCAAAGCCGCGACACCGGCAAGACTTTGACGGAGACGCGAGCGCTCGCCATGAGCGCTGCGGGAACATTCCGTTATTTTGCGGCGGTGATCGAGACGACGGAAGACGCCGTGACGCCTGCGCGCGGCGACTATCTCACTATTTCCGCCTATGAGCCGATCGGCGTCGTTGCCGCGATCACTCCGTGGAATTCTCCGATTGCGAGCGACGCGCAAAAGATCGCGCCGGCGCTCGCGGCCGGCAATGCGGTGCTGCTCAAGCCGGCCTCGTGGAGCCCGCTCGTGTCGCTTGAGCTCGCGCGCATCATCGATGAGGCCGGCCTTCCGAAAGGGCTGTTTTCAACCCTGCCCGGCGCCGGCTCGATCGTTGGCGATCTCCTGGTTACGCATCCCGCGGTCGGCAAGGTCTCCTTCACCGGTGGGACCGCCGTGGGACGCGGCATCGCCCGCAAGGCGGCTGACAAGCTCATGCCGGTTTCGCTGGAGCTGGGCGGTAAATCGCCGACCATCGTCTTCGCCGACGCCGACACGGATGTCGCGATCGCCGGCATTCTCTTCGGCATCTTCTCATCGAGCGGGCAATCCTGCATTGCCGGATCTCGCCTTCTCGTCGAGCGATCGATCTACGACGCATTCGTCACAAGGCTCGTCGCCGTGACGAAGCGGCTCGTTGTCGGCCACCCGTTCGAAAGCTCAACTCAGGTCGCCCCCCTCATCCATGACGACCACCGCGCCTCGGTGGAAGGCTATGTCGGGATGGCTGTGAAGGAGGGCGGGGAGATCCTGGCCGGTGGCGGCCGGCCGCAAGGCAGCGCCTATGACCAGGGCGTCTATTTTCAGCCCACAATCCTCGCCGGGCTGCGCAATGATGCGCGGGTCTGCCGCGAGGAAATCTTCGGCCCGGTACTCGCCGTCATGCCTTTTGACGACGAGGAAGAGGCTCTCGAGATAGCAAACGACAACGAGTACGGTCTCGCCTGCGGAATCTGGACGCGTGACGCGGTACGCGCCCGGCGGGTGGGGCGGGAGATCACCACCGGCACGGTGTGGATCAACACCTACAAGCAGTTCTCGGTCTCGACGCCGTTTGGCGGCGCGAAGAACAGCGGCCTCGGGCGCGAGAAGGGCGCATCAGGCGTGCGCGCCTACATGAATCAGAAATCCTACTATTACGACCTGTCCGGCAAGCCCCATGCCTGGGCGCGCGCCGCGCTGACAAATTGACCATAGTCGGTAGGGGCGGGTTTCAAACCCCGCCCCAGAAAGGCGCGGGCGGGTGAGGTTGCTTTGTCGTCCGAGATTGTTGCAGCCGACCCCACCCGGCTCGTTTTGCTCGCCGACCTCCCCTTTCAGGGGAGGTATTATCAGAGCTTGCTGCGGTCATATGCGACAACTCTGCCAGCCAGGGGCGGGTTTCAAACCCGCCCCCACCCGATCGTAGACTGGCGCGATGCAGCGCAAGTAAAACGGCGCCAGCTCGTCACGCTTCTTGGCGTCGGTCGCGACCGGCTCTATCGCCGGCCTGGTGACTCAGATAGATGACATGGTCCCCGTCCTTGGGTATGGCGTGCCACCATGCTGACGCCAAACAAAGAGAGCGCGCGCGAAGAAGTGTTCGACCCCGCCCCGATCGCCGGTGCGATCGAGGCGCTTGCCGCGGCGCATTCCGGTAACGAACTGCGTCTGGCGGTCTCGCGGCGGCTCAAGGCAGCCCTGCTTGAAGGTCGTGCCCAGGCCGAGCGCCTGCTCATCAAGGATCGCGGCGGACGCCGCTGCGCCGAGCGACTCTGCCTCATGCAAGACGAGATAATTCGGCTCGTCTACCAATTCGCCGCGAAGCATCTCTATCCGGCGGAGAACCCGTCGGAAGCCGAGCGCATGGCCATTGTTGCCACCGGCGGCTACGGCCGCGGCGTCATGGCCCCGGGCTCAGACATCGATCTCCTCTTCCTGCTTCCGTATAAGCAGACCGCCTGGGGCGAGTCAGTGGCCGAGGCGATCCTCTATTGCCTGTGGGACATGGGGCTCAAGGTCGGGCACGCGACACGCTCCGTCACAGAATGCATCCGCCAGGCGAAGGCGGATATGACGGTGCGCACGGCCGTGCTCGAAGCGCGCCATATCCTTGGCGACCGCAAGCTCTTCGACGAGCTGATGGCGCGCTTCGACAAGGAGATCGTGCAGGGCAGCGCCGCGGATTTCGTCGCCGCAAAGCTTGCCGAGCGCGAGGAGCGCCACCGGCGCGCTGGACAGTCGCGCTATCTCGTCGAGCCCAACGTGAAGGATGGCAAAGGCGGGCTGCGGGATCTGCATACGCTCTACTGGATTGCCAAATATGTCTACCGCGTGCGCGAGCGCGAGCAGCTCATCGAACGCGGCGTCTACAACCCGCGCGAATACCGCCGCTTCCGCCGCTGCGGCGATTTTCTCTGGGCCGTGCGCTGCCACATGCATTTCCTTTCAGGGCGAGCGGAAGAGCGGCTGTCCTTCGACATCCAGCGCGAGATTGCGGTGCGGCTCGGCTACACCGCGCATCCCGGCTTGCGCGACGTCGAGCGGTTCATGAAGCACTACTTTTTGATTGCCAAGGACGTCGGCGATCTCACCGCCATTCTCTGCGCCAAGCTCGAGGACAGTCAGGCCAAGCCGATGCCGGTGCTCAGCCGCATGCTGGCGCGGTTTCGGCCGCGCACCCGTCCCACGCTGAGCGAAAGCGACGATTTCGTCGTCGACTACAACCGCATCACCGTTGCTGACGAGAACGTCTTTCAGAACGACCCGGTCAATCTGATCCGCATCTTCCATCTCGCGCAGAAATACAATTTGGCCTTTCACCCCGATGCCATGCATCTCGCCACGCGTTCGCTCGACCTTGTCGATCAGAAGCTGCGCGAGGACGAGGAGGCCAATCGCCTTTTCCTGGAGATACTGACCTCAAAGAACGACGCCGAAACCGTGCTGCGGCGCATGAACGAGGCTGGCGTGCTCGGCCGCTTCATTCCTCGCCTTCGGCCGGATCGTGGCGATGATGCAGTTCAACATGTATCACCACTATACGGTGGACGAGCATCTGTTGCGCTGCATCGGCGTGCTCTCCGACATCGAAGCCGACCGTAGCGATGATACCAAGTTCGCCAACGAGCTCATCCGCACCATCCAGCCGCGACATCGGGAGCTGCTCCACGTCGCGCTGTTCCTGCATGACATCGCCAAGGGCCGGATCGAGGACCATTCCATTGCCGGGGCGCGCGTCGCCCGCAATCTGTGCCCGCGTCTCGGTTTCACCCCGGCGGAGACGGAAACGGTCGCGTGGCTGATCGAAGTGCATCTTCTGATGTCGATGCTCGCGCAATCGCGCGATCTTTCCGACCGCATGACCATCGAGAATTTCAGCGCTGTGATGCAATCCGTCGAACGCATGAAGCTCCTCACCATCCTCACCGCCGCCGACATCAAGGCGGTAGGTCCGGGCGTGTGGAACGGCTGGAAGGCGCAGCTCATCCGCACGCTCTATTACGAAACCGAGCCGGTTCTCACGGGCGGATTTTCCGAGGTCAACCGCGCGCAGCGCGTCGCCCAGGTCCAGGCCGAGTTGCGCGCCGAGCTCGCGGACTGGTCGGACGCGGAGAGCGCTGGCTATGTCGCGCTGCACTATCCGGCCTATTGGCTCAAGGTCGACCTGGAGCATAAGGTCGCGCATGCTCGTTTTCTGCGCGCGGCGGCGGAATCAGGAAAGTCGCTGGCGACGACCGTCGCCTTCCCGGCCGCGCGCGGCGTCACCGAGCTCACCATCCTCGCGCCCGATCATCCCTGGCTTCTCTCCACCATTGCCGGCGCCTGCGCGGCAACCGGCGCCAACATCGTCGATGCACAGATCTTCACCACCACCGATGGCCGCGCGCTCGACACGATCGCGCTTTCGCGCGAGTTCGAGCGTGACGAGGACGAGGCGCGGCGCGCCGCGCGGGTCACCGACACCATCGAAAAGGCGCTCCGGGGCGACTTGCGGCTGCCCGAGGTGGTGGCGAAACGCGCCGGGCCGCGCGGCCGCCAACGCATCTTCGCCGTCGAGCCGGAGGTGACGATCAACAACAGCTGGTCAAACCGTTACACAATGGTCGAGGTGACCGGGCTCGATCGCCCGGGCCTTTTGTTCGAGCTCACCGCGACGCTCTCGAAGCTCAATCTCAACATCGCCTCGGCGCATGTCGCCACCTTTGGCGAAAAGGCGATGGACGTGTTCTACGTGACTGACCTCTTTGGCGCCAAAATCACCTCCGCCACCCGACAGGCGGCGATCAAGCGCGCCCTGATCAGCCTGTTCTCTTCCGCGCAAGACCCTCCCTCGAAGCGGTTGAAACCCGCGATGTCCAGAGCCGCCGCCGAGTGAAGAGCCCGCGGTAACGCCGCCTTAAATCGCCCTAACTAGGTTGGCCTGGGCCGCTGTGGCTGGCTTTGTGACTAACTCGGGGTGGGGAGGAGGCGGGCTTGGGCGCACGCACAGGGCGCCACGGCAGTGATGCCGGTGGGGCAGCAGCCCCATCCGGCCGAGCCTGCGCCGGGCGATCCCGAGTTGGCCTAGGCGGCGACGGAAAGAGGCGTCCCCACAAGCGCCGCGAAGGTCGGGCCATCTTCTCGCGCCTCCTTTACTGGGTCCTGGTTCTCGCGCTGTGGGGGCTCATCGCGGGAACCGGAGCCATCGTGCTTGTCGCCGCGACGCTGCCGCCGATCCAGTCGCTTGAAGTGCCAAAGCGGCCCCCCACCGTTGAGATCGTCGGGACGGACGGGCGGCCACTGGCGATGCGCGGCGAGATGAGCGGCGCCGACGTGCCGATGAAGGACCTGCCCCCGTTCGTGCCGAAGGCCTTCGTCGCCATCGAAGACCGCCGGTTCTACAGCCATTTCGGCGTCGATCCAGTCGGGCTGATGCGCGCGGCGATGGCGAACGTGCTTCGCCGCCACATATCGCAGGGCGGATCGACGATCACGCAGCAACTCGCGAAGAACTTGTTCCTGACCCAGGAACGCACGTTCTGGCGCAAGATGCAGGAGCTCGTCCTTGCGATTTGGCTCGAGCGCAAGTTGCGCAAGAACGAAATTCTCGAGCTCTATCTCAATCGCGTGTATTTCGGGTCCGGCGCCTACGGCGTCGAAGCCGCCGCGCAGCGCTACTTCGGCAAGCCCGCCTCCCAACTCAAGCTCGCGGAAGCGGCAACGCTCGCCGGTCTCGTCAAGTCGCCATCGCGGCTGGCGCCGAGCCGCAATCCAGCCGGCGCCGAACACCGCGCTCAGGTCGTGTTAATGGCCATGGCCGAAGCCGGCTTCATATCGGAGAGCGCCGCGAAGAGCGCGCTTGCGCAACCTGCCCGCGCCCTGAAGGCGATGGGAGCAAGCTCCGTCAACTACGTGGCCGACTGGATCATGGATGTTCTCGATGATCTGGTTGGACGCGTAGATCAAGACCTGGTCGTGGAGACTTCGATTGATCCGGATCTGCAGGCCGCGGCGGAGAAGGCCCTGGTCGATGAGCTGACACTCAAGGGGCAAAGACTCGACGTCGCACAGGGGGCTGTCGTGGCGATGACTCCGAGCGGCGCGGTGCGCGCTTTGGTGGGCGGCAAGAGCTATGCCGAAAGCCAATACAATCGTGCCGTCGCCGCCAAGCGCCAGCCCGGCTCGGCGTTCAAACCCTTTGTCTATCTCACCGCGTTGGAGCGCGGGCTTACTCCTGACAGCGTGCGCGAGGACAAGCCGATCGCGCTCAAGAACTGGAGGCCGGAGAATTACAGCCGCGATTATCGCGGACCGGTGACACTCGCGCAGGCACTGGCGCTGTCGCTGAATACGGTATCGGTGCGGCTCACGCTCGAATTCGGTGCCATTGCGGTCGCAAGAACCGCCTATCGCCTCGGGATTGCCTCAAGGCTCGAAGCCAATCCGTCGCTGGCGCTAGGCACATCCGAGGTCTCCCTCATCGAGCTGGTGTCAGCCTACGCGCCGTTTGCAAATGGAGGCGCCGTTGTAGACACGCATGTGGTCGAACGCGTGCGCACACAGGACGGCAAAGTGCTGTTCTCACATGCGCCGCAAAATCTCGGCCGCATTGTCGAGGCCCGCTACGTTGCAATGATGAATGCGATGCTGCGGGAGACGCTGACGATCGGCACCGCCCGCAACGCGCAGCTCCCAGGCTGGCTGGCCGCGGGCAAGACCGGAACCAGCCAGGATTTCCGTGACGCATGGTTTATCGGCTACACCAGCCGCCTTGTGACCGGCGTCTGGCTTGGGAATGACGACTCCTCGCCTACCAGGAAAGCGAGCGGGGGTGGCCTGCCGGTGGAAATATGGAACCGCGTGATGAAAACGGCGCATCAGGGTGTGCCGGTTGCAAGCTTGCCGGGACTCGATGGTGGTGTGTCGGTCGTGTCAGCCGCTCCTCATCTCGGAATTGCGATACCCTCGATGGCCATGCCTGCTGATGCAAATCCGCCGCGGCGCATCGATCGCGACATGGATGGATGGTTCCTCGAAAGATTGTTCGGACGTCGCTGAGGCATGCCGATGGCCGCGCGTCGCCCGCCAGCGCTGGATGCGATTGACGTAAAGATCCTGGCGTTGCTCCAACGCGATGGGCGTTCCACCGTCCAGAAGCTCGCGAACAAGGTCGGATTATCGCCGCGCGCATGCCTCGAACGGGTCCGCCGCCTCGAAGGCGCAGGCATCATCGCGGGCTACCAAGCCATCATCGAGCTGCGCCTGCTATCCCGGCCCGTGAACGTGTTTGCAGAAATCATCCTGGAGAAGCAGGCCAATCGCAGCCGTTTTGAGAAGCGCCTCGCCGCCATTGACGCGGTGATCGAGTGCTGGGAAGTGAGTGGCTCGGTCGACTATGTCGCTCGCATCGTCTGCGCCGATCTCACCACATACGAGGAGCTGACAAGCGAGCTCATCGATGATCCTGGTCTGCGCGTCGCGCGCGTGGTCAGCCACGTGGTCCTGCGCGCGGTGCGCCGTTTCTCCGGCTACCCGGAATGGCTGCTCTCTCCCAGGCCGCGTTGATCTAAACCGATTTCGATGAAGTTGAACGAACCTGCTGTCGTCATGCCCGGCGCATGCGGGGCATCCAGTAGCTTCGGCTGTTTGGTTGAATTCTCCGTCCACCGAACCAACCAGGTTGTAGCGGTGATTACTGGATCGCCCGCCTAAGAGCGGGCGATGACACTGCACGGGGGCAAGGTGATCCCGACCGCCATTTCGGTCGCGGCAAATCGCAATAGCCGCCGTATCGGCCGTCGGCAGGGTTCACTTCTGCCACACAAGCCGTCACGAGAACATAGATTCGAAGGTGTCGGAGAAGGAGGTGTGTCATGGATGCGATGCTGGATTGCATGCAGCTCGAGAGCCGCTATAGCGCGCATAACTACGACCCGCTGCCGGTCGTGCTCGCGCGTGGGCAGGGCGCGCATGTCTGGGACAACGCTGATCGACGCTACGTCGATATGATGAGCGCCTATTCGGCGGCGAGTCACGGTCATGGCCATCCGCGCATTCTCGCAGCGCTCAACGGTCAGGCGCACCGCCTTGCCGTGCCTTCACGCGCCTATTTCAATGATCGGCTCGGACCTTTCCTCGCCGAGCTCTGCAAGGTTACCGGGCTCGATGCAGCGCTGCCGATGAACACCGGCGCGGAAGCGGTGGAAACCGCCATCAAGGCGGCGCGCCGCTGGGGCTACCGCGTCAAGGGAATTGCGCGCGATCAGGCCGAGATCATTGTTGCGGACGGGAATTTCCACGGGCGAACCACAACGGTAATCTCATTCTCGAGCGAGCGCGATTATCGCGACGGATTTGGCCCGTTCACGCCAGGCTTCCGCTCCGTTCCCTTCGGCGACCTCTCTGCCGTCGAACAGGCAATTGGACCGCACACGGCGGCGGTGCTGGTTGAGCCCATTCAGGGCGAGGCTGGCATTATTCTTCCGCCCGCTGGTTGGCTCGCGGGCCTGCGCCGCCTGTGCGATGCGCATCGGGTTCTCCTCATTCTCGACGAAGTGCAATCCGGCCTGGGTCGCACGGGCGCGTGGTTTGCCTTCCAGCATGCGGGCATTCGTCCGGATGGATTGGTCCTCGGCAAGGCTCTCGGCGGCGGCGTGCTCCCCGTCTCGGCATTTGTCGCTCGCCGCGAAGTCATGGACGTGTTCACGCCGGGATCGCACGGCTCGACCTTTGGCGGCAATGCTCTGGCAGCCGCGGTCGGCCTCGAAGCGCTGCGGGTGATCCGCGATGAAGGACTGGTGGAGCGCAGCGCCGCGCTTGGCGCGCACATGATGGCGCGCCTGCGCGCATTCACGAGCCCCGCGCTCAAGGATGTGCGCGGACGCGGCCTTTGGGCCGGCGCGGAAATCGACCCCGCGCGCGCAAGCGCGCGCGATGTTTGCGAGCGCCTTCTCGCACGGGGCGTCCTCTCGAAGGACACGCACCGGACGGTCGTGCGATTGGCGCCCCCGCTGGTGATATCGCGCCACGATCTCGACTGGGCGCTCGATCGCCTGGGCGAGGTGCTGGATGAGATCGATGGAACGGGCCGGCACCGCAAGGCGGCCTGAATGCGGTCACAGGAGAACAACATGCAAAACAATCGCGCTCGTGCCCATTTTTTGATGTGCCGGCCGGACCATTTCGGCATCAGCTATGCCATCAATCCATGGATGGACCCGACGAGTTGGGCGCGCGACACGCGCGCGCACTTTGCTGCCGTGCGCGAGTGGCAGGCGCTCAATCAACGTTTGCTGTCGCTGGGAGCCGCGATTGAGCTTGTCCCGCCAGCAGCGGGGGTGCCCGATCTCGTCTTCACCGCGAACGCGGCGGTGGTGCTCGATCGCAAGGCTCTGCTGGCGCGCTTTCGACACCCGCAACGCCGGCGCGAAGAACCGTACTTCGAGGCGGCATTTCACGCATTGAAAGCGCGCGGGCTCATTGACGATATCGCCAGGCTTCCCGCCAATCTGGTGCTCGAAGGGGCCGGCGACTGCGTGTTCGATCAGACGCGCAACCTGTTCTGGATGGGGTACGGCCCGCGCTCCGATGCGGCGGCGCGCCACGTCGTGGCGGAACAGTTCGGCCACGAGGTCGTTGCGCTCGAGCTTGCAGACGCGCGCTTCTATCACATGGACACGGCGCTCTGTCCGCTGTCCGGTGGCGAGGTGATGTATTTCGCGGATGCATTCACTCCAGCCGGCCTAGCACAAATCCATGCGCGGGTTGCGCCGCGGGATCGCATCGAGCTTGCTCCCGAGGACGGCTGCCGTCTCGCGGCCAACGCCGTGTGCATCGGGGAGGACATCGTATTGTCGGGCGCCGGAGAGCGGCTATGCGCACGACTGGAGGAGCGCGGCTACCGAGCGCTGCAAACGGCGCTGCCTTCGTTCCTGCGCAGCGGAGGCTCGGCATTCTGCCTGACGCTTCGGCTCGATCGGCAGTCGGTTGCGGCCGTTGTCCCTTCGCGGCGCGCCGCGGTCGCTTGAGGGCTGGTTTAAACCGAGAGCTCTATTCAGCCGCCGGCGGGAACCTCGCGGCGTAGAGGCGACAGCGGCCCCTGCGCCGGGCGAACCAAACTACGACAAGCATTCAAGCGCCTTCGGACGACGCGTCATGCTGTGACATGATTTCTCCTGTTTCTGATTTCGTTCGGTGCACGGCGCATGCCTGCTGGCTTTCCCCGCTGCCGATACGCAAGCAAGCCTATGATGGCGATGTTCGCGACATTGAAGATAACACCGGCGACAAAAGCCGGAGCGTAGGAAAGCTGATGATCGTATATGAGGCCTGCGAGCCAGCCGCCGAATGCCATTCCGCACAGATTGGTGAAGAACCAGATTGGGACCCGCCAGCTGGCTTCGTTGCTCGCAAACAGCTGACGCAACGCAACCACGTAAGCCGGAATGATGCCGCTGAAACCAAGACCAAAAGCAGCCGACACCGCAAACAGGCCAGCCTCGTCCTGCGTCCAGATAAATCCTACGAGCGCGACTGCCTGGCAGGTTGAAGCCCACAAAATCGTCCACAATCCACCGACGCGATCCGACAGCCAGCCCCAGAATAGGCGACTGATGAACGCGCTCCCGAGCAGCACCGAAAGCATCAGCGCGCCCCGCGACGCGGTGATCCCAAGATCGCTGCACAGCGCCACCAGGTGCCCCGAGGGCATTGCCATCGGCACGCAGCATAAGAAACCGGCGAAGCACAACAGCGCAAAGACGAGCGAAGGATGCAATCCCCGGATCGACTCTGCTGTCGGAACGATATCATCAGAAGTTGCGCCGATTTTCTCCGGTGCGGGCGACAGAACGAATAGGGCGATGGGAAAGATGGCGATGGCCGTGGCAAGCCCGGCCCATAGCATCGTCTGGCGCCATCCAAACCGCTCAATGCCTAAGCTTATGAGAGACGGCCATATCGCGCCCGCCACATACTGGCCGCTCATCACGAACGCCAACGCCGACCCCCTTCGGCGATCGAACCAGCGGCTGATGTACACCATCATTGGAACGTTGATCGCCCCGCTTCCCAAGACCCCAAGCAAAAGCCCGTGCGATGCGACCAGCTGCCAACCTCGCTGTGGCCATTGACGACAGTACAAGGCCGGCGCATATCCCCGCCGCCCCCAGGAATGCGGTTCGTCTGAACCCAATGCGCTCGGCCAACCAGCCGTAGCCCATCGCGCCCAACCCCGATCCGAGCCAGACAAGCGAGGACGCCAGCGCCGGAATCGAGCGCGGGCTGCCGAGATCGGCCGCGATATCCTTGAGCGCAACGACCGTGACAAGAGGTGCGCCGAAGGACAGTGTGAGGATGAGCAGAACGCCCGTCGCGGTCAGCCAGGAGCGAAATGTCTCCACGCCTTCGCCCGGAGAAGCGACGGGCGCGATTGTGCTCGACGGCGTTTTCAGAATGTCCTTCACGTGATTGGTGTGTCCCGTCGCGGGAGCTTGCTGAGACAGACCGCGACGGCCTGGCCAAATGCCTTGGTTCCGAGCGGGCCGCCGAGATCGGCGGTCCGCAAGCCCGGATCGGCGATTGCTTGCTCCAACGCGTCCTCGATCAGGTCAGCGGCCATCGTCAACCGATTGTCCCTTCTGCGCTCCCCGAGCCAGCCCAGCAACATCGCAGCCGAACCGATGAGGGCGGCGGGATTAGCGCGATCCCGTCCGGCGATATCAGGAGCAGAGCCGTGCTGCGCCTGCGCCACCGCGTGCGCCGCGCCGACATTCAGCGAGGCCGCCAGGCCCAGGCTGCCGGATATCTCGCCAGCGAGATCGGAGAGAATATCGCCAAACATGTTGGTGGTGACCACGACATCGAAGGCGGATGCGTCGCGCACAAGCAGTGCCGCCATGGCGTCCACGATGCGTTCTTCGTAACTTACCTCGGGAAAGCGCGATGCGACTTTTCGTACGCAGTCGAGAAATAGTCCGTCTGAAAGCCGCAGCACGTTGGCCTTGTGCACCGCGCTGACTTTCTTGCGGCGACGGACCGCGAGCGCGAACGCTGCTTCTGCGATCCGTGTCGAACCCACGCGGGACACTTTGCGCACCGAGAGCGCCAGGTCCGGCGTTGGCATGAATTCGCCCGATCCGGCGAACATCGAGCGGTCGGCATAAAAGCCCTCGGTGTTTTCGCGCACAATGACAAGGTCAACAGGCGATCCGCAGCGCGGCGGCAAGCCGCCGCGGCTTCGCGCCGGTCGAATATTGGCGAAGAGATCGAGCTGCTTGCGCAATTCACCGGAGGGATTGAGCCCTCCTTGTGCGCCGGCCGGGTACGCGTTATGCGACACTGGCCCGAGGATCAGGCCGTCTGCCTCTCGCGCCGCGGCGACGGCCCGATCCGGCAGCGTCGTTCCCTCCGACCGCAGGGCAGCAAGCCCGATCGAGACGGGAATGAACGAAAGCCCCAAGCCCAGGACACCGTCCGCGACCGCCAGCACATGCATGGTTGCCGCGGTGATCTCCGGTCCAATTCCATCGCCCTCCATCACGGCGATGCGAACCGGCTTGGATGCGGCCATGCTCATTGGGTTGCTGATCATTCCACTCGCGCCGGTCGCTTCCATCGCTCCACTTCTCGATCGAGATTGTCGATTGGCTATGGTTGACGAGCTAAGATGACGACGACCATCATATCGATTATCGCCTTCCACACAGAGCGCTGGGTTCCATGCAAGATCGAATCTCCCGACAGGCTTCCGTTGACGACATCGTCGCTCAAGCGAGTGACCTGCTTAATCTGCATGAGATCGTCGCCAAGGCGCGGCAGAATCTCAACCAGAACGACTGGGATTATATTGTCGGGGGCGCCGAATCCGAAACCACTTTGCGGCGCAATCGCATGGCTCTCGATTCCATCGCGTTCCGCCCACGGGTGCTACGCGATGTGAGCAAGGTGGATTGCTCCGTGCAGCAATTCGGCCGGAAGCTTCGCCTTCCCGTCGTGCTGGCGCCGGTCGGCTCGTTGGAAAGCTTTCACGCTCTCGGCGCGGCGCCGGTGGCGGGCGCCGTCGAGGAGTTCGGCGTGGCGCATATGCTCAGCTCGGTTTGCGATCCAGGGTTGGAGGAGCTCGCCGCCGCCGCGCCGAAAGCGCTGCGCCTTTACCAGCTCTACGTACGCGGCGATGCGGGGTGGGTAGACGATCACGTCGAGCGTGCCATCGCGGCCGGCTATGCAGCCTTCTGCCTTACGGTCGACACCGCGCACTATAGCCGGCGCGAGCGCGACATCGCCAAGAGATTTATCACTGCCGGCCGGCGGCGCGTGCAAGGCCCGGCATTTCAAGCGGGGCTCGACTGGTCGACGGTCAAGCGGCTCAAGCACCGTTTCAACATCCCGCTCGCGATCAAGGGCATAGCCACGGCCGAGGACGCCAGGATTGCGCTCGATCACGGGGTCGATTGGGTCTATGTCTCCAATCACGGCGGACGGCAGCTCGATCACGGCCGCGGCTCGATGGATGTGTTGCCGGAGATTGTGGACGCGGTTGCGGGCCGCGCTAAAATTCTGATGGATGGATCGATCTGCCGCGGCAGCGACGTCGTCAAGGCGATCGCGTCGGGGGCCGATCTCGTCGGCATTGGCCGCATGCAGTGCCTTGCGCTGGCAGCCGGCGGCCAGGCAGGCGTGGTGCGTCTCCTCGAGCTTCTGGAGGATGAAGCTCGGCGCTGCCTTGGGTTGCTTGGAGTTACGAGCTTCGCCGCACTTGACCGCTCCTATCTCCATGCAGCTGCGCCAACGGCCATTCCGCATGTGCTGAGTGCCTTTCCGCTGCTCAACGTTGAAGACTATCGCTACTAAAAGCCGAGGTGTCGGTCCGTTATTCGCGGATCGAGCATCTGGATGCGGGGGCGACTGGAATCCAACGCGGGCGTTGATTGCGGCGGTTTTTGATTCTCTGAGCCTGCACTATGCCCGCGCGCAATTGGAACCCCTACCCTCAACTCAATCCTAACCAAGCGTCAACCCTAGAAATTGCGTCCGGTCACTGGATAACTGCGGAAGCGTGCGAACGTGAGACTTTGGTCGGCCCCGACGCGATTGACCCCGAGCTGACCGAGGCCGGATCGAAATCCCGCAGCGCAGCAAGCCTCTGACTTGAAGCTCGCCAATCCGCTATGCTGCCTCTCTGGCTAGGGGCTACAGATGCAGTTCGATCGATTGAAGCGGCGCGATTTTTTCACGCTACTCGGCGGTGCGGCTGTCTGGCCGCTCGCAGCGCGCGCGCAGCAGCCGGACCGAATACGGCGCATCGGCGTGCTCATGACCGTGGACGATCCGGAAGAACAGGCTCGCGTCGCGGCGTTCCAGCAGGGATTGCAACAATTGGGCTGGATCGTAGGCGGCAACGTGCGGATCGACACCCGTTGGGGCGGAGGTGATGCCGACCGCACTCGCAGATACGCGGTGGAATTGGTTGCGCTCGCGCCGGACGTAATTCTGGCCCATGGCAGCGCGACCGTGGGGCCGTTGCTACAGACGACCCGCGCCGTGCCGATCGTGTTCGCCTACGTCCCCGATCCGGTCGGCGCCGGTTTCGTCGATAGTCTGGCGCGGCCGGGCGGCAATGCCACCGGATTTACCCCGTTCGAATACAGCACGAGCGGGAAATGGCTGGAACTGCTCAAGCAGATCGCGCCAGGCGTGACACGGGCGGCGGTCATTCGGGATGCCGCCATATCCACCGGGATCGGCCAATTCGCCGCAATCCAGTCCGTGGCGCCCTCGTTCGGGGTGGAGTTGAGCCCGGTCAACTTGCACGACGCCGGCGAGATCGAGCGCGCCATCGCTGCATTCGCGCGCTCATCGAATGACGGTCTGATCGTGACAGGGAGCGCGTTGGCGGCGCTTCATCGCAATCTGATCATCACGCTCGCAGCCCGGCACAAGCTGCCCGCTGTCTACTTCGAACGGCACTTCGTCACCGACGGCGGCCTGATCTCCTATGGGCCTGACATAGTCGACCAGTACCGGCTTGCGGCCGGCTACGTCGATCGCATCCTCAAGGGCGAGAAGCCGGCTGACCTTCCGGTGCAGGCGTCAACGAAGTACGAGCTGGCGGTCAACCTCAAGACCGCCAAAGCGCTCGGCCTCGATGTGCCGGCAACCATCCTCGCGCGCGCCGACGAGGTTGTCGAATAGCTGTTAAATTGCTGCGGTGCATGAGTCTCTTGTTGGCACATCGCGTCGATGGCGAAATTAATCCGCAGCGCTGCTATCCAAGGCCATGCGGACCCTTCCTGAGTGGATGCGAGACGTTGCGCAAAGGCGTAATCAGTCGCAGTTCGATTGGGGGCCGTGACAGGCCACGCACGTCGGTCACCGCGAACGCATAGAACCCTGTGCGAAATTGCCTGTACTGGTCGCGGGACCAGAATCGAGCGTCTCGAAATAAAATAGCCGCGCGATTTAGCGGCGGCGATATCCAAAGCGGGTGTAATTACGCTTGCGTCATGGGGCCTCTTGGTCCGTCATTGACGGCGTAAGTCAACGTACTATATTTAGCGATGGTCTTTGAATGGGATGAGATGAAGAGCCTCGCCAACGCCAGGACGCGAGGACTGCCGTTCGAGATCGCAATGGCTTTGTTCGACGGACCGACATTGGAGAGCCCGGACCGAAGGCGTGACTATGGCGAACGGCGAATAAAGGCAATCGGTCGCGCGGCAGTGCAGGTTCTGGTTTGCGTGTACACCGATCGCAGTGCCGCGCGAAGGATCATCAGTTTGCGCGTGGCTAACAGGAGAGAGCGTGATGCCTATCGTGCGGCGCACAAGAGCTGATCTCGACCTTTCAAAGGTCGATTGGCAGCGTGTGGCAGCGACCACGGATCGGGAAATTGCGAAGCAGATTGCGGCCGATCCGGATACAGCGCCCATTTTCTCCGCCCGCGAGTTGAGCCGGGCGAAGCGAATTGTTCCGCCGCCTGCGGCTGAGGATGTACGGGCGATTCGTCGACGGCTGGGATTGACCCAGGCGGAGTTTGCAGCTCGCTACGGGTTCTCCGTGGAGACGATCCGCAACTACGAACAAGGCCATCGCCGACCGACGGGGCCGGCGCGCGTCCTCCTCAAGGTGATCGCCTTGGAGCCGGACGCTGTGACGCGCGCCTTACAGCGATAGATGGCATAGGCGGTTAGATTAGCAAAGCACGTCATCCGGCCGTGCACTGTCACATCGGATCGTGCGGAAATTGGGAGCAAGACGCACACCAATCCGACAACCCGAGGCGCCGCTCGCTCATTGCCGGCGATCCCGATACCGTGGCGCGCGCTACGTTTTGCGGTGCATCAGTCCGTTCTTGTGTAGGTTTTTGGCCGCCGGCAACGATGATCTAACCACGCGCTCCGCTGGCGGCGGCCGAAAAGCGCCAAGGCACGAAATCGCTTCGCGAGGTAGTGGGCCTTCGGTGCCGCAGGAGGGCGGTGCCGCAAAAAGGCTATGGTGATTTGGGCACATGAGCGGCAGTGGCGATTTGAGAGAGTGACGCGTGCAGAGATGATTTTGCAGTGCAGTCAGCACGAGCGAGTTGGTGCGAATGAACTCGCTGTAGGCTGCGCGGGTTGTTTCTCGCGCGCGATGGCCCAATCGCGCGCGGTTATTCCACACGATAACATTCGGCACCTTCATTGATGGTCTTGGATGGTGGCCGTTGGGTAGTACGCCTGATTTTCATGAGCATGGCCGCGCGGATTACGGGGAGGTGGCGCAATGGAGCGGAAGACAACATCATTCGGCATGGATCGCCGCACGCTGGTTGCGGGCATGGCGGCAGTGCCGGCTCTCGCGTTTACCAAAGGAGCCTTCGCGCAACAAAATCCGGTGACGGCGATCGACATCGCACTCGAACCCGACGCGACGATGGTTCAGCACGCTAAAGACGCCAACGCCCGTCTGCTCAAGTCTTTCCCCAAAGGCTTTGCGCTGGATGAGACGCACCACCCGCACGTCAGTGTTTTGCAGCAGTTTGTCCGCACGGACGACCTCGACAAGATATTTGCGGCGGCGAACGCGATTATGGTCAAGGAAAAGCCCACGGCATGGATGCTCAACGCGTTCAAGTATTACTACATCCCCGATCCGCCATTCGGCCTCGCGGGAATTGTGGCCGAACCGACCGACGACCTGCATCGGTTGCAAGATGAGCTCATTACGGCCGTCAAGCTTTACACTGTGAAGACCGGGACCCCGGCGGCCTTCTTCAGCGAGGTCGGCGGACGCGACATTCAAAAATCGCTGATTGAGTACGTCACCCACTTCGTCGAGGTGGCCGCAGGCAAACGATTCAATCCGCATGTGACGATCGGTGTCGGAACGGAACGATATTTGAACAAGATGCTGGCGGAGCCATTCCCGTCGTTCACGTTCTCGCCGGCCGGCGCGTCGGTCTATCAGCTCGGCACCTTCGGTACGGCCCGGAAAGAACTGAAGGTGCTGACGCTGGCGCCTTGAAGCAGGATGCGGAACCACCGTTGGAGCATGGCCATGAAGTCGGACGACTTGTTGCCAAGAATAGACCGTCGCACTCTTGTTTCCGGTCTGACCTTACTGCCCGCAGCGGGATCACTCCTTTCAACGCCGGTGCGGGCGCAAAAAGCATCGAGTGCGCCGCTGGCGTCGTGGACTGACGGTCCTGCGAAACAGGCGATCATCGATTTCGTGCGTGCAACGATGGATCAGTCGAGCACTAAATTTGTTGCGGCGGAAGATCGTATTGTTTGTTTTGACCAGGACGGCACGCTCTGGGTCGAGAAGCCGATATACACTCAGGTTGTCTACTGTCTGGACCGGGTGCCGGCGGTGGTAGCACAGAAGCCGGAACTCAAAAATCGAGAACCGTTCAAAACCGTGATGTCCGGCGACAAAGCGGCGATTGCGGCGCTGTCGCTTCCCGCTCTTGAAGAAATCCTCGCTGCGACGCTAACCGGGATGTCGGTAGATACGTTCGAGGCTGACGTCACAAAATGGCTCGGCACAGCAAAACACCCACGCTGGGATCGTCTCTATACCGATCTCACCTATCAGCCGATGCAGGAAGTCCTGCAATTCATGCGCGACAGCGGTTACAAGACCTATATCGTCACCGGCGGTGGTCAGGATTTCGTGCGGGTCTATGCGCAACGGGTCTACGGCATCCCGCCGGAGCAGGTGGTCGGAACAATGGGCGGGACAAAGTTTGGCTACACTAAAGACGGCAAGCCGTTCCTGACCAAGGAGCCCAAGTTGCTCTTGAACGACGACAATGCTGGCAAGCCCGAGGGCATTCATCTGATGATCGGCCGTCAACCGCGAGCCGCGTTTGGCAACTCGGTGGGCGACCGGCAGATGCTGGAATATGCCGGTGCCAGCGACGGCGCGCGGCTGATGATGCTCGTGCTGCACGACGACGCGCAGCGTGAATATGCCTACGGCCCTGCCAACGGACTCCCCGACAGCAAGATCGGTACCTTCACGCAGGCGCTATACGACGAAGCCAAGAAGGATGGCTGGACGGTCATTAGCATGAAGAACGACTGGAAGCGTATTTTCGCATTTGATTAGACCATTCACTATGACCGCCTTTCCAGCTCGCTTCGTTGCTCGGAAACAGCTGACGCGACGCAACCAAGTAAGCAAGGGAGTGCGGAGTAGGCGCGCCCCGCTCCTCCTTACTCCCAATAGGGCGGATATCCGGACGTGCGCGTCTCCGCGTCGAGCCGGCGCAGCATCGCCGGCCATTCCAGCACCCCGTAAGGACGCCGCGTACCGGGCTGGTAGAGGTGCGCGGTATGCGCCAGCACGTTCTCGCCAGGGACCGTGAGCTCGGTGCGCGCCGCCATGGCGTCGACCTGGGACCGGCATGACAGCTCGAGCTGATACATCGTGTTGAATGCCTGCTGGATGCTGGTGCCGCAGGTGAGCAGGCCGTGGTTGCGCATGACCAATGCGTCGTACGCACCGAGATCCTTGACGATGCGCGCGCGCTCATCGATATCGACCGCCGGGCCTTCGTAATCATGATAGCCGATATGACCGGCGAAGCGGATGGAAGTCTGCGACAGCGGCAGCAGGCCGCATTTCATGGCCGATACGGCAATGCCGGCGCGAGTGTGGGTGTGCAGCACGCAGGCAACGTCCGGGCGCGCGCTGTGGATGGCGCCATGGATCACATAGCCCGACTTGTTGATTCCGTAATCCGTGTCCGGCTTCCAGATGATTTCGCCTTCGACGTCGATCTTGACCAGGCTCGAGGCCGTGATCTCTTTGTAGAGCATGCCATAAAGGTTGATGAGCAAATGGTCCGGACTGCCCGGAATCCGGGCGGTGATGTGGTTGTAAATGAGATCCGTCATGTCGTAGATGTCGACGAGGCGATAGCACGCGGCGAGGTTCACTCTGGTCTGCCACTCTTCTGCCGAGACTTCGTCGCGCACCGATTTGAAGTCTGTCGTGTAATTCATGGATAATTGTCGCCCCTACTCCGGCTTTACGCCGGATAGCCTGATGATGCTGAGGTACTTGTTGCTCTCCGCCTTCACGAACTCGGCAAACTGATCAATGGTCATTGGGCTGACGTCGGCGCCGTCGTCTCGCAGCTTCGCCCGGGTGTCTGGCTGCGTGATGATCTGATTGATTTCGGCATTAAGCAGCGCAACCACCTCCTTTGGAGTGGCGCGCGGCGCGAATACGCCTTGCCACAAACTAACATCAAAATCAGCAAGGCCGGAAGCCTCCGCGACCGTCGGCACATCCGGTGCTGCTGGCGAGCGCTTCGCGGTCGATACTGCGATGAGCTTCAGCGCGCCAGCCTTCACCTGGGCGATCGCCGCGGGAAACCCCGAAAAGAAGAAATCCACATGGCGGCCGAGCAGATCGTTCAGGGCCGGCGCTGCGCCCTTGTATGGCACATGCGTCATCTGACTCTTGGTGCGCAGCTTGAGCAGCTCTCCTGCGAAATGACCCGGCGTGCCTGTGCCCGCCGAGGCGAAGGTCAGCCCGCGACTTCCGCCGACCTTGAGCATCTCATTCAGCGTCGAGTAGCCGGCGCTTGCGGGAATCACCAGCGCAAGCGGCACGACCGTCGCCAGTGCGACAGGCTGCAAGTCCTTTTCCGGATCATAGGCCAATCCCTTGATCCAGTGCTGATTGATGGCGGCCTCCCCTGTCTGCCCCACCAGCAGAGTGTGCCCATCGGGTGGCGCGATTACCACGCTTTGCGTGCCGATCGATCCGGTAGCGCCTGGCCGGTTCTCGACGACGACGTTCTGTCCCAGCGCGGTAGCAAGTCTATCCGCGATCACCCTCGCCACGATATCGCCGGTGCCGCCGGGCGCGTAGGGCACAACAAGATGCACCGTACGAGTCGGAAAGCCGTCCGCCCCATCCGCTGGACCGGGCTCACCGATGGCCAGAAGCAAAAAAAGCAGGGCGAGAATAACCCGCCAATCTGGCATGGCCGTGCTCTGCACCTCTGGAGGGTCCGCAGCACCAATGAGCTGGCACTCAGTTTGCTTTAGATACGGCTCGTGCCGCGGCGAGCGGACAAGCCATAGCGATGCAGATCAGTCCCGTGCACGTCAAGCCATGTCTTCGCGCGGTCACAGTGCGGGTAGAGACGCTTGACCAATCGCCAAAAGCGCGGGGAGTGATTGAGCTCGACGAGGTGACACACTTCGTGTGCCGCGAGGTAATCCAGCACAAAGGAAGGGGCAAGAATGAGTCGCCAGGAGAAGGACAAAACCCCCGTGCTCGAGCAGGAGCCCCAACGAGTCGATTGGTCCCGCACTGAGATGCATTTGATCGTCAATCCCAGCTCAGAGGCGTATCGCCGGCTGGCTGCCTCGATGTCGCGCGAGGCTTCGCGTTTGAGAAAGTCATTGACGCGGCGATTTAGGTGGACAGCTTCGCCGGCGACACAGAGCAGAGGCTCACCGGCGCTCGACGTTTCCGTCCATACCGTCCCGCGCTGGTTGCGGCGATGAACGATCCGATGCGAAAGGCCGCGAAACGGCACATCGCAGCCGTGCGCAAACGGGGCAGCCTCAGGAAGGCGCTTGAGCCGTGCGGCAATCCAGCCGCCATGTTTCTGCGCGAATTCCTTCGCTTCCCGTATGCTGCCGCGCGGTGGGATGGTGAGAACTACGTCGCGCGACGAGGCATCGATCCGCAACGTGTAGCGACGCGCCTGCCGATGTCGCCGGAGACGCACAAGGTAGATGGCCTTGTCGAAAATGACATGGACGGTCGAGGGTTCGCTCGGCCGCCGGTACAGGAGTGCGCGCAATGACATGGACCGCAATCCACGGAGTGAATGGTCGGAAATACTGCCACAAGGGATGCCCTGACAGCAGGGTCGTACAAAAATAAAGGCGGCCGTCCATATACGCTGGGCAAACGAGACCTTCACCCACAACATGTTGTGCTCGTAAAGTATGAATATTAGTTCAATCTTTGGTGGACGGGAACCGGAACCAGTGGATGCTTTTTGCTTCCCGAGCCGCCTCGGCTGGAGCAACGACTTTGGTAGTAAAATCAGATGCTTACACTGGCACCAGTTGAGAGCTGGATAGGCGAATCACGCAAAAAAGCCGTTGGCAACGCCTTATCCGCAGGATTTGATGCAGGCCAAGGCGAGCAACTCCCCGCACAGGGAAGCGCTCCTGCCCAGCGCCGCGCCTGAAGTGATCCTGCTAGGACGACGCCACGACATGCAGCGGGACGGACCCCTTGGCGCCGCTTCGGGCGCCGCCGGAGGAGACCTTGCGCACACTGCGTGAGTCCTGCGGGTTTGTTGAAAGCACAAAATCCGAGATGCGCGGCACAATCTCGGACCTGAAACGCGAGCCGTTGAACACGCCGTAGTGCCCGACCGCCGGCTGGAGCCAATGAGCCTTACGATCGGGCGGGATGCTCGTGCACAAACGATGTGCCGCCTCAGTCTGACCGACACCGGAGATGTCGTCATTCTCGCCCTCGACAGTGAGCAAGGCGACGCGGTGAATTTTCGCCGGATCAATGAGGGCACCCCTGTGCGTCATCTCACCCTTGGGCAGGGCGTGGCGCACGAAGACTGTATCGACTGTCTGTAGGTAGAACTCAGCCGCCAAATCCATGACAGCCAGATATTCATCGTAAAATTCGCGGTGCTTTTGTGCGGAGTTGCCATCCCCGCGCACGAGGTGCAGGAAAAGCTTCCGGTGCGCATCGATGTGGCGATCGAGGTTCATGCTCATGAACCCGTGCAGTTGCAGAAACCCCGGGTAGACGTCACGCATGAAGCCGGGGTTTGGGAAAGGCACCTTGGTGATCACGTTGCGGCGGAACCAATCAGTGCCGCGCCTCTCAGCCAGAGCATTCACGACCGTCGGGTTAACCCGGGTGTCTATCGGACCTCCCATGAGCACCATCGAATGGGGGACATAGGGATCGTCCACCGCCTCCATCCTCGCGACCGCGGCGAGAACTGGAACCGAAGGCTGGCAAACGGCCAGCACATGGGTATCGCCGCCCAGGAAATGCAGCAGAGAAATGAGATAGTCGATGTAGTCGTCGAGGTCGAATAGGCCCTCAGTCACCGGGACCATACGCGCATCGATCCATTCGGTGATGTACACGTCGTGATTGGGAAGAAAGCCTTCGACTGTCCCGCGCAAAAGCGTGGGATAATGGCCTGACATTGGCGCAACAATAAGCAGTCGCGGCTGCGGACGACTGGGTGTGCGTTCGAATGCGCGCTCAAAATGCACGAGCCGGCAGAACGGCCGCTCCCAAGGGACAGTGACGCGCACTGGAACGCGTTCGCCACCAACTTGCGTCGAGTCAATATTCCATTCGGGCTTGCTGTAGCGCCGCGTCGAGCGCTCGAACAGCTCCATGCCCGCCGACATCGTTCGGCCCCACATGGTATATGAAAGTGGGTTTGCCGGGTTCTTAAAGAACAGGCGGGCGGCATCTGCCCAAGCCCGCGCCGGGTTCAGCGCAGCCTGGCTTACCTCATAGAGCCAGTACGCCGGCGCCGCATACATCGGGCCGGTTACGCCGGCCACGGCTGGGCCGCCGCCAAACTCGCCAATCGCCATTGGGGCCCCCCGCCTGACGGCCTCTTCTTCGCTGGGCACAGTGTCGTCTTTCTGACCTTGAGTCAATGTTGCCACTCTTTCCAGCCTCCTTTTAGCTCGGCGGCACGCCGGAGCCATTGTTCTTTAGTAGAGTAAACCTGTTAACTTCCGCGGCGTTCCTATTCACCCGTCTGCAGCAGCGAGCCGGCGCGACGCGCGCTTTCGAGCAGACCCAGGAATGCAGCGACCGCGGCGCCAAAATAGATTGCATTGAGCGCAAACGCTTCGATCATCAGATCGGCGCGAAAGGAATGCTCCATAATCAGCGCCCGCATCCCCTCGAAAACGTAGGTTGGGGGAAGCGACCAGGCGATCGGCGCAAGCCAATCCGGCAGCACGCTCACCGGGTAGTAGACGCAGACGAGCGGCATCAGCACGAACATCAGCGTCCAGGCGAGAACTCTCCGCGCCCATTCCGTTGCGCAGCAGCACGCCGGCAACCACGAGCCCGACCGCCCATCCCGTGAAGATGAGATTGACGAAAAAGGCCACCAACGCCAACCCCAGGCCATACACATTGAAACCGAAGAATGCGATGGCCAGCAGCGTCACGGGAACCATCCCGATCGCCAGACGAATAAGGCTCATGATCATCAGCGCGGACACGAACTCGATCGGTCGCAACGGGCTGATCATCAGATTGCCAAGGTTCCTCGACCACATTTCCTCGAGGAAAGACACGGAGAAGCCAAGCTGCCCGCGAAACAACAGGTCCCACATCAGCACCGCAGCGATGAATACCCCGCTCGCACGCGCAAAGAATCCCGAATTCTGCGCGATGTAGAACTGCAAAAATCCCCAAACGAAAAGCTGCACCGCCGGCCAATAGATCAGCTCCAGCAGTCGAGACCATGAGGAGCGCAAGAGATAAGCATAGCGCAGCACCATCGCCCCCACGCGATGCGGAGCAAGCATCATCGCGCTCGGGGTGTGCATTGTCGGACCTGCATCCATTCGGAATGCCTCGCCGCGCTAACGCCTGCCCCGGCAGGCGAGCTATTGTGCTGCCTCGTGGAGGCGACTGCGCCCACGTGCAACATCAAGAAAAACATCTTCCAGCGTCTCGCGGCCATAGCGAACGAGCAGGCGCTGCGGAGCGTCGTCATGCTCGATACGACCGCGCTTCATAATGATTACGCGGTCGCACAGGCGCTCGACCTCCGCCATGTTGTGCGATGCGAGCAACAATGTTGCCCCACGCTCCTCTCGAAACCGCTCAAGGCGAGTGCGCACCCAATCGGCAGTATCCGGGTCGAGTGACGCGGTCGGCTCGTCCAGCAGGAGAACCTGCGGCGAGTTGATGAGTGCCTTGGCCAGCGCCACGCGCGTCTTCTGACCGGCCGACAGCTTTCCTACCGGTCGATCCAGGAACTCCATCAAGTCGAGCTTCTCTGCGAGCGAAAGGATCCGCTCCGCAAGGCCTCTGACGGCATAAAGTTGTCCAAACACCTTCAAGTTTTGCCGGACGGTGAGCCGATTCGGCAGGTCCATATAGGGACTTTCGAAGTTGAGCTTATGCAGGACCTGATAGCGTTGACGCGGCATCTCAGCTCCGAGCACCTCGACCCTTCCGGATGTGGGAGTGACCAGTCCCAGGATCATAGCGATTGTCGTCGTCTTGCCGGCGCCATTTCCGCCGAGAAGCCCGGTCACCGAGCCTGCGTCCAGCTCAAACGAGATGTCGTCGAACGGCGCGGGTGGTCTTATACGTCTTCACCAGCCGCGAAACGAAAATGGCGGGCTTCCTAGGCATGGCAAAATTTGATTTGCAAAATGCACATTCGGGAGGGGATACGCAGATAGAAAAGGCGTCGAGTCAGGGTCATTTCCGCAAACCCTGGCCGGTTCGGCGAAGCTCGGAAGGCGGGCGCCACATCGGCCAGACGTAATACTTTTTTCCTCTCCTGCGAGCCCCAGCTGATACCTCTAGCCCACTCCCGGCGGCCAAATCCAGGTCGTACATTATGGCGGTGTTCACCCCCACCGGCAAAGAGGTCACTCCCGTCGAGCGCAGCGTGCGACTTGATACGCTTGTGCGCCTGCGTTGGCTTGCCGTCGTCGGCCAGACCACAGCTGTTGTCGTTGTGCATTGGGCACTCGATTTCGAGTTGCCGATCTGGGCCTGTCTGTCGGTGATTGCCCTGGCGGCTTGGCTCAATGTCGCGTTGCGCATTCGCTTTCCGCTGATGCAGCGTCTCGAACCCCACCGGGCGGCCTGGCTTTTGGCGTTCGATATCGCCGAGCTTGCAGTGCTGCTGTTTCTGACCGGGGGTCTGGAAAACCCGTTTGCGTTTCTATTCCTCGGACCTGTGCTGATCTCCGCAACCGCATTGCCGCCGCGCATGACGCTGATGCTCGGCGGCTTTGCGATTGGGTGCGCAACCTTGCTCATCTTCGTGCACGCGCCCCTGCCTTGGGACAGCAGTCAGCCCCTCGAGCTGCCGGCCGTCTACGTGACAGGCGTATGGCTTTCGATTCTGCTTGCCATTGCGTTCATTGGGCTGCACGCGTGGCAAATCACGGAAGATTCCCGGCTGCTCACGGACGCGCTTGCTGCCACCGAGCTGGTATTGGCGCGGGAGCACCACCTCTCTCAACTCGATGGCCTCGCGGCTGCGGCCGCGCATGAACTGGGAACGCCCCTTGCCACGATCACGCTCGTCGCAAAGGAGCTTGAGCTTGCGCTGCGTCCTGATTCACGACACGCTGAGGATGTGCGCCTTCTCAACGAGCAGGCGCGACGGTGCCGGGCGATTCTTGGCAAGCTCACCCAACTGCCGAGCGGCGATCCTTTCGGTCACCTGAAGCTCTCCACTCTGATCGAGGAGGTCATCTCACCGCATCGAAATTTCGGGATCGCCATCAACGTCGTCGTGGCAGGACGCGACTTGTTGTCAGGAAGCGCCTTGTCCACCGGAAGCGACGCGTTGGCAGGAGGCGACTTGTTGGCGGGAAACGATTTGGCGGAACCAGCGACGGGTCGCAACCCCGCTATTCTTTACGGCCTCGGCAACCTCCTCGAGAACGCTGTAGATTTTGCCCGCGAACGCGTCGAGGTGGTCGCGGCATGGAGCGGCCATGAGGTGGAGGTCACCATTATCGATGACGGACCGGGGTTCGCGCCAGAGATCATGGAGCGCATAGGGGAGCCATACATCACCACGCAACGGCACAGCACAAGCACAAGCACCACTCTCCCGGCGCCGCTGGGGATGACAGTGGTGAGATCGCGAGCGGCCTGGGACTGGGTTTTTTCATCGCCAAGACGCTACTTGAGCGCTCGGGTGCAGCAATTGATGTCGAGAATCGCCTCGCGCCGGAAACAGGAGCGATTGTGCGCGTCCACTGGCAGCGAACGGATTTCGAGCGTCCGCGCCCACTCTCCCACTAAAGTCTAGGTCGAATGTCGGATTCTGAACAGTTTTTAAGTTGCGACTACAGGATGTCCTTCTTACAATAGGTTATGTAGATTTTACGTCGCAAACCCAGGTTGCATACGTCGCTCCTGGAATTCCAAGTTTTTAGGGGTCTTTAGGGTGGGCGCTGACGCAGTGGAGGCGTAAATGGCGATGGCGGATTTCCGGCCGGCCACACCCAACGACCGGTCCTTGTTGATCGTCGAGGACGATAAGGCATTCCTCCACAGGCTTAGCCGGGCCATGGAAGGCCGCGGTTTCGCAGTGACCACCGCGGAATCGGTCGCAGAAGGTCTCAATCAGCTCCATTCCAGCTCGCCTGCCTTCGCGGTGGTCGACATGCGGCTTGAGGACGGAAATGGCCTTGACGTGATCTCAGCCCTCAAGCGCCAGCGGCCGGACGCCCGGGCCATTATTCTCACCGGTTACGGCAACATTGCCACTGCGGTCACCGCGGTGAAGCTCGGCGCGGTGGATTACCTCTCGAAACCGGTTGACGCTGAATACGTAGTGGCCGCCCTTCTCTCCGACGATGGACGCAAAGCAGAGCCGCCCGAAAATCCAATGTCAGCGGATCGCGTACGTTGGGAGCACATTCAGCGGGTTTACGAGCTCTGCGGTCGTAATGTCTCGGAAACCGCGCGGCGACTGCATATGCATCGCCGGACCCTGCAGCGCATTCTCGCCAAGCGCGCCCCAAGATAGCGAGGCCTGGCCAAGCCAAGCACGGCATCGCCGGGGCTTTCCCATGGCTAGCTAGCGCCTAGGAAAGACAGCCCCGTACGGCGCTCTTCCCGCAGAGCAACCAAATTCCGCTTCGGGAGTTAGGGTCCTGACGATTGGAGACGTTGACCATGTACCCTAACCAGGACGCGATCTTTGAACGGCTGGAAACGACCAAGAAATTCGGCTTGTTGTCGGATTATCTGGTGAGCTGGACGGGTAGCGCGGGTCGTCTCAAGGCCAAGGTGACGGTGTGGGGCAGGGAGGGAAGCTCGGACGCTGTCGTGCAGCAGTACATTGCGCGGCTGCTCAGGGGCTTGGTGAACGGCCGTCGAATTTCTGTCGCAGCGGATTAGGGTTTTTCAAGTTAGGGATCATAGCTGATCCTGATCCCTCCATCTTTGGAGGGCCTCTTCACTTGCAGCTACGACACCGCGTTCAGTTATCAGACCCGTGACGAGGCGCGCAGGGGTCACATCGAACGCGTAGTTGGCGACCGGCGAACCCTCTGGCACGATTCGCACCGACTCGATGCGTCCGTCGGAAGTGCGGCCGCTCACGATCGCCACCTCTTCGGCACTGCGTTGCTCGATCGGGATATCGGCAACCCCATCTCTGACTGCAAAATCGATGCTCGGTGAAGGGGTGGCGACGTAAAATGGCACATCATTGTCTTTCGCCGCCAATGCTTTCAGGTAGGTCCCGATCTTGTTGCAGACATCTCCGGTCGCGGTAACCCGATCAGCGCCCACAATGATGAGGTCCACCATGCCGTGCTGCATGAGGTGCCCGCCCATGTTATCCGCAATCACTGTATGCGCCACGCCCTGCTGAGCCAGTTCCCATGCGGTGAGCGCAGCGCCCTGATTTCGCGGTCGCGTCTCATCCACCCACACATGTACGGATATTCCTTGTTCTTGTGCGACATAGATCGGCGCCAACGCAGTCCCAAAATCAACTGTTGCGAGCCAACCCGCGTTGCAATGGGTGAGAACCTGAACGGGGCTGTGCGCGTGCTTCGCGGCAGCGGCGGCGATGAGCCTGGCTCCATATCGGCCAATCGCGCGATTGATGTCGATGTCCTCCTCGCAGATTTCAGCCGCTCGCAGATAAGCGTGGCCGAGGCGCTGCTCGCGCGGGCGGTTGCGCACTGCCGCCACGATCTCGTCGAGCGCCCATTTCAGGTTGATCGCCGTCGGCCGCGATGCGAGCAGCATCCCGTAGGCGCGCTCAAGAGCCTCATCGGACGCGTTTTCACGGAGAGCAAGACACAGCCCGTAGGCAGCGGTCGCGCCGATGAGGGGTGCGCCGCGGACCTGCATGCAGGAAATGGCGCGCACGGCATCTTCCAGCCTCGCCAACCGGGCAGTGACGTAGCGATGCGGCAATTGCGTCTGGTCGATGATCCCGACTGACCAACCGTCCGGCTCGAGCCAAATCGTGCGCGTGGCTGTGCCATCAACTCTCATTCCCTTGACATAGCGGCGATCGGCCCGGACGCAAAGCGTTGCATCCTTGACCATCTCCCGATACGCGCATGGAGATGATGGGTGGAGGCTGGGAGCGAACAAGAATGCCGATAGACTACGAGGCAGAGTATAACGTCCGGGCAAGGGTGCCTGAGCATCCTGAAATCTTTGCGCGCTGGGCACGTGAGGCCGAGGATTACCGCGCAGACGCCATGAAAGAGCGCCGCGCCGAGCTCGGCCTCTGCTACGGTTCATCCTTGCGCCAGGTCATCGATCTCTTCTCCCCAAGTCCCGAGGTCGCCACGCCGCTCGCCCTGTTCATCCATGGCGGATACTGGCGTGCCCTGGACCCTTCCTTGTTCAGTCAAATGGCGCGTGGCGCGAACGCCCATGGCATCGCGGTAGCGGTTGTCGGCTATGACCTGTGCCCCCAGGTTACCATCAGCGAGATAATCGACCAGATCCGCCACGCCTGTTTGTTTCTGTGGCTGCGCACAGGAAGCCGGATGATGGTCTACGGCCATTCCGCGGGAGGGCATCTCGCGGCCGCTATGGTGGCGACCAATTGGCAGGCGCTCTATCCAAAGGCGCCTCCCGACCTCGTCCCGACCGCCTATTCCATTTCGGGATTATTCGATCTAACGCCTCTGCTGGGCGTCTCGATGGCGCCAGACCTGCGCCTTGACGAGGCAGCGGCGCGTGGCGTGTCGCCCCTGTTTTGGCCACCGCCGACAGGGCGCGTTTTCGATGCCGTCGTCGGAGCACAGGAATCGAACGAGTTCTTGCGCCAGAGCCGCGTCATTTCGCAAGCGTGGGCCAAGTCTGGAACGCAGACCCGATACGAGGAGATCGCCGACACCAACCATTTCACAGTCCTCGACGCTCTTTGCGACCCGCAAAGCGCAATGGTGCACCGGCTGGCGGAGCTTGCCGAGAAGACGAAAATTTAGGATGAAGCCGTCGCACTGGCCGGTGCCGAGGTCGCGCTCGGCGGGATCGCGCAGACATTGAAAACGCGCACCGGCCGATGAATGCCCTTAAGCGTGAGCTCGCCGGCTGGTTCGATGCTTGTCGACGCCTCCACCGCCGACAGCACCTTGCTCTCGATAAGGATCTGCCCGTCCTTTGCGTCCGAGCACAGCCTTGCCGCGAGGTTGACCACGGTTCCCACGGCCCCGTAATCGAAACGTCCTTCGAAGCCGATGCGACCAAGGGTGGCATATCCGTGCGCAATTCCCACCCCGAAGCCGAGGTCGTGTCCGTGCTTGCGCCATTTGACGAGCGTGTTGCCGACCTCGTCCCGCATTTCGATTGCCATTTGCACGGCACGCAGGCTGGGATCGGGACATGGCAGCGGATCATTGAAGAAGATCATGATGCCGTCCCCGGAGAAGCGTTCCACCGTCCCCTGGTACTTGTGGATCAGCTTGCCAAGCACCGCATGGTATTCTTGAAGGACGGCCATTACCTCTTCAGGTTCGGTCAGCTCGGAGAACGCGGTGAAACCGCGCAGGTCGCAGAAGACGACTGTGATAGCGCGGCGATGGCTCTCCAGAACGCGATCATCACCGGAGGAAAGAATGAGGCTCGCGATTTGCGGCGACAAGAAGCGCTGCAGCCGGCTGACGCGTTCGAGCTCGGACAACTGCTGCTCGACCCGCTGCTCGAGCGTGCGGTTCCACGACGCAAGATCGGCGGCCTGCGCCGTCACCTGATCGTGCAGCTCCTTGATACGTAGGACCGACTTCACGCGCGCCACCAGCGCCATCTGGTCGATGGGCTTGGTGAGATACTCGTCGGCGCCAGCTTCGAGGCCGGCAACCACGTCGGTGCTGGCGGCTTTTGCGGTCACCAAAATGATAGGCATGAAAGGCAGGTTGGGATCGGCCTTGAGGCGTCGACACACCTCCATGCCGTCAAGCTTCGGCATCATCACGTCGAGGAGAATCAGGTCGGGGAGTTGTTGCGTGGCTGCGGCAAGCGCCTCCTCGCCGTCAGCCGCCTGCAATAGCTCATAGCCTTGCGTGGCGAGCCGCGTCACGAGAATGTCGCGATTCATCTCGTTGTCATCGACGATGAGAATACGGGCAGGATTATGCATGGAGATTCAGATCGCAAGACTGACGGATAATCGGCGACGGTTTTGCATTTTACGGCAGGTATTCGCGGATTTTTGCCAGCAAGGCGCGCGGGCTGTAGGGTTTCGCCACGTAGGCATCACAGCCCGCGGCTCGGGCTTTGTCCTCGTCGCCGCTGAGTGCGTACGAGGTGACCACGATGATTGGAATGGCACTTAGCGCTGGGTCTGCCTTGATCCGGCGTGTGGCCTCATAGCCGTCAACCATCGGCAATTGGATATCCATCAAAATGAGATCCGGCCGATGCTTGGAAGCAGCGGCAACTGCCTGGGCGCCGTCCTCGGCCTCGATCATATCGAAGCCGGCATTGGCCAGGAGATCCCGGAGGATTTGCCGATTATCTTCCTGGTCCTCTACCACGAGTATGCGTTTGGTCATGACCTCTCCACATGCTGCTGTTCGACCTTCACGGGGAGGGTGAATGAGAAGGTCGCGCCATTGCCGATCTCTGACTCGACCCAAATTCGCCCGCCGTGCAGCTCGATGATGCGTCGCGCGATGGACAAGCCGAGCCCGGTCCCCCCCTTTTTCTTGGTTGCCGAGCTGTCCGCCTGCTGAAACTCCTCGAAGAATCTTGGCCTGATCCGCGGCGGCAATTCCCGGCCCGGTATCGCACACCGACACCGTGTAGGCGCCGTTCACCGCCGAGGCCTTGACCGCGACCTCGCCTTTATCCGTGAACTTGATGGCGTTGCCGACGAGGTTCAGCAGCACCTGTGTAAGGCGGCGCTCGTCGCCCCGACCCATCGGCAGGGTGTTCGGCAGGTCTACGCGCAAGGCAAGCTTCTTTTCGTTCGCCAGCGATTCGACCGCGGAGAAAACGCTGTGCACGACGTCCTTGATCGAGTAGTCGGCGAGCGCAAGGGTGAGCTGGCCCGCCTCGATCTTCGACAGATCGAGCACGTCGTTAATGAGACCGAGAAGGTGCTTGCCGTTCCTCTGCACCCGTTCGAGAACGCCGCGCATTTTCGACGGCGTCTCGCCGTAGATGTCGTCGAGAATGAGCTCAGTGTAGCCGAGGATGGCGTTTAGTGGCGTGCGCAGCTCGTGGCTCATATTGGCAAGGAACTGCGACTTGTGCTGGCTCGCCACTTCGAGCTGGCGGCTCTTGTCCTCGATCTCATGGAACAGGCGTGCATTCAGGATAGCCAAAACGGATTGCGCGGCGAACGTCTGCAGCAGATCGATCGTCTGCTTTGGAAATTCTCCGGGCCGCTTGCGGCGAACAACGAGAGCGCCGACAATGCGCTCGGCGCCGAGAAGTGGGACGATCAGGAGGGCGCGGAATCCGGCGCGCACGACCACGTCGAGAACTTCGGATGCGGGCTCCCCTTGCACATCCGCAAATTGCAGCGGCGCGCGTTGGGCAGCGGCATGGCCGATCCCCGCATCACCAATGCGGATATGCCGTTCTTTGATGGCGGCGATCAATCCATCATCCATTCCGTAGGTGGAACGCAGGCGGAATTCTTTCGTCGCCTGGTCGAAATCGTAGATTGCTCCGGCGTCCGTTGCAGAGAGCTGCACCGCCTTGGCGACGATCGTATTCAATACCTCCTGGAGGTCGAGCGTGGAGTTAACGGCCTGGCTGACCTCGCCCAACGCGCGCAACTCGGCGACCGATTGCGCCAGCTCGTGGGTGCGAATCTCGACCTTCTTCTCCAGATCGGCATAGGACTCCTGCAATCTTCCCGCCATGTCGTTGAACTGATCGGCGAGGCCCTCCAATTCGTCGCCGGTCCGGACGGAAATCCGTTGCCCGAGATCGCCGCTCCCAATGCGCGCCGCCCCAGCTCGCAAGGCTTGAATGGGGCCGACCATCTTGCGTGCAAGGAACAGGCCTGCGACGAAGGCAAACCCGAGCGCAGCCATGAGCAGGATGCCGGAGCGCTCAATGGTCGAATAAAGCGGAGCATAGGCCTCTGCTACCGGCAATTCGACAAAAACGAGCCATCCCAACGGACTGACATGGGCATAGGCGGTGAGCACGCGCCGGCCGTGAACATCGTTAGCCTCCTGAAGCTGCTCCGTCGCCTGGCCGGCGCCGGCTGCTCGTGCGGCCTGCACCTGCGCCAACCGCGAGAGATCGGAATTGCGCAACACCAGGCTGATATCGGGGTGCGCAATGAGACGCGCCTGCGCGTCCACCACATAGGCTTGTCCGCGATTGCCCACTTTGATCTGGGAGACGACGTCCCAAATGAGCTTGAGATTAACCTCGGCGACGCTTACTCCGGCATCGCGGCGGGTGCCGGTCAGCGCCAGCGTCATATATGGCTCCGACTCGCGGCGAAAGTAGACCGGGCCGTAATAGACCTTGTGCGCCACCGCTTCGGTGAATTTCGGCTCCTTGGAAAAGTCGCTTTGGCTCGCCACCACATCCATCGCCAGTCGCGAGACGCGCAATTGCTCATGTCCGGTGGAATCGAGCTGCGAGAGCTCGGTGATGGCGGGCACCTGACGAAGCAGACGCAGCCCGTCGAACCGCCGCTGATCGATCGTGCCGGCGGACCAGGGCAACTGCGTGGTCCAACCGACCTGGCTCTCGATTTCCTTGATGAACTGGCTGATCTTTGCTGCCGCGGCTTCCGCCTGCTCACGTTGAATGCGGATCAGCGAAGCCTTGTGCTCCTGATAGGAGAACCAGATTTCAGATAATCCGTTGGTGAGCAAGGCGACGCAAACCACCGCAAGAAACAGGCCAACATATTTGCGAAACAGCCGCCCGCGCGGCGGCGCCTTTTCTTTCGGCGCGGCCGGCACCGTGGTCGAGGGATCCCTCACGGGTGCACCTCGTCGCCATAGGCGCTGATGCCGGGCCATCCAAGCGCCGCTCTGCCTATGCCTCCAATGAAATCCCGCCGTCGCATGCCTTCCCCAGTCAAGCCTGGTCACGAATATAGCACACAGCCAAAGGATTTCCGCAGAAGCGTAGCCAAGGTGGAGCGAAGCCTTGGGAGACCGCTCGCCATCCGGCTTCGCTTGTTTGAGCTGCTGGAAAGGCGCATGTTGACGCGCATAGACCTTCCATGACTTCGACGAGGCGTTGGGCACAAATGACAGGGGTCAAGGCACTGCAAGCAGGAGCGCTCATCGCAGTCCTGGCAGGCGTCGGCTCGCCGGCAACGGCGCAGGACAAGGTAAAAGTGGGGGTGTTTCCGACTGCTTCTTCACTCCCGTATTTCGTGGCAATCGAGCGCGGCTTCTTCAAGGAGCAGGGGATTGAGCCGGAGACGATTCGCCTGATCGGCGGACCGGCAAACATCGCAGCCATGATCAGCAATCAGATCGAGGCAGCCATCGTCCTCGTGACCATCGAGGCGATGAACGCCAACCTCAAGAAGCCCGGCGTCGCGATGTATATCGGCGTGCACAGCCAGAACAAGATCTACCAGATGGAGCAGTTCGTCGCACGCAAGGGCCACGCCGCCGCGACGCTCAAGGATCTCAAAGGCGCCCGCATCATGTCGGCGCCCGGACCCGCGAACCTGGTCGCCGCCAAGGCGGTGCTCGCGAAGGTCGGACTGAAGGAGGGCGACTACACGCTTGACCAGCTTGATATGGGCCAGCACGTCAACGTGATGACCAGCGGCACATTCGATGCCGGCTACACGCTCGAACCGCAGGCATCGACCATGCGCAAGCTCGGTGTCGCCCGCACTCTCGAAGCCGGCGTGATCGCCAAGTACATCCTTGGCGACGAGGACGGCAATGCTTTTGCTGCCGGTTGCGGCGTGACCAGCGATTTCATCAGGGCTCGTCCCGACGTGGCCAGGCGTTTTGCCGCGGTCTGGAGAAAGGCGATCACTTTCGTCAATGAGAACCCGCAGGAAGCGCGCAAGTACCTTGCCAAGAACACACTGACCCCTGAGGACGTTGTCGAGACCGTGCCCATGGTGCGCTACTACACGTCTGGAGATTTGACCGGCAAGCAGAAGGCGGAGTTTCAGAGGTTCATCGATTTCTTCACTGAAAGCGGCACGCTGCCGGAAAAAGTCGACATCACCAAATATTTGCAGGCGTACTGACGACGTTTTGCGCGTAGGGGGGCTAAGGCGCGCGCCCGACGCGCCATCCGCGGACAGCATTTAGCGGAATAGCAGTACGAATGCTCCAACGATGCGGATCGTAGAGGCCGCCAACTGCGGGGGCCAAGCGCTCTATGGCGACACGCCTTCCACGGCATAAACGCGGAATTTCGCGTATTTGTCTCCCACCATCTTGGCTTCTTTGTAGGCCGAAGAATTAAACGCGGCCTGCGCTTTTTCCATGCTCTCGAAGACCATCACGGCAATGCGCGATTTCGGCGGCTCACCGTAAAAGGCGGCGGTCGCGCCTCCGCGAACGAGGTATTTGCCGCCTCCATCCTTAATCGCTCTCGCTGCGGGCGGCACGTATTCCTTATCATAAGGATCCGGGTTCATCACATCGATCTCCGCGACAACATATGCGGGTAGTCTGGACTGGGCATGGAGCGCTTGAACGGCGGCAGCGCCGACCGCAACTCCTGTCAAGATAGACAATGCGACGGTGTAAGGTGGTTTCATCGCTTCCTCCCACTGGCATTTGATGGCGGGCTGGAAATCTAAGCTCAAAGAGGCACAGCCTCGCCACCCAGCATATCGATATTCGCGCGATCCAGGTGCTGCCTGGTCACACCAAGCTCGATGCACGGGGCCCTGCAGGTGACGTTTCGAGCCGTAATCTGAATTCTGCAATTATCTGAAGTGGTGGAGCCAAGGGGAGTCGAACCCCTGACCTCTTGAATGCCATTCAAGCGCTCTCCCAACTGAGCTATGGCCCCACAGAGACGAGGTCGGCGCACAACCGCACCGCAACCCTCAATGTAACAAGGCAACATCGGCCTGACCAGAAGCAGCGGCCCGTACGACTTCAGAGCCTCACGCAACGGCTGCCTTGCCTCAGGTCTCCTCCTCGTCATCGACATCGCCAATGATGTCGGTCACGTCTTCGTCGCCCTCCTCCTGCTCCTCGATGAAGGCAGCATCGTCCATGCCTTCGTCTTCAAGCTCGACTTCCTCCTCGGCTCCTTCGATTGCCTCGCCTTCGGCAGTTTTCTTACCCTGGGCTTCCGCGTCAGCTTCCTCGAGCGAAACGAACTCGGCGTCCGCGGTCTCCGGCGTTACCGCTTCCTCTTCCGCCGGCGCTGCCCGCGCGGCCTCCGGCCGGGCTCGCGTGGTCACTGTCGCAAGCGCCATGACTGTCTCGCATTTGGGGCAGACAATCGGGTTTTTGCTCAGGTCATAGAATTTCGCGCCGCAATTGCCGCACAAACGTTTCGTTCCGAGCTCGGCTTTGGCCACAATCGAGTTCCTTGTAGCGCAGTTTGGATAGGAGCTTGCCGGAGGGTTCGTTCCCGGCGCGTTCACTTGGCCGCTCATTGCCGCAGTGTCAATACCGCCGCCTAAGCTTTTCGCGATTGTGGGCTGACCCACTCCCGGCTCCGTGTTAGAGCTTCATCGCCCTTGCCTTCGAAAGAACACATGCACTGTCATCGGCTCATCGTTGTCGGCCCGGGATGGCCCGCCCCCCAAATCGCCCGAGCTCGCCTGTGAGCCAACGCGCGCCATCCCCGCTTGCAGCGCACCGCTCCGGGCCACTCAAGGGCCGGCTGCGCGTGCCCGGCGACAAATCGATCTCGCACCGGGCCCTGATTTTCGGCGCGCTTGCCGTCGGCGAAACCCGGATCAAAGGCCTGCTTGAAGGCGAGGACGTCATCAACACCGCCAAAGCAATGCGCGCGCTCGGCGCGACGGTCGAGCGAACAGGCGAAGGCGAATGGCGCGTGCACGGGGTTGGCGTCGCCGGATTTCGTGAGCCGGAAGCGGCGCTCGATTTCGGCAATTCCGGGACGGGCTGCCGCCTCGTCATGGGCGCGGTTGCCGGTTGTCCCATCACGGCGACCTTCGACGGCGACGCGAGCCTCCGCAAGCGGCCGATGCTGCGCATCCTCGATCCGCTTGAGCTCATGGGGGCGCGCGCGATCAGCATGGCGGACGGCGGTCGCCTTCCGGTCGCGCTTGCAGGCGCGCGCGATCCCATGCCGCTCGTCTATCGCACGCCGGTTCCCTCGGCGCAGATCAAGTCCGCCGTGCTGCTCGCCGGATTGGCAGCGCCGGGAGAAACCACCGTCATCGAGGACGAAGCGAGCCGCGACCACACCGAGCGCCTGCTTGCGCACTTCGGCGCGAAAGTCACGGTGGACGTCGAAAGCGACGGCGTGCGCAAGATCACGTTGAGAGGCGAGCCCGAGCTTCACCCGGCTCGGGTCGCCGTGCCGGCCGATCCGTCTTCGGCCGCTTTTCCCATGGTCGCCGCACTGATCGTGCCGGGCTCGGAGATCCTTCTGACAGACGTGATGACGAACCCACTACGCACCGGGCTGATTGCCACCTTGCGCGAAATGGGCGCCGGCATTGAAGCGCTCGACTGCCGCAGCGAGGGGGGCGAGGAGTTGGCAGACCTGCGCGTGCGGGCGTCTTCCCTGCGCGGCGTTGAAGTGCCCGCGGCGCGGGCGCCATCCATGATCGATGAATATCCGATGCTGGCGGTGGCGGCGAGCTTCGCCAAGGGCACCACTGTGATGCGCGGCCTCAAGGAGCTGCGTGTAAAAGAATCCGACCGGCTTGCTGCCGTTGCGGACGGGTTGCGCGCAAACGGCGTTGCCGTCGAGGTCGAGGGCGATGACCTTCTGGTGGAGGGCTCGGGGCAGCCACTGGGGGGCGCCACCGTTATCACGCACATGGATCACCGCATCGCCATGGCTTTTCTGGTGATGGGGCTCGCCACCAAGAAGCCCGTTGGGGTGGACGATGTGTCTATTGTCACGACGAGCTTTCCTGATTTCGCGCCGTTGATGCGCGGTCTGGGCGCCGATCTGACGTGAAGCAAGCCGGATGCTGAGCCCTATGGCAGCTGCTTGCATTGAAGCTGAAGGCCCTGCGGGTATCCGATTTCGATAAAGGATCGAAAGATCTTGCAGATATTGCTGCGGCCTCACGCCACGATGATCATCGCCATCGACGGGCCTGCGGCGTCCGGCAAGGGGACGCTGGCGAAACGGCTCGCCTCACATTACGGCCTGCGGCATCTCGATACCGGCTTGATCTACAGGGCCGTGGCGCACGCGATGCTCGCAGGGTCTCATCGGCTCGACGATGTCGAGCAGGCGGTGCGCGCAGCGGAGACGCTCGATCCAACAACATTCAATGAAGTTGAGCTCAAGCGTCACGCGCTGTCGGAAGCCGCTTCGGTCATCTCCGCCATTCCGCAAGTGCGCGCCGCGCTGCTCACCCTCCAGCGCGAATTTGGGCGCACCGCGCCCGGGGCCGTGCTCGATGGGCGCGATATTGGGACTGTTGTGTTCCCCGAGGCAGATGCAAAAATCTTCGTCACTGCGAGCCCGGAGATGCGTGCGCGCCGCCGCGCCGCCGAGCTGGAGCAAACCGGCGAAAGCCTTTCGTACGCCGCGGTGCTGGCCGATATCCGCCGCCGCGATGCCCGCGATGCTGGTCGCGCCGCCGCGCCACTCAAGCCCGCGTCCGATGCACACTTGCTCGATACCACGCATTTGGATATAGACGCCGCATTCCGGGCCGCCTTCGACATCGTCGAAGCCGTCCGGGCAGGCCGGGATCGCGGCTGACCGCGCTTCCGCTATTGGAGGAAGAGCCTGCTCCGCCCGCCTCGCTTGATGGTGTGCTCCGGACAATCGTTTCGATCGCCGCGTGATTTCTAGCTCACCCGCTGGCAGGGAACCTTCCCCGCTGCCGGCGGTGGGGCATCCGGCGCACGAGAGGCTTCCCCATAATCGCGCAAACCGACCGTTACTGAGGAGTATTCATGGCCAGTGTCACGAGTTCACCGAGTGCTGCAAGGTTGACGAATCCAGCCGCAATGAGCGCCGCGGCCAGCAGCCCTCCTGCGCCTTCGCGAGAAGATTTCGCCAAGCTGCTGGAAGAGTCCTTCACCGACGGCAGTCCGCAGGAAGGCTCGGTGGTGAAAGGGACAGTGGTTGGCATCGAGAAGGACCTCGCGGTCATCGACGTCGGAGCCAAAACCGAAGGGCGCGTGGCATTGCGCGAATTCGGGGCGCCGGGACGACCTGCCGACATCAAGGTGGGAGACACCGTCGAGGTCTATCTCGAACGCGTCGAGAATGCGCTCGGGGAAGCCGTATTATCGCGCGACAAGGCGCGCCGCGAGGAAAGCTGGGGCAAGCTCGAAAAGGCCTTCAATAACAATGAGAAGGTACAAGGGGTCATCTTCAACCAGGTCAAAGGCGGCTTCACCGTCGACCTCGATGGAGCGGTGGCGTTCCTGCCCAGGAGCCAAGTTGACATTCGACCTATCCGCGACGTGTCGCCCCTGATGAATCAGCCGCAGCCCTTTCAAATTCTCAAGATGGACCGCCGCCGCGGCAACATCGTCGTTTCGCGCCGCACCGTTCTCGAAGAGACGCGCGCCGAGCAGCGGCAGGAACTGGTGCAGAATCTGGAAGAGGGCCAGGTCATCGACGGCGTGGTGAAGAACATCACTGATTACGGCGCGTTCGTCGATCTCGGCGGCATCGATGGCCTGCTCCACGTCACCGACATCGCGTGGCGCCGCGTCAATCATCCCACGGAAGTGCTCAATATCGGGCAGCAGGTGAAGGTGAAGATCATCAAGATCAATCACGAGACGCACCGCATCTCGCTTGGCATGAAGCAGCTGCAGGACGATCCATGGCACGGCATTGAAGCGAAATACCCCGTCGGCGCGCGCTACACCGGACGCGTGACCAACATCACCGACTACGGCGCCTTCGTGGAGCTCGAGCCCGGCATTGAGGGCTTGATCCATGTCTCGGAAATGTCGTGGACGAAGAAGAATGTGCATCCCGGCAAGATCGTCTCGACTTCACAGGAGGTCGAGGTGCAGGTCCTTGAAGTGGATCCCGTCAAGCGCAGGATTTCACTGGGTCTCAAGCAGACCATGCGCAACCCTTGGGAAGTGTTCGTCGAAAAGCATCCTCCGGGCAGCTTGGTCGAGGGCGAAGTCAAGAACAAAACCGAGTTCGGTCTTTTCCTCGGTCTCGACGGCGATGTGGATGGGATGGTTCACCTCTCCGACCTGGACTGGAAACGACCGGGCGAGCAGGTGATCGACGACTACAAGAAAGGCGACAGGGTCAAGGCCAAGGTGCTCGATGTGGACGTCGAGAAGGAACGCATCTCGCTCGGCATCAAGCAGCTTGAGGGCGATCCGATGGAAAGCGCCGGCGACCTCAAGAAGGGCTCAGTCGTGACCTGTGAGGTCACGGAGGTAAAGGAGGGAGGCATCGAGGCAAAGATCCTGGGCAGCGATCTCACCACGTTCATCAAGCGCGCGGAACTGGCGCGGGATCGCGGCGAGCAGCGTCCGGAGCGATTCGCTGTCGGTCAGAAAGTTGACGGACGCATCATCCAATTTGATCGGCGCACGCAAAAGGTGACGGTCTCGATCAAGGCGCTCGAGGTGGCGGAGGAAAAGGAGGCGATTGCCCAGTATGGCTCCTCCGATTCCGGAGCCACTCTCGGGGATATTCTCGGAACCGCGCTCAAGCGCGCGACGGAGAAGCCCGGCGAGAAAGACGAGAATGACGAGTAGCACTGGAATCAGGTAATTGGACTCAGGCGTGGGGTCACGGCAGCTTCGTTCGGCCAGCTGACTCCTGATGGCTGACTTTGGGATTAGGAGAAAAGAATGTCGCTCGACGCAGACACCATCGTCGACCGCCGCCGAATGCGCCGCAAGCTCACCTTCTGGCGCGTTCTCGCCATCGCCGTTGCAATCGGAGCCATTGTTGCGCTGGCCGTCGCCCTGCGCGTGCCGGGCACCGGAATGCTGACAGGGCAGCCCGGCGCGTCAATCGCACGCGTTTCCATTACCGGACTCATCCGCACCGACCAGGACCGGGTCGAGGCTCTGGAGCGTCTCCAGAAATCGCGCGCCCGCGCCGTGATCGTGCACATCAACAGTCCCGGCGGCACCACGGCCGGATCGGAGCAGCTGTACGATTCACTAATGCGGCTGAAGGAGCAAAAGCCAGTCGTCGTCGTCGTCGATGGGCTCGCCGCGTCGGGCGGCTACATTACTGCCATCGCCGGTGATTACATCGTTGGCCAGGAAACATCGCTCATCGGCTCGATTGGCGTGATCTTCCAGTATCCCAATGTCGGAGACCTTCTCGGCAGGCTTGGGATCAAGGTGGAAGAAATTAAATCAAGCCCTCTCAAGGCGTCGCCGAATGGGTTCGAGCCGACATCACCAGAAGCTCGCGCCGCAATCGAATCCATCGTATCGGACTCCTATGCTTGGTTCCGCAACCTGGTAAAGGCGCGCCGGAACCTCGATGATGCCGACTTGGAGCGGGTTGCCGATGGACGCATCTTCACTGGGCGCCAGGGCGTTGGCCTTAAGCTCATCGACGAACTGGGCGACGAGAAGACCGCAATCGCCTGGCTGGCCAAAACAAAGAACATCGATCCCAAGACGCCCGTGCGCGACTATCGCTTGCACGATCGGCTCAGCGACTTGCCGTTCCTGCACACGGCGGTGATCTCCATGCTCGAAGCCGTCGGCCTCGGCCCATTCGCGCGCCGCCTCGAAGATTGGGGTGCGGTGCAGGCCGTGGAGCGACTCAACCTTGACGGTCTATTGGCGCTTTGGCACCCTTTGCTCACGAATTAGGGATAGCCATCCGGCGCGAAACGGTCACCGATGATCAAATCCGAGCTCGTTCAGCGCATTTCGCTGCAGAACCCGCATCTTTACCAGCGCGACGTGGAGAACATCGTCAATGCCATTCTCGGCGAGATCATCGCGGCCATGGCCCGCGGCGATCGCGTCGAATTGCGCGGATTTGGCGCGTTCTCTGTCAAGAACCGGCCGGCACGAACTGGACGTAATCCGCGGACCGGCGCACATGTCGCAGTGGATCAAAAGTCCGTACCGTTCTTCAAAACGGGCAAGGAAATGCGGGAGCGGCTCAATCGCGCCGCGCCCTCCGGGTAGGCAATCCGGCCTTGCCAGGGCATGTCAGCGCCCCTCTTTCGACATTCGGAGCGAAGCTGGCATTCGGCCCAAATCGATAGCGAAGCACCATGTGTCCTGACAATAAATGGCCCGCAAGCTCGCCACCGCGCTGATCCTCGTACCTGTAGGCATCCTGCTGGTCGCGTTCGCGGTCGCAAACCGAGGTGCGGTCCTCGTGTCGTTGGACCCGTTCAACGACGCACGCCCGGCTTTCACGCTCCCGGTGCCCTTGTTTGCGCTGCCAGTTGCCGGCTTGATTGCCGGCGTGCTCATTGGGGGCGCCGCCGCCTGGATCAGGCAGGGCAGGTGGCGCCGCGCCGCGAGGCTGGCGCAAACACGCGCTCGTGATCTCAATGCGGAGCTCGATAGTTTGAAGCGGAGCATGGGGATGGCTATGCCTCCCGAGGAACTGGCGCGTCGCTCCGGACCGCGATTGACCATCCCCCCGCCGGCAGCCTGATCTGCCACCTCGTTGGCGATTTCTTTATTGACCATGGAAGGCTTTTGCGATGGATGCTGGGTGAAGCCCCAAAGGCGCTAAGATAAGGCATTTTACAAACTCTCACTTGTCATCGTCCGCGCAGGCGGACGATCCAGTAACCGCCAAACGGAGGGAGTTGCGCTGCTTTCTCGCAACCACAAATGTAGTGCTTACTGGATGCCCCGCTTTCGCGGGGCATGACGCCCGATGACATGAGTATCATCGTCAAAATTTGCGGCCTCAAGTCGGTTGAGGCGGTTGATGTGGCGCTGAATGCCGGCGCAGACATGATTGGGTTCGTCTTTTTTCCTCCGTCGCCGCGCCATGTCGGTTTCGGGGTTGCCCGCGCGCTCGGAGAACGCGTGCGCAGCAAGGCCCTCAAGGTCGCGCTTTCCGTCGATGCGAGCGACGGGCAGATTACCGATATCATCGACGCATTGAACCCTGACCTGCTGCAACTGCACGGGCGCGAAACGCCGGAGCGCGTGAGCGCCGTGCGCCGGCTATCCGGTTTGCCCGTGATGAAGGCTTTGCCGATTGCGGAGCGCGCCGATCTTTCAGGGATTCAAGCTTATCAACAAATTGTGGATCGATTCGTCTTCGACGCGCGACCGCCGCGCGACGCCTCACGACCCGGCGGTCTCGGCAGAAGCTTCGACTGGCGGCTGCTGCGCGATGTCGGCTGTGGCGTACCGTTCATGCTCTCCGGGGGACTTGACGCGGACAATATTGCGGAGGCGCTGCGCATCACCGGGGCGCCCGGTGTGGACGTTTCCTCCGGCATTGAGCGCGCTCCCGGCGAGAAGGATGCCGACAAGATCCGCGCCTTCATCGCCGCGGCCAGGAAGGCCGCGGCAAAACAAATGGCTGCGGAAGGCACTGTAGGGCCATGACCATCCAGCAGCGCAATTCTTTCCGTACCGGGCCCGACGAGCACGGGCATTACGGGCTTTATGGCGGCCGTTTCGTCGCCGAGACGCTCATGCCGCTCATTCTTGAGCTCGAAACTGCGTATGCCGAAGCAAGGAAAGACCCTCTGTTCCAGGCGCAGATCGATCGCCATCTCGCACACTATGTCGGCCGCCCAACGCCGCTCTATCTCGCCGAGCGCATGACCGGGCATCTCGGCGGTGCAAAGATCTATTTCAAGCGGGAGGACCTCAATCACACCGGCGCCCACAAGGTGAACAACGTGCTCGGACAAATCCTGCTCGCGCGCCGGATGGGAAAGGGACGGGTGATTGCCGAGACAGGCGCCGGCATGCACGGCGTTGCGACGGCGACCTTGTGCGCCAAATTCGGAATTGCGTGCATAGTTTACATGGGGATCGTTGACGTCGAGCGGCAGCAGCCGAATGTCCTGAGGATGAAAGCCCTGGGCGCCGAGGTGCGCCCTGTGACGTCCGGATCGCGGACGCTGAAAGATGCAATGAACGAGGCGCTCCGCGATTGGGTGACCAACGTTGCGGACACGTTCTACTGCATCGGAACCGTCGCGGGACCTCATCCCTATCCAATGATGGTCCGCGATTTCCAGTCCGTCATCGGCAACGAGACGCGGGCGCAGATGATCGCAGCTGAAGGCCGCCTGCCGGACTCGCTGATCGCCTGCATCGGCGGCGGCTCGAACGCCATGGGGCTGTTCCATCCATTCCTCGATGATGCCGATATCGAGATTTACGGTGTGGAAGCCGCCGGTCACGGACTTGCGACAGGCCAGCACGCGGCTTCGATCGCGGGAGGCCGCCCCGGCGTGCTGCATGGGAACCGCACTTATCTTCTGATGGACGATGACGGTCAGATCAAGGAAGCACACTCCATCTCCGCTGGTCTGGATTACCCCGGCATAGGTCCGGAGCACGCTTGGCTGAACGACCTCAAGCGCGTGCAATATCTGTCGGCGACCGACGATGAGGCGGTGGCGGCCTTCGAGATGTGCTCCCGGCTCGAAGGCATTATTCCCGCGCTCGAGCCCGCGCACGCGCTTGCACGCGTCATGGATTTGGCGCCACGCAAGCAGAAGGATCACCTGATGGTGGTGAACTTGTCGGGGCGCGGCGACAAGGACTTGACGAGCGTCACCCAATACCAGGAGCGGCGAGCTGCAATTTGATGCAGGCATCCGAGACCCCGCTGTGATCAGCAGGCAAAAGTTGATCGGCTGGATCCTGATTGCTGTTTCGGCTGCCTACATCGCCTATTTCCTGCGCGTGCGTCTGCTCACCGCCGGTCCGGTGGTGGAGAAAAAAGAATGGGTTCAGGTGATCGGCTCCGTCGTGATATTCATGCTGGGAACGATCAATGTGCGTCTCGCAGCCATGCAGGCGCGCAGGCGCAACGGCGTGTCGCATTGAAGGTGCAATGAAGACCCTCCACATCGGCGGCGCGCCATGACTTTAACTCGCATTGATCGGCGCTTTGCGGCGCTGAAGGCGGAGGGGCGCGCGGCATTGGTCACTTTTCTCACCGCCGGGGATCCCGACCCCGACACATCGCTTGCACTTCTGCGAGCCCTGCCGCGCGCGGGCGCTGACGTGATCGAGTTCGGCATGCCCTTCACCGACCCCATGGCCGACGGACCGGCGATCCAGCTCGCCTCGCAACGCGCGCTCAAGTCCGGCCAGACCATGCGCAAGACTCTGGACCTGGTGCGCGCCTTTCGCACAACGGAGAAGGAGAGTCCCATCGTGCTGATGGGGTATTACAATCCGATCTACATCTACGGGGTCGATCGCTTCTTGCGCGATGCCGGAGAGGCTGGAGTTGATGGCCTCATCGTCGTCGACCTGCCCCCCGAGGAGGATGCTGAGCTCTGCTTGCCCGCGCTCGCAGCCGGCCTGAATTTCATTCGGCTCGCCACACCCACCACCGACGATCGACGTTTGCCCGCGGTCCTGGCAAACACGTCGGGGTTCGTCTACTACGTTTCAATCACCGGCATCACCGGCAGCGCCATGCCTGATCCCGGTCGCACCGGCGAAGCGGTCGCCCGCATCAAGCGCCATTGTCATCTTCCCGTCGCGGTCGGCTTTGGCGTCCGGACCGCCGATCAGGCTGCGGCGATCGCGCGCGCTGCCGATGGCGTGGTGGTCGGGTCGGCTTTGATCAATGCCCTCAAGGACACGCTGGACACGGAAAGCAAAGCAACGTCACGAACGCGCGAGGCGGTAATCAGCCTTGTTACGCAGCTCGCGCGCGGCGTGCGCGAGGCCCGGCGCAAGCCAACTGAAGCGGTGAGCAGGTAGCCATGAACTGGATCTCCAATGTCGTGCGGCCGAAGATTCGCAACTATTTCGCGCGGCGCGACACCCCGGAAAATCTCTGGATCAAATGCCCCGAAACCGGACAGCTCGTCTTCTACAAGGACGTGGAGGCGAATCAGTTCGTCATTCCCGGATCCAATTACCACATGCGCATGAGCGCCATGGCCCGCCTGCGATCGATGTTCGACAACCAGACCTGGTTCGACATCGCAGTGCCTGCGGTGCCGGTCGACCCGCTTAAATTTCGTGACGAGCGCCGCTACACGGATCGCCTCAAGGACGCACGCGGCAAGACTGGAACCAGCGACGCCATCAAGCTCGGATTCGGCAAGCTCGAAGCGCTGCCGGTCGTCATCGCCGTCCAGGACTTCGACTTCATGGGTGGGTCGTTGGGAATGGCGGCCGGCGAGGCCGTCATCAAGGGCCTGGAAACGGCAGTCGACAAGGGAACGCCGTTCATCATGTTTGCTGCCTCGGGCGGAGCGCGGATGCAGGAAGGAATTCTGTCGCTGATGCAGCTTCCTCGTACGACGGTCGCGGTGCAAATTCTCAGGGAGGCGCGAAAGCCCTACATCGTTGTACTCACCAATCCAACCACCGGCGGCGTCACAGCCTCTTATGCCATGCTCGGCGACGTTCATATCGCAGAGCCTGGTGCGCTCATCGGCTTTGCCGGGCCGCGCGTGATCGAGCAGACCATTCGCGAGAAGCTGCCCGATGGCTTTCAGCGCGCTGAATATTTGAAGGCGCACGGCATGGTGGACATGGTGGTCCATCGCCACGCACTACGGCCAACAATTGCGAATCTCTGCCGGCTCCTGACCAAATCGCCGGTTCCAGCGCCAGTCGCGAATGACCAGTAAAGCAACTTCTTGCCGTCATGGCCGTGCTTGTCACGGCCATCCACGTCTTTCTTCCGCGGAAGACAAGTCGTGGATGACCGGAACAAGTCCGGTCATGACGGAGAGTTGTGCGTCGACTTGAACGAGTCAACTTGTCCTCCGTCGATCCCATTGTTGGACGACTGACTGCGTTGCATCCGAAGCGGATCGACCTTTCTCTCGATCGCATGCGGCGCCTTCTCGATGCGCTGGGGCATCCGGAGCGCTCCTTGCCGCCCGCTATCCACGTCGCCGGAACGAACGGAAAGGGTTCTACCATCGCGTTCATGCGCGCGATTCTCGAGGCTGGCGGCCTGCGCGTTCACGTCTATACCTCCCCACATCTGGTCCGCTTCAACGAGCGATTCAGGCTTGGCAGGAAGGGCGGCGGAGCTCTGGTGTCCGATGACGAGCTCGCGGCCGTTCTCGCAGAATGCGAACGCGCGAACGCCGGTGCGCCGATCACCTTGTTCGAGATCACCACGGCGGCCGCGCTGGTCCTGTTTGCCCGCTACCCCGCCGACGTGCTGCTCCTGGAAGTCGGATTGGGGGGGCGGCTCGATGCCACCAACGTCATTGATCATCCGCTCGCCGCCGTTATCACGCCCGTCTCTTTTGATCATGCCGAGCATCTCGGCGAGACCCTGGCTGCGATTGCCGCCGAAAAGGCGGGCATTCTCAAGAGCGGGGCGGCTGCGATAGTCGCTGCGCAACCGCGCGATGCCTTGGCGGTCATCGAGCGGCATGCTGCGCGCCTCAAGGTGGCAATCAAGGTCGCTGGAGAAGATTGGACGGCGACGGAGGAGCGCGGCCGCCTCGTCTATCAGGACGATGCAGGGCTGCTCGATCTGCCGGCGCCGAAGCTTTATGGCCGGCATCAATTTGAGAACGCGGGTGTGGCGATTGCGACTTTGCGCAGCCTTGGCGGCATCGAGGTCTCAGCGGGCGCGTTCGAGACTGGAATAGTCGCTGCCGAGTGGCCGGCACGCATGCAGCGTCTCTCCCGGGGGCGGCTCGCAACCCTCTTGCCATTGGGTGCCGAGCTTTGGCTCGACGGCGGCCACAACTCCGATGGCGGCCGTGCCATCGCCAATGCGCTCGCGGACTTGGAGGATCGCGTTTCTCGACCACTGATCCTTGTGGTTGGCATGCTGGCCACAAAGGACTGTGCGGGTTTCCTGAGGAACTTTGCCGGCCTTGCACAGCGCATCGTCGCGGTGCCGGTCCCGCATCAGGAGCGGAGCCTGGCACCGGACGAGATTGCCGATGCCGCCCGGTCCGTCGGTATCCCGGCCAAGAGCAGCCCCGATATCGCCTCCGCGCTTGTTGCCGTCACCAGCTTCAATCTGCACCCCGCACCGCGCACCCTGATCACTGGCTCGCTTTATCTCGCGGGCGAAGTCCTCGCCGCGAACGGCACGCCGCCGGACTAAATCAAGAGCCGCATCAGGTCGGCTTTTTTCTGCTTTACCTGATCCATGGTGCATTGGCGTGGGGATTTGTCCGGCCGCCAGCGCAGCAGCCTGGTTCCGTGCCGAAACCGCTCGCCGCTGAAATGATCATAGCAGACCTCGACCACAAGCTCAGGCCGGAGCGGCTGCCATTCGCCGGAACGCTTTGTCAACCAGCGGCTCGGGCCGCCGGGGGCATTCCCTGTGAAGCCAGGCCGGGCGATCAGGCTCTTCAATTTCCTGGTGAGTGCCGGCTTCTCTGTGCGCTTTATGGTCGACGTGAAACCTACATGATGGAGGAGACCATCATCGTCGAAGAGCCCGAGCAGGAGCGAACCCACGACTGGCTTGCCCTCGTTGTAACGAAAACCCCCGACGACGCAGTCGGCGCTGCGATAGTTCTTGATCTTTTGCATGCCGGTGCGATCGCCGGAACGATAGGCAAGATCGAGCCGCTTGGCGATGATGCCGTCGAGGGTGGCGCCGCCACGCGCCAGCCAGTTTCTCGCTTCCGTGAGCTTCGTCGTTGCCGGCGAGAGGCGAATTCGCGCGGCATTGCGAAAGTACCTGGCAGCAAACTTCTCAAGTTTTTGCCGGCGCATCTGCAAGGGCATCCCGGTCAGGGATGTCCCCTCGGCAGCCAGCAAAAGATCGAAAGCGATGAAGAGGGCGGGAGTTTCCCGGGCGAGCTTGTCGATGCGCGTTTGCGCCGGATGGATGCGCTGGAGCAGATCATCGAATGAGAAACTGGCGCCGACAGGGACTACGATCTCGCCATCCAGCACGAGCTTTTGCGCTTTCAGGCGAAGAATGTCCTCGACCAGCTCGGGAAAATACCGCGTCAGCGTCTGACCCGCTTTCGACTGCAGCTCAACCTGGTGCGCATCGCGGAAGACGAGGCAGCGGAAGCCATCCCATTTTGGCTCGTACTGCCAGTTCTCGCCAATCGGAATGTCTGCAACCGACAACGCCTCCATGGGCGGAAAAGGAGGATGCAGCGGAAGTGACATGCTCAGCGGCGAAGCAATTCAACGCGAAAAGGCTGCGACCCGTTGCAGCCGTTGAAAACTGTCAGACGCGGATAATTTGCGCCGCAAGTTGCCGGAACCAAGACGTGCCGAGATATCACACGGCTGTCGTGATCCACTGCTCCAGCTTTTGCTTCGGCGCGGCGCCGATCTGGCGCGAGGCCATTTGTCCGTCCTTGAAAAGCATCAGCGTGGGAATCGATTGGATGCCGTACTTGGCCGCGGTTTGCGGATTCTCATCGACATTCATCTTGACGATTTTCACCCGGTCGCCGAGCGACCCGGCGATCTCCTCCAGGGCGGGCGCAATCATCCGGCATGGGCCACACCATTCAGCCCAAAAATCCACCACGACCGGGCCGGCCGATTTCAAGACTTCAGAGTCGAATGTGCTGTCAGAAACCTTGCCAACGGCCATCGGAATTCCCTCGTGATACGTAGAGGCGGAAAGTAGGAATGGGCCGGCGAAGCGTCAAGCCGTTATTCACGCGCAAATGAGGCGGGCAAGCGAGGCATCCATCATCGCAGCAGGAATCTCCATGAGCTCGGGCATTTCCGTCCACACGAGGGCGCCGCGAACAACCTTCCCCGGATAGAGCTCCCGCAATACACGCCGATAGAGCGCAAGCTGGCAGATATAGGCCGGCGGAACATCGCCGAGGCGGCGCGGAGCCGGGCAGTTGGTCTTGTAATCTGCGATCAGCACGGCCTCGGGCGTGACGGCGATGCGGTCGATCTGGCCAGAGACAGCTATCAATCGACCGTCCTGGCGGAAGCGTCCGACAATTGGAAGCTCGGCGCGGCTTCCCGGCAGGAAAAGCTGCGAGAATCGCGCATCTTCAAGTATCGAACGGATCTGCTCGATCATGCCCTCGCGTTCCTGGGCCGAGAATTCCTTTGCCCTGCGCCCGAGATAGCCTTGAGCGGCCTCGGCGCGTGCATTGACGGCGATGTCGGGCAGGACCTGAAGAAAACGGTGCATCAGCGCCCCCCGCAACATCGCCTTCCGGCGTTCAGATATGCCGCCCCGGGACGCGGGATGGATTGATGTGGTCTCGTCGTGAGCGCGCGAAGGCGAGAGCGACAACGCAGGAAGAGAACCGCCTGGCGCCGGCTCATCGAGCCATGGCGGTATCGTTTCGGCGGGGGCACTCTCCTGTGCGGCGGCGGAGCGCGTTGGACCGGCGTTGGGCGGAACTGCGCAGTAGCGCCAAATCTTTCCGTCGCCGTCTTCGGCCGGGTGCTCGGTCGCGAGCGGGACCAGGACGCGCGTCACCAGATCCCACCAGCATCCGTCCGGGCGTTTGCGGCCTCCTTCCGCGCCGCAGACGATCAGGCGATCGATGGCGCGCGTCATTGCGACATAAAGAAGCCGCCGGTGCTCGTCCTCGTTCTCGCCTCGCAGCCGGTCTCGCGCGGCGCGAACCGCCACAACGTCGTGCGCCTTCTTGCCGGGCCAAACGAAATGCGGCGGGCTATCAGCTGCGCCTTGCGGAGCGAGAGCAAGGAGCCGTGCCTGTCGTTGCGGCGGGCCCGCCGGCGGCGTCGTCGTGTCGGCGAGAATGACAATCGGCGCTTCGAGCCCTTTGGCCCCGTGCACAGTCATCACGCGCACCTCGTCGCGTGAAATCTCCATGTCGCGCTTGACTTCGGTCTGCGCCGCCCGCAGCCAGGCGATGAAGCCCTGCAGCGAGGCCGTCTGGTGCCGTTCATAATCCAGCGCGAGATTGAGAAACTCCTGCAGCGGGTCGTCTGCTTCATGCCCCAGGCGCGCGAGAAATCGCATACGGCCGCGTTCCACGCCCAGGACGCGCGCATAGAATGCGAACGGCATCTCGCTGCGTGCAAATTGCGCGAGACGGTCGAGCTTGTCCGCGGCGGCGGAAAAGCGCGGCTCCGCCTGCGCTTTCATCCGCAGGGCCGCTCGCAGGGACCCCTTGCGTCCCCAGGCGACTGCAAACAGGTCGTCCTCGCTCAGCTCGAACAGCGGGCTTTTGAGCACCGACGCCAGCGCAAGATCGTCCTCCGGCAGCAGCAGCGCGTCAGCAAGCGCCACCAAATCCATCACGGCGATATGCTCGGTGAGCAACAGACGGTCGGCGCCGGCGACGGGGAGTTGCAGCTCCTTCAAGGCGCGGATGATTGCCTCGAACAAAGGCCCGCGCTGGCGCACCAGCACGAGCACATCGCCGGCACGGGCCCCCTCTTCCGTCAGGCGCTGGATGCTGCCGGCGATCTTGGCGGCGAGCCGGACCTGCGGGCTGGATTCGCTGAGCGTATCGAATGGCGCATCCCACGCCTCGATCTCGCGCTTTGCCTCGGGCTTGATCGTGTCCCAGATCTCGACCAGCCCGGGACCTGCGCCAGCCAGAGCGATGTGCGGAGGGATTCCGTCCGTCTCGCTGGTGACGCTGGCCCGCATCTCTGGAGCCTCGAAGACCTTGTCAACGGCCGCGAGCACGTTCGGTCCGGATCGGAAAGAGTGCTCGAAGCGGCAGTAAGCCAGAGACAATCCGCTCGCCAGGTGGGCGCGCCGGAAGTGCGCAAGCATGTCGGCAAAGGCGCGCGGAGCCGCGTTCTGAAAAGAAAAAATTGATTGCTTCTCGTCTCCCACGGCGAAGATTGTCCGATGGACCTCGCGTGCGCTCCTGCCCACAAAAAACTCGGCGGTCAGTCGCCGGATGATCTCCCATTGCTTGGCGCTGGTGTCCTGCGCCTCGTCGACAAGGAGATGATCGATCCCCTGGTCGAGCTTGTAATGCACCCATGCAGCGCCAGGCTCGTCAAGGAGCACGAGGGATTTGTCGATCAGATCGTCATAGTCCAGAAGACCGCGCCGGTCCTTCGCGTGCTGATACCGCGAGATGACCGCATCGGCGATTGTGAGGAGGGCGGCGGTGCGATCGCGGCACACGGCGGCCTTGCGAAGCTCGACGAGCGGCACGAGACGCGTTTGCTCCGCAGCCAGGGTTTCGGCGAGCTCCGGCTCATCCCGTTGCAGCGCGGCGGTTACGAGTTGCTCGCGCGGCTCAAAATCGGCCGTGAAAAAAACCGCGACATAGAGAGCCGCCCGGTCGAAGTCGGGGGCCGCCAGCGCCGTCGTGAGCCTTCCCGACTGTTTTAGATCATTCGCCGAGCCCTGCCGGAGCCTGGCCGCGATCGCCGCCCATTGCCAGGACGGCAACAGCGGCCCCTCGGTCATCTCAGTCTGTATCCGGTCGACGGTATCTTGCGGCGAAATGCCGAGCTTGCCGCACAGGGAAGCGATGGCCGCCGCGACGTCGCCGGCATGACCGATCCAGGCGCGCACCAGATCGCGCTTGCGGATCGCCTCGGCAACCACCTCCTTGAAGGTGCGATCGGCAACAGCCGAGATCGCGGTCGTAAGCGCGCAGCCGAGTGCGGCCTGCGGGGCCTGCGCTGCGTCCAGCAAAACCTCCAGGCTTTTCTCGGCCAGCAGCTGCGCTTGCTCCGCGTCCTCGATCACATCAAAGCGCGCGGCGACATTGGCCTCGAAAGGAAAGTGGTGCAGCAGCCGCGTGCAAAAAGCATGGATGGTCTGGACCTTCAGTCCGCCCGGCGTCTCCAGCGCCAGAGCGAACAATCGCCGGGCGCGCGCGCGACGCGCGGCGTCGGGCACGAGACCAGAAATCCGGTGAATGGCGGCATTGAGTGCTGCGTCATCCAGCGACGTCCACCGGCGCAACTCATCGAACACGCGGTTTGCCATATTCGCGGCCGCCGCTTTGGTGAAGGTGATGCAGAGAATTTTCGCCGGATCGACCCCATCAAGCAGCAGGCGGATGACCCGCTGCGCGAGCACATGGGTTTTGCCGGACCCGGCGTTGGCGGACACCCATGCCGAGCTCGCTGGGTCCGACGCCTCCCTCTGAACGCGCCGGATGGGCTCCGGGATGGCCGCGAAGCCACGGTCAGGCTTGGTCGCTATGTTCATTCTGGCGCGCTCGCCTCGGCCTCGTCCTCTGAGCCGACGGACCATTCCATGACGCGCGCAAGGTGGTCATAGCTGCCGTAGCGGCTCTTCCACATCGACAACGCCAGGGGCAGATAGGGCTGCTCCTCGCTCTCGAATCGTTGCGCGACGATCGTCAGCTTCGCGAGCGCCAGGTTGGCGTGAAAGTGCGCGTCGCCATTCTTGAAGTTGATCGACCGGGCCTCGCCGCCAGGCTCGCCGCCCTTGAGCGAGACATAGACAATCTCGGCCAAGGATGCTCCGGCGGCACAATCGGGAAAACCACCCTTTTGCAGGATCGCGGCTTCAAGCGTGAGCTGGGGTGACACTCCAATCTGCACCTGCTTGTCCGTGGGCACCTGGCCGGTCTTGTAGTCAAGAATGGCGTAGGCTCCTCCGGCGAGTTGCTCGATGCGGTCGGCGCGCGCGCGCAAGGTAAAGACGCGCTCGCCGAGCGGAATCTCGACCTTGCCGTCCACCTCAGCCTTGATCGCGCGAATATTGCCGCGCCGTTGCGCCTCCCAGGCAGCAAACCAGCCGGCGATGCGCAAAAAGCGTGGCCACCAGAAAGCGCGCGCCTCGGGATAATCCTCCAGCGCCGCGAAATGCCGCGCTCCGATCTCGATCAGCGCGCCAGCAGGATCGGCCGGCAGACCCCCCGCAAACGTTCTGGTGAACTCGTTCAGTGCGGCATGGATGATGACGCCGCGATCTGCCGCCCCGGGTGGAGCATCGACGAGCTCGAGCGGCCGCACGCGCAGGATATGCTTGGCATATATGGAATAAGGATCGCGCAGCCAATTTTCGACATCGGTGACGGAAAGGCTGGCCGGCCGTGCCGCGCGCGGCGGCTTGGGAGCCGGGCGGGCGATGCGCTTGGCGGCGGCTGGCCGATCCAGGGCGCGCGCCCAGGCGAGGTACCTTGTGCCACGTGCACGTACCTGGTCCCATGCTGCCCCGCCGGCGACCGCGGCGAGCCTTTGCACGAACCGGGACGGCACCGTGGGCGCGCCTCCCAGTCGCGCCGGATAGGCGAGCACGACTTCGGGCGCGCCCAGCGCCTGGGCGAAATCATGCGCGGAAAGCGATATCCGCCGCTCCGGCAGATCGAGCCCAAGCGCATGGCGCATGGGACGGCTCAGCCACGGATCAGAGCGCGGTGTCGGCGGCCAGACGCCTTCGACCAGCCCTGCGAGCACGACGCGATCGGCGCTTTGCAGGCGCGCTTCCAGCGGGCCATAGATGTGCACGCGCACGCCCGGAAGCTGCGGCGGGCGCACAACACGATCGCCAATCGCCGTCGCGAAAATCTCGGGGTAAATCGCCGCAGGCAAGCCGAGGTCGGCATCGGGGGAGATGGATGCAATCTCGTCAAATGCTTCCAGGAGCTTCACACCATCATGCCCGCGAAACGCGGTGGGCTCACCGTGCTCTGACGCACTCAAGGCGGCGACAACCTCCTGGTGTCGGGCTGCAAGCGCGCGCAATGGCAGCGCCTGCGCTGCGAGCGTCTCCAGAGGCTTCAAGGCAGCGCTGAGTTGACCAATCAACTCGGCGGCGCAGTCGAGCTCGGCGCCGGTCAACGCCGTGCGCGGATCGGAAGGGTGAAGTGCAGACGCTTCCTTGCGCCAAAATTTTTCGCGCTCTGCGCGAAGGGTTGCCAGCGCCTGCATCAACCCGGCCGATCCTGGTCGCGGGCGCGGGCCGCGCAGCGTTGCCATTTCCAAAGCTTCAACGCCCCGAGCAAAGCTGTTTTCGCTTGCACCGAGCCGGGCGAGCGGGTGTTTCAAGAGCGCGAGCAGCGGAACGGGCGCAAGGCCGCCAAGCGCTGTTTGGGCAGCGAGAGACGCGAAGCGCCCTGCCCCGGTTTGGATCAGCGCTTCTCCGCCGGAATCGTCGGCATGCAGGTCCCAGCGTCCGAGCGCCGCAAGGACGCGCCGGGCGAGCGCCCGGTCGGGCGTGATCAAGGCCGCGGTCTTGCACTGCGCAACTGCCTCGCGCAACGCCACCGCTATGGCGAGCGCTTCCTCCTCGGCATTTGCTGCCTCGATGAGGGACATCGATTCGATCGCGGCATGCAGGGGAAAATCGGCCTGGGTCAGTTGCTGCCATCGTTCGGTCGCCGCTGCCGGCCGCAGCGCTTCCGAGACATACACTTCGCGCGGGTGCCTGCCGCCGCTTCCAAGACGAGCCACACCGGCGCGCCCGATGCCCATCCGGCGCAGCAAAGCCTGCATTGCGAACTGCGGATGACCTACAAGAGGCGACACAGCTGGCCCTCCGCGTTCACTGTCTCCGGCAAGCAGGTTCCAGGATTCCTCGTCGAGATCGAGGTCGAGGCCGGGCAGCACCACGGCGCCATGGGGGAGCCTGGCGATGGTTGTCATCAACTCGGCCGTGGATGGCATGGAGCCTGTCGAGCCGGCGACGATCACCGGCGCGTCGGACTGCGCGCGCAATCGGGAAGCCTCCGCCTTGAGCAAAGCGTCGCGTCTGGCCGTCGCTTCCATCGCGCCATGTTGCGCCAGGATCTGCGGCCAGGCCTCCCGCGCGATCTTGAGGAACTGCAGCGTAAGTTGCCAGTAGCGGTCGAGATGCTCCGGCACGAGCGCATCGAGCCGTTTCCACTCAACTCCTCGCGTCGTCATGTCGTCGATGAGACGCGCGAGGTCCTCCGCGAGTGCCAGGGCCGAGATCGGGTTGGTGGCGACCAGCGAGGCTTCGCTGTCAGCCGCGGGCGCAATGCCGCTTGCCCATTTGAGCACGAGTTGCGCGAGCAGCAGGCGGCGCTCAAGCTCGCCCAGCCCCGGCTGCAAGTCGAGACCGAGGGCGGCTGTCCCGTCACTCGCGTCCTCACTCGCGGCCTGCGCGAACGCGATCTCATCGTCGTCAACGTCACCGAGCGGAAGGATACGTGGAAGGATCGCTGCATCCCGCTCCAAAATGTCAAGAAAGGCATCGCGCGCCAGCCGGCAGGCCCGGCGCGTCGGGAGGTAAAGCGTGGCGGCCGCAAGCGCCAGCGGGTCGCTGCCGGCGGGGAAGCCCGGAATAAGCTCGCCGTTGCACAGCGCGCGGATAAGGGTGGGAAGGAATGGCGCGGAAGGTGCAATCGTAAAGACGCGGGGAATCACCATGCGCAATTATAACTGAATGGGATCGCGGCTAAGGTCGTGCAGCGGGACGAAGTTCCCGTCGATACACAACACGCACTCTCCCCGCGCTCAGAATTGAGAAAATTGGGTTCGTTCCGCCAAAAATTCGATTCAGGTTGTTGCAAGTTATTTAATCAACTACAGATTGCAATAATCCTCCACGTTGCATTCTGAGAATGAGGATGGCACAAACAGTGAACATTAGCAACGTCCCGCTTTTCGGTGGCGGTCGTACGGCGCTTGGCCTGTCGCGAAAGAGTTGTGTCGTTCCGCAGTAGGAAGCCGCCCACAGACGGAGCATGAGGGTGTTCCGGTGCATGGCGGCAGAGGAGAGGCGTCAGGCGTGTATCTCGACGATCACAGCTACCGGTGAGGTGAACCATGCTCATGACCAAGCGTAAGCCGACGAGTGTTGGCGAAATCCTGGTCGAGGAATTCATGGAGCCGCTCGGCCTGACGCAAGGCGACCTGGCGGAGGCGATGGGCGTGCAGCGCAAGCACGTCAACGAATTGTGCAACGATCGGCGCGCGATAACCGCCGATACTGCCCTGATGCTGGCGCGCGTATTCGGCAACAGCGCTGATTTCTGGCTGAACGTGCAGCGCCGCAATGACCTGTGGGAAGCCATGCATTCCCCAGAACGCCGTCAGCGCATCGAGCGTGCCCGGCGCGTGCGCCCGGCTGCCGCATAAGGCGATTACGATCTGAAAATGGCGCGGCGGAACCTCAAATCCGAAGATCAAGTCGCTTCGGGCCGCGTGAGCCGGCGCTCTTTCAATGGCGGGCGCGTTCAATAGCCTGACAGGGACAGACCTGTCGGCGAGAGGTTGCTGGGCATGATCACCCTCTACGACTTCGGCAACTCAGTCTGCTGCCAGAAGGTCCGCATCACGCTGGTCGAGAAAGGCCAGATATGGGAAGCGGTCCGGGTCGATCTGTTCAAGAGCGAGCAATACGACCCGAATTATCTCAAGATGAACCCCAAGGGCGTGGTGCCGACCCTGGTGCACGACGGCATGCCTGTCATTGAATTGACTCTGATCTGCGAATACCTCGACGACACGTTTCCCGAACCGCCGCTCATTCCGAAGGAGCCGGCCGAGCGCGCCGCGCATGCGGCTGTGGAGCAAGTTCGTTGACGAGGGGCTCTTCGAAGGCGTCACCGAGTTGAGCTTTTCCGCGATGTTCCGCGAGCGCATGCGGGCGATGGCGCCCGAGATGCGCGAGCGGCGCTTTGCCAACATCGGCGACCCGCGCCGCCGCGATCGATTCAATGTCGACCTACGAGCACGGCGTGCACTCACCGTTCGTGCTGCATGCGGTCGCGGCCTATGAGCGCGCCTTCAAGCTGATGGAGCCGACGCTGGCCGAACGTGGGCCGTGGCTTTGCGGCAAACGCCCGACACTCGCCGATATCAACATGATGCCGTTTGCGGCGCGGCTGTCCTATCTCGGCCTGCTCGAGGCCTGGACCGCCAACCGCCCGCACATCAGCGAATGGTGGGCGCGGGTGCAGGAGTGGCCAAGCTTCAAGCGAGGGCTGTCCGACCTCGTCACCGAGAACGAGTTCGCCGAAATGCGCACTTACGGACCGAAAATCCGTGCCGAGGTCGGACTTCTCATCGCTGGTTTGCGGGCGCACTAAACTGCGGCAGGTAATCGGCTGGAGCGGCTGTCCGGGGATCGCAGAGGGCAGCACAGCATCCGAATCAATGATCAGTGGCGCATCTGCTTCCGGTGGCGCGACGGCGACGCCTACGATGTCGAGATCGTTGACTATCATTGAGGAGATCTGAGCAATGGCCGATTTTCCAGAGGTTGCGGGGCATGATCACCCTCTACGACTTCGGCAACTCAGTCTGCTGCCAGAAGGCTCCGCATCACGCTGGTCGAGAAAGGCCTGACATGGGACGCGGTCCGGGTCGATCTGTTCAAGAGCGAGCAGTACGACCCGAATTATCTCAAGATGAACCCCAAGGGAGTGGTGCCGACTCCATCAACGAGCTGGCCTCGTGGAGAGTGAGCGAGGCAATTATGTCGGCCGCTGGGGCGATATTCGTGCACTGAGGAACGAACTCCTCAGGCATTGTAACCTGAGCGGTGACAGGTTACAGTCTGCGATGATCGTCAGCTTCCGCCACAAAGGGCTCAAGCTCGTTTACGAGAAGGGCGATCGGCGGCGGCTATCGTCGGAGCACGCCGACAAGATCGAACGCATCCTGGCTCGCCTCGATGAGGCGACGGAGCCGCGGAACATGGACCTTCCAGGCTTCCGGCTGCATCCGCTGAAGGGCGATCTTGCTGGCTACTGGTCGGTCAGCGTCTCGGGCAACTGGCGCATCGTGTTTCGTTTCGACGGTGCAAATGTTCGCGATGTCGATCTCGTTGACTATCATTGAGGAGGAGCGTAGATGCCGATGAAGAACCCGCCGCATCCGGGCCTATCATTGCGCCATGACTGCTTGGAGCCCTTGAGCCTCAGCGTAACGGATGCGGCCAAGAAGCTGGGCGTCAGCCGCAAGCAGCTCTCGGATCTTATCAACGGTCATTCGGGTATCTCGCCCGAGATGGCGATCCGCCTCCACAAGGCCTTCGGCGGCGGCGCTGATACGTGGTTGCGCCTTCAGGCCGCCTACGACTTGGCGCAAGCCATGAAGCGGGCGAAACAGATAAAGGTCGAACGTATCACGCGTGCCGCATGATTTTGGGAAACTTGTGTGCGCGTATCACCGCTCAAAAAGACCGCGGAGAATTTTAGTTTCCGGTTCCTCTCGCCTGGGGGAGCGGAGGGAGTTGGGATTCGAACCCACGATACGGGCTACCGCACCCAGGCTTTCCTCAGTTCACGCGCAAGCACAGCCCGCTACACCGCGCTTGCCAGGATGGCGGTTTCCGCCGCCTTGATTGCATCGGGTGTGCCGACATGCATCCACACCCCTTCGAGGCGAATGCCGAAGAGCCGGCCAGTGTCTGCGGACCGGTCGAAGAAAGGGGACATGGAAGCAGGTGCCACAGCCGCCCCGGCGAGGAAGGCAGGGGTAAGAATGGCGGCGCCGGCATAAACGAACGGGGCCATGTCCTGCTCGCCGCGGCGCGTCAGGCGGCCATCGGATGCCATGAAGAAGTCGCCCCGCCCGGCATAGCCGATGCTTGACGTGGTGGGCGCCAGCAGGAGCAATGCGTCCATGCGGGTCGGATCGAATGCGCTCGCGAGCCGCTCGAGATTGGGTTGCACGCCGTCGATCCAGATCGTGTCCGAGTTGACGTGGTAGAACGGCTTCTCACCCAGTTTCGGCAAGGCGTTGATGACGCCGCCGGCGGTGCCGAGGAGCTCTGCCCGCTCATCCGAAATCACAATTTCCGGCTGCAAGCGCGAAGCCAGATGGCGCTCGATCTGGTCGGCCAGATGGTGGACGTTGACGACGGCGCGCTCCACTCCCTGCCCGGCCAGCCGGTCGAGTGCGTAATCGATGAGCGCCTTGCCGGCGACGCGGACAAGAGGCTTGGGGATTTGGCCGTTGAACGGCTTCATCCGCGTCCCAAGGCCCGCGGCCAGGACCATCGCACGCTTGGGTCCGGCGCCACCTGGTTCGATTCCGCTCATCGGTTCTATCGCATATGGCCGCTTAGCACGGTCCGATAATACCTCCCCTGAAAGGGGAGGTCGGCGAGCAAAGCGAGCCGGGTGGGGTTGGCTGAAACAATCTCGAGCGTCAAAGCAACCCCACCCGACCGCCTGTCGCTTCGCTCCGGCGGTCGACCTCCCCTGAAAGGGGAGGTACACCGAGGCTCCTGCCGCCCATATGCGTTAGCCCTCCCCATGTGGCGTCCCATCGCGGTCCCTCAGATCGTGTTCAAGGCCGGTACATGAGCAATATACCATGCATTGAGCGACTCAAGCGCGGGGTGACTGAGCGAGCGATGCAAGTAGCCCCAGACGCGCGGCATGTGCCGCAGATATTGCGGTTTGCGGTCGCGCAGGTCGAGCCGCGCGAATATGCCGAGGATTTTGCTGGCGCGCTGCGCGGCCAGGGTCACGTAGATCCTGATGAAGGCGGTGGGATCAAAGCCGGCGTCGGCTTCCCGCCGGCCGCGGACGTAGCGGCCGAGCAGCGCAAGCTCCATCTGCTCGGGAATATCCACCCGCGCATCCTGCAGGAGAGAAGCGAGGTCATAGGCAGGCGGTCCCATGACCGCATCCTGAAAGTCGAGCATGCCAAGCTGGGCAATGCCGCTGCGGGCCGGGAGCCACAACAAATTCGGCGAATGGAGATCGCGCAGGACCCAGGTCGGCGGCGCGTCGATAGCCGGCTGCAACAGTTCGCGCCACAGGCCACGAAAGGATTCTCGGTCGGCGTCGGGCATTGCTGCATGCAGGCGCGGCAGGAACCAATCCAACAACAGCTCAGCCTCGATCAAAAAGGCGTTCATGTCGTAATAGGGGAGGCTGTGCTCGACATGCGGCGCCACCGGCAGAACATCGGGCAGTCGCTGCGCATGCAGCACAAGCAGCGCATCCACGGCGGTTTCGTAGCGCTCCCTGATCGGCGCCACAGGATCGCCGCCCACCACCAGCTCGTCGCCGAGATCTTCGAGGATCAACAGCCCCTGGTCCAGATCTGCGTGGTAAATCTCGGGCGTTGAAAACCCGTGCCGGCGCAGTCCATTCGCCATCGCGACAAATGGCATCACGTTGTCGGCGAGGTGGGCGATTGCGTTGTAGGGCTTGCCTTCGCGGACCACAGGGCCGTCGGAGCGCCGCGGCGAATTCATCAGGATGACGCGCTTGTTGCCCAGCGCAAGGCGTTCATAAATGCGGGTCGATGCATCCCCCTTGAGCCTTGTCCGCAACGATTTACTATACCCGCTTTCCGCAATGAACTGGCGGACCGCGGCCATACGGTCCACCCGAATTCCCATCACAGCGGAGCCGGTCACGCGGGCATGACGGAATTCGAGCTTGAGCTTGGGCGCAAGCGTGAGCGCAACGTCGATGCGGTCAGGACGCAGCAATCCGCCAGCACGATCCGGCCATTCCACGAGCAAGACAGCCCCTTCCGGCAGATCGTCGAACCCAAGCTCGGCGATTTCGGCTGATCCGGACAGCCGGTAGAGGTCGGCGTGGACCAGCGGAAACTGCGGCAGTTCGTAGGTCTGCATGAGGGTGAAGGTCGGGCTCGGCACTTCGATCGTGGGATCGCCGGCGAGGTAGCGAATGAGCGCGCGGGCGAACGTCGTCTTGCCCGCACCGAGATCGCCCGAGAGCGTAACCAGATCGCCCGGATCGAGGGAGTTTGCGATGTCGATTGCAAGCCGCTGGGTGGCCTGCTCGTCGGGCAGCGCGACCGAGAAGCTCGACGTGCCTGAGCTCGCCAGGAGCGTCGCCATCAGGGCGCCAGCCGTGGTCGGGTGGGGTTGCTCTGACGCCCGAGACTGTTGGAGCTGACCCCACCCGGCTCGCTTTGCTCGCCGACCCCGGATCGCGCCCGGGGCAGGCTCTCCCCTTTCAGGGGAGGTATTATGGGTGCCAGCTGTAAATTGGGAGTCACGCCGCCGAGCGCCGTGCGCGATGCTCGATGGGCAATACGCAGGTCACCGTGGTCCCGCGGCCCACCGCCGACTCCAGACTGACGGTCCCCCCATGCAGCTCGACGAAGGAGCGCACCAGCGAGAGCCCCAGTCCCGTGCCGCGGTGATGCGAGCCCAGCGAGTGGGTTTCGAACCAATCGAATACCCTGCCCTGCACTTCAGCAGGAATGCCGGGCCCGCGATCGGTCACCGAAAATACGAGGACATCCTTGAGCTTGCGCGCCGCAAACGTAATTGTCTCGCCGGCCGGAGAGAAGCCAACGGCGTTGGCGAGCAGATTGAACAGCGTCTGTCGCACACGCCTTTCATCGGCGATGAAGGTGCCGATATCCGCCATGGCGCGGATCTCGAGCTTGATCCCGTTCTTGACCAGGCGGTCCTGCACGCCTTCCGCCGCCGCTTCCATCGTCTTGCGGATATCCACTGAGCCGAGATTGAGCGTCATTGCCCCGGCATCGATGCTGGCGAGGTCCAGGATATTGTTGATGATGGCGAGAAGGGCATTCGTGGAAACGGTGATGTAGCCGAGGTATTCCCGCTGCTTCTCCGTCAGCGACCCGGTAACCGGGTCGCCCAGGAAATGCGCGAAGCCGATGATGTTGGTCAGCGGCGAGCGCAGCTCGTACGAGACGTGGTGCACGAAATCGATCTTGAGCTTGTCCGCGGTTTCCAGGGCTTCGTTGCGCTCGCGCAGTGCGCGCTCAACGTTGACCGTATCGGTGATGTCCTGGAACGTGACCAGGGTGGCGCCGTCAGGCAACGGAACCGTGGCGCTGTCGACCACATTGCCGTCAGCACGCTCGATGCGCCCCACGACCGGCTCGCGTTCATCGATGGCGGTGATCGCCGACCGCAGCCGCTGCCAGATCGTGTGATCGCCATGCAGCGGCCGGCTGACATTGCTCACGGTCTCGATGTGGGGCTGCCGGGCCAGCAATTCCGGGTCGAGCCGCCACATGCGCGCGAAGACCGGATTATACAGGCGCAGCCGCCCATCGCTGCCGAATACGGCAACCGCCTCGGTGAGGTTATCCAGCGTCTCGCCTTGAACGCGGATCAAGGCATCGAAGCGGCGCTCCAGATCTAACCGCTCCGTGACATCCTCGAACAGATAGATGACGCCCCCTTCCGGATTGGGCGTGGTGACGACGCGGAGCGTACGGCCGTCGGGCAGATGCCACATATGCTCGTTGGCCTCGACTGCCCGGTACGCCTCGTGCAATGCGCTCTTCCATTGGCGGAAGTCCTGCTCGTCCGGAAGCTTGCGGGCGGCGCGGAGGCGATCGAGCACGGCGGAATTGGCCGGGCCCTGGTCGAGAAACTCGGCATCGAGGTCCCATAACGACCGGTATGCCGCATTGTAGAAGCTCAGCCGCTGGTTGGAGCCAAAGATGGCGACCCCCGTCGCCAGCTGGTCGAGGGTGCGCCGATGGGCATCGACCATGCGCCTGAGATCGGCGCGCATGAGCTCGACTTCGGTGGCATCGATGGCGATGCCGGCGCTGCCCCGCGTGACCGGCACGGCGACCACATCCAGGCTGCGGCGCGCTCCGGCGACCACGGCCGGCAGCCGTCCACGATAGGCTTGCGCCGCCTCATGAGCGATTGAGAGCTCACCGCGGGCGCTTCTGTCAAACAGGTCCATGCCGCGCTCGATCGCCTGATCGCTGTCCCTCGCCTCGACCGCGCGGGCATATGCGCGGTTCACGAATACAAGCTTGCCGCCTGACTCGCGATACCAAACGGGTGCTGGAATGGCCTCGATCAGCGCGCGCAGGGCGGCAGCATCGTCGTTCTGCTTACGATGCCGTTGCGTCAATTCGGCGAGCTCGTATTTGACCCCGCTCACCTCCCGCAGCCGCAGGATGGCGCGTCCGCCAATCACCTGACCTTCGGCTTCGACGATGTGATTGGTGAGAGACGACACGGTCATCGCAAAGCCAACGCCACGCGCGCGCAACGCATCGACAGAACGTTCCATGTATTGCGCCGCCTCCGGCGCCAGCCAAGTTGAAAACGAGAGCATGTGCCGGGCATCATCCCCCCCGATCACGAGCGCGGAATCGCCGATGATCTCGGGCTCGTCGCCACTGGCTGGCCAGGCGATGAGGATCTGCGGCTCGGAAAGCAGGAGACCATAGGCGCGGTCAATAGCTGCGCGGGCGGTAATGGACTGGTCATGGGCGCACGCCTCGACCGCGGCGAGACGCCGGCGGGTGCGCACCAACATTATCGCGGTGATGACGGCAAAGCAGAGAACGCCGAGGGTGAGCGCGAGGGCAGCGAGCTCGTGCCGATCAAGCAGAAAAAAGGCGGACGCATAGGCGCCGACCTTCGATGCAGCCAATGTGGGACCCAATTCCTGCCCGGTCGCGGGCGCGAACGGCGACCATGCAACGAGAATGGCGATCCCAACAGCGACGCGCAATCCGCTGCGCTCCGGACGAGCCACCACGCTCCTCACGGTGACCCGGAGCGCGTCCGGCATTCCCGTTGCCCCAATTGCCGCATTTGCCGGGATCGTGCGATCGCCGGTTTCGCGTAACCAACCGGCGGGTTGCCTCCTCCGCCATGTCCGCCGCGAATCAAGTCACTTTAGCTCCAATGAGAATTCGGTGCCAGACAGACTATCTCCCCGCCAGCTTGAGCCCCTTCTCCAGCGCGGCGTAGCTTCGCACCGGCGCCGCCATGAGAAATCGATAACCTTCGCCCATGATGCGCTCGACGTTATTGGCATCGACGTGCGGATGACCCACGACGACGTTGTGCTCCTTGCAGGTGTTGACCACACGCGCCATCCATTTCAGCACTTCGGGATGCTCATACTGGCGGGGATAGCCGAGCTCCTGGGAAAGATCGCCCTCCCCGATCAGGATCGCGCCGATCCCCGGCACCTTCTTCAAGATATCGGGCAGCGCCTCGATGCCGCGCATATCCTCCATCATAAGTATGACGAGGACCTCCCCCTTCGGACTGAGCGGCCACACATCGGCGCGGTCGTAGTAATCCTGTTGAGAGAGTCCCCAATAGCGCACGGCGGCCGTTGGCCCGTCGCCGCGGATACCGGCCGGCTCGTAGTGCGGTAAATTCTTCCGTCGCGGATACCGGCACGCTGCCACTGCGTTATAGGCTTCCTCAACCGAGGAGATATGTGGCCACACGATGCCGTAAACTCCGAGATCCAGCGCTTGTTTCGCGTGGAATTGAGCTTTCTCCGACCCGTTGGGCGGAATGCGGACCATGGGCGTGACAGCCGGGGCGACCGAAGCGGATTTCGCAATCTGGCCGCGGTTGAGCATATATTGCAGGCTATCCCGCAGCGCCCTTATGTCCCATGGATTATGCTCCATCTCGAAAACGATGCCGTCGTACTTGGCCGTGGACATCGCAATGGCTGTTTCAACTTCCGCCAGGCAAAACGACGTGAACGCCGGCTTGCCAGACTCCAAGGCGCGAATCACGCCATTCAGACGGGGAAAATCGGCCATGCTTCTCGCCCTCGCACGGGTTGCCGGATCATTGTGTTAGATTGGAACTGAGCGATCAAGCTAGCGCCTGCCTGACGTGGGAAGCGATCTCGCCCCGGGTCGTGAGCCAGACGTCGTCGTAGGCCCCGGCCTTCGCGGCGATCGCTTCGAACGCCCAGGCGCCGGACGGCCGCCCGTAGACATGAGCGTGAGCGGTGACGTCGAGCATCACGGCTTCACGGTCGTCCTTGCGCATCTGGGTGAGCGCGCCGTCGAACAGCTCGACATATTGCTCGGGCGAGCGGCCGAAACGCATGGCGTGCGGCAGGTCGTTGATCTCCATGGTGAGAGGGATCGCGACGATCCGATCGGCGCCGGAGGCCAGTCCCTCAAAAATTTGCAGATAGGGCCGGTCGTCATCGAACACATCGCCCTGCCAGGCATAGTCCGCCGCCACGAGGAGGCGCGCGCTTTCGGTCGAGGGCGTGCCGCGCGGGCTGATCCAGCCGCGCGGGCGCTCGCCGGAGGCGGCATCCAGCGCCGCAGTCGTGCGCTCGATATCGGCGCGGACCGCGTCGGGCGCGAGCTGCGCCGGGATGACTTCCTGCGCAAAGGCGTGCGCAACAAGCTCGTGCCCGGCTTGCACAATCGCGCGCACCGTTGCCGGCGTGCGCTCGCCGAACACCCCGCTCACCATCACGCTTGCGCGCCGCTTTGCGCGATCGAGCGCGCGCAGCAGCCGCTCGATGCCGCGCGTCGCACCATAGCTGCCCCACGACAGTGCATTGGTGTCGAAGGCGCCTGCCGGCAGTGGGTTGCCCATGGGGCCGATGCCCGGCGCCCGCCCGTCGGACCAACCTTCGTAGGCCACGTTAAGCACCACCGCGACATGGCGCCCGCCCGGCCAGCGAAATGTCTGGTCGAGCCGCACCACGCGGGCGCCGCGCGCCACGGCGTCCCTGCCGTCTTTGTGCATTGGCGGTCACTCCTTTTGGTCACTCCCCCTTGGCGGCCTTGATGATCGGCCACCACTTCTCGATTCTCACACAACTGCGAGCGATGGAGCCTAACATGCGCTCCCGTTACGGGGTCAAAGGAAGTCGAGCTGTACATCCATCCGTTGCAAGGCCGGCATCCATTGTAAGGGCGGTTTGACAACCGTCGATCGCGCTTCGTAGCATTCGTGCAGACGATTGCTTCAACCGGCCGGCGCGCAGCCTCTAACGACGCACGAACGTACCATGATCATTGATTGTCACGGCCACTACACCACCGAGCCGAAAGATCTGCTGCGATGGCGCAAGGAGCAGATCGATAATCTGAAATCGCCGGCAAAGCAGCCGCCGAGAGCTTCGCTTAACGTCAGCGATGACGAGATCCGCGAGAGCCTTGAAGGGGCGCAGCTCAAGTTGCAGCGCGCACGCGGAACGGACCTCACCATCTTTTCCCCCCGGGCAATGGGAATGAGTCACCACATCGGTGACTTCAGCGTAAGCCTCGCCTGGTCGCAACTGTGCAACGAGATGATTCATCGCGTCTGCACGTTGTACCCGGGCAATTTCATCGGCGTGTGCCAGTTGCCTCAGTCGCCCGGAGTGTCGCCGGACAGTTGCATCGAGGAGCTCGAGCGTTGCGTCAACGAGCTCGGCTTCGTCGGCTGCAATCTCAACCCTGATCCGTCCGGCGGATACTGGACGGCTCCGCCCTTGACGGACCGCTGGTGGTACAAATTTTACGAGAAAATGGTCGAGCTTGACGTGCCGGCAATGGTGCATGTCAGCGCGTCCTGCAATCCTTGCTTCCACGGAACCGGCGCGCACTACATCAACGCGGACACCACGGCTTTCATGCAGCTGATCATGGGCGACCTGTTCAAGGATTTCCCAACGTTGAAGCTGATCATCCCGCATGGCGGCGGCGCGGCGCCGTACCATTGGGGCCGATATCGCGGGCTTGCGCTTAACAACAAACGCCCTCCCCTCGACGAGATGATGAAGAACAATGTTTGGTTCGATACCTGCGTTTATCATCAACCCGGCATCGATCTGCTTACCAAGGTCGTGTCCATCGACAACATCCTGTTTGCCTCCGAGATGGTCGGCGCGGTGCGTGGCGTCGATCCGCAGACCGGGCACGAGTTCGACGACACCAAACGTTATGTCGATCACGCGCCCGGCCTTTCGCCGGATGATAAGAGAAGATCTTCGAGGGCAACGCGCTGCGCGCCTACCCGCGGCTGAAGAACAAGCTGTCTGCACGCACTGCCGCTCCGCCCTCGTAGCGGAACATTGCGAAGCGCCTTGCACAGAGATGCGGCACGAGGGCTCCTCAATCTGCTGTTTCACCCAACCGGGTCGGTCCTCTATTCTTCACGCAATCCAGTTACACGTGCCTGGATTGAGTAGTTGTGATAATGGTGGTCTGAGGAAATCCAATGAGCAGTTTTACGCGCATCACGCAAAATCCAACCATTATGGGCGGTAAACCGTGCATTCGTGGCCAACGTGTCACCGTTGGAATGATTGTCGGGCAGATCGCTGCTGGCCGGAGCGTGGACGACCTTCTCGCTGACTATCCTTACCTCGAACGAGAGGACATTCTTGAGGCCTTGCGCTATGCAGCGTGGCGTGCCCAGGAGCGGGAGATCAATCTAACTGAAGCCTGATGAAGGTTCTCGTGGACATGAACTTGTCGCCGAGGTGGGTGAGTTTTCTCACCACATCGGGCTTCGAGGCAATCCATTGGTCTGAGATTGGACCAGAGAATGCTTCGGACAGCGAGGTCATAGAATGGGCGGCCGAACGCAAGTGCGTGGTGTTGACCGCAGATCTGGACTTTGGCGCTATTCTTGCCGCGATGGGGCTCAAGCGACCTAGCATCGTCCAGGTGCGCAGCGACATTCTGACGCCTGATTCTATCGGCGGCACGGTACTTTCTGCGTTACATGACGCGCGGCAGGAGTTGCTTGACGGCGCGCTCGTATCTATCGATGCATGGCGTGCGCGGATACGGATCCTGCCGCTAAAGGATTGAAGAACAAAGGGTTGAAGTCATCATGGCAATCCAGGCACTGGGCTATCTCGGCGTCCGCGCCAAGGATTTGGATGACTGGGGGACTTACGGGAGCAGTTTTCTTGGCCTGCAACGTGTGGACAAGAGCCGCTCCACTCTCGCCTTCCGCATGGACGACCGAAAACAGCGGCTGTTTGTCGATGCCGACGGCGGGCAAGGCATCGGCTTCTTCGGCTGGGAGATTGCCGATACGGCTGCGCTCGAATTGCTCGCGGCGCGGCTCGAACAGAACGGCACCGAGGTGACGCGCGGCAGCCGCGCGCTCGCGGAGGCCCGGCATGTTTGCGATCTGATCGTGTTCGCCGATCCCGCCGGCAATCGCCTCGAAGCCTTTTATGGCGCGCAGAGCGCCACCGAGGCGTTCAAGCCCGGCCGCAACATCTCAGGCTTTCGCACAGGGCCTCTCGGCATGGGCCATGTCGTGATGCACTTCGAGCGCATTGCGCAAGTGATGTCGTTCTATCAGGATGTGCTCGAATTCAAGCTCAGCGATTACTGGCTGCGTCCATTCCCAGCCTATTTCTTTCATGTCAATCCGCGTCACCACAGCATTGCGTTCGTGGAGAGCGGCATCAACATGGTCCATCACATGATGGTCGAGCTCTACAGCTTCGATGACGTCGGGCAAGGCTACGATCTTGCGCTTGGCGAGCCCGAGCGCATCGGGGTCACGCTCGGACGCCATTCCGGAGATTACGTAACATCGTTCTACACCTGGAATCCCTCCGGCTTCCTGGTCGAGTACGGTTGGGGCGGCCAGGTGATCGACGATCGTACGTGGAAGCCCTTCGAGCGCAGGTTCGGACCGAGCTTGTGGGGCCACGAGCGGCGCTGGATGTCAGCGGACAAGAGGGAGGAGTCGCGCCGGCTGTGCATTGAAGCCGCTGAGAATGGGCAACGCCGTCCCGTGCAGGTGGTTGAGGGCAATTACAACCGCATGCCCGGCGTATGTCCCTGGTGGGACAGCATGAAGGATGCGCATGCGCAGGCCGCGCCTGCTGTAAGCATCCGGCGCGCTTGATCGCGAATGAAGCGCTTCAATATGCGTAGAGAGGCGCTACCCGCTCAGATCGCATCACGCCATGGTTTATGCTCGCGCTCACTGCTTTCCTCCGTGCGGGCGAGGCTCTCGGCGGAAAGCGCCAGCTCCTCCACGTCCACTTTCGCCAGCGCGGCAGAAAAGACGCGCTCGGCCTCCTCAAGCGCAGGCATGACCACCTGATCCAGCAGCGGGGAGCGAACGAAGGCAGCTGTCTCAGCGTCTTCAGCTGTTCCGGCGGCGCGCAGGATTTCTTCAGCCGAGATGCGGCCCTTCTCGTGCGATACCTCATAACCACCGCGGGGACCGCGGATGCCCCTGAGGATGCGGTGACGCACCAGCGCCTGCAATACCGGCTCGAGATGGCGGGATGGAAGACCATAGCGTAGCGCCAGCGCTTTGGCGGTGAGCGGACGCGCGCGCCCGGCGACGGCGATCTCAATCACGGCGGCGATGGCCAGAATGCTTTTTCGAGCGAGCAGTGGCATGCGCGGTACCAGCGGCGAGAGCGACGCGAAGAGGTACCCCATCGGGAATACCGAACGATCTAGTCAGCCTGCCTCTCCTCCCGCCCCGTGCCCGTAGAACCAAAACCCGCAACTCCCCGCGGAGTTTCATCGAGACTCGGGACTTCGCACAGCAGCGCCCGCATTGTCGCGGCAAACACCACTTGTGCAATGCGAGCGCCCCGCTCGACCACAAAGGTTTCCGAGCCGAGGTTGACAAGCATGACACCCACTTCCCCGCGATAGTCGGCATCGATCGTGCCGGGCGCATTGAGGACTGTCACGCCGCTCGCAAGCGCGAGGCCGGAACGAGGCCGTACTTGCCCCTCGACGCCCGCAGGAAGAGCAATGGCAATTCCTGTGGGAATGAGCGCGCGTCCACCAGGAACGATTCTGATCGGCGCGTCGACCGGCAAGGCTGCATGCAGGTCAAGGCCTGCGGCCAAACCGCTTTGATAGGCGGGTAGCGGCAAATCGGCGGCGTGCGGCAGCCGCATGATGCGAAGCGGAAAGTCCTTCACGCCGGCGTTCCGGCAAGCACGTCCGCAATCCGGTCGACCAGCGTGCGCGCCACTTCAAGCTTGGAGCGGGGCGGCCAGGACTCCACTCCGTTTGCGGTGACCAGATGAACCGTGTTGCGATCGCCCCCCATCACGCCGGAATTCGCGGAGACGTCATTTGCCACCAGCCAGTCGCAAGCCTTGCGCGCGAGCTTCGCCTGGGCGTGCTCAATGATCCTTTCGGTTTCCGCTGCAAACCCGATCACCAGGCGCGGCCTGCCGCTTTTCATGTGAGAAACTGTCGCGAGGATGTCCGGATTTTCCACCAAATCCAGATGCGGAGAGCCATCAGGCTCTTTCTTGATCTTGTTGGTATCCGGCCTCTTCACCCGCCAATCCGCGACCGCTGCTGCAAATACCGCCGCAGCGGCCGGCAACGCGCGGGTAACCTCGTCCAACATCTCCTGTGCCGTCTCTACCTTCGCAACTTTGACGCCGACCGGATCGGGAATGCTCACCGGCCCGGAAACGAGAATGACCTCAGCTCCGAGCGCGGCGGCAGCCCCGGCGATGGCATGCCCCTGCTTGCCGGAGGACCGGTTGGCGATGTAGCGCACGGGATCGAGGGGCTCGTGTGTCGGCCCGGAAGTGACCAGGACCCGCCTGCCCGTCAGCTTCTTCTCACGGCGTCCGATCGCAACGAACGGCAGCGCCGCCGCGACGATTTCGAGTGGCTCCGCCATGCGGCCCAGCCCGGCCTCCCCCGCCTCGGCCATCTCGCCCGAATTCGGCCCGACCACGAAGACGCCGTCCGCGAGGAGCATGGCAAGGTTGCGCTGCGTAGCCCGGTGCGCCCACATCTGTGGATTCATTGCCGGAGCAATCAGCACAGGGCGGTCGGTCGCCAACATCACTGCGGACGCAAGATCGCCCGCACGGCCTTGCGCCATCCTGGCCATGAGATCGGCGGTGGCCGGAGCAACGACAACGAGATCGGCGTCGCGGGCGAGACGGATGTGGCCGATATCGAGCTCATCGCTGGCAGCAAACAGATCCATATAAACGCGCTCGCCCGACAGCGCGCCGGCCGACAGGGGCGTGATGAACTCCTGAGCGGCGGCAGTGAGGATGCAACGCACCGCAATATCGCGCTCCCTAAGCCGGCGTATCAGATCGAGAGACTTGTACGCGGCAATACCGCCCCCGATGATGAGCAGGACGCGCGTCCGAGCTTGCGCATCGCCATTCGGCGTCTGAGACAGCCGCTGAAGCATTTCTTCAGATGTTTTCGGTGCTCGAGCGCTTTCTCGAGACCTTGGCGGAGCCGCATGAGATTCGACAGTATCAGCGCGGGATGCACTGCGCAGGATCGAGCGCGCCTCGTCCTCCATGGAGCGGCCATTACGGGCGGCGCGCAGCCGAAGTCCCCTCTTCACCTCCTCATCGAGCTGGCGAATGGTAATGCTGGCCATCCTGATAACTTACCTCATGATTGCAGTGCAATCAATGCAATCGCCTCTCGCGGCTCTCAATGGCTCCAGACCAACAGCATGCATGCCAGAAGCGCCGCTATCACCCAAAGCGCCACCACATTCCATCGATTCCGCCGTGCTTCTGCCCGCCCCATAGCCTGCACTGTCTCAGGCGCGAGAAGCAGGCCTTTTTGGGTGATGGCGTCGAGACGCGCCACAAGAACTGCCCCTCGGGTCAACAATTCCGGCACTTCGGACAGGAAGCGGCCGACCTCGACCGCGCCTTGCGCCGCCTGGTGCAGGCGTCCCGGCGGCCCGAGATGGCGCTCCATCCACTCCCGCACCACGGGCTCGGCGACTGCCCACATATCGAGCTTGGGATCGAGAGAGCGCGCGACGCCTTCCACCACGACCATTGTTTTCTGCAACAGCAAAAGCTCCGGCCGGGTGCGCATGTCGAACAAGCCGGTTATCTCGAACAGCAGCGTGAACAGCTTCGCCATCGAGATTTCTTCGGCCGTGCGATTGTGAATGGGCTCGCCGATCGCCCGGATCGCCTGCGCAAAGCTCGCGATTGAATGGTGCGGCGGCACATAACCGGCCTCGAAATGCACCTCAGCCGCCCGCAGATAGTTGCGGGTGATGAAGCCGAACAAGATTTCCGCCAGGAAGCGACGCTCTTTGGCTGCGAGTCGTCCCATAATCCCGAAGTCGACGGCAACAAGCGCCCCGCCGGCATCGGCGAACAGATTTCCCGGATGCATATCGGCATGGAAGAACCCGTCCCGCAGCGCGTGGCGGAGGAAGCTCTGGATCACCGCACAGGCGAGCCGCTTGAGGTCGAGGCCGTTGCGCTCAAGTCGCGCCCGGTCGGAAAGCGGAACAGCTTCGATCCATTCAAGCGTGAGCACATCGCGCGCGGTCCGATCCCAGTTCACCATGGGGACACGGAAATCGGGGTCGTTTCTGGTGTTCTCCGCCATTTCGGAGAGCGCGGCCGCCTCGAACCGCAGGTCCATTTCGAGCGCAACGGAACGCCGCAACGTGTCCACCACTTCGACCAGCCGCAACCGCCGCGCTTCGGCGGACATCAACTCGGCCGCGCGCGCGGCAAAGGTGAAGGAGTCGAGGTCGAGCTTGAACCGCCGCTCTACGCCTGGTCTGAGCACCTTGACCGCGACTGCGCGCGTACCATCGGCCGTCGCAATTTCGGCGCGATGCACCTGTGCGATGGACGCGGCTGCGACAGGACCGCCAAACATCGCAAACGCTGCGTGCAGCGGCTTGCCGAGTGCAGTCTCAATTGTTGCCACCGCGGCCTGCTGCGGGAATGGCGTCATCTTGTCCTGCAGGCTCTCGAGGTCGCGCGCCAGGGCTGCCCCGACAATGTCAGGCCGCGTCCCCAGAAATTGGCCAAGCTTCACATAACTTGGACCAAGACGCGTCAGAGCGCGCGCAAGGCGGTTCGGGCCGACGCCCGCCGATGGTCGCTCGATCAATCGCGCCAGGCCGATCGCCGCGCGCGCTGACAGCGGCAACCTGCTGGTCTCGATCAACGCCAACACGCCCTCGCGCGAGAATACGAAACCCCCGCGCGCCAGACGACAAAGGTGGATAACAGCAGCGATCACAACCGCCAGCCGGAATGCAGGGTGACGATCCCGCCGGTCATCGGTTGAAAGGAGACTCGCGAGAACCCGGCACCCCGCATCATCCGGGCAAATGCCTGGGGTGTGGGAAAGCGGCGGATTGATTCTACGAGATAGCGGTACGCCTGCGCATCACCAGTGACAGCGCGGCCGAGCGCGGGAATGACCCTGAAAGAGTAAAAATCATAAAGCGCATCGAGCCCGGGCAAATCGGCCGATGAGAATTCCAGACAAAGAAATCGCCCGCCGATGCGCAGCACGCGATAGGCTTCGGCGAGCGCAGCCGCAATATTCGGCACGTTGCGGATGCCAAAGGCGATGCTGACGGCATCATAACTGTAATCGCGCAGCGGCAGCGTCTCGGCATTGCCCTGAATGAAGGCGAGCTCATGACCGGTCCCCTGCGCGCGTGAGCGGGCCGCCGCGATCATGTCGGCATTGATATCAAGCACGGTGACCCGGGTGCCTCGGCCCCCCGCGTCCGCGACACGAGCAGCGATGTCGCCAGTGCCCCCCGCGAGATCGAGCAACGCAAATGACTTCGTGCCTTTCGGCGGATTGACCGCGTTGACCAGCACGTCCTTCCAGGCGCGATGCAGCCCGCCGGACATAAGGTCGTTCATCAGATCGTAGCGATTTGCCACGTTGCGAAACACGGCATCGATCAGGCTCTGCTTTTCGCCGGGCGGCACCTGCTGAAAACCGAAATGCGTCGTTTCGCGGACTTGGTTCATGGCGAATAATTCTTGTCAGGCAGGACCATAGCGCGCGGCGGGAAGCGAGGCTATGTCTTCTGCCTGGAGCGGCGGATCATGCCCGAATTGCCCGAAGTGGAGACGGTACGGCTGGGACTAGCGCCGGTGATGCAAGGAGCGCGGTTCACCAAGGTGGAAGCAAATCGCGGCGACCTTCGCTGGCCTCTGTCGCGGGATTTCGCCCGCCGGCTGGAAGGTCAGAAAATCGAGAGCCTGGCGCGGCGAGGAAAATATCTGCTCGCCAATCTTTCGTCAGGCGATGTGCTGGTCATGCATCTCGGCATGTCGGGTTCCTTCCGCGTCGCGCATTCTTCCGACCCGCCGGCGTTGGGCCGCTATTATCACGCGCGTCCGGCGCTACCCGCTCATGACCATGTAAAATTTCATATGTCCTCAGGAGCGGTCATCTCATTCAACGATCCGCGCCGGTTTGGCATGATGAAGATTGTGCCGCGTGCCGATCTTGACAAGGAGCCGCAACTGCACGCGCTCGGGCCTGAGCCGCTCGCGGATGAATTCAACCCAGTTGCTCTGGCGCGCCGCTGCGCGGGAAAGAAGAACGTCGCTCAAGGCAGCGTTGATGGACCAAAATATCGTGGCGGGACTTGGCAATATCTACGTTTGCGAGGCTCTGCACCGGGCAAGGCTCTCGCCGAAGCGCCGCGCCTCCACCATCGCCGCGAGATTGGGCTTGCCGAACGACCGCGCCTGCCGGCTGGTCAACGCGATCAAGGCGGTATTGCGCGCCGCAATCAAATCCGGCGGTTCATCGCTGCGCGATCATCGCCGGACCGACGGCGCGCTCGGCGAATTCCAGCGCAATTTTCGCGTTTACGACCGTGCCGGTAAGCCGTGCCCGCGACAAGGCTGCAACGGCACGATCAAACGCATTGTGCAGAGCGGCAGATCGACCTTCTTCTGCCCCATATGCCAAAAATAGCCATCCGATCGGGCGTTCCTGCAAACGGCGCATGTGGCCTCGACGAGCAGGGCTATCGCATATGGCGGCAGCAGGCTCGGTGTACCTCCCCTTTCAGGGGAGGTCGACCGCCGGAGCGAAGCGACAGGCGGTCGGGTGGGGTTGCTTTGACGCCCGAGATTGTTGCAGCCGACCCCACCCGGCTCGCTTTGCTCGCCGACCTCCCCTTTCAGGGGAGGTATTATCGGAGCTGCTGAGTGGCCATATGCGATAGCCCTGCCTCGACGACGGGCGCTGCTGCATGTAGGCCAGTCGGAAATAATCGATAGCGAGGATGAGCATGAGCACCGAATGCATACTTGTCGAAATCCATGGTCGCGTCGGCGTTCTGCGGCTTAACCGTCCGCAGGCGTTGAACGCGCTCGATGCCACGCTCAGGAAAGATTTGCTCAAAGCTGCCGAACGTTGCGATGCCGACGAGCAAATTGGCTGCATCGTCATCATCGGATCAGACAAGGCATTCGCAGCCGGCGCGGACATCAAAGAGATGGCGGAAAAGTCCTATGTCGATGTGTTCGCCATGGACTATACCGCGGAATACGAGCGCCTGACGCGCGTGCGCAAGCCGATCATCGCGGCGGTGGCCGGATTTGCGCTCGGAGGTGGTTGCGAGCTGGCAATGATGTGCGACCTCATCGTCGCCGCAGATAACGCCAAGTTCGGCCAACCCGAGATCAAGCTGGGGGTTATCCCTGGAATGGGTGGCACGCAACGACTCACTCACGCGATCGGCAAGAGCAAGGCGATGGACATGATTCTGACCGGGCGCATGATGGAGGCCGCCGAAGCGGAGCGGTGTGGCCTGGTCGCTCGCGTCGTCCCCGCGGCCAGCCTGTTCGATGAGACGATGAAAATAGCGCATCTCATCGCCGCAATGTCGCTGCCCGCGGTGCTCGCGGCGAAGGAAGCAGTCGGCCGGGCACACGAGATATCGTTGAGCGAGGGATTGCGATTCGAGCGCCGCGTATTTCACGCATTATTTGCGACACACGATCAGAAAGAAGGCATGGCCGCTTTCATCGCCAAACGCCCGGCGGCCTTCCAAAACAAGTAGGCGCTCACTTCCTGACGCAGATCAGGCGCACGACCGAGGCTTTCGCGCTGTCGAGGCTTGATCGTGCCGGCAGTGCCGGCAGCTCATGTTCCTGGAGGAAAGTGCGAATGACGCCACTCGGAATGAAAACCGCCCGCGGCTGCGCAGCAGTGCCGCCGGCAGCCGCGATCACCGCTGTCTTGAACTCCGCCATGCCAATAATCCCATTTTTTTCATCGAGCACCGCCGCTCCGGAAAAGCCAAGCTGGGGCGCTGGGTCGATGGCATTCCCCTTCAGCCGCCCGCTCACGGCCGAGATCGCGCTGCCGCCGCCTTGGCTTTGCGGGTCGGCGACGCCGAGCAGGCTCACATCAGGTCCCTTGGCACCGTCTTCCAAGGCTGCCGGCGCCAAAGCCGCCTGCGCGAAGCCTGCCGGCGCCAAGTCGGGAACTCCATATACGCGCAACAGGACGAGGTCGTTTGCGGCATCCTCCGCCTGACGATCGGCGTCGCCGTACCCGCTCACCACAATGACCTGGCAGCCGTCGGTCAACTGCCGGTCGGTGAGGATATGGCCGGCTGCACTGACAATGATGCCGGTGCCATATTCCACCTTGCGCCGTTGCGCGGCGCCGAGCTGCGCCGTGCCGTTCACGCTCGGAAACCCGCTAAACGCGCTGGCCATGACGACCGCCACCGGGTCCATGACGTTCTCGGTCGCCTGATCGTAAAGCACCGTCATTCCGCGCACCTCGCCGTCCTTGAGCTCCGCGCGTACGTAAAATCTCTTCAGGCTTTGCATCCCGGACAGGACAAAATAGTTGTCCCGCAGAATATTGAGATCGATCTTGCGCGTTGCAGGTTCCTTCTTCTGCCGGTCGTAGACACTCGCCAATGTTGTGCCCGGCTCCCTGATCCTGAACGTCTCTACCTGCACCTGCCCTTGCGCCGATGACCAGCGGGTGCCGCTCTTCCCTTGGCTCTTGTTGGGGACCTGCTTGGTTGCAATCCCAAGCCGCGCACCGGTGACCGGATCGTCGATCATCGTCCAGCCGACCTGCGCCTGCTTCGCCTTGGCGGAAGCCGCGAGCAGCGCCCGCTCCTGCGTGTTGAGCACGCCGGTCTCCTTGAATTTGCGATTTTTTTGGAACGCCTTGATCGCCGCCGATGTCTTCTCGTTGAGCTCACCATTGATCAAACCGGCGTAGTCACCGGTCCACGCAAGGTCGAGCTGCACGGCGAGGCGCTCAGGAAGCGTGCTCGGCGCCTCACGGATGCGGGATGGCACCGCTGCCCCGCGCTTGCGCGTGGTCGCCGGCGGGGTGCGATTGTTTCCTTGCTCGGCCGAATGCAACTCAGCCGGCGCGCCCGCGGATCGTCGAGCCGCAGCGCGCGCGCGCAAGCTCGACCTGCGCACTCCCGACTGGCGGAATTTCAATTTTTGAGCAGTCGGCTTCGCGCTCACACCCGGCTGAGAAACCGGCTCGCTCCGACCGGCGCCGGCAACGACCATTGCAAGCGCAAAAAAGAAAACGGCGCCAAGCACCCGCATCGCAATCCCTGTGCAGTTAGTTACCGAGCCTCGGCTTTGTCGAGGAAACTATAGTCGAGATACTTGCCGATCCAGCCGTCAACATCCTTGACGAGGTCCGCGGGTATCTTGCCCTGTTTGGCAATGGTCTTGAGCAATATCCGGGTGGAAGGCATGTCGAGGCGCGGGTCCGTCAATTCGACCGAGCCTAGAGCATTGATGACAACCGGGATTGCTTTTTCGTCATTCATCTTCTTCGCTATGAGCTGTGCCGTCTTTTCCTTTGAATTTTGCTTGATGAACTCGATCCCGCGCAGCGTGGCGCGCACGAAGCGGACGATCAACTCTGGATCCTCCGCAGCGATCTTGGGTTGGAAAACCAAACCGAGGCTCTCCATGTGCGGAATGGGCGGCAGCTGGGCGATATAGTGCAGCTGGGGGTTCTGGGCGATTGCTGCGGCCGACGCCGGCTCCCAACCAATGAATGCATTGATCTCTCCCTTTTCGGTCATGACGGCAAAATCGGTGATCTTACCGTAAACGTGCTGCAGCTTGATGCCCTGCGTCTCCTCGACATAGCCAAGAACCGCGTCGTGGACCGTGCCGATGCCGGGGGAGCCGATCTTCTGGCCGTCGAGATCTTTGTACGTTGCGAATTTCTTCAGGCCGACGAGAGGCGCATTGCCCTTGGTCAGCGACATGATCAACTTGAACTCGCCGCCACGTGCCGCGAACTGCATGAACGGCACGATCGCCGCCATCACGGCATCGATCGAGCCGTTGGGGAAGTCCAGCATCGCTGCCGGTCCATTGGCATACGAGCGCCGGTCGATCTTGATGCCTTCTTGCTCGAGATAGCCGAGCCCCTCGGCAATCCAGACTGCCGCATAGTCGACCTCCGCGCCCGGTTGGTCGGCGAGCCGCACGGTCTTGGTGGCGGGGCCGGCGGCAAACGCCCGCCGCGCCGATGTTAATGGCACGATTGCGGAGGCGACCGCTCCGGCTAGTGCCGCTTTCGAGAAAGTTCTGCGCGTTTGCATCAATACCTCCCTGCTCCTCGGATGACCTGGGGTTCTATTCGGCGTCTGCCATCTTGCGATCGAGCGGCGGTGCACCCGCGGTCGGGTCGAGCGAGTGCAGGATGCTGGCGCATTGCGCGCGGATCCTGGTGAATTCCAGAGACAGCGGATCGCGCGGGCGCGCCAGCGGCACCGCGACTTCCGCCACGATGCGGGCCGGTTTCGCGGAGAGAACGATCACGCGGTCGCCAAGAAACACTGCCTCCTCGAGATTGTGGGTCACGAACACGACGGTGCGCCGGCGGTGCTCCCATGTGTGCAGCACCTCCCGCTGCATGCGCTCGCGCGTCGGCTGATCGAGGCTCACGAACGGCTCGTCCATCAAAATCAGATCCGCATCGGTGGCGAACGCCCGGGCAATGGCGACGCGCTGCTTCATGCCCCCGGAGATTTGGTGCGGATAATAATGCACGAAGTCACGCAAATTGACGATGTCGATGATCTCATCCACCCGGCGCCGCAGCTCACCGGACTTGCTGCCCTTGATCCGCAGCCCGGTGGCGACATTGTCCCATACGTTGAGCCAGGGGAACGTCGACGGCTCCTGAAAGACGAAGGAAATGCTATCTCGTTTCGGATCAACGCGGCGCCCGTCGATCAGGACATTCCCCTCGGTGGGAGGGAGAATTCCCGCAAGGATATCCAACAACGTCGTCTTGCCGCATCCTGAAGGCCCACAGATGCACAGGAATTCGTTCTCGCGAACCGAGAAGTGCAGCCCGTCGTGCACCAGCAACTTTCCGTACCGGTGCAACACATCCACCTTGACCTTATGCGGGGCAGTCATCATCGCGACGCCGATCAGAGAGTTACCTGCCATCGCCACCGGAACAGCCGCTTTTCCACCAGCAGCAGCACCTCGTTCATGAGCAAACCCAGGATGCCGATCAAGATCATGCCAACGATGACCTGCGGTACCTGAACGAGCTCCGCATAGTTGCTCATCATTCGGCCAAGCCCAAGCGAGATGCCGCCTGCGAGCTCTGCGGCCACGATCGTCAGCCAGGCGGCGCCGAGCCCGACCCGCATGCCGCCGAGAATGTCGGGCAGCACCGTCGGTACGACGACGTGCGCCAGGATCCATTTCTTGCTCGCACCATAGACGAGGCCGACTTTACGATGAATCGGCTCGACTCTCGACACCCCGACGAGCGCCGCAGTGAACACGGGAAAGAATGCCCCGAGGAAGATCAGAAATGCGAAGCGCGTCATGCCCGAGAAGAAGATGATGGCCAGTGGAATCCACGCGATCGGTGGAATGAACCGAAACGGCTCCAGCACGACCCGGCTGTTGGCATAGGTGCGTGGATAGAGTCCCATCAGGAGGCCGAGCGGCACCCCGGCCACGACGGCCAGGCCGAATCCCACCAGCACCCTTTGAACGCTGGTCCACGCGTGCTCCCACAGGGTGTGTCCGCCCGTGTCGCCATTCACGGCGAGATCGACGAAGGCCCAGAAAATCGCGACCGGCCCCGGAAAGAAACGTGAATTGATGAGGATGGTGAGGATCTGCCAGGCCGCGAGGGCGATCAGGAGAACGAGCCCATTCCATCCCAGGCCGACCAGCGCGCCTGTCACTCGCGCCTGCCACGCGGCCGCGCCGGGCGCGACCGGGACGGCGAATGCCGCTGTCAGCACCCTCTGCGCGCCGCCTAGATACTTGTGCTGGATCCGCCTCAGCAGCGTTTGAAGCCACGATACAACTCCAAGATCGACGTCCAGTCCTTGCGGCCGAAGCTCTGCGCACGCGCCAGACTGTATATCTCCCGCGCCGCAGCGCCTACCGGCAGCGGCACGGAAAAGCAGGCGCCGAGATCGAGCGCCAACCCCAGATCCTTGTGCGCCAGATCGATCATGAATCCGGGGGTGAGATCGCCTGCCAGCACCTTGACCGGATAGGTCGTAACGAGATGACCGCGCCCCGCCGCGGTGCTCATCAGCACCTGCCGCGCGATTTCGAGATCCATGCCGACCGCTTGCGCCAGAACCAACGTTTCGGCCGTGAGGACGTTTAGCGATGTCAACATGAAATTATTGATGATCTTCATGCGCGATCCCATGCCGCGCCGACCGCAATGGACGATCGCATCCCCCATGCTCGCGAGAATCGGACGCGCGCGCTCGATATCTTCCACTTCACCTCCGGCCATGATCAGCAGCTTTCCTTGCGCGGCTTCGGTCGAGGTCCGGCCGACGGGCGCGTCGATCATACGGATGCCGCGCTCGTCGAGCTCCTGCGCGATCGCATCCGTTTCGAGTGGATGAATCGTGGACATGTCGATGTAAAGCAAATCGCGATCCATCGTGGTGACGGCGCCATTGCCGTCGAACAAGGCGTTGCGGACATCCGGCGCATTGGGCAGCATCGTGATCACGAAATCGGCGCCCCGCGCCGCAGCCGCAGGATTGTCAACCGGACGGCCCCCTGCTGTTGCAATCGCGTCCATGCGTTTGCGATCGACGTCGAACGCCCGCACTTCGGCGCCCGCACGTTGAATATTGCTGGCCATCGGGAGGCCCATGGTCCCGAGGCCGATAAATCCAACGTGCGGTGTCCTATTCATCGCGGCCCTCCTTCTCTCGTTTACTTCGTGCCCTCACAGAACGGTCCGGCACCAATCAACTCACGACTAATTTAGCTACAGTTCGCGACGTGCGAGGCTGAAGGTCTGACCGGTCGGTCCGTCGCGCGGCTGAGATGCCAGGAACAGCGCCAAGGGTGCGACCGCCTCCGGCTGCTTGAACCATTCGCCGCCGCCGCTGGCGGCACGCAACGCTTCCTCGCGCCCGCTGATGAGGTCCGTATTCACCGGCCCGGGCACGAGCTCGTTGACGCAGATGCCGTGCGGAGCGAGCTCCTGCGCCAGAATCCGCGTGAGCATCCACAAGCCGGCCTTGGCGACGCAATAGGCGGACCGCGATGGCGCGCCGCGGTGTCCCATGCCGGAGCCGATGAAGATGATTTTGCCCGAGCCGCGCTGCCGCAACGCCGGAATGGCGGCTCTCGCCGTGTAATAGCCGCCGACAAGATTGACATTGATCGTATTGCGCCAGTCGTCGGGCTGCGACAACTCAACGAAAGCAGTCTCGCCGGCAATCCCTGCATTCGCGACGACGATGTCGAGCCCGCCGAAGGACTGCACGGCACGGGCGAACAGCGCGGCGGTGCTGGCGGCGTCGGTGATATCCGTGACCTGATGCGTGCTGCGGCCGCCGTTGCTTGTGATCGTGGCGGCTGTCTGTTTGATCTCGGATTCCGATCGCGCCGAGCAGACGACGCTGGCTCCAGCATGCGCGTATGCAAGCGCGATCGCCCGGCCGATGCCTCGTCCGGCGCCGGTAATCACCGCGACCTTTCCATCCAGCACGCGGTCGAATTGCGATATGCTCACCATTCTACGTGCCCGCGCATCAGGTGCTGCGCAATCGCGCGCTCGAGACCGGCCGTGGCCGGGGCACGCAATCCGGTCACGCTCATTGCTCCCTCAGGACCGTCTGATAGGCGGCCCCCGGCGTGTCATTGGCGCGACCGTCCAGCTCGACCGTGACTCGCAGCGAGCGCCCGGTGAAGCGGAACGGGCGTTCGTACGCATCGCTTACGGGTGCACCGGCATCCTGCCCACAGTTGAGGCCTGCAGTCGTCCCGTGGGTCGGCCAGGTTCGCGGGATATCCACCGCGCCTGCGACTTGCCCATCCACCCACAGCGAGGCGCGAGCGGCGCGGTCGCCCGCATGATCGAACCTCAGCTCGACGACTGTCTTGCCGCCGGGCTTTCGAAACGGAACGCAGAGCTTGTGAGTCAGCAATTCGGAATAGACATATTCGTAGCAAAGCTCGTTGTCCTTGATATACAGGACGAAGCCCGCGAACCTGCTGCCCCACGCCAGCAATACGCCACTTGCACCTGACGTTGTCTGTTCGAACTCGGCCATTACCACATAGCTGCGATTGCTGATGTCGGGCGCCGACAGCCGATCGACGCGCGCCATCTGTGACAGGAATTCATACCGGGTCTGCTGGTTCATCCGCAGACGTTCGGCCGCCCGCTCCCAATCCCGATCGTCGAGCGGCAGCACGTTGTGCTTTCCCGCCTCCGACCACCACAGCTCGACCATCTCCCGCAATTTGTCGGGCTGTTGCGCGGCCAGGTTCTCGATTTCGGCAAAATCGCTATCGAGATGATAGAGCTCCCATCGATCGGCCTCGAAATCCGTTCCTTTCGGGTGGCGCGCGACGGCCTTCCAGCCGCGATACCAGATTGCGCGGTCGCCGAGCAGCTCGAAATGCTGCATCTCCTTTCGGCTCGGAGCGTCGGAATCGAAGGTGTATGCCAAGCTGATGCCATGGATCGGCAGCTGCGGGACCCCCTGATATTGGGTCGGCGCCTCGATCCCCAGCACCTCGTAGAGCGTCGGAGCGATATCGATGACGTGATGAAATTGCGATCGGACCGCGCCCGCTGACTTGATGCGTTCGGGCCAATGCACGATCAGCGGCGCGCGGATGCCGCCGCCGTGGGTGTCCTTCTTGTACCACTTCAATGGCGTATTGGAGACCTGAGCCCAGCCGGTCGGATAATGATTGAACGACCGCTCGCTGCCGATATCGTCGAGGCGGGACAAGCCGACTTCCGGAACCTCTTCCTCGTAGACCATGTGCTTGCGCAGATTGATCGCGCCGGTCGGCCCGCCCTCGGCGCTCGCGCCATTATCCGACAACAGGACCACGACGGTGTTGTCGAGGCATCCGAGCCACTCGAGTTGATCGATCAACCTGCCGATCTCGGAATCGGTATGGTCGAGAAAGGCCGCGTAGGTCTCTTGCAGCCGCTCGCACAAGCGACGGACATCGGAACCGAGCGCTTCCCACGGCATGACGCCGGGGTTGAGCGGAGCGAGCCCGGTACCGCGCGGAACGACCCCCAAAGCCTTTTGCCGCTCAAGACGCTCGGTCCGGATGGCATCCCAGCCGACACGGTACCGCTCACGATACTTGTCGATGTGTCGCCGCGGAACATGATGCGGCCAATGACACGCGCCGAACGCGAGATAGAGGAAGAAAGGACGTTGCGGCGCCGAGGTCGCATGGTCGCGGACGTCGGCGATGGCGTGATCCACCAGATCGGAGCTGAGATGGTATTCGCCGCCGGGCTGGATGCGGATCGGGCGGTTGTCGCAGTACAGCTCCGGATTCCATTGGTCCGTGAGCGCGCCGTGGAAGCCGTACCAGCGGGCAAATCCGCGGCTCAGCGGCCAGTCATGATGCGGACCGGCGGCGCCGTAATCCGCGATGTTGGTCAGATGCCATTTTCCGACGGCGTAGGTGGCATAGGCGTGATCCCGCAGCACTTCGGGGATCGTCGCTGCCTTGCGCGTGACTCTTTCCCCGATAACCCGGAAACCCGCTGGACCATTCGGCGATGATCCCCATGCCCACCGCATGTGCATTGCGGCCGGTCAGCAGGCATGCCCGTGTCGGCGAGCACATGGAGGTGACATGGAAGTTGGTGTACCGGACGCCGTTCGACGCCAACGCATCGATCCTCGGCGTCGAGATCTCGGATACCGTAACAGCCAAGGTCGGAGTATCCGACGTCGTCGAGAACAATGAAGACGATGTTGGGCGCTCCCGACGGCGGCTTGACGGGCTGCGGCCAGGATGGGACCGAGTCTCGGAACGTTCTTCCGATTGATCCTCGGAACCCGTCGTCTTGCGCCATGGTGATTTCCGCCCCGCTCGGCGCTGCTCAGCCGTTGGCCGCTGCACTGAAATGCACGCGGGCGATCTTGCGCGATGCAAGTTCGCGCACGAGCCTCACCAGCGGCTTTTCGAACACGTACTCCGTGCGCATCGGACCCGCGGCCAGCATCTCGTCGACCTGCGTGCCTGCAAACATGATCCGGAGCGCGCGCTCGTCATCGCTGGCATTGGGATATTGTCGGCGCAATTTCGTCAGCGCCGGCGCCAGCGGCTCCGGTTTCAGCGCGATCCGGGGCGAGCCGTTGGCGACGATGCGATCGAGCACGTCCGGATCGACCGGCGCGAGGAGCTTGCCGTAATATCCAAGCGCATACTTTTTGACTTCGTCCGGCACATATCGATAGCGCTCCTGATGCACGACGTTGAGGACCGCCTGGATGCCGACGAACTGCGCAAACGGCGTGATCATGATCGGGTAGCCGAGCTCGTTGCGCACCCGGGCGCATTCCTCGAGCAGCTCCTGGAATTTGTGCGAGAGCCCGAGCTCGGCGAGCTGCACCCGGAAGTTGCTCAACATCCCGCCGGGGATCTGGTGCTCGTAGTGGAACGCATCATATTCCAGCACCTGTCCGACCGGCTTGTTCTCCTGCTCGGCGATGCGGCGAAAGTGCTCGCCGACCTTGGCGGCGAGATCGTCGTCCACCTCGACCCGATAGCCGAGCGCGCGCAAATTCTTCGCCATCGATTGCAACGAGGGCTGCGCTGCACCGTTCGCCAGCGGAGCAATCGAGGTATGAATGCGGTCGGCCCCGGCCCTGACACCTTCGAGATAGACCAGCGGAGCTACCCCGGTCAGGCAATGGCTATGCAGCTCAATGGGAGTTCGGCCGACGACCTTGCGAACGGCCGGAATGAGCGTGCGGATGCGATCCACCGTGAGGAGGCCGCCGGCGTCCTTGATCCAGATGGCGTCGACATTGCCCCGCTCCATCAGCGCCTTCGCGGTCTTCACATAAAGCGCGTCGGTGTGGACCGGGGACAGGCAGTAGGACAGCGCGCCGATGGTGCGCGCGCCCAGCTTGCGCGCCACGTCGAGGGCCACCAGCATATTGTCAACGTCGTTGAGGCCGTCGAATGAACCGATCTCCCGGACCCCGTTGGCAACCAGCCGCTCGACCCACAGCGCGACGATGTCGTCCGGCACGAAGTCGAAGCTGACGATATTCTTGGAGCGCAGGAATGAGCTCAGCGGCGTACGGGTGATCCGCTTGCGCATCAGCCGCACCCGTTCCCAAGGATTCTCCTTGAGAAACCGAACGCAGACGTCGAACTGGATCGCGGCGATCACTTCGATTCGCTGAAATCCAATCCGGTCCATCAACTCGGCGACCGGGAGCATGTGTGCCGTCGTCATTCGCGTCGCCCACAAGCACTGGTGGGCATCGCGCAGGGTCTGATCGACGACGGCAATGTCGTTTGGCATCGATGCACCAGGCTGCGGCCCGGCCTCAATCGCCCCGTCCGGTTCAAGCAGCGTCGTCATGATCGCGCACCCGAATGCCGGCTCATTGCGCCGTCCAGCCGCCGTCGACCGTCAGGACGCTTCCCGTGACGAAGGTCGATGCATCCGAGGCCAGGAACACCACGGGTCCGATGAGCTCATGCGGCTCGCCGAACCGCCCGAGCGGCGTGGTATTGCAGAATCCGCTCCCGGACCGCGGGCGCGTGCTGACGGGTCAGCGGCGTATCAATGTAGCCGGGCGCGATCGCGTTCACACGGACCCGATGTGGCGCCATTTCCAGCGCGAAGACACGGCTGAGCTGCACCATGGCGGCTTTCGCGGCCGCATACGCGCCGACGTTAGCGGCGGCGACCTGACCCAACATCGAGGCAATGTTGATGATAGATCCGGAGCCTCGCTCCCGCATGTGCTTTCCGAGCGCCCGGCAGAACAGAAACGCGCCGCGCACATGGACCGCGTGCAGCGAGTCGAACTCCTCGACGGTATAGTCGATAACCGGCTTTCTGATATTGTGGCCCGCGTTGTTGATCAGGACATCGACGTGGCCGAACGCTTGCACCGCTTCGCCGCAGACCTGGTCGACCTGCGTTTCCTGGCTGACGTCCGCGACCAGGCTGATCGCGCGCCGGCCGCTGCCGCCCGCAATCGAGCTCGCGGTTGCGGCGGCGCTCGACGCTTCCCGGTCGACAATGATGATGTCCGCGCCATGGCACGCGAGCCCCCATGCCATGGCGCGCCCGAGCCCCGAACCGCCGCCCGTCACCAGCGCGACCCGGCCGGTGAGGTCGTGCAGGGCGCGCACCGCATCCGCGCTTGGGAGGGCTTTTTGGTCGGACACGGCATTCACCCCGCCGCTCGGACAAGGCCCGCCGCGGCGACCAAATGGGGCGCCGACATCGCCGGCACGAGCTCCTGGTCAACCCAGCGGGTATGGATCGCGGCCTTGCGGAAATCTTCGCTTCCAAGAACGCGCCGGTGAAACGGAATCGTCGTTGCCACTCCTGTGATGCTGAACGCGGCAAGCGCTTCCTGCATGGATCGGATCGCAGAACTGCGATCCGCGGCATGCACGATCAGCTTCGCCAACAGGGAATCATAATGAGGTGGCACCACGTATCCGGGGTAACAGTGCGTATCGATTCTCACGCACTCGCCTGTCGGCGGCGGCTTCCAGCTGTCGATCCGGCCTGGGCAAGGCATGAAATCTCTGGCCGGGTCCTCGGCGTTGATGCGGCACTCGATGGCGTGGCCGCGGACCTCGATGTCTTCCTGAGAGAATGAGATCGGTTCGCCGGCAGCGATCCGAATCTGCTCGACGACCAGATCGCGGCCGGTCACCATCTCGGTGACAGGATGCTCGACCTGAATCCGGGTGTTCATTTCCAGGAAATGAAAGTCCCGGCTCTGCGGGTCGAAGACGAACTCCACCGTTCCGGCTCCCCGATAGGCGACGTGGGCCGCGAGCCGCACCGCCGCCTCGCTCATGCGATGACGCACCCGATCGTCGATCACGGGGGACGGCGCTTCCTCAATGAGCTTCTGGTATCGGCGCTGCGTGGAGCAGTCGCGCTCCCCCAGATGCACGATGTGGCCTGTTCCATCCCCGAGGATCTGCACTTCGACGTGACGCGCCCGCGAAATGAATTTTTCAATGTAGAGCGTCGGATCGCCGAATGCCGCTCTCGCCTCGGAAGCCGCCGATTCCATGGCGCCGGCGAGGTCGCAAGCCGCATGCACCAACCGCATGCCGCGGCCCCCGCCGCCGGCGTTCGCCTTGATCAGCAGCGGATATCCGATGCGCTCCGCGGCACGGCGTGCGGCCTCGATCGTCTCGATCCGATCCGATCCCGGCACGCGAGGCACGTCCGCCTGCGCCGCAAGACGGACGGCGGAGAGCTTTCCGCCCATGGCCTCGATCGATTCCGGACGCGGCCCGACGAACAGCAACCCCGCCTCCTCGCACATCCGGGCAAACTGCGCGCGTTCGGCCAGAAAGCCATATCCGGGATGAATCGCCTGACAGCCGCTGCCCAGCGCCGCCGCTACCAATGTCTCCGCCCTGAGATAGCTCTGGCTGGCTGCTGCCGGCCCTATGCATACGGCTCGCGTCGCCAAGCGCGCGGCGAGACTATTGCGGTCGGCCTCCGAGACCGCGACCACGGTCTCGATGCCCAATCGCTCGCACGCACGCACGATGCGCACGGCGATCTCGCCACGGTTTGCCACGAACAGACGCTGGATGGCCGGCATTGGCACTGCAATGCTATTGGGATGTCGCAATCACGATCAGCATTTGATCGAACTCGACCATGGCTCCATTCTCCGCCAGAATCCGCGTCACCACCCCGTCGACGCCTGCGTTGATGGAGCTGAACAGCTTCATCACTTCAATCAGGCAGACGGTGTCGTCAGCCCGCACGCGCTTGCCGATTTCGACGAACGAAGGATCGCCGGGGGCGGGCGACCGGTAGAAGGTGCCGAGCATGGGCGCCCGAATTGCGACCTCGCCCTCGGCGAGAGCCGGCTCGACGGCGAGCTTCGCCGGGACCGGTGGTGGGCTGCCTGCGACTGCCGGCTTCGGCGCCGCGGGGAACGCCGGCCGCTCCTCGGTCGATGCGGCGATGCCGGCGGCGCCGCGACGCACGTGCAATCGGAAGCCGCCATACACCAGCTCAAGCTCCTGGAGATGCTCCGAGGCATCGATGATCTCCAGAATTTTCTTCACGTCTTCGTGGCTTAATTCCATGACGCGGAGGACCTACATCCGATCTTGTGCCTCAATTCGCAGCCACGTTGACCACATCCAGATAGAGGGTAGGATCGAAATATCGCTCCGCCATGATCGGGTTCTGAATCGCCCCAACTTCGACGTTGAAATTGGTGACCTGATTGAGCCACTTGGCAACGCTGCCATCGCGGTAGTATTGCGCCCATTCCTTGGTTGGGTACCATCGGGTCACCTTGTACATTTCTTCCACTTCCGCGCTTGAGATCTTTGGATAGTATTTGCTCTCAAGAATCTGCAGCGCCTGTTTCGGATCATTGTTGATCAGGTCATTGGCCGGAATCCAGGCACGAATAAACCGCTTCAGAACCGCTTTCTTGTTTTCATAGAAATCATTGCGCGCCGCCCAGCCGTTGACGATCGTGGCACTCGGAAACGCCGAGGCATCGACCAGCATCCTGGCGTCCGGCGATTTTGCTCGGATCGGACCGTTGAACGGCACCCAAAGCGAAACCGCCGGAACGGCTCCGGCGATGAATGCGGTAACGGCATCCGACATTCTTTGGTTGACGATCTCCACGTCCTTGGTCGAATCGAGACCGACGCTCTTGAGCGCCTGATGCAGCAGGTCGTGCGCGGTGGTCCCGCGGGTGGTGGCGATCTGCCGGCCTTTGAGGTCCTTGAGCGTGTGAATGCCCTGCTTGGGATGCGCCCAGATCTGGCCGGTCGCGTATTCGAGATCATTGATCAAGAACACTTTCCCCTGCCCGCGCGCCGGGAAATTCGACAGCACGCCCCCGGTTGTCAGCACGTCGAGGCTGCCGCCAACCAGCGCCTGAAAGAGCTCGATGCCGGTCGTGAACTCACGCGGTTCGATCCTCAGGTTCTCGCGCTCCCAGCTGCCGAGGTGGGTCCCCAGCCACAGGTGCGCATCGACGCTGAGCACGTGCAGATACCCGACCCGCACCGTGTCGGGGCCCTGCGCAGATACCAACTTCGTCCCGCAGGCGAGCGCCGCGGCGCCGCCGGCCGACGCCAAGAGGCTCACGGCGATTCAAAGATCGGGTTTTCATGGCAACGCTCCTTGGCTTTTCTCTCCCTGGACGACTTCCATCCGCTGCAGCTGCTGAGCCGCATATTCGCGCATCACCATTTCCCGGACGCTGTACTGCAGGTCGGCGAAGCTTGGCTCACGCCGAATCTCCTCACGCCTGGGATAAGGAAATGGGACCGAGAGGATGGTCCGGACGCGAGCCGGACGGGCCGTGATCACAGCCACACGCGACGACAGGTAAAGCGCTTCATCCACCGAATGGGTGACGAGGATGACGGTCTTGCCTTCGCTCTCGAGCACGTGCAGCAAGAGATCCTGCATCGCGCTGCGGGTCTGGGCGTCGAGCGCGCCGAACGGTTCGTCCATCAGCAGGAACTCGGGCCGCACGGCATAAGCCCGCGCCAGCGCCACCCGCTGCTTCATGCCGCCTGACAAAGTCTTGGGATAGGCACTCTCGAAACCCCGAAGCCCCATCAAATCCACGTAGCGCCGGACGATCTCCTCGTGCTCGACCGCCGGGACTCGGCTGGCGCGCAACGACAGTCCGAATGCGATATTCTCTCGCACGCTCAGCCACGGGAAAATGCCGTATTCCTGGAAAATCACGCCGCGTTCGGCCCCCGGGCCGGTCACCGGCTCGCCATCCAGCGTGATGCTCCCCGACGTCACCTGCTCGAAACCGGCGATCATGTTGAGCAAAGTCGTCTTTCCGCAACCCGACGGGCCGATGATCGAAATGAACTCGCCGTCGTTGACCGTCAGCGAAACCCCCTCGACCGCCGAGAGCATCGACCCGCCCGGAGTCGTGAACTGCTTGCAGACGTCCCGCAGGACCATCCGGGCGCGGTTCATGCTCCGATCCTGTCTTGCCATTTGACCAGGTGCAGAGAAATCGCGCGCAGGCAGCCATCCATGACAAGCGCAATGAGCCCGATGCAGATGATCCCCATGTAGATGGTATCGAGCTGAAAGTAATTAGAAGCATTCTCGATGACGGCGCCGAGCCCGCGCTGCGCCGCGATGAGCTCTGAAGCGACCAGCGTCGCCCAACACACTCCGAGCGCGACGCGCAACGCGGTAAGGACATGAGGAACCGAGAGCGGCACGATGACCCGCCGGAAGATCTCGCCATCCGTGGCCCCGAAGCTGCGCGCCACGCGAACGAACAGCGGGTTGGTTTGTACGATTCCCTCATACATCACGATCACGCCGGAGAAGAACGAGGCGTAAAAGAGCATCACGACCTTTGCGAGCTCCCCAATTCCGAAATAGACGATGACGAGCGGAATGAGGGCGATCGGCGGGAGCGAGCGAAAGAAGTTGATGAGCGGATCGACGATCCGGCGCGCCGACCGATACCAGCCGAGGACGAATGCAACCGGAACGGCGAGAACGATGCCGCAAGCCAGACCCAGGATCACGCGTTGGCTCGACATGTACACGTCCAGCCAAAGCCCGTCCGTGGTCAGCTGCTTCCAAAACGTCGACCAGACCTGGATCGGGCTGGGGACCAGTCCGGCGCCGACGATGCCCGTGAGCGTGATGAGTTGCCAAAGCAGGACAATCAAGCCCCACGGCAGCAATCGAAGAGCCAAGCGGCCCAAGTCGCGGCCCAAGTCGCGGGGGATGACCGCCTGCCGGCCCACATTGTGCTCGCGGGCCGTCACCGGGAGCTCCGCCCGGGCTTGAGCTTCGCTCGCCGCTCCGCCGGCCGCCGGGAAGCCTGCTTGGCTGGCAGACTACGACGCCGGCCACGAATCTCGATCGCTCGCCGAGGCTGCGATGGACACCAGCCGTAGCCGGCCGAAATCGCCTCCGCACAAACATGAAGCTCAGGGAGGTGACGACGTGCCTGCTTGAGCGGGAATGCAATTTCCGGGGCCATGATGGCGAGGCCCGCCACTACGTCGCCTTCCGCGTTGCGGACCGGAACCGCCAAACAGCAAATGCCCGGCAGGAATTCCTGCCTGTCCTCCGCGAACCCTTGGCGCCGGATTTGAGCGAGCTCGCGCGCCAGCGCTCTGGAGCTGGTGATGGTTGCGCTGGTCAACGCTGCAAACGGAGCAAGCTTCAGGAATCGCTCGCGCACCGCATCCGGAGCGAACGCCAGCAGCAGCTTGCCGCTCGCGCTGCAATGGGCCGGCACCTGGGCGCCGGCTTTCAGATCGATGCGGATGAGCGAGACGGACTCGACCCATTCCACCAACATCAGCTTGCCGGACTTGAGAACCGCGAAATTGATGCGCACGCCGAGCGCCTCGGCCAGTTCCTCCATGAGCCGCCGCCGCAGATTGGCGGTCGCGCCATTGCGAAGCGCGATCAGGGCCATGTTCTCGAACTGCGATCCGAGCGAATAGCGCAGCGTAATCGGATCCTTGTCGATGAACCCGTCCCGCTCCAGCATGGCAGCGAGCCGGTGGCTGGTGGCCTTGGGAAGCAGGAGCTTGCGGCTCAGGTCGGCCAGCGAAACCTGCGCATCACTGTGAGCGAGGTGATCGAGCAGCCGCAGCGCCTTCGCTACCGGCGATTTCTCGTTTGCGCAGGAACGTGCGCTCGCCGCCGCCTGCCCGGCAGGATGGAATTGCCTCAGCACGTTTCCTTCGCTGACAGTCTCTTTATCACTGTTCCGTTCAGCGGAACGTTTTATACCGGCTGACAGTACGCGACGCTATCAATCGGGAACAAACCATGTCAAGGCGCGCGGAAACCGCGCGCAATGACAACCGGCGGCATCCGAAATCGATTTGCAAAGTCTCTGCTTTCGCTGAAGATTGCTGCTGGAACGACGGCCCGTCATGTTGAGTCCGCAAGAGCTTGAACGTTACGCCCGCCATATCGTCCTGCACGAGGTCGGCGGCCCCGGACAGGCTGCGCTCAAGCGGTCGCGCGTTCTGGTCATAGGCGCCGGCGGCCTGGGCGCGCCGGCGCTCTTGTATTTGGCGGCGGCCGGGGTGGGCGCGATCGGCATCGTCGACGACGATAAGGTGGCGTTGTCAAACTTGCAGCGCCAGGTGATTCACGCCACCCCGGAGGTCGGCAATCTCAAGGTCGAAACCGCGGCATCGGCGATCCGCCGTCTCAACCCGCACGTCACCGTCGAGCCGCATGCGCTGAGACTGGTGGCGGCAAACGCCCTTGATCTTGTGCGCGGCTACGACATCGTCGCCGATGGCTCGGACAATTTCGCCACGCGTTACCTTGTCGCCGATGCGTGCTTTCTGGCGAAGAAGCCGCTCGTGACGGCGGCGGTGGGCATCTTCGACGGGACGCTCACGACGTTGCGGGCGCATGAGCGCGGCGGGGACGGCAGGCCCAACCCGACCTATCGCTGCCTGTTTCCCGAACCGCCGCCGCCGGGCTCCGTGCCCGTCTGCGCCGAGGCCGGCATTCTCGGCGCGCTCACTGGCGTGCTCGGCTCCATGATGGCGCTGGAAGTCATTCGCGAGATCGTGGGCTTTGGCGAGGGACTGGTTGGACGGCTCGTCATGGTGGACGCGCGCTCCATGCGATTCGAGACGCTCGCCTACGCGTGGGATCCAAACAATCCGCTCTCCGGCGATCATCCGACAATCACGGACTTGTCGGCGCACGCCTGAAGCGTGTCAATAGCTTTTGCCGGTGCGAGGAAGTGGGCTACAGTTGTTGTCATGGCAGCGCTGCCGGACCACAAGATGACCGTCGATGAATATCTCGCCTGGGGGGATCGCCGGCCGGGGCGCTATGAGCTTGTCGACGGCATCGTCCACACCATGACGCCGCAGCGGGCAGCTCATGCCGAGATAAAGTTGGCAATTCACATTGGCGCTTGTTGCCGGGATCCGGGTGCGCCGCCTGCCCTGCCATGTCCTGCCGGATGGAATGACCGTGCGTGTTGACGAATCCGCGGCGTACGAGCTGATGCGTTGGTTTACAGCGGATCGAAGCTGCCGCCATCCGGGCTCGAAGTCGCAAACCCGATGATCGTGGTCGAGGTTCTTTCGCCATCTTCGCAGCACATCGATGGTTCAAGCTCGCCGGATATTTCCGGCTGACGAGCGTGGCGCACTATCTCATTGTCGATCCCGACAAGCCCCTGGTCATTCACCACTCTTGCCGGAGCGACGATGCCATTCTCACGCGCATCGTGCGCGACGGCGCGCTCACGCTCGACCCTCCCGGACTGGATCTGGCGCTCGCCGACATTTACAGCGGCGCGAGGACTTGATCGCTCGCATTCCAAACATCCCCTGGTTTCGAACGGCCTTAGCCATCTAGCTCCAGATCGTTTGGGAGGCGCATGCTTTCGATCCCAGCCGGCTTCTGGCACACTGTCGGAGCAGAGATGCTTTTGCAGGGGGCTTACCATGCGCCTCGCCGCAATTCCCGGTGGTCCGGTGACAGTGCGCTGTCTCGCACCCTTGCTGCGAGCGACCCTGTTCGTGTTGATTGGTATGGCGCCAGGTGCGGCGCAGCAGGGCGATCCCAACGCGATCTTCAGGCGATGGAGTGAGCTCAATGCTGCGGGCAACTATCCCGCGGCGCTCGTGGAAGCGCAGAAGCTCGAAGCCGTGGTCAAGGCGCGTTTTGGCGTCAACCACCCCGATTACGGTGCCGCGCTCAACAATCTGGCCCGCGTGTACTACCAGCAAGGCAAGTACGCCGACGCCGAGGGGCTCTATAAGCGCGCTCTGACGATCTTTGAGAAGGCGCTCGGCGCAGGCCATCCCTCGGTGGGCGCATCCTTCAACAACCTGGCCATTGTGTACACGGAGCAAGGCAAGTACGAGGACGCCGAGAGGCTCCACAAACGCGCGTTGGCGATCCGCGAGAAGGCGCTCGGCACAGAGCACCGGGACGTGGCTCAAACCCTTCACAACCTGGCGAACGTGTACTTGCGTCAAGAGAAATACGCCGAGGCCGAAGGACTCTACAAACGCGCCCTGGCCATTCGAGAGAAACGCTCGGCGCAGAACACCCCGAAGTGGCGCAGACCCTCAACAACCTGGCCGTCGTGTACAAGAGTCAAGGCAAGTACGCCGATGCCGAGGGCCTCTACAAGCGCGCGCTGGCAATCAAGGAGAAGTCGCTCGGCAAAGATCACTCCGGTGTGGCCATAACCCTTAACAACTTGGGCAACATGTACCACAAGCAGGGCAAGTATGGCGACGCCGAGGAGTTCTTCAAGCGCGCGCTGGCTGTCTCGGAAAAGGCGCTCGGCCAAGCGCATCCCGATGTGGCGCAAACTCTCGACAATCTGGCCAAACTCTCCGCCAGCAGCGGCAACGCCGAGAACGCACTCTCCTATTCGCGCAAAGCGACAGCTTCCGTGATCGCTCACGCAGACACCGAGACCACCACTGGCGCGCAGCATCAGGAGGGCATGGGCGGCCTCGTCGAGCAGCGCACGTACTACTTTGTTCGTCATATCGCCAATCTTGCAACTGCGGCGCAGAAGCGGCTTGAGCCAGCGGCGAAACTCGCCCGCGAAGCTCTCGCCATGGCGCAATGGGCGAACCAGTCCACGACCGCGGCCGCGGTCCAGCAGGTGGGCGTGCGCTTTGCCGCCCGAACAGATGGTCTTGCAGCGCTGGTGCGCGAGCGCCAGGACCTCTCCGGCTTGTGGCGCGAGCGCGACCAGGCGCTCCTCGCGCTGCTTGCAAAACCGCAGGGCCAGCAGAGCGCCGCCGCGATCGGTGCGTCGCGCAGAGACGTTGCTGCAACCGAGGAGAAGCTTGCCGCCAACAGAGCACGGCTTGAACGGGAGTTCCCCGAGTATGCGGCACTGGCGAGCCCAAGGCCTGTGGAAGCAAACGACGTACAGAGCATCCTGGCCGATGACGAGGCGCTGGTCTTCTGGCTTGCCGGCGACGAGAAGAGCTACGTCTTCATGCTGACGCGAGACGGGTTCGAGTGGAAAACAATCCCGATCGGAACGGACGGGCTGGAGGAAAAGGTGACGGGGTTCCGCCGCGGCCTCGATGTCCTGCCCATCTGGCGCAGGAACTGCGTGGTCTACGCCAACGCATGATCTGTTGCCGTAACTTGGCAGAGCACGCCACCCTCGCACTCACATTCGAAGCAGTCGAGCGCACACATTGCTACGCCAGAGGCGCAGCTTGACCGTCGATGAATATCTCGCCTGGGCGGATCGCCGACCGGGGCGTTACGAGCTTCTCGACGGCATCGTCCACGCCATGACGCCGGAGCGGGCGGCTCATGCCGAGATAAAGTTGGCAATTCATTCTCACGCGCATCGTGCGCGACGGCGCACTCACGCTCGACCCTCCTGGACTGGAGCTGGCGCTCGCCGACATTTATAGCGGCGCGACGTGATCGCTCGCACCCCAAACCTCCCCTGGTTTCGAAAGTCGTGATGTGCCAGGAAAGAGACATTGGCTCGGCTCATTCGACCACCTCGTCGGCGGTGGCAAGCAGCGTAGGCGGCACGGTGAGACCGAGCGCCCTCGCGGTCTTGAGATTGATGGCGAGATAGAATTTGGTCGGCTGCTCGACCGGGAGCTCGGCCACCTTGGCCCCCTTCAGCAGCTTGTCTACAAAGTAGGCTGCGCGCCGCCGGCTGAAGCTCGGATCACTTTCCAACGGTCCATAACTGATCAACCCGCCGGCTTCGACAAACGTGCGATAGACGTAGGTAGCCGCGATCCTATGCGTGGTGGCGAGGTCGGCCAAGCGTATCGCCTGCGCACTGAACGCCGGAGAGCCCAGAATAACGACCCCTTTGGCCCCGACATTTTGCGTTGCCGCAAATGCATTCGCGAGTTCTTCAGGGCTGCGCCACTCCACCGTGTACAGGTCAACCTTCACGGACCGGGCGGCTTGTTCAATTGTCCGCAGCTGGTTCGCTGTCCCCGTTGCATCCCAGAGGGCGACGATGCGCGCACTTGGCGGCAAAGCTTCCTTCAGCAGCTGGAGCCACTTCGTGCTCAGCTCACCGGTCTGGAACGAGAGACCGGTGATGTTGCCGCCTGGCCGCGAATAGTTTGTGACGAACCCTTGCGCATCAGCATCGTCCATGCGCGCCATGACAATAGGAATCGTGGTGGTCGCTTCGCGGGCGGCTTGCGTCAACTGCGGCCCGTCGGTGACTATGACGGCCACATTGTGGCGCACCAGCTCCACACCAAGCTCGCGCAGTCGTTCGATCCGTCCTTGCACAGAGAGAACTTCGAAGGCGATGTTCTGTCCCTCAATGTAGCCAAGCTCGTGTAACCCCTGCTGAATCTCCTTCACGCCGGAATTAGGCAGCGCCAAAAAGCCAACCCGCGAAATGTTAGATGTCACCTGCTGTACACGGGCAGGACTCGGCCACACGGCCGCCATACCACCAAATAGCGCTATGAAATCGCGCCGTCTGAATTGATCGAAATGCATCCCATCTCCCACGCTCCAGGATTACCCACTTGCAGGATATCGAACGGGTAACAATCAGTCACCGGGTAGCCGAGCTGTTTCACGACCGCCCACTTCTTGCCGAGGCGCCCGGAGGCTGATCATTCACAACTGCGGATTCATGCGCGCCGCGGCTTACGCTTCTCAGAATGACAGCGGCGCGCGCATCAGCAAACCTTCAAGCAGCCGGTGCTGGGATGGGCGTCGACTGCCACACCACCATCTGCCAGCCCTTCGCCCCCTTGATCCACACATTGGTGTAGCGGCTGTTGATGAGCTTGGGCTTGCCCGCGACGATCGCGTCCATCTTCGCGTGGCCGGTCACGACAACCGTGTCGCCGTAGACCTGGATGTTCTCGATCGGACGCTCAATCTTCAGGTACTTGAACACGCCCTTCTTGCACAGCGCGATGTACTCGGCGCGGGTGTCGGATTGCGCGGTCGAATGGGTGTAGATCAGCTCGTCGCCCAGCAGCTTGTCCAGGGTGTGAAAGTCGCTGTCGATCATCGCCTGGAAGCGGCGGTCTTCCAGCTTTTTGATTTCGGCCTTGATGGCGTCGTTCATGCTCATTGGCGGTCGCGAACCCTTACTTCGTCCAGGTGGCCACAGCCGTCGTGCCCTTCATCACCGACCATTTGTTGTCGCCGGCGGTGAGTATGCGAAAGCAGTTGGCCTTGGAGCCCTTCCAGGTCGTGCAGAACCCCTCCTTGGTGAGCTTCCAGGTGCCCTCGCCTTTGGCGCCGGACTGCGCGACGGGCTCTCGCGTCATCTTGCCGTCCGCCGTGAACACCATCTTGAATTTGACGTTCGCCGGCGTCGACGAGGTGAAGGGCTGGCCGTTGAAAAATGTGGACTGGATGTCGTTCGGTGCAAGCACAGCGGCGCCGGCAGGCAGCGCGGCAAGAGCAGCGAGCGCCCCAGCCAGTAGCAAAGCGCGCATTTTCAGACCTCCTCGGATTGGTTCCGCAATTCTATGACAAAACATCGCAAATGCCAGCAAACAAGGGAGCGCTTGCCGCATCACAGCATCGATGGGAGGACGCGGTCTGGAGGGCGGTGACCGTCAAGAAAGGTCTTTATGTTCACGATGACCTTCTCCCCCATGTCAATGCGTCCTTCCACGGTAGCCGAGCCCATGTGGGGTAAGAGCACCACCTTTCCCATTCGCGCCAACTTGACAAGCTTCGGGCTGACGGCCGGCTCATGCTCGAACACGTCGAGGCCGGCGCCGGCAACCTCCCCCGACGAGATCAAGCGAACCAAGGCGTTCTCATCGATCACCTCGCCGCGGGCGGTATTCACCACGTATGCCTCAGGGCGTATCAGCCTGAGCCGCCGTGCCGACAAAAGATGATAGGTCGCCGGCGTGTGCGGACAGTTGATGGAGATGATGTCCATTCTGGCGAGCATCTGGTCGAGACTCTCCCAGTAGGTGGCGGTGAGCTCCTCCTCGACCTGGGCAGGCACGCGGCGGCGGTTGTGATAGTGAATTTGCAGGCCGAAGGCGCGGGCGCGCCGCGCCACCGCCTGGCCGATGCGCCCCATTCCTATGATACCGAGCCGCTTGCCCCAGATGCGGTGACCGAGCATCCAGGTCGGCGACCAGCCGTTCCATGGCTTATCATTGCTGAAAACAGCCGCTCCCTCGGCCAAGCGGCGCGGCACCGCCAGAATGAGCGCCATCGTCATATCAGCCGTATCCTCGGTGAGAACGCCCGGCGTATTTGTGACCGTGATCCCGCGGCTGAGCGCGGTTGCAACATCGATGTGATCAACGCCGTTGCCGTAATTGGCGATCAGCTTGAGCCCCTCACCCGCTTTGCTCAGAGCGGCGGAATCGATGCGATCCGTCACGGTGGGCACGAGAACGTCCGCGCTCTTCATTATTGCCGCCAGCTCGGAGGCGCTAAGCGGGTTGTCCTCGATATTGAGTTGCGCGTCGAACAGCTCGCGCATGCGGGTTTCGACTCGGTCCGGGAGCTTGCGCGTCACAACGACAAGCGGCTTTTTCCGGTTTGCCATGGTTCGAATCCTAGCCGCGCCGTCCTGCCCCGGCAAAGCTACGATGGCTCCTCATTCAGGTCTCCTTAACCCGCGTGGCGGAGACTGCCCTTCCTGCCGGCGGGCTCGCAAATCTCTGTAACAGATGGAAGCGCGAAGACAAGCGCCTCCACCCCTTCCGCAGAAGCCGCCTATCCCTGCCGCCGTGAACCCGTGCAAACCATGACATGATCGCGAATCGCAGCTTCCACATCGCACAATGGTGGCGCTTACCGGCACTGGCGGCCGGGAGCGCAATGCTGCTTCTCAATGCGGCTCACGCCGGAGCAGACGCGGGCGCCGGCCCAAAGAGCGGCCTTCCCATGCCGCGCTTCGTCAGCCTCAAGCCGGATCGCGTCAATGTCCATGGCGGACCTACCCGCGATCACGAGGTCACCTTCGTCTATACTCGGGCTGGTCTGCCGGTGGAGATCACTGCCGAATCTGATAATTGGCGCCGCATTCGCGACTGGGAGGGCTCCGAGGGTTGGGTTTATCACTCGCTCCTGTCCGGCAAGCGGACCGTGCTGGTTTCGCCCAAGGACAAGAACCAGCTCGTTGCGCTGCACGACAAGGCGGATACCAATAGCGCAGTTGTGGCGCAACTTCAGGCCGGCGTAATGGCCTCCGTGAAACGCTGCAGCGGCTCCTGGTGCCGAATTACCGGGGCGCGTTTCGACGGTTGGGTGGTGCAGGAGCAACTCTGGGGCGTGTACGTCAACGAAAAGTTCGAGTGAGCAGGCGCGCGGGTTTCCAGGCCGTTCCGCTCAGAGCGACTCCTCACCTGCGCGCCAAAGCTGCCGTACCGCGTAACCTCAGGACGCCGAGGGACGAGGCTTGCGGCGCAATCGCACCACCACATCGATGCGCGTAACAATGTAGCCTTCGGGGGGGATCGGCGTCCTCCCGACAACCACATCCGAATGCGGAATATCCACGAGATCGTTCTCGCTTTCGATGAAGAAGTGATGATGCTGTGACACGTTGGTGTCAAAATAGGTCTTCGACCCATCGACTGCGACCTGGCGCAGCAATCCTGCGTCGGTAAACTGGTGCAGCGTGTTGTAGATGGTGGCAAGGGAGACGGTGACCTTGGCTTTGACAGCCTCTTCATAGAGCATTTCGGCAGTGACATGCCTGTCGCCTTTGCCGAAAAGCATCCAGCCCAATGCCATGCGCTGACGCGTCGGTCGCAAGCCAACCTCGCGCAGCATGCTTTTCACGTCATGCCAAGGGCAACCGGTGAGAGCAGCCCGGGAAGGTAGCCCCGGCGCTTCTTTCACGTTTGCATCGGCGCCTGAGAAATCGAACCGTCGAGACGATGACATCGGGAAATGCCTGAATCCTTTTGCCGTACGGAATGGTTGCATTTGTAACATATCACCCCATAGATGCAACTGTCTCGCAACTGGACCGCGGCAGGGTCTTCCCGGCGCCGCGATGGGTGGTTTTGTCACCCCTGACGCCTATGTTAAGTCTTTCCGCAAGCAATCTGATTGGTTGACCATGGACGCAGGGCTAATGGAGAATCGGCGCACCAGTTTTGGCTATGACGAGCTCCTGGCTTGTGGGCGAGGCGAGTTATTCGGCGCCGGCAATGCGCAGCTGCCCCTTCCTCCCATGCTGATGTTTGATCGCATTTCGGAGATTGCCGAGGCCGGCGGCCAATACGGAAAAGGCGTCGTGCGCGCTGTGCTGGAGCTGCGCCCGGATCTCTGGTTCTTTCCCTGCCACTTCAAAGGCGATCCGGTCATGCCGGGATGCCTTGGCTTGGACGCCTTGTGGCAGCTGCTGGGCTTCTTTCTCGGCTGGCTGGGGGCTCCGGGCAGAGGCCGTGCACTCGGGCTCGGTGAGCTCAAGTTCTCCGGTCAGGTGCTGCCCACCGTAAAGAACGTCGTATATGGTATCGACATCAAGCGGGTGATGCGTTCGAAGCTGGTGCTCGGCATTGCAGACGGTTGGCTCTCGGCCGATGGTTCCATCATCTACCGAGCGATGGACCTCAAGGTCGGCCTGTTCCGCGATCAGGCGGCTTTTCAGCCGACAGGAGGCTGATCCCATGGGCGATCCTATGGGTTCGGCCGGCCCGGTAGCCATAGATCGGGTGCGAAGGCATGGTGCAAAGGCGCCCGGCAGATCAACCTCGGGCGCGAGGCGCACTCCCCGTATGGATCACGCCGCAAGCGAGGTAGGGGGATGAGGCGGGTGGTCGTCACCGGGATGGGAATCATCTCGTCCATCGGTAACAATACCCAGGAGGTCCTTGCCAATTTGCATGAGGCAAAACCCGGGATTTCCCGTGCCGAGCGCCAAGCGGAGCTTGGATTTCGCTCTCAGGTGCACGGCGCGCCGACGCTCATTCCCGACGAGGTGATTGACCGTCGCGCCATGCGTTTTCTCGGCGGCGGCGCCGCATGGAATCACGTTGCCATGGAGCAGGCCATCCGCGATGCGGGGCTGGAGCCGGGCGAAGTATCGCACGAGATGACCGGGATCATCATGGGATCCGGAGGGCCCTCCACACGGGCGATCGTGGATGCAGCCGATATTGCGCGCAGCAAAAGCCCGAAACGTGTGGGGCCGTTTGCCGTGCCAAAGGCCATGTCCTCAACCGCATCTGCGACACTGGCCACCTGGTTCAAGATCAAGGGTGTGAACTATTCCATCTCTTCCGCGTGCGCGACCTCGAACCACTGCATCGGTAACGCCATGGAAGTGATCCGGATGGGCCGTCAGGATGTGATTTTCGCCGGCGGATGCGAGGAGCTCGATTGGACGCTGTCCGTGTTGTTCGACGCCATGGGCGCGATGTCGTCCAGCTTTAACCAAACCCCCGAGAGGGCCTCACGCGCCTACGATGCCGGCCGCGACGGATTTGTAATTGCCGGAGGAGCAGGAGTTCTGGTCCTTGAGGAGCTCGATCACGCCAAGGCGCGAGGCGCGCGCATTTATGCCGAGGTCGCTGGTTATGGTGCGACGTCCGACGGGTTTGACATGGTCGCCCCGTCCGGCGAAGGCGCCGTGCGGTGCATGCGCATGGCATTGAGCGAGATCAAGCTGCCGGTTGACTACATCAACCCGCATGCGACCTCGACCCCGATCGGCGACCTCAAAGAGATCGAGGCCATCCGCGAAGTATTTGGCGATGCCTGTCCGCCGATTGCCGCGACAAAATCATTGACTGGGCATTCGCTCGGGGCGGCGGGCGCGCAAGAGGCAATCTACTCCATTCTGATGATGAACAACGGATTCATCTGCGAAAGCGCCAATATCGAGCAACTCGACCCGGCTTTCGCGGACATGCCAATCGTTCGCGAGCGGCGCGATGGCGTGAAGCTCGGCTGCGTGCTGTCGAATTCATTCGGCTTCGGCGGCACGAACGCCTCGTTGGTGCTCAAGCGTGTGGACGCCTGATATGCGACGCAAGTGATGAATATGCGAGAAAAGGCATAGGCCAGGGTGATAGAGTTGGAACGCACGATGCAGCTGATGCAAGGCAAGCGCGGCTTGATCATGGGGGTCGCCAACGACCATTCCATTGCCTGGGGAATTGCCCGGGCTCTTGCCGCACATGGCGCGACGCTCGCCTTCACCTACCAGGGCGAGGCGCTGGGCCGCAGGGTGAGGCCCTTGGCGCAGTCGGTCGGCGCGTCATTCGTGCTGCCCTGCGACGTGGAACAGGTTGCGTCGATCGACGCCACTTTTGCCGCCATTGCCGAGAAATGGGGCTCACTCGACTTTCTGGTGCACGCGATCGCATTCTCCGACAAGAAAGAGCTCAAAGGCCGCTACGCCGACACAACGCGCGAGAATTTCATTCGTACCATGATCATTTCCTGCTTCTCCTTCACCGAAGCGGCAAAGCGGGCAGTGGCGCTGATGCCCGCAGGCGGCAGCATTTTGACGTTGACCTACAATGGCGGCCAACGGGCGATGCCGAATTACAACGTCATGGGAGTGGCCAAGGCGGCATTGGAATCGTCGGTTCGCTATCTCGCAGTTGACTTTGGGCCGGCGGCCGTTCGCGTCAACGCCATCTCAGCCGGACCGATCCGTACGCTTGCGGGCGCCGGCATCGGCGATGCGCGCCAGATGTTTGCCTTCCAATACCGGCATGCGCCGCTGCGGCGCGGCGTGACCTTGGACGAGATCGGCGGCGCCGCTCTCTACCTGCTTTCGGACCTGTTCGACGGGGGTGACAGGGAACATCCACTTTGTGGATTCCGGTTACAACATCATCGCCATGCCCCATCCCGCCGCTTTGAAGGACGGCCAGGACTTCGACCCCAGCAATGGGGAGCAGGCCAAGGATGCGGCGCAATAGCTTGAATACTGGCAGCGCAGGCGGAGCCACTTTAGCCAGTTGGGCTTTGCCGGAGCCCACGCCGCCCGGCTGATTCAGCCGGTCCCTTCCGGTGGGTAGGATACAGGGCGCCGATCGATGCCGATGAGCCGATTGCGCGATCTGGTGGGCCGTGAGCGCAGGCAGGGCATCCAATTGCCCGAGTGGCTCGAGCGTTGGGTTTCCGTCGGGATCGTGTCACAGGACGAGCGGGTCATCCGGCGCCAGCGCTGCGTCAATGTTGCCGCTTTTGCTATGATCGCGACGACGTTCTCGCACCTGATCATAAACTCGGCGCATGACTTTCGCGGGCTCCTCCCCGTCAATGCCGATAACGTCGTGATGTTCGCGGGAGCGTTGCTGGTTCCTCGCTTGCACCGCTTCGGGGAACATGCCGGCGCAGTCACGCTCCTTCTCCTGATCCTGTTCGGGCACACGCTCATCGTGTGGCTATTCGGGCTCGCCAGCGAGCTGCAGGTCTATTTCACCCTTGCCGGCGCGATCTTGTTTTTCTTCGGCGTGCAGAACTGGCGGATGTCCCTTGCTTTCTTCGGCGTATTCCTGATCGCGCTGTTGTTCACACTGAACTTCGCGCCGGTTGCCGGACTGGTCATTCCCTGGGACAGCGAGTTTCGATATCTGCTGTCGACCCAGGCCATGGTTACCACCTTCGTGATCAATGCGGCCCTCCTGTTCTACGCCCTCGCCTCGCTGCAACGCGCCGAGATTGATCTGCAGGATCAGCATGAGCGCTCCGAGGCTCTTATTGCGACCGTCATGCCACCCGCAATTGCGGCCCGACTCAAATCGGGAGGGGCGGAGCGCATTGCCGACCGCATCGAGACGCTGAGCGTCATGTTCGCCGATCTCACCGGATTCACGCAGGCGGCGCACGCCCTGGCGCCGGAGGACGTCGTGGACTTTCTGGACCAACTGGTTCGCAGTTTCGACGCGCTGTGCGAAGAGCACGGGGTGGAGAAGATAAAAACGATCGGCGACTGCTATATGGCTGCCGCCGGCTTCGACGGCGAGGCCGCCAAGGGCGCCGAGGCGGTCGGCCATCTGGCGCTGAGCATGCTCAAAGACGTCGATCGCCAGCCTCTGCTCGGAGGACGCAAGCTTAATCTGCGCATTGGCATTCATTGCGGGCCGGCAACGGCGGGCGTCATCGGCGACACGCGTTTCTCCTACGACGTATGGGGCGACGCTGTGAATACCGCTTCGCGCATGGAGTCCCATGGATTGCCGGGCCGCATCCATGTGAGCGAGCAATTTCGTGATCTGACCGCGGCTGCGTTCACATTCGAAGATTCTCGGATCAACCGAGATCAAGAGCATCGGGCAGACCAGGACATTCCTTCTGCTCGGCGAAGCAGCCCCGTGCGCAGGAAACTCGGCGGTCGGCATTTCCGAATCGGAGCAAATTCCGATCGCCTTCTGCGGTACCGTGGGTCCATGCCTTTCTTCAAGCACGTCGGAAAGCGCAGACGTAGATGGCGGGGACATGTCGCATAGGCGCTAAGATTAAGGCAGCACTTACAAACTCTTAGTTGTCATCGTCCGCGAAGGCGACGATCCAGTAGCCGCCGGACGGAGGTGGTCTTGCCGCTTTCCCGCAATCGCGAGCGCATAGACTACTGGATGCCCCGCATGCGTGCGCGGGGCATGACGCCGGTCAGGGGGAAGCGCTCTACTCCCCGCCCACCGCAGCCTCGCGTTGCTCAAAGCCGCGTTGCTGCTCGCCCTCGGCCTTCTGCTTGGCTTCGATGTCCTCTCCAGTTGTCTGGTTGACGACCTTCATCGAAAGGCGCACCTTGCCGCGCTCGTCAAACCCGAGAAGCTTGACCTTGACCTTGTCGCCTTCCTTCACCACGTCGGTCACCTTCTGCACCCGACGCGGCGCGAGCTGGCTGATATGCACCAGTCCATCTTTGGCGCCGAAGAAGTTCACGAAGGCGCCGAAGTCCATGACCTTGACCACGGTGCCCTCATAAACGTGACCGATCTCCGGCTCGGATGCGATCGATTTGATCCAATTGATCGCCGCCTTCATGGCGTCGCCGTTGGCGGAAGCGACCTTGACCGTTCCGTCATCGGAGATGTCGATCTTCGCTCCGGTCTTCTCCACGATCTCGCGGATCACCTTGCCCCCGGAGCCGATCACCTCCCGGATCTTATCGACGGGAATGTTGAACACCTCGATGCGCGGCGCGTGCTCCCCGAGTTGCTCACGGTGTTGTGTGAGCGCCTTGGCCATCTCGCGCAAGATGTGCATGCGCCCGTCCTTCGCCTGCGCGAGCGCAACGCGCATGATCTCTTCGGTGATCCCCGCAATCTTGATGTCCATCTGCAGCGAGGTGACGCCACGCTCCGTGCCTGCGACCTTGAAATCCATGTCGCCGAGATGATCCTCATCGCCCAGGATATCGGAGAGCACGGCATAACGCTCCTTCTCGAGAATGAGGCCCATTGCAATGCCGGCGGTCGGACGCTTCATCGGCACGCCCGCATCCATCAACGCCAGCGAGGTGCCGCACACCGTGGCCATCGACGAGGAGCCGTTGGATTCCGTGATTTCTGAGACGACGCGCAGCGTATACGGGAACTCGTGATGCGCCGGCAGCACGGGGTGGATGGCACGCCACGCGAGCTTGCCGTGGCCGATCTCCCGTCGGCGAGGGCCTCCCATCCGGCCGGTCTCGCCCACCGAAAATGGCGGAAAATTATAGTGGAGAAGGAATGTCTCCTTGTACGTACCCTGAAGCGCGTCGATCCATTGCTCATCCTCACCTGTGCCGAGCGTCGCCACGACCAGCGCCTGCGTCTCGCCGCGGGTGAACAAAGCCGAGCCGTGGGCGCGCGGCAGCACGCCGACCTCTGACACAATCGGACGCACCGACTTCACGTCGCGTCCGTCGATGCGCTGCCCGGAATCGAGAATATTCCAGCGCACGATCTTCGCTTCGAGCTTCTTGAAAACATTGGCGACCTGCTGCTTGCTATGCGGCGGATCCTGCACTCCGTCGGGACAGAGACGCGCCAGGACCTTGGCCTTGGCCGCGTCAATCTCGTTGTGGCGTTGCTGCTTGTCCGCAATCGCGTAGGCAGCGCGCAAGTCCCGCTCGACGAGGGCGAGCATTTCCTTTTCCAGCGGCTCGGTGTCGGTGACCTGTACCTCGCACGGTTCCTTTGCCGCCTTTTCAGCCAATCGGATAATCGCATCGATCACCGGCTGAAAGTGGCGGTGGCCGAACATGACGGCGCCGAGCATGAGGTCTTCGGTCAATTCCTTCGCTTCGGATTCCACCATCAGCACGGCGTCTTGCGTCCCGGCCACGACGAGGTCAAGCTGACTCTCGGTCATCTCGTCGAGCTGCGGGTTGAGCACGTATTCATTGTTGATGAAGCCGACCCGGGCGGCTCCGATTGGCCCCATGAATGGCGCGCCGGAAAGCGTGAGCGCCGCCGACGCCGCTATCATGGCCAGCACGTCCGGATCGTTCTCCAGATCGTGGGAAAGGGTCGTAACGATGACCTGCGTCTCGCGGCGCCAGCCTTCCGCGAATAGAGGACGCACGGGGCGGTCGATCAGGCGCGAGACCAGCGTTTCCTTCTCGGTAGGACGACCCTCACGCTTGAAATAGCCGCCCGGAATGCGGCCGGCTGCATAGAATTTCTCCTGATAATCGACGGTGAGAGGCAGAAAATCGATGCCTTCTCTCGGCTCCTTGGCGGCGACGACGGTTGCCAGCACCTTCGATTCGCCATAGCTGGCGACAACTGCGCCATCAGCCTGGCGTGCGATCTTCCCGGTCTCTAGGACGAGCTTGCGCCCTCCCCAGTCGAGGTCAACACGATGGATATCGAACATTGCGATTGTCTTTCATGGTTTTTGTGAAGGTGCGAGCGCCATGAGCAGGATGACGAAGCGCCGCCGATGGAGTCCGCGCCGCAAATCGCTACAGCAGCCGGCCGTCCTGCCATGGCATTTACCTTCCACTAATCGGACGGGCGATCATTCGACCCGTCTTGGCAAATCGACAGCGCTTTCGCTGCCGGATGAAGGGCGGATATGTGCGCAATCCGCTCCAAGCGTGCGCCTGCTTTACGCGCAAACGGTTCAGCGACGTATCCCAAGCCGCTCGATCAACGTTTTGTAACGCGCGTTGTCGATACGCGCGAGGTAGTCGAGGAGTTGGCGCCGTTGCGATACGAGCTTGAGCAACCCACGCCGGGAATGATTGTCCTTAACGTGTGCCTTGAAATGCTCGGTGAGACTGCTGATGCGCTCCGAAAGAATAGCCACTTGGACTTCTGGCGAGCCGGTATCGCCCGCCTTGGTTGCATAGGCCTTGATGACCTCGGCCTTGCGGCCGGACGTTAACGACATCGGGTTTCCTGTTTCTGTTAGTGGTTACGGTTGCGTCTGGAGTAGGCGGCCGGAGCCAGGATGTCGTCCAGCGTGGTCGCCACAACTGCTTCGCGCGGGCAACTGCCCGCGCGGCCACCGTCAATATAGCGAGATTTACTGGGGAATCCAGAGCATTGTTCTCTGCATCGTGCTCCGGAACGAGCCATTCTCCGTGGAACGGGACATGATCTCTCAGCGGCGAGGCAGATTGAAGATGCGCCTCGGACGCAGCTCACCCTGCTCGAGCTCGGCCAGCGCCACCAGCGCGCCTTCCGAACAGACGCGAACCCAGCCGCGCATCACCGGCGCGTCGCGGCCGCGCAGCAAAACCGGCTGCCCGCGCGCGAGCCGTCCGGCGTCGGCCGAACTAACCCTGACCCCGGGCACAGAAGCAAGGCCGGCCGCCACCGGCAACAGCGAAGAGGAGGGATTGCCGGAGGCGGGGGCCTCGGTCTCCGGATGCGCGGACCGCAGCGCATCGAGGCTGGTCGCGTTGCCCTCGGTAAACGGGCCCACCGCCGTGCGCCGCAGGGCGGCTACGTGGCCGTAGCATCCGAGCGCTCGTCCCATGTCGCGCGCCAGCGCGCGAACATAGGTTCCTTTACCACACTCGGCGGAAAGAATTGCCGTATCCGCATTTGGGCTTGCGACCCAGTCGAGCCGATGAATTTCGATCGAGCGAGGATCGAGGTTGACTATTTCACCATCGCGGGCGAGATCGTACGCGCGCTCTCCGTCGATCTTGACCGCGGAAAACCGCGGAGGCACCTGGTCGATCTGTCCGGTGAACCGCGGAAGCAGAGCATGAATGGTTTCGCCTGTCGGACGCGCAGTGCTGCGCGCGGTGACGCGTCCCTCGGCATCATCCGTGTCGCGTTCCTCGCCCCAGCATACCGTGAACAGATAAGTCTTACGTCCTTCCATGACGAAAGGAACTGTTTTCGTCGCCTCGCCCAGGGCGATCGGAAGAACACCGGAGGCCAGCGGATCGAGCGTGCCGGCATGACCGGCGCGGTTGGCTTTGAACAGACCTTTGACCACGCTGACCGCGTGCGTCGAAGTCATTCCGACAGGTTTATCGAGCACCAGCCAACCGTGCACATCGCGCCGCTCTCGCTTAGGGCTGGGCGGCATGCCCGCCCTCGCTGCACGCGCCGGCTTCAACTCTGCTCTTCCGGCTTACCATGAAGATCGCGCTGCACCGCGGGCGTTCGCAAGAGCCTCTCGATGCGCTCGGCCTCGTCGAAACGCTCGTCGATGGCAAACCTGACGTCGGGCGCGAATTTCAGGTTGACCCGGCGAGCGATCTCTCCGCGCAAAAAGCGCTTGTTGCGGTTGAGCGCGGCAAGAACCGCGTCGGTATCATGCCCTCCCAGCGGCATTGCATAAATGGTCGCAACCCGCAGGTCGGCAGTCATGCGCACTTCCGGAATGGTAATGAGATGACTCTGGATCACCGGGTCGTGCACATCGCCGCGCGCCAGCATCTCGGCGAGGACATGGCGCACGAGCTCGCCGACGCGCAACTGCCGTTGGGAAAGCCCTCCCTGCGCTCCTGATTGACGAGCCATCTTCAAGACGCTCACATCTCTTTGTTAGATTCGACCGCGACGTGCCGATGAATGCAGCAATCTCCGTGATGGTCGGTCGAAGCCACAAAAGACGAAAGTCCAGACCACTCAGCGCCGCACAACAGCCGACCGCGCGGCCGCCGAAAAGATCAAAGCGTGCGTTGCACCGTCTCGACACGGAAGCATTCGATGACATCGCCCACGCGCATGTCCTGATAGTTTTCGAAGGCCATGCCGCACTCCTGGCCGACCACGACTTCGCGGGCATCGTCCTTGAACCGCTTGAGTTGCGACAGCTTGCCTTCATGCACGACGACATTGTCTCGCACCAACCGGACATTGGCGCCGCGCTCGACGACGCCTTCAGTCACACGGCAACCCGCCACGTTGCCGACTTTTGATACCTTGAAAATCTCCAGGATCGTCGCGGTGCCGAGCGTCGTTTCACGCGTCGCCGGCGCCAGCAGGCCAGACATCGCCTGCTTCACGTCGTCCACAAGATTATAGATGATGTTGTAATATCGAATTTCGATACCGGCCTGCTCGGCGGCTTCGCGCGCTTCTTTGTGAGCGCGCACGTTGAACCCGATGATCACCGCTTGCGAAGCCTCGGCCAGCGTGACGTCGGATTCGGTAATTCCGCCGACGCTGGCATGCAGCATTCGCGCCGCCACTTCACTCGTGCCGAGCTTTTCCAGAGCGCCGGTGATTGCTTCGAGCGAGCCCTGAACGTCCGCTTTGATCACCAACGGAAATTCCTTGCGGCCGGCGCTTTTGAGCTGAGTCATCATCTGCTCGAGCGAGCCGCGCATCCCGCTTGCCCGCGCCGCGACCTTGTCGCGCCTCTGACGGGCACGATAGGCCGTTACTTCGCGGGCGCGTGTCTCGCTGTCGACGACGGCCAATCGGTCGCCGGCTTCCGGCGTTCCGCTAAAACCAAGCACCTCGACCGGCATCGAAGGACCGGCAGTCTCCAGTGGCAGACCGGTATCCGATACGAGGGCACGTACCCTGCCCCACTCAGCCCCGGCGACGACAATGTCGCCTCCGTGCAGGGTACCGCGTTGCACCAGCACGGTGGCAACGGGGCCGCGCCCGCGATCAAGCTTCGCCTCAATGACGGTGCCTTCGGCGGGACGGTTCGGGTTGGCCCGAAGATCCAGAATCTCGGCCTGCAACCCGATGGTTTCCAATAGCCGATCGACGTTGAGCTTCTTGGTCGCCGACACTTCGACGTCGAGCACATCGCCCCCCAGCGATTCCACCTGGATTTCGTGTTGCAGCAGCTCGTTGCGCACACGCTCGGGCTTGGCGTCGGGACGATCGATCTTGTTGATCGCGATGATCATCGGCACCTTGGCCGCCTTCGCGTGGTTGATCGCCTCGATCGTCTGCGGCATCACGCCGTCGTCGGCGGCCACCACCAGCACGACGATGTCCGTGACCTTCGCGCCGCGCGCGCGCATTGCGGTGAAGGCCGCGTGACCAGGCGTGTCGATGAAGGTGATCTTGTTTCCCGATGGCGCCGTAACCTGATAGGCGCCGATGTGCTGCGTGATGCCGCCAGCCTCAGCGGCTGCCACCTCGGTCGAACGAATTGCATCGAGCAGAGAAGTCTTGCCGTGATCGACGTGGCCCATGACGGTGACCACCGCGGGGCGCGGGACAAGCGAGAAGGGATCGTCGGCAACGTCGAAAAGGCCTTCCTCGACATCGGATTCGGCCACGCGCTTCACAGTGTGACCGAGCTCCTCAGCCAGCAGCTGCGCAGTGTCGGCATCGATCACGTCGTTGATCTGGGCCATGTGGCCCTGCTTCATCAACAGCTTGATCACGTCAACGGCGCGCTCGGCCATGCGATTGGCGAGCTCTTGGATGGTGATGGTTTCCGGAATGGTCACTTCGCGAATGAGCTTTTCTTTCGGCTCATCAGCAGCGTGACCTTTCAGACGTTGCACCCTGCGCCGGAAAGCGGCGACTGAGCGTTCGCGCTCTTCATCCGCGCTGAGCGCCGTGACCAGCGTCAGTCGGCCGCGGTTCTTCTGAACACCGGGGCGCGAGGGCTTCGGCGCGGGCGCAGGCCGTGCGCCACCGGGGCCACGCCGGGTGCGAGGCGCCTCCTCCTCGTCCGGCTCCAATGCGGGTCGTCCAAGGACCGGCCTTCCCGCTGCATCCTCGCCGAACCGCTTTTTCGCCTCCTGCTCGGCCTTGAGCTTAGTTTCCAGCTCATGCTTGCGGCGCTTCTCCTCCTCGGCCTTGCGCGCTTCGGCGGCGTCCCGCTCGACACGCTCTGTGCTTTCACGGCTTTGCCGCAGGATCGCCTCTTCTTCCGCAATCTTGCGCTCCTCCGCCTCCCGCAGTCGGGCATCGCCCAGGGCGCGAGCCCGCGCAGTGCGCTCCTCCTCGGTAAGGGTGCGCAGGACCACGCCAGACGGCTTGGGAGAAATCGCAGCAGGAGCCGGCGCGGCTTGCGGTTGAGGGCTCGGCCGTTGCACCGCAGGTGCGGCGGCGGGAGCGCGCTTGAGGGGCGCCACTACCGCGGCTACATCGGTTTTCACCCTTCCGGTGGCACGGCTCTTGACCTTTTCCACAACCACGGCCTTGCTGCGACCATGGCTGAAGCTCTGGCGCACCACGCCTTGCTCTATCCCGCGTCCTTTCAGGCTTAAGGTCTTGCTCGCGGCAACGCTGAGCTTTTTCTCGCCTGTCTTTTCCGTCGTTTCAGCCATTCCGATCTCAATCCAACTCACGCATTTCCGTGGCCGCGGCATTGGGTTCGCCCGCGCGGCTTTGGGCCGATTGCGTCCATCGTTTCCCGGCGACAGGCGGCGCTGTCTGGGACGCAGTCCGGAAAGCACGCAGCCGCGCAGCGCGTGCGAGGAACGCCTCGTTTTCCGGACACGCAAGCAGGGCTGCATGTACCACATTTGGCCGCCCTAATGCCAAATCGAATTGCGCAATCGTGAACTCATCGATCACCGCGATTGCCGAAGCATCTTTACGGGCATTGCGTACGGCATCGAGCTTGCGGACCCCGTCGGTGGCGGCTTCACGCGCATGAATAAGCGCCACCACACGCTCGCGTGACAGGGCGGCTTGGCTCTTGGCGAATCCAATTGCAACCTTCCCGGCCTTGTGCGACACGGCGAGCGAGTCGAGAACTGCCTGTTGCAGAAGGCGTTCGGTCAGCTCGACAAGCTCGTGGCTGACCGAGAGATCGCGTTTGAAGCTGCGTTCGAAGCTCTTGCGCCGGACCGCGAGCTTGAGAGCCTCGCGGTTTGCGGTCACCCAGATGCCGCGGCCTGGCAGGCGGCGCTTGAGGTCAGGAACGACAAGCTGGTCCGGCCCGATAACGAACCGGATCATCTCGGAAATCGCTTTTACTTTGCCCGTTGCGGCGCACAGTCGCTCGCTTTCCGGCGCGATTTTGCGCGGTTCGCCGTGGCGTGTAGCGTGAGGCTTCATAAGGGCTCGTGATCCTCATCATGCCGGAGCCGCGGCAGCTTCGGGCGGCGAAACCTGCTGGGCAGTCAACTCTTCCTCGGTGACCCATCCGGCCTTCACGCGCGCTTGCATGATCAGCGCTTCAACCTCATCGCGAGTAAGGTCAAATCCGTCGAGAATGCCGGGATAACGTGTCGTCTCGCCATCCTTGCGTTCGCTCCACCCGAACAGATCGTCTGTGGCGCAGCCGGCAATATCCTCCATTGTCTTGATCCCGTTTTCGCCCAACCTCACCAGCATGGCCGTCGACACGCCGGCGAGCTCCTTGAGCTCGTCGTCGACGCCGAGGCCTTGCCGTGTCGAGTTCGAGCTCGGCTTCTTCCTTCGCGAGATATTCGCGGGCGCGAGTTTGCAACTCGCGCGCCGTCTCCTCGTCGAAGCCTTCGATCCCGGCGATCTCCTTCTCATCCACCATGGCGAGCTCCTCGACCGAGTTGAAGCCCTCCGACGCCAGCAGCTGGCCTACCACCTCGTCGAGATTGAGCGCCTCGATGAACAGCTTGGTGCGCTTCTCGAATTCCGCCTGCCGATGCTCCGATTCCTCCTGCTCCGTCACGATGTCGATGTCCCACCCGGTGAGCTGTGATGCGAGCCGCACGTTCTGCCCGCGCCGGCCAATCGCAAGCGAGAGTTGCTGGTCGGGCACCACCACCTCCATGCGCTGGCGGTCCTCGTCAAGCACCACCTTGGCCACCTCGGCGGGCGCGAGCGCATTGACGACGAAATTGGCGGGATCCGCAGTCCATGGAATGATATCGATTTTCTCGCCTTGCAGCTCGTTGACGACCGCCTGCACGCGAGAGCCGCGCATGCCTACGCAAGCGCCCACGGGATCGACGGACGAATCGCGCGAAATGACCGCGATCTTGGCGCGCGAACCGGGATCACGGGCCACGGCTTTGACTTCAACGATGCCATCATAGATTTCGGGCACCTCTTGCGCGAACAGCTTGGACATGAACTGCGGATGGGTGCGCGAGAGAAAAATCTGTGGCCCGCGCGGCTCGCGCCGCACATCGTAGATGAAGGCGCGGATGCGATCTCCGTTCCGAAACGTTTCGCGCGGCAGCATTTCATCACGCCTGACGATGGCTTCGCCACGGCCGAGATCGACGACGACGTTGCCATATTCGACCCGCTTGACGATCCCGTTGACAATGTCGCCGATGCGGTCCTTGTATTCCTGGTACTGGCGGTCGCGCTCGGCTTCTCGCACTTTCTGGACAATCACCTGCTTCGCAGATTGCGCGGCGATGCGCCCATATTCCAGCGGCGGCAGCACCTCGGCGATGTAGTCGCCTACCTGAGCCGCGGGATTCCGCTTCCTGGCATCCTCCAACGAGTATTCGGGTAGCGTCATTGTCGATCTGCTCGGCCACGAGCAGCAGCCGTGACAGGCGCATCTCTCCGGTCTTCGGATTGATCTCCGCGCGAACCTCGGTCTCGCTGCCGTAGCGCGACCGTGCCGCTTTCTGGATCGCGTCCTCCATGGCGGCGATCACAATGCCTCGATCGATGGCTTTCTCGCGCGCGACTGCGTCCGCAATCTGCAGCAGCTCGAGCCGGTTTGCACTTACGGCCATCGATTACTCTCCATCGTTCCTGCTTTCGCGCGGGTGATTGGTTTCGTTCACGTGGAAACCATTGGACACGCTGGAATTGGGCTCTGCGCACGAGGGGCGGTATCCTGGTGAAAGCCCCAGATGGCCCCCCGTTGCCTCACCTGCTTCGCGCCGGGCCGCGGTCACTGTGCCCGGCTTGCGCGCCCGGCGTTCCGCTGCCTTGCCGCGCCGCAGCGATTGCGCAATCAGCGTATCGGTAAGCACCAACCTGGCTTCTGCCATATCGTCGAACCGCAGCAACACATCGGCGGCATCTTCTCCCGCCGCAAGCGCGCAGCGCAGCCGAGCGCATTCCCCCTCGCTGCCAGTGAGGATACCGCGAAAGCGCCGCTGGCCGGCCACGGCAACCCCAAGCTCGACCTTGATGTGATGCCCGATAAAGCGCTCGAAATCCGAGCGACGCACCAGAGGCCGGTCCATACCTGGCGAAGATACCTCAAGTCGATAGCCCCGCTCGATGGGATCCGCGAGATCGAGCGCCGGCGAAAGCGTCCGCGAGACCTTTTCGCAATCCTCTACCGTCATGGTCCCGTCGGGACGCTCTGCCATGATCTGCAGCGTGCAGCCGTCCGCGCCCGAAACCCTCACGCGCACCAGGCGATAGCCGAGATCGACCAGGACAGGCTCAACAATGGCGGCAACTCGAGCCGCCAATCCCTGCTCAATAATCAATCGCGGCTCGCTCTCAATCCCAATCATGTCGCTGGCTTGCGTCATTGATCGTTGCTCCAGCAGACCCAGCAGACCGCCCACATGGCATCCGTTCCCGCCGACCCCCATCAACCCCCAAGTCCGATTCCGGTAACAAGCAAGTCCGATTTCGGTAACAAAAAAGAGCGGGTTCCGGCGGAACCCACTCTCAAAAACCAATCGGATGCTGATCCGACTGTTATGAGGTATCCAATAGCTGGACGGCCGAAATATAGCCATTTTCCCGTTGGGCGCAAGGTCGCACCGTTAAGAATTCGGTAACTAACTTTTCCTTCAGATTCCTTCCCTAGGTTGCAGAGTCGCGCCCGTCTTGGGCCTTTGAAATTAGCATTTCGCCTCGATGGTGCCTGGGATGTCCGCTGTTTCGTTGATACCGGAACTGGACGACGTGATCCAGCGCGGTTCCCTGGGACGCCGAGCCGAGACGCTCCGGCGCATAACTGGCCTGTTCGTAGACGGCGCAAATCGATTCAACCCAGATCATATCGACTTATTTGAACAGGTATTTCTGCGGCTGATCGTGGAAGTCGACGCCGCCGCGCGGACCGAGCTGGCGCATCGGCTGTCGGCGATCCCCGGCTCTCCAGGCGGCGTGCTTCGCCGGTTGGCTCGGGATGACGATATCACAACCGCAAGGCCGGTCCTCACCCACGCGCAGGGACTGGACGAAAACGATCTCGCGGAAATCGCCGAGATAAAGACTCAGCCACATTTACTCGCCCTGGCAAAGCGCAGGCACATCACTTCACCGCTGACTGAAAAACTGGTTGCGCGGGGGGACCGTGAAGTGCTGCGCAGCGTGGCCGAAAATCGAGGCGCTCAGTTTTCTGAAACGAGCTTTGCAACCTTGGTCCAGAAAGCCGCCCAAGATGGCAAGCTGGCCGAGAAAGTCGGAATGCGCCGCGACCTTCCTCCGCGCTTCTTGCGAGACCTTATGGTCGGCGCTGCGCCTGCCGTGCGAGAACGATTGCTCGCGTCCGCAACGCTGGAGACGCAGGCCGAAATGCGCCGGATTCTGGCGGAGCTCGCCGACGATGCACAGGCCAGCTCCACTCCACGCGACTACGCCGCAGCTGAGCGCAAGGTCCAGGAATTGCGTCAAGGCGGTAAGCTGGATGAAGCAGTGGTGGTCGAATTTGCCAGGAAAAGCCAATACGAAGAATTGCTTGTGAGCCTTGCTGCGCTTTGCGCGGTACCGATCGGCGTGGTCGATCGATTGATGAACGCCGATCGGGTAGATCCCATTCTCATCCTCTGCAAGTCGGCAGGCTGGAGCTGGCAAACAGTCAAGACGCTGATAGGCGCAAGACCACACGGCGACGCAATCTCCAGCCGCGATTTCGATGTCGCCTACGACAACTTCGAGCGCCTTTCGCCGACCACCGCACAGCGGGTCATGCGATTTTGGCAGGTGCAACATTGGCAGCGCCAGAGCGGCTAGTACCGCTGCACAGTGATTTTGAATGTTTGGACATTATCGCTTGTGGCGGGTTGATCCCGGCTTGGCTGTGCAGCGGTACTAGTGCGGTTCCCTTCTGAAGGTCAAGTAGCAGGAACGCCGGCCCTCGCGCCTCGCTTTTGCCTCATAGCGCGTCCCGGTGAAGTCTCGCCACGGTCGCCGCCAGTCATCAGCGCGTTCGGCAACCCATTCAAAATCGGGGGATCGCACCATGTGGCTGAGCGTCCAGGCCGCGTAATCCGCGATGTCCGTGGAAAAGCGAAATTCGCCGCCAAGACGCAGTGCACGCGCTATCGCGGCGATGTTGGAAGGTTGCACGAAACGGCGTTTCCAATGGCGGCGCTTGGGCCAGGGGTCCGGATAAAGAAGATCAACGCGCGCCAGCGATGCCGGCGGCAGCCAAGCCAGCACGTCGCTTGCTTCGCCAGCGTGGACCCGAACGTTGGCAAGCGAGTCCGCGGCGATCACGGATAGAGCCTTCGCCATGCCGTTGACAAATGGCTCGATGCCGATGAAGCCGATACGCGGATGGGCATGTGCCTGCGAGAGCAAGTATTCGCCGCCACCGAACCCGATCTCCAGGCGCACCTCCTCGACGGGAATGCGAAACAGCGCGCACAAAGATTGCGGTTCGGTCGTGAGATCAAGGGTGAGCTCAACGAGCAACGTTTTGAGCAGCATTGCTCGCGCAGGCGCCAGCCGGTGACCCTTGCGCCTGCCGTATAAGGCGCCGGACCGGCGTGAGCTCGCTTCACTGGACATCAAGACGATCGTGCAACCGACTGCCTGGCCGTATTACATCCCGCACTCCGCCCAAGTGGCAGCGCGGGTCGGCTCGACCGGCAGCGGTGGGTTGCTGATGATCAGCCCGCGACGATTCAACGCACCGCGCGCTTGAGAGCGTCAGCGAGATCCGTTTTCTCCCAGGAAAAGCCGCCATCTTTCTCCGATGTGCGGCCGAAATGTCCATAGGCGGCGGTGCGCCGATATATCGGCCGGGACAGTTGCAAGGTGCGTCGGATGCTTGTCGGCCGCAGCGGGAATATCGCCGGCAGCACTTTTTCAACCTTTCGCTCATCCACAGTCCCCGTCCCGTGCATGTCAACGAGCAGCGACATCGGATCAGCGACGCCGATGGCATAGGCAATCTGAATGGTGCAGCGTTCCGCAAGGCCTGCCGCAACGACGTTCTTCGCCAGGTAGCGCGCGGCATAGGCTGCCGAGCGGTCCACTTTGGTCGGATCCTTGCCGGAAAACGCGCCGCCGCCATGCGGCGCATAACCTCCGTAAGTATCGACGATAATCTTGCGGCCGGTCAGTCCGCAATCGCCGTCCGGTCCGCCAACGACGAAATTTCCTGTGGGGTTGACGAGGAAATCGCTCGTCTTCCTCGGCATCCAGCCCTCTGGCAACGCCGAGGCGACCGTGTCGGCGATCATCTCCTTCACCATGTTGGGGGTATATTTCTTTCCGTTGCGGGTTTGCGCATTGTGCTGGGTCGAGACCACGACCTTGGTGCAGCCGACCGGCCTGCCATCAGTGTATTGCACGGTGACCTGGCTCTTCGAGTCGGGCTGCAAATCAAACAGTTGCTGCGAGCGGCGCCGCTCCGATAACACCTTCAAAATCTTGTGAGCAAAATAGATCGGAGCGGGCATGAAAGAGCCCTTCTCGTAGACCTCGCTCTCGGTGCAAGCGAACCCGAACATCATGCCCTGATCGCCTGCCCCCTCCTGCTCCTCGCCTTTCTTCTTCCTGGCATCCACTCCCATCGCAATGTCGGGTGACTGGCCGTGCAGCAGCACCTCCACATCAACCCCATGATAGGAGAAACCATCCTGATCGTAGCCAATGTCGCGCACCACATCGCGCGCGATCTGCGCGACCATCTCGCGATTTATCACAGCATGACCGCCGTATTTCTTAAACAGCGGGGCTTGCCCACGGCCCTCGCCGGCGATCACGATCTTGTTTGTTGTGCACAGCGTCTCGCAGCCCAGCCGCGTGTTTACCTTGCTGTCATCGGCGATGCCGAGCTTGAGATCGTTCTGCAGGAACGCATCCAAAACCGCATCGGAGAATCTGATCGCATACCTTGTCGGGGTGACCTTCAGATACAGATTCGCTTGTAAACAGGTAGTTTGCACGAGACACGGGAGTTCCCCCTCGACAGACCAAGGCGGCTGCAGCGGCCTCTTTGTTGCAGCGTCCAACAATGCGGTCAAGCAGAGCGGCGCGGGAAGGAAGCTTTATAAGATCATCGGCGCAAGCGAGACGCCATCAGCTCTCGCCCCGTTCCGCGATCTCCTCGACCAGATCGACAATGCGCCGCCGCAGCTTTGGCTCCTTGATGCGGGTGAAAGCCTTGGTGAGCGACAGCCCTTCTGAGGAAGCCAGAAAATCAGAAATGTAGGCAGCGGAGGGGGCATCCTTCATGCCATCACTGGATGCCTGCATATCCGGAGACCCTTCGAAGAAAAATGCGACCGGCACCTGCAGGATTCTGTAGAATCTGCTGCAATCGACTGGCGCCGATGCGATTGGTCCCTTTCTCATATTTTTGCACCTGCTGAAATGTGAGACCGAGCGCATCTCCCAGCTTTTCCTGACTCATTGCGAGCATCATCCGCCGCATCCGCACGCGGCTCCCGACGTGCTTGTCGATCGGATTGGGGGCTTTTTTTGCGGCCATTACCATACTCTCCTGTGCCAGCCGTAACACTGCAAGCCCCCTTGTTGCATTGCGCGCCAGTGGTATCCGGTTGATCCGAGCTCCATCGCTTGTTTTCGACGCATTCTTGTCCGCCAGCTCCTGCAGCTTGACCAGCCGTTTCAGTGTTAATTCGGTGACGGCATAACGCAATGATTTCTCTCCGGGCCAAATAGTAGCACCTCTGACCATCGCTCTTCATCTCGCGCGGCCGCTGAAGCTCGCTCATGCATGCAGCGCTGATCCGGGCTGCAAGAGCCGTCACAAGAGCCGTCACAAGAGCCGTCAGCGGGCGGCCCTTCGAGCTTTGCTAACGATCAGAAAGGCCGCTGCAAGCAGCGCCGCGAAGGGGCCGTCTCCCGCGCGACCGTATGGCGTCGGCGCAAGCGCTTGCGGCAGAGCCCCGTCGAGGACTCCCTCAATGCCAAGGGGCAGCGACCGGACGACACGACCGAGCGGGTCTATTATCGCGGATATCCCCGTATTTGCCGCGCGCACGAGGGGCAGACCTTCCTCGATCGCCCGCACTCGCGCCTGCAGCAGATGCTGGTAAGGGCCGGCGCTCTGCCCGAACCAGCCGTCGTTGGTCAGATTGAGCATCCATCCGGGCCGGACGCCGCTCCCCGCCACGAAAGGCCAGCCGACGTACCTCCCGACGTGGTCATAGAGCCAGCCCGCGCGCTCGCGGCCGGGAACCGCATCCCCAGGAAAGATGATTTCGTAGCAGACCAGCGGAACGAAATCCGGCGCGCCGGGGACGCGCTGATTGCGGCGGCGATCGCCCGCGATGAACCCGCCGCGCAGCCTGGTCAATTGCCTCAGGCCAAGTCGTTCAAGCGCTTCCTGGAAAGGCAGATACTCTCCGAAAGGGACGAGATGCACCTTGTCGTAAACCGAAAGAATGCTGCCATCCGACGCGATCGCATAAACGGAATTGTAAGCGCGTCTGACCGTGCCCGTCTCGGGAGGGCGGATGGCGCCGGTGATGAGCACCGTTGCCGGCCGAAGCAGATCGGCAATCTGTGCGAGGGCATCCGGTTCCCGCGTCAGAAAGAAAGGAAACGCCGATTCCGGCCAGATCAGATGAGTGATCTCCCGCAACCCGGCCGAGTGCGGTTCGCCAGGCCGATCGGATAACTCCAAATACCGGCCCAACACCTTCTGCTTCTGGGACGGATTGAATTTCGCATCCTGCTGCAGGTTGGGCTGCATGATGCGCAGACGAACGTTATCAACATAACTGGTCGGAGACATCGCGAGTCGAATCGCTCCGAACACGGCAAGGGCCACGAGCAGAGTACCTGCGGCCGCAGTAGCAATCCATGGATGCCGGGTGTCGGCAGGATCGTCTGCGAGCACTGCCGGAGAGGCGCAGATCGCAACGGCAAGGAAAGTCAGCCCCCAGATTCCCACAAGCGAGGCGCTCTGCGCGAGCCATAGCGGGGCGAACACTGTATAGCCAAAGGTATTCCATGGAAAACCGCTGAAGAGATGCCCGCGTAACCACTCCGCAAGGCCCAGCGCTGCGGCGAGCGCCAGAACCCTAGTCGCGCCACGCGTCCAGATCGACCGCGCAAGTGCAACGCCGAAAGCTGTAAAGAGCGCCATTCCCGCGGGCAGAGCCACGACAGCGAACGGCAGGAGCCAACCGAACATCTTGGCATCCACAAGGAATGCATTTCCGATCCAGTAGAGCCCGGCAAGAAAATAGCCGAAACCGAACCACCAGCCGGCGGCTGCAGCCGCCCAGGTGGCGCCGGCCCCGCTGGCGGCCGCACCGTCAACGAGCCAAACCAGGATTGGAAAGGTCACGAGCGGCGCCGGCCAAAGGTTGAGCGGTGGCAGGGCGAGCGCAGTGGCGGAACCGGCGAGAAATGCGATCAGAACGCGACGCCATCCCCATGCCAGCACAATCGAGTGGGCGATCCGGGAAAGACTCACGCAGACCGTGCGGATTTCGTTGGCGCTGGAGAATGCTCGATGACTTGCGATCGGTTCCCGGCCGCATCGAGCGGAGATGCTGGCCCTGACGTGACGGCGGGCGCGGCGGCAGCATCGGTGCGACGCTGCGCGGCGTTCTTGCCGTTCATCCTGTCTACACTACGGTAGATGCGCAGCCGCTTGAGGCGGCGCGGATCAGCATCGAGGATTTCCAGCTCGAACGGACCGGGCCCGGGCACAAGCTCCCCGCGCACCGGAACACGACCGGTCCGGGTGACAACGTAGCCTGCCAAGGTGTCCACTTCCTTGGCGACTTCGCCCACTTCGAATTCCGGGCCGACGATGGCGGTAACGTCCTCCAGATTAGCTCGCGCGTCGGCCAGGAAGGACCCGTCGGCCTGCCGCACCACGCCAGGCGGCGTTTCCTCGTCATGCTCGTCCGCAATCTCGCCGACGATCTGCTCAACGATGTCTTCGATGGAGACGACGCCATCGGCACCGCCATATTCGTCCACCACAAGAGCGAGGTGAATTTGAGTGGTCTGCATCTTCGCCAGAAGATCGAGCACCGGCATCGAAGGAGGGCCATAAAGGATTTCGCGAATGATCTTCGTTGCCGACAGCGGCATGGAGAGATCGACTGCCTTGAGATCGATGCCGGCCGGAAATGGCTTCTTGCGTTTGGTATTGGCTTTTGCGCTCGCCGCGGCACACACCGTCATGAAGGCGACCAAATCACGGATATGGACCATGCCGACGGCATCGTCGAGAGTCTCTTCGTAGACAACCAAGCGTGAATGCCCGGCGCTCTCAAAAACCTTCATGAGCTCGCCAAGGGAAATTTCACGCTGGACGGCGATGATGTCCGCACGTGGCACCATGACGTCCACCATCCGCCGCTCCCGCAACGCCAGAATGTTCCGGAGCATCGCGCGCTCGGTCGGCGAGAATCCGGTCTCGCCGGCGCCGTCTTCCAGTACGTCTTTTAGATCAGCGCGGATGCTGCTCGCCTTCCAGCCGAACAAGGCGCGCAGCGCCCGCGAAAACCAGCTTTCGCGGATTTCGCCGCGGAAATCGCTCGGCCGTGGAACTGGAACGGGGAGATTACGCGGGGGCTCGCTGGAGCTGGATGGCTCGGAATCCGGCATGGCAATCATTAGTCGGCGATTGTGTCCCGCTGGATATAAGGGTCTGGAACGTCCAATCGAGCGAGAATCGAAATCTCAAGCTGCTCCATGGCGCGCGCATCTTCGCCGGCGGCATGATCATACCCAAGGAGGTGAAGAAAGCCATGGACGGCCAAATGGGCGACATGGTGCTCAAACGGCTTTTCTTCCGCGGCCGCTTCGCATCGCGTGGTTTCATAGGCAATTACGATGTCGCCCAACAAGCGCGGCCATGTTCTGCCGGCTACGCTTACATGAGCCGGGAAGGAAAGTACGTTGGTCGGCCTGTCTCGATTGCGCCATCTGCGGTTAAGTTCCCGCGCGGTAGAATCGCCGGCCAGCATGAGCGATAACTCCGCGCCATTCACAGCGACAACGGCTGCGGCTGTCTGGATTGCGCGACGCAACATCGCTCCGATTTCGGGATGCGCGTTCCACAAGGGTGATTCAACCGCGATCTCGATCTGGAGAGATTGCGGGTCTCGGGCTTTGATTGGCCGTGCACGCCGTCCTCGCACACGCGCCGGCATCTTGGTCAAACCGGATTGCGGCGGGTGAGCAGCCTCATTCCGGTCAGCCTGTTCACTGCTCCTGTTCATTGTTCTTTCTTATGCGGGCAAGCCTGCGGGCGTCCTTGTCATAAGCATCCACGATGCGTGCCACGAGCTCGTGCCGAATCACGTCCTCTGCGCTATAGGCGATGATGCTAATTCCCTCGACATTCTTCAGCAGCCTTGTCGCCTCCGCCAATCCGGAGATTTGACCCGGCGGCAGATCAACCTGGCTGGGATCGCCGGTGACGATCATGCGGCTGTTCTCGCCCAGCCGGGTGAGAAACATTTTCATCTGCATGGCAGTCGTGTTCTGCGCTTCATCGAGGATGACGACGGCGTTTGAAAGGGTGCGCCCGCGCATGAACGCGAGCGGGGCAATCTCGATTTCCGCCGTCTCGAGGGCACGCTCCACGATGCGGGCATCCATAAGGTCGTAAAGCGCGTCGTAGATCGGTCGCAGATAGGGGTCGACTTTCTCGCGCATATCTCCTGGCAGGAACCCGAGCCGCTCGCCCGCCTCGACCGCAGGACGGGAGAGAATGATGCGATCCACCTCCTTGCGCTCGAACAGTTGCACAGCATGAGCTACCGCGAGCCAGGTCTTCCCGGTTCCTGCCGGTCCGATGCCGAACACCAGCGCATAACGGCGCAGCGCTCGAATATAGGCATCCTGCGCCGCCGTCCTCGCTCGCACCGGGCGCTTGCGCAGATTGATCTCCTCGAAGCTCGCACGGGCGGTCGCCGGGTCATAATCGAACAAAGATCCCTGTGCGATAGCCAACCGGATGGCGCCTTCGACATCGCCGGAAAGGAGCTCGTCTCCGCGCTTGAGCCGCTCGTAAAGCCCCTCGAGCACATGCCGCGCCTGCTCCACGCTGTCGCGAGACCCGGCAACGCTCACGTGATTGCCCCGCTGTTCAGCGACGACATCAAGGCGGCGCTCGATCAAGGCCAGATTCTGGCCGTACTGGCCGAACAGCATGGATGCCAGCCGGTTATCGTCAAACGCCAGCACGAGCTGAGTTGCCGTGGTACCTGCCTGCGTCACCCGCGCGGAAGTGATGGATGCATCATCCATACGATACGAGCGCAAGAGCCTCAGCCCCCACCTTCCTGTGCCTCTCGCGTAAGCGCGCCAAAAAGACTGTTTGAGCTCGCCTGGGTGATTGTGACCGCTGCAATCCTGCCGATCCAGCTTGCCGGAGCCATGACCTGGACTGGCTGAAGATATGGGGAGCGACCTACGATCTGGCCAGGATGGCGTCCCGTTCTTTCGAAGAGGATGTCGAGCTTCCGGCCTACCCATCGGGCGCTGAAATCTGCGCAATGGCGAGCGATCACCTCCTGCAAGCGGTGCAGCCGTTCGACTTTCAAGCTCTCGCAAATCTGGTCCGGCATCTCCGCCGCGGGCGTACCCGGCCGGGCTGAGTACTTGAAGGAGAACGCTGCCGCAAAGCCGACTTCGCCGACAAGTGAGAGTGTAGCGTCGAAGTCCTCATCGCTCTCGCCAGGAAAACCGACGATGAAGTCGGAAGAAAAAGCCATATCCGGCCGCGCGGCGCGCAGCCGCCGAATCATCCGCATGTAATCGGCGCGTGTGTGCCGTCGTTGCATGCGAGCGAGAATGCGATCCGATCCCGATTGGGCCGGAACATGCAGATAAGGCATGAGGCCAGGCAGGTCGCGATGCGCTGCGACGAGGCTCGCGTCCATGTCGCACGGATGGCTCGTGGTGTAGCGCAGCCGGGCGATACCTGGCACGCGCGCGATACGCGCGAGCAATTGTCCGAGCGGCCATGCTCGGCCGTCAGCGCCTTGACCGCGATAAGCGTTGACGTTCTGGCCGATGAGGGTGATCTCGCGGACGCCGGCGCCGGCAAGCCGATCGGCTTCCGCGACGATGTCGGCAACCGGCCTGGACGCTTCTGCTCCGCGCGTATACGGCACGACACAGAACGTGCAGAATTTGTCACAACCTTCCTGCACAGTAAGAAAGGCGCAGACGCCTCGCATTCGGATTGCAGCCGGGCTCGGCGGCGCGAGCGTTGCGAATTTGTCCTCTACGGGAAACTCCGTATCAATGACTGCGCCTTCCCGTTCGGCGCGCGACAGCAGGGCAGGCAGGCGGTGATAGCCCTGCGATCCGACGACCACATCCACGGACGGTGCGCGGCGAACAATTTCTTCCCCTTGTGCCTGCGCAACACAGCCCGCCACTGCGATGGTCAATCGGCGGCCCCCGCGCGCCGCGGCTTGCTTGAGCAGCCGCATGCGCCCGAGCTCGGAAAACACCTTCTCCTCCGCCTTCTCTCGAATATGACAGGTATTCAGGATGATGAGGTCCGCGTCCTCAAGCCGTGCCGTCTCGACGAACCCCGCGGGCGCCAGAGTGTCCGCCATGCGCTGCGAGTCGTAGACGTTCATCTGACAACCAAACGACTTGATGTGGACTTTGCGCTCCGGCTTCATAGCACTCATTTCGAAATCAGTTCCCGACCAGATACGTCATCAGCGCTTCTGGTTTTCCTCGAGTGGGACAGCATAAAGCTCAAGTCGATGGCCCACCAGGCGATAGCCAAGCCGCCTTGCCACGTCAGCTTGCAGGCGCTCGATGTCCTCCGACGCAAACTCGATCACTTCGCCCGTGCGCAGATTGATCAGATGATCGTGATGATCGTCGCGCATCTGCTCGTAGCGGGCCCGGCCGTTGCGGAAATCGTGGCGCTCGATGATGCCGGCGTCCTCGAACAATTTGACCGTACGATAGACCGTGGAGATCGATATGCGATCATCCACCGCTGCGCAACGGGAGTGCAACTCCTCCACGTCGGGGTGATCCTCGGCCGCCGCCAGCACGCGCGCAATGATTCGCCGCTGCTCGGTCATGCGCATGCCTTTGGCGGAACAGGCAGCTTCGATATCTTTCGGCTTCGGCCCGGTCACGGGTTCTCCCGCGTGCTTGGATCGCTTGAGTCGTGACTGCCAGTGCGCTCGCTGGACATTTCTGTTCGTTGCTCCGGCAGTAGCGCCAAGGAAGCCCGGCAAGGTGTCATGCCAGGGTTAGACGATATCCCGGCGAAGCACGAGGGCAGCCGAGCCCTTGCTGGCGCCATAATATCCCCCGCGACGCCCGACGTCACGAAAACCTGCCCGGCGATAGAGCGACCTGGCCGACATATTGTCCTCGGCCACCTCCAGGAAAACGGCACGAACCCCGAGGCCGGCAAGCCGCCGCAAATGCAGATCCAGCAGTCGGCCTCCAAGCCCTTTTCCGCGCCTGGAAGCGCCGACCGCGATGGACAGAACTTCTGCTTCGCCTGCCACCATCCGCGAAATGATAAATCCCACGACCTTATCGGCAACGCTGGCACGATGGGCGACAATGTTTCTGTCCCGCAACATATCCATGAAATCGCCATCGCTCCATGGATGATGGAACGAAGCCGAATGCAGCGCTGCGAGAGCGCGCCCGTCAGCGGGACCCGCTTCCGAAAGCACCGTGCGGGTGCGCCCAAACAGACGGCGAGCGAAATTCCTCATCTGCGCGGAAGGCGCGCGCCATCTTGCGGCTGAGCATCCGGCGCGCGCAGATAAAGCGGCCGGGGCGGGCCGTATCCTTCGGCGGCCGCAGCACCGAGACGTGCGATCCACGCGATGTCGGGTGCGGTCCGGCTGTCAACCAGCACAGGCGGCTCGGTATCCCTCGGCCAAGCCGCCGCCAGCATGGCCGCAGCCGAGCCGATAATCCGAGCGCGCCCGGCAATGGCCGCCCGCACCGCGTCGCGCAAGCTGGCGATCCGGGGAGAAACGAGCGTGCGGCCGTTGGGACCGAATACCTGGAGATAGACGTGATCATGACGCGCATCCAGGGCCGCTACGACGTTTGAGCTGTCATCCTCGGCAATCAACGGCGCCGCAAGACCGGAGAGGGTGGAGAGCCCAACTGCTGGCTTGCTGGCCGCAAGGGCAATGCCGCGAGCCGCCGATATCCCGACCCGCAAGCCGGTAAAGCTGCCTGGACCGGTGGTAACCGCGAGGCGGTCCAGTTCGGCGAACTCCAGCTCGGCGTGGTCCATCACGCGCGCGATGAGCGGCATCAACGCTTCGGCATGCCCACGGGTCATGGCAAGCGTCTCGCTGGACGTGATCCCGTGGTTGGTATCGAGCACTGCTGCCGCGCAGGCATCCAAGGCGGTATCGATGGCTAGAACGCGCATCGGCTGATCTGCAGCATCACCCGAGCGTCGGGATTCGGCGGCTATCCTTCAGGGTTGCCGCGCCGAGCATGCGGCGGAAGGTCGCTTCGTGAGGTTACGCCATTGGCCGAACTTCAAGCACGTCAGGCAAATAGTGGCGCAGCAGGTTTTGAATTCCATGCCGCAGCGTTGCGGTCGATGACGGGCAGCCCGAGCAGGCGCCCTTCATATCCAGATAAACGATGCCCTCCTTGAAACCGCGAAAGGTGATGTCCCCGCCATCATTTGCAACTGCAGGACGCACACGCGATTCGATCAGCTCCTTGATGGTAGCGACCGTTTCTGAATCTGCCTCGGCGAAGAACTCGTCGTTCTCGGACGCGACGACCCCGTCGCCTGCCCGCACGATGGGAGCACCCGACATGAAATGTTCCATGATCGCGCCGAGAACTGCCGGCTTGAGCTGCTGCCACTCGCCGGATGCCTTCGTCACTGAAATGAAATCAGAACCAAGAAAAACGCCGGAGACACCCTGGATCGCAAACAGACTTTCCGCGAGCGGCGATTGGGCGGCGGATTCCGGGTTCCGCATATCCAAGGTGCCGGTCGCCAGCACCGTTCTTCCGGGCAGAAACTTGAGGGTTGCCGGATTGGGGGTGGGCTCAGTCTGAATGAACATGGCTGGGCTCCTTGCTTTGTGGCGGCATCCTCGCCGCGGCCCACATTGAGATTATAGGGCTATAGGTGGCCTTGCGGGCAGAAAGTTCAAGCGCGATCGCAACATCTCCAGGGGTGGCGGCATCTCCGGGCGGCGGCGCCGGTGAGCGGCTTACGACATCGAATCGAGGTCTGCATCGCTGAGGTTGCCGGGCACGATCGCCACCGGAACGGGAAATTCGCCTGCGCTCTTGATCAGAGAGGAAATGAGCGGACCAGGTCCTTCCTTGTCGGTGGCCGCCGCCAGCACCAGGATGGCGATGTCCTCATCATCTTCGATGAGCGCGAGCAGCTCCTGCGCCTTGTCGCCCTCGCGAATCACACGCTGAGGCACCACGCCGGTGATGCCGGATGAGCGTGCGGCGTGGCGATCAAGCACTGCATTGGCCTCCTCATGCGCCTCCGCTCGCATGATGTCGGCCACCCCCAGCCATTGTTGGCCGTGGTCGTGAGTTTCAATGACGCGGAGCATCAAAACGGTTGCGCCGATGCGCAACGCCCGGCGGCTGGCAAAATAAAGCGCGCGATCGCATTCCGGCGAGTTGTCAATCACTACGAGAAATTTCGGCGAATGACCCGCCTCATAGCTGCGGCGCTTCTTTGTCATCGAACTTCCCCACCCCGAGCTGCGCTGCGCACGATCTGCAAAATTCTGCCACGCTGCTCGGCCGCGGTACAGTCCCGCAGGTCAGAAACAATACAGGCGATTGCTGTCAGCGGCGCACAAAACCAACGACATCCTTCACCGCTTTCATTGTTTCTGCCGCGATGACCTGCGCCCGCGCGGCACCTTCGGCAAGAACCGAATCGATGTGCGCGGGATCAGCAATCAAGCGTTTCATCTCGGCATTGATCGGCCCCAGCCTTGCGACCGCGAGCTCGGCCAGTGCCGCCTTGAAGGTCGAAAATTGGGCGCCGCCAAACTCATTGAGGACGTCGGCTTTGCTGCTCTCTGCGAGCGCTGCATAGATACCGACAAGGTTGTCGGCCTCGGGGCGCGCGGCCAGTCCTTTTTCTTCTTGCGGAAGCGCGTCTGGATCAGTCTTGGCACGCCGTATCTTGTGCGCGATCGTATCCGCGTCATCGGTCAAGTTGATGCGCGATTGGTCGGAGGCGTCCGATTTCGACATTTTCTTCGAGCCGTCACGCAATGACATGACGCGGGTTGCGGGTCCCTGTATCAGCGGTTCCGGCAGCGGAAAAAACTGTTTCCCATAACCATGCGCATGGATGGAAGCAGCAAAATCGTTGTTGAACTTTTGCGCGATGTCGCGCGAGAGCTCCAGATGCTGTTTCTGGTCCTCGCCCACCGGCACGTGAGTGGCGCGATACGCAAGAATGTCCGCGGCCATCAGTGTGGGGTAGACGTATAGACCAACTGACGCATTCTCACGGTCTTTCCCGGCCTTTTCCTTGAATTGCGTCATGCGATTGAGCCAGCCGAGACGGGCAACGCAGTTGAGCACCCAGGCAAGCTCCGCGTGCTCGGCGACCTGACTCTGATTGAACACGATATGCTTCTTCGGATCGATGCCGCAGGCGATGAATGCGGCGGCGACTTCACGAGTCGCTGCCGGCAACTGCGCGGGGTCCTGCCACACCGTGATCGCGTGAAGATCGACGATGCAATAGATGCAATCGTATCTCTCCTGCAGCGCAACAAATTTCACGATGGCCCCAAGATAGTTGCCAAGATGCAAGTTGCCAGTCGGCTGCACGCCTGAAAATACCCGTTGCATGAAGCCCATTTCCATACCTTTGGCGATCGCGCCGGTCCTTCGCACGCGCAGCCGCCCGGCGCAAGAGGAGCACTGTCGCGCAAGGCGGCCACGCACCGTGGTTTTCACTTGGCCGCGATTGCCGCGATGATTTCGATCGCTATGGTACACGCGGTTCTCGGCTGGGATCGCTTTGGTCATGGCACGTTCGCCTGACGCGGAACGTGCCGTCAGGCCATTAAGATGACTGAAGAGGCGAGTTGCCCGTCATGGCGTCAGAGAGTAGCGATTCGCTTCAACCTCGACCAACTAACGAGCCCGTCACGACGTCCATTATCTTCGCGGTATGTCAACCACCGTACCGGGTGCGCGCGGTTATGATCGGGAGGACACGATGACACGACTTTCCACGATCGCTCTTGCGATCTTGGCCCTGGGCTGCGTGGCATGCGTCGCACAGCCGTTAGGTGCCCAGTCCCTGACCGTTCAACAGCAATTTGCACTCGATATCTACAAAGAGCTTGTCGAGATCAACACCGTTACCGAAAGCGGCGATACCGGGCGCGCTGGCGACGCGATGGCTGCACGGCTGCGGGCGGCAGGATTCGACGCTGGGGATGTGCAAGTGTTCAAGCCAGCGCCGCGCAAGGGCAATCTGGTCGCCCGGTTACGCGGCAGCGGCGCACGCAAGCCGATCTTGCTGCTCGCTCATCTCGACGTGGTTGAGGCACGACCTGAGGATTGGTCGGTCAACCCGTTCAAGTTGATTGAGAAGGACGGCTTTTTCTACGGGCGGGGCACAGGCGACGACAAGTTCATGGCCGCCGTCTTTGTTGCGAACCTCATACGCTACAGGCAGGAGGGCTATAAGCCGGATCGGGACATCATTGTCGCTTTGGAGACTGATGAGGAGACTCTCGATCGCGACGCCCTGGGGATTCAATGGCTCCTGAAGAATCATCGGAGCTTAATCGACGCTGAATTTGCGCTCAACGAGGGAGGCGGCGTCGGTCTGAAGAACGGAAAGCCGATACGCAATAGCGTTCAGACCAGCGAAAAAGTGACGCTTAGCTATCGGCTGGAAGTGAAGAATCGCGGTGGTCACAGCTCGCTACCGGCGTCCGACAACGCCATTTATCATCTGGCCGAAGGTCTCACGCGGCTCGGAAAATTCAGCTTCCCGTTCCGCATGACTGAGACTACCCGCGCTTATTTTTCACGGACCGCTGAGCTTGAGAGCGAACTGATGGCCGCCGATATAAGATCAATCATATCCCAGCACCCGGACCCGGCTGCGCTTGCCCGGGTGTCCGCGAATCCCACCTACAATGCGCAGCTACGCACCACCTGTGTGGCGACTCAGCTCGAAGGCGGGCATGCTTATAACGCGCTGCCGCAGGTAGCGCGCGCTACCGTCAATTGCCGCATCATGCCAGGCGAGCCGGTCAACGAGGTCAGAGCGACGCTCGTGCGGGTTCTCGCTGACGAGCAGATTTCCGTGACGCCGACAGGCGAGCCGGTGCTGAGCATGCCGTCCGCGCTGAATGAGGAGATCATGGGTGCGATCCAGAAGACCTCCTCCGAATTCTGGCCCGGCACCCCGGTGGTTCCCGTGATGAGCGCCGGTGCCACCGACGGCAGTTATTTACGTAATGCCGGCATTCCAACCTACGGCCACTCCGGTCTTGCCGGCAATGTCGACGATGTGCGCGCTCACGGTAAGGACGAGCGAGTGCTGGTGAAAGCGTTCTTCGATGGCCAGGAATATCTATACCGGCTGGTCGCGAGGTTGTCGGGCACTAAGTAAATGCTCTCAGCTGCTGGACGCACATAGAGTTCAGACGGATCGCGGACGGGTGATCGAGTTGTCAGCGGCACGAAGCGGCACTCACGCTTCCGGCCAAGAGCCGGCCTTAGCTGGACTTCGCGGTAGGGACGCGAGTTACCTCGCGCCCCCCGCACAGATCCGTACGTGCGGCTTTCCCGCATACGGCTCCCACCTCGGGTAGTGACGGCAGTAAGTTGCCGTATGCGAGCCAACGTCCTGTGTCACGCTTATCCGGCACTGAGTCCGGCACGTGCTTGGTTGACTCTCATTCCCCTTGGTCCCCGCCCTTGGCTCCACCAACTCCGCGGCAGATCGCTCCGCTTTGTTCGTCGGCTTCACAGCTACTATGGCAGGGTCAGACTTCTCGTGCCCGTGCATCATCGGCTACGGCTCCTCACCTTCCCGATGCGGACCGTCCCTCTCACTCGACGCTGACGGCCAGACACGAGACCTCCCAGCTTCCGACGCGATCCCTTTGCAAGTGATGTGGCCTTAGACCCCGGCAGGGCGACAGCACCTCGCATAGCGGTGCCGCACATGTTGCCTTCGAGCGAATAAAGACTCTCGGCCCCTGCGATATCTGACCTTTCGTGGCTCAATCCCACACCCCATGCAATCGCTGTGTACGCTTCGCAACCGCTGTCGCCAGCGGTCACGCAACACTCGCTACCAAGCGGACGCTACTCCTTACTTGGACCGGACTTTCACCGGCTGGATCGCACCAGCTTTGCGGCTGGCGCACCTATTCGATCACCTCGTCGGCAATTGCGAGAAGCTGCGGTGGGATCTTCAGGTCGAGCGCATTGGCGGTCCGCAAATTGCAGACAAACTCGACTTTTGTGGATAGCGTAACTGGCAGATCGCTCGGCGTTTCTCCCTTGAGAATGCGCGCCACGCATAATCCCACGCGACGATATGCGTCGCCCAGGTCGCTTCCATAGCTCATCAAGCCGCCCGCCCGTGTGAAATCGCGATAGGCCCCCATCGTAGGCACCGTATGACGGGCCGATGCACGGCCAAGAGTTGCGCTTTCATTCGAGAACATGGTGTCGGAGGTGACCACCATTGCTCCAATCCGTTGTTGCTCGACTGTCGCGAAGATCGATTCGAACTCGCTTTCGCTGCGCGCGTTCAGCACGTGCAAATGGCGATTGAACATGCGCGCTGCATTCTCCATCTCTCGCAGTTTTGGAGCCGCGGTCAGGCTGTTTGGGTTGACCAGAAAGGCGATCGTGGTTGCGCGCGGAACGACCTCCACCAGCCGCTCGAGCCGCGTCGATTCCAGCTCCTGGTTCAAGATGCTCACGCCGGTCACGTTCGCGCCCGGCCGGTTGAGGCTGGTGACGAGACCGACGGCGACCGGATCGCTGCTGCCCGCAAATGCGACAGGTATGGTCTTGGTCGCAGCCTTTGCGGCCCGAGCCGCGGCGTTACCGAACGCGGCGATGATTGCCACCTTGCGGCCCGCCAGATCGGCTGCCAGTCCCGGCAATCGGTCGAATTGACCGTCGGCCCAGCGAAATTCAAACGCCACGTTTCGATTCTCGACAATGCCAGCCTCGGCCAAGCCCTGCCGAAATGCGGCCACGGCGTGTGTCCGGTCGGCGGCGGAGCCGGCATCCAGACACCCAATCACCGGCATGCCCAGCTGCTGTGCGTGCGCTACAACCGGCCACGCCGCCACCGTACCGCCAAGCAACGTGATGAACTCGCGGCGTTTTAATTGATCAATTTGCATTCGATGCCCATGAGCCAGAACCATATGCAGCGTATCGGGTTGCCCTCCAGGTTAGAGCGGTATGCAAGGTATTTCTCAACCCACGAGCCGACGGGCCAGACCGTCAGAGTCAGCTGTGGGTCGGACTCGACCATCAGCGACCGCTCCTTCGTGACGTTCAAGATCTCCCGACTTGTCGCCCTTGGGATTCGTTGCAGCCGCCTGATCGCTCCCGAATTGGCATCTGCGGTGGCGATTGCCTCGATGAGCTTGGTCAGTATAGTGCGCGCGTTTCACCCGGAGCTATCTTATGGATGCGGCCCGTTTCGACGTACTCGGCATTGGCAATGCAATCGTCGATGTGATCGCGCGCACCGAAGACGACTTCTTGATGAAGCAAAATATGCATAAGGGCTCCATGCAACTGGTTGACGCGCCGGCCGCCGCCAGAATATACGAAGCCATGGGCCCGGCCCTGGAGATCTCCGGCGGCTCGGCGGCAAACACGGTGGCCGGAGCCGCGAGTCTCGGTGCGCGCGCCGCGTTCGTCGGAAAGGTCAGGGATGATGAGCTTGGGCGCGTATTCGCCCATGACATCCGCGCTGCCGGCGTTCACTTCGCCACCCCGGCCGCCGCAACGGGACCGGCGACGGCGCGGTGCTACGTGCTGGTCACTCCCGATGGCGAGCGCACCATGAACACATATCTGGGCGCCGCGCAGGATTTATTCTCAACCGACATCGACCCGGAGCTGGTGGCTGCGACTTCGATCGTGTATCTCGAAGGTTATCTCTGGGATCCGCCGCATGCCAAACAGGCGTTCCTGAAAGCAGCCAAGCTGGCGCATGATGCCGATCGCGACGTAGCGCTCACCCTGTCGGATGCCTTTTGCGTCGATCGTTACCGGGCGGAATTTCTCGATCTCATCCGCACCGGGACGGTTGATCTCGTGTTCGCAAATGAACGTGAGCTGCACAGCCTGTACCAAACGGCCGATTTCGACACGGCGCTCAATGCCCTGCGCCAGGATGCCCGAGCTGCCGTGGTCACGCGCAGCGAGCGGGGCTGCGTGGTCGTCACACGGGATGAAACCCAGGCCGTTGGCGCATACCCCGTCGAGCGCGTGATCGATGGTACAGGGGCGGGCGACTTGTTCGCGGCGGGATTTCTGGTCGGAATGGCGCGCGGGGCCGACTATCGCGACGCCGCCCGGCTTGGCGCCTTGGCCGCCGCCGAGGTGATTGGGCATCTCGGCGCTCGGCCCGAGACATCGCTGAAGAACCTCGCCCGGGACAACGGCTTCGACCTTTAGCGAAGCGGGTTCGGTCAAGTTGACGCACCACTCTCCGTCATGACCGGACCCTCGGATCAAGTCCGAGGGCAGTCTTGTTCTGGTCATCCACGACTTGCTTTTCTTTGACAAAGACGTGGATGGCATCGAACCTCGGGCTTGCCCGAGGTTCGCACTGAGTGGAGTGCCGCAACTCGGGTAAACCCGAGTTGCGGTGACAAGCACGGCCATGACGGCACGCAACGAAAGCTATGCGATGGCTCAACTCGTCCGCCGTCTGCGAACTTGGGCCGGGGGGAATGCGTATCTTGTCCTCGCATTCGCATCCCTTTGCTGGTCGGGGAACCATGTGGTAGGGCGCGCGGTTGCTGGCCACATCCCGCCGCTGACGATTGCAACTATCCGGTGGCTGGTCCCCGCCTTCATACTTTGGTTTGTCGCGCGAGCTAAGATCAATCAGGATTGGCCGTTGCTGCGACGGCATTGGGGCATCGTGCTCTGGCTGGGGCTGACTGGTGGCATGCTGTTCAGCGCACTGCAATATGTCGCGCTCCAGCATACCACCGCCCTCAATGCCTCGATCATGAACTCACTCGTTCCCGTTCTTATCATCGCTGCCGGCGCCCTCATATTTCGCGACAGGATCCGCTTGGTGCAAATACTGGGAATCTCAATCTCGCTCATCGGCGTCATTGTTATTCTCACAGCGGGCGACCTCGGGGCCTTGGCGCAGTTGAAATTCAATCAGGGCGATCTCCTGGTCGTCTTTACAATGACCGCCTTTGCAATCTACGTCGCCTACCTGCGCCTGCGCCCCCCGGTGCATTGGCTGAGTCTTCTGTTCGCTGTCGCGGTGATTTCCACGGCCGGAACAATGCCGTTCGCGGTATTTGAGATCGCCTCTGGCCAATCCATCGAATTCACGGCGCCCACGATGACTGCGGCGCTGTACGTGGCGATCTTCCCCGGTCTGCTGGCGTTTGCAGCCTGGAACAGGGGCGTGGAGCTCATTGGCCCGAACAGATCCGGGCCCTTCCTGCATCTGGTGCCCCTTTACACCGCGGTTCTCGGCGGCATCTTTCTCGGCGAGCGCATTATGGGCTTTCATGTTGTCGGGCTGCTGCTGATCCTGGCCGGGGTCTGGTTGGCGGCGCGAGTGCCCAGGCTGGCGGCCCCCGCTGTGACTGCGGGCAAATATAGGAACGCGAAAATGGCCGCTCGGCATCCCGACAGGTAAAATCGCAGGGAGCACACAACAGGAGCGAGCCATGCTGCGCACGGGGAAAGAGCATCTTGAAACGCTGCGCGATGGCCGTCGCGTCTACGTGGGCAGCGAGAAGGTGGACGACGTTACGCGCCATCCTGCCTTCAGCGGCGCCGCTGCGACGGTTGCCGCAATCTACGAGATGAAGGCGGATCCGGCGAACCGCGATGTCCTCACGTACGAAGAGGACGGATCGCGCCACGCGATCTACTTCCTTCGCCCGCGCAGTCGCGATGACCTCCAGCGCCGCATGCTGGGGCACCGCAAGATCGCCGATCTTACCTTGGGGATGTTCGGCCGCTCGCCCGATCACGTCGCTTCCTTCGTCACGGGCATGGCCATGAAGCCCGACGCATTGCCCGGCCCGTGCGCGCATGCCGACAATCTCCTGCGTTATTACCGCCACATCCGCGACAACGACGTCTATGTGGTTTATGCGGTGGTCCCGCCGCAGGCGGCGCGCAACCCAGAATTCTATCACAAGCAGAACATCCCGGTGCCGACGCTTCGCGTAGTGCGGGAGGACGACAGCGGCGTGGTGATCTCCGGCATGAAGATGCTCGCCACGGGCGCGCTCTACGCCAACGAAATATGGATCGGCAACGTCATCCCGCTCGCGCCCGACCAGAAAAAGGAGGCGATCACGTGCGCCATTGCCTGCAACGCGCCCGGTCTTACCCTATGGTCGCGCAAACCGGCTGTGCTCGGCGCCACCTCGCAATTCGATTCGCCGCTCGCCTGGCGCTACGATGAAAGCGACAGCATGCTGCTGTGCGATAACGTCAAGGTGCCCTGGGAGAAGGTGTTCGTGCACGACGATGCGCTGCTTTCGCGCGATATCTACATAACGACACCGAGCCATTGCTTCGGCAACCATCAATCAAACGTCCGCTACTGGTCGAAAATGCGCCTTCTGCTCGGCCTGTGCAGCAAGGTCGCGCACGCAACCGGTGCCGATCAGGTTCCGGCAGTGCGTGAGACGCTGGGCAAAATGGCGGCGGTCGAGAGCACGATCGGCGGCCTGGTGCATGGGCAGATCAATGCCTGCGAAGATTGGCCGCCGGGCTACGTCTGCTTCAATCGCCGGTTCATGTATGCGGGTCTCGACTGGTGCACGCAGAACTACAGCGAGTTCATCGACGAGCTGCGCGAGCTGTGCGGCGGCAGCGTATTCCAGATGCCCGCGGACATCTCGATCATGGATGATGCAGAGCTGGGAAGAGAGTTCGCCACGTACTGGCAGACGCCCCAGGCCGACGCCGTCACGCGCATGAAGCTGTTCAAGCTGGCGTGGGACATGGTGGGCTCGGAATTCGCCGGCCGGCATCTCCAATACGAGAAGTTCTATGCCGGCGCGTCATTCATCATTCGCAACCACTCCTACCGGGAAACCGACTGGAGCGAGTTCAACAAGCTCGTGGAGGATTTCATGGCGGGCTACGATTACCAGAGGACGGATGACAGCCTTCCGGGACGTCATGCCCCGCGAATGCGGGGCATCCAGTAGCCAACGGCCTGAGCGGTGACTGCTGGATCGCCCGCCTGAAGCGGGCGATGACGGTCGGAGAGTTTCCTGAAATGAAGCTGTTTGAATGCCAGAACTGCGGGCAACCGCTGTATTTCGAGAACACGTCTTGCGAGAGTTGTGGGCTTGCGCTGGGATATCTGCCGCATCGGCAGACCGTCACGGCGCTGGAGGCCGGCGAACTTTGGCGTGCGCTCGCCGACCCGCAGCCGCTGGTTCGGTTTTGCGCCAATGCACGGCATGACGCGTGCAATTGGCTCCTGCCTAATGATCATCCCGAAGTTTTTTGTGCCGCCTGCCGCCACAACCGCACGATCCCAGACCTCACCGTACCGGAGAACCTGCTGCATTGGCGAAAGATCGAGCTCGCCAAGCATCGGCTGTTCTATACGCTCCTCAAGCTTGGATTGCCTCTCACGACGCGGGCGGAAGATGCAAACGGTCTTGCGTTCGACTTTCTCTCTCCGGCGCCGCAGGGTTCTACAGAGTCGGCGCCGGTCGTGACCGGCCACGCCGGCGGGCTCATCACCCTCAATGTCGCGGAGGCCGACGATCCCGAACGCGAACGCCAGCGCAAATCCATGGGCGAGCCTTATCGCACCTTGCTCGGGCATTTCCGGCACGAGATCGCGCATTATTATTGGGATCACCTGGTGGCGGACACGCCGGCGCTGGGCGAATTCCGGCAACTGTTCGGCGACGAACGCGAGGATTACCAGGCGGCGCTGGCGCGCTACTACGCGACGGGGCCGGCTCGCGACTGGTCCGATAATTTTGTCACAACTTATGCCAGCGCGCATCCCTGGGAGGATTTTGCCGAAACCTGGGCGCACTACTTTCACATGGTCGATACGCTGGAGACCGCAGCTGCCTTCGGACTGCGGCTGCGGCCGCAGGTCGCCAAGGGCGCCGGTCTCGACGCCGTCATCGACTTCGACCCGCACATGGCCGAGATGGATCGCATCATAGATACCTGGCTGCCGCTCACCTTCGCCGTCAACTCCATCAATCGCAGCATGGGCCAGCCGGATCTCTATCCCTTCGTGTTGCCGCCGCCGGTGATCTGGAAGCTCGCTTTCGTGCACGAGCGCATCCACGCCGCCCATGTGGCGTCCGATGCGCAGTCCGCGGATGCCGGCAAAAATGCACTGCGCGCCATTATCGCCAGCCTTAAACGCCCGGTCAGCTCGCCGGGAGTTGCCAACCCAACGAACCAGCAGCCATCGAGAAGCGCATGACGCAACCAGTAGCTGCGCTGCCGGATGCCTTGCGCGACGTAGCGCACCTGGAAGACGTGATGACCACGCCTTGCGCGCCGCTGGTGGCGGAGTTCGCCGCGCTTCCTGGAGATCTCATTATCCTCGGTGTCGGCGGAAAAATTGGCCCGACGCTGGCGCGCCTTGCCAAGCGCGCGGCGCCAGACAAGCGGGTGGTCGGCGTCGCGCGCTTCACAGAAAAAGGGTTGCGCGAGGACCTCGCGGGGTGGGGCATAGAGTGCATCGCCGCCGATCTTCTCGACCGCAAGCAGATCGAGGCGCTGCCGAAGCTGGCGAATGTCGTTTTCATGGCCGGCCGTAAGTTCGGCTCCGCCGGTCACGAGGACCTCACCTGGGCGATGAATGCACATGTGCCGGCTTTGGTGGCGGAAGCCTTCGTGGGTTCACGCATTGTCGCCTACTCCACCGGCTGCGTGTACCCTTACGTCAACGTGCAGCACGGCGGCGCCACCGAGAGCACGCCGGCGACGCCGCCGCCTGGCAACTACGCCAATTCCTGCGTCGCACGCGAGGCAATGTTCCAATACTTTTCAAGACTGCACGGCACGCCGGGCCGGATCATTCGCCTCAACTATGCGATAGACATGCGCTACGGCGTGCTCCACGACATCGCCTCGCGCGTGCTCGCGGGAGAGCCGATCAATCTCGCCAGCGGCCATGTCAACATGATCTGGCAAGGCGATGCCAATGCCATGGTGTTGCGCACGCTGTTGCATTGCACCGTGCCTGCGAGCCCGCTCAATGTGAGCGGGCCGGAGACGATCAGCGTGCGCTGGCTGGCGCAGTGCCTCGGTGAGCGACTTGGCAAGGCGCCTCGCTTCACGGGAACGGAGGCGCCGGATTGTTGGCTCGTCAATGCTGCCGAGGCGATGCGGCTGTTCGGCTATCCCAACGTGCCGCTCATGAGGCTCATCGACTGGACCGCCGACTGGGTCGCGCGCGGGATGCCAAGCCTTGGCAAGGATACCCATTTCGACGTGCGGGATGGAAATTTCTGAGCTTCGCATCGAGGTCAAGGCTTCGCTCTCCCCGGCGGAGCTCGACGACGTCGCCGCGCTGGTGAGCGAGGCGCGGTGGAATCAGGTCGCCGCCGACTGGCGTATCTTCATCGAGCTGGGACGCGTCTACGCGGCGCACACGCGGGCGGGGCGCATCGTCGCGACAACGGCGACGCTGCCTTACGACGGCCGCTTCGCCTGGATCAGCATGGTGCTGGTGGCCGGGCCCTATCGCCGCCGCGGATTGGCGACGCTGCTGATGCGCCGCGCGGTCGATGAGTTGTCGGCTGCGCGCCTTATTCCCGTGCTCGATGCCACGCCCGACGGACGCGCCGTATATCGGGCGCTTGGATTTGAGGATTGCTGGGGACTGCACCGGCTGCGCCGGAACGGGCAAACCGATCCACCCGGGGCGGTCGAGTGTTTCTCCACCCGGCCAAACGTGACGATCCGCGCCATCCAGGACGACGATTGGCCCGCGCTCCGCGCTTTCGATGCCGCGGCATTCGGGGCACAACGCGGCGCCGTGCTCGCCGGCCTGCGCGGGCGCCTGCCGGCAGCGGAGCTCATTGCCCAATCAGGCAATCGCGTTGTCGGCTTTTGTCTCGGACGCGACGGTCGAATCGCCGCGCATATTGGTCCCCTTGTCGCCGAGGACGACGCCATCGCCCGCGCCATTCTTGCCCGCGCGATCGCCTCCATCGAGACGCCGCTGCTCATCGACCTCGCCGATGCCAAGACCGAGGTGCGCACGTTCTTGGAGCATCGGGGCTTCGCCCCCGTGCGGCCGTTCACGCGCATGCTGCATGGCCGCTCGACGCGCTTCGACGATCCGGCGCGCACTTTCGCCGTCGTCGGCGCGGAATTCGGATAATGAGGAGTCGGTAATCAGTAATCCGACCACGGCGTCATGCCCCGCGCATGCGGGGCATCCAGTAATTTCTGCAAGCTCGGCTGAATCTCAGTGTCGACCCGCGACGCGCGTCAGGTACGACGAGTGGTGATTACTGGATCGCCCGCTTGAAGCGGGCGATGACGGCCGCGGGAGCTTCAGAACAGCTTCGGCGGGTGGATTGGCGGCATTTTCACGTTCTTGTCCAGGAACTCGTTGGTATAGGCCGTTCTGACGTCGTAGGGTTTTTCCATCTTCAGATATTCATCGACCAGCTTGTAGTCGTTGGCCATGCGCGCATCATCGTGCCAGCCGAGCGCGACGGTGCGCGAAGTCTCATCGTTCATCAGCATGGTGACGAGATGCCAGTTGTCGAGCTCATTCTGGTAGAGCAGCGCCCCATTCGCCTCCACCAGCGCCTTGATGCAGGGCTCCGGGGTTTTCACGCATTCTGCGAACGCCTTCTGCGTGATCTTCACGAACTTGTCTGCCTTGTCGTGGTTTGCCTTGAGCCAGGGGCCATTGGCGATGATGGAGTTGCCATAGGGATTAACGCCAGCATCCTTCCACGCGAGAAAGCCCATGTCGCTGCCGAGCTCGCGCGCGAAGACGTGGTGCAGGTTGAAGAATGACGTGGTCGCGTCTACCGTCCTTGCCTTGAGCGCGCTGAGCTTGGCGTTGGCGTCGATGTTGACCCATGTCACCGACCCCGGATCGATGCCGACCGTTTTCGCCAGCGCCGGCCACATGGTGCGCGCGCCGTCGCCGGCGGGATTGCCGATCTTCTTGCCGGCAAGATCCTTTACGCTCTCGATGCCCGAGCTCTTGAGCCAATAAAGCCCCTGCGGCGAATTGGCATAGACGTTCATCACGCCGACGGCGTTGACGCCCTTGCCCCGGAAAAGGAGCACCCCCGCCATGTCGGAAAGGCCGAGTTGCGACTGACCGGCGCCCACCTTCTGTGCCGAGGCAGCCGAACCCCGCCCTGTCTCGATATCAATGTCGAGGCCGGCCTGTTTGTAGGAGCCCATCTTCTGCGCATAAAAATAGGGCGCGTGATCGCCTCCCGCGACCCAGTTGAGGGTGAACGTGATCTTCTGCGCCGATGCCGGAGATGCGCCAAGGGCGACTGCGCCAAGCGCGGCCGAAATGAGTTTGGCGATGACTTTCATGCTGGCTCCAGGGCTTGACCGTGTCGCAACGATTTGGCGCGATGACTCAGCGCCTGTCAATGTTGCTTCGCCCTGTGTAGGCCGGGTTTGAAACCCGCCCCGACATATCGCATTCTGAACCTGTAGCCGCCGAGCATCATACATGGGATTGCGTTGGCAGGATTGGCCGCCACAGGTGCTCGGCGCCTTGCGCAAAGGCATGGTCATCCCTGCGCATCCGCTCGCGCTCGATGCGGATCGCAAGCTCGACGCGCGCCGCCAGCGCGCCCTCACCCGCTATTACCTCGATGCTGGCGCGGGTGGTCTTGCTGTCGGCGTTCACACGACCCAGTTTGCCATTCGCGAGGCCGGTCTCTATCGCCCCGTGCTTGAGCTCGCGATGCGCAGCGCAGCCGAATGGACGGCGCGTGCGCCCGTCATGATAGCCGGAATTGCCGGTAGCACCGCGCAGGCTGTCCAGGAAGCACAGACCGCGCGGAAGATCGGTTATCACGCGGGCCTGCTGTCGCTCGCCGCCCTCAAGGGCGCGACTGAGGACGAGCTCATCGCCCACGCGCGGGCCGTAGCCGCCGAGATTGCTTTGGTTGGCTTCTATTTGCAGCCTGCGGTGGGCGGACTTGTGCTGCCGGTCTCGTTCTGGCGCCGTTTTGCCGCCATTGAGAACGTGGTCGCGGTGAAGATTGCGCCATTCAATCGCTACCGCACCCTCGACGTTGTAAGGGGCGTGGTGGAAGCTGACGCCGCCGAACGCATCACGCTCTATACCGGAAACGACGATCACATCCTTCTTGACCTCATCACGCCTTTCACGGTTGCGGTGAATGGGCGCACCAGCACGGTCCGCATCAAGGGCGGACTGCTCGGTCATTGGAGTGTCTGGGTCAAAACAGCAGTCGAGCTCTTGGAGCGGGTTCATGCAGCGACCGCGGCAGACGCTGTGAGCGCCGACCTCCTGGCGCTGGATGCGCAGATCACCGACTGCAATGCCGCGATCTTTGATGTCGCTAACGGTTTTCAGGGCGTGATCGCCGGCTGCCACGAGATCCTGCGTCGCCAGGGGCTGCTGCAGGGAATCTGGTGCCTTGACCCCGAGGAGATATTGGGGCCGGGACAGAAAGAAGAGATCGACCGCGTCCACGCCGGCTACCCGCATCTCAATGACGATGGCTTCGTGCGCGCGAACCTGGAGCGCTGGCTGTCATGACGCCGCAGGCAACCCAACGCTACGCCTTGGCAGTGCTGAGCCACCTCGGGCTGGTGGTCGCATGGTATTTGTTCGTCAAGCTCGGTGAGGTGCCGAAATTCGTCATGCCCTCGCCGTACGACACGCTTCGCGCCCTCTTCGTGCCGAACTATCGCTGGCTGGAGAACATCACCGTCACGAGCACGGAGATTTTCGGCGGTTTCATCCTCGCCGTCGTTTTCGGAATAGGCGCGGCGCTGCTGTTCTCGTGGTTCCGCTGGCTGGAGATGGCCGTCATGCCGCTTCTGGTGAGCCTCAACATGATTCCGAAGGTGGCGCTCGGGCCGCTCATCATCGTATGGTTCAAGTACGGAGTGGGTCCCAATGCGCTGATGGCATTCGCCATCTGTTTCTTTCCAATCGTGCTGACCACCGCGCGCGGGTTGCGCGAGGTCGAACCTGACCTGCTCGATCTGGTGCGCACGCTGCGTGGCTCACGCTGGCAGCTGTTCGTCAAAATTCAGCTTCCCGGGGCGCTGCCCTACATTTTTTCCGGCACGAAGGTAGCGGCCATTCTCGCCGTCGCCGGCGCGATCGTCGGCGAGTTTCTCGGCTCCGATCGTGGCCTGGGCTACCTCATGCTGCAGGTGCAGGTGACGCTCGATACCGCCGCCATGTTCATGGCAGTCATCCTGATCACCCTGATCGGGGTGGTTCTCTACGGCCTGGTGCTGGGGCTCGAGCGGCTGCTGGTGGTAAGCGACGCGCGGCTGTCGTAGCACCTATGGCTGAGCCATTCATCCACATCGCCGGTGTGCAAAAAGTCTACCGCACGCAGGGCACGGATTTTCTCGCAATCTCTGAGGTGACTTTCGACGTTGCCGCGGGAGAGCTTGTCGCCCTCGTTGGCCCGTCGGGTTGCGGCAAGACCACGCTCCTGAAGATCCTCGCCGGCCTGCACACCTGTGACTCCGGTGAGTTGACCATGGGCTCGCCGCGGGAGCCGTTTGACCCCTCCCGCGATATCGGCATGGTCTTTCAGCAGCCGCTGCTGTTGAAATGGCGCCGCGTGATCGACAATGTCCTTCTCCCGGCAGAGATACTGGGGCTTTCCATGACGGCGAGCCGCGCCCGTGCGCGCGACCTCCTGGCGCTGGTCGGGCTCAAGAGCCACGAGGACAAATATCCCTACCAGCTCTCAGGCGGCATGCAGCAGCGCGCCGCCATCGCGCGCGCGCTCATTCACGACCCCAAGCTTATCCTGATGGATGAACCGTTCGGCGCGCTTGACGCGCTCACGCGCGAGAAAATGAATCTTGAGCTTTTGCGCATCTGGGAAGAGGCGAAGAAGACCATCGTCTTTGTGACCCACGGCATCAGCGAAGCGGTGTTCCTAGGCACGCGCGTGATCGTGCTGACTGCGGGTCCTGCGCGCATGGCGGACAATTTTGCCGTCGATTTCGCGCATCCACGCACGCTGGACGTGAAGACCAGCGAGAAATTTGGCGAATATACCCGCCGCATTTATCGGCTGTTGGGGATGGAGTGAGAAATGGCGCAGCATCGTCTCGGCATCATCATGAACGGCGTCACCGGCCGCATGGGGATGAACCAACACCTGATCCGCTCGATCCTCGCGATCCGGACGCAAGGTGGTGTCGCGCTCAAGAATGGCGATCGGGTGATGCCGGACCCCATCCTGGTCGGCCGCAACGAAGGCAGGGTTGCGGAGTTGGCCAAGGCACACGGCATCGCACGGTGGACGACAAAGCTCGACGAGGCGCTCAAGAATCCGGATGACACCCTGTTCTTCGACGCCGCCACCACCAAGCTGCGCGCCAAGCTGCTGCACGAGGCCATTGCCGCCGGCAAGGACATCTATTGCGAAAAGCCGATCGCCGAGAACCTGGAAGATGCGCTCGCCGTCGCCCGGGCAGCAAAACAGGCGGGCGTGCGTCACGGCGTGGTGCAGGACAAGCTTTTTCTTCCCGGCCTGCTCAAGCTGCGCACGCTGATCGATGCCGGGTTTTTCGGACGCATCATCTCGGTGCGGGGCGAGTTCGGATATTGGGTGTTCGAGGGTGATTGGCAGCCGGCACAACGACCATCCTGGAACTATCGCAAGAAGGACGGCGGCGGCATCATCCTCGATATGCTCTGCCACTGGCGCTACGTCCTCGACAACCTGTTCGGCGAGGTCAAGAGCGTGTCCTGCCTCGGCGCCACCCACATCCCGAAACGCTGGGACGAGGACGGCAACGCATACGACGTGGATGTGGATGATTCCGCCTACGCAACCTTTGAGCTTGCAGGCGGGATCATTGCGCACATCAACAGCTCCTGGTGCACTCGCGTGCGCCGCGATGATCTCGTCACGTTTGACGTCGACGGCACCCACGGCTCGGCGGTGGCGGGATTGCAGAAATGCTGGAACCAGGCGCGGGTGAACACGCCGCGGCCGGTCTGGAATCCGGATGTGCCGCAGGCGATCAATTTCTTCGAGACCTGGAGCGAGGTCCCCGACAGCATGGCGTACGAGAACGGGTTCAAGAGCGAATGGGAGATGTTCATCCGCCATTTGTTCGAGAATGCGCCCTTCAAATGGACGCTGCTGGAAGGGGCAAAAGGCGTGCAACTCGCCGAGGCTGGGCTCAAGAGCTGGAAGGAGCGGCGTTGGATCGATATCCCGCCGCTTACGGTGTGATGCCGACACTCAATCTCCCCGTCCCCGGCGGCACGCTTGCGCCTTACGCCACCCGACCCACGCGCAGCCTTCCCGTTGCAAAGCCGCCCTTCAATCGCATCGCCTACGCGGCGGCGCACGTCGTTGCCGATCCCCTCGCCAGCATCGATCCGTGGCTTGGCGCCGCCATCGATTGGGAACGCACCATCGCGTTTCGCCGCCACCTCTGGTCACTTGGGCTTGGCGTCGCCGAGGCGATGGATACCGCACAGCGCGGCATGGGCATCGACTGGCCGACCTCGCTCGAGCTGATCGCAAGGAGCCTTGACGCCGCCAGGCAATTTCCGGGAGCGCTCATCGCGTCCGGCGCTGGTACCGATCACCTCGAGCCTGCTGCCGAAGCAACGATCGACGACGTGATTCGCGCCTATGAGGACCAGTGCGCGGCGATCGAGAAGCTGGGCGGTCGGATTGTGCTGATGGCCAGCCGGGCCTTGGTCAGGGCCGCCCACACGCGGGATGACTATGCCAAGGTGTATGGCCGCATTCTCCGTCAAGTCAAAGAGCCCGTGATCATCCACTGGCTGGGCGAAATGTTTGATCCGGCGCTCGCAGGCTATTGGGGAGCGGGCGACCACGATCAGGCAATGGATGTCGCCGTCGGTGTCATCGCGGCGAACGCTGCCAAAGTCGATGGCGTAAAGATTTCGCTCCTCGACAAGGAGAAGGAGATCAAGATGCGGCGCCGCCTGCCGCAAGGCGTGCGCATGTATACGGGCGATGATTTCAACTATGCCGAGTTGATCGCCGGTGACGCGCAGGGTTGCTCGGATGCGCTGCTCGGCATCTTCGATGCGATCGCGCCGGCTGCCGCGGCGGCGCTGGGCGCTCTTGCTCGCGGCGACACCGCGACGTTCCACGCCATCCTCGCGCCGACCGTGCCGCTGTCGCGTCACATCTTCAAGGCGCCGACGCGTTTCTACAAGACTGGCGTGGTGTTCATGGCCTATCTCAACGGCCTGCAGGACCATTTCACGCTGGTCGGCGGCCAGGAGAGCGCGCGCTCTACCCTCCACCTTGCCGAGCTCTTCCGGCTTGCCGATGCCGCCGGCCTCCTTGCCGATGCGGACATGGCGGCAAGGCGCATGCGCGCGGTGATGGCGGTCCGCGGCGTGGAAGCGTGATGCGCGATCTGTCCCGTGATCGCGAGTGGCTCGGCATCAACACCGCGACGGTCAAATCGTGGTCGCTGGAGGAGGCGATCGAAGGCTGCGTACGCGCCGGCATTGCCGCGATTGCGCCCTGGCGCGACGTGCTGCAGCAATGCGGCGTCGAGCGGGCGGCGCGGCTCATCCGCGCCGCCGGCCTGACCGTTACCTGCCTTTGCCGTGGCGGCATGTTCACGGCCGTCGACGAAAGAGGCCGGCGCGCCGTTCTCGACGACAACCGCCGCGCCATTGACGAAGCCGCGGCAATCAAGGCCGGATCGCTGATCCTCGTGGTGGGAGGATTGCCGCCCGGATCGAAGGACCTCGCCGGCGCGCACCAACAGGTGCACGACGGCATCGCCGCCGTATTGCCCTATGCGCGTGCCGCCGGAGTGCCGCTTGCGATCGAGCCGCTGCATCCCATGACCGCGGCAGATCGCGCCTGCGTGAACACGCTCGCGCACGCCAACGATCTCTGTGACGCCCTCGGCGAAGGCGTCGGCGTCGCCATCGATGCGTATCACGTCTGGTGGGACCCGGATCTGCCCCGGCAGATCGCGCGCAGCGGCAAGCGCATCCTGTCCTATCACGTCTGCGACTGGCTCGTGCCGACGCGCGATCTCGTGTTTGATCGCGGCATGCCCGGCGACGGCATCATCGATCTGCGGCGCCTGCGCGGCATGGTCGAGGACGCCGGCTATCGCGGCCATTGCGACGTCGAAATTCTTTCCGCCGACAACTGGTGGAAGCGAGATCCTGACGAAGTGATCCGCATCTGCATCGAGCGCCACCAGACGGTTATCTAATCCAGCTCAGCATCTGACCCCCGTTGTCATCGTCCGCGCAATGCGGACGATCCAGTAAGCCGTCTACCTTCACCTTCGAGGTTTACTGGATACCCGTTTTCGCGGGTATGACAGGGTCAGGATTGCCCCCTATGGCGGTGTATACAGGCCGAAGATGTGCGGCACGAGGTATACGGTCCACGGCACGAATGCGATGACAACCGCGACGGCCGTCATGGTGGCGAGATACGGAAAAAGATGTCGGCTGACCTCTCCCAGGGTGGCACCGGAAATCCCGAGCACGATGTAAAGCCCGACGCCAAGCGGCGGCAGAAAGAGGGCGATTCCCATGACTGCGGTCATGAGAATTCCGTAATGAATAAGGTCCACGCCGAGTCGCTGCGCTATGGGCACGAAGACCGGCAGGATCATGAGCATGCCGGGCAACCCGTCGAGCAGCGCGAACAGGGGCAGGAACACGAGAATGGAGAGAGGCAGGAAAATCAACCTGCCGCCGCCGATGAGGCCGATCGCATCTGCGATCGCGGCCGGCACGCCGCTCACTGTCATCAACCAGGCAAAGATATTCGCGGCCCCGATCAGAAGCATCACAACGCCGGAAGTGACCCCGGTGCGGATGAGTGAACGGATGAGAAAGCGCGGCGTAACCTCACGATAAACCAGCATGCCGACTATGATCGCATACATGACCGCGACAACCGCGGCTTCGGTGGGAGTGAAAATTCCGCCGAGAATGCCGCCGAAAATGATGACCGGCAGAAGCAGCGCCCAGGCAGCTTGCCGCATCGCCCGTCCGCGTTCGCGCCAGGAAGCTCGCGGCTCCGGTTGCAGCCCCAGCCGTTTGGCATCGAGGCGCAGATGCAGCATCAGCGCCGCCGTCATGATCAAAGCCGGCAGAAATCCTGCAGCGAACAAGGTGGCGATGGACGTGTTGGTTATGCTGCCATAGACCACCATGGTCAGGCATGGCGGCACGAGAATGCCCATGCCGGCAGAGGCTGCCACGATCGCGCCGGCATGGCCGGCTCCGAACCCTTGCCGTTTCATGGGCGGGATCATCACCGATCCGATCGCCGCGGCGTCGGCGTTGGTCAACCCGGAAATACCGGAAAAGAACAGCATGGCTATCAGGACGACATTGCCGAGCCCGCCCCGGACATGACCCACGAGCACGCGGGCAAGGACCACCAGCCTCCGCGAGATGCCGCCGGTCTCCATCAATTCGCCGGCAAGCAGAAAAAACGGAATCGCAAGCAGCGAGAAATTATCGATGCCCGCGAACATCCGGCTCGCGACGATGCGCAACGGCGCGCCCTCGATGAGCCACAGGCCGGCGAGGGCGGCGGCTCCGAGCGCGAACGCGATCGGGACGCCGGTTGCGATAAACGCGACGAAGAGGGCGAGCGACGGCGTCACTCCACCCGCTCGCGAACATCCAGGATGTGCAGGCTTGGCGAGCGGATGACGTGAATGAGCATGTGAAACAGCATCAGCCCGGCACCGACAGGCAAAGCCAGATAGGCCCACTGCATCCGCATCGGGAACGTCATGGCAAATTGCAGCGACGCCAGCTTCGTCTCGTCGATCCCCGTCTTCAGCAGGATGATGAGAAAAAGCGAGGTGATCACCGTTACGAACGGGCCTAAAACCGGCTTCAGCGCCGGGAAGCGGCGGATCAGCAGGTCGAGACCGAAATGACCACCCTCGCGGATGGCAAGAGCCGCGCCGATCATCGAGACCCAGACGAAAAGATAACGCGCGGCTTCTTCGGACCAGATCAGCGGATCACCCAGAACGTATCGCGTAGCGACCTGCGCAAACGTGATCGCCGTCAGAACGGCAACCAGAACCGCAATTACGCTCGCCTCGATTCCTGCCACTACGCGGTCAACGCCGAGGGCAAGCGCTCGCAAGCCGTTCATTTCGTCGCTGCGACGATTCGATCGACCAGGTCCGGTCCGAGCCGTTGCGCAAGCTCTTTGTAGGTCTGTTGTCCGGCGTCCCTGAAAGGACCGAGATCCGGCTGCGTGACGTTCACCCCGGCCGTGCGAACTTCGTCCAACGCTTTTGCGTTGCGCGCCGCGCGCTCCGCAATCACCGTGCCTCGCGCCTGCATGGACGAATTTCTGACAACGGTTTTGAGATCATTCGGCAGACTTTGCCAAATCCGTTCGCTGATGAAAAGCGTGTTCGCCAGCATCATATGACTCGTCAGCGCGAGGTTGCGCGCGACCTCCATGTGCCTTGTCGTTTGATAGGTGACGGTATCATTCTCGGCGCCGTCAATGACGCCCTGTTGCAGGGCGGTGTAGACCTCGCCGAATGCCATCGGCGTCGGCGCGGCTCCGAGCGCGCGGAACAGCGCAATGTAGGATGGGCTTGGTATCACCCTGATCTTCTGTCCCTTCAGGTCGGCCATGCGGTTGATCGCCCGGCTACGCGTGTAGACGTTGCGGAATGTGACCTCCCAGACCTGCACGAGATGAAAGCCGGCTGCCGCGGCCGGCGGGCCCAGCGCTTGCTCGAAAACCGGCCCATCGAACAGCTGGAAGGCCGCCGTCTCATCCTTCGCCAGGTACGGAAGATCGACGACTGCGAGTTGCGGCACGAAGTTCGTCAGCGTCGCGGTGCCATCAACGACCCCGTCAACCACGCCGGCCTGAACATTCTGCAAGACCTCGCGCTGACCTCCGAGCTGACTGGACGGATAAACGCTCAACTTCAGCCGGCCGCCGCTTTGCTGTTCCGCGACTTCGGCCATGTGACGCAGGCCGATGACGACGGGATGTTGCGCGTCGAGGACGCAGGCCACCTTGAGGTTGAAGGCGTCCTGGGCGGAAGCCGCGCCCCACCCGCAGGTGAACATGATCAGAGCGAGCAATGCGATTGACGAGTTTCTCATGTTGCTATCTCCCCTGCGTTCGCTTGTGTTGCACCTGTCGTCGCCCGCTTCAGGCGGGCGATCCAGTAAGCCGCTGCATGTGGATAGCGGATCGGCGACCGAGAGTCAGTCGCGCTCGCCGGGATTACTCGTATGCCCGCTCCCACGGCCATGAGGAAACTCCCTTTAGAGTCCTCAATCGTTCGCATTGCCAACGTAGCGATTGAGGCCGATATCGATCTTCCATGTTCTGCGCTGCGCCTCCATGAGATAAGGCAACATGGCCTTGTTGCGGTCGCCGACGGCTTCAATGTCCTTGCGCAGCACCTTCATGAGCCCAGCCACCTCCTCCCGCAACGCGCGTTCATCAATGGTCGTGATCTTGCGATCGGCGACGACGATGCGTCCATCGACGATCACCGTCTCAACGCCGCGCCCGCTTTCCGTGAACACGGCCTGGCGCGCCACGCTGTTAAGCGGAACAAAAGATGGGTCGGTGAGGTCGATGATGGACAGGTCCGCCGCCAGACCCACCTGCAATGCGCCGATCCGCCCTTCCAATCCGGCCGTGCGCGCGCCGCCTATGGTAGCCGCTCGGATTGCATCGGCCGCGGTTGGGGGACCAGGCTCGGGATGCGTGATGGCGGCGAGCGAAGCGAACAGCTTCATCGATTGAAACATATTCTGCGCATCGCTGCAGCTGCAATTGTCGCAGCCGAGCGCAATATCCACGCCCTTGCGCAAATAGGTGCGGATGGGCGCCACTCCGCTGCGAGTCTTCAGGTTGCCGACGGGGTTGAGCACAACGTTGGCGCCGGCTTGCGCGATCAGATCGATCTCCGCCGGCGCCATCCAGACGCTATGCGCAAGGTTCACGCGCGGCGTAAGAAGGCCCACGCGTTGAAGATAATGAACCAGAGACCCGGAATCCGAGGCATGCGTCTGCCGCGCAATCAGCGTCATCGCGCGCGACTCGTAGATATGAGTATAGACCGGAACATCCTCGCTGCCGGAGAGCTCAGCAAGGGTCCTCAAGATCTCCGGCGTGCATCGCTCCGGGCTGGTCGGCCCAAGCGCAAGCGTGATGCGCGGATGCCGACGCTTCTGCGATACCACGATGTTTCGCAGGAGCGATGCCAGATCCACGCCCTGGAACGGCTCGACGGATCCGGACAGCGCCGCGCGGTGCTCTGCGGGCACCACCTCTTCCCAGAACGGCACCGCTTGCGCACCAGGCTTGTCCGCAAACTGCAATGCGAAAACGCAGCGAATCCCGATGTCCTCATATGCCTGGAGAATGGCATCGAGGTGCTCTTCATCGAAAGGGTAGATTGTTGCGAGATCCTGGACGGTCGTGATGCCGCTGCGCAGGCATTCCAGTGCGCCGAGCAGGGTGCGCGCGCGAATCTCGGCGGTGCTTCGTTTCGGGTACGCCGGAGGAAGTGCGTTGAGCAGCCAGAGCTCGAGCGGAATGGTCTCGAAGCAGCCTTTGAGCAAAACGTCATGCGAGTGGTAATGGGCATTGACGAAGCCGGGCAGCAGCAGCTTGTCCGTGGCGTCGATGGTCTGATCGACGGCGCGCGCTCCGAGCTCGACCGGCGCTTCTCCGCGCGCGACGGCGCCCGCTATGCCGGCACGGATGGCGGCGATCATGCCGTCGACAATCAGCAAGTCGGCGATCGGCGGCAGGTCGACATTGCCGGCATGGTCGTAAACACGACCATTCTTGATGAGAATGACGCCGCGGGTGGTTGAAGTCATCGGGGGCTCTCTCCAAAGATACGGTCGGCTGCACGCCAGTGACGGTCATGCATGCGAAGGGGGCTCTCACGTTGGTTCATGACCTCCACCCGACAAGCGTCTTGCGATAGGATTGACGCGAACGGTGCAGGGAGCTGCCGCTCAAATCATTGAGACCTCACGCTCCGCAATTGGGAGGACAAGTCCATATGTTCCAAATCTCACGTCGCGACCTCGTTCTTGGCGCTGCCGGCGCCTGTGCAGCGTTCGGCCTTTCGAAGCCTATCGCATTCATCGGCGCGGCCGAGGCGCAACAGACCCCGGCAGGTCCGAGCTTCAAAAAGTACAAGGTTGGCGATATCGATGTCATTTCCCTCTACGACGGCGTCTGGGAGAAGCCGCACGATGAAAAGTTCATCAAAGGCGCCGACGTCGAGCAGACCAAGACGGAGCTCAAGGCGGGAGGACTGACCGACGCGTATGTGCCGATCCCGTTCACGGTCCTGGCGGTCAGAACCGGCGGTCGTCTGGTGCTGATCGACACGGGCACCGGCGGCGCGCAGACCGGGGGGCCGAAGGCCGGCCTTCTCGCGCAGAGCATGGCGGCAGCCGGGCTTGATCCGAAGGACGTCAAAACCATCATCATCTCGCATTTCCACGGCGACCACATCTTCGGGCTGATGAGCAAGGACAATGCCCAGATGTTCCCGGATGTCGAGATCATCGTTCCCGCCGCCGAGATGAAATGGTGGACCCAACCCGTGGAGTCGATCCCGGAGCCTCGGCGTGGGCTTGCCCAACGCGTGCAGGCCACCCTGCCCAGCTGGAAGAACATCAAGCAAGTCGATGGCGAAGCAGACGTTGCACCCGGGATACCGCCCTCCCCGCGCATGGGCATACCCAAGGTCATCCGGCGCATATCATCAGCTCCGGCGGCAGCCAGTTGCTGGCCACCGCCGACGCCACCAACATTCAGTCGCTGTTTGTCAAACATCCGGAGTGGCAGGCTGTCTTCGATCATGTGCCGGATCTGGCCGTCGAGACACGTAAAAAGCTGTTCGATCGCGCCGTCGCCGACAAGGCGATGGTGGCTGGCTATCATTGGGGTTTGCCGAACGTCGGCACGATCTCGAAAGACGGCAACGGCTACGCTTTTACGCCGGCGGCCGGGTGACGGCGACAGCTCCGTAGCCCGGGTCAAGCGGCAGCGAAACCCGGGGTTCTTTCCCGCATTTCGCTTTTCGCGAAATGCGGGCTACGAGCCACGGCCTCAATCTAGTCCACCCGGCTACGTTGAACCTTGGGCGGGCGGCTCGCGCGCCCCATATTCGGCGAAATGCGGTCAGCTCGTCTTGGCGCATTAGCAGCATTCATCGTTCTTTACGCGGCGATCTATGGCGCATTCGGAGTAGCCTCGCCGTTCTGGCCATTATTCTTTCAAGCGCGCGGCGTTGCTTTCGAGCAGCTCGGGATTCTCTTCGGGCTCGCAACCATGATGCGGTTAGCCGCAGGACCGGTCGTCGGCCGTATTGCCGACATGCTGGGCGCCATGCGCGCGTTGCTCGCGGTTTGCGCGGCGGTCGCGGCCTGCATGGGAATCGGTTTGCTTGCGGCGAACGGATTCTGGCTACTCGTCGCGGTAGAGCTGGCGCATGCTGCAAGTCTCGCTCCGATCACGACGCTCGCCGATGCACTTGCCCTCAACACCGCAAGACCACGCAACCCCCATGGTTTCGAGTACGGCTGGGTGCGCGGCTCCGCGTCAGCCGCTTTCATCGTAGGCACCCTCATAGCGGGGCAACTCGTGGGCTCTTCAGGGCTCGCACTCGTCGTGTGGATGCATGCCGCGCTGCTGGGTGGGGCGGTTCTCGCCGCCGGATTGGTGCCGGAGAGCCATCCCGGACCGCCGTTCGCGCTGGCCAACAAACTCTCAGCCTTTGGCGGCATGCGAGAGCTGCTCAGAATTGCCCCGTTCCGGCGCGTTCTTCTTGTTGCGGCGCTGATCTACGGCAGTCACGCCATGCATGACACCTTTGCGGTCATCCGTTGGAATGCCGCCGGAATAAGCTCTGCGGCAACCAGCGTGTTGTGGTCCGAATCGGTCGCGGCCGAGGTCCTTGTATTCTTTCTGATCGGTCCGGCCCTGATCACGCGCATCGGTCCGAGCGGCGCCGCGTCGCTTGCCGCGGTAGCGGGTATGGTTCGGTGGATTGTGATGGCGCAGACCTCCGCGCTCCCAGCGCTTGCGCTGGTCCAGCCCCTGCACGGGTTTACATTTGCGCTGCTGCATCTCGCCTGCATGCGCGTGATCGCCGTCCTTGCGCCCGCGGCTCTCGCAGCGACGGCGCAGGCGCTCTACGCTTTCAGCGTCGGCGTGGCGACCGCTCTCATCACACTGGCGTCAGGAGGCCTGTACGACCAATTCGGCGCGCGGGCATTTCTGCTGATGGCATTGCTTTGCGCCGTGGCGCTGCCATTGGCGTTGCGATTGCGTAATGGTGGAGCACCGCGATGACGACGCGCTCAGCCGGTTATCCGTCCGCGGCAGCCGTTCTCGTCCGTGGTGACAAGGCGGCTGCTCCCGAGCGAGCCGGGGTGCCTCCTCGCCGCGAAATGAGGAGCTTCTCCGTTCCGCCGTTCGGAGCTTCGATGCGCGGTTCAGGCGATTCCAGCGCGACTTTCTTCACCGCTTCCTCGGTTATCTCGTGCAGCCGCCAATTCGCCGGCACTGCGAGATGATAATCGTTGATGGGAATGATCTCGACTTGTGGGCCGGAAAGCCGCGCACCGCCAAAGTACCAGGCGTTGGGATTGTAGAAGCTGATCGCGCGGCGCACGTTCGGTGTGACGGCTTCCGTGTATTCGCCATTGTCCGGTTGCGCCAGCGGCGACAACCGTGATGGGTCATAGGCTACGACCAGATCCACACGCGGCAGACGGCTCGCAATCAAGGCGGCGGAATTGGCCCCCAGCGAGTAGCCAATGATCACGATCTTGCCGGATTGCTGCTTGGCATCGCTCACAATCGTTCGGTCATCCCAATAGTGGGTCGTGACCTTGCCATAGCGTCCGAGGCTCTGGGCAAGGACATACATCCCGCTCGATGTGGGATAACCGTACTGGCCGTAGAGCACGTAGATTCGCGTAGCCGGGTTGCTTGCCGGCTTCTGCTGCGGCTGCTGATCGCTGGCGGTGTCAGCGGTGCTGCCTTCGACGCCGGCCGCCGCAGCGCTCGATTCGGATTCCGTCAGCGCTTCTTCGAGCTCCCACGGGGCCGCGGCTAACTTTTCCGGCTCTTCATTGGTGCTTAAGCTCGTTCTGTGAACCCAGAGGTTCTCGAAGGCGCCCTGCTCGGGCGATCCTAGCGCGTGAGGCCAGTTCTTCGCCGGCGCTCGTGCCGGCATCAGATGCGATCCTGTGTACGCGATCTGGCGCCTGTGAGCGCCATCCCGCGCTTGCCGCGAGCCACTTTCCGGCTGCAGCAGGACAGCGGCAAATCCAAATAGAAAAGACGATAAGAGCGCACACGCAAAGCGAAACGACATGGAGCACCATTAAGCTGCGTCTATGGGCATTCTTATGATCGTGTAATGTCGAAAGCACGGCGCGCGTTCACGCATCCGCCGCCGCACAAATTTGACTAATTTTTCGTAAACAAGCTGCCCACGATGATAACTCCATGGCCAGCGGTCCTTAAGTCTGCAAAGCTTTGGTACTATGATGCCTGCGCAAGGAATGGAAAACGAGGCTGCGCCAGCGCCACGGGCGTATCGCTGCCAAGAGAACCTGTCTGATTCCTTCAATGCAGCGCGAATCGATGCTCACACTGTACTACGCTCCGCATACGTGTTCGTTGGCTTCGCACATCGCGCTCGAGGACGCTGGCGCGTCCTACGCACTAAAGCGCGTGGACATTGACAAGGGTGAGCACCGGGCGCGGGACTACCTCACCGTAAATCCAAAGGGCCGTGTCCCCGCCTTGGCCACGCCTCGCGGCATCTTGACCGAGACGCCGGCAATCCTCGCATTTATCGCGCAGAGCTTTCCCGATGCGCGGCTTGCCCCCGAAGATCATTTCGCCTTCGCCGAGCTGCAGGCGTTCAACAGCTACCTTTGCTCCACGCTCCACGTCGCACATGCGCATCGCATGCGCGGGCATCGCTGGGCTGACGATCCAGCTTCGATCATCGCCATGCAGAAGAAGGTGCCGGAGGCGGTGGGAGCTTGTTTCGAGCCCATCGAACGGCAGTTTCTCAAGGGACCATGGGTGATGGGTGAAGGTTACACCGTCGCCGACCCATATCTGTTCACGTTCGCTCAATGGGTGGAGGCTGACGGGGTCGTTCCGGCTCGCATCCCGCGCGTGATTGACCACCGGCGCCGGATGCTGGAGCGAGCCGCCGTGAGGAAGGCCGTTGCGGAAGAGCTTGCGAGCTGAATCAGCCGCAATATGTCAACGGTTTGATCCTTCGCGGTTGTATCAGTGGGGAAACCGGGGTCTGTTCGGGCCCCTATCCGGCGAGGTTTTAGAGTGATATTTCGTCAACAGCACTGGGCCGATCGCACTGAGACGATTGCACTGAGCCGATCGCACTGAGCCGATCGCACTGAGCCGATCGCACTGAGCCGATCGCACTTGGCGAGGCGAGATTGAAAATTCGCCCGGGGGTCGACGATGATGAATCCGTTGACTTGGAACCGCGAGCATCAGCTTGGGTTGCTCATTGCTGCCGCGATCGGAGCGGCGCTCGGAGACGTGCTGGGCTATTTTGTCTATGCCGTCGGCTGGGGAGAGGGCGCCGTACCGTTCGAGAACTGGTTTTGGCGGCCCTCGTTTGGAGCTCTGGGGTGGGCTTTGTTTGGGGCCGTCATTGGCGGCGCCAGCGTCTATGTTCGCTGCCTGATGCGCGCGCCGCTCAACTCTGTTGCATCGCGCCCCGCTCCCACGCGAAGCGGCAGACCTCTTCCAGACTGGCCGGCCCAGGACCGGCTTCACGATCGGCCGCAAGACCGATCGCCCAGGCTTCCCCGTTCGCGGTCGTAGCGTGCGGCCCGGCAACCTTTCCTGACAGCTAACGAGCATTTCTCGAATTAATTCCAAGCTGGGGGATGGCACGCCGCTTGCTTCATCCGGAGCATGGCTGACTCTTATGACCTGCAAGTCTTGATCATTCTCACCCTGATTCCTCTTGTCATCGCGGCGGTGAGCTCTCTTCTGAATGCCAGAGATTTTGCTTCGAGCTTGATCAGGAGAGCCCGACGATCCTTCACCTCGAAACCGGGCTGACGGGATATCGAGCCGGCGCGCGCTCTACTCCGCTCTGATATTCGCGGTATGAATGACTCTGCCCCATTTTTCCGTTTCGGCAACGATGAGATTGGCGAACTCGGAAGTGGAAAGCGGCAGCGGCGTATCGCCCAGGTCGGCTATTCGCAATCGCATATTTGGATCGGACAGCGCGAGACTGATTTCCTGGCTCAGTCTGTCGATGATATCGACCGGCGTGTTGCGAGGCGCGGTGATGCCGACGAAGATGGTAGCCTCGTAGCCCGGCAGGGATTCGGCCAGTGCCGGAACGTCAGGCAACACCGCGGCGCGTGTTGCGCTGGTAACCGCCAAAGCGCGCAGCTTTCCCGCCCTGACATATCCAATCGAGGACGCTGCGGTCCCGAAGTAGATCTGCACCTGGCCGCCGAGCAGGTCGGTGAGGGCGGGACCGCCGCCACGATATGGCACGTGGAGCATATCGACGCCGCTCAAGCTCCTGAACAGTTCCCAGTACATATGCGGCGCGCTGCCGATGCCGGCCGACGCCACCGTGATCTTGCCCGGGCTCCTTTGGGCGTCAGCGATCAACTCGGGAACGGAATTTGCGGCCAGCGACGGATGCACAACCAACACGCCCGGCCCGCGCGAAATTGAAGCGACCGGAGCGACGTCGCGAACAAAATTGAACTTGAGGTGGTCATAGAGCGTCGCGTTCCACGTGTCGGCCGAAGTGGTAAGGAGGAGCGTATAGCCGTCAGGTGCTGCTCGCACGAGCGTTTCCGCGGCAATATTGCCGCCCGCACCGGATCGATTCTCCACAATGAACTGCTGGCCGAGGCGCTCCGACAGCCACTGCGCGATCAGGCGGGCATAGGTGTCGTTGACGCCCCCCGGCGGGAAACCGGAAATGATCCGCACCGGCCGCGACGGATAGCCTTCTGCCGCCGCAAACTGCGAAATTGCGGAAAGCGCGGTCGTTACCGCGGCCAAGCAGAAAAGCAGGTGGAGGAATCTGCGGCGACTAAGTTTCATGGCGATCTCAGATATTGCCGGCGCAGACCGAGAATACCATGCGCCTCAAGGCATCACGAGCACCGTTTCGCCAAGTAGACCGCCACCTCCACGGCTCACTTCGGCGGCAATACTGCAATCGCCTCGACCTCGAACAAAGCGCCGGGCCGCGCCAGTTGCGGCACCCCGACTGTGGTGCTGGCCGGCGGCGCCGCCGTGTTCACGTACCTGTCGCGCACCTCGCGATAGTGCGCGATGTTCGTGCCGATATCGACGATGTAATTGTTGAGCTTGACGACATGCTCGAAGCTGGCGCCAACCGAGGCCAGTGCCGCCTTCACGTTCTCGAACGCCATCTCCACCTGCTCGCGGGCATTGGCGCCCATCCTGCCGGATTTATCGATGCCGAGCTGACCGGCGAAATAGACGGTGCGGCCTGGGCCGGTCACCTCCACCACATGGCTGTAGCCCGGTGGCTTCTGCATCGTATCGGGGTTCGCGAAGCGAATATTGTCCGGCATATTTGGTCTCCTGTCGGGTGACTGCGCGAAGGCGGAGGTCGTGCCCGCAACGGCGAGCGTGACCGCGCTGGCCACGACGCTTCTGCGCGAAACATCGGTCAAAGCATGTCGCGGATTTTCAGATGCGTCAGCCATATCAGCGCCTTTGCTGTCAGGCCGGGACTATAGCGTGTTGGAATTCGATTGCTACCGCGCTCGGCAACATCCAACCCGCGCCGCGGCGACAAGGTGCAGCGGGCGGCGTATCATCGCCCTGATGGCTGCCGGGCATTTTTCAGAAATGTCGCAGGTTGCGGCACAGCGGGAGATCAATGATGAGCAAGGCGTGCACGCTTTTCTTCTTTTCGCTCGCATTGGGAGCCGGATCGGTTGCGTTGGCCCAGCAAACCGCTGTGCAGCCCGTCCAGCTCAAATTCAGCCGCATCGTGGACCTGACATTGCCGATCGAGAGCAACATGGCAGGGATTCCCGGAATCAAGACCTATTCCGACAATCCTTCGCGCGTCGATGTCATTGCAGCGATCACGGAGGCGCAGAAAGAATTGCTGCGAAGCGAAGGCATGACGCTCAGCAACAATCTGGCCGTGAACGGCCGCTCGATGATATCGGTGGTCTCTATTCTGGTGCACAACGGCACCCATATCGACGCCCCTCGCCACATGATCGAAAGAGGCGCTCCCGTCGATGAGATCCCACTGGCGCAGGTCGCAAAAGAGGCGGTGCTGATCAACCTGCCGCACAAGGGGCCGAATTCATCAATTTCCGCCAAGGAGATTCTGGAAACTGGCGTGGAGCTCGGACCAAACCGCATTCCCGTCATCAATACGGGCTGGACTGAAAAGACCTGGGGCAAGCCGGAATTCTGGACGCAGATGCCCTACCTGGAAGCAGGCGTGGGGGAGCTGATGGCGAGCAAGGGCGTGAGCGCCGTGGCAATGGACGTTTTTCCGGAAAAGCCGCTCTGGCGAGGCGTGAAGCTTGATCCCGGCGAGGTCTGGATCGCAAATCACCTTGCCTTGCTCGGGAAGGGCATTCCGCTGATTCAGTTCGTGACAAATCTTTCGCAAATAGGCGCAGGCAAGTTCGCCCTGATTGCCCTTCCCCTGCGGATAAAAGGCGCAGATGCAAGTCCGGCGCGTGTGGTCGCTCTCGTGGAATGAACCGGATGCCGGGCGCTATTCGATGCCCGCCACGCCGGCCTGCCGCACGATCTTGCCCCAGGTCCCGATCTCGCTTTCAACGAAGCGCGCGAGCTCATCGGGTGGTGTCGGCTCGCCCGGAATGAGGCCCATTTCCATGAGTTTCTTTTGCCCGTCGGGGCTCGCGACGTAGTGCGCGAGCTCGCTGTGCAGATGCTCAAGAATCGGACGCGGCGTGCCGGCGGGCGCTGAAAGCATCTGCCAGGGCGCCGAATTGTAGCCGGGAACAGTCTCCGCGATGGGTGGGATGTTGGCGGCAACCGTCATGCGCTTGCGCGTGGTGACCCCCAGCGCGCGCACCTTCCCCGTCATGATCAGCGGCAGCGCCGGCGGCGCATCGCTGAACAGCACCTGAATATGTCCGCCGATCAGGTCATTGAGCGCCGGCACGGTCCCCTTGTAGGGCACATGCGTCATCTGCACCCCGGCGAGGCTCTTGAACAGCTCGCCGTAGAGATGGTGCGAGGCGCCCACCCCGCCGGATCCGAAGCTGATCTGGCCCGGCCGCTCCTTCGCATATGTGATGAGCTCGGCGACATTGCGCACGGGCAGCGATGGATTGACAAGCAGGATGAAGGGCAGGTGAGCCAGCATCGCGATCGGGGTGAAATCCTTGACGGGATCGTACGTGAGCTTCTTGTAGAGCGTCGGATTGATGGCCAGTCCCGAGCTGGTCGCCATCACAAGCGTGTATCCATCGGGCACGGCCTTAGCGGCCGCGCTCAAGCCGATCTGCTGGCCGGCGCCGGGCCGGTTCTCGACGACGAACGGTTTCCCGAGCCGCTGCTCCAATGTCTGCGCGGATAAGCGTCCGAGAATGTCGGTCGTCCCGGCAGGCGTGAACGGAACGATGATGGTGACGGTCCTCGACGGATAGTCCTGCGCGCGTGCGGCGAACGTCCACGCGGCGGCCGCGCCGCCGAGGAGCGCAACAAACTGGCGTCGTCCTGCTTGCGCCCGCATCTGCCTCCAGCATCAGTTTGCGCAGGAGCGCACGTAGGCATCACGGCCCACGGGATTGTTTCCCACCCCCGCGTTGAATGAAAAAGACTGATTACATTGGGTGACGCGGTCGCTGAAGCTGTTGATGGGCGGAGGGTTGTACGGAAGCACCCGCGGCTGCGATGGCGGCGTGAGCTGCGGAGGAGATGGCACTGATGGTGGGACGTACGTAGCGCTGCCACGCGGAACATTGGTCGGACGTTCCGCCTGTCCTTTCGGGCGATCGTTCTCCCGCAGCCGTGTCCTTGGCAATTGCAGACCCTTCATGATGATCGGCGTCCCACTCTCATCCTTCATTATGCTTGGGACAGAGAGCTGGTCAGAGCGGATTTTCTTGGAACGCGCGAATGCGGTCTCAGCCGGGCCAGCGCAGAGAACCATGACCAGGCAAAGAGCGAAAGCTGTGGATGGCCGCGGCATCATGCACTCAACATAGGCATTCGCGAGTGGCGCCGCGAGTCACGATCGTGAGCCGCGTCAGCGAGCGGCGGCGGCCCAGCGGCGGGCCAGAAACTCTCCGCCATGCCGCAGTCCTTCCTGGTCGATACCATGGCCGATTCCATGCGACAGATGCCATTCCACCGGAACGCCGAGCGTGCCGAGCCCGTTCGCCGCGATGAAAAGCGCTTGCGCCGGAATGAGGTCGTCTTGATCGCCATGAATCAGCAGCACAGGAGGGCGCGAGCGTATCTCTCCGGCAAGCTTCTCGGGTTTTCCCTCGGCCGGCAGCGCCAGCAGGCCGGAATAACCGACAATGGCAAACGGCGCGGTTGCGCGTCGAAGCCCCACGTGCAGCGCCATCATGGTGCCCTGGCTGAATCCGACGAGCGCGAGCGCCGTGGCGGGGAGATTGCGCCGCTTGAGCTCGGCGTCGAGGAAGCTTCCAAGCACCGGCGCCGCCTTGTTGCAGCCGAGCCACCGCTCGTTGGGGTCGCGGAAAGTCAGCGGGAACCATTGCCGTCCGATCGGAGCTTGTCCGCAGGGCTCCGGCGCATGCGGCGACGCGAACGCGGCCTGCGGAACGAGCCCCTGCCAGGCGCGGCCAATCTCAATGAGATCCTTGCCGTCCGCCCCGTAGCCGTGAAGGAATACCACCAACGCGCGCGCGGGACCCGATCGCGGCTCAAGCCGCGGTCCGTCGAGCTCAGCAGGCATCAGGGGCTCCGTCGCTTGGGGGCTTGAGTTGGGGCTTTACTTGGGGCTGGAAGCGGCGCGCCGTTACGGCGTTTGACTGCCCTATAATAATGCCACAACAGATGCGCCGCCACGCCGCGCCACGGCCGCCACGTTTCGGCAAGCTTTGTCATCTCCTTTGCCAGCGGCCGGCGCTTGAGCCCAAACGCCAGCCGCGCCGCCTCTTGCAGTGCGAGATCGCCCGCCGGCCAGGCGTCGGCGTGACCGAGACAGAACAGAAGATAAATGTCGGCAGTCCATGGCCCAACCCCATGCAACCTTGTGAGCCTTGCATGCGCCTCGTCTGCTTCCATCCCGGCAAGTGCGTCGAGATCAATCGCGCCCTCGGCCAGCGCCCGGCCGATCGCTTTGACGGTCGCGATCTTCGACCTGGAAAGTCCTGTCCGCGCCAGCCTTTCAGCACGCGCCCGTCGCAGCGCCTCGTGGTGAAAAGGATCGAACGCCGCTGCGAGGCGCCCCCAGATCGCCGCCGCGCTTGCGGTTGAAAGTTGTTGTGCGCAGACGATAGCGCATAGCCCGGCGAACCCGGCTGGCCGCCGGCGCAGCGCAGGAGGCCCGAACGTCTCGAGCAAATTGGCGAGACGTGGATCCGACTTCGCCAGGATGGCCAACGCGGCAGCAAGTTCAGCGTCGTTGTGCAGGATGTACGATGTCATGCCGATCCGCCATGTCGATCCGTCATGCAGAGCGGTTCTAAACCCGCCGCGTTTGCCCTGATACCACACGCCATGTCGCCTCCGGTCTTCCGCTTCGCGCCCAGTCCAAATGGATATCTCCATCTCGGGCACGCGCTCTCGGCAATCCTCAATTTCGACATGGCGCGTGCGGTAAACGGACGCTTCCTGCTGCGCATCGAGGACATCGACGCGGCACGCTGCCGGCCTGAGCACGAGCAGGCGATTTGCGAGGACCTCGCCTGGCTTGGGCTGCGCTGGGAAGAGCCGGTGCGGCGCCAGAGCGCGCATTTCGACGATTACCGCGCGACACTGGCGCGGCTCGACGCGATGCGCCTGATCTATCAGAGCTTTGAATCGCGCGGAGAGATTGCACAGTGGGTGGCAGCACAAGGCGCGCCCTGGCCAAGAGACCCCGACGGCTCACCCCTCTACCCTTGTGGCTCAGGCTTGCTCTCGGAAGCCGAGCGCAGGATGCGAGCCCAAGCGAAAAAGTCGTATGCGCTGCGGCTGGACATGAGGGCCGCCATGGCAGCCGCGAAGGCGCGCGCGGCATCGCTCAGCTTCCGCGAGACGGGGGCCGGCCCTCGCGGCGAGACCGGCGTGATTCGTGCGGAGCCACAGATCTGGGGTGATATTGTGCTCGCGCGCAAGGAGACACCAACGAGCTATCATTTGTCGGTCGTCGTCGACGACGCCCAGCAGGGCGTGACGCATATCGTTCGTGGACAAGACCTGTTCGCAGCAGCAAGCGTGCACCGTTTGCTCCAGACGCTGCTTGGACTGGCTACGCCCGTTTACCATCATCATCGCCTGCTGCTCGACGAAAACGGGCAGAAACTCGCGAAATCGACCCGCGCGACGTCATTGCGAGAGCTGCGCGCAGCCGGCGCCAGCCCGTCCGATATCCGCCGAATGATCGGACTGCCGTGACTGATGCGGTGAATTTGAAGTTCCTACCATTTGTTGCCGCAGACTCGAGGAGCGCGCGGCACGTTGCGTGTGGCATAAACATGGCGAAGCCAGAAATCTCGCCTTGAATCGGACGCGCTTTGCCCCGGAAACATAAAGATTGCGTGCAGGCCAGAGCTGCGCTTTTTGCACTGCAAAATTATGTGATTTGCACAAATCTTACCTTGGCTTAGGTCCATCGTTGCAGGTTCAACGCTACAGGCGTTTGTGCTTGTGCGAACAAAAAAAGGAGAGTTCTATGTCTTCTCCAGCCCGCTCCCGTCCTATCAGCCTTGCGTTAGTGCTTGCGCTGTGCGCGGCCGTCCTGAGCGCACGCCTGCTCATGGCTTACACGCAGCATATGGAAGCTTCTGCGCCTGCCGCGATTGTGCAATCTTCCTCCGAGTCCCTCCCGGATGGACTGCCGCCTCTCTGGTGATTGTCAAACAAAGAGAGCGCGCATGCATTTCTGTTCTTTGTGTCCTGGCGGCTACAGCGAATCAGCTCCATCAGCGTTATAGTGGGCGCAGTCAGGCATTCGCAGATACGGCCTCGGATAGGAGTGCGCTGCGACTGCAAGGGATGGCACTATCCAGCCCCCGCGAATCAGGCCGCTCAGCAATGAGCGGCCTTTTCATTTCGAGCTTCCGGCAAGATCTCACCGGCTGCCCCCGCCAGCGGCTGCTGCGAGGCAGATTGTTTGTTCTCACACTGCGGGAGTTGGGGCTATCATGCGTTGAGCCGGCGTCGGCTTTGTGTCCCGGCGGGTGCGGCCATTGCCGCCTCGCTCGTGCGCCGCCCGGCCGCGGCGGTGAATGCGATGCGACACGTGGTGCTGCTCGGCGATTCCGTTTTCGATAATGCGGCTTATGTCGGATCGGATCCCGACGTGGTGGCGCCAGTTGCGGGAAGCTTTGCCCGCGGACTGGCGTGCGAGCCTGGTTGCGCGCGATGGAGCCGTGATCACCGACCTTCCCGCGCAGCTGAAGAAGCTGCCTCCTGACGCAACGCACCTCGTCATCAGCATCGGCGGTAATGATGCACTCATGAGCGCCGGCGTCTTGGATGAAGGCGCCGCCTCTGTGGCGAGCGCAGTCGAGAAGCTCTCAACAGTACGCGATGCCTTCCAGCAAGCCTATGCACCGATGCTCGATCAGACCCTGTCCCGGCAGCTTTCGACAGCGGTTTGCACCATCTATGAACCGCGTTTTCCCGAGCCGTGGCGCAGGCGATTGGCGGCAACGGCGCTGACCGTTCTCAACGATGTCATCACCCGGGAGGCGTTCGCGCGCGGAACGACGCTGATTGACCTGCGGCTCATCTGTGATCGCGACGAGGATTTCGCGAACCCAATCGAGCCATCCGCGCGCGGCGGGGCCAAGATCGCACGTGCCATTGGCGCATTCGCGCAACACGCGGCTCCGTCGAGCGTTGTCATCGCCAGATAAAAGGGAGAGCAGGCAGATGCCGGGCAAGCGAGTGCAGTTCGATGACGAGACCTGGCACGCCCTGGACCTGCTGGCGCGCGATCGGATGATGGATTTCCAAGAGCTCGCCGACGAAGCCTTCCGTGACCTGCTGCGTAAGCATGGGCGGCCCACCGACCTGAAATCCGCGTTGCGCCAAAGCGCGGGCGAAGGCGCAACAATCCACAAGCTGCCGAGTGCGAGAAAGCGCCGGCCCCGCCGCCCAGGCAACTGATTGAGAGGGCCGGAGCGCTGAGAAAACCATCCTGCGCTAGACCCCTTCTCGTCTGGGGAGACCGCGCCGGAATGGAAGAATTCCAATCAACGTAAGAAGGGCGAAGAGCGCTCCAGCGAGAAAAGTTGCCTGCGGACCGTGGAGGTCCCAGAGCGCACCTGCGATCAGACTGGCAAACAGCAGCGCAACTCCCGCGGCGAAATTGAGCACACCGAAGGCGGTGCCCCGCAGTCGGGCCGGCGCGGCATCTGCTATGAGTGCCGCGAAAATCCCCTGGGTGAAGCCCATGTGCAGCCCCCAAAGCGCCACCCCCAAGACAATTCCGAATATGTCTGATGAGAGAGCCAGAAAGAGATCGGCCGCAAGCAAGGACACCAAGCCCGCGAGCATGACTGTCACGCGATTGGCCCTATCGGAGATCACTCCGGCCGGGTAGGCGGAGAGAGCATAGACGATATTCATCACGATCATCACGACCGGCGCCCACATGACCGGCAAACCGATCGATTGCGCGCGCAGGATCAAGAAAGCCTCGCTGAACCTGGCGAGCGTGAACATCGTCGCTACGCCAACAACCCACCAGTAGATGCTTCCCAGGCGTCGGAGCTCGGCAGGGGTGAGCGGCGTGCGTATTTCGCGAAGCTCGGCCGGACGCTCCGGCTCTCGTACAGCGACAGCAATGAGGGCAAAAGATAGAAAAGCAGGAATGACTGCGACCCAGAACACCACAACAAAATTGTTGGCCGCCCACCACATGAAAACGATGGCCAACACCGGGCCCATGAAGGCGCCGACCGTATCGAGCGACTGACGCAGCCCAAAACTTGCCCCGCGCAATTCAGGTGGCGTCAAATCGGCGACGAGAGCGTCGCGCGGCGCGCCGCGTATCCCCTTGCCGATGCGGTCGACGAAACGGACAGCAATCAGCCAACCGACGGTCGATACCATCGGGAAAACCGGCTTGGTGAACGCTGCAAGGCCGTAACCAAGGACGACCAGAAACTTGCGCTTGCCAAGCCAGTCGCTTAGCGCGCCGGAAAACACCTTGGTGATCGCAGCCGTCGCCTCGGCAATACCCTCGATGAAGCCCACCGTTAGCGTCGATGTTCCAAGCACGGTCACCAGATAGAGCGGTAACAAGGCGTGGATCATCTCGGAGGAGACATCCATGAGGAGCGATACGAAACCGAGTGTCCAGACCCCGCTTGGGATCTGGCGCCATTTCGGAATTGGAGCAGTGGCAACGTCAGACATGTGCCAACTCAGAATGACACCTGAGTTTATCGCAAGGTATTGGAGATGATCGAGTGCCAATCCAGCAGCTGTTCGATGACGCCCCCAATAACTCGGTGCACCGACGTGCACGGGCCGACCATCCGCGCGCACGATTCGAGCGGCGGATGCCGGTGCAGATAATGCCCTGGATTTTTTCGCCAAACCCCGCTGCGGCAGCGGCGAGAGGAACGTCTTAGCCGGCTTTGATCTCGATCTTCTTCTCGGGCTTTTGTGCCTCCGGCTTCTTGGGAAGAGTGACGGTAAGGACGCCATTCTTAAAGCTGGCTTCAATCCTGTCGGCATCGACCCCCTCCGGGAGAGGGAAGAAGCGCTCGAAAGAGCCGTAGCGGCGCTCGGACAAGTAGTAGTCCTTCTTCCTCTCCTCTTTCTGCTCCTTCTTTTCGCCCTTAATTTTGAGGCCGCCGTTGGCGACTTGCACTTCGATGTTGTTTTCGTCGATGCCGGGCAGTTCCGCGGTGACCTCGAATCCGTTCTCGCCCTCGATGATATCGACCGCAGGACTGCTGCGCCAAGAAGGAACGCGCGACCACAGCGACTCCAAGTCGCTTAGGGAGCGGAATGGAGAGCGCCGAAACCCTTGCCCGAAGTCGTCAAAAAGCCGGTCAATCTCACGGCGCAAGCTTTCAAACGGACGCCTCTCCTGCAGCGCTGGCGAACGCTCTTCGGCTTTCTTCTCCTCAGTTTTCACCGGTATGTTGCTTCCAGCTTCAGCCATGTCCAATTCCTCCTATCAGGTGAGAAGCTTTCCTATCGTGGTCCCCGTGCCCATTGCTCTACCACAAGCAAGAACAGAGTACCCACAAAGCGCCTGACCCCGGTGCCTCCCGACGACCTAACTCGAGCGCAGCCTGAGGCTCGTAGCCCGGATGGAGCGCAAACGACATCCGGAGGCCCCCGAATTTCGCGTTCGCTCAATGCGGTTACGCGCTGCTCAGCGCTCCATAGCTAACTCGATGATGGTTTGCAGAGCGGCAAGGCCGTCCGTCAGCGCGGCCGGCCCGGGCTGCAGGATAAGGGGTGATTTTATCTCGTGGACGGCGCCGCGACGTACCGCGGGCGTGCTGGCGAACCCAGGACGAGCCGCAACCTTCTCCGGCCGAAACTTTTTCCCGCACCAGGAGCCGAAAATGATATCCGGCTCGCGCCCGATCACCTCTTGCGGCGTGACAATTCGATCGCGTGCAGCCTTGCATCCGGCGCGTTCAGCGAAGATGTCCTGGCCGCCGGCGACCTCAATCAGTTCCGAGACCCAGCCGATGCCGGAGATCATGGGATCGTCCCATTCCTCGAAATAGACCTTGGGTCGCCGCGGCAGCCGCAATCCGCGCGCACGCGCCTCGGCCAATCCTGAAGTCAATCGTTCAGCCAGGACGTTGGCCTGATCGAACGCGTTCACCAAAGCACCCAAGAGGCGCACCATGTCGAGGATTTCCGCGACGCTCCGCTGATTGAAGGCGTGCACGTTCAAGCCTTGACGGATGAGCTCCGCTGCAATCTCGGCCTGAAGATCGGAGAACGTCAGCACAATATCCGGCTTGAGAGACAGAATCTTTGGCACATCGGCGGAGGTGAACGCCGAGACGCGCGGCTTCTCCCGTCTTGCCCGGGGCGGCCGCACGGCGTAGCCGGAGATTCCGACGATGCGATGCTCCTCGCCGAGGAGATACAGTGTCTCGACCGTTTCCTCCGTCAGGCAAACAATGCGTTCCGGCGGAAACATCGCGGCAATCCCCCTCATTGGCGACAAGTGAGGCGAAGCTAATCAGCTCCTCAGAACTGCGTGAAATCGGGCTTCTTCTTTGCCAAGAATGCCTCGACCCCGTGCTTGAATTCTGGTCCCGGGCGCAGCTTCTCAAATGTCTGGCCTTCCAGCTCCAGTCCGATATGGAGAGGGGTATCGTAGGTCGAGTTGAGGATTCGCTTGAGCGCGGTCAGCGGAATGGGCGGACGCGCGGCGAGATCAGCAACCCAGCGGCCAATTGCTTCGTCCAACTTGCCGTCCGGCACCACTTCGGTGACGAGACCCCACTCAAACGCTTCACGCGCGGTGATCCGCCTTCCACGCATGATCATCTGCTTCGCGCGGGTCAGCCCGGCGAGATGCGCGATGCGAACCGTGCCGCCGCTGCCCGGTGTGATGCCGAGGTTGATCTCGGGAAGAGCGAGTTGCGAGCTCTCGGTGACAAGGCGGAAATCGCAGGCCAGAGCCAGCTCGAAGGCTACCCCCATGGCCCATTTCTCGATGGCCGCGATCACCGGTTTCTTGGCGCGTTCGGGGGCCGCCACGTTCCAGGCGAGATCGTGCATGCCGTCGCGCGATACCTGCAAGAAGCCGGCGATGTCACCGCCTGAGCTGTAGACCCCATTGGCGCCGCGAACGACGATTACCCGGATATCGGGATCATCGTCCATGGCGCCGATGATCTGCGCGATCTGCGAGCGGGCGACAAAGCTCACCACGTTCATCGGCGGCCGATCGAAGATCAGATGACCCGCCTTGCTCGCCGCATCCTTCTCCCAGCGCAGGCCATCGAGATTTTGCGGATAGTCCATCGCGTTCCCTTTATCGTTTACTCCGTCGTGCGGGCTCAACTCGCGGCGTCATGCCCCGCGACGGCGGGGCATCCAGTAAGCAATGCCCGCGGGATCGAGGGAAAGCAGCACAACACCCCCGTCCGGTGGCTACTGGATCGTCCGCCTTCGCGGACGATGACAACTGAGACCTTCATAAACTGCCGGCGCGTCGCCGCGCGGTGTCGAGGATAGCGGCAACGATGCTGTAATAGCCGGTGCAGCGGCAGATATGGCCAGACAGCATCTCGCGCACCTCGCGTTCAGTCGGCCGCGGGTGCTCGGCCAGGAACTGCGTGGCCGAGATCAGGATCCCTGGCGTGCAGAAGCCGCATTGCAGCGCGTGATGCCGGTGGAAGGCGTCTTGCAGGTCGCTGAGCCCTTCCTTGCCGCGGTTGAGACCCTCGACCGTTTCGATGTTGCAACCGTCGACCTGCACCGCATAGAGAAGGCACGAGCGTACCGCGCGCCCATCAACAAGCACGGTGCATGCGCCGCAAACCCCATGCTCGCATCCGACGTGCGTGCCGTAGGCATGGAGGACGTGGCGAAGGAAATCCGCGAGCTGCATGCGCGGTTCCGCCTCGCCGGAGACCTTTCGGCCATTAAGCGTGAAGCCGATCGTGACCCTTTCTCCTGCCTTGGCCTCCATCATGCGCGTGCCTCCGACACGCTCGCGGCAGCGAGAACCTTCTTACCAAGCACGAAGGCGAGGTGGCGGCGGTAATCGGCGGACCCCTGGAGGTCGGCGCGGCAGTCGATGCGGCTCGCAGCATCGCGCGCAATCCGCGCAATGAGCTCGTCAGCACCGGGAGCATCGGCAGGCGCTATCACTTCAGGCTCGATCACTTGGGGTGTCTCGCCGCAGCCGCCAAAACCGAGACGTACGCGGGCGAGACAGCCATTCTCGCCGTACTCGGCCGCGCATGCCACCGCGACAATGGCGTAGTCGCCGCTGCGTACAGAAAACTCCTCGAAAGCATAGCGCATGCGGTTGCTCGCCGCCGGCCAACGCAAGGCAACGAGCAACTCATCCGGCGCACAGGCGGTAACGAGAGCGGATCGGAAGAAGTCGACGGCGCGCACGCGCCGCGTGCGGTATCGGGAGCGCAGATCGACCTCGCCATCGAGCGTTGCCAACGCCAGCGGGATTTCCGCGCTCGGATCGGCATGGGCGACTGAACCGCCGAGCGTGCCCCGGTTGCGTGTCTGATAATGGCCGACATGCGGCAGCGCCATCGCCAGGAGCGGCACGCGACTGCGAATGCGCGCATCCATCAGCGCGTCCGCTTGTCGCATGAGCGCGCCCGTAATGATGGTGTTTCCTGCATCTTCGATGCGCGTGAGAGCATCGATGCGGTTCACGTCTACGAGGACCGATGGTCGCACCAGCCGCATATTGAGCATGGCGCCAAGCGACTGCCCGCCGGCGATGATGCGCGCCTCCTCCCGTTGATCAGCAAGCACACGGCAGGCGTCACGCACTGTCTCTGGACGGACGTAACCAAAGGATGCAGGCTTCATCGACTGCCCTCAGCCTCGGCCTGCTAACAGCCGCAGCATGGCGCCCCAGTTTCGCAGCCGGGCGACGAAGCCGCCGCCGGCCCGCCCTCCGCGCATGTGCGCGCCAAGTCGCTCGAAGAAGCTGGCGAGGAGAACGCGCACGACGCCATCAAGCATGCGCTGGCCGAAGCCGGCGAGCTTGCCGCCAACGCGGGCCACGTATCGATACGAGAGGTTGGTGCGGCCTTGCGGCAACGCCGACAGTGTGACGATGGCCTCGCCTTCGCCGAAGCCAAGGCGGCTCTCGGCACGGCCAGAAAGCCGCATGCGCGTCGGCTCAGTTCGGTCGAACAACCGCATCGCCACATCGTAACTGCCTCCAATGCCGGCAATGCTGATGCGCACCCGTGCGCGGTAGTCATCCGGCCCGGTTTTATCGACGCTCTCGCCGCCGGGGATGCTGGCCCGCAAAGTCTGCGGATCAAGGAGCGCCTGCCAGACCTGCGCAGGCGGCGCCTCGATGACGACTTCGCCAGTGCCGCGGAAACCGCCTGGGAGTGCGGGCAGATCATCGGCGCCCGCCGCTGGCGCCGGAGCCTCGCGCGCGTCCGGATCGCGCCCGCACATCTGTTCCCAGATCCGCCCGGGAATAAAGGGCGGCACCAGGTCGTCGAGCCCGACGGCATCCGCAATTGCATTGGCGAGGGTCACGGGTGTGATCATCGAGCAGCCGTCGCCGAGACCCTTCGATCCGTGCACGTTGTTGGGCGTCGGCGTAGCGATGTGACCGATGTCGAGGTCCGGCAGCTCCGGCGCCGTCGGGCAGAGATAATCCTGGAAGGTCCCGGTCAGCAGCGTGCCGTCAGAGCCATAAGTGACGCGCTCCATCATGGCGGCGCCAAAACCATGTGCAAACCCACCTTGGATCTGTCCCTCGACCAGCGCCGGATTGAGCATGTTGCCGACATCGTGCGCCGTTGCATAACGCCGCACATGCACGCGACCGCTCTCGCGTTCGACTTCGACCGCGGCAACGTCGCATTGAAACGTATAGGTGAGCGAGGACCGGAGCCGGTCTTTCTCGTCGGGCACACCAAGAATGGCGGGGGAGAACTCCACCGTCTCATGAATCGCGCCGTCAACACCGTCCGGCGGGTTGCTGGAATCCCAATGAAGTTGCGCCGCGAGCCGGCGGATGGGAATCGGCTCGTTGCGCGCTCCCGGCGCAGACGCCATGCTGTTGTTGAGCTCGACCGCCTCCGGCGAAACACCGAGCATGCGGGCCGCCACGGCCCTGAGCTTGGCGGCTCCCTTGCGCGAGGCGAGCGCCACCGCTGAAGTCACGACGGCGGAGAAGCGATTGGAGTAATTCCCCGACGTGATGGACCAGGGACCGTTCAGGGTATCGAGATCATCGACAACAGCGACGTCCTGCGGCGCCACCCCGAGCTCATCGGCCACGATCTGCGCCACGACCGTTTTATGGCCCTGACCATTCGGAAGGCTGTCGATGTGCGCGATGACCGAGCCCAAGGGATCGACGGTGATCCGCGCATTGCCGCTGGCCCCGGATTTTGGCAGCGAGCGCGAACGCTGCTCATGGCTCAGCGCGAGGTTGACGTAGGCCATGTTGGATGCGGAAGTTTCCACGGCACAGGCGACGCCGATGCCGAACATGCGGCCATCGCGCCGGGCGGTTTCCTGCTCGGCGCGCAGCGCGTCGTAACCGATCTGCCGCAGCGCGAGCGCAAGGGTGGCCCGGTAGTCGCCGCTGTCGAGCAATGACCCGGCGGGCGCCTGATATGGGAATTCGTCCGCGCGCACGAGATTGCGCATGCGCAGCTCCGCCGGGTCGATGCGAAGCGCCATGGCCGCGCGATCCATCAGACGCTCCAGCGGAAAGTAGAATTGCGGCCCGCCGAAACCGCGGTTCAACCCGCTGGGGACCTGATTGGTGACGACCACGTGATTATCGATGGCAAGATGCCGCACGCGATAAGGACCGCTCAAGGTGGAATGCATGCGGTAAAGGGCCGCCGGATCCGGCGGGCGCAGATAAGCGCCGACATTCTCCACCTGCTTGATGCGCAGCGCGACCAGCGCGCCGTCTCCGCTGAATGCTCCCTCCATGGTCGTGACACGCCCGGAGGAAGCGGACGAGGCGGCAAGATGCTCGATGCGATCCTCGATCCATTTCACCGGGCAGCCGAGCTTGCGGCTGGCAAGGCCGATCAGCACGATGTAGGGATAAACGCCCTGCTTGATGCCGAAGCTGCCGCCCGACGCCGGCGCGAACACGAGGCGCAGCTGGTGGCTGCGCACGCCAAGCGCGTCGCACATGATGGGGTGCAGCGCATACGGTCCCTGGAAATTTGACCAGACGTTGTAGCGCCCGCTGCCGGCATCGTAGCCGGCAATCACGCCATAGGTTTCCATCGGCGTCGAATTGACGCGCGGATACGGAACCTTGACCGAGACGACACGCTCTGCCGTGCGGAAATGCTCTTCCGGATCGCCGTAGGTGAAGCTGCGCGCGTGCACCACGTTCGTATCGAGCGCTTCGTGCAGCACCGGGGCGTCAGGTGCGAGCGCCGCCTCGGGATCGACCACCGCCGGACGCGGGCGATAGCTCACCTCGATCAGGTCGAGGGCATCCTCGGCGATATAACGATCGGTCGCCACCACGACCGCGACCGGCTCGCCGAAATAGCGTGCGCGTTCGACCGCGCAGGGATGGTATTTCAGCTTGCGCGTGATCAGATTGCCGATCGGCTTGGCCATCGCGGCGACATCTTGCCCGGTCAGGACGCCGATCACGCCGGGGAGGCGCTCGGCTTCGCGCGTGTCGAGCCCGACGATATCAGCGTGCGCATGCGGGCTGCGCAGGATGGCGGCGTGGCGCAGCCCGGCCACCGGCTCGAGATCATCGATGAAGCGCGCGTTGCCGGTGAGCAAAGCCGCATCCTCGAAGCGCGCAATGCTCTGGCCGACCCACTTGTTGCTCACCGCCGACACGCCTCTCCTGCCCCTCCTAATTCTGCCGCAGAGGATCGTGACCATTTGAACGAACGACCTGGCTCCATCCCTCCCCCGCTTGCGGGGGAGGGTGGTCGAGCGTAGCGAGACCGGGCGGGGGTTCGCGCAGCGTTCTTTGGGCGGAAAAGCGGCTGTCGCGTAGCGCCGCGGAACCGGCCGCGAGCGACTTGTTCCCCACGATCCCCCACCCGACCGCCTTCGGCGGCCACCCTCCCCCGCAAGCGGGGGAGGGATTGGAGCCAGTTCGCCAAACCGCGTTCAATCTGCCACCAGTGCTTCACACGCGCTCGCCAAGATAAGCCGAGCGGACATTGCGGTCGCGGCGCACTTCCTCGGGCGTGCCGGTCGCCATTACTGCGCCGTTGACCATTACGGTGATCCGCTTCGCCAGGGTGAACACCACGTCCATGTCGTGCTCGACCAGCACGATGGTGTGAGCTTTGGCGAGTCGTCGCAGAATGTCCATGAGCTCGTGCGTCTCGGATTTGCCCATGCCTGAGGTCGGCTCGTCGAGCAGCATCAGCTTCGGGGCGATGGCGATCAGCATGGCGATCTCCAGCTGCCGCTGTGCACCATGGCTGATCTCTCCGGCAGGCGTATCGGAGAACATCAGCAAGCCCAGGTGGGCCAGAATTTCTCGCGCCCGCGCATTGACCGGCTCATAGCGCGCGGCGGGTTTGAAGAAACGCATCGAGCTCGGGAGCTGCACTTGCCCGGCGAGCCGGACGTTCTCGAATGTGCTGAGATTTTCGAATGTCGAAGAATGCTGGAAGCTGCGAGCAAGGCCGGCGCGCGCCAGGCGATCCGCCGCCCAGCCCGTCACATTGCGCCCCCGCAGGAAAAGCGAGCCGCTGGTCGGCAGGAGCTCGCCCGACAACACGTTCAACAAGGTGGTCTTGCCCGCGCCGTTTGGACCAATGATGGCGTGGATCTCGCCCTCGCGAAGCTCCATCGAGACATCCTTCACCGCCATGAGGCTGCCGAAGCTCCTGCACAATCGCTCGGTGCGAAGAATCGCAGGAGGAGCGGCGCCGCTCATGTCGGCCTGCGCTCAAAGACGCGCGCACCGGCGCTTTGCACAAGCCCCACGAGCCCTCCGCGTGAGAATAAGGTGATTGCGATGACGAGCGCGCCGACGATCAGCTTCCAGTGCTCCGTCAACTCGGAGGCCTGGTCAGTGAGCACGATCAGCACGAACGCGCCGAGCGCCGGCCCCACCAGCGTGCCAATGCCGCCGATGATCAGCATGACGAGCACCTGCGCCGAGTGGAGCCAATCCACGATCGATGGATCAGCAAGGCTCGTCGTCACCACGTAACAGTGGCCGGCAACACCTGCAAGGACGCCGGCGATGACGAAGCACACCAGCTTATAGCGCATCAACGGATAGCCGAGCGCACGCATGCGCTGCTCGTTTGCACGGATGCCCTGGATTACGCGGCCGAATGGCGAGCGCACCAGAAACCAGAGAGCCACGAAGATCAGCACAGCGATGACCAGCACGGCATAATATCGCGCCATGCGATCGCCGAGGTCCAGCAGAGTGACCCCGCCGAGCCCGAGCCGGTATCGCGTGAGCACCAGAATGCCATCCGACCCTCCGAAGAATGCATTCTCCTGCACCACGAAATAGATCATCTGCGCGAAGGCAAGCGTCACCATGATGAAATAGATGCCCGACGTGCGCAGCGACAGGGCGCCGATCGCCAATGCGGTCAGCGCGGCGGCCACGAGGCTCGCCGGCAATGCAATGGCGACGTTGTCGATCTCCATCTTTGCCGCGAGCAGCGCGGTGACATAAGCCGCGACCCCGAAAAAGGCGGCGTGGCCGAGACTCACCAGCCCGCAATAGCCGATGAGGAGGTCGAGGCTCATGGCAAAGACCGCGTAGACGAGTATGCGGGTCATTTGCGTGACCAGGAACGCGCTGCCGAACAGCGGAAGGGCGACCAGCAGGACAAGTGTCACGATTGCGGCTATCGCGAGCGTGTATCTGCCCAAGCCGCCCACCGGCGCGATGGCGACCGGGGCGCTGGTCATCGCGCCGGGTTCCCGAAAATGCCCTGCGGCCGCCAGACCAGGACAACCGCCATGAGCGCGTACATGATCAGCGAGCTCACGGTCGGGAACAGGATCTTGCCGAAGGAATCGACGAGCCCGACCAGGAGCGCGCCGACGAATGCGCCTTTGATCGAACCTATGCCGCCGATCACTATCACCACGAACGCCACGATGATGATCTTGTCTCCCATGCCGGGCGATACCGACAGAATCGGCGCCGCCACGATCCCCGCCAGGGCGGCGAAAGCCGCGCCAAGCCCAAACACCAGGCTGAAAATGGGCGTCACATTGATCCCCAGTGCACGCACCATCTCGCGGTCAACGGAGCCGGCGCGGACAATCATGCCCAGCCGGGTTTTGGCCACGATCAGATAGAGCGCGACTGCTGCGCCCAATCCGATCCCCGCTATGATCAGCCGATAAACCGGATAGACGATCATTTGCGACAGCTGGATGCTCCCCTGAAACGGCGGGGGTATCTCGGCGGGCTGCACGTCGTTGCCCCACAGGATCACCGCAAGCTCGTCGAAGATGAGGATCAAGCCATAGGTGACCAGCACCTGATCGAGGTGGTCGCGCTTGGCCAACGGTGCCAGCACGCTGCGCTCGATCAAGGCGCCCAGCATGACCACCACGGCAATGGCGCCGGCATACGCGGCCGGGAATGACCAGCCGGCAAATCGGATCAGGTGGAACGCGACGTACGCGCCTATCATGAAGAAGGCGCCATGGGCGAGGTTGAGAATTCCCATCACGCCGAAGGTGAGCGTGAGGCCGCTCGCGATCAGGAACAGCAGCATCCCGTATTGCAGCCCGTTGAGGATCTGCACCAGAAAGGTGCTGAGCTCCATGCTGACGCTAGAGCTTGCAGTCGGCGGTCGGATCCTCGACGTCGGCCTTCATGGTCTCCAGCACGCGCAGCTGTCCATTTTTTGCTTCGATCGCATAGATGTTCTGCACGGGATTGCGCGCCTTGGAGAACCGGAACGGTCCGCGCGGGCTCTCGAACTCGACCCCCTGCAGCGCGCGACTGAGCGCCTGCTTGTTCTTGAGGTCTCCCTTCGTTTTCTCGATCGCGAGCGCCATCACGGTGAGCGTATCCTGCCCGTGCATGGAATTGAGGTCGGCGTCCTTGCCGGCCGCCTGCTTGAACTCGACGGTGAAGGCCTTGTTGGCGGGATTGTCCAGCGTCGGTGCCCAATGTCCGCTGGTGATCACGTTGTCGGCGGCAGCGCCTTGCGCTGCAAGCAGCGTCGAGTCCGTAAGGTAGGCGGCGCCATAGAGCGGCACGCGTTCCTTGAGGCCCGCCTGCGCGTATTGTTTGACGAACTCGACCGCGTTCGAACCGGCAAAGAAGGTGAAGATGGCATCCGGCTGCTTTGGCAATACATCGGCAAAATACGCTTGGTAATCGAGCTCGCGGAGCCCGGGCCACTTCTGATCGAGCACCGCGCCGCCGGCCGCCTTGAAGGTCTCGACAAACGCCTCGACCTCCTCTTTGCCGGCAGCGTAGTTCATGCCCATGGTGATGACGCGCTTCTTGCCCTTGTTGAACAACCACTGGCCGGCCGGGCTCGTGATCTGCCAGTTCGAGTGCGAGGTGCGGAACACGAGCGGATGGCAGCGCCCGCGCGTGACCTCATTGCTCGCCGCCGTCGGGATGATGAGAAAAGTGTCGTTTTCCGTGCAAATCTTCTGCATCACCGGCACGACGTTCGAGCCAACCGTGCCGACCACAAAATCCACCTTGTCGCGGGTGACGAGCTTCTGCGTCACCTCGCCACCGACCTTGGGATCAAGCTGATCGTCGCCTTTGAGGATTTCAACCGGCCTGCCGCCCAGCTGCCCTCCGCGCTTCTTCAGCGCGTACTCGAAGCCGTTCGTGATCCCTTCGCCGAAATTGGCGTAGACGCCGGAATAAGGCAGCACCAGTCCGATCTTGATCGGGTCGGCTCCCCGCGCATAGCGTAGCGGCGAGGCCGCGGCCACAGCTGTACCGGCGAGCGCGAGTGCGCTCCTGCCGAATTTGCGGCGGGATACGCGGTGGCTCAGGACGTTCCGGTGCATTGGTTTGCTCTCTGGTCTTGCTCTCTGGTTGCCATACGCAACGATATGGTCATCCCCGCAAGGTGTCGAGGATCACAGTGTCTCTACAATCCACTGGGTGATGACCGATGAGCGCGCTGCTGTCGGTTTCCAATCTCCAGTCCGGCTACGGGAAAAAGCAAATCCTGCGCGAAGTGACGCTCGCCGTCGGCCAATGCGAGGTTATTTCACTGATGGGGCGCAACGGCATGGGGAAGACGACCACCCTGCGGACCATCATGGGACTGACGCGCGCATGGGGCGGTCGCGTGGATTTCCACGGCAACGACATCACCCGCGCCACTCCCGATGCCATCAGCCGCGGCGGCATCGGCTATGTCCCCGAAGGGCGCGGCATCTTCCCTAACCTCACGGTGCATGAGAACATGGTCATGAGCGCGCGGCCTGGCCGCTGGTCGCTCGCGCGGGTCTATGAGCTGTTCCCGAGGCTTGAAGAGCGCAAATCGCACTGGGGCAACCAGCTCTCCGGCGGCGAGCAGCAGATGCTGTCCATTGCCCGAGCGCTCCTGCTCAATCCGGCGATGATCATGCTGGACGAGGCGACCGAAGGCCTTGCGCCACTCGTCCGCGAAGAGATCTGGAAGTGCCTTGACAGCATCCGCGCCGATGGAATTTCGATCCTCGTGGTCAACAAGGATATTGGCGCACTCCTGCCGCTGGCGCAGCGGCATTACATCATTCACAAGGGCGAAATCTGCTGGTCCGGCACCAGCGCCGAGCTGGAACGCAGCCGCGCTGAGCTCGATCGTTACATCACCTTGTGAGAGCAGCGGCCCAAAATGAAATCCCATAGCGTGCATGTGGACCGTTCGGCAGCGCCGGCGCGCATCACATTTTCCGACGTGTTCAACGTCTGCGGTCCATTTGTCAACAGGCATCTGGAGGCCGGCCGTGGCGACAAGCACGTCGCGCGCGGGCGCTCCTGGACGCTCACATTCAGCGAGTTGCACGCGGGTGTGTGCCGGATGGCAAATGCGCTGCGCTCGCTTGGCGTGGGGCCGGACGACCGCGTGATGCTGCTGGCGAAGGATTGTCCTGCCTTCTACTTCGGGTTTCTCGGCGGAGCGCGGATCGGCGCCGTCGTCATTCCGGCCAACACCTTCCTGCGCGCCGCCGACTACGGCTACATGCTGGCGGACTCGCAAGCCAAGGTCGTGCTGGTCTCGGATGGCCCCGTTCAACGAATTGCTCCCGGCGCTCGCGCTGCCCGGCGTGGCTGTGGAGCATTGCATCGCCATCGATGCTCCGCGACAGGGCTGGCACTTTCTCAGCGATCTGCTCGCGGGCAGCTCGCCGGAGAGTCCCATCGCGTCAACCACCGCGCATTCGCCGTGCTTCTGGCTCTATTCGTCGGGCTCGACCGGCGAGCCGAAGGCTTCGGTGCACGAGCACAAGGATATGGTCCACACGTCTGAGCATTACGCCACCGGCACCCTCGGCTTGACGGAAGATGACATCATCTTTTCCGCGCCCAAGCTGTTCTTCGCTTATGGCCTTGGCAACTCTCTGAGCTTCCCGCTCTGGAGCGGCGCCACCGCGGTCCTGCTCGAAGACCGGCCGACTGCGGAAAACACTCTCGCCATGATCGAGCGGTTCTGCCCGACGCTCTATTTCGGGGTGCCGACGCTCTATGCCGCGCAGGTCGCCGCCATGGAGAAGGGCAGCGCAATCAAGATGACGCGCACGCGGCTGTGCCTCAGCGGGGGCGAGCCGCTGCCGCCCGCGGTGTGCGAACGCTGGAAACGTCTCACCGGGGTCAACGTGCTCGACGGCATCGGCTCGAGCGAGGTGCTGCACATTTATACGCAGAACCTGCCCGGGCGGATGAAGCTCGGATCGGCTGGGCCGGTCGTTCCAGGCTACCGGTTGCGCGTGCAGCGCCCGGACGGCAATGAAGCGCCCGCCGGGGAGCCAGGCGAGCTGGTGGTTCAGGGCGAGAGCATCGCGAAGCGCTACTGGAACAAGCCGCAAAAAACCGCGAGCGCCTGGACGGTTGATGGCTGGTTCCGTTCCGGCGATACCGTCTACCGCGACGCCGACGGCTATTTCTTCTTCTGCGGGCGCGGCGACGACATGCTCAAGGTCGGCGGCATCTGGGTGGCGCCGTTCGAGATCGAGTCGGCGCTTGCAGCGCACCCGGCGGTCATCGAGGCGGCGGTCATCGGCGCCCCTGACGAAAACAACCTGATCAAGCCGAAGGGCTTTTGCGTGCTGCGGGATCCGGCCCATGCCGGGCCCGAGCTCGAGCAGGAGTTGATCGGCTTCATCAAGCAGCGGCTCGCGCCCTTCAAGTATCCGCGCTGGATCGAGTTCATGGACGAGTTGCCGAAGACGGCAAGCGGCAAGATTCAGCGCTACCGGCTGCGCGCAACGCGCGAGCCGGGCGCAATAGCGTAGCGTAATGATGAGCGAGCGCGCGCCGCATCGCCCGCTCGGGGTTGTGCTCGCCGGCGGGCTGGCGCGGCGCATGGGCGGTGGCGACAAGGCGCGCCGGCGCATCGGCGGCCGCAGCATTCTTGAACGGGCTCTGGCGCGGCTCAGACCGCAATGCGTGGACCTAATCCTTAACGCCAACGGCAATCCCGCGCGCTTTGGCGACACAGGGCTCGTCGTGGTGCCGGACAGCGTGCCCGATTTCGCGGGGCCGCTGGCGGGAATTCTTGCCGGCCTCGACTGGGCGGCGGCACATGCGCCGGAGACTAACGAGATCGTCACCGTGCCCGGCGATTGCCCGTTCCTTCCGGACGACCTGGTGGCGCGCCTCACCGCAGCGCGAGCACGCGAGCGAACGCCGCTTGCCTGCGCTCGTTCCGGAGACTGGCGCCATCCGGTGGTTGGGTTGTGGCCGGTGCACCTGCGCACCGATCTGCGCAAGGCCCTCATCGAGGAAGGAACGCGCAAGATCGAGAGCTGGACGGCGCGTCACGGAGTGGCCATCGCCGATTGGCCGGCAACACCGTTCGACCCATTCTTCAACGTCAACACGCCGGAGGATGTCGCCGAGGCCGAGCGCATCGCCGCGCAGTTGCAGCCCAGTTGCGACCCAGGTTGCGACCAATGACCACTTGATCTTGCGCGGCGGCCATCCATAGTCCTGGTAGGCATGCCCTGGAGGAGACAGCCATGCGCGCTTTTATCGTCGCTTGCCTTGCCGCCGCGGTGATTGCGATTGGCGCCGTCGCCGTGCTTAACGGCATTCAAAAGCCGGTCGAGACCGCGTTCGCCACATCAGCTGTGCGCATCTGAGCTCATCCGACGATGGCCGCGTAGGACAGAAATCCAACGCGATCCCTCGGCTCGATCCGGATCGTTTGCTCCGACAGCTCGACGAGACCATCCGTCTCGGTGAGCGAGGTGATGACGCCCGCCCCTTCCTGCGCGTGCTTGATGGCTTCGACCTCGCCGTCGGAGGCGCGCGAGAGCTTGACGCGCACATACTCGCGCCGGCCTGCCTTCTTCTTGTAGGCGAAGGCTGCGCGCACCGGGAGCGGGACAAGCGGGGCGTTCTCTGCGCCAGCGAGCCGCAGGAGAAGCGGGCGCACCACGCGCGCGAATGTCACATAGACGGCAGCAGGATTGCCGGGAAGGCCGACAAAGGCGGCGTCGGCGCCCGGTTTCGATCCCGGGATGACCGCCATGGCGACAGGCCGGCCGGGTTTTATGGCCACCCGCCAGAACACCAGATGGCCGATGCTTGCAACGGCATGGCGCACGTGATCGGCTTCACCTGTCGAAACCCCGCCGGAGGTGAGAACAAGATCATGGGTGTGCGCCGCCGCGGCGATGGCGTGCGCGAGCGCTTGCACATCGTCCGGCAGAATGCCGAGGTCGCTTGGCGCGCCGCCCAGTCTCTCCACCAGACCTGCCAAGAGATAACGGTTGGCGTCGAACAGGGCGGGTCCCGGACGCATTGCCCCAGGCTCGACAATCTCGTCGCCGGTCGAGAACACGGCCACGCGAACTTTCCGCCGGACATCGAGCGTCGTGAGCCCGATTGCCGCGGCGAGCGCAATGTCCTGCGCCTGGAGACGCCGCCCGGCGGGCAGGACGACCGACCCCGCGCGCACGTCCTCGCCGGCCAGCCGGCGGTTGGCGCCGCGGCGCAAGCCCGGCGGCACAATCAGCGTGTCGCCCTCCACGCGCACGTCCTCCTGCATGAAGACGGTGTCAGCGCCCGCCGGCATCGGCGCGCCGGTGAAGATGCGGATGGCCTGCCGCGGCGCAAGTGCGCGCGCCGCCGCATGGCCCGCAGTCACGCGATCGACGACGAGGAGCCGGCTCTCTCCCTTCTCGTCGAGATCCGCATGGCGCACGGCGTAACCGTCGACCGCGGAATTATCGAATGGTGGAAGCTCCATGGGAGCGACCACCGCGGCGGCCAACACGCGCCCGGCCGCCGCCCGCAGCGGCACGGTCTCGATCTCGGGAACGCAGACGATCCGTTCATCGATGATCCGCTCCAGCTCGTCCACCGGGAGGAGCGGGCCGGAAAACGCGAAACAATCGTCGGTAAGTTGCGCCATCGCCAACAGCTTTCGCTATGTCGTCAGCGCGGCGAGGGAGCTCACCGGCATGGCGTGGCGTAGAAGAATGTCGCTGATGCCCTCGACGTCCTCGAGATCGACGACCGGAATGCGCACGTTCGGCAGCGGCTCGTCCGACGCAATGGCGACGATCGCCGGGTCGGCCGGATAAAGGAATGGCTTGCCGACCGACGCGCGATGGACCTCGAGCTTGGGATGGCTCCCGCGCTTGAAGCCCTCCACTAATACAAGATCGACGGGCGTGATCTTCTCGACGAGCTCGGCGAGTGTCGGCTCAGGTTCGCCGCGCAACTCGTGCACGATGGCCCACCGCGTGCCTGATCCGACCACCACTTCGGTCGCGCCGGCCATACGGTGCGCGTGCGAATCCTTGCCGGGCTGGTCGATGTCGAAGCTGTGATGCGCGTGCTTGATGGTAGATGTTTTGATCCCTCGTGCGACGAGCCGGGGGATAATTTGCATGAGGAGCGTGGTCTTGCCCGCTCCGCTCCAGCCGGCGATGCCGATGATGCGCATGCCGCATCATAGCAACCGTTTGCCGATCGGCGTAGGTTGGGTTGAGTGGCGTTGGTTACTCCGCGGGTTGGACCGTGCCTCGCGCCGCTTGGGGCGTGACTTGACGGCTGGCCGCCTCCTTTTCCGCCCATATCGAATGGTGCTCCTTCGCCCAGTTTGCGTCGACCGTGCCGTCCCACATGCCTTCGAAGGCGCCTTCCATCCCGATCGTGCCGATGTAGATGTGAGCGATCATGGCCGCGACGAACAGCAGCGCGACGACGCCATGAACGATCTGGGCCAATTGCATGTTGGCGATATTGGTGCCGTAGAACGGGAACATGAGAAAATAGCCGCTGGCGGCGACAGCGCCGCCTCCCAGCACCACGATCCAGTAGATCATCTTCTGGCCGGCATTGAAGCGGTCGGCGGGGGGATGCTTGTGGCCCACCATGCCGCCGCCTTCGCTCAGCCAGTTCACGTCAACTTTGGTCGGCAAATTCCAGGCTATCCACATTAGGAAAATGAGCACAACGCCGAGCGTGAACGGGAAGCTCAAATAATTGTGGGCGTATTTCGCCCATTGCGACCAGGTCGTGAATGTCTCCGGGCTCATCAGCGGAAGAAGCAGCGTCTTGCCGAAGGTGATGTTGAGACCGGAAATGGCGAGGATGATGAAGCAGGTCGCCGTCATCCAATGCACCAGCCGCTCGAAGGTAGTAAAGCGCACGAGCACGCGTCCGGAACGACCCGAGTCCAGTCGCACCATTCCGCGGATGAGATAAAACGCGAGCAGCAGCGCCAGCATTCCCACAATGGCAATGCCGCCGATCCAGCGCAGCGTCACTTCGTGGAAGTGCCGCCAGTCGCGGCCGGCGGGCTGCTCGATGGTGTATGATCTGGTGTCGGGAATGGTTCCGCGCCCCTGGATGCGGTTGAGCTCTTGGAGCAGTTGATCCTCTTTCACCGAGCTCGCGGTGGGATTGACCGAGTTGTCCGGATTGCGCTGCTGGGCGCCTGCGGGAAGCGCAAGGGCGACCATTGTCAGGAGCAGCAAGGCGCCGGCGACGAAACGCATGCGAGCAACAAATCTGGCCATATCAGCAACTCCCGTTCCCGAGGTTGTCATCATCCGCGTAAGCGGATGATCCAGTAAACGTCGTCGATCGAGACAACCGCCCAGATGGATGATCATCAGCCTTGTTACTGGATGCCCGCCTACGCGGGCATGACGCTCAGAGTAATGGGCGCGCGCAAAGCGCGCCCAATCCCTATGACCCGATTGTTTCGCGGTAGGCGGTTTTCCAGCCCCACGCGCCGGAGCCGTAGCCGCGCTTGGCCACGCGATCCTTGTAAATCTGCGCGATGATCTCGCCGTCGCCGGCAAGCAGCGATTTGGTCGAGCACATCTCGGCGCACAGGGGCAGCTTGCCTTCGGCGAGGCGATTGGCGCCGTATTTCTCAAATTCCTCCATGGAACCGTCCGCCTCCGGGCCGCCGGCGCAGTATGTGCACTTGTCCATCTTGCCGCGGGAGCCGAAGTTGCCGACCTTCGGATATTGCGGCGCGCCGAACGGGCAGGCGTAGAAGCAATACCCGCAGCCGATGCAGAGGTCCTTGGAATGCAGCACAACGCCGTCAGCGGTGGTGTAGAAGCAATTCACGGGGCACACCGCCGCGCAAGGCGCGTCGGTGCAATGCATGCAGGCCATGGAGACCGAGCGCTCCCCGGGCTTGCCGTCATTGATGGTCACCACACGCCGGCGGTTGATGCCCCAGGGCACTTCGTTCTCGTTCTTGCAGGCCGTGACACACGCGTTGCACTCGATGCAACGGTCGGCGTCGCAGAGAAATTTCATCCGAGCCATTGTCGCGCCTCCCTTACGCCGCCCTGACCTGGCACAGCGTGGCCTTGGGTTCCTGCATGCCGGTGACGGGATCAAACCCGTACGTCGTGATGGTGTTCACGCTCTCCCCCAGCACAATGGGGTCGCAACCCTGCGGGTACTTGAAGCGCTGATCGACGTTCTGGAACCAGCCGCCGAAATGGAACGGCATCCAGGCGACGCCTTTGCCGACACGCTCGGTGACCAGCGCCTTCATGCGCGTGACCTTGCCGCTCTCCATCTCCGGGCCCCAGACATGGACCCAACCGCCGTCTTTGATGCCGCGCTCGGCGGCGTCCGACGGATTGATCTCGACAAACATGTCCTGCTGGAGCTCGGCTAGCCACTTGTTGGAGCGCGTCTCTTCGCCGCCGCCCTCGAACTCCACGATGCGTCCCGACGTGAGAATGATCGGAAAGCTTTTGGCGATGCCTTTCTCGACCGCCGCCTTCTGGATGGTGAAGCCGGTATTGGGGACGCGGAACTGCTTGGCGTCAGGCAGCGTCGGGTATTTCGCCACCAGATCAGGCCGCGGCGTGTAGATCGGCTCGCGGTGCACGGGAATCGGGTCCGGCAGATTCCACGCATTCGCGCGCGCCTTGCCGTTGCCGTAATGGATGCAGCCGTGCGCCATCGCGACCCGCTGGATGCCACCGGAGAGATCGGTCGCCCAGGACACCGTGTCGGCATTGTTGCCGCCGATGCGCTCGATGACGGCTCTTTCGCCATCGTTGAGATCCTTGTCCCAGCCGAGCTTCTTGAGCACGCCGTAGGTGAATTCGGGGTAGCCGTCCTGGATCTCCGAGCCGAGCGAGTAGGAGCCCTCGGCGAGAAGGTTGTCCTTGCGCGCGCTGCCGTCGGGGAGCTTGACCTCGCGCTCGACGCCGAAGCGGGCCCGGAAGGTGCTGCCGCCATCCATCACATGCAGGTTGGTGTTGTAGAGCGTGTGGGTGCCGGGATGCTTCAATTCCGGCGTACCCCAGCACGGCCACGGCAGCCCGTAATAGTCGCCCTTGGCGGGACCGTCCTTCGCGCGCAGGGAGACCAGCTCGAAGTCCTTCTGGTTCGCCATGTGCAGCTTGAGCCGCTCCGGCGACTGGCCGCAGTAGCCGGTGGACCAGCCGCCGCGATTGATCTCGCGGAGAATGTCTTCCGGCAGCGGCCGGTCACCCTCGACCTTGATGTTCTTGAACATCAGATCGGCAAGGCCGAGCTTCTTGGCGAGGAGATACATCGCCTCGTAATCGTCTTTCGATTCGAAAATCGGCTTGACGATCTGCTCGCCCCATTGCAGCGAGCGATTTGAGGCGGTGCGCGAGCCCGACGTCTCGAACTGCGTGCAGATCGGCAGAAGATACGTGTCGTTTTTGCGCTCGCTCAGCGCCGCCCATGTCGTGGGATGCGGGTCGCCGACGACAAGGAGGTCAAGCTTCTCGATCCCCTTGGCCGCCTCCGGCATGCGCGTGACGGTATTGCCGCCGTGCCCGAAGAACAACCATCGCCTTGAGGTTGTCCTTCTGGGCGACCTGGTCCTTCGGCATCAAGGTCGCGTCGAACCAGCGCGTTGAGGGAATGCCGGGCGCTTCCATCTGCTGCTTCGAATCGAAGCGGCCGAGCATCCACTCATAATCGGTTTCCCAGACGCGGCCCCAATGCTTCCAGGCACCCTCGGCGAGCCCGTAATAGAGCGGCAAGGTCACGACATCGAGGCCGAGATCGGTCGCCCCCTGCACGTTGCAATGGCCGCGGAAGATATTTGCTCCGTTGCCGAAGTTCCCGACATTGCCGGTTGCGAGCAGCAGAATGCAGCTGGCGCGCACATTTGCCGTTCCAACTGTGTGCTGCGTCTGGCCCATCGCCCAGATCAGGCAGGCAGGCTTCTCCTTGGCGAACTTCTCAGCGACCCGCTTGAGCTGCGCCTCGGGAATGCCGGTGACGCGCTCGACCTCGTCGGGCGTCCACTTCTCGACCTCCTTGCGCACGTCATCCATGCCGTAGACACGCTGGCGGATGAATTCCTTGTCCTCCCATCCGTTCTTGAAGATGTGCCAGAGCATCCCCCAAAGGACGGGGATGTCGGTGCCGGGCCGAACGCGGACGTATTCGGTGGCATGCGCCGCGGTGCGCGTGAGCCGTGGATCGATGACGATGAAATTCGCGCGATTGATCTCCTTGCCTTCGAGCAGGTGCTGCAGCGAAACCGGATGCGCCTCGGCGGGATTGCCGCCGAGAAAGACCAGGGTCTTGGAGTTGCGGATATCGTTGTAGCTGTTGGTCATCGCGCCGTAGCCCCAGGTATTGGCCACGCCGGCGACGGTGGTCGAGTGACAGATGCGCGCCTGATGATCGACGTTGTTGGTGCCCCAATACGCCGCGAATTTGCGGAACAGATAGGAGCCCTCGTTGGAGAACTTGGCCGAGCCCAGCCAGTAGACGGAGTCAGGGCCGGACTTGTCGCGAATGGCGGCGAGCTTGTCGCCGATCTCGTCGATCGCCTTCTCCCAGGTCACCCTGGTCCACTGGCCGTTGACGAGCTTCATCGGGTATTTCAGCCGCCGGTCGCCGTGCACGAGCTCACGCACCGCCGCGCCCTTGGCGCAGTGCGAGCCGCGGTTGAGCGGCGAGTCCCAGCCCGGCTCCTGGCCGATCCAGACGCCGTTTGCGACCTCGGCGATGACGGTGCAGCCGACCGAGCAATGCGTGCAGATGTTCTTGCGGATGGTGATCTGCGCACCCGCGGGCGGCGGTGGGCCGGCCTGCGCCTTGCGCACGGCGCCGACTGGCAGCACGCCGAGCGCGGCCAGGCTGCCGCCAAGCAATCCCGAGCGGCGCAGGAAGGAACGGCGATCGAGGGTGCCCTGGGTTGGACTCTGCACCGCGGAAATTGCGCCCCCGCGGCTGTGGCGTTGCGTTCTCCTGATCAGCACGGACGCCTCCTCAGCTGGGATAGCGGTTGACGCGGTAGTATGTCTTCACGTGCTCGGTCTCTTTGTAACGAGACTTGCGCTTCTCATCGTTGCTCTCGGTGTCGGCGTGTGCGGGCGAAGCGATGGGCGTCGCGGCCGCGAGCGAGACGCCGGCGCCCAACGTGCGAAGGAAGTCACGGCGGCCAATTGTGCGGCCAACTGTGCGACCAGGAGTACCTTTGCGTTCTTGCTTCATCTTCGTCACCTCCTGATTCTCATTCCGCCAGCGCAAACGCCTGCGTCTCAATATCGATGAAAACCCGGCCGAGCGTTCCTATTCGGGAATAGAGATCGGCGGCGTCGGCGCGCTCCAGGTCGGCGAAGAAGCGGCCGATCCACGGCGCGAGATGCTGCTCGAACAGCTCGCGGTCGGAGCCTGCCGGCGCCGGGAGGCCGCCGCCGATGAGGCCTGCCATGGTCTCGCATAAGACTGCCGCGTGATCCTCCGGCTCGGCATGACCTTGGGCACGCTCGATCCCAAGCCGGCTCAGATGGGCGCGCAGACGTGCCAGCGGGCGCTCATGGAGGAAGCCGGTGAGGTAGTACGATCCATAAGGAAGAAGCTCGCCGCGGCCGAGCCCGATGAAAAGATCAAAATATTCCCGCTCGACCAGCGCGACATCGGCGCGGCTCGCGGCCTCGGCGAGGTTGATATGCGCCGCGCCGAGGGGGCTCGCGTCGCCGCGCAGCTGAGCAAGCCGTCCAAGCAGCGCCGCATCCGGCGCGCGCGCGAGCAGCAGCGAGAGTAGCGAATATTCCTGCGCCCGTGCCACATCGACCTCATCGATGTCGCACGAATGAACGTCAATCGCTGGCGCAGGCATGCCCGCACCGCCGCGAGTCGCTGCGCGTGAACCTAAATCCCTCATTGGGCGCGTTTCTTTGGTTTCTTCTTGTTGAATTGTACTTATTCGAATTCGAATTTTACCGCTGCGGGGCGGGCACTGGCAATAGCGCGGGAACCTTCATTACTGCGGCAGAGCGCCTCCATGCGATCGGCGCGGACCGGTTGGGCTTGGGCTGTCATGCGCCTCCCGAGTCGCGGCGGTCATTTCGATTAAGTCGGGTACTTGTCGTTCAGGCACGTCAGCGCCAGCCTTGCCCTCGGCTTCGATTGCCACGTGCGGCGCTTCGTTTATTTCGTCCCGCTCCTGGTCCCGTTCTTGGGACGCATTCTCCGTGACAGCCGGACGTTTGGCGTCCTCGGCGCCAAGACTGCGGCCGACGACTTGGACAATCCGCCGGCGAAGCTCCTCCGTCATTTCCAAGGGCCCAAAGCCCGGGATCGAGTCGGGGGCGTTGAAGTCCCAGGCATTCTCGGACAGCCCGACGAAGTCACGGATTGTCGGGTCGGCCGCCCATGCGCGACGAAGCGCCGCACGCGTCAATTCCGCCGGAACGCCGGGAGCGAGAAAGGCGCGGATGTCGCTTGCAGCGGTGATCGATTCGATCGGCGGAAGCTTGGCGATATCGAGGGCGTGGCTCGCCGAAGCCGTTGCTGGCGAGCCGACCTCAGCGCCAGTTGCAACCCCGGTAATACCTCCCCCTGCAAGGGGGAGGTCGACCGGCCTGACTTCGCGCAGCGAAGGCAAGGCGGTCGGGTGGGGTTCGTCGGGTAGACACGGTCCTCCCGGACCCCCACCCGGCTCGCTTTGCGTCGCCGACCTCCCCCTTGCAGGGGGAGGTATATCCACGCTTGCGGCGCGACCAGCGCGTGACGAAGCTCTCGCGATCGCTCATCGCGGTTCCTTGCGCATCGGACCTTGCCGGGCAAGCGCCTGCGGATCGGCCCGATCGCGCTTGCGCTTGTAGAATGGCCGCTCGATGTGGTGCTCTCTAACAAAGTCAATGACCAGCGCCTGCACCGCCTCCGGCATTTCCACGACATCAACGACGTCGTTGCCCGCCTCGGTCAAGGCCTCGCCTTCGGCAGGATCGCAGGTTACTGCGAAGACCTCAAACGGCGGCTCGACGCCGGTCGCGCGCAAGGCGACCCACAGCCTGGGCGCTCCCGAAGCGAGATTATCGCGATAATTTCCGGTCTCGGTGCGATGAAGCGCAATCTCGGCGGCGCCGGCATAGAACGTTGCACCCTCGTTATCTTGCGACAACAGCGTCCAGGGTGACGCCTGTGGGATGCCCGGGAGCACCGACACCGGCCGCCAGGTGAAATCGATCCAGTGGCTTTTCGCCTTGCGCCGCTCGACCACCACCCCGACAGCAATCTTCGTCTGAATCGTCGCGTCAATCTTGGCGTTCTCCGGCGCGCCGGTCACGACACAGCCTCGCGCCGCGCAATTGGCAGTCCGGTGATGAGGTTCTGCGGCTTCATCCGCAGCATACGGTCGGGGGTCATCGCCAGTATCAGATAGGCGGGATTGCCGCGCGCCGCATCAACGACGAACGCGTCGTCACACATTTTCAGCCGGTAGAGCCCAACGACGCGCTCGTGCATGGCCGGCGCCAGCTCTTCGCCGTTCCACAAGGCATTGCCGATCCCGGTCGCCTCGGCATCAAGACCGACATACCAGCGCAGATCGACGCCGACGGCTTGCGTGAGCGGCTCGATCTCGACCTCCATTGATAAGAGATGTGCAATCCACCCCTGTATCACCTCGCCGAGTGCGGCGAGCCCGCGACGGCCGGCAGTGAGATCGAACGCCATGTCGAAGAGATCGCTGCGCTCCCAGTAGCTCTCCGCGTTGTCCGCATTGAGCACCTCGATCTCACCGGGAGGAGGCAGGCCGAGCATGGCAACGAGCGGAGAGACGGGCTGCGCGCCAGCGCCCGCGACAGTCTCGGCATCGGCGGCAATAAGCGATCCTGCATGCACCGTGAGCTGTTGCGGACGAAAGAACAGCTCGGCGGCGCGCAACACGAACGGGTCGGAGCAGCCGTCGAGGAGATTGCGCAGGATCACCTGCACGAGCTGATTGATGAACAGCGGCGGCGTGTGGCCCACCCCCCGGCGGACGAGATCGAGATAGGCGGCCTCGACAGTGGAGCAACCAAGCAGGCGATCGCGCCACGCGAGCACGACACCCCAATTCTCGCGCGCGTCGGAATCGGCGATGGCGGCGATCTCGGATTGGGCAACGGGCCGGCGTGGATCCGCGAGGAGCGCCGCGTGCAGGGCGCGCTCCGACATGCATGCGTCGGCAGGAGGCGCAAGCTCCGGCCGCGCGAGATAGGCCTTGAGGAATTCGTCGGTGACGCGCAGCCCACCGCCGGCATCGCGGTCGAGCAGATGATGCCCGCAGGAGAGCCAGAAATCCCTGTACATTTTTGCCTTGCGAGGTCCCACTACGCGCGCTGGTGCGCGCCGCGGCCTTGTAGGGGCTGGTTTCCAACCCGCCCTATTTCACGACCGCGCCATATATTTGCAGAGCGGGTTAAATCCGCCCCCAAAATCCTCGAGCGTCGCTGTCAAGCCATTGTTTCAATTCGCGAAAGCGTTTCAATTCCCCAAAACTGCAACTTTTGCGCAAGTTCAGTTATATATAAAACTCTAAAGTTGTGGCCTGTCCTTAACTTCTCGTTCTTGTTTTATTCTAACTTAGTCGCGCCAAAAAATCCAATCGAAATTCAGCGCATCGAAATTCAGCCCACGATCATCGGATTCACACACGCAGGGCGCCGCTCGCCGGATCGATCCACGAGGGCTGGCGCAGGGCGGCGACAAGGGACCGGCGCTCGGCATTCCCGGCATCCGTGGATTGCAGCATCAGGTCGCCGTTCTCGGCGATCTCGGCGCGCGCGCCGCTGCCGGGCAACCGCGCGAGATAGGCCTTGGCGACCTCGCCAAATCCGTGCGCCTGCCATGCATCGATCGCCGTCATGAGATGCCGCGCAAAGCTCTCGACCAGGCGGCCGGAATCGAGATCGTCGAAGCCTTCCGCGTCGAGCGCCGAGGCCAGCGGACGAAGCCCAGGCTCCTCCTCGCCCATGCCCACCGTGCGGATCATGGCAGCGAAAACGAGCCAGTCCGGCGGCTCGTTCTCGCCGGCGTGCTGCGGCCACCCCAGACGTGCGCCGCCGACAAGGCCGCCATCGACGCGAACGGCGTCGGGCCAGTCGAAGGTGATCGGCCGCTCCGGCGGCGCATGCACGGCGAGTGCGTCAGCGAGCGCGACCATGCCGGTGTAGAGCGCGCGCCGCGCCGTGCGCAACGGCTCATCCGGCTCCAGCACCACCGCGAATTCCGCAAGATCGAAGCGGCCGACACGCACCAGCGTACCAGCGCCTTCCTGCGCTGCCACACGCATGGCATGGGCGTAGGAATCGCCCACTTCGCGCAATGTCACCAGCCGGAACGGCGGCGGCAGGTCGAGCGCGGGCTTGGCTGATGAACGCGGGCGGCGCGGCATTTTTCCAGTTCAGCTGCGGCAGACTCGCGGGGATCGGCGGTGGTCATTATAACCCGGCCTAAAGGATTGCCAGACCGGTTCTCGGCGTCATCATCCGCGAATGCGGATGATCCAGTGCTCACTGCCTTGGAGCAACTGCGAGAACATCGGTTACCGGATGCCCGCATTCGCGGGCACGACGCCGACGTGAAAAAGATGACCAACCGCGCGAAAAACATTCTCATCTGCTCGTGCGAGGACACGATGCCGCTTGACGTCGCGGCGGTGAAGCGCGGCTGCCGTGGGGCGACGGTGACGCGCGCGCGCCAGCTTTGCCGCGCCGAGCTCGATAAATTCCGCGCCGCTGCGCAGGGCGAGGCGCCGCTGGTGGTGGGCTGCGTGCAGGAGGCGCCGCAATTCTCGGCCCTGATCGAAGAGCGTGCGGCAGACATCAGCTTCGTCAATCTCCGTGAAACCGCCGGCTGGTCGGACGCCGCCGCCGGCGCCGGGCCGAAAATGGCAGCGCTCCTTGCCGCCGCCACCGAGCCCGTTCCCGCCGTCTCCTTCGTCAGCTGCAAAAGCGAGGGCGTCGCTCTCATCTACGGCCGTGACGCGCAGGCGATCGAGGCCGGCAACCTCCTCAAGGATCATCTCGACGTCACCGTGCTGATAAGACCACCCGCCGATGTGCTGCCGCCGCGTGTCGCTGATTTTCCCGCCGTGCAAGGCACCATCCGCTCCGTCAAGGGCCATCTTGGCGCCTTCGAGCTTATCGTCGACAACTACGCCCTGCCGGCGCCCTCGTCGCGGGGCGCGCTTGCCTTCGCCGCACCGCGCGATGGCGCGGTGTCCCGCTGCGATCTCGTGCTCGACCTGTCCGGCGGCGTCCCGTTGTTCACGGCGGCCGATCTGCGCGACGGATATCTGCGCGCCGATCCCGGCGATCCCGCCGCCGTGCTGCGCGCCGTGCTCAAGGCGCGCGACCTCGTCGGCGACTTCGACAAGCCGCGCTACATTGCCTTCGCCGCTGACCTGTGCGCGCATTCGAGGTCGCAGCGCGTCGGTTGCCACCGCTGCCTCGACCTTTGCCCGACGGGCGCCATTGCTCCCGCCGGCGATCACGTCGCGATTGATGCGCATGTCTGCGCCGGCTGCGGCCAGTGCGCCGCCGTGTGCCCGACCGGCGCTGCCTCCTACGCGCTGCCCCCTGCCGACAGCCTGATGCGCAAGCTGCGCGCGCTTCTCACCGCCTACGCCGATGCCGGCGGCGTCCATCCGATCGTGCTCATCCACGACGCCGCGCACGGCACGCCGCTGATCGATGCGCTCGCACGCTACGGGGACGGATTGCCGGCCAATGTCCTGCCGCTTGAGGTGAACGAAGTGACGCAGGTCGGTCTCGAAGCGATTGCCGCCGGGTTTGCATATGGCGCCTGCGCGCTGCGGTTTCTCCTGCATGAAAAACCGCGCCACAATGTCAGCGGCCTGGCGCGGACGCTGGCGCTTTGCGAGAGCGTTCTCACCGGGCTCGGCTTCGGCGCCGCGCGCGCTGCCGCGATCGAGACAGACGACCCGGACGCGCTGGGCACGACATTGCGCGCGCTGCCGATCGGCGAGCCGTGCCCGCATCCGTCGCGCTTCCTGCCGGTCGGGGGCAAGCGCGAGGTGATGCGGCTTGCGCTGCGTGAGCTTCACGGCGCCGCCCCCTTCCCTGCCGACATCCTGCCGCTGCCGCCAGAGGCGCCGTTTGGCGCCGTCGAGGTCGACGTCGCGGGATGCACGCTTTGCCTCGCCTGCGTGTCGGCCTGTCCGACCGGCGCGCTCAGCGACAATCCGGAGCGGCCGATGCTGCGCTTCACCGAGGACGCCTGCGTGCAATGCGGCCTCTGCGCCGCGACCTGCCCGGAGAAGGTGATCACCCTGCGCCCGCAGCTCGATTTCCGCGCCGCCACCACGAGCGCGCGGGTGCTCAAGTCCGAGGAGCCGTTCCACTGCATCCGCTGCGGCAAGCCGTTCGGCGTGCGCAGCACCATCGAGCGCGTCACCGCCAGGCTCGCGGGCAAACACTGGATGTTTCAAAGCTCCGCCCAACCCGGCGCGGCGCAGCGCATTGACGTCATCAAGATGTGCGAGGACTGCCGCGTCGCCGCCGTCACGGAGGACCCGTTGGATCCCCACGCCGCTCCGCCACGGCCCACGGTGCGCACCACCGAGGACTATCTGCGCGAGCGCGACGAGGCCGCGCGTGGCCGCAAGCCGGAGGTGTGACTCTAGAGCAAGTTGCTTTCGAACTGCCTTATGTTCAGCCTCCCTCACCAAGTCCCCCGGATGAGCCAGCGTATCTGCGCAAAGCGCGGGCTACCCCGTCATGGCCGCGCTCGTCGCGGCCATCCACGACGTTGCTGGCCGCAAGAAAGGCGTGGATGCGCGGGACAAGCCCGCGCATGACGATGTCAACTAAATCCGGCTCTGTTTTAAATAGATCTATCCTGCTGTTGACCATTCGCGCCGGCCGGATGGCTGACTTCATCAACCGCCATCAAACCTGGATTCAGGCTGTTGCGGTAACGCTCGCCCTGTCACTGGGCTTCTGGGGCTGGATGATCGAGAAGCCGCCCAGTGATTATTGGGGAGTCTGGGACAATATTTTCCGGACGGCGCAGCTTATCACCTTGCAGTTTCCGAGCGACCTTCGCGGCAGTCCATCGTTGCCGCTGCAAATCGCCAGGCTGGCGGTGCCGCTTGTCGCCGTTCTCGCATCGTTTCAGGTGCTGATTGCGTCTGTCACCCGGCCGGCGCGGCTGGCGCTGCTCCCCCATATCTCTGGTCACATCGTCGTGCTGGGCTCCTCGAGCATGACTGAGGCGGCGTTGACAACGCTGGCTGCCCGCGGACGACAGATCGTAGTGGCGAACCCTCAGATCACCGGCGGGCGACGCGCCATTCTGGAAGGGCTCGGCCTGACCGTTCTGGAAGCCGATCCGCGGCAGAGGGCAGTGATCCGATCGTTGCACCTGTCGCGCGCCGCCGCCGTATTCTTTTTGGCGGAGGACGACGTCGCCAATCTCAACGCTGCGATGCTGGCGCTTCCCGCCATTGACGAACGACCCAAAGACCTTGCGCCTCTCCTGCTCGCCGTAAAGGTCGACAGGGAAGAGCTTGCGGTCGAGCTCGATTCGACCTTCGACAGCCTCTCGCGCCGATACGGGGTTCGTTACCACCGGCTCAGCCCCGCCCGGGAAGGATTACGGCTCGAGCTCTCTCGTTTTGCTCCTGCATTGCTCAAGCGCGAGCTTGCGGCGCCATCCCACGTCCTGATCGTCGGTCTCGTGGGCGATTGGCGGCAGATCGTCATGCAGATCATCGTGACCGCGCAGGATCACCCCGAGAAGCGTCCGCTGCTCACCTTTGCGGTCAACCCGGACGAAGCCGGCGCAATCAATCGGTGGCATAAGGCCAAACCTGAGCTTGATCTGGTGGTGGAGATTTCGATCCTGCTGCGAGAAGCAGATGCCACTCTGCCTTCCGTTGAAGTTGTCGAGCCCTGGCGCAACAGACATGCCCCGCCGCAACTCGCCGTGGTGCTGCGTGAGGATGCAGATGCAATTGCCAGCATGCTGGCGCTGCGCCGGCCGGGCAATTCCCTTGGCACGGAGACGGCGCCAATTCTGGTGCATCAATCGAAGGATGATCAGTTCCTGGCCGGCCTGGGACATACGCAGGTCAACGACCGGGACATGACAAGGCTGATTGCCATCGGCGGCCTGGTGGGCACGGAGAGCATCGAGCGCGTTCTTGACCGAAAGGGAGACGAGATGGCGATCGCATTGCATGCGCATTATCTGAACGCAGCGAAGACGCTCGGCGCCGGCTCGTCCGCGGCCACGGAAGCGTGGGACGGTCTGCCGGAAAATCTCCGCGACGCGAACCGCGCCGCCATCGAGCACGCGCCGATATTGTTGGCGGCGGCTGGTTTCCGGCTCGTTCCCGCGCGGCCAGGGCTTGAATCCGATGCGCTGTCGAGCGGCGAGCTCGAATTCGCAGCTCGAGTCGAGCATCGCCGCTGGATGGCCGACCGTATCGACCGCGGGTGGCGATTTGGTGCAATCCGGGACGACCGGCTGAGGCTGCATCCGGATTTGGTGCCCTATGAAGCGCTGAGCGAAAATAACAAAGAAAAGGACAGAAACTCGGTGCGCGTGATCCTGAGCGTGCTGCGCGATCAGGGTCTCGCGATTGTCCGCGCGTGACTTTCAAGATAGGCGGCAACGCGGCTTACCTCTTCGCTTATTTCCGTCACACCGAGCGCATAGTCGCGCTCATAGATGACCGGTCTCTGCCGCGCGCGATAACAGCTCAACAAAAGTTGCAGAGTTTCTTCCGAAACCGGTTGGTCGTGCGTATCCAGAACCAGCTCGCCCGCGGTGCTGCCTGCCACGTGATAGCCGGAAATCTCGGCATCCTCGTAGAGCGACAACAGGCGCGTTGCCGGGATGCCGCTGGACACGGAGTCGAGGCGCAGATTTTCCAAGTCGAGCAGGATTGCCGCGCCTTCGTCATTGCACACCCGCGTAAATAACTGATGGTAGCGCACGCAGAATTCGGGCTCGTCCGCCGACAGGCTGATATTTTCCAAGCCGACCTTCATGCCGACCGTGCGCTGCAACGTTCGGACCTTGAGCCTGAGCACCTCGATGTCGTCGACCGGTGGAATGAAAACGCCAAGAGAATGAGCGTCGGTCGCCGACCAGCAGAAATGATCGGTGACCATTTGAATGCCGAGAGCTTTGGACCACGCCTTGAGACGGTGCAGGACGAAATCCGGCCGCGTCGGGCCGAGGACGTTCAAGGACAGGGAGTGAAGCAGTATCTTCGTGGAGCGATTGAGAAATTCCAGAGCCTCGACATCCGCAGGATCATCGGGATCCCAATTTTCCGGAACCACTTCGCAGACGGGCCATCGCGAGGCGGCATCGAGCATCTCTCGCCCCAGAATCTTCCTGACGCTGCCGCCGACTAATGCGGACATTTCGAAAGCGCACTGATTTGCACAAGACCAGTCATTAGCTCGCTTCCAATCCGATCGCGGAGCTGGGCAGCCGTCATTGGTTGGCGCGCCAGCGTTCGCAAGGCGCAAGCCAGCGCGCTATCGATCGCAATAAGCCGGCTCTCCGGCTGGTTGTCGGACGCCGGCACCAAAAGCGCTTCCTGCGGTTGCGGGAGCCGCTGTGGAAGCCGCGAACGCAGGGCCGACAATTCGGCTTTAGCCATTTCCGGCGACAAGCTGAATTCCGGGATGGAAAGATGCAAGTCCACGGCGACCGGATCGACCCGCGCCAGGCGCACGCCGGCGGAGAGCTCAACGATATCGGTCTCTGCCTCGGGGCTGCCGGTGTGGAATGCCGGCTCGCGCAATTCCACCAGGAAAATCTCGGCTTCCGCGATAGCGTTCAGCCAGCCGAGGGCATCCTCAAGTCCGTTGCCGATCGTCTCCTTGAGCATGACCCGCCACAACCTTCGGGCCACCGAATATTTGTTGTGCAGATCGTGCGCCTCGGCGAATTTCAGAAAGCTTTCGCTCGCGCCGGGCAACACATTGAGCAAACGGAAGCCCGCATCAGCGGTCCAGTCGAACACCCGCAATCGCCGCGACCGCACGATCACGTGCCAAGTCGCACGCGGCAGCGCGACACCCGCGGGACGCGGGGGCAACGAACCCGCCGAAAGCGCCGCACCATCAATTGCCGCCGCCATCAATTCGATGACTTCGAATGACCGTGCCAGGCCGCTGTTATCTGCCGCCGCAAGCATTCGGTTGCACTCTGGAATTTCGCATATTGCCTTTTCTACCGATCCTTGTGCATAGTGTTTTTCCAAACAGCTTACCGGAGGATGCCATGAAAGTTCTTGTCAAGGTCAAAATCAGCAAAGAAGCCGAGAAGATGTGCGCCGTCCGCGGCTGAATCTGAAGACGCGCTCTGCTGCCGTTGACGAAGCGTAACGCAGGACATGTGAAGCTTTCATGAGCACCGTCGATTTCCCGCGTTTGTCGCCGGCACAGAAGGCCGCCTTCACCGACCGATGTTGGTGGGAGGAGATCGGCCACAATCCGGATAACGAGGTCATCAAGGACGATCATTGGTTCCAGGTTGTGACGCGATCGACGCCGAGCCTCATGGCGAACGGGGTCATGCGGTGCGAGATCAAGGATGCTTCGATCGATGATCGCATCAAGACGACGATTGAGTTGTACCGGCACAATAAATCGCCGTTTCATTGGACGGTGTCTCCGTCCAGCCAGCCGCATGACCTTGCCAAACGATTGCTCGCCGCGGGGATGAAATTAGGAGCCGTTCATGACGGAATCGTCGGAAACCCGAAGGCGATAAAAATCCCCGCTTCGAAGAACGTAACCGTTGAGCCGCTGTCCGAAAAGAATATCCACGAGTATACCGAATTGCTTGCGCATAGCGCTTATGCGGAAGATCACGCCGTCAAACGGTTGCAAGCCCAGGTCCATCATCAGCTCGCGGCGAAGCGACATTGGGTGAGTCACTTTCTTGCACGGCGCGACGGAGCGCCGGCCGGCATTTGCCAGAACCGGTACCACCAGGGCTATGTCCATCAACTCGGCGGAGCAGTGAAGCCGGAGCATCGCAAGAGCGGAGTGCTGTCCGCGCTTCTAGGACGTTTGAGCGAGGATGCCATTGAAAAGGGTTTTGGAATCCTCGTCTGCCACGCCCCGCATCATCACAAATCGCCGCAGTCGTGGAAGCCGGAGCCGCATCAAAGCATTGACGAGTTGATGCTGAGCCTCGGATACGAGAAAACTTGCGAGTACGAGACGTACTTCTGGCAGCCCAATTGATTGGCGCCTCTCCGTCATGGCCGGACTTGTTCCGGTCATCCACGACTTGTCCCGCCTAAACCCAAAGACGTGGATGGCCGCGACAAGCGCGGCCATGACGCCAATGGCAAGTCGCTAGTGCGGTGAATTTGAAGTTCCTATCATTTGTTGCGGCAAGCTCGTGTAGGAACTTCAAATTCAAAACCGCACTAGCAGCATAGACTTGCTAGTGTCCCTTTGATTCCGAAGTTCGCATTCGAGGAGGCCGCAAACACTGGCGAACTTCGGAATCGGGACACTAGTCGCCAAACCGTCAAAATCACCAGGCAGCAGTTATAGCCACGGGCTGACGCCTCCCCCCGGAACGGTCGCATGTCGCGTCTCTTTTTGAGCCATTCGAGCGCAAATAATGTCGAGGCGGTCGCACTGCGCGATTGGCTCAAGCGTGAAGGCTGGGACGATGTTTTTCTCGATGTCGATCCTGATCGCGGCATAGCGGCCGGAGAGCGATGGGAGCGCGCCCTCAACGAGGCGGCTTCCCGTTGCGAAGCAGTCCTGTTTCTTGTCTCGCGGGATTGGCTCGCCTCCGGCTGGTGCTCGAAAGAATTCAATCTTGCCTACAAGCTCAACAAACGACTGTTCGGCCTGCTCGTCGAGGACATTGACGTTGCCGAGTTGCCGTTCAATCTCACAAGCACCTGGCAGCTGGTGCGGCTGTGCTCGGGCACTGACCATATGATGATGCGCGTGGAGATGCCGGTCACCGGCAACGAGGCGCATGTCACCTTCTCGGCGGAAGGCCTCGGCCGGCTCAAGAACGGATTGCTGCGTGCCGGCCTCGACTTCCCGCTTCTTTGCCTGGCCGCCCGCCAGCGATCCGAACCGGCCGCCCTATCGTGGTTTGCGGCCACTCGAGGCCGACGACGCCGGCATTTTCTTCGGCCGCGACGCCCAGATCGTTCACACGCTCGATACGCTGCGCGGCCTGCGCGATGGAGCTGCGCCCCGCCTCCTGGCGATTCTCGGCGCGTCAGGCGCCGGCAAATCGTCGTTCCTCCGCGCCGGCCTCTTTCCGCGGCTTGCGCGCGACGATTCGTTCCTACCTTACCCGATCATCCGGCCGGAGCGGACGGCGATGACCGGCGAGGCCGGTCTTCTTCGTGCGCTTGAGGGCGCGTTCGAGGCGGCGCGGATCCCGATGCCGCGCGCCGAGCTTCGCGCCGCCATCCACGGCGGCGCGGCAAAGCTCAGGCCGCACCTCCACGCGCTCGCCGTCAAGGCAACGCCGCCCAGCCCGGATTCCACCGCCAAACCCAAGCCGCCGGCGCTGATCCTGTCGATTGACCAGGGCGAGGAGTTGTTTCTCGCGGAGGCGCAGGAGGAAGCGCAGCCTTTCCTTTTGTTGCTGCATGATCTGCTTGTCCAGGATGCCCCCGCCCTCATCGTCATTTTCACGATCCGCTCCGACAACTACGAGCGCCTTCAGCTGGCCCAAGAGCTGGACGGCGTGCGCCAGGAAACGCTCAGCCTGTCAGCCATGCCGAAGGGCGCCTATTCCGAAGTGATCAAGGGACCGGCGCGACGGCTCAACAAAACCGCGCGCGCGCTCAAGATCGAGGATGCCCTGGTTCATGCGCTGCTTGCCGACATCGAGGTTGGCGGCGACAGCAAGGACACGCTGCCGCTCCTTTCCTTCACGCTGGAGCGGCTCTATGAGGAATACCACGCCGGCGGCAATCTCAAGCTCTCGCACTACAACGACCTCGGCCGGGTCAAAGGCTCAATCGAGGCGGCCGTCGAGCGCGCTTTCAAGGTTGCCGACGCCGATCCGGCGATCCCGAAGGACCGCGTCGCGCGCCTGACGCTGCTCCGCCGCGGCCTCATCCCGTGGCTTGCCGGTATCGATCCCGACACCGGCGCCCCGCGCCGCCGCGTTGCGCGGCTTTCCGAGATTCCCGTGGAGGCCCGGCCCCTTATCCAGCATTTCGTCGAGCAACGTCTGCTTGCCACCGACATCGCTCACGACACGGGCGAGCAGACGATCGAGCCGGCGCACGAGGCGCTGCTGCGGCAATGGAGCATGCTGCAAGGCTGGCTGGCTGAGGATGCCGGTCTTCTGGGCGTCATGGATGGCGTCAAGCGGGCATCCCGCGATTGGGCTGCGAACGGCAAGGCCGCCTCCTGGCTCACCCACGCGAGGGGGCGGCTGGAAGCGGCGGAGCGGCTTCGCGTGCGTGCCGATCTTGCCGCCCACATCGACCCCGCGGATCGCGAATATCTCGCGGCATGCGGGAAAGCAGAGGCGGCCGCCAAGGGCAGAAGGCGGTTCGCCCAGGCGCTGATTTACCTGCTGTTGGTAGGCATCATCGCCGGGCTCGTTGGCTGGATCAATCAGGGCTACATCAAGGAGCAGATGAACTGGTTTGCGACCATGCGGCCCTACATGCACGCTCAGGTGCGCCCTTACGTGCTGACGGCGGAGGCCGAAAGCGCGCTGAAACCGCGGTCAGTTTTCCGCGAATGCGCCAAGGATTGTCCCGAGATGGTTGTGGTCCCGGCCGGCGAGCTCACGATCGGATCGGCCGTGAGCGAAGCCGGCCGCTATGACGATGAAAGTCCGCAGCACCTTGTCACAATCGCCAAGCCTTTCGCTGTCTCGAAATACCCGGTGACTTTCAACGACTGGGAAGCTTGCGTATCGGTGGGCGGCTGCCCCGCGGTCTCCGCCAGCGGCTTTGGGCGAGATCCTCGCTTGCCCGTCATCAACGTCAATTGGAACGAGGCCAACCTATATGCGGCGTGGTTGTCACGCATGACAAACAAACGCTACCGTTTGCTCACCGAAACCGAATGGGAATATGCGGCGCGCGCCGGCACGCCGACGCGGTATTCATTCGGTGATGACGAGGCCGAGCTCCCCCAATATGCCTGGTACAATGGCAATGCCGGCAACCGGACGCATCCCGTCGGCAAGAAAAAGCCGAACGCCTTCGGCCTCCACGACATGCACGGCAACGTCTGGCAATGGGTGGCGGATTGTTACGCCGAAAGCTATTCCGGCACCCCGCCTGATGGATCAGCCAGCAGCGCGCCCTGCGACGAAGAACGTCGCGTCGCGCGCGGCGGCTCCTGGGAAACCCATCCAGGCAATCTCCGCTCGGCGCGCCGCGGCTGGTATGCCGCCGACCGGCGCGCCCATGTGCTCGGGTTTCGCCTCGCCCGATCGCTCGGGCAATAATACCAGCTAGCAGCCGGGGCAGTCCGGCTTCGGCCCAGCTGCCACGGTTGTCGGAGCAAAGACAGTGCCGACCGCGACGCCCATGCCAATAGCAATGGCAAAAGCGAGAATGACTGCTTTCAATCGCATGGAGTTCCCCCTGTTAAAACACAACTTGCCGCGAAGCGTATCGCTTCGCGCTTCCGGACGATGCAGCGCTATTTAGATCAGGCTACTTGCGGCAGCCGTTGCAGTCGTCATTCTGCCCAGCTGCCACGGTGGTCGGAGAAAAGACAGTGCCGACCGCAACGCCCACGCCAATAGCAATGGCAAAAGCGATAATGACTGCTTTCAAGCGCATGGAACTCCCCCTTGTTGAGCCAAATCCCCGGTGAAACATAACGCCACCGGCCCCAGAGCACGCCAAAAGTCATGTGACCAAGCCGTGCCGGTATCTTAATCCGCCAGCACTTTGGCGAAGCCAAGGCGGGCTGACGCTAGAATGTTCCCGCAGGTCGCGATACCGGTGCCTCTTGCGCAGATCCCAGCCGTGTCTGCAGCGGGGCCGCAAGGCCGGCGCTTTTCCGCCTAAATTTGGTGAGAAAAATTTGTGAGTTCGGGAGCGCGCATAACGCGTTGGGGCGACGCGATCCGACCGGGGCACTGGGGACCAAGCAGATTTGACACGACACCAGTCAGCACGTGCTGTTGCACTCGCCTGCGCGGGCCTGCTCGCGGGGGCGTGTTGGTTCGCCACGCAGAGCGCAGCGGCGAACGATGCGATCACAACCCCGCCTGAAACAACCGGGAAGGCGAACGAGAAGGCCAACGGGAAAAAATCGGCGGCGAGCAAATCAGCCGAAAACAAGTCAGCTGGCAAGAAAGCCGGCAAGAAAGCTGCCAAGTCCACATCGAAGTCCGGCGCCAAATCCGCATCGAAGTCCAAGGACAAGAAGTCGGCCGCCGGCAAAACCGGGCCGGCCTCTGCTGGCGAGAAGCACGCGCATTCGGGCTCACCCGGCGCGGCGAAATCCACCGAGGCCGCGGCACCCGAGCTAGCCGACGAGGTTACCGAGACGCTCACGCCGTCAACGCCACCGCCGCGGCAAGCATCGCAACCACAGACGTCCGAGGCGGACGTGGCGCTTGTCCGCAAGGCAATCGAGGGCCTGCGCAGCGGCGGCACCGAAAGAGCGACGCAGGTCGAGGCGTCCATCTCTGATCCGGCGGCGCGCAAGCTCGTCGAATGGATCATCCTGCGCAACGCCCACAGCACCGCCACGAGCGCCCGCTACACCGCCTTCATTGCCGCCAATCCGGACTGGCCGAGTCTCGCGCTGTTCCACCGCCGCGCCGAGGAGATGCTCTGGGTGGAGCATCCCAGCCCGGCGCAGGTGCTGGCTTTCTTCAACGATACGCCGCCGCAAACCGGGAGGGGACGACTGGCGCTGGCGCGGGCGATGCTTGCCCGCGGCGAAACCGAAGCCGCCAAAGCGCAGGTGTGCGAGGCATGGCGCAGCGATCCGTTCTCCGCCGACGTCGAAAATCAGGTGCTCAAGAACTATGCCGAGTTCCTCAGCCGCGCCGATCACAAGGCGCGCATGGAAAGGCTGCTTGCCACTGACAAGGAACCCGCGCTGCGGGCGGCGCACCGGCTTGGCGGGGCCGATCTCGCCATCGCGCGGGCGCGGCTCGCGCTCAACGCCAAGGGAGGCGCCAAGGGCGGCGGTAATGGCGACAAGCTGCTCCAATCCGTGCCGGCGGAAGCGCATCGCGATCCCGGCTATATCTTCGCGCGCCTGCACATTCTGCGCCACAAGGAGAAGATCGCCGAAGCGGCGCAGGCGGTGCTGTCCGCTTCCCGGGAAGCCGCCGAAGCTAACGATCCCGAGGAATGGTGGGTGGAGCGCCGCCTGCTGGCGCGCAAGCTCCTCGATAACGGCGATGCGCGATCCGCGTATCTGGTGATGCGCGACGCCGCCGATCCGATCAAGGAGAATTCCCGGGTCGAGCGGCATTTCATGGCCGGCTGGATTGCGCTGCGTTATCTCAAGGATCCGGCGACCGCAGTCACGCACTTTTCCCGCATTCAGGACGTGAGCATCCATCCGACCTCGCTGGCGCGTTCGCATTACTGGCTCGGACGCGCCGCGGAAGCCGCGCACCGGCCGGGCGAGGCGCGCGCCGAGTACGAGGCGGCGGCGCGCTCCTCGGCTGCCTATTACGGGCAGCTTGCACGCGCCCGTCTCGGACTTGCCGCGCTCGCGCTGGCGCCGCCGCCAGCGGCCCCGGATCAGAGCGCCGGTGCGGAACGGTTGGAGCTCGTTCGCGCGCTGGAAGTCCTTTACGCGCTCAACGAGCGCGGCCTCGTCATCACGTTCATGGCCGATGTCGGCAACAGGCTCGATGATGTTGGCGTGCTCGCGGCGCTCGGCGAACTGGCGGAGCAGCACAAGGATGCGCGCGGAATGCTGCATCTCGGCAAAGCCGCGCTCGGCCGCGGCCTGCCGCTCGACTACTACGCGTTTCCGACGGTGAGCGTGCCGCGCTATTCGCCGATCGGACCGGCCATCGACACCGCGCTGGTGTTCGCCATCATCCGCCAGGAGAGCGCGTTCGATCCAGCCGACATGTCGGCTGCCCACGCCATGGGCCTGATGCAGGTGACGCCGGTCGCGGCGCGCGACACCTGCAAGCGCTTCGGCTGCAAGTACGACGCCAACCGGTTGAAGAACGACTCACCCTACAATCTTCAACTCGGCGCCGCCGAGCTCGGCGGCGTGATCCAGGAATATAACGGCAACTACATCCTGGCGTTCGCGGCCTACAATGCCGGGCGCGGGCGCGTGCAGGAATGGATCGCGAAGTTCGGCGATCCGCGCGACCCGAAAGTCGATCCCGTCGATTGGGTCGAGCGCATCCCCATCATGGAAACCCGCAACTACGTGCAGCGGGTGATGGAGAACATGCAGGTCTACCGCACGCGCTTTCGCGCCAAGGCGCGGCTGACCATCGAAAGCGACCTGCGCGGCGGCGCCGCCACCAATTGAGATTCCCCGCTTCGTTAGCCCGGCTTGAGCGGCCTATGGGGTGGTCGCGAACCTGAAGACCGCGAAGGCGATGGGGCTGACGATCCCCGAATCATTTCTTGTGCGCGCCGACGAGGTGATCGAATAAACATCGCGGCGGCCAGGCGTCATTTTGCGATGGTGCATGAGTCAGGTTTGGCACGAAATGTGAGTGCTCCATCGTTGCACCTGCGGCTATTCTCGAATGAGCGCCGGACCGCATCACAAACGCAACGTTTCGTTTCGGCTGTCCATGATCGTCGTGGCGCGAAGGCAGCGGCACTGGCTTGGAGAGCCAGCGCGAGAAATTTAACGATAGAAGCTTGGCCCGGGCCTGCGGGCCGATTGATTCCTATACGTGCCCGCGTGACATGCGCGCCCCTCGCAGTAGCCGCTCGAATACGAAAACGAGTCGAGATTGGCCGGGCATTGAGACGGCTGACCAGATTTGCCGTCCGCGTAACCCACTTCCCAGCTATCCAGATCAATTGTCATTTTACGCCCCCCCAAAACCGGGGACTATGCAAGACGAACACATCGACCGAATTCCGGCGCACGCGTTGCGGCCAGGCAACAGTCGAAGAGAAAAATTTTATGCGAAGCCTAATCTTGAGAGTAGTAGCGGCCCGGCAACTCGATACCGCGCCAGATGGACTGACGGGCGCGTGTGCGCAACGGCCAGATCTCCCGAGACCAGGATTTCCTGATGTTCACAGAGCACGTGTATCTTTTGGTTCGATACTTTAGCGAGCCCTGCAAGAGAGATCACATACATCGTTGTAATTGCGCTCAGGTATCCCCGATAATCGTAGAGAAGGTCAGGGGAGAAGAGCTCGCAAACATTTTGCGCCTTGCCCTCATTGAAATCTGCGGTCCACTTCGTCAGGGCTGCGCCTACCGCATTTTGTTTCTGGTCCTGCACAGACTGAGCCAGCGTTTGCGAGCTAAATGACACGATCAGGATCATTAGCGCGATGGGACACCGCATAACTTGCTGTCGTCCCTTCGACATGCAAAGCCTCGAATTTTATACGAGAAAATCAGTGTCAGCATTTGTCCGCACCGCAGTCAGTTGGATGCGCGGTATTTGGAAACTGCCCCAACGCGCGGGGTTAACCAACGTAATAGCTTCCTCTTTCCATTTCAGATTTCGTCCACAGTTGCCGCACATCCTGACCGGGCCAAGCGGGGTCGTGGAGGGGACCTAGGCAACACGGCGCACCCGGTCGGCGATGTGGTCCCCTGAAAACCTTGCCGGCCGGGTCGCCGCTCTCGCGCACGTCGAGTAAAGATCAGGCTGCGGAAAACGATTTGATGCATCGATTGCATGTGCGGCCCGTGCGGCATCTCGTGCCATCGCCCAAACGTCGCGCCGGCCAACCGTCTTGTGGACGGCACCGCATGTTTGGCAACCGCCGGTAGATTATGCACCTCAAAGAGAAGGCCGTACTGGTCACCGGGTCGACAGATGGCGTGGGCCGGCTCGTAGCGCGCCGACTGGCCGATCGGGGGGGCGCACGTCCTGATCCATGGGCGCGATCGCACCAGAGGCGAGCAATTGCTCAACCAAATCCGGGCCGCCGGCCGCGGCTCGGCAGCCTTCCTGCCCGCCGATTTTTCCTCGCTCACTGAGGTGCGTCACCTCGCCGACCTCATCCGTCAGGAGAGTGACCGACTCGACATTCTTATCAACAATGCCGGCATCGGCTCGGGCGCCTCCGCAGGCAAACGCGAGACCAGCCAGGACGGCCACGAGCTGTGCTTCGCTGTCAACTATCTCGCCGGCTTTCTACTTACCAGGATGCTGTTGCCGCTCCTGATGCTCGGCAAGCCGGCCCGCATCGTCAACGTCTCTTCGCTCGGCCAACATCCGATCGACTTCGATGATGTCATGCTGACCCGTGGTTACAGCGGGTCGCGCGCCTACGCTCAAAGCAAGCTCGCCCAGATCATGTTTACGTTCGATCTCGCACGCGAGCTCGATCCAGCAATGGTCAGCGTGAATTGCCTGCATCCGGCTACCTACATGGCGACGACGATGGTGCGGCAGACCGGTGTCACGCCCATCAGCACCGTCGAGGAAGGAGCGGAAGCGATCCTCAACCTCGCCGTGGCGGACGCGGTCGACGGACGTTCCGGCCAGTTCTACAACGGACTGCGGCCGTCAAGGGCAAACCAACAGGCATATGACGGCACCGCGCGCGAGCGACTGAGGGTGCTCAGCTTGCAACTGACCGGGTTGGCGTAATCCATGCGCAGATTCGTTTCGGGGTCTGGCGCAGCTCGCAATGGAGCGCGGACAGCGGCCAGCGAGGTGACGAATGGAATTCGGCGTTCAATTTTTCCCAGCAGTTGGCCCAGAGCAGAAATCAGCCGAGCAATACTGGGGCGACGCGTTGCAGCTCACCGCGCTGGCGGAGCGACTTGGCTACGGCAACGTGCGAACGGTCGAGCACTATTTCCACCCATATGGCGGCTATAGCCCCGACCCGCTGATATTCCTGAGCGCCGCCGCAGCAATCACGCGCACCATCCGGCTCGTCACCGGCGCGGTGCTCCCGGTGTTCAACAACCCCTTAAAGCTCGCCGGTCAGATCGCCATGGTGGATGCGATTTCCGGCGGCCGGCTGGAAGTCGGCTTTGCCCGCGCTTTCCTGCCGCATGAGTTTGCCCGCTTCGGCATCTCCATGGACGAGAGCCGCGCCAGGTTCGACGAGGGACTGGAGCAGGTCAGGTGCCTGCTCGAGGAGGAGCGGGTTACGGCGCGCGGCCGCTTTCACAGCTTCGAGGACGCGACCTCGCTGCCGCGGCCGACCCAGAAGCCAAGGCCGCCGTTCTGGATCGCGGCACTCTCCACCAGGGAATCCTTCGAGAATGCCGGCACGCTCGGCCACTACATCATGGGCATTCCACTCGGGGGAGCGCACATGGCGAGCCTGCTGGCGGCCTACCGCAACGCGTGGAGAGCCGCCGGGCATCCCGGCCGCGGCAAGGTGATGCTTGCATTCCACATGTATTGCGCGGATACGCGGGAGAAGGCCGCCGCCATCGCACGCGAGCCGCTCGATCAGTATCTCAAGTCGATCGTGGCTGCAGCATCGGGATGGCTGTCGGGCGTTTCCTCGCGCGACTATCCCAATTACCAGAAAACGATCCAGATCATCGCGGCGGAAACGTTCGAATCGCAGGTCGAAAAAGGCTCGGCCTGGATCGGCACGCCGGACGAAATTCGCCGCGCGATCGAGGGTTATGATCGCGAAGTCGGGGGCTTCGAGTCCGCCTCGTTACAGGTAAACTTCGGCATGATCAGCGCCGGCGATGCAAAAGAACTCGATGCAATTGTTTGCCCGCGAGGTGATGCCGCACTTCACCCGCCCTTGAACGCCGGCCTTTCCAGCCGAGGCCTGGCGAGATCGAAAGCGCCATTGCGACAAAACAGGGATAAAGCCATGCCTGCCGTTGCCGCCGTCACGCAAGTCTCGCCGGCCGTCGAAATTTCGACGCTCGACGCGCTCTACGAGGAAGCCGCGCGCGTCAGTCTCACGCCGGGATGGGCGCCGCGCAAGAAACCCATTCTGTGTGGGCTGAGCCGAAGCCGGATTCAATGAGTTGTGCGAATTGGCACGCTGTCGTGTTTTCTCGCACCTCGTGCGGAGTGTCTGACCTGTTGCTCCATTCTGCCATCCGACCGACCCGCACCTCCGCGGCCTTTTATCTTGCCATCACTTGGTTGCAGTCTGCTTGCCGCCGTCCCTGCGCGATCCTTCGCCAAACTGCGATCGGACGAGAACCAGACCAAGCACCCAGGCAGCAGAATTCCGCGCAGGTTCGTTGCACGATCTGCCAAATCTTTGGTGACCGCACGTGCGGCACGTGTCGCCAGATCGAGCGAAGCCAGACGCAGGATTGCGGCGGCTGCGCCCGATGTTTGCAGATCGGGCGCAGGAAAACGACAAGCAGATGGGTCTCGGTCCGACGTGGTAATGTGCGATGTTGTCGATAGCGGACGAGAAATAGGACATGCAATATCGACGCGAATGACCCCAAGCCGACAAAGACCGAATAGAAATCCCGCATCGCAGCAGTCTCCTGCCGGTATTGACCTGTGCTATCCTTCCGGCCGCAAGCACTGGAGGCACCGCGCAGTGAAACGGCGCGACTTTATCACGCTGCTTGGCGGCGCGGCGGCGACGTGGCCGCTCGCGGCACGCGCGCAGCAGCAGGCGGGCAAGGTGCCTCGGATAGGTTTTCTTAGTCTGACGTCCCCTTCCGACAGGCCGCCCCTGCTCGACGCGTTCCGGCAAGGGCTGCGCGAGCTGGGGTGGGTTGAGGGCCAGAATATTGTCATCGACTATCGATATGCGGAGGATCGGGTCGGCCGGCTGCCCGACTTGGCGGCCGAGCTGGTCCGGCTCAAGGTGGACCTCATCGTATCGTTCGGGACGCAAGGAGTGACGGCAGCCAAGAACGCCACCGAGACGATCCCCATCGTCATGATTGCCGTTCGCGATCCTGTTGGCACCGGGCTCATCGCGAGCCTCGCGCGCCCGGGCGGGAACGTCACAGGGGTGTCCGGCTACGCCGGCCTGGAAACCGTCGCCAAACAACTAGAGCTGCTCAAGGAGACCGTCCCCAAGATCGGCCGTGTGGCCATCCTCTCGAACCCGACCAATGCGTACCATCAGCTCGCGATACGAGAAGTGCACGTCGCGGCCCGTTCGTTGGGAGTGCAGCTTCAACTCCTGGAGGCTCGAGGTCCCAACGAGTTCGACGGCGCATTCGCGGCGATGGCCAAAGAGCGCGTGGGAGCCCTCCTCGTAGTGTCCGACGCGATATTCAGCTCCCACCGAACACGGCTCGCAGACCTCGCAGCCAGGAGCCGTCTGCCGGCAGCTTACGGCGTCAGGGAGAGCGTGGAGGCCGGGGGTCTCATGTCTTACGGGCCAAGCTTTCTCGATCTCCACCGGCGGGCCGCCACCTACGTGGATAAGATCCTCAAGGGGGCCAAGCCTGCCGACCTGCCCGTCGAGCAGCCCACCAAGTTCGAGCTGGTGATCAATCTCAAGGCCGCCAAGGCGCTCGGTCTCGAAGTGCCGCCGATGCTCCTCGCGCGCGCCGACGAGGTGATCGAATAAGATTGCTCCTTGTTGCATCTGCTCACGGCCGCTTATGTGCTATGTGCTATGTGCTATGTGCAGGTTTTCGGCCGCCGGCAACGACGATCTAACCACGCGCTCTGCTGGCCGGCGGCCGAAAAGCGCCAAGGCACGAAATCGCTTCGCGAGGTAGTGGGCCTTCGGTGCCGCAGGAGGGCGGTGCCGCAAAAAGGCTATGGGGATTTGGGCAGGCGAGCGGCAGTGGCAGGCTGAGAACGTGCTACGTGCAGAGATGATTTTGCAGTGCAATCAGTGTGAGCGAGTAGGTACGAATGAATGCGCTGTGGGCTGTGCGGTGTGTTTGCGAGTGCAGCTGTCTGCGAATTGAGAGGATGAATGCGAGCTTGGCTGTGGCGGGCTGCAAGCCACCAAGAAAGACAGGTCAGGTAGCAGTCGTTGATCGGCGGTGACGGGATCATGAGGTGTCGATCCTTATCGCTGGCGGCGGCGGACTTGCTCGGTGGTGCGGAGTCGCGCCGCGTTCGAACCTCTCGATGATGATCATGCGGCCGCCGCAGCAAGGGCAAAGATTTGTCGTTTGCGGCTCGGCAGCATTGGAGCTATCGGCAGCATTGGCGCTGATGGCTTTGATGGCATCAACGGGAATTATTGGTGGCATGAGCAGCTCGCGGGCGCGGGCGATGTTGTCGGCGCGCTTGCCGCTGGCGAGCAGGCCGTAGTAGCGGATGCGGTGGAAGCCTGCGGGCAGCACGTGGATGAGAAAGCGGCGGATGAACTCGTGGGTGGGGAGGGTCATCACCTGGTAACGCTCACGGCCTTCGCGCCTGTAGTCCTTCCACTTGAAGGTGACGCCTTTCTGGTCGCACGCGATCAAGCGGCGATTTGAGATGGCGACGCGATGGGTGTAGCGGGCGAGATATCGCAAGACCTCCTTCGGGCCGCCGAATGGTCGCTTGCAATAGACCACCCACTTTGTGTTGTGCAGTGGCTTGAGATACGCGGCGAATGCTTGCGGATCGATAAGCCGGGCATGCTTGCCGAAGAACTGCAACTCACCGGCCTGATAAGCGGCGCCGAGCTTGTGCAGGAACAAGCCGCGGAACAATTCCGAGAGCACGCGCACTGCCAGGAAGAAGCACGGGCGGCACGAGACCCACCTGTTTGCGTCGAGCGAGAACCCGCCGCCGGGCACTATCATGTGCACATGCGGGTGGTGGGTGAGCGCCGAGCCCCAGGTGTGCAGCACGGACAAGATGCCGATGCGAGCGCCGAGGTGCTTCGGATCGGCCGCGATGGTGAGCATGGTCTCGGATGACGCCTTGAACAGCAGGTCGTAGATCACGGCCTTGTTCTGATAGGCGATGTCGGCGATCTGGCCCGGCAGGCTGAACACCACGTGAAAGTACGGCACCGGCAGCAGTTCCGACTCGCGCTCGGCTAACCACTCCTGCGCGGCCGCGCCCTGACACTTCGGGCAGTGCCGGTTGCGGCACGAGTTATAGGCAATGACAGTGTGGGCGCAGTTCTCACAGCGCTCGACATGCCCGCCGAGCGCTGCCGTGCGGCAACGCTCGATGGCCGACATCACCTTCAACTGGTCGAGACTAACGTGCCCGGCGTTGGCAGAACGCCATGCCGCTCCATGGCCGCGGAAGATGTCCGCAACCTCCAGCGCCGGGCGCGACACGCGCGTCGGGCTTTAGGCAGGCGGCTCGTGCTTGGGCTCTTCTTTGGACTCGCCTTCGTCCTTCTTGGGCAGCAGCAGAGCGAGACGATCCAGCGGGCTCATGATCTCGCGGATCGTGTTGGTGGCGACGCGCGTGTAGAGCGCCGTCGTATCGAGCTTGGCGTGACCGAGCAGAACTTGAATCACTCGGATATCGATGTTCTGTTCCAGCAAATGGGTGGCGAAGCTGTGCCGCAATGTGTGCGGTGTCACGCGCTTGGTGATCTCGGCCATATGTGCCGCGGCATGGCAGGCGCGAGTGAGCTGCCGCGTCGTCAGGGGGTTGATCGGATTCTGGCCGGGGAATAGCCAGCCCTGCGGCCGCGCAATGCGATACCAGTCCCGCAGAAGCTTCAGCAGCTGCGGCGACAACATCGCATGACGATCCTTGCGCCCTTTGCCTTGCTCGACGCGCAGCATCATGCGCTTGGAGTCGACGTCGGATATCTTGAGCGAGACGACCTCGGAGACGCGCAGACCTGCACCGTAGGCGACACTCAACGCCGCCTTGTACTTGATGCTTGGCGCCGCCTCCAGGAAGCGCACAACCTCCTCGGGGCTCAACACAACCGGCATCTTGCGCGGCTCATGCACGAACGACAGTTGCTTGGCGAGATCGGCTCGATCGAGCGTCACGTTGAAGAAGAACCGCAGCGTCGCCACGGTGCCATTGATCGTCGGCGTGCCCACGCCGCTCGACGCCAGATGCAGCCGATAGCGGCGCACGTCCTCCACGTTCGCGGTGGCAGGGGATCGGCCGAGAAACGCCGCGAACTTCTTGACCCTTTGTACGTAGTCATGTTGGGTCTTCTGCGCGAACTTGCGGATCGTCATGTCTTCGATCATGCGCCGGCGCAACGGGCTTATCGCCTGGTCGGTCATGGGGATGCTCCTGTCTTGAGTGAGGTTGGTGACCCCTCATCTTCAAGACAGGACGCCCCTCTGCGCTACCGGGTTAGCTCGCGGTGGCTGCCACAGCGATCTACCGCGCGAGCGGTTTAGTCCCATGACCCGGAGCCGACCTCCTGGTTGAATTTTGTGATAGCCTGGGTCCGGCGCGGGGTATGGACACGTAGCGAGAAAGGGTCTCCGCGATGTCTAATGATCAGGGACCGGACAGCCTTCAGGGACCGGACAGCCTTAATCGCCGCCACTTCATGGTCACCGCAATCGGTGCCTCAGCTGCGCTCGCGGCCAGCTCTGACCCCCCGAGTACGCGGGCAGCGACTGCATCACGAGGAACCGCCTTTACCGGAGACACGATGGATGGAAAGAAGATCGTCAGCGCGCTTGATATCAACGATCTAGAGCCCGGCAAGAAGCACCTTTTTTATTTCCAGGGCGTTGAGATGCCAACCGGACAGCACTGGTATGTGTCTGTGACGGTCGCCAAGGGAGCAAAGCCGGGCAAGCGCGGCGTCCTGACCAGTGGCGTGCATGGCGACGAGGTGAGTTCTGTGCATACGGTCCAGACCGTGATGAGCCAACTCGATCCGGCGCAGATGTCGGGCACGGTGATGGCGGTCACGGACGTGTCCCGCCCGGCCTTGGAAAGCATGCAGCGCAGATGGCCCAACCAGGGCAGAGGCATCGATCTGATTGATATGAATCGGGAGTGGCCCGGGAACGAGAACGGCGCCACCGCACCCAGCCGACACGCTGGGCTTCTGTTCAACCGGCTGCTGCGGCCAAACGCCGACTTCGCGATCGACTTCCACACAGGGACAACCGGATTCGAAGTCACCGCATTCAATATTGGCGGCATGGATGTGCCCGAGGTCAAGGCGATGGTGGAGCTCTATCCCGTCGGCCAGATCTTCGACAATCATGTATATCCCGGTGTCCTGCACAACGCGTTTATGGACGTGGGCATCCCGTCCTTCACGCCGGAAATCGGCGCTGCGCGCGTCCTGGACCCCGAGATGATCTCGCTCTTCGTGGAAGGCACAATGAACGTCCTCAAGCATCACGGCATCGTTGCCGGGCCAATGGGACGTACAGGCAAGGACGTGACTGTCTTTGTCGGCAACAGCGCGTACCCGATCCTGGCCACCGCGGGTGGTCTCGTTGAGCATCTGGTCAAACTCAACGACAAGGTCAAAGCCGGACAGAAGGTTGCCATCCAGCGCGATAGCTTCGGTGAGGTGGTTGCGGAGTATACAAGCGGCGTGTCCGGAGAGATAACGGGCCAGCGCAGCGATGCAATGTCCGAGCCGGGCAATCCCTTGGTATTCATCCTTTTCAACAAGCCAGGGCCGGAGGACGTTCAGGTCTATCCCGAGTAGTTGCCGCATCCACTCAAGGCCGTGACGCGATTTTCACCGTGGCCGTTCCCGGGGCTCACTCCTCCTTGGTCAATATCTCCCGCTGGCCCATCACGTCGATCCCCGGATTGATCGGCACGGCCGCTACCGAAGGGTAAGCGGACCACGTTGCGATTTCGGGAAGACAGCCGCCCATGAGTTGTGGCGCAAGATCGCGGGCCGTCGCAGACTTGCCGATCGGAGCGCGTGGCGGGTGCCGGCATCATAGGGGCACGGCGAACGAATAGTGCCCATCTTCATCGACCATGGCGCGCCAATGTACGCCAGAGCACGCTTCGACAGCCGGATCTGCGCCAGGCTTCGTGCATCTGCTCCACGCTTTTCCCGTCTGCTGCGCGGGGCTGCTATTCGCCGTCCTCGTCCGTTGGAAATGGCAAGTGACTCTGTAAGTCCATCTGGTCGTGCCGGATACGACCGATTTCAATGATCCGCCCTTTGACGATCCGACATAAGAGGAAGTGGCGTCCACGCCGACCGTGCCTTGCAACATGGAGCGCGCGGAGGCCCGGCATGATCTCGTCGCGCGCCTTCGCGCCGGCTGGATCGGGACCGTTCGCAAGTTCGCCGATCGCCCGAACGAGCGTGTCCCGATAAATCCGTGACTGCCGCGCGCCGAAATTCTCGGTTGTCCACTTGAGGATGTTTGCGAAATCGAGCTCTGCGACAGCGCCGAGGCGAACGCGCCACTTTTGCTCGATCATAAGATGTCATTCGCCTGCGCGTGAAATGACCTTTTCGGAGAATCCATTCAGATAAGCCTGGAGATCGTCGATGCTGTCGAACTCCTTGAACTCGCCTCGATCCAATGCGCCGAAGCCGACACCCGCCGCCTCCCGCAAAACCTCCAGCTTTGCAGCGTCCTCGGCCGCGCGCTGCTCCACTAGGCGCAAGCCCTCACGAAGGACCTCACTCGCATTCTGGTAACGGCCGGAGCCGACCAGAGCCTCAATGACTTTCTCTTGATGTTCCGTCAGCACAACGTTTCGAGTTCGGCATCGGCGACACCCGCAGCACCATTGAAAAGGATCATATTGCCTGGGGATGGCATATTATGCCATAGTTGGTTCAGCTCCGCTTCGCAAGCCCAGCGTGGGCGTAGTCGAAACGGCGATCGCAGCGAACCCGCGTTGCCCACGTCGTGCTTTCGGACGCATCATCATAGCGCCACGGCGCACACGTAGGGCCCATCGTCATCGACCGTGGCGCCGCTGAGCCAACGCCGCTCGGCGCCACGCGCCGGACTATTCGTGATAGGTGGTCAGAGTTGCGCCCTCATCGGCAACGAAAACCGCCAAAAGCTCGGCCGGCTCGGTCGCACTGGCGTTCTCGGACACGAGATGAACGGCGCCCGGGGGCTCGAAGAAGCTTTCCCCGACCTTGAAGGTTTCGAGAGGGCCGCCCGCCAGCTGTGAGCGAATGGTGCCAGCCGTGATATAGGCGGTGACAGAGCCGGCATGGTGATGCGGCGGCGTGTATCCGCCCGGCGCGTAGGTGACCTTGACGATGGTCACACGCTTTCCCGGCACGTTCGGCAACGCCTTGGATGAGACCGGCTGGGCTACCCCGAGCGGCCTCGCGGTCTCTCCGTTCGCTACGCTCGTCGTGCAGATCGGCTCGAGCACCGAGAGCAGCGTGTCGGCGGTCCGAGACAAGGGAAGCCAAGCCAGGGAAGCCAGAGGCGCCAGAAGCGCAACGAAAAGCGCGTAGCCCCCCAGGGGCAATATTTCGGCACGAATGGCCGAGACGTGCGCCTGTGCCATCATTGCGTCCTCCTTTGGTCACAGCTTGGTCGTGCGCGGCAGCGCCTCGATCACCTCGATCAGCGCCGCAACGTCGCGGTCGCCGTAGCCGGTCGCCATGGCGCGCCGATAGATCGCGATGGCCCGCTCCAGCATCGGAGTCGCGGTGCCGGTGCGCTCGGCGAGGTCGCCGATCATATCAAAGTAGTGGGCGAGCACGTTGGGCGTGCCCATTGGCGGCTCGAACTGGCGCTTCGCCATCATCGGCGCGCGCTGCGCGAACGAGCTCGATCCGCCGCTGCCGGTCGACACCGCCTTGATCATCAGGTCGACGTCAACGCCCGCCCGCATGCCCAGCGCCATCGCCTCCGCGGCGGCGGCGATATGCACGGCGACCAGGAGGTTGTTGATGAGCTTGACCTTGCTCGCCGCGCCGAACGGCCCGAGACAGAGACAGGAGTCGGCAAAGGCGCCGATCACCCGCTGCGCCTTCCTGCAAGCCTCCGGGTCGCCGCCGAGATAGATCACGCCCGCGCGGGCGGCGACCATTTTCGGCGTCCCGCTGACCTCGCCGTCGATGAATGCGGCGCCTTTCGCAGCGAACGTGGCGACGTGGCGCTCCTTGTCCGGGATGGGATGGGAGCCGAGCTCGACGATGATCTGTCCCGGCCGGGCGGAATGGATCAGGCCGTTCGGCCCGGTCATCACCTCGTCCATCGCCGCCGTCGTCGGCACGCAGGAGAATACCATGTCGGCCTCGGCGCCGATCGCCGCGGGCGATATCGCCGGTATGCCGCCGCTCCGCTCGAACTCCGCCATCCCGGATCGGCGATAGCCGAGCACCCGGTAGCCGCTCTTTATGAGATTCTGCGTGATCGGCAGACCGATCTTGCCGATGCCGATGAAGCCGATTGTTTCCATGCAACCTCCCGATGGCGCCTGCTGTTCGCGTGGCACGTCGCAGCAACCTCGCGTGAGAGATCATCGATCCTGGAATATGCTCTCGTCCCGCAATGAGGTACACTATGTTGGAAGAGGCAGCATGATGACAGGTTCCCCCCGCTGGATCAGCGAGGCAGACGTCGTCCAGCTGATGCACCTGGGTGACGCTATCGAAGCCCTTACGCGCGGCCTTCTCGAGGAGGCCGCCGGATCTGCGCGCAACATGGACAAAACCGCGGCGCACTGGGGCAAGAGCAGCAACATGCATGCGATCGGCGCGGTTTTCGAAGGTGCGAACGTGTTCGGAACCAAGACCTGGGGGAACACACCTGAAGGCGGCTCCACCCCTCTTCTTATCTTATGGGATGCAACCACCGCGAAGCTGTTGGCGATCATCGAGGCGCGGGCGCTCGGACAGATGCGGACGGCCGCGATGTCGGCAATCGCGACGCGATGGATGAGCGAGGAGGGAGCCGATGACCTCGCCATCATCGGCAGCGGCAAGCAGGCGTTGACGCAAGCCGCGGCGGTGGCGGCAGTGCGCCCATTGCGGCGCATCCGCGTCTACAGTCCCACGCCGGCAAAGCGGATCGCTTTCGCGGAGAAGCTGCGAAATGCTTTTCCCGGCGCCGAGATCAGGGTGGCGGATGACGCCGCGGGCGCGACCGATGGCGCTGCGATCATCACGTTGATCACGCGCGCGCGGGAGCCTGTGATCACCTCATCCATGGTCGCGCGCGGCGCGCACGTGAACGCCGCCGGCGCAGTAACCAACGAGCGCAGGGAGTTTTCCCAGGATTTGTTTCCGCGGGCGGCGCTTGTCGCGGTTGACACGCTGCCGGCAACGCGTGCGCTCAGTGCGGAGTTCATTGACTGGTACGACGGCAAGTTGCGGGGGCGATTGGACCGGCGTCCAGCGCATCTCGGCGATTGTCGCGGCAGCCCGGCCGCGCCCGCCAGCGACGGACCTGTCGCTATTCAAGCCGATGGGAATGGGGATTTCCGATCTCTCACTTGGCATCGAGATCGTCCGGCGCGCGCAAGCGTCCGGGACCGGGCGGGCGATGGCGCCCCCCGGACTGGCCACCCCTCGCATTGATACTGCTTCGCAAGAGGAGTCCGCAGCATGACACGAATCACCTCGTCCTCTGCCATTCTTCGCGACATCAGCGGCGCAGTTGCGCCCGCCTCGCTTGATCTATGGGAGCCGGTCATCATCACCGGGGAACAGATTTCTACCGAGGTCGACCGGCTTGCCTCGCTTGCACGCCCGGCGAACGGGCGACGCGAAACGATGTTGATTCATCCCCGAGCGACAGCTCCGGGCAATGGTCTGGCCCCCGGCATACGGGTCGTGCTGAGCGTTCTCAAACCCGGCGAGGCGACGACGCCGATACGGCACAACTCGACCCAGGTGAGCTTCTGCATCAGGGGCTCGGGGTACGCCGATATCGGCGGGACGGCGGTGCGTTACGGCAAGTTTGATGTTTGGAACACGCCTTCATTCCGCACCTACACCCACCGCAACGACGGCAGCGACCTGCAGGTCCGGCTGACCTATTCCAACGCCCCCGTTCTGGAAATGCTCAACATCCACATCGTCGAGGAGAATCCGGCGGCGGCGACCGAGCCGGAAAGCGCCAAGGCGGACGAAGGACGCGAAGACCCGCGGCGCAAGAGTCCATACGGCATCGTAACGCTCGAGAACGGCTCGCGGCTGATGCCGTATGAGATTCTGATCAACCCGCCAACAGTAGAATCGAACGCTTTCCACTGGCCCTGGTCACAAGTGAAGAGCCATCTCGATAAACTTGAGTCGCTCGGCAAAGATTATATCGGCCGTCGCCTGTACATGATGCATAATCCCATGACGGGACGTACGAACGGCTGCACACCCTCGTTCTTTGCCACGATCACGATTCGCCCGCCGAAAATCGTGGATCGTCCGCACCGGCACACCTCCGCTGCCATCAACTATTATTTCCATGGGCGCGGTCGCAGCACCGTTGAGGGCAAAGTGTATGAATGGACGGCCGGCGATCTGATGCTCTCCGCGCCCGGCTGGGGCGTGCACAATCACGCTTCATACGATGAGCCGGTTTACGAGCTCACCGTGCAGGATCAGCCTCTCAACATCTACATGGAATCATTGCTCTGGCAGGAGGATCTCAAGCACCCTGCCGCGCTTCTGGGCTCCGAGGCCGGCTTTGGCACAAACCGGGGCCGCATGGTGGCCGCGGAATAGCGGCAGAAGCTCGGCTGCAATGCGGGCCATTATGCACCGGCGGAGCGCGCAACGGAATTGACCCCCGCCTCGAGAGCAGGGCAATCGCATATGGCGGCAGCAGCCTCGGCGTACCTCCCCTTTCAGGGGAGGTATTATCGGAGTCTTGCTGAGCGGCCATATGCGATAGCCCTGGCCTGGAGAGGGAACGGACGCTGGTGGTCCACCTGAAATCTATGTGTCGTAGCGATGTGTTCATAGCAGCGCTGCTGATCGCGAATTTCTCCCTCAGCGTGCCGTCGTTCGCACAGCGGGACGAGGCCGCAGCCCTGAATGCGAAGGCCACAGAGTTAAGTCGCGCAGGGAAATACGCAGATGCGATACCGCTCGCGCAAAGAGCCCTCGCGATCCGCGAGAATACACTCGGCCCAAACCATCCGGATGTCGCGCTGTCGCTGAACGAATTGGCTCTGTTCTACCGCTACCAAGGCCGCTACGCCGATGCCGAGCCGCTCAACAAGCGCTCGCTGGCCATCTACGAGAAGGCGCTCGGTCCGAACCATCCCCAAGTTGCGAGAGCACTGAACGAACTGGCTGAACTTTACAGAAACCAGGGCCGCTATGCCGATGCCGAGCCGCTCTACAAACGCTCGCTGGCGATCCGCGAGAAGGCGATCGGTGCCGACCATCGTCGCTGTCGCGCAATCGCTGAACAACCTGGCTGCGCTCTACCATACTCAAGGCCGCTACGCCGACGCCGAGCCGCTCTACAAGCGCTCGCTGGCAATCCGCGAGAAGGCGCTCGGTCCAAACCATCCGGGTGTCGCGCTGTCGCTGAACAATCTGGCTTTGCTCTATAAAGCGCAAGGCCGCTACGCCGATGCCGAGCCACTCTACAAGCGCTCGCTGGCCATCTACGAGAAGGCGCTCGGCCCCGACCATCCCAATGTCGCGACAGCGCTGAACAATCTGGCTGAACTTTACAGAAACCAGGGCCGCTACGCCGACGCCGAGCCGCTCTACAAGCGATCGCTGGCGATCCGCGAGAAGGCGCTCGGTCCCGACCATCCCGATGTCGCGACAGTCGCTGAACAACCTGGCTTTGCTCTACGACACCCAAGGCCGCTACGCCGACGCCGAGCCGCTCTACAAGCGCTCGCTGGCCATCCGCGAGAAGGCGCTCGGTCCCGACCATCCCGATGTCGCGACAGGCGCTGAACAACCTGGCCTGCGCTCTACTGGAACCAAGGTCGCTACGCCGATGCCGAGCCGCTCTACCAGCGGTCGCTGGCGATCTGGGAGAAGGCGCTCGGTCCCGACCATCCCGGATGTCGCGCTATCGCTGAACAACCTGGCTTCGCTCTACGACAAGCAAGGCCGCTACGCCGATGCCGAGCCGCTCTACAAGCGGTCGCTGGCGATCTGGGAAAAGGCGCTCGGTCCCGACCATCCCAATGTCGCGACGGCGCTGACCAACCTGGCTGAACTTTACACAAACCAAGGCCGCTACGCCGAGGCCGAGCCGCTCTACATGCGATCGCTGGCGATCCGCGAGAAGGCGCTCGGCGCCGACCATCCCGACGTCGCGCTATCGCTGAACACTCCTGGCTGAGCTTTACAGAGACCAAGGCCGCTACGCCGACGCCTTGCCGCTCGTGCAGAGGACCATCGCCAATTCAAGCGCCCGCCCGTCCGTGGCTCTCGCGGTTCTCTTCGCCGCCAAGGGCAACGGCTTGATTGCCCTCGAGCAAGCCTTCGACGACAGCCTGAATGTCATCCAGCGCGCTGCACGATCGGCGGCGGCCGCCGCCGTCAACAAGCTCGCCGTCCGCCTGGCAGCCGGCAGCGATCGCCTGGCTCAACTGGTCCGCCAGGATCAAGACCTCACCGTGGAGACGAACGCCCTCGACAAGGCGATCGTTGCGGCCGTGTCCAAGGAGCCGTCCAAGCGCGATTCCGCCGCTGAGCAGCGGATCAGAGACCGGATCGCCGCGATCGTCCGGGAACGCGACGCATTGCAAAAGGTCTTCGCCGGCGAGTTCCCGGACTATGCGGCGCTGTCGAACCCGTTGCCGTTGACCGCAAAGGAGGTTCAGACCCTGGTCGCGGACGACGAAGCACTGGTGCTGTTCTTCGTCGGCGGCAAGGAAACTCACGTTATCGCGCTCACACGTGACGGGTTCGAGTGGAAAACGATCCCACTCGGGGCCAAGGCATTGTCGCAAAAGGTCGCCGAGCTCCGTCGCGGACTCGATGTGGACGCGCTGCAGCGCGGATTGAAACGGGTGGAGTGCGCACAGGCCGCCGCGGAGGGTCGTGGCCTTGCGCGCATCGAGTGCAGCGAGGTGGACGAGCGCCGGCGCGAGCTGTTCGACCTCGCCGTCGCGCATGAGCTTTACAGCACGCTCATCGGTCCGGTCGAGGCGCTGGTCAAGGACAAGCACCATCTTCTCGTGGTGCCCTCGGGCGCACTCACGGCGCTGCCGTTCCATCTGCTGGTGACGGAGAAGCCCGCGGCGGCAGTGCCGCAAATTAAGACACTGCATGACCTCGCGGCCTATCGCGACGCTGCGTGGCTGTTGAAGCGGCATGCCGTGAGCGTGTTGCCATCGGTGACAAGCCTCAAGGCATTGCGGGTGCTTGCCCGCAAGGATTTAGCCTCCAAGCCGCTGATCGGGTTCGGCGATCCCATCTTTGGTCCCGAAGCCGGGCCGGAGGCGTCCCCGCACACCGCTGCGGCGCGAGCGGTCATCACGCGTGCCTACACCGATTATTGGCAGGGTGGCGGCATCGATCGGAACAAGCTCGCACAAGCCCTGCCGCGGCTACCGGACACCGCCGACGAACTTAAGGCTGTGGCGCAAAATCTCGGCGCACCTGCAAGCGACATCAAGCTTCGCAAGGACGCCAGCGAGACGAATGTCAAGCGCGCGCCGCTTGGCGACTACCGCGTCGTTTACTTCGCCACCCACGGCCTCGTCGCCGGCGACATCAAGGGTCTCGCCGAACCGTCACTCGCTCTCAGCGTTCCGCCAGAGCCGAGCGATCTCGACGATGGGCTGCTCACGGCGAGCGAAGTGGCGCAGCTCAAGCTCAACGCGGATTGGGTCGTGCTCTCCGCTTGCAACACCATAGCCGGCGACAAACCCAGCGCGGAAGCATTATCAGGGCTGGCGCGCGCCTTCTTCTATGCCGGAGCCCGCGCGCTGCTCGTATCGCATTGGGCGGTGGAGTCGAATGCGGCGATGCGGCTCACCACCTCGACATTCGACATCATCAAGTCCTACCCCACGCTGGGCCGCGCCGAAGCCCTGCGGCGCGCCATGCTCGCCTATCTCAACGACACCTCGGATCCGCGCAACGCCTATCCGGCGCTGTGGGCACCCTTCGTGATCGTCGGAGAAGGGGCAGTGAGGTGAGCGGGCCAGGCGAGCGCGGTAACGCCTGGCTTTCGGCGCGAGCTCGTTACTCTTCTGAAGCGACTGTACAGGCGCAACGCTTGGTCACGCAGAAGCGCTCGGCGTCAGCAATAACCGCCGATATCTCCGCTGCGATGGAAAACCTTCGTCTGAACCTACGAGCGGCCGGCGCTGCGGAATTCCTTCGCTGCCCTGCCGGCAGACTGGAAGGTGGCCGCGGCATCTTTCGCTGTCATGGCCACCGTGGTCTCGATGTGAGACAGGCTGCCGCCCGCGGCAGCAGCCAGTATCGCAGAGGCAGCGGCCTTCTCGTCAGGGAACTCGCCGATTGCCATCCAATCATGGCGGCCGAAGGTCAAGTACCAGCCGATGAGCCTGCCTCCCGCGCTCTTGAAGAGCTTGGCAACCGATTCCTCCCGGTTCTCCGGCTTGGCCAGCATCCCCTTTATGGCGTCTGACGTGAAACGACCGCGCGAGATGTAGATCGCCATGGCGTCTCTCCTGAAATAGTTTTGCCAATTACTGCTTAGGCGCTGAACATTACTGCCGCGGGCTTCGCGGGTTCAAGAGACCATCATCGGCGAGATGACTGGTTCCCGGTAGTCCGATATCTTACGCTGCGACCATGGTTTGTGGGGTGCGGATGCATTTCAAGGATTTGAAACGGCGCGAGCTCATTGCGCTGCTCGGCTCGAGTGAGCGTGGCCAATGAGCGCGCTTTCAAGAACGCTGGCCGGCCTGTCCAAGCACCGTAAAGCCCTGGCGTTCGAATGCTGCGCGCGCGGACGACGAATGGATGTAGCTCAGGAACGCGCGCGCATCCGCATTCGATGATTCCTTTGTCAATGCGATTGGATAGATGATCGGCGGGTGGGAGCTCTCCGGAAATACGCCCACGACCTTCACGGACGGATCGGCAGCCGCATCGGTCTGATAGACAATGCCCAGCGGAGCCTCGCCGCGGGAGACGAAGAGAAGTGCGGCGCGCACGCTTTCAGCCTGCGCAATCCTGTCCTTGACGCCCTCCCAGGCGCCGAGGTGCTCAAGCGCCGCCTTTCCGTACTTACCCGCCGGGACCGCACTGACATTGCCCATCGCGAGCCGTCCGCCTTGCAGCAGTCCTGCAAGGTCGAACCCCGGCGCGACGTTGACGCTGACGTTGGCGTCCTTGGGAGCCACAATGACGAGCCGATTGCCGAGCAGGTTGGAGCGGGTGTCCGGTTGGATCAGGTTCTTCTGCTGCGCGTAATCCATCCAATCGAGATCGGCGGAGATGAAAATGTCGGCCGGCGCGCCCTGCTCGATCTGTTTGATAAGGGTGTTGCTGGCGGCATAGGAGATCACGACCTTCTTGCCGGTCTCGCGTTGCCATTGCGCGGCTATGTCGTCCAGGGCGTTCTTCAGGCTGGCCGCTGCGAAAACGAGCGTATTCCTGCCTTGGCCCTCGGCTGGGGCGACTGCCGCGCTCGTTCCCAGAGTTGCGCAAATCAACAAGGCGAGCGATTGCCGTCTGGTCAGGCGCATCCGTAGTCTCCATTGCGTTATATCCCCGCGAGCTGTCGGTGCGCGCGAGCTACAGCCATGTTTTCAGGAAGAGCAGCACCTTCGGCCCGGCATAGGCGCCGAAGCTGCCGGCCTCCAGCGGGTCGGTGATCCAGAAATGCCCGGCACCCGGAACGACGATGCTGCGCGCCACAAACTGCGCCTGCTTGAGCGCCGTCAGAAAGCTAGCCGACTGCGTGGCCGCATCCACGATGTCGTCATTCGTTCCATAGACCAGAAGAAACCGCGTCGAATTCCGATCAACAGTTGCATAGCTGATCGGTGAGCTGTCGAAAAATATCCTGCGGTTCATCATCGGCGAGGCGCCAAGATATTTCTCCGTGACCTGGTCGCGTGGCCGCGCCGTCTGATCGTGCTGCCATTGCTGGAGCATGTCATAGACGCCGTAAACGCCGACCACGGCCGTCACCTTCGATGAGGTCGAGGCGCAGGAATCGTTGCGATATTCGGCGGAATATATCGGCTCCTCTGCGGCGAGCGCCACCAGCGCCGCCAGATGGCCACCGGCCGAGTCGCCGATCAACGCGATACGATCGGGATCGACGCCAAGGTCGGCGGCGTTGGCGCGCACGTGCTGCACGGCCGCTTTCACGTCGTAAACGGCGCCGGGATAAGTCTTCACGCCCGGCTTCATCAGCCGATATTCAATGGCGAAAACGGCGTAGCCGTTCCCGGCGAGATAGGCGCCCCAATGGCTGTAAAACTTGCGATCGCCGATCTGCCAGCCGCCGCCATGCACCGCGACCAGCACGGCAGGCTTCTCTGCTCCTTTCGGCGAATACAGATCGCCGACAAGCTTGACGCCGTCGTGCTCGGCGAACGCAATGTCCGTCCGCACTGAAACGTCGAAAGTTTGCGCCATTGCTTCACGCCTCGTTCGCTCAGTACCGTAGCCCGGGTGGAGCGCCAAGCGAAACCCGGGGTTCCTTCCCGCATTTCGCTGGCCGCTCAACGCGGGCTACGCGATTCGTCCGAGTTATTTCGTTCGTGTCGCCTTTGCGAGGAATTCCACCAGAGCGGCACGGTCCGCGGCGGAGCCGATCCGCTGCTCCGGCATCTTGGTGCCGGGGGTGTAGGCCAGGGGGCCGAGCTCGAACAGCTTCGCCACGGTCGCCGGCGTCCACACGATGCCGAGCTCTTTCAGCGCCGGGGAGAAATTGTAGCCGGGCAGCGTTGCGATCCGGCGGCCGAAAATCCCGGCCAGGGTCGGCCCCGCGCGCGGCCCATCGTCAGCATGGAGCGTATGACAGGCGACGCAGGCGCGGAATACCTCCGCCCCATGATCGCCCGCGAAGGCGGCAAGCGGATCGGCGGGGACGCCCGCGACCAGATCGCCGATGGGTTCGCCGCTGATCGCGTCCCAGCGCCGGATCACGCCATCGGCGCCGCCGGTGAGAAGGGCGCGGTTATCCCGGAAGAAGGCGACGGACCACACGGGCAGGCCCGGACCTACCAAGGTGCGAACGAGCGTGCGCGAGGCGCGCCCGATGATGCCGACGGAACCGCGCATGCCCGCCGCTGCAATCAGGCTCCCGTCGGGCGACAGGGCGAGCGAAATGATCGGCGTCTGGCCGGCGTCGGTCTCGCCCCTGCGCTCGCCCGTCTCAGACAGGAGATACACAGCACCATCGCCGCCAGCGCTGACGATCTCCCCATCGGGCGCAACGGCGACAGCGTTGAGCGGCGCAGGCAGCGCGGCCACGATCGGCGCGGCATCGCGCAGCAGCGGCCAGATGCGCAGCGTCGCGTCGTAACCGGCGGTCACCAGCGTGGCGCCGTCCGGGGAGAACGCGACACCATTGACGCCCTGCGCGTGACCCTCGAGCACGCGCGGCTTGCCGGCACCGGCGAGCGGCCACACCCGCGCGGTGTGATCCCAGGATGCCGAGGCAAGGCTCGCGCCGTCGGGCGACACTGCGAGCGCAACCACCGGCGCCTGGTGACCTTCAAATACCATCGTCGGCTTCTGCTCGCCGGCGCGCCAGATGGCGATGCGCGCATCCTCACCGCTCGAGGCGATACGCCCGTCGGGCAGCAAGACCACCGCGCTCACCGCCCCATCGTGGAAGCGCAGCACCTCCTCCGCGGCGTTCCTCGACAAGGACCAACGAATGACCGAGGTGTCGAAGCTTCCAGAGACAGCTTGCCCCTGATCCGCCGATATCGCGAGCGCGCGCACCGGCCCGCCGTGGCCGCGCAGCTGCGCTGCCGCCGGCTGCATCGCGGCAAAAAGAGAAATCAAGATCAGCGCCGCGACTCGCATCATAGTCACCGATGTCGTAGGGCGGATTAGCAAAGCGTAATCCGCCGGAACGTGGCGGGTTACGGCGCTAACATGCGCCTAACCCGCCCTACAAAATCACGCATCGCCGATCTGCATGCGCAGCGCGCGGATCTTCTCGCGCACGCTCTCGTCCTGCAAGGCGGCGAGGAAAGCCGCCACTGGCGGGCGCTCGCGCCGGCTCTCGCGCAAGAGGAAATCGTATTCCTCCGGCGCAACGGCAAGAAAGCGCAACCCATAGAGCAGCGCGACAGGTTCAATTGCGATGCCCCAATCCGCACGCCCCTGCGCGACCGCGGCGGCAACCGCGTTATGCGAGCGCGGCGCATTGCTGTAGCCCGCCGGGCGCGCACCACCGAGGAGCCGATCAATGAGCACGCGCGTGCCGGCGCCCGCATTGCGATTGACCATGAGACAATTCTTGTCGGTCATTGCCACCCGCAGCGCCGCACCGGCGCTTAATCCGGAAAAGCGCGCGTCGCCGGGCCGATGAACCAATCCTTGCATGCGCTTCCAGCCCTTTACGAGCGCGAGCCCACGCCGCACCAGATGCACATTGTAGAGGCCGCTCCCCGGATCGATGAGGTGCACCGGAGCAAGATCGCATTCGCCGCGTTCGGCTGCCGCCACACCCCCCAGGCTGCCGACCGCAATAGCGCGTACGCTCAGCCCGCGCTCGGCCAGCGCACCGACCACAACGTCGAGCGCGACATCGTGACTGCCCATGATGACCAGGTCGGGCAAGCGCGTTGCGGCGCCGATCAATGTGACCGAGGCGCGGCTGCCGGCATCGAGCGCGGGCGCGAGCGCATCGATCTGCAAAAACCCGTCGGCCTGGGAGAAGCTGGTCACGGCGCCGGAGCCTTTCGCAAGCGGGAACGCGATGGGCGACGCCGCTCCCTCCACCAGCGCGACGAGCACGAACTCCTGACGACCGAGCTCGGAGGCGATGCGCACCGGCACCTGCGCCTCGACCGTGCGCGCAGCTTCAAGCGACAGGCCCGCCAATGCGCGGATCACAGGCGCGATGAAGGTGTGAAAAGTGAATATCGCAGAGGTCGGAAAGCCGGGCAGCGCTGCGACCGGCTTTTTGTCGATCGCCGCAAGACACAAGGGCTTCCCAGGCTTGAGCGCGACGCCGTGAACCAGAATGCCGGGCGCGCCAAGCCGCGCCAGAATGCGGTGAGAAAGATCGCCGGCGCCTTTCGACGTTCCTCCCGAGAGGACGATCATGTCACAGGTTGCGAGCGCTTGGCGCATCGCCGCTTCGATCGCGGCCTCGTCGTCGGCGAAGGCGCCGAAGGCCAGCGGTTCGCCTCCCACTTCCGCGATTGCGGCCGCCAGTATGGCGCCATTGCTGTCATAGACTTGCGCTGGGCCAAGCGCGCCGCCCGGTGCTGCCAGCTCGTCACCGGTCGAAAGCACCGCGACCTTCGGCTTGCGCACGACCTCCAACTCGGCGATGCCGCACGCGGCGAGAATACCGATCTCCCGCGATGAGATGACCGTCTTTCGCCGCAGCACCGTTTCGCCGCGCGCGATATCCGACCCGGCATAGGAAATATGCTGGCCGGGGGCGACGGCGCGGCGCACCTCGATGCCAGGCGCTGCGTCCTCGATCAGGTCGCTGTGCTCGATCATCAGCACCGCGTCGGCGCCGCGCGGAATAACGCCGCCGGTGGCGATGGGGCTTGCCCAGCCCGCCTGGACGGCGATGGCGGGAGAATGCCCGCAGATGATGACCTCCCCGTTGAGTTGCAGTGCCCGCGGCGCCGTATCGCTGGCCCCAACCGTATCGGCGGAGCGCACGGCGAAGCCGTCAACATTGGCGCGATCGAATGGCGGGACATCGATGGGCGCGCGCATATCCTGCGCCAGCACGCGGCCGAGCGCCGCCGCGAGTGAAACCTTTTCGCCGGGAAGCGGCGAGCAATCGATGTGATGGAGAAAGCGCGCATGCGCCTCCTCCGCCGGCACGACTTCCAGGAATTGCTCCTGGCGCCCCGCGCGCCTTATGGCGGCAAAGAGATCGCGGACATGGTCGCCGTTTGTCGGCGTGAAAGCCTCGCTCATGGCCAGGCCCTTATAAGGACCTCGCTCTGCGCCTGGTATCCTTCGCTGCCGGGCTCGATTAAAAGCCATCCGTTCGCCTGCGCGAGCGCCGATATGGCCAGATAGCCGGCGGCGAGAGGATGCGCAAAGCGGCCCTCGCAGCGTACCGGGACGAGCTCCGCCAGTCCGGCAGTCGAAGTTACTTTGCGGGTAAGTTGCGCCGCGCGTAGCGACGGTGGCTCGGTGCAGCCCGCGAGCTGCGCGAGGATCGCTCGCCCAAGCAAGTGCCAGGCCGCGAGCGCGGCGTCGAGCCGCCCCGGAAGGGCCAGAACCGGGCGCGTCTCCAGCATTGCGAATGACGCGGTCTCGGCGGGGATGAGGGCAATGCCATGCGCCTCGACCTGGCCCAACGACGCAAGCGTCGCAACTGTGAAGTCGTTTCTGCCGCAGCCGGTGCCCCCGATAACGATCACGGCGTCGGCGTCAAGTTGCGTCAGTGCGTGTTCAAGCGGTTCTCTCGAGTCGCTCACCTTCGCGAGGGCACCAGTGCACCGGACGGCGTGCGCAATGCATGCAACGGCGGCTTCCATGATTTGATCGGATCTCAAGCGGCCACGGGTGATGAGAAGGCGGGGCTCGCGCACCTGCACGCTGCGCAATCCCATCGCCTCGAGCAACGCGATCTGCACGCCATCGAGTCGCCGGCCGGCCTGGATGAGAGTGCTTCCCTGCGTAGCGTCTGCGCCCACGGCCAACACGCCGTCGCCCGGCCCGACCGGGGAGAGCGCCTGCGCCAGGCCATGACTGATCGCCACCGCGTCAAAGGGCGCGACTGCGTCCACATCGGCCGCAAGCGGCTGTCCGGTCTCAATGCGAACCGCCGCCGGGACGGGCGCCGGGGCATATGGGCCGGCATCAGTGGTGAGATCGGATTCCAGCGCCCACCCGTCGCGCAAAGCAAGCGCGGCTTCGGGAATGCTCCGATCGACCAGAACGTCCTCGGCCAGCGTCCGGCCCAACGCAGCCCTGAGGTCGGCAGCGCGCTTCTCCACCGGCCTGACGAGGGCATCGATGCGCGCGAGCACATGCGCGAGCGGCGTGAGCTGGACGATCCTTTGCAGCGTCTCCGCGATCATGGCTTCATCACGCACGCAACGCCGCCAGCATCTCCTCGATGTACTCGTCGCCGTTGGCGATCACCAGCATGGACGCATATGGGCGCAGCCCCGCCACCGTCTTCGAGATTTCTTCGTCAGTGCTCTGCCCGCTTCCGATGACCAGCGCGGTGGTCATGACCTTGCGCGCGGTGCAAGCCTCGCCGATGATGGACGCGGCCTCGGCGCCGCTCCCAGCGCCGGCAACCATGACCACGAGGTCAGCGGAAGCGACCTCCTCGACCAGCGCCTTGGTGCGGCCGGCGAGATCGCTCAGCCATGCCTGCATCGACCAGCTCTTCGTCGACCTCGAAGATGCCTCGCCCGCCGTCGCGCCATCCAGTTTGAGCGAGGTAAAGAAATTTGCCCGCTGCCAGTTCTGCTGCGCTGCCCGCTTGACCACGCGCTCGCTCATGCCATCAAGCGCGACCACCTTGATCACCCGCGGCTCGGAATTAGGATAATTCACCCGGAAACGGGCTTCCGCCGCCGAGCTCATGCGCGCGCTCTCGCTTGCCATCCTCTATTCCTGCTCGACTTCAACTCACGCGGTGGAAATTGGCAGTTGCACCCGCCGCACGTCAATGCGCGATGGCCTTCGGATGATCATAGGTGGCGCACCGATGCCAGGAGGAATGGCAACATGAAGGTTCTCTGCACCAACGGCGTCAAATCGGTGATGCTCGATGTCATCCCCGCCTTTGAACGCAGCAGCGGGAAGAAACTGTCGATAGCGTGGGGCCCGACCGTAACAATTGCCAGGGATATCCTGGACGGCGCCGATGGTGATGTCGCCGTCCTCACCGTTGACGCAATCGATGATCTCGTCACGCAAGATCGCGTGCTTGCCGGCAGCCGCGTCGATCTCGCCCGTTCCGGCATTGGACTTGCTGTGCGCCGAGGCGCGCGCAAGCCCGACATCAGCTCGCCGGACTCGCTGCGCCACGCGCTCCTCGCCGCCAAGTCGATCGCTCTCTCAAGGTCAGGGCAAAGCGGAATCTACTTTCCCACCGTTCTGGAGCGGCTGGGGATCTCCGAGCAAGCAAGGTCGAAGCTCATCGTGCCGGAGACCGGCACCCCCATCGGCGAGATCGTTGCCCGCGGCGAAGCCGAGATCGGCGTGCAACAGATCAGCGAGCTTCTGCCCGTTCCCGGCATCGAGATCGTCGGGCCGCTGCCGGCGCCGCTGCAGAAGATCACAATCTTTTCGGCCGGCGTGCTCAGGACTGCAAAGGAACCGTCAAGCGCAAAAGCTCTGGTGGAATTCATTGCGCAGGCTGCCCGGCCACTGCTCCAGGCCAAGGGCCTCGACCCGCCGTGAGCGCCAATAGTTGTCTTGCACGAATGCCGGCGCTGTCATACGCTACGGCATGAAGAACACTTACGGTACGGTTGCCCGACGTGCTTGCGGCTCAGATCGAGACCGAATCGCGCGAGCGCAAGCTCTCAAAATCAGAAGTTGTTCGTGAGCGTCTGAACCTTGCTGGTTCCCGTACCAGGCGGCCGGCGCGGTTGGCCGCAATCAGCGGCCTTATCGGTTCGGTCGGTGGCTTGCCGCCGGACCTGAGCGCACGGAAGAAAAAGTATCTGAAAGCGACGGGCTATGGCCAGAAGCGTCCTCGTTGACGCCGGATTTTTGGTCGCGCTGCTTAGCCGTCGGGACGACAATCACCGCTGGGCGGCAATCCAGGCACCGCACCTTCCTCCCCCTTGGAGCACGTGCCAGGCGGCGTTGTCGGAAGCGTTTCATCTTCTTGGTGCACGCGGCGCCCATGGACTTTCCGCACTGCTCCGTCGCCGCGCCGTCGTGTGCGCTTTTCAATTGGGCGAGGAGGTGGAGAATGTAATGAAACTGATGCAGAAATATGCGGACTTGCCGATGAGCCTCGCCGATGCCTGTTTGGTTCGGATGAGCGAGGCCGTGTCGGACACTGTGATTCTCACCACCGACACGGACTTCCGCATCTATCGACGGCACAGCCGGCAAATCGTGCCGTGCCTCATGCCCGACTAGCCTTGGCTCAAAAGTTTACCGCGCGCTTTGGCGCAGTTGCTGCCGCCGCTGTGGCGGCGCCGGACGGCAGATCGAACATCCCGCTCGGCAGGCCGTCGAGAAAGGCCAGCACCTCCGAGGTTTTCACCACGTCGGCATATTTCGCATTCATGTCGCAGAGATTGATCGCATGGCTTGCCTGCGAGCGATCGAAGCATCCCTCCTCAGCGAGGGCGACGCGGTAATTGAGGCTGAATGCATCGAGCACGGTCGCCCGCACGCAGCCCGACGTGGTGGTGCCGGTGACAATGACGCTGTCGCAGCCGAGCAGCGTCAGATAGCTCGCCATGTTGGTGCCGAAAAATCCGGACGGCTTCTGCTTCAACACGACGATGTCCTGCGGCGCCGGTGCGATCTCGGCGACGATATCGTTGCCGTCGACGTTGGTGGCAGGCTTGCTGAATTTGTCCTCGTCGGAGCGCCCGTTCTTCCAGATCCAGCTGCCGCTGTCCCAGTTGTCGTCGCGCCGAACGCTGGTCGTGTAGATCACCGGCACGCCTTTCTCATGACACTTGTTGATCAGTGATTTGAGATAGGGCATCGCGATCCAGGCGTCCTCGCCGCAGGAATTGCGCCAACGCTTGATCGATTCGAGGATCGGCATCGGACGCTCGTCGCAGAAGGCATAGTTGACATCGATGACAAGCAGCGCCGGGCGCTTGCCGAAGCCGCCGCGCGCGCCGTAGCCCGATGCGGCAAAGACCTGCTTGTCGCGCGCGGTGAGAAATTCGTTCCAGATCGACTCTGACATTTTCTGCTCTCCTTTCACAGGCTCGCGCGCACGCTTTCGACGAAGCTCATGTCGATGATCTCTTCGTACTTGACGTCGCTCTTGAGAATGCCCGCCTCGCGCACGACGGAGCTGCCGGTCGCCCAGGCTTGCTTGCTGATCATGCCGTCCTTGCTCCACATCTCATCGCTGAAGGAGCGGTCGAGCGTCGCTTTGAGGTCCTCGATGGCCATGGTGGGAAATTGCTTCTTCGCGATCTCGGCGGATTCCTTCGGATTGGCGTAGAGGAATTTCAGCCCCTTCACCATGCCTTTGACGAAGCCCTTGACCACTTCGGGCTCTTTCTGAATCGATTCAAGCCGGACGTTGATGGTGGAATAGGCGTAGGGGCCGAGCTCCTTGGGCACGTTGAAGAACGGCTCGCCCCACAATCCCGAGCGGATGCCCTGGGTGATCATGGGCTCGGTCACGACGCCGATCGTGGCTTGCCCGGCCTTGACGGTGGCGGGAACAGCCGAGTTCGGAACCTCGATCAGCGTCACATCGCGTTTGGCGTCGAGCTTCCACTTGGCAAGCAGGTAGCGCAGGATGGAGTTCGGTGTCCCGCCATAAGCGCCGACCGCGATGGATTTTCCCTTGAAGTAAGTCGGCCAATTCGTGTCCTTCGGCTCCTGCCCCTTCACGGCGTTGATATAGACGTTGCCGCGATCGACGCAGTGCACGACAGCGCGCAGCTCGGCGCCTTTCGCCTTGGCGAAGGCGTTGTGCTCGGGCCCGCCGATGAAGGCAAAAGCCTGCCCCGAGAGCACTGCGTTGGTGTGACCGGCGCCGGTTTCGATGGTGACGATCTTCACCACGATGCCGGACTCGGCGAAGTAATTGTTCGCCATCGCGATATACATCGGCAGATAGCCGGTGCTGTGGACGGGCTCTGCCACCAGAAGCTCCTTGCTGGCAGCGCGGGCGGCGAGGGTAGGACAGGTAAGAGAAAGCCCGATCGTCGCTGTCGATTTCAGAAATTTGCGCCTGTTCATGAAGTCCTCACAGTGCTTGAAAAGCGCTCGCGATCGTGATCATTGCCGCACGCCGCGCCGTAGCATGCTCTCGAGCCAACTGACCGTCGCATACATGACCACGGCCAGGGTGGACAGCACAAGCACGGCGACCCAAACGAGGGCGATATCGTAGGTCTGGCCGGCATAGAGAATCGCCCGCCCGAGGCCATGCTGTGACGCGATGAACTCGCCGACGATGGCGCCGGTCAAGGCAAGCCCGATATTCACCCGCAGCACGGAGATGATCCAGGGCAGGCAGAACGGCACCACAAGCTTGCGGAACACCTGCGTGCGCGTGGCGCCGAGCGAATAGAACAGCTTCTCCCCATCGGGATCGAGGGCCTTCACCCCCGCGTAGGCGGTAAGCGTCGATACCACCAGCGTCAGAGCGGTCGCGACCGCCACCTTCGATAGAAGTCCGATTCCGAACACCAGGATGATCAGCGGCGCGAGCGCAAGCTTCGGGATCGACTCCAGGCAAATGATGTAGGGCTGCACGATGGCGGCGTAATTGCGCGACCACCAGAACGAAAGCCCCAGCAGCGACCCCGCCGTGGTGCCCAGGAGAAAGCCGAAGATCGTGGAGCGGAACGTGAAGCTGATGTCGGTCCAGGCATCGCCGGTGCTGAAAAATATGGCCATGGTGTCGGCGATCGCGCTCGGCTGCGACCAGAAGAACGCGTCGATCCAACGGGAGCGCGCGCCGATTTCCCACAGCGAGAGCGCGGCGAGCAGAATGCCGACCTGCGCGGCAATGAGCGCCCAAGCCGGCCAGTCCCTTTGCACGGGCAGTCGTCGCAGCGTGCGGGCCGGCGATTTGGCTCCGCCAGACCGCTGCTGCGCCAAGCCGATGTCTGCCAGCGCGCCTGGGCCGGGGGCAGGAGTGTCGTGAACGGCCATAAAACGTCCCTCAGGCTACTCAGCTATGTAGCCCGGATGAGCGAAAGCGATATCCGGGTCCTCCCAATCACCCGCATCTCGCGGAGCTTGTCATCGGGCCGCGCTTGGCGCGGACCCGTTGGCTCATGCGGGCTACGACTCGTCGGCAATTGCTCTCGATGTCAGGCGGCTGCATTCACGGGCGCGGATGAAGCCAGATTGACATCGAGCAGGTCCAGACAGCGTTCCTTGATTTGCAGAAACTCGGGCGTGAGCGCGCTCGTGCGCAGGCGCGGGCGCGGCAGATGGACAGGGATGGTTGCGATGATCCGCCCTGGGCGCGTCCCCATCACATGCAACTCGTCGGAGAGATAGATCGCTTCCTCGACGTCGTGGGTGACGAAGAGGACCGTCTTGCCAAAATCGCTCCACAACGCCATCAGCCATTCCTGCATCTGCAATTTGGTCTGCGCGTCGAGCGCGCCGAAAGGCTCGTCCAGCAGAATGAGATCGGTGTCGAAGAGGAGCGTGCGCAGCAGCGCCGCGCGCTGGCGCATGCCGCCGGAAAGCGCGGCAGGATACAGGTATTCAAAACCCGACAATCCGTAGCGCCGCAGCAGCGGCAAGGCGCGCTCGCGCGCGGCACGCAGCGGCGCGCGTTGGATCTCCATTCCGAGAATGACGTTGTCGAGCACGGTGCGCCATGGCAGCAGCAGATCCTTCTGGAGCATGTAGCCGACACGGCCGATGGTGCCGGTGGCATCGATGCCGTCGATGAGGACGCGGCCGCCGGTAGGCTCCAGCAGGCCGGCGATGACGTTGAAGATGGTGCTCTTGCCGCAGCCCGACGGCCCGATCAGGCTGACGAAGCGCCCTTGCGGTATGGAAAGGGTGATGGGCGCAAGCGCGGTGAAAGCGCCCGCCGGCATCTTGAACGTCATGGTCACGTCGTCAACGTGAAGCTTCGCGGCGGAGGGAGACATGCGCATGCGGCCCGGTGCTGCGATGGAAGCTGCCCGCGACTATACGCAAATGTCATGCCATCAGCCATGGCGGTGCAAGCAAGTGTCGGTGCAAGCGAGGTTCCCGCGCCGATGCCCGCGACAGCCGATCTGGGGCGGGTTTTAAACCCGCCCCCATATGCATCAGGCCGTCGCCTCGATCTCGCCCAAAAACGCATCAGCGATGCGGTTCCACTCCTGCCAATGGCGGCGATAGGAATAGTGGCCACCTTCCTCGACGATCACCAGCCGCGATCCGGGGATGGCTCTGTGCAAATCCTCGGACTGATAGAACGGCACGGTGGCGTCGTCGCGCGTGCCGACGACCAGCGAGGGAGTGCGAATCCTGTGCAGCTCTGTGCTGCGATCGTGCTTGAGTGTCATGTCGAGCCTCCCTGCGAGCACCTCCACCGGCGCCACGGTTGCGAGCGCGCGCCGCTCAACCTCCATCACCTTGTCCATATCGTAGCGAAACTGCGTGGCGCCGTTGGTGAACAGGGAAGAGACCTTGACGTATTCCTCTGCCCCATATGCCAGGGCGATGCGCTTGCGCGTCATCTGCACGCGGCTGATGTATTCGTCCGCCTTCACCCAGGTGTTGGAGAAGATGCAGCCGCGCACCCGGTCGGGGTGATCGATGGCGATGTTCTGTAGCACGCAGCCGCCGGTCGAGGTTCCCGCAATATGCGCCTTGTCGATGCCCAGCGTGTCGAGGAGGGCGATGGCGTCGCGTGCGATCAGCTCGGTGGCATAGGCGTCGCGCGGCTTGTCGCTGTCGCCGGCGCCGCGGTGATCGAACGAAATGCAGCGGTAGCGGGTGGAGAATTCCGCGACCTGATATTCCCACGCATTGAGCAGGCCGACGAGACCGGGGATGAAAAGGAAAGCGGGCCCCGTGCCGCGCTCTTCGACGTTGAGCGATAGTTCGCCAACGTTGATCCTGGGCATTGCCTGCGCGCCTAAGCGCCGCCCACCGCCAGCACGTCGGCGACATCGACGGCGCGGCCCTCGCGCGCACTCCTCACACCGGCGGTGATGACCGCAAGGTTGCGCGTGGCCCAACCTCCATCGGTTTCCGGCTTGGTCCCGGCGCGCACGCAATCGACGAACTCTTCCAGCTCCTCGCGAATGGTGTCGTTCTTCTCGATCGCGATGGGCCGCGCCTTGCTCTCGCCGCGCTTGAGATGTCGCAGGCCGGAGAACAAGTCGTAATAGGCGCTCGCGTCTTTTCCGTAGACGTTCATCATGTAATACTCGGAGGCGGATGCGTATGAGGCGCTCAGGCTGGAGATCGCGCCGTTTTCGTGCTCGAGCATGAGGCTCGCAACGTCGGGGTTGTCGCCGGGCAGCACGAGCTGGGCGAGCATGCCGGCGACCCGGGTGACCGGACCCAAGAGCATCTCCAGCACGTCCACATAGTGGATGCCGATCTGCAGCATGACCCCTCCGGGCATACCGGCCGCCTGATAGCGCCAGGAGGAGAGGTCGATCTTGCCCAGGCGGTCGCGGCTGATATTCGCTTCCGCCTGCACGAGCTTGCCGAAGCGGCCGGCGTCGATCTCCGCCTTGATCCAGCGAAAATGGCTTTCACGCCGGCGCTGATATCCAAGCGCGAGGACGACGCCGGCTTCCTCGCAGACCCGGGTGATCTCGGCGCCTTCGGCCACCGAGTTGGCGATCGGCTTGTCGAGAAAGACGTGCTTGCCCGCCTGTGCCGCCATGCGCGTGGTTTCGAGATGCGCGCCGTTAGGCGTGGTGTTGATGATCGCCTCGATCGACTTGTCCTGCAGGATCGCGTCGTAGCTCTCCGCCGCGCGGCATCCGTACTTCTCGGCAAACGCAAGTCGCTTGTCAGCCGAGCGGGTGAAGCAGGATACGATCTCGATTCTGCCGGAGCGCTTTGCCGCGTCGGCGAGGACATCCGACCACCAGCCCATGCCGAGCGCCGCCACCCGCAACGGAGCTTCATTCATTGGCAGCCGTTCGTCGCAACAAGCAAAATCACGTCAATGCGCCGTTGCCGACGCAGCCTTGAGAATGGGCGACCAGCGCGCGATCTCCGCCTTCACCAGCCGGTCGAACGCAGCCGGATTGCGCTCCGCCTTGACCGGGATCGAAGCGCCGAGAGCGGCGAGACGCATTGCAACTCCGGGATCATCAAGGGCGGCGTCGAGCGCGTCCGCGAGCCTGCCGACCGCTTCCTTTGGCGCGCCCTTGGGCGCGAAAATCCCGGCCCAGATATTCATGTCGTAGTTGATGCCGGCCTCGCGTGCCGAGGGAACGTTGGGCAGTGCCGCAAGGCGCTCCGACCCCGAGACGAGATATCCCTTCAGCGTGCCGGCATTGATCTGCTCGGCCACGCTTACGGACTGCTCACACAGGAAATCGACGTGCCCACCGACGAGGTCATTCACCGCCGGACCGGTGCCGCGGTAAGCGACGAGCGTGGGCTTGAGGCCGAGCTCGGAATTGAACACAAGGCAGGCCATGTGCGAGGACGCGCCGATGCCGCCGTGCGCCTCTTTCACTGCATCGCCCTGGCGCTTGAGATACGCGATGAAGTCGGCCGCGGCCGCGGCCGGAAAATCTTTGCGTGCGACGATCACGGCCGGCGAATTCGCGGTGAAGCCGATCGGCTCGAAATCGCGCGCGGGGTCGTATTTCAGGTTGGGCGTGAGCACGGGCGCTGCGACATGGGAACCCATGCTGCCCGCGAGCAACGTGTACCCGTCAGGCGCCGCGGCGGCCACCCGCGCGCTGCCCAGCGTGCCGCCGGCGCCGGAGACGTTCTCGATCACCAGAAGGTGGCCGAGGGTCCGGCCCATCTGCTCGGTCACGATCCTGGCAACGACATCGCTTGGTCCGCCGGCGGGAAACGGCACCACCACGGTGATCGCGCGTGAGGGATAAGCTTGCGCGTGGGCGCTCGCGGGCAGGGCCAACCAGGCAAGCGCGCAGAGCAGATCTCGCAGCCTCGTGCACAACCGCATTCCACCGTCCTCCTTCTACTCGGCCGCGATCCGGTGGGCGCTCGACACCGCCCGCGCCTTCACAACAACCTTGATCGCGTCTTCGACGCGGTCCTTGGCGTAGCGGATGGCGGTGGGCAGATCTTCGAGCGGAAAGGTGTGGGTGTGGATCCTGGTCGCATCAAAGCGCTTTTGCGCCATGAACGCCTGCGCCCGGTGAGTTGCGCTCTTGCCCTCGCCGCGTATGCCATAGACGTAGATATTATTGCGCACGATATGGGCGACATCGACCGGCGTCGCCTCGTGCGGGAAGGCGGCGAGGCAGACCTTGCCGCCTCGGTTCACCATGCGGATTGCTTCGTTCACCGCATTGGCGGCGCCTGAGCATTCGATCACGTAGTCCACGCCCTTGCCGCCGTTGAGCCGATGAACCGCTGCAACAGCGTCCTCGCTGCGCACATTGATCACGTGATCGGCACCGAGCTCGCGACCGATCGCCAACCGATTGTCGCGGGTACCGGTAAGAATGACGGGATAGGCGCCCATCGCCTTGGCGACCGCGGCGCCAAGAAGACCGATGGGTCCCGGACCGGTGACGACGACGCTTTCTCCGGCAACCAGACCGCCAAGCTCGGTAAGCCCGTACATGGCGGTACCCGCGGTCACCACCAGCGTGGCTTCCTCGTCCGACATTGTGTCAGGGATGGCAACAAGCGTGTTGATGTTGTTGACCGCATACTCGCAGAAGCCGCCATCGGTGGTGAAGCCGTTGGCGCGATGACCTTTGTCGAGGTCGCCGTAGTTGAGCCCATAGTTGAGGCACGCGGTGTACATGCCCTCGCGGCAGCGTTTGCACTGGCCGCAACCGGCGTGGATTTCGACCGTCACGCGCTGGCCTATCCTGTATTCGTCGACGCCGGGCCCGAGCGCGACGACGGTTCCCATGTATTCATGTCCGGGCGTGAAATTCTTGTTGTGCGGCATGCCGCCGCGGATCAGCGCCGGTGGCCCGTGATAGATGACTTCGATATCCGTCGCGCAGATCGCAACCGCGTCGATGCGAAGCAGCACCTCGGCCTTCTTCGGCACCGGCACCGGCTTCTCACTTAGCGACAGCTCGCCGGGATTGCCGAGAACCCAGGCTTTCATTGTATCGGGGATAGGATGATCTGGGCTCGTCTTTACTCCGGCTGGCGCGTACATCGGACCGTCCCTCAAGTTAAATCCTGCCTCAAGTTTAAATCTTGCCGCAAACTCCGGTCAGTCGATCTTGGTGCCCGAGGCTCGCACCACCTCGCCCCATCGAGGCCGCTCCGCCGTAATATAGGCGGAGAAATCATCAGGACTGGAAGGCGCCGGCTCCGCCCCGACATTCTTGAGCGCGGCGATCACGTCCGGCAGCTCCCAGATGCGTTTCACCTCGGCTGCAATCTTGTCGATGATGGGGCGCGGCGTGCCTGCCGGTGCGAACAGTCCCTGCCACGCCGTCGCCTCGTACCCCTTGAGCGTCTCGCTGATGCTCGGCAGCTCCGGCGCCGCCGCGCTGCGCTGCGGGGTGGTGACGGCGAGCGGCCGCACTTTTCCCGCGGCAGCGAACGGCCATACCGTTGTCATGCTGTCGATGGCGAGATCTATGTTGCCGCCCAGCATGCTGTTGACGACCTCGCCGGTGCTGCGAAAGGGAATATGCGTCATCTTCGTCTTCACGGCGACCTCGAACATGACGGATGAAAGATGCGACGAGGTGCCGTTGCCGGACGAGCCGTAGTTCATTTTGCCTTCATTGGCGTGAAGATAATCGATCAGTTCCGGTACGGTTTTCGCCGGCAACTTCGGGTTGACGAACAGCAGATTGGGAAACCGCACCAGCAGCGAGATCGGCGCAAGGTCGCGCGCAACGTCGAAGTTGAGCTTGCTATAGAGGAATGCGTTGATGGCGATCGAGCTCACCGTGCCGACGAGCAGCGTGTAGCCGTCGGCCGGCGCCTTGGCGACAAATCCAGTGCCGATGCTGCCGCCGGCGCCAGACTTGTTCTCAACGATGAACGGAACGCCGAAGCTCGCCTGCATGTGCTGTTGCAGGATGCGGGCGAGCAGGTCGGCCGAGCCGCCGGCGGCAAACGGCACCACAATGGTCACCGGCTTCTGCGGCCATTCCTGCGCCAGCAGTTGCGCGGGCGCGATGACGGAGAGAAAAGCCGCGGTCCCGGCCACAACCGCGCCACGCACGTGCAATCTCATACCGCCTTGAGGTGCGCGTCGCGCCGCTTGAAGAGCTCCTCATCCGCATAGCCCATGGTTTCGGGACTGGCGCGACCGATCATCACCTGGAAATACACCGGCGCGAGGCTGTCGTTCTGATAGCCGTGAATGACACCCGCGGGGCACGAGATGCATTCCCACGGCCCCAGCCGCGTGGTGAGACGCTTACCGCTCTCGTCCTCGACAAACACATCGAGAAACCCCTGCAGCACGAAGAAGCACTCCTCCACTTCGTGGGTATGCGCGGCGTTGCCCTGTCCGGGCTCCACATACATGATGGAGAGCGTGAAATTCTTGGCCGGGATAGTGGTGAGATCGCCGTGCTTGCCGGAACCTCCGGCACCGATGAAACGGTGCTGTGCGCGCTTGTAGCCTTCGATCTTGGCGTCCTCGAACGCGACCCAATCCGGTTTCTTCTCGCGAAACCGGCCGACATATCTCTGCATGATGTCCTCGAGTGGAACATCGACCAATTCGGGGGGACGCGCATGGCGAGCAACGCTCATGGGGAGACTCCTGAAACGATGTGGGCGGGAAACTATTCTTTCGTCGCGCAACGCGCAATGAAGCGCCGCGGGTGGCCGCCCATCCTTCGAGACGGGCGCACCAAATAGTGCGCCCTCCTCAGGACGAGGCGGAGCACCGCTGCCTCACCCTGAGGAGCGCCGAAGGCGCGTCTCGAAGGGGGCCCCTTCCGGTCGTTGCGTATTTTTGTTGCCGGTCTGCACCAGCTCCCAGATGCGGGACGGCGTGAGCGGCAGTTCCCGCGGCTCGACCCCAAGCTCGCTCAGCGCATTCGCGATGGCATTGGCCATGATGCCGCCAGCGGCAATGATGCCGCCCTCGCCCGCACCCTTCGCCCCGAGAGGATTGATCGGCGAGGGGTGCTCCTCCAGCACCACCGCGCGGACATGGGGGAAATCGCTGGCTGTGGGAATGAGATAGTCCGCGAGCGACCCGGTGAGGAGCTGGCCGTCGGCGTCGTATTGCAGATGCTCCATGATGGCGCCGCCGAGCCCCTGCACCACCGAGCCGACGGCCTGTCCATGCACGGTGAGCGGATTGACGATGCGCCCGCAGTCCTCGACCACGACATAGTCGATCAGCTCGACGTGGCCGAGCTTGGGATCGACTGCGACATGGGCGGCATGCGCGCCATAGGTATAAGTATGCTTCTTGTTGAGGAAGGCGCCTTCGGTCAACATCCCCTGTGGCGCGAGCACGCTCAAGGCGACGGACTTGCCGCCGGGCCCGACTGCCTTCCCGCCGTCAACGATTTCCACCGCGGCGGCATCGCAATGCAAATGCCTTGCCGCCTCCGCCCGAATGGCCGCGCGCAGATTGTCCGCCGCGGCAAGGATCGCCGAGCCGCCCATCACAATGGAGCGCGAATGATAAGCGCCGTAGCCGTCGCTCACAAAAGACGTGGTCCCGTGAAAGACCCCGCGGATGCGCTCCAAGGGAACCTCCAAGGCGTCCGCCGCGATTTGCGCAAATGCCGTTTCCAAACCTTGCCCTATGCCGGAAGAGCCGACATAGACGGCAAAACGGTCGTCCGGCTCGAGCGCGATGCGCGCGGTTTCCTTCGGCCCCGCCGCGCCGCCTTCGATGAAGCAGCCGATGGCGAGCCCGTGGTAGCGGCCGTCGATCAGCTTGCCCGCCAGCTTCGATTTCTCCCGCCACTTGATCTCGCTCAAGCAGCGATCGAGCGTGGCTTGATAATCGCCGCTGTCCAGCTCGTCCTTGCTTTCATACGGGCTGATGGTGGCGATGGGGTATGGCATCGCGTCGCGCGTGACCAAATTGCGGCGGCGCAGCTCGACGCGATCGAGGTTGAGGTCGCGGGCGACCATGTCGAGCAGGCGCTCGCGGAAGAAATCTGTCTCGAAGCGCCCCGGCCCGCGATAGGTGCCCACCGGGGTCTTGTTGGTCAGCAGCAGCGAGACATCAATGTCGATGTTTTCGATGCGGTACGGACCAGACATGAACTGCGCGACATTGCGCGCGCCGACCGCTCCGTTGGTGCGCATGTAGGCGCCGACATCAACATAGGCGTGACCGCGCAGGCCCAGGACGACGCCCTCGCGGGTGCAGGCGATCTCCACATCGCACTCCGCTTCGCGCGCATGATTGAGGGTCATGAGATGCTCGCGCCGGTCTTCCGTCCATTTGACCGGCCGGCCCGCACGGCGCGCTGCAAACGGAATGAGGAAGTCCTCGGGGTAGAATTCGCCGCGCGCGCCGAACCCGCCGCCGACATCGTTCTCGACGAGCTCGACGGCGCTCTCGGGCAGGCCCATTTGTCTCGCCAGCGTCCGGCGGTTGAAGAACAGCACCTTGGCGGCGCCATAGACCGTGAGCTTTCCGCGTGCGGCATCCCACTGCGCGAGCAGGCCGCGCGGCTCCATGGGAAGCGCCATGTGGCGCTGCGTGCGAAAGCTCTCGCGCCGGATATAAGGGGCACTCTCGAACGCGGCCGCGGCGTCCCCGCGCACCGCGCGGAACTTCATGGCGAGATTGCTGCCGCTCTCCTCGAACAGCAACGCTGCATGGCGCGCGGAGGCCTGGCGGTCAGCGACCGCGGGAAGCGGCTCGATTTCAACCTCGATCAGTCCCAATGCATCCTCGGCAATCGCGGGGCTCGCGGCGAGGACCACGGCGAGCGCCTCGCCCACATAGCGGACCTTGGACTGCGCAATGACGGGTTGACCGAAGGCTTCGAACTCCGGCAGGGGCTGGAGCCGCATAGGGACGCGCGGGACGCGTTTGTCAGGCTGGACGGCACTGATCTCATCGGCGGTGATGATTGAGTGAACGCCGGCAAGCGCTCGCGCCTGCGATGTGTCGATCGCACGGATGCGGCCATGCGCCACCGAGCTGCGCAGGATCGCGGCATGCAGGACGTGCTCGCGGGCGAGGTCATCGACGTACTCGCCGCGTCCGCGCAGGAAGCGCAGGTCCTCGAGGCGTTCGATGGGGCTCCCGACCAGCGAATTGACCGTTCTCATTTGGTGCCTGCCGCGCTCGCAGCGGGGTTCTTCGGCTGGTAGGCAGCACGCGCGTCCAGCACGGCTTCGACGATCGGGATATAGCCGGTGCAGCGGCAGAGGTTGCCGGACAGCACCTCGCGCACCCGCGCGGCATCGCAATCCGGTTCCTCACTCAGGAGCACATGAGCTGTTGTGATCATGCCCGGGGTGCAGAACCCGCATTGCAAGGCATGGTGCTTGCGAAAGGATTTCTGCAGCGGCGTGAGATCATCGTCGTTCGAGAGACCCTCCACGGTCACGATCCTGCTGCCGTCAGCCTGCACCGCGAGCGTGAGGCAGGAACGCACTGCCGCGCCGTCGATGATGACTGTGCATGCGCCGCATACGCCATGCTCGCAGCCGACGTGCGTTCCGGTGAGGCGGAGCTGATGGCGCAGGCAATCCGCCAAGGTCAGCCGCGGCTCGACCTCCACCTCGACGTTCCTGCCGTTGACCTCAAATCGAACGTGCATGCGCACCGCTGAACCTCTCTCATCGCGACCGGGCGTCGCGCAATGCGCGCTCGACCATGGTTCCAATGAGCGCGCGCCGATAGGCAGCGCTGGCGTGAATATCGTCCTGGGGATCAACGGCGGCGCTGGCTGCCGCTTCCGCCTTCGCAATGGTTTCGTCATCCATGGCTTGACCGTTGAGGGCGGCTTCAACAGCGTGCAACCGCAGCGGCCGGTCGGCAACGCCGATGGCGCCGATGTGGGCATTGCGTGCCTTCCCGTTCTCATCCTCGTCGTAGAGCACGGCCGCGGCGGCGAGAGCAAAATCGCCCCGCCGGCGCGCAAATTCCTGAAAGCCCCAGCGTCGCCCCGCGGGCCAGGCCGGAAGGCGCACATCCACGATGATCTCGTCGGCAGTGAGCGCGGTCATCAGCGGGCCGCGAAAGAAGTCGGCCGCCTTGATGACGCGCGCGCCCGATCGTCCGACCACGGAGATTTCCGCCTCGCACGCGATCGCAATTCCCGGCATCTCGGCTGCCGGGTCGGCATGCGCGAGGCTCCCACCGACCGTGCCGCGATTGCGGATCTGGTAATGCGCGACTTCCGCGATCGCTGCCCGGAGCAGGGGATGCGCGTTGACGAGGCGCTGATCATCAAGGATGTCGCGCCATCGCACCATGGCGCCGAGCGTCACGCCGCCTTCGGCGTCGATCTTGATGGTGCGCAGGACTTCGAGCTTGCGCAGATCAACCAGCAACTCCGGCTGCGCCAGACGAAAGGCGAGCATCGGAAGGAGACTTTGCCCGCCGGCGAGCGCCCTGGCTTCCCCGTCGCGCGAAGCAAGGAGCGCAACAGCTTCCGACAGCGTGGTCGGGCAGGCATAATCGAACGGCGGCATCTTCATTGTCGGACAGCTATCATCGCGCCGCCGCAGCGGTCAAACCGACGGATCCCAAAGTTGTCCTCGTCCGCGCAAGGCGACAACAGCGTCAAGCCCGCGGGTGATGCCCGGTCGTATCGTTGATCAGCGCCCAGACGCGTGGCGGAGAAAGCGGCAGCTCGCGCGGCTCGACGCCGAGCGAGCTCAGCGCTGCCGCGACCGCATTGGCGATCACGCCGCCGACCGGAATGACGCCACCTTCGCCCGCACCCTTGGCGCCGAGCGGATTATTCGGGGAGGGTTTCTCCTCGAGCGTCACCGCCCTGATGTTGGGAAAGTCGCTCGCGGTGGGCAGCAGATAGTCGGCAAACGAGCCGGTCAGCAACTGGCCGTCCTCGTCATAGATGAAATGCTCGAGAAACGCGCCGCCCAGCCCCTGCACGACCGCCCCCACGACCTGTCCGTGCAGCGTCAACGGATTGATGATGCGGCCGACATCCTCCACCGCGACATAGTCGAGGACATCGACATGGCCCGTCTTGGGATCGACGGCCACATGCGCGGCATGCGCGCCGTAGCTGTAGGTGCGCTTGCTGCTGGCGTAGGTTGCCTCCGCCGAGAGGCCGGCAAAAGGCGAGAGGGAAAGAGACCGTCCGTCTGGCGCCAGCACCCTGCCCCCATCGATCTCGACGTCATTCGGCGCGCAACCGAGCATCTCGGCGGCCTTGCTGCGGATGGACTTATGGAGATCGGCGGCAGCCAGGACGATCGCATTTCCTCCCATGACGACGGAACGCGAGCTGTAGGCGCCAAAGCCTTCGACGACATGATCCGTGGAGCCGTGGCAGACGCCCTTGATTGCGTCCAGTGGCAGTTCAAGCGCATCGGCGGCGATCTGGGCGAGAACCGTCTCCAGCCCTTGGCCGACGGACGAGGAGCCGACGAAAACGGACACTCTTCCATCGGCTTCAAGCACGAGGCGCGCGCCTTCCTTGGGACCGGAGGCGCCGCCTTCGATGTAGCAACCGACCGCCGTGCCGCGATAGCACCCGTCGATCAACTCGCCCTGCATCGCCGCCCTGGCTGTCCAACCGATCTCCTCAAGGCAACGATCGAGCGTGCGCCGGTAGTCGCCGCTGTCGGTCTCCGATGCGATGTCGAGCGGCGCGACGGTAGGAAAACGATAGGGGATATCCGCTTCGGCGACGAGATTGCGCCGCCGGAACTCGACAGGGTCGATGCCCATCTCCCTTGCGGCGATGTCGAAGAGCCGCTCGCGAAAGAAATCCGCCTCGAAGCGGCCCGGTCCGCGATAGGTCCCGACCGGGGTCTTGTTGGTCATCATCAGCGCCACGTCGATATGGACGTTAGGGATGCGATAGGGTCCGGTAAGAACCTGCGCGATGTTGCGCGCCGGCGTCGGCCCGTTGGTGCGGATGTAGGCGCCCTGGTCGGTTGCAGCGTATCCGCGCAGCGCGAGTATCGTGCCGTTGCGATCGCAAGCAATCTCCAGCTCGCACTCCGCTTCGCGAGCATGATTGCTGGCGAGGAGGTGCTCGCGGCGGTCCTCGATCCACTTGACCGGCCGGCCGGTCAGCCGCGCGGCAAACGGGATGAGAAAATCCTCGGGATAGAACTCGCCGCGGGCGCCAAAGCCGCCGCCGACGTCATTCTCCACCAGACGTATGGAGCTTTCCGCCAGCCCCATTTGCTTGGCGAGAATGCGTCGATTGACGAAGGCGACCTTGGCCGCGCCGTAGAGAGTCAACCGGCTTTTGTCAGCATTCCACTGCGCAACCAGACCGCGGGGCTCCATGGGCACGGCGGCGTGCCGCTGCACCTTGAAACGCTCGCGGCGGGTATAGGCCGCTGCCGTGAAGGCAAGCTCAGGATTTCCGCGCAGCCCGCTCAGCGTCAGCGCCGCATTGCTGCCCGCGTTCTCGAAGAGGAGGCTCTCACCTCCTTTTGCACCTCTTGCCGTCGTCGTGCCGTCAACCACGGCCGGCAGGGGAACGATGTCGATGCCGAATGCACCGAGCGCGTCCTCTGCGGCCGCCTGCGTTTCCGCCAGCACAACCGCCAGCGGCTCGCCGACATAGCGCACCTTGTCATGGGCAATGACGGGCTGCTCGAGCGGCTGGAACGCCGGATGCCCGTCCTGCCGCACTGGAATGGCCGGAATCATCGGACCGACATCCGCCGCGGTGATCACGGCATGCACGCCGGGACGCGCCAGCGCGGCGCTCTTGTCGATGGAGCGGACGCGCCCGTGCGCGATAGGGCTGCGCAAAATTACGGCATGCAGCATGTCCGCGAAGGCGAGGTCATCAACGTATTCTCCGCGCCCGCGGAGAAACCGGGGATCCTCGATGCGTTCGATCGGGCTTCCGACCAGTGCGTTCCTCGCGCTGGCGCAATCCATGCTAAATCACGATCGCTGCGTCTTCGTTGAGCAGTGCGCGCGCGACGCTCAAGGCGGCGAGCGCCGAGGTCTTCGGGTTCGTCCGCGACGGCTTTCCCTGCAGCGTGATGGCGAACCGTCCGGCAGCGCCCTCGGCCTCGATCTCGTGCACGTTGCCGGGCGCACCGGGATCGGCAACGAGCTCGACTTGCGTGCTTTCGAAGCCCAGCCCGGCCAGCGCTACCGCCGCCGCGACGTTCGCATTCTGCGGATAGTTTAGCGCCGCCTCGCGCGCGTTACCGGTGTAGAGGATGGTGGGCGCCGCCAGCTTGCCAAGATCGACCATATTTTCAGCCGGCGTTCCGCACCAGGCAATCGGCGGCTTGCGCGAGCGATAGCGCACGGAGCTCAAGCCCCCGAGTCGCATCGCTGCAATGGCGTCGATGCCGCCGACCGCTCCCGCCGGAAGCAGCATGCGGCGATTCCCGACCTCTGCTGCCGTTTCCAGCCGGTCGAACAACTCCTCGTCTGCAAGCGCGCCGACGGAGATCACAAGGAGATCGACGCCATTGCGTAGGATCTGCTCGCCATGCTGCGTCACCGCTTGTTGGCCTGCGACCTCCGCGATGATGTCGGGCTCATAGCTCAGGAGATGTTCGGGGCTTTCGACGATGTCAACATCAGGCAGTTTCTGTCGCGCGATGTCGGCGCGCCCCGGACGGGCAAGCGCAGCAAATACCTTTAGATCGTTGTCGCGCAGCGTTGTGACCACGTCCCGCGCAATGCCCCCGCAGCCGATCAGAGCGACCCGTGCCATCTCCTGTTACTGCACGTTGAGCCGCATGCCCGTGAACTTCCATTGCGAAAGCTCTTCCATGGCGTAACGCACGCCTTCGCGCCCAAAGCCACTCGCGCCGACGCCGCCGAAGGGATAGGTGTCGAGGCGGAAGCGGCTGGCATCATTGATCCACAGCGAGCCAACGCGCAGCTTGCGCGAGACCTTGAAGGCGGTCTCCAGGCTGGCCGTGAAGCAGGCGCCTTGCAGCCCGAACTCGGACGCGTTGGCGAGATCGAGCGCGGCGTCAACATTCGCCACGGCCTGCACCACAACGACCGGGCCGAATGCCTCCTCGCGCATGAGCCGCGCCTCAATCGGGGCATTCGCCACGATCGCGGGACCAAGCACGGCACCCTTGCGCTCGGGCCTGAGCACGAGTCTGGCGCCCTTGGAAACAGCGTCGTCGATCATCTGCGCGACCCGGTCCGCGGCAGCGCTGCTCACCATGGGGCCGAGGTCGGTAGCGGCATCCTCCGGATCGCCAACCTTGAGCTTCTTTGCCGCCGCCACAAACAGATCGAGGAAGCGGTCGAACACCGCCTGCTCGACGATCACGCGTTGCGCCGAGATGCACTGCTGACCGCTCGCCTCGAAGGCGGCGCCCGCAATGCGCGTCGCAGCATCCGCAATATCTGCGTCGGCGCACACGATATTCGCAGCGTTCGAGCCGAGCTCTCCCACGAATTTTTTCGCCCCCGCGGCGCGCGCCAGCTCATTGCCGGCAGCGGTGCTGCCGGTGACGGTGACGGCGGCGATCAGGGGATGCGCGCACAGGAGCCTGGCTGTCGCGCGGCTGCCCGGCACAACGTTGAACAACCCATCGGGGATGCCGGCCTTCTTCACCGCCTCGGCGAGCAGGAGCGCCACTTCGGTGCCGGGCGGCGAAGGCTTCACGACGACCGCATTGCCCATCGCAATCGCCGGCGCGACCTTCTGAATCAGCAGATTGGCCGGCCCGTTGAACGGCGTCACCGCCGCGACGACGCCGTAGGGTACGCGCGTGGTGAAACCGAAGCGTCCGGCGCCGGCAGCCGTGGTGTCGAGCGGAAGGACCTCACCCATGAGATGCGGGACCTGCGCGGCGCAGGCGCGCATGAATGTGCCCACACGCTTGGCTTCGAACGTCGCGGCGCGGCGCGGCTTGCCGATGAAGCGAATGAGGGAGCGCACAAGCTCGCTCTCAATCTTGTCGATCGCATCGGCGGCGGCCAGCAGCCACTCGACGCGTTTGGCAACTGTCGCGTCGCGATGCTGGAGAAAAGCCGCGTGCGCGTGCCGGACCGCGGCGTCGATTACGTCGGCGCCGGATTCAATGATCTCGGAGGCGACGGTATTGTCGATCGGGCAGACGAGCGCAGAAAACTCGGCGTCGAACTTCGCTGCTCCGCCGATCCACGGCATCAGCTGGGGTATGGTCATCGGCGCATCTCTCACTTTCCGAACGGCTTATCTTTCGCCAGCCGCGCTCTTGCATCTTTTGCAACGGCGGGGTCAAAAATCTGCTGGGCGGAAGCCTTCTTCTCCACCAGCTGGAAATGCTTGCCGCTCCAGAAGTCCTGTATCTCCATGATGGAGCTCACGCGCGGCACGCCATCGTCGGCGATATACGACCAGTTTGGCGCACTGGCGCGCACCAGATCCGGATCGCTGGCGCCGTAATTCTGCGCAAGAATATCGACGACTTCGGGATGTCCGCCCGGGTTTATCGCTGCAGCGTCGAAGTCCCTCGCCGCACGCATATACGCCATCGCGAAGCGAACGACCGCGTCACGCTTCTTGGCAAGAAACTCCTTGTGAACGGCCACGACAGAGACTTGCGCGTCCGGCACCATCTGGTCGTCACTGATAATGATGGGTCCCCACCTGTTGTTCTGCGCGAGCAGGCCGAACCTGTAATCCAGGTCGGTTGCGGCCACTTCGTTGCGTCCGAGCATGCGCGCCAGATCCGGTTGCGCCACGTTCATGACCCACTCCACATCCTTCGCCGGATCGAGCTTCGCTTTGATAAGCGTTCGCGCGGCGCTGTACTGGTTGACGCTGCCTGCCGCGGGGACGCCGAACTTTTTACCCTTGAGAGCGCTGAAATCACGGACGCTGGTCACGCCTTCGTCGTAGAGCGCCTGCGAGACATTCACCACGGTAGCGCCGTAGCCGCGCCGGTTGCTGCCGCCGTCGAGAACGACGACCAGGGGAGCTCCCCTGGCAATCTCGTTGAACAGGCCGGCGTTCACTGGCAGCAGCGCAAAATCGATCTCGCCCGCGCTGATCGAAGCCAACGCGGATGCGTCGTCCTCAAAGCGTCTGGTTTCGACCTCGAGGTTAAGCTTCTTGAAATAGCCCCTGTCACGAGCGATGTAGAACGCTCCTCCGGAGAGGAGCGGTCCATCGCCGACCCGCACGAGGTCGGCCGCATGGCTGTGATTTCCGGCAAGAGCGGCAAAGATGGCCATCGCCGCAAGCAAAGCTTTGGCGGATAGCATGATGTCCTGTGTTCGACCGCGGCCGTTTCGCAAAGCAGGATCGAGAGGCTGCGGCATTCTCACACCTTCGAAATTTCGAGCATCGAGGGATGAAAGAGCTCCTCGACGCTTACCTTGCGGTCGATCAGCCCTTGCTCGTGGAGGTACTGCGCGAGCGCGGTGATCTCGCGCATGTTCTCCTCAATTCCATAGGCCCAGAAGTCCTTGCCCATCAGCGCCATGGTGTCCTGCGTTTCCGGGATCAGCCAGGGCAGACTGACCATCAGTGCATTGACGTCGAGCAGGTCGATCATGGCGAGCGCCTTGGCCGCGCAGAACGCCTTGTACACGCTGGTCGGCAGCCAGGGATATCTTGCCACCAGCTCCTTGCGAATGCCGACCAGGTGCATGATCGGGAACATGCCTGTCTTTTTGTAATAGGCCTGCTCCGCCTGGCGCGTATCGGCGAACAGCCGCTTGATATGCGCCTCGCCGCGCAGGAACGACGAAGGCGCGCGCGCCGTGAACAAAGCGTCAAGCTTACCGTCGCGCAGCATGCCAACGAGGGTCTCATCCTTTCCGATCGGCATGAGGTCGAGGCCTGCAATTGGCTTGAGCGGCGTTCGCTCATCGCGACCGGCTTCCTCCTGCCCGCCGCTGCGCCAATGGATGTCGGTGGGCAGCACGCCGTATTCGTGCTGCATGATCCCACGCATCCACACGACGGCGGTGATTTGATATTCCGGCAGGCCGATGCGCTTTCCGCGCAGGTCGGCGGGCGACGCAATTCCGGAATCGGCGCGAACATAAATGCCGGAATGGCGGAACAGCCGCGAGACGAAGGCCGGGATGCCGACATAGGCTGAGGTCCCCGCCGCCACGGTGCGGATATAGCTGGAGAACGAAAGCTCCGAGACGTCGAACTCCTGATAGCGGAAGGCGCGAAAGAAAATCTCCTCGGGATAGAGCGGCAGATAAGTGACGGCACAGCCTTCGACCTGCACGCGACCATCCCTGATCGCGCCGGTGCGGTCGTAATTGCCGCACGCAATTGTAATCGGCACGTCAACCATTGCTTCTCCTCAAGGTGCTTGTTGGATTTTGCTTGCCGCGATATTTTGATAAGTCCACGGAGTGCCGCTGTCTTGAACCCTATTCCGCGCCTCATGCTGAGGAGCGCGCCAACGGCGCGCGTCTCGAAGCATCCTTCGAGGCGGCTGCTGCGCAGCCTCCTCAGGATGAGAACCTGTTTCTCTACCTCATGCTGAGGAGCATCGCACCAGGGGTGCGATGCGCCTCGAAGCACAAGGAGAATAGCATGATGATGTCAACCGTGATCGGCGGTGCCATGCTGCCCCACGCGCCTCAATTCTTCACCATGCCGGAGACCGAGGACAAGAAGAACGTCGCGCATGTCCGCGAGGTTGCCGGCGATATCGGCAACAAGCTGCGCGCGCTCAATCCGGACCTGTGGATCATCTTCTCCAACGATCACGCCGAGCAGTTCTTCCACAACGCGGCGCCGCCGTTCACGGTCCATGTCGGCGGCGAGGCGAGCGGCGAGTTTGCCGGGCGAAAGTTTCACTGGAAGATACCGAGCGAGATCGCCTTCGAGATCGTGCGCCAGCTCTATCGCCAGGGCTTCGACCCGGCATTCTCCAGCACGGCCAAGATCGATTATGCCATTGGCATCCCGCTCACCCATCTCGGCCATACCGATCCTGTCCTGCCGATCTATGTCAACGCCTATTTGCCGCCGCAACCGACGATGGAGCGATGCTATGCCTTCGGCGGGGCCATCGCGCGCACGGTGACGGCGCTTGGACTCAAGACAGTGGTGCTGTCGAGCGGCGGCATGTCGCACTTTCCCGGCACCGACCGTTACTCCAATCCCGAGCTGGCATGGGACCAGCGCGTCCTTGCAAAGCTCAAGGCCGGGAACCTCAAATCGCTCATCGGCTATGACGAGACCGAGCTGGACGACACCGGCAACATCGAGCTGCGCTGCTGGGCCTGCGCCGCGGGCGCGCTCGGCGAGCGCAAACCCGACATCGTTTCCATGGATCCGAGCTGGCACCATAACTATGCCTCGCTCGCCTGGACCGGCGGGCAGGCGCAATCCCCGCGCGCCGCGCACTATCCCGCCATCAGGCCGGAGCTGGTCGAATTGACCTCGGCACTGCACGGCCTTGCCCATGACGCGCAGCTGCGCGCGGCCTACCTCGCCGACGCGCCGGGCTTTGCGGATAGGTTTCAGTTGCCGCCGGAGCAGCGCGAAGCGCTGATCAGGCTCGACTTGCCTGCGATGGTGAAAATGGGGGCGCATCCGCTGGTGCCGTTTCTCGCTCAGCTGCAAATCCAGCGTCTGCGCCAGCGCGCGTGAACGCCTCCCTTGCGCGGAGGACGCGCATGCGCGAAGCTTGGGAAGCCCGTCGCATTTTGCAGTTGGACGCCCGCAGCGCCCCGATCAGCGACCACGTCGGGAGACACCCATGAAGAAGCTTGTTCTGGAAACCACGGCCCCGTTCCAGGGATTGCCGGAGCTCGTCGCCTATGACGAGGGCCTGTTCGAGAAAGAAGGGCTCCTGGTCGAATGGGCCGACCGCGAAAAGGGGGTCGAGAAGAAGGTCGAGCTCCATGTCACCAGCCCGAAAGGGATCGACCCCTTCGCCAGCCACGGCAAGCTGTTCGAGCGGGGCAAGGCGGACATGTACAACGCCTGCGAATGGGGAAATTACTGCCGCGTGCAGAGCACCGGTGCCGGCAGCCGCCAGCTTGGCCGCCGTGCCATCGTGGCCTATTCGGCGCTGGTGGTGGCGCCGGATTCCCCGGTCTTCACCCCGCAGCAGCTTGCAGACAAGACGGTGGGCGTGCCCTTCTATTTCGGCACGCACTACATCGCGCTGCATATGCTGGAGGGCTTTCTGCCCCGCGACATGATCAAGCTCTGCCGCGCGCCGAACGGCTCGCGCTACCGGCTCGACGCGCTCATGCGTGGAGAGATCGATGCGACGACGCTTACCGAGCCGCATATCACGCTTGCGGAGAAGAAGGGTTGCCGCACGGTCTGCTCGGCGTTCTTCCACGGCACGGAAGTCGCCTCCGATCGGGTCAACGCGCAGACCTATGCCGCCTTCAATCGCGCGGTGCGCGAGGCGGTGCGCCGGATCAACGCCAACAAGCGCGCCTACATGCATTATTTCATCGACTACCATGCCGGCACGGACCCGGAGATCGCGGCGCTGCGGGTCGAAGATTTGCGCGAGAGCCGGCTCGTTGTCTGCGATCCCGCGCCGATCCCACTCGACGAGATGCAGCGCACCTATGACTGGCTCAAGGGCTGGGGCATGCTGGAGGAAACCGCCTCCCCGCTGGCGCTCGTCAACACGGAGGTGCAGAGCTACGCCCACCAGGCGGCGGAGTAGCTAAAAGTGCTCCTCTGCCACCCAACCTCGCACCGCCATTTCAATCTGCGATTTCCAGAGATAATGCCGAGGAATCTTTCGTCCCGTCACGCGGCTACGGCGACTGCGCTGTCATCGAGCCCGGCGATGACGAGCGCCCCCATGTCCTGAAGGGTGCCGACGTTGCGGACTGCCTCCGCATCGGCAGCCGACCAGAGCCCCGAGAGAGCCGTCTGCGCCTGCGGGGCGAGAAAACCGCGGTCAACCAGATGGCGGATCTGCGCCGGCGTCGCGGAAGTTGCGCCGGCTGGCAGCTCCCCAAGCATCGCGAGCCGCGCGGCCGCGCCAAGCCCGATCGCCTTGGCGACCAGCGGCAGCGCCTCTTCCGGAAAGCCGCCTTCAGCAAGCACCCGCGCCATGCGCAGCGACCGTTGCGCGTCTGCACGCAACTCGGCAGCGCGCGCTCGCGGGTCGCTGGCCGGATCTTTAGCCGCAAATTCCGGTGATCGATGGAGGACCCGCGAATCGCCGGCTGGCATCGTGATCATTCCGCCCGTCGTCAGTCGCCGCATCGCGAGCCAGGTCGGCCGATCAATCAGCTCGACCATGGGCGCAAGGGGCAAGCTTAATTCGTACCGCTTCGCTTCGGCGGCGAGCGTCTCGCCAGGGACATCGAGAATCGCCAGGACGCGGACGCGGCCATCGGCACTGGTGCGCGCCTCAATCATCAACGCCCGCTCGCCGTGGCGCTAAATCAAATCGTGAGCCAGAACCTCCTCGGGCGACAAGATGCGCGGCGGGGCGCGATCTTCCGCCGCCATCATTGCCTGCATGCGCTCGATCATCGCCCCGCGCCCAGATGGCATTTTAAGCGTCGCCAGGTCGCCCCGGCCGTCCAGGACTCCGTCGGCCAGCGCCTGCTTCTGCCCGAGCAGATGCAGAATCTGGTGCTCGATCGAATTCTCGCAGACGAGATTAACGACTGTCACCGAGCGCGTCTGGTTCTTGCGCCACGCGCGCGCAATCCGCTGCTCGAGCTTCGCCGGGTTCCACGGCAGGTCGATGTTCACCACCGCGCTTGCGGCCTGAAGGTTCAACCCGACGCTGCCGCTGTCGGTCGAAAGAAACAGCCGGCATGCCGGGTCCTTCTTGAAGCGCGTGATCTCGGCGCGCCGTCGCTGCTGCGGCACCGAACCGGTATGCCAGGCGATCTCGACGCCAAGCTCGGCGGCAAGCTCGCGGACAAGATCAAGCATCCGCTCCCATTCAGAGAATACAATGATCTTGCAATCAGGCTGTTGTAGAAGATCATCGAGGATGCGTTCGAGCTCCTCAAGCTTGGGACTCACGCGGCAGGTCGGGTCGAGGATAGCCGGCGTGTCGCAGATCATGCGCATGCAGGCAAAAAGCTGCATGAGGCGCTCGAACTCGGCCGGCCTGAGCGGGCGCCGTTGCGCCAGATGGATCAGGCGGGCTGCCGGAACGCGATAATCGTCGTACCGCAGACGCTGCTCCTCCGTCATCGGCACAAAATAGTTTTTGATCGTCCGGCCAGGGCAGCTCCGACTCGACGTCGGATTTGCGGCGGCGGAGCATCACCGATTGCAGGCGCCGGCGCAGCTCGGACAGATTCTTGTAGTCGACCGGCCGACCGCGCTCGTCGAGTTCGTAGAATTCCCTGTTGAAGCGGAACAGCGGTCCGACCAGATCGGGGTCGAGGTATTGGATGATTGAGTAAAGCTCGTCGATGCGATTCTCGACCGGCGTGCCGGTCAAGACGAACGCGTAGGGCGAGCGCAGCGACTTCACGCGCCGCGCAGTCTTGGTGTGCCAGTTCTTTATACGCTGCGCTTCATCGAGCACGATGACGTCGGGACGCAGGATATCGTTCATGTCCTGCGCGTCACTCAGCACCTGCTCATAGTTCACGATGGTGAAGAACGCGGGGTTGCCGTAGGCGGCAAGCCGCTGCGGACGCGTTCCAAAAACAGACCGTGCGGGTCGGTCGGTGAAGCACGCAATCTGCTCTTCCCACTCCGCCTTGAGCGAAGCGGGACAGACCACCAGCACACGCGCGATTTCCTTGCGCCGCGCAAGGAGCTCGCAGGCCGCGATCGCCTGGACCGTCTTGCCGAGGCCCATGTCGTCGGCGAGCAGGGCACGCTCTCCGAAAGCAAGATGCAGCATGCCTTCGATTCTGGTAGGGGAGCAGCGGATGACGCAGCAATTCGAGCGATGCAGCCCTCCGGTTGACCTGCGCCAGAAAGGCTGCGCGCGCCTCCTCGCGCGAGCGCTCGCGGCGCGCTCGCTCGATCCATGACGAAAAGTGCTTCGACACTCGAATGTGGCGGCGAGCATCTGACGGGGCCACGCGCCAGGCGGAGATGAGCGCTTCAACCTTGATTGCATCGCAGCCAAGGGTGCCATCAGATTCAAGGAAGGGAGTGAGCCAGCCGCGGGCGGTGCTGAGAGGGCGGCTGTCGCTTGCGGGCCAGATCAGCGTCGGCCGCGCGGGATGACGACGGTCGAGAAACACCTCGATGCGCGGGCTGCCGCGGGCGCGGCCGCACGAAACGCCGTGGCGCTGCGCCGGCGCAGCGCTGCAAGCACACCCTCGATGTGCTTGCAGGTGCCCAGGCCGTTCACGCGATGATCAATGCAGCCGCAGGAGTTGGCAAAGCCATTCAGGCTGCGGATTTCCACCTCGTAGAAGCCGCCGCTGCCGGACTGCGCGCGAAACGTGCCGAAAAAAGGCTGCGCGGGCTCCATCTCCTCTATGGCGACGATCTCGGTGCACCCGCGCCAGCGGCGCAACGCGACCTCGTCTTCGTCGGTCGTGCGCCAGCCCTGAACCGGAGGCGGTCGGTCGAGGACCGCGCGCGCCTTGCGGGGCGTGCGAGCCTTCCTCTCTGGTTTCACAGCGATCGGCATCCGGCCGCCGTTCGAATCAGTGTGCCGCAGCATGAAACGACAGTAGGGAGCGGACTGCACATGGTCAATCCGAATGCGGCACGCGAGACGCGATGCCCACAGCCAGAGACTTTCGTCCGCAGCAAGGTTGCCGAAATTCGCGATCCCGCGATCGAGATGCGCCGATCCAGCCGTTGTGATTAACGCGAAAAAGCGGAATAGTAACAATAACTTGAAATGACATGACCGGCACGGCATGTCGGATTCTGCCTTGCCAGTTTGAACCCCGGCACCCCTTCGGCCGACCAATGGCCAAAGGGGTGTTTCTAAGGGGTGGGTTTCATGAACAGATCATTCAGTCTGGGTGCCGCCATTGCGGCCGCCGCAATCCTCGCTGCCACGGTTTCCGTCACCGAGGCTTCCGCCAATCCATTCGCCTGGCCCGGATTCCCGTTGTTCGGCTACGGACAGTGGAGCGATGACGGTAACACGGTGCGCGCCGACCTGCGCCGCCGCGTGGTCGATCTTCAGAGCAACGAGGCGCCGGGAACCATCATCATCGATACGCCGAACACCTATCTCTATCTCGTCCTCGCCGGTGGGAAGGCGATCCGCTACGGCATCGGCGTCGGCCGCGAAGGCTTCACCTGGTCGGGCGTGAAGACCATCGAACGCAAGGCGGAGTGGCCGGACTGGACGCCGCCGCCCGAGATGATCGCCCGCTCGCCTTATCTGCCGCGGTTCACGGCTGGCGGTCCCGGCAATCCGCTCGGTGCGCGCGCCATGTATCTCAACGGCTCCTTCTACCGTATCCATGGCACCAACGCGCCGGCCAGCATCGGCAGCCGGGCGACGTCCGGGTGCATCCGGATGGTCAACGAGGACGTGATCGACCTCTATAGCCGGGTCAACGTCGGCACCAAGGTAGTCGTGCTGCCCATGGGCGGAGGAAACCCCACACCCGGCTACGGCACGGGAGCGCGCGCTGCGACCGCCTTTGGCAGGTTCTACTGAGGCAATCTACGCGAGGAAGCCGGGTTCGGATCGAAGCTCGGTTTCCCGCTCGCGCATTTCCAAAAAATCAAAGAATAAAAAGAAAAAGCCCCCGTCTGGTTCAGGCAGGGCCCCCGGGGCTGTCCTTATGCTCTGGCCACCGCCGGAGCACTGACTTTCCGACCTTAGCCGCTCAGCGCATTTCTACCGTTCGGCGCAGGCAAAAGCTGGCGCCGGCACGCGCAGCTGCATGACTACTGGCCGGTCACGCTGGGGAGAGCCTGCATCCGCGTGACACCCGGTGGATTCCATTTGCCGGTAAGGGCCTCGGCCTTCGGACTGTAAAGACGCATTGTCAGGTTGAACGGCCCCTTGGGCGCCGGCAACCAGTTGGCCTCTCTCTCCTTGCCCGGACTTTCGTTCTGAAAATAGACGTCGAGCGAGCCGTCCGGATTGTATGTGAATGGCATCCAGGAGCTCACCGCAAATCGATTGAGGCCGTTGGCCACCTGGAAACCTTGCGGATCGTAAAGCGTGATCGACCAGAAGGCGTTCACCGGCGGCGCCGTTCCCTTGTCGAAATGCAGCACGTATTTGTGCTCGCCGCTGAGCGGCTGTCCGTTCTCATCTCCGAGGTTGAGCGGGTAGATCGCATCGTCAGGCAGGTTCGCGCCGAGCCCGATCTGCGCGACGATGGCACGCTTGAGATAGTAGTTGCCGTAGACGCCCATCGTGTCGGTGTTCATCGACCAATGATTGACGACGCGCGCGAGGCTCGCAAGCTTCCATTGCATGAGTTGTTGGGCAGCCGCCGGCACGCTCTGAAGCGCTTCCCTGACCGCCGGCGGCGCTTTTTCAAGATCGAAGCTTTTGCCCGGCTCGATGCCGATTCGCTTCATCCGGGCAGATAATCGGTTCGTCGGTGAGGTGCGGCGGATTCACCTTGAGCAACTCCGCCGCGTAGGCGAAGTACTTGCCGGCCGGCATCGTATCGACCTGGATTTTTGGTGGCGTCTTCATATCGATGCCAGGATCGATCTTGACCTCGGCCGGCCGCGCGGACTTGCCCCACTCCGACAGCTGCGTGACCTTGAAGCCTGCCTGGATCTTGTGAACCGCATCATAGTCCTGCGGTCCGTCGGTCTTGGTGCGCCCGATGGCCCAGACATAGGGCGTCGGCGCCTCGACGCGCTGCGTGTCCTTGGGCAGCTTGAATTCGTCGATGTATCGGTCACGCAAATCCGGCCGCCAGCCGGGCGGAGTGACGAGAAAATTTCCGGGCTGTGTTCCGGTGGTGCGCCAGCCAGGCGAGGCGAAAACATCCGACCACATGTCGAGCATCGGCAACAGATAATATCGCCCATCGGTGTCGGGCACCGAAACGACGACGGGCTCCTTCGTCATGTCGAGATAGGCGATGGAATACAGCGTGTCGAAGTTCGGCCGCACGACACCCTTGAAGTCCGCGGGCGGATATTCCGGCACATTGTTGAACATGTTCATCGGGCCCTTGCCCAGCTCCTTGCCCGGCTCGATGTTGGTGAACTGCTTTCGGGTCACCTCCATGGTGATCAAAGAATAGAAATAAATGTAGGCCTCGACTCCGATAGCGTGCGCCTCCGCCTCGCTGATCGCGGTGGTTTGCGCCATCGCCATGGATGTCCATGGCGGACAGGCGAACAAGCCAACTGCGAGCGCAATCATCGTCTTCCGCATGTTGCTATCTCCTTTTGCCTGAAGCGAGCACCACAAGCGCGTCGCGATTCCGCAGCGCTTTTCGCCGCAGACCGGCTAATACGACTCTCATGCGTTCTTTGGATCTGCCGTCCTATGCGAGCTCGCTGCAACAATGGCAGCACCTTCAAATCCGCCGCACTGGGTAGCGGTTATTGCCGCTGCTAGCGTTAATCCAGGCAAGCACGGAAGGCCAATGCTACAAGCATCACGTATCGACATTGTGAACGCTTGTTCCAAACTGGTTGCGAAATCGGGGCTTGGTGTGATCGGCGCGGTAAGTACGTAAACACCGTGACCGTGCGCGCAACGTCGGCGATTGAAATGATGCCGGCGCTCATGTGCCGAACCAGTCTAGAAAGAGATATTCGCGGCTTTCACGATGGGTCCCCATTTGGCGACCTCGGCGGCGATGAACGCTTTGAGCTCCTCCGCAGTGCCGCCTGCTCTCTCGATCCCGAGACTGGCGAATATCTCCTTGGCCTGCTCGGTCTTGAGGTAATCGTTGAGCGCGGCATTGAGCTTGCTGACAATTGCCGGCGGCGTGCCGGCAGGCGCCAGCAGCGCATACCAGACGCTGGCTTCAAAACCGGGCACGCCGGACTCCGAAACGGTTGCCACGTCCGGGAGCCCGGACCAGCGGCTGGCGCCGGCCATCGCGATGGCGGTGAGCTTGCCCTCCTGCACGTTGGGGACATAGGCCGCCATGGAGTCCATGGCGATGTCGATATGTCCTCCCAGAAGGTCCGTGATGATCGCCGTGCTGCCGCGATACTGCGTGTGGCTGAACCTGATGCCGGCTTTCTGCGCCAGAAGCTCGCCGGTGATGTGACCCAGCGTTCCGTTACCGGGATATCCCGCTGTCAGCTTGTCCGGGTTGGCCTTGGCGTAGTTGATCAGCTCCTGCATCGACTTCACGGGAGCATTTGCGCCCGCCACAATGATCACCGGAGACTTGCCGACCAGCACGATGGGTGCGAAGTCGGTCTGTGGATCGAAGCTCAAGGTCTTGTACATGAGCTTGTTGGTCGCCGCCGGCCCGGTGGTGGCGAGCAGCAGCGTATAGCCATCGGGCCTCGCCTTCGCGACCATGCCAGCCCCGATGTTGCCGCCGGCGCCGCCGCGGTTGTCGACCACGATCGTCCCGCCAATCGCCCTTGCGACGGGATCAACAAAGGCCCGCGCCACCACGTCGGAAGTTGTTCCCGAGGTGAAAGGCACGATCAGGTTGATGGGGCGCGCCGGCCAGTCCTGGGCGAAAGCGTCAGCCGCCCTCCCCGTGACGACAACGCCAATCGCCAGAGCAAACAGGCTCAGTCGCATTTCATCCTCCTGCAACTCGATTCGAGATTTCTGAAGACCGTACGCGGTCCGCCCGAACGGACAGCCGCGTCGCGTTGTGTGTTAGGCTGCGCGAGACCAGAGTAGCAGGCTTTGCGCCCTTTCGAACCTCTATGGTGCGATCAGCAAGAGGTCTTTTCATGCCGGTCGATCTGACGACGCGCCTCGGACGAGTCGAGCTCAAGAACCCGCTCATTGCGGCTGCCGCCGAGCATCTCATCGACGCCGATGGCGTGCGGCGTGCCCTGCGGGCCGGCGCCGGCGCGGTCGTGGTCAAGTCGACCAACGAATCCCAGGCCGCAAGGGAGCAGCTCCAGCGCGCCGAATACACGGTGCTCGATGAGCGCTGGCGTCCGGTGCCATGGAACGCCGATGCGCCGGCCGGCGCAACGATCGCCTGTCGCTCCGGCCTCACGCCACAGAGCTTCGACCAATGGCTGGAGCAGACGATCGCACTCGATCGCGAGGCAAGGTCGCATGATTCCTATGCGGTAGCGAGCCTCATCCTCGCGGAGCTCGATGCCGCGGTGGACATGGCGCGGCGCATCGAGCGAGCGGGGCTGCGCATCCTGGAGCTTAATATCGGCACCCCCTATGCGAGCGTAGCGGCGAAGGGCGCCGTCTCGACCGAGCTCAAGCCCGAACGCGTGCAGATGATCGTCAGCGCTGTTCGCCGCGCTGTGACCATTCCGCTGTGGGTCAAGCTCACGGGCCAAAGCGAACGCGTACCGGAGCTGGCGTGGGCGGCATTTCTAGCCGGCAGCGATTCGGTCGTCATGGCGGGGCGGCTCCTTGGCTTCATCCCGGATGTCGAGACCTTCGAGCCGCTGCTCGGCACAGCGCTGGGCGTCGGCGGGTTCTGGAACCTGCCGCTGACCTGCCATTGGCTGGCGCAAAGTCGCGCCGCGCTCGGACCAGACAAGCCCCTGATCGGCATCAATGGCGCGCAGTCGGGGCTCGACATCGCCCGGATGATGTTGGCCGGCGCGTCCGCCGTGGCGATTGCCTCACCCGTCATGTTGCGCGGCTTTGGCGTCATTTCGGATTCGCTCGGGGAGCTCGAACGGTTTCTTGAGCGAAAGGGTGTTCGTGCGCGTGACCTGATCGGCATCGCCGCCGACCGGCGCAAGACCTTTGCCGCCATGCCGCTGCGTCAGAGCAACTGGCGAAAGTACGTGCCGCTGTGAGAACGTAATGCGGGCGGCGCCACGTTGCAGACGGCAAGAGTTGATCTACCATCGAGAACATGCTCTAGGCGACCGATCTCCTGTTTGGCAGAGGTGAGGCATGTTGCGCTCCGCGTTCGGTGTCGGCGTCACCGTTTGGTTCATTGCTGCCGCCGCTGCAACCGCTCAACCCGTTCAGTCCGTCGCGCCTGATGCGAAGAACTTCCACGCCGTCTATTGAGATCGTTCCGCCGACCCGGCACTCACAGGATGTAAACTCGCTGGTCTTTTCCAGCGATGATGAGAACCGGTTTGTCGCCTCCAGCGGAGATGACGGCGTTATCAAGCTTTGGGACGTAAAGACCGGGCGCTTAATTCGAAACATCGTCAGGATCGATCCCAACAACAAGTTTTGGCGCGTGAAGGCTCTTGCCCGAGACGGCCGGCGGCTGCTCGCATATGTGGGCGGTGATTTCAAGGTTTGGGACACGATCACGGGCAAGGAGATTGTGAGCATCTCCAATTCGCCAGATCGTGAAGCCGTCGTCATGTCGCAAGACGGCACTCGCATTGCAGCATTGCGCGCCGATAAAACCCTGAAGCTTTTCGACGCCGACACGGGAAAAGAGGCGAGCGCATTGAAGAATGTTGTTGCATTCGCTTTGTCCCGCGACGGCCGGCATGTCGTTTCCGTGAGCGCGGACAAGGCGATGGAGCTTTGGGAGGCCGAATCCGGGAAACGGAGCGGCAAAGCAACGACCCTCAATGAGCCGCTGGAGACCATCAAATTTTCGCGCAATAGCCGTCGAATTGCATTCAAGGGCGCGTCCGGCAACCTGACGCTATGGGACCAGGAGAACAATCGATCCGTGGCGGAATTGCCAGGCAGCAAGGATTCCGAATTTTTTTTCTCGTGGGACGGCCGTTACTGGGCGGCACAGGACGGACGAGGTGAAGTCAAGATATTCGATGCCGAGACGGGCGCTGCACATTCTGCTTTCAAGGAGCCTGCTGACAAATCCTCGGTTCGCGGCTTTTCACACGACAACGGTCTCGTATTCTTCACCCCGAATGATTCCCCGGAAGCGCAGAAGGCAGGCTGGGTTCTCCGTTCCGTGAGCTTTGCAACCGGCCAGACTATCAATGTCGTAGACGGCTCGCCGAATGAAGCCTCGGACTTCGGTTCTCGTTTCTATATTGAGGGTGACGGAGCAACCCTGCGTCTGAGAGACCTGGACAGTTGGCGCGAGGTGCGCACGTTCGCGGGACAACCTGCGTTGAATGCCGGTGCCTTTTCGCCGACTGGCTCGAGGATTGCTGTTGCGCTGCCGGAAAGGATTGCAGTTCTGGACGCGGAGACGGGTCAACGGCTCGGAGCCTGCCCAAGCCCATCCGAACCCGTGTCCGCGTTTGCTTTTTCATCTGATGAGCGCAAGCTTCTGTATGGCGCAGGTCAAACAATCGCGCTGTGCGACCTCGAAACCGGAAAAATTGCTCGGTCGTACACAGGTCTCGATGCGGCTGTGAAGTCGCTTTCGATGTCCCCGGATGGCCATCAACTCGTGTCCGGCGCTGACGACGGAACAGTGAAGCAGTGGGAAGTCGCCAGCGGGAAGGTGTTGCGAACTTTCAAAGGCAATGACCGGCCGGCGAACGTCGTTGCCTTCTCTCCTGATGGGCGAAAATTCCTCGCCGGCACGGACGACAACAAGGTTCGCATTTGGGATGTTGCGAGCGGGCGGGAGACAAGGACCCTGCGAATGCTGGTGGGGCCGGTGACTGCCATGGCAGCCTCACCGGACGGCCGGCGTGTCGCCGCGGGCCCCTACTCTCAGTTGATGGTAAAACAGTGGGACGTCGAGACAGGCAAGGAGCTGCGAAGGCTGGAGACCGATTATGGTGGCCGCTTTTGGACCGTCACCGATGTCAAATACTCCAACGCGGGCGATGGCGTCCTCGCAGCGACCTCTAACAATTTCATTGTTGTTTGGGACATAAATAGCGGACGGAAAAAGGCTGATATCAGTTTCCGTGATCAGGACTTCAAGTCCGTCGCGTTCGCAAGCGACCGCCGGCGATTGGTGTCCATGGATGAGGCAGGCGTCCTCAGGCATTGGGACAGAAATTCAGGCGCTTTGCTCCTGACAATCATCCCATTCGACGACGGTGAATGGCTCAGGGTGACCCCTGAGGGGTTTTTCGACTCATCATCGAGCAAGGGGAATGAGCTTACCGTGGTTCGCGGTCTCGAAGTCTATTCGATCGATCAGTTTTTCGACCAGCTTCACCGCCCCGATCTTGTCCGGGAGAAGCTTGCGGGAGATGCGCAGGGCAAGGTTCGCGACGCCGCGGCGAAGCTTGATCTGACCATCCGGTGAATTTTCGGTGGGAGGCCGGGTGCCGCGCCTGGGCACCTGGGGATTCATCTCACCTGCGCTGCGCCGACGGACAGGGGGCGCCGCAGGGAGCACAGGCGCCGGCAAAATCCTCGGGCGATACTGCACGGCCGGCCGACGGGCTCGACAGGTGGTCGGCGAGGATGGCCGCAAAGCCGACGGCAAGCACCATGGCATAGGTCAGTCGCATCGTGGCCCTCATTCGCGGGACAGACCGAATGCCGGCCGCAGCCGGATGCCGAGCGCGCAGCCGCCCAGCGCCGCGGCAAACCACACCCAGCCGTGCAGCGAACCGGAGGCCACCCCGCCGACGAAGGCGCCGATGTTGCAGCCGAAGCCAAGCCGCGCGCCCCATCCCATCAGCATTCCGCCGAGCGCCGCGGCGGCGAGCGACTTGAGTGGCGGCCAGGTTGCGCGCGCGAACGGCCGCACCGCGGCGGCGGCCATGGCGCCGAGGATCATGCCGAAGTCGGTCAGGCTCGAGGTGTCGCTCAAGACCGAGTCGGCAAGCGCGCGCTTGGGGCCCGGCCACTGCCAAAACTCGGCGCTGGAGAGATCGAAGCCGAGCGCCGTGGCGATCTTGCCGCCCCACAGCGTAAAGCCGAACGTCACGCTCCAGGGATGGCGGCCGAAAGCAAACACCGCGATCGAAAGAAGCCCGATGCCAATGGCGCCGATCACGATTGTCCGCTGCGGACGGAGCTTTGCTCCCCGCTTGTGCGCGACCGCTGCGATCAGGGCTGCGGCAAGCGCGAGGCTCGCCAGCGTGACCGCGAGTCCGCCCCAGGGACCGGCATAGGCCGAGGCGAGGATCGGATCGATGCCGCCGAGCGCGAGAAATGCCGGCAGCTGCAGGCTGCCGAGCACGCTGCCGAGAACGAAGAAGGCGAGCGCAATCAGCATGCGGCCCGATCCGCCGCCGACGGTGTACAGCGTTCCCGAGCCACATCCGTTCGCGAGCTGCATGCCGATCCCGAATACGAAGGCGCCGATGAGCAGCGAGGGCCCGAGCGGCGCGATGGCACCGCCGAAGCCAGGCACCAGCGCCGCAACCGGGACGATCACGGTCGCCGCGATTGCGATGAGGAGGAACGTGGCGAGCAATCCGTCAGCGTCACCGCGCACAATGAACCGCCGCCACGCCGCGGTGAAGCTGAGCTCCGCCTTGAAGAAGACCATGCCCAGGGCAAAGCCGCCCAGCAGCAGGGCGGCCGATGCCGGCTGCCCGTCAATAAGCACGAGCGCGGCGAGGACTGCGGTCGCCAGCACCGCGGCGGCAAGGAAAGGTGCGTCGAGCCGCCAGACGGTCGCCGGGGCAACCGGAACGGAGGTCGCTTTGTCCCTGTCGTTCCGGGGACCGAGCACAGCGAGGTAGCCCGGAACCCATAACCACCGGCGGAGCTTTTCATCGCCGATCCTGTGGTTATCGTTTTCGGGCTCGCCGCTTTGCGGCGCCCCGGAATGACGGCCGATGTGTGGAGCGTCAGAGACTATCACGCCAGCGTCACAATCCCAGCCCGACCGCCTTCTTGAGATCGTCCCAGCGGGTGCGCGCGGATTCGACCGGGCGGTGGGGATCGGCGGTCCACTCGACCATGGAGCCGGAATAGAGTCTGACATCCTTGCGGCCAAGAAGCTCCGACAGCACGAACCAGTTGGTCGCCGCCCAATGGCCGGTGTTGCAGTAGGTCACCACCGGGCCTGCCGGAACGGACGCGGCGAGCGCCGCAAGCTCGGAGAGCGGCCGCAGCCGATTGCTGCTCGCGTCATAAAACGCCGCGCTATCGAGGTTCTGCGCGCCGGGAATGTGGCCGTAGGCTTTGGCGGCGGGCGCCTTCTCCTTGCCGGCGAAAAATCGCGCCGGGCGCGCATCGAGCAGCACAGCCCCGCGTGACCTGCTCATGCGCTCGACCTCGTCGGCTCGCGCGATGAGACCGTTGTCGAGCTCGACGGTGAAAATCTTCGGCGAGCGGCCATTGATGCCGGCTTCGATCGGGTTGGCCGGATCGGCCTTCCACGCGGCAAAGCCGCCGTCGAGGATCGATGCCCGCTGGTGGCCCACCGCCTTGAGCGTCCAGTAGACGCGCGCCGCCGCGCCGAAGTCGAGGACATGAACGCCGGCCGGCACCACGACGACATAACTGTCCTCATCGATGCCGAGATCGCCGATCAGCGCTTCGAGTTGAGCAGCGTCCGGCAGCATGAACGGAACGCCGTTGCGCGTCACGCGCCAGCCGCCCTTGTCATAGTCGCTGTGCACGGCGCCGGGAATGTGACCCGTGGCGTAGGCCTCGGCGCCGCCGCCGTCGAGGGCCGAACGAACGTCAAGCACGACGAGGTCGGCATCGCCGCGGTGCTGCTTGAGCCACTCGACAGAAACGAGCGGCGCGCCGCCGCCGGCGAGCGCCGGATCGACGACGCCGAATGCAAATGCCGCCGCGACGGCAAGTCGCCGGAATTGTGAAGGCAAGGAAACAGCGAGGCGCATGAGAACCTCTTGGGCGACGACGACTGCGGCTTGACGCCTGGCTCGTCTTCAAGACATCGAATATTCTTGTGCGGGCTGGCAAGATGGCGCGCTAAAAAAGAAAGTTGCTCCTACGATCCACCGGCTTGGCAGATCAAATCATCTAATAACGGCGCCTGAGGGAGAATGCGGTCGAGAGGGCCGCGGAGTTAGAGCGAGCTCCGATTAGGACCAGATCTCCCTCAGCACCCCCAGCAGCGCCCGTATCGCGGGATCATCCTCCCGCGTTGAATGGTAAAGCAGCTGTAGAAAGGTTCGCGGCCGTCCCTTGTCGAGAACGAGAACGGCGCCTGAGCTTTCAGCCTTCATCGCCAAGTCCTCGCGCATCAGACCGAGCCCAACGCCCGCGGTGATCAGGCTGGCGATCACCGCTTCGCTGTCAGCCTCGATGACCTTGACCGGCGTGAAGCGATGCTTCCTGAACAAATCGGTCGCCATCTGGAAATGCGAGCCATGCTTTGGCGCCGATATCCATGGCGAGGTGGCAATTTCTTTCCAAGCGGCCCTGCGTGCTCGCTCAGGCCAGGTTCCGGGCGCCACGACCCGATACTGCAGCTCCTTCAGGAGGATTCGGCGCACATTTGCGATGCGCCTGTTGCCAAGCGCAATCCCCGCATCGAACTCGCCGCCGCAGATACCCGCAACAATGCTGCGCGAATTGCGATTGTGCACTTCGATCGAGAGCATCGGATGGCGTGTCACCATCAGATGCATGATGTCGCCGAGCCGCAACAGCGCGGTGTCCGCGACGGTCGGAGAAACTATCGCGACTTTGACAGTCCCCGATAAGCGGCCGCGCAGTCCTTTCGTGTGCAGTGTCAAACCGGCCGCCGTCTCCAGCAATTTTCGAATTTCCGGAAGCAGCGCGGCGCCCGCCCGCGTCAGCGTGAGGCCGTTATGCTTGCGCTCGAATAGCGCAATTCCGAATTCCCTTTCCAGTGCCTTGATCTGCGCGCTGGCGGCGGGCTGCGATACGTGCAGGCGCGCGGAGGCTTGCGTGAGGCTGCCCAGCTCGGCAACCGCCGCGAACGTCCGTAGCTGATACAGCTCCATCTTTCAATTCTTGGATAGGTAACCTTAAAAAAAACGAATAGCCTGAGCGTATCTGATGGCTCAGAATTCCGCTCGACTTATTTTGTCGAGCGAAGGTGTCATGGCAAAAACCACGCTGGTGCTGACCAATAAAGAGGCTTTGGGGCTGCTCTCGATGGCTGAATGCATCAGCCTGATGCACGAGGCCTACGCTGATTTCGGACGGCGCAGCGCCCAGGTCATACCACGGCGCCGCATTCACACCCCGCTGAAAGCGTCGCCCGAAGAGCGTTGGGGATGGATGAATGTCATTCCCGGCGTCGTGCCATGCCATGGCGTGGCCGCCATCCGGCTCGACTGCGCGCATATCAGTTTTCCGCTCAAAGGCGGTCAGAAGCGCATGGAGTTTCCCGGCGACTATTCCGGTTTCGTGCTGGTATGGGATCTGTATACCAACGAGCTGCTTGGCATTGTGCACGACCACGCCGTCTCGGCTTTGCGGGTCGGGGCGACGTCAGGTGTGGTCGCCAAATACTGCGTGCGCGAGGACGCGCAGACGATCGGCATCCTTGGCTCTGGTGAGCAGGCCATTTCGCAGGTGGAAGCGATTTGCTCCGCTCGGCCCGGAATTCGCAATCTCAAGGTCTATTCGATGACACCGCAGAACCGCAAGGCTTTTGCCGATAAGATGGGCAAGATGTTGAGCATCAATGCGGTTGCCGTCGATTCGGCGGAAAAGGCAATCCGTGGCTCCGACGTTGCCATTGCCGCAACCAATTCCGCCGACCCGATCCTGTTCGGGGAATGGCTGTCTCCCGGCTGCCATGTGATCGGGATGATCGGCACGAACAAGTTCGATGGCCGTCGGGAGCTCGATGACGAATGCGCTCGCCGCGCCGACTTCATCGTGGCCAATCTCAAGGAGCAAATAGAGATTGACGACCAGCCGGAAATCATGATGCCGATGCGCAAAGGTTACGTGTCGTGGACGAACATCTACGAAGTCGGCGATCTGTGCATCGGACGAATCGCCGGACGGACAGCGTCCGCACAAATCACCTATCACCACAACAATGTGGGCATGGGAATCCAGTTCGCTTCCGCCTGCGCCCGCATCATTGAAATTGCCCGCAAAAAAGGAATAGGAACGGAATTGCCGATGGAGCTCTTCATGACCCGGCGAGAAGCGGGGGAAGTGTTTGCGCCTTGACCATCATCTTCGGTGACGTTCGAGCGGAAAATAGGCGGTGCGTCATGTGGGCATTCTTGATCATTCTGTGCGCTCTCACCACGACTGTGAGTGCTGCCGTTGCCGAAGAATGGCCCATAAGACCGATCAAGATCGTGGTGTCGTATTCGGCGGGCGGCAGTGGCGACATTGTCGCGCGTGAACTGGCACAGAAGCTGACCGCGTCTTTGGGTCGCTCCGTTTACGTCGACAATCGCCCCGGCGCCAGCGGCAATATCGGCACCGAATATGTCGCGAAGTCGGCGCCTGACGGCTACACCTTTCTGATTGCGTCCGACATCCAATTCGCCATCAGCCCGAATTTCACCGCGCGCTTGCCCTACGAGCTCAAGGATTTCGAGCCGGTCAGCCTCGTCGCCAATGTGGATCTGGTGTTGGCCGCGCATCCGTCCGTAGCCGCCGGCAGCCTGCGCGAGCTCGCCGGCCTCGCGAGAAAGCAGCCAGGCGCGATCAACTATGGCTCAACCGGGGCCGGAAGCACGCATCAGCTGGCAATGGAGCTCTTGCAACAACTGGGCGGCTTCAGGCTGACGGAGGTGCCCTATCGCGGTAGCGCGCAGGCTTTGCCCGATCTTCTCTCCGGGCAGCTGCAGATCATGCTGATGGGTATCCCGCAAAGCCTTCCTAATCTGCGCGATGGAAAGCTGAAAGCCTTGGCAGTTGGCGCGCTGCAACGCATCGCAACCGCCCCCGACATACCCACGATTGCGGAGCAGGGCTATCCCGGTTTCGAGGCGAACAATTACTGGTGTCTCTACGCACCGGCGGCGACGCCCAAGAGCATCATCGCCAAGCTGCAGCAGGAGACTGCGCGCGCCGTCGCTGCGCCGGACTTGCATGAGCGCTTCCTGGCGACTGGCCTGACACCGATGGGGAGCACGGCCGATGCCCTGGCCGCACGCATTGCCGCGGACTCGGCCAAGTGGGCGAAGGTGATCGCCGGGCTCCGACTAACCGAGGCAAAATAGCCGCTGTCGGAGACGTTGTAGAGCTAAACCAGCGTAAGTTGCCCGCCTTTCCTGGTCGTCACCTTACGCCCATACGTTTTTCGCTTGTGCTTCGCTTGCGCGGCCCTTCCGTTGGTACCCGCCCGCGCGGCGGCGATTTCTTTCAGCTCGTCTTTTCCGGGATATTTGGGGCGGCCGACGAGCAACAGCGGCGCCAAGCCCGGAGCATCACGCACGCGCTCCTGAGCAATCTTCACGTACGCAGGATTTATGTCGATTCCGGCATAGCGGCGCCCCATGCTTTTGGCGACCGCACACGTGGTCCCCGTTCCCATGAAAGGGTCGAGCACAATCTCGCCCGGAAAACGCGCAACCGCACCGTAGGTGTATAACCGCATCAATCGTGCCGGCAGTTTCCCGGGAAACGGCGCCGGATGGCCGGCTTCACGCTTCACGTCCTCGGGGTACATGAACCAGACTTGCTGGGTGAGGTCCAACCATTCGGTACGGGTAATCTCGTTTGCATCCTTCACGTCGGCATCGAACTTCGGCGGCTTGCCCGGCTTCACATAGACATTGATGAATTCAATGGTGTTGTTCTCGATGATATTCCCCGGATACGGGTAGCTTCCGAACATCATTTTTGATGTTTGCTTTTGCCAGACAAAGAGACTGTACCGTTCCAGATCGGTTTCTTCGAGAATGCGGCGCTCCATATCGAAAGCGATGTTCTTGAGATGACGTGTATGCTGCGCAATCACCTTTTTCGGGATTGGCATGATCGGCGCATTCAGGCACAATTTTCCATTTGGCCGCAGAACGCGAGCGCACTGATTCCAGACTGACTGCATATCCGCAAGATACGCTTCATAAGACGGCCACGGATTTTTCCCCTGATCGTACTCAACTGCTGTCCAATAAGGGGGCGAGGTCACCACCAAATCGATGCAATGGTCCGGGAAAGCTGCCAGCACCTTCCCAGCGTGGCCGGTGAACAGACGGTCCACGATTTCGGCCGGGCTTCGCACCGGCGATTTTCGTTCGCGCGGCTTGTTCGTGTTCACGATCGGCATGAATCGCATCTCATCGCTGTCGGGACGAGCCTATCGAAGGGAAACGCTGCGGCCAACGGAAAGCTTTGATCCGTCACCAGCATCAACCCTCAAACCAAGGAGAACGCCATGACGGCGGTATATAAAGGCATCTTCCCGGCTCTGCAGTGCCCGTTCGACCAGAAGTTAAACATCGACGAGCCCGAGCTTGGCAAATTCGCGATCTGGCTTGCCGGCCACGAGGGCATCGGCGGCCTCGTCACGAACGGTCACACCGGCGAGGTCTTCGCATTGACTGGCAAGCAGCGCGCCGAGGTCACCCGGATCGTTGCCGACGCGGTGAAGGGCAAGCTTCCCGTTGTCTCGGGCCTGTGCTGCGAAGGCATCGCCGAAGCGGTCGAGCACGCGCAAATGGCAAGAGACGCCGGCGCGACGGGCCTGCTCGTGATGCCGCCGCATGGGTGGCTGCGCTTTGGCATGAAGCAACCAGAGAACGTGGTTGATTATTTCACGGCGGTCGGCAAGGGGTCGGGCCTCGATCTCGTCGTGCACATCTACCCGGCCTGGACGCGCGCCTCGTACAATTTCGAGACGCTCGCGCAACTCGCCAGGTTGCCGTGGGTCAAATGCATGAAGGTCGGTACCCGCGACATGAACAAATACGCTCGCGATCTGCGGGTCATCAAGGAGGCAGACCCGAGCGTGACCGTATTGACATGCCACGACGAGTATCTCCTCGCCTCCATGGTGCAGGGCGTCGATGGAGCGCTGGTCGGCTTCGCATCGTTCATCCCGCAGATGATCATCGACCTCTACGCCGCCGTCAGCGCTGGCGATCTGAACAAAGCGATGGACCTGCAAAGCCGAATCAATCCGCTCAAGGATGCGGTCTACGGTGGCGGCGAGCCGACCGGCGATGCCCATGCGCGCATGAAGATGGCCATGTACCTTGCGGGGATATTGAAGTCGCCGACGGTGCAGCCGCCCACCCGCCTGCCCGCGGGCGCCGAGCTCAAGGCAATCGAAAACGCAGTGCGCAATGCCGGCATGCTCCACCGGGCCGCCGCGTAAGGTTATTCCGGCTCGATCTTCGCATCCTTCACGATCTTCGCCCACTTCGCCGTCTCCGAAACAACAAACGATCTCAGCTCCTCCGGCGAGCTTGCGGCCGGTTCGATGCCGGCCGTGAGCAACTTGGACGCCACGTCGTTGTCAGCCAGCGCCTCGCGGAGTGCAGCGTTGAGTCGATCCACGATCGCCTTCGGCGTCTTTGCAGGAGCAAACGCCGCAAACCAGGCCGTCAGGTCGTAGCCTTTCAAGCCCGCCTCATCGAGCGACACAAGGTCGGGCGCCAGCGGCGAGCGCTGCAGGCTCGACACCGCAAAGCCCTTCAGCTTGCCGTCGCGTACCGGCGGCAATGAGGTGGAAACGTCGCCGAAGAACAACGCTATCTGTCCGCCGAGCAAATCGGTCACCACAAGCGGATTGCTGCGATACGGCACATGCAGCATGTCGATGCCCGCCATGGTCTTCAGGAGCTCGCCGGCCGCGCGAGACGAAGTGGACCCGGAGCCAAACGTCAGCTTGCCGGGATTGGCCTTGGCGTAGGCAATGAGCTCCTGAACGGAATTGGCCGGAACCGACGGGTGACCGACCAGTGCAAGCGTAATGGTTCCAAGCTTCGTGATCGGCTCGAAATCGGCAAGCGCATCGTACGGGACGCGCTTGAGCATGCTCTGGTTGGAGGCATGTGTGGTGTTGGAGGTGATGAAGACGGTGTAGCCGTCCGGCGCCGATCGCACCACGGCCTGCGCCGCCGGGATACCGCTCCCGCCGCTGATGTTCTCGGCAATCACGGTCTGGCCGAGAGACTTCGCAACACGGTTAGCAAGCAGTCTGGCGAGCGTATCGGTCGCGCTTCCCGCCACGAATGGGACGACGAACTTGATGCTCCGGCTTGGGTAGGGGTCCTGCGCGCTCGCAGTCCCGAGGAGGGCGGCAAACACGACGCCGGCGGTTGTCATTCGTGCGAGCTTGCTCATTGCCTTGCAGCTTCCCTATCGGGTTACGCGGTTATCCTATGTCGCAATCGCGTCCTCGGCTGCGATCTCAACCGGAATGTCGAGCAGCAGATACGAGAGCGACTTGCCGTGGCCGTCGAGACCCAGGCTGGCGTTGACGCCGCCTTCAAGCACGTCATCGAGCACGAAATTGAACGCCGCGAGCTTCGGCAGATCGTAGCGAACGACGCGCGACGGCATGCGGTCGGCGAAAACATCGGCGACGCGCTCCGTCGTCACCTGCTGCGCTACCGCAGAATAGTGCGCCGGATCGCGACAGACTAATGCGATGTTGAGTCGATTGCCCTTGTCGCCGGAGCGCGCGTTGGCAATTTCGTGGAGCCGGACCGTCCGTGAGGTCATGGCACGTTTCCGGTGAGCGTCACGCGCGGCAGCGCAAACTTTCGCTCGATCAGGCACGAGGCGCTCGCCAGCCGGGGGGTAATACGCTTGCGCACGCCCGCGCCGCCGGCCGGGCCGGCGCAATAGAGCGCCTCGACCTCGTCGAGCAAAAGCTCGACCTCGGCGGTGTTTCTCGATTGCGCGGCGAACCGCAGCCGAACATCGCTCAGGTCGGATGCCCACCGCCGCGCGAGCGCACCGCCGTTGTCGCCGAGCACGCTGACCACGCCAACGGCGTCAGTGCGGAAGACGAGGCCGGGCGCCAGTCGATTCATGCGCTCACCGATGGTCTGCGCCGCCAGCCGCGCGCGCGCAGCCGCATTCGGTCCGGCGTAGGAAATCTCCGCTTCGCCCAGCACGCCGCCATCGACGCAGACGGTGGCTTTCAGCGTTTCGGGAGCGGGTTTGCCGCGCGCCCCGGCGACGCGCACGCGGTTCGGCGCCAGCTCCTCGACCGTCACGCCGGTGATATCAAGCACAACGTCGGGCGCTAGATAGGCCGAGGGATCGTGAATTTCGTACAGCAGTTGCTCAATGACGGTGAATCGATCGACCCGCCCGCCGGTTGCCGCGGGCTTGGTGATGACCATGCTGCCGTCGGGATCAATCTCGGCGATCGGATAGCCCAGATCAGCCAGGCCCGGCACGATCTTGAAGGGCGGATCGGCGAAATAACCGCCGGTGATCTGACTGCCGCATTCGAGCAGGTGGCCCGCGAGCGTGCCGGCCGCCAGACGATCCCAGTCATCCAATTTCCACCCAAAGGCGTGGATGAGCGGGCCGAGCGCGAGGGCGGAGTCGGCCACGCGGCCGGTCACGACGATGTCGGCGCCTTGATCCAGAGCTTGCGCGATCGGCTCGGCGCCGAGATAAAGGTTGGCAGCGATGATCTCGGTCGCGTTGCGCAGAATCGCGCCGCCGGTTTCGCGCGCGGCTAATTCCGCCGGCGACAGCAGCGCAGTCAGGTCATCGCCGTCAATGACCCCGATCCTCGGCGCTGGAAGCGCCTGCGCATATGCCATCGCCTGGATGCGCGCGGCCGCCGCGGCGGGATTGGCCGCACCGAAGTTGCCGATGATCTTGATCCCGTCCTTCAGGCATCGGGCCAGCACCGGGGCGACGAAGCGTTCGAGTGCCGGATTGAAACCACGTGTCGCATCGCGGCGGCGGTCGAGTTGGGAAAGCGCGAGGGTCCGCTCGGCGAGCGTCTCGAATATCAGGAAGCGCGCGCCTGGAAGCGTCGCCAGGGCATCGGCAACTGGGCTTGCGGCGTCCGTGCGATCGCACGCGAAGCCAGCTCCTGCGCCGATGAAGACCTTCGACGCCATCCGCCCACCTTTGGTGGCGACCCTAAGGAGGCCCGTTCATTGAGTCAAATAATGAGCGCCGCTTGGGCCCGGTCCTGGCGGCTCGAACCATCCCCGCCGAGACTTGCTTTTCGAGTAGAATGCACATGCGGTCCTCAAACCGATGGCGGCAAATGCGGTTCAATCATTTGAGACGGCGCGAGCTCATTACGTTTCTCGGCGGAGCGGTGCTCGCTTGGCCGCTCTCCTCGCGCGCACAACAAACGTCAGCAGCCACGCCGTCTCCCGACCTGGCTTGGCCGATCCGGCCGGTGCGTTTCATCGTGCCGCTTGCGGCCGGAGGCGGACTGGACTTCGTCGCGCGTGTGACTGCCGAATACCTTTCGCGCGCCATCGGCCAGCAGGTGGTGATCGAGAACAGGACGGGGGCAGGCGGGACGATCGGCATCGACACCGCGATCAAGAGCGCTCCGGACGGCTATTCGGTGCTCGTAACCAACGACAACGTGGCGAGTGCGCCGCATGTTCTGAGGTTGAATGTCGACTACCTGAAGGACCTTGTTCCTGTCATCCAACTCGCGCGTCAGCCGCAGGCTCTGGCGGTTCATCCATCGTTCGACGTGAAGTCGGTTGCGGAATTGATCGCTGCGGTGAAGGCGCGGCCGGGAATGGGCTGCGCAACCTCGGGTGCGGGCTCGAACCAGCACGTGCTCATGGAATGGTTCGCCAAGTTGGCGGGGATAAAGCTCGACCACATCCCCTATCGCGGTGCCGGCCAGGCGATCAACGACCTGATCGCCGGCCATGTCCGAGTGGCCTTTCTGGGGCCGACGGCCCTGATGCCGCACTACAAGGCCGGAATCGTGCGCCTTCTGGCGCAATCGTCGGAGACGCGCTCGCCGAGCTTGCCCGAGGTGCCGACCTTCCAGGAAGCTGGCTTCACGGGCCTGGCGATCGAGTCATGGTACGGCGCATTCGTGCCGGTGGGAACGCCGCCAGCGATCGTCGCGCGCCTGAACGCCGAGATCGACAAGGCGCTCACCGATGCCGCAACCCGCAATAGTCTGCTCCAGACGGCAACCGAGGCAATTGGCGGCAGTGCGGAGCAACTCGCCCGCATCGCGCAGCAGGATTCGGAAAAGTACGCACGGCTCGTCAAGGAGCTCAATATCAAGGCCGGTTAGTTACAGGTCGTCTGACGATACAGGTCGAGGCTTCGCACGGCCTTTGCAACAAAAAGATACCGCCAATGCGTGTCCTTTTTGCATCAATCCTAAATTAATCACAGAACGTCACATTACGGGCCATCGGCGGGATCACGTAGGGGGCTTCAAATTGGGGGCTGATGCATGACCATCTCGACCCCGCAAGAGTGGGGTGCCGGGGTGACTGTTACATGATCGCACAAGCCGCAGGGGTGATGTGGCCGCCGCGCGCGACTTATCTGTCATCACGCGCTGCCATCAGGCTGGCACTGTCAATTCGCTGGCCGGTTATCACTTTCAGTGCCATTCGCTGTCGCGACGCCCGTAGCGCGCTCAAGCTCGCGGCTGGCGCTTTCGCCGCGGCGGCATTCGCCATCATCATCTTTCAGAAGGGCAACCAGGACGCCGCCGTGATCGAGCCCGTCCGCAACGAAACGATTGTGTTTCGACAAGAGCAACAAACCTATGCACGGACTGGACAACTGAAAGCTTCCGAGGACGACGAGAGCGGAGCGGCGGCCACTCCATGGAACTATGCGCGCGTGGTGCGAACGGTCCGCTTCGTCAATCCCAAGACGCCGCAGAACATCGGCAACAAGGTCGGGCTGTCCGCCCTGAGTGCTCCGGCGCACGTCCCGACCGACAAACTCACGTATCGTGCCGAAGGGATTGCGTCCTGGTATGGGTCCGACTTTCACGGCCGGGCGACTGCGAACGGCGAGCGCTATGACATGAATGGTATCTCGGCGGCGCATCGGACGATGCCGCTGCCGAGTTATGCGCGGGTTACCAACCTTGACAATGGTCGTTCGATCATCGTGCGGGTCAACAATCGTGGGCCTTTTGCCCATCATCGCCTCGTTGATCTATCAACCGGAACCGCCAAGGCGCTCGATTTTTACCGAAAAGGGACCGCCCACGTGCGGGTCGAATATGTCGGTCGCGCACCCGTCGAGGGCAGTGACGACCAGATGTTGCTTGCGACGCTGCGTACAGGCACGCCGGCCCCCGCGCCCGCGAACGTGATGGTCGCGTCGAACCAAACCTTCTCCCTGAAGTAAAATCGCACCGCGGATTTGGCTGCGACCAAGTCTCACAATTGCATGTATCAGTGAACTGTGATTCCCGGTACCAGGCAAGCAATTCCATGAAAGTTGTCATTCCGGGGCGCCGACGCAGGCAAGTTTACGCAGCCTGCGTAAACTTGGCTGCGAAGCGGCGAGCCCGGAATCCAGTAAGCTCCGCCGGTGATTACTGGATTCCGGGCTCTCGGCCTTTCAGGCCTCGACCCGGAATGACGCGGCATATGATTCGAAGAGCGCCGCTGAGAGCGACGGACTCTCATCGCGCTCCGCCTTCCGATCCGGATTGGTTCATCAGCTGAGCCTGCAGAACCTTGCCATAATGCGACCTTGGCAGACTTTCGATGAAGCGGACCGAGCGAGGCTTCTTGTAGCTCGCAAGACGCTCGCGGCAGTGCTCGATGATCTCGGTCTCGGAGGCGGACATTCCTGGCAGCAGCACGACGAACGCAGTCACCGCTTCGCCCCATTCGGCGTCGTTCAGACCAATAACCGCAACCTCGCCTACGGCGGGGTGCGAACTGATCGCATCCTCAACTTCTTTGGGGAGGATCGTGCTGCTGCCTGAGCGGATGACATCCTTCAGGCGGCCGACGATATAAAGGTTGCCGGCAGCGTCGAACCGCCCGAGATCGCCGGTGCGCAGCGTGTCGCCGTCAAGCGCCGCGCGTGTCGCTTCCTCATTCCTCCAATAGCCGGCCATCACGTTGCCGCCGCAAATCAACACCTCGCCTTCTTCTCCGCTCTCGGTGGTCGGCCCCGTGCCGGGCGTGTTGATCTTCACCTGATAGCCGAACAACTCGCGACCGACCGACTCGATCAAGCCGCGTCGTCGTTCGGGCTCGCAGGCGAGCTCCTCCGGCCGCAGATAGCTCGAGATCGGCGCCTCTGTCATGCCGTAGAGAACGCCGATCTTCGGGCCGATAGTCTCCAGCGTCCGCTCGAACAAGCCGGATGGAATGCGCGAGCCGCCGATATGGATCGCTTCGAGCCTGGCCAGGCGTTCGTCCCCCGGCCGAAGCTGCTTCCATCAGCCGGACGAGGTGCGTCGGCACGAGCGAGGTGCGGGTCGCTCCGGTGCGCTGTATCAGCGAGCTCAACCTGTCGGCCTCGAACCGGCCTCCAAGCGTCACGGTGGCGCCGCCCATGAAGTAGGACATCAGGATGACCTGAGCGATCGGCCAAAGCGGGCGTACATTGAGGAAGGCGCTGTCGGACCTCACGTCAAAGGAGTAGGCGGTGTTCTGCGCCACCGTCATCAGGTTACGGTGCAGCAGCATCGTGGCCTTTGGCGCACCGGTAGTGCCGCCGCTGAAGTTCAGCGCTGCCAGTTCGTTGCCGTCGCCCTCCGCTGGTTCCGCGTCGGAAGCCCGCTGCAGCAGCGCCTCGTAGTCATGCGCTCCGCACAACGATCCACCGATGCTGACGATCCGCTGGAGGCTCTCGACATCCGTCGCAAGTCTGTTCGCCTTCTCGCCGAAGCTTGCATGGATGACGAGGGCGCTGACGCCCGCATACCGCAACAGTGCAATGGTTTCGGCACGCGTGAGGCGTGGATCGAGGGGTACCCGGACGAAGCCTGCGGACATGGCGCCGTAGTCAGCTTCGAGATACTCCCGTATGTCCGGAAGGATCAGGGCGATCCGGTCGCCGCGGCTCAGGCCGAGTCCCGCCATGGCGTTGCCGAACCGATTGAGTCGCGAACGAAACGCCCGGTGCGTCCATGGTCCGGCGTCGTCGACGATCGCCACCCGGTCTGGATGCCAGCGCGCCAGCTGACGCAGCTTCCAGCCAATATGCATGTTCACCAGCCGCTCAGCACGACGCGTCCAGCCACGGACTTGCCCTCGACCAGCGCGTGTCCTTTGCCGGCGTCCGGAAACCGCAGCACGCGGTCGATGCAAGGCTTGACCGCCTTGTTCGCCATCAGGTGCAGCGCGCGGTGAACGTCGGCAAAGGTCGCGTTCCCCGAGCCCGCGATGCGCGCGCGCCGGACGATCACAAGGCCCGGATCGAGCTCGACCGGGCGCGTCCCGACGTTGCCGAGCACGACAATGACCGCGTGCTGCGCGGTGGAACGCAGGCTCTCGCCAAAGGTCCCCGTCATGACGTTCTCCAGGACGATGTCGACCCCCTGCTTCCCGGTGAGCCGCCAGACATCGCGGCTGAACTGGAGATCGGGACTGAACACGATCTCGTCCGCGCCTGCCCGCTTGATGATGTCGATCTTGTCCTCGGAACTGGTCACCGCGATGACGAATGCGCACACGCTTTTGGCGATCTGGATCTGGTGCAGGCCGAGACCGCCGCCGGCGCCGGTGACGAGCACAACGTCGCCCGGTCGGGCTTGCGCGACGCCGAGGACCGCACGCACGCTGGTGCCGATTGGGCAGACCGCGAGCGCCGCGGCCGTCATGTCAACGCCGTCCGGAATCCGGATGGCGTTCTGCGCCGGCACGCAGGTGTATTCGGCATAGCCGCCGCCGGTCTCGTTCATCACCGTGCTGTTCCGGCAGAGGTCGTGCCGGCCGTCCAGGCAATAGCGGCAGACCCCGCACGAGAGCCGCTGGTAAAGCACGACGCGCTCGCCGATGCGGCCGCGATCCACATTCGATCCCACGAGCGCGATCTCGCCGGCGATTTCGTGCCCCAGGATTTGGCCCGGCCGGTCGCGCGGGATTTTCCCCGCCCGCGAAAGGATGTCGTGATAGCAGATTCCGGCCGCGTGTATCTTCACCAGGACATCATTGGACGCAGGCTCGGGCCGCACCACCTCGGTCGCTTGCAACACGTCCGGCCCGCCGTATTCCCGAAACGTCACGGCTTTCATGGAGGCCATCGCGGACCGTTCCCCTTGCTCGATTGCTCGATTTCGCTCCAGCCAGATGCCTTCGTGCTGCCGGCCCAAGGCTCAACGGTTGCCGGCAAAAGCTGCCGCACCTTGTTTGTGGTCGGGCTGGCTCTCAATCCAGGCGCGGACGCTCTCCACCTCCGCGCGCTCGGCTTGCGTTATCCGGCGCGACAACAAAGCCAGGCGCTTCGTGGCCTGCAATGCGACGCTGGAATAACCGCTGAGAACGGACGCCCATTTCTCCGCCTCGGCGTGGACATCATCGACCACCGCATTCACCAGTCCGATACGCTCCGCCTCCTGCGCGGTGATATTGCGCGCCATGAGCAGCATTTCCATCGCCCGGGCGCGGGGAATGATTTCCGGAAGCCGCATGGCGCTAACCGCCGAGATCATGCCGTGTTTGACCTCGGGGTAGCCGATCACCGCGTTGCCCGCGGCGAGCCGCAGATCGCAATGAATGGCAAGCGACATGCCCATGCCGATGCAGTACCCATGCATCGCGGCGATCACCGGCTTCAACAGCGGAACGCCCACACCCGGCAGCGCCCGCAGCAGCGTTTCGGTCGACGCCATCCGTCCCGTGCGGTTGATCTCCTTGAGGTCGGAACCGGCGCAGAATGCCTTCTCGCCCGTTCCGGTGAGGATCGCAACACGGATGCTCGGATCGTCGGCGATCTCCCGCCAGATCTCGGCCAGCCGCTCCTTGGCGGGAATGTCGAGTGCATTGAGAACGTGAGGTCTGTCAATGATCACCCAGACAACGCCATCGGAACGCTTATCCATGAGAATCGACATCCTGGTGCTCACTTTCATTGGAGCATGACTCGATGTATCGACGGCCGCCCGAAGGCCCAACCTTTCCCGGCGTCATGCCCCGTGGATGCGCATAGGCGCAAAGGTAAGGTAGTTTACGAAGCTCTCAGTTGTCATCGTCCGCGCAGGCGGACGATCCAGTAACCACCCAACAGCGTCTTGTGCTGCTTTCCCTCGTCCGCGCAGGCATGCTGGACCTTGACTGACAGGTGCTCGTCGTGGACCCCGTGGGTGGCCATTGGTCCGCTTCGTGGTTACTCGGGTGCCGGCCGGCTTTCGTGCGTATATACAAGGATTGACGGCGAGCGGTTGGCGGCGGTATGCTGCACGCCGGGAATTGCTCTTATTGCGGTAAAAGAACCCGATGTCCCGGACGCGTGTATTCAAATCCGGCAACAGTCAGGCTGTTCGCATTCCGGCGGAGCTTGCCTACGCCGACACTGACATCGACTTGGAAATCACGCGACTAGGTGACGTGATCACAATCTTTCCTGCGCGCAACAGTTTGAAGGATGTGGTTGCCGCCTTGCGCCGCATGCCGAAGCCGTCTGGCGTTGAAAAAAGGCAACCGATCGATCTCCCGCGGCGCCGGCGAGATTGAAGCCATGGTGCTGACTTGGTGCAGACTTGGGTTACCTGATCGACACGAACATCGCCATTCATGCCCGCGATGGCACGGACGCAGTGCTTGTCAAGCTGGCGGACCATGACGGGGAGGTGCTGCTCTCGGCCTTGAGCCTGGCCGAATTGCAGCGCGGCATCTACCGCGATCCAGTCTTCACGGCGATTCGGCAGGCTCGATTGGAGGTTCTGTTGCGCGGCCTCCCCATCCTGCCGTTCGACGCGGTAGCCGCGATGGCTTATGGCCGGATCATCGCTCAATGCGGGTGGGTGCGCGGGCGCGATTATGATCGCATGATCGCCGCCCACGCGATAAGCAGCGGGTCAACTCTTGTTACCAACAACGAGGCTGATTTTCGTGACATCCCGGGTCTGTCGGTAGAGAACTGGGTCGTTTAGACGGGCGATGATCTTGATCTGGTCGAGGCGATGAAGATCGCTCGTTTGGTGCGTGACGCACCGCTTGAAACAACGACAAAAGCCCGGCGCGGTAACCCGTGTCGCCGGCGTTCCATCCGAAGCCGGGCAACCTCCGCACCGCCGCCGTTGGCGCGGACGTGCGCGGCAACTTCCGCGCGCGGTGGGCGAGCCTGGAGGCGCCGGACGATTCTGCTTTCGCGCTCAAGCCGCCGGACGATCAGGCACGGCCGTCGGCGCGCTCGTCCTTCGGGGGGCGTTTTGCGTTCGACCTGGCCAGTGTGCCCAGCCGGTTCTCACGACCCTCACAACCCTCGCAAGTCGCGGAGTCCTTCGACGGCCGTTTCATCGGCGAAGGCTCCGGCGCCGCAAATCGATCTACCGCGGCTGCGCCAGCCGCGACAGCCGCGCGCGCAGCGGCGCGCTCCGTGGTCGCTCAAGCCGCGCCGAAGCGATCACCGGACGCTCGGTTCCACCTCGCCAGCGCGTCCGACACCTCGCTTCCGCTCGGCTACGCGCCAACCGACGCGTTGAAGGGCTCAGTGATGTCGGGCTCATCGCTGAAAGGCCTGACGCCGAAGGATGCGGACCCACCCGTCAACGTCCGCCGCACCGCGATCTACGACATCGCGGCTCGCACGGTGTATCTGCCGAATGGACGGCGGCTGGAAGCGCATTCCGGCCTCGGCGACCGCATGGATGATCCACGGTACGCGAACGCGAGGATGACCGGACCGACGCCGCCCAACGTCTACGAGCTCAAGCTGCGCGAGTCGCTCTTCCATGGCGTGCGCGCCATCCGGCTCGTTCCGACCGACGACACCAAGATGCACGGCCGCGCCGGCATACTGGCGCATTCCTACATGCTGGGTCCCAGCGGGCAATCGAACGGCTGCGTATCGTTCAGCAACTACCCGGAATTCCTGGACGCTTATCTGCGCGGCGACGTCAATCGTCTCGTTGTGGTCGAGCGTCTCGCGCAGACCCCCTCCCGGAAGACAGCCTCGGATTGGCGCTCCAACACGCTCAAGGACCTCCTGCGGCGATCCTCGACCAATGAAGGGTGAATACTCGTGAGGAGGTCTGACGAAGACGCAAAATACAGATTCGCCGTTCGCCGGCGGGACATGGTGCTCGGGGCTGCGGCCACCCTTCTGGCGACCGGAGGCGCATCGGCCCAAGCCGGGTCACCCAGCGCGCAGCCTGACGTCGACATCGATGCTCTTCCGGCCGTGCCAATTCCCGCTGCTCCGTCGCTCGGAAAAGGCAAGGACCGCGCCCTCGTGCTCGGCGGCGGCGGTGAATACTTCATTGCCTGGCTGCTTGGATTTGCGCGCGGTCTGCGCAGTGCGGGCGTTTCGTACGACATAGCCGACGTCATTGTCGGCACCTCGGCCGGAGCTATCGTGGGGAGCGCGGCCGCGGCCGATCATGCGGGGCTATTGCGCGACGACATCGATTTTTTCGGACAGTTTCCCAAGCTCCTGGCAGATTTGATACCGACGCGCGCATCCAACTCCAGTCAGGTCCGCGCGCGCAACCTCGCTGAAACTGCGCACGACGCCAGCATAACCACCATTCAGTCGATCGGCCGCGCCGCCATGGCGGCACGCAATCCGTCGGTTCGCAACCTCCAGAGCATGATCGACATCCTCAGCCTCGGCCGCTCCTGGCCGAGCCCTCGGTTTCACGCGACGACGACGGATTGCTACACCGGCGAACGACTCGTCCTGTCGCAATCGAGCAACGTTGCGATCTCGCATGCAGTCTGCGCGAGCGTGTCGTTGCCCGGCGTGTTCGGGCCGACCTGGATTGGAGATCGGCTGTGCATGGACGGCGCCATGTGCTCAACCAGCACCCACTCCGACCTCGTTGCCGGGACCAGACGCGCCTTGGTGGTCGCGCTCACCGACAAAAGTCTACGCTTCTCCGGCATTCCGAACGATATTGACCAGGAGCTCAGCTACCTCGAAACCGCGGGAACCAAGACACTCCTGATTGCCGCTGACCCCGGTAAGGTGCATCTGCTGTCTCCTGCCGAGATCGGACCGGCGCTGAAATCAGGTCGCGATCGCGCGGTGAGCGAGGCCGAACGGGTCAAAGCGTTTTGGACTTGAGCAGCGAACTCGTCAGCACGATGTCGCCTGCGTCATATGAGCCGGCGAAAGCATTTGGCTCGCAAGCTTCATGCACTACGATCTCGGATATTTGGATTTGGAGCAGAAAACCCTGCAACCCCGCGACAACCCGTTCGGCCCGAGGTTGTCACCCATGTCTTAGGTACGTTCTGTTACCCATGTCTCCGGGCCGGACTCCTTTTGTGCAATGGCGGAGAGGGAGTCCGCCCAACTACACATAAATTGCTTTACGGCGCAGTGAGTTAGGAAAATGGCGCGCCCTCTGTCCACGAACGAATCTACAAAGACCCTGCCAATTTCGCTGGTTCATGGCTGCGCCCTGCCCTCTCGCAAAGGCTATCGACACTTTGCAAGCTTTCTCGCAAAGGCTATCGACACTTTGCAAGCTTGGCTCGCCAAGTCTCACGCAGCCGCGCTGCTTGCACCTTCGTCACATTGATCCCCGCCCGCAACGCCCAGCACCGGACAAGTTGCCGATCGACACCGGCAAGCCGCGTGCCTTGCGAGCAACTCGTGTAAGCGATTCGGCTGGAGTTTTGCGCGCGCGGTTGACTGTTAGGGGCTTGGCGCCCGCAGGCGTTGGGCGCAGCCTGGAGCATCAGGCGAGGGAGGCGGCTACCGCTAAGATGAAGGCCGCTTTTGAGCCTCTGTGGCAAAAAGCATGGCCACGAAACCTAATTGAAATGCAAAAAGCAGGGCCACGAAACCTAATTGAAATACTGCGGAAACAAAGGTCTGCTAGCCACTAACTGCTGCGGCTCCGGTCACGCTGAACCACGGAATGCCGCCCACGGGGCCGCCGCAATGGCGGCCTCTGCTATTTCGGGATTGATGTGGCGTCATGCGCGCACAAGGCGGGCACTGGCTCGATTATGATCCCATTGCGCTTGCGGTGCTGGTTATCGGGATCGGTATTGTTATGCTGGTTGCACTGAGCATTTGATCCAGCCCCCATTTGATCGAGCCGAACGAGACCGGAGATCACGCGGGACAGAGGGCTGCGGCGCGCCAAGGCGTTGGGACACAAACCAAAAGCAATCGAGTTACCCCGTGCTTTGCGCCGCCCCGGAATTTTTTCTTGGCGAACCTCACTGAGAGGACGCTACCCGCCGGAATGATAATCCCAGCAGGGTGCTATTCTTGGGTTATATAGCCCTGTGCCACGCACCAGCATGCAGCGAGCATTCGGGAGGAAAACATGTTTCATATGACAAGGCGATCGTTCGCGGCGGTCGGTCTTACCGCGATACTTGCAGCCCCCCTGGCGTGGTCGCAGGATGCAGCCCCAGTCCGGGTGCGTGGCACGATCGAGCGCATTGAAAGTCCGGTTTTCGTGGTCAAGTCACGCGACGGTGCCGAGCTCAAGATCGTGCTCGCGGAGAACGCGGTCACCGTCGGCGTCGTCAAGGCGACGCTCGTGGATATCAAGCAGGGCTCGTTCGTGGGCATCGCCGCAATGCCGCAGCCGGACGGCACCCAGCGCGCCCTTGAGGTCCTAATCTTCCCAGAGGCGATGCGCGGGACCGGAGAGGGACATTACCCATGGGACCTTCAGCCCAAGAGCACCATGACAAATGCCAATGTCGAACAGGTCGTCACTGGGGTCGATGGTCAAACATTGACGGTCAAATACAAGGACGGCGACAAGAAGATCATCGTCCCGCCGGATGTCCCTATCGTCACCTTCGCGCCTGGCGACAAGGCTGACTTGAAGCCCGGGACCAAGATTTTCATCGGCGCCTCGAAAAAGCTGCCCGATGGAACGCTTGAGGCGGCCCGCGTGAACTACGGCAAGGAAGGTCTTACGCCACCGATGTGACGGCGCTTATCCCGAGTTTCGATCCGGTGGATGGAGAACATGACAGAACGCCGGTTCGTGCTTGTGGATTTCAGGTACACAAGTGACGCGATGGGGCATATTCATTTTATGAAGCGGGCCTCACGTACGACATGCGGCAAGCTCTAGCTCATGCAGCTGCAAAGCGGCAATTCGTTGCCAGGCAGCGGCCAGTCAATTGGATGCCCCCGAGTATCCTAAGACCACCGGAGGTGTTGACCGAATTGGAAGTCTGCCAGGCACAAGAGGAATTGAAAGCCCTGCAACGCCACGCATTCGAAATAGTCGATCGAGAGATTGAGTAGGCCGTGGGAAGCTCGGCGGTCCTTGAAGTGCGTCAACGCGTCGGGTTACTCTCGTCCCACCAATGCTTGCAACGTGATGGGGGTTCGACGCGCAAAGACAGTCGGGACACAGCATGGAGCAAATCAGGGGATGCTTCCCTTGCCCGCCCCCATAGAAAAAATTTTGCATTGCCCTCATCGCACATCCGCGGTGGGTCTGATTGCGGACTGGAAATCGGGACATTACAGCCGCGAAGTGCCACAAGCTGAAATCGGTCCCTAGTCAAATTTGTTTCATGGGTGGCTGCAAGTGATGGGCCGCTTGGTACAGGTACGCCTTCAATTTGTTTGGCAGGCGCATGCTTCCGATACTTTCCGCCTTCTGGCACACTGGTGAGCAAGAGAGATGCTCTTACAAGGGGCTTACCATGCGTGGAGCTAGCACGCGTGCCTCTGGCGATCGATGCGCCTTGCTGCACTTGCCCCTCACTCCGTGGATCTTGGGCTGCCTACGCATCGTGTCAGGCGCGATGTTATTGGTCCTTATCGCCGTGGCGCCGGTTGTGGCGCAGCAGGGCGATCTCGACGCGATCTTGAAGCGATTTAGCGCCCTATATAATGCGGGCAATTATTCCGCGGCGCTTGTCGAAGCGCAGAAGTTCGAAGCCGTGGTTAAGGCGCGATCTGGCGTCAATCATTCCAATTATGGCAGTGCGCTCAATAACTTGGCTCTCGTATACCAAGCCCAGGGCAACTACGCCGACGCCGAAGCACTTTATAGGCGCACGATGGCGATCAAAGAACACGCCTTGGGCACGGGCCATCCCGACGTGGCGATGAGCCTTTACAACTTGGCTAATGTATATCGGTTGCAAGGCAAGTACGACGAAGCGGGAAAGTTATACAAGCGCGCGCTCGCGATCGAAGAAAAAGCCCTGGGCACGAGCCACCCCCAAGTGGCGAACACTCTTAACGGCTTGGCTCTCGTCCATCATTTGCAGGGCGACTACACCAACGCCGAAGAACTCTACAAGCGAGCGATTGTTATCTTGCAAAAGGCCCTCGGGGCGAATCACCTCAACGTGACATTGCCGGTCAGCAGCCTAGCCAACGTGTATCAGGAGCAAGGGAAGTACCGGGAGGCAGAGGCGCTCCACAAGCGCGTACTGGCGATCAGAGAACACGCCTTGGGCACGAACCATCCGGACGTAGCGCAAATTCTCAATAACCTCGCGAACGATTATCAAGCTGAGGGCAATTACGACGAGGCGGAGGTGCTCCACCAACGCGCGCTAACGATCAGAGAGAGGACTCTGGGAATGAGCCACCCTGACGTGGCGGAGAGCCTTTACAACCTAGCCTTTGTGGAACGGTGGCAAGGCAAGTACCGCGAGGCGGAAGGCTTCTTTAAGCGCGCGCTCGCGATCGAAGAGGTAACCCTTGGGACGAGTCACCCCGAGATAGCGAGGACCTTCCAAGGTCTGGCCAACGTGTATTATGTTGAAAATAAGTACGCCGCCGCGGAAGAGCTCTACAAGCGCGCGCTTGCAATCTCAGAACAAACGCTGGGCATGAGTCACCTCGACGTGGCGTTTACCCTCAACAACCTCGGTAATGTGTATACAGCGCAAGACAAGTACCGCCAGGCGGAAGAGTTCTTTAAGCGCGCGCTCGCGATCAGAGAAAAAGCGCTCGGCATGAATCACCCCGACGTGGCATGGACGCGCAATGACCTCGCTTTGTTATTCGCCAAGGCCGGCAATATCGAGAGTGCGCTCGAATATGCACGTAAATCCACAGCAACACTGATTGCCCACGCGGCAACTGAGACACCCATTCCTCAGCGAAAATTCGACGCCGCCGGCCTCCGCGGTCAGCGCAACGCTTACTTTCTCCATCACCTCGCTTACCTTGATGCTGCTGTACAGGAACGGGATGAACCTCTGGCGGCCGCCGCGCGCGAGGCCTTCGATATCGCGCAATGGGCAAACCAGTCGTCTGCCGCCACTGCGATCCAACAACTGGGGTTGCGCTTCGCAGCCGGAGACGGTGCGCTTGCGGCGCTCGTGCGCGAGAACCAGGACCTCACCGCGATCTGGCGAGAAAGAGACAAGGCGCTGATTGCGGCGCTATCGAAGCCCGATGCTCAGCAAAACCCTGGGGCGGTTGATGCTCTGCGTAACCAGATCGCCGAGATCGAGACCAAGATTGCGGCAAATGCGCTGCGGCTCGAAAAGCAATTTCCCGACTACGCTGCGATGGCAAATCCGAAGCCGCTGAAGACGGATGAGGTGCAACAATTGCTCGGCGATGATGAAGCCCTGGTGCTCTTGATGACCGGCCAGCAACATTGGGAAACCTACGTCTTTGCAATGACTCGCGAAGGATTCGAGTGGAAAACGATCCCACTCGGCACGGAGGTGCTGGAGCAGAAGGTCGCGGCGTTCCGGCGCGGGCTCGATGTCGATGCCCTGTATCGCGGATTGGAGCGGCTGGAGTGTACGCAGGCCGAAGCGGACAAGCGCGGTCTGGCACGCGTGGAGTGCGGTCGGGTTGTTGCGAAGGAATGCGAAGAAGCCGGCATGCGCGGTCTGGCGCGTGCCGACTGCGCGCCTTCTAAAGGGCCGCACGAGCTGTTCGATCTCGGGCTCGCGCACGAGCTTTACGAGACGCTCATCGGTCCGGTCGAGGGGGTGATCCGGGACAAGCGTCACCTGATCGTGGTGCCGTCGGGTCCACTCACGGCGCTGCCGTTCCATCTCCTGGTGACGGAGAAGATGGCGATGGCCGTACCGCAGGTGAATGCACCGCACGATCTCGCGCCCTATCGCGACGCCGCCTGGCTGCTCAAGCGGCATGCCGTGAGCGTGCTGCCGTCTGTCGCGAGCCTCAAGGCGCTGCGGGTGTTTGCGCGCAAAGATCAGGCGAAGAACCCGCTCATCGGCTTCGGCGATCCTGTCTTTAACGCTGAGGAGGAAAGCCGGCCGGCGCCGGAGCTGACGCGCGTTGCCGCCACGCGCTCCTACACCGATTTCTGGAAAGGTGCAGACATCGACCGCGCCGTACTGAGCAAGGCACTGCCAGCGGCTACCGGAGACGGCGGCCGAGCTGCGGGCGGTCGCGCAAAATCTCGGCGCGCCGCAAAGCAACATTTATCTGAGGGAGGCAGCGAGCGAGACGACGGTGAAGCGCTCGACGCTCTCCGATTACCGCGTGGTCTATTTCGCCACGCACGGCCTCGTCGCCGGCGAGGTCAAGGGACTGGCGGAGCCGTCGCTCGCGCTGTCCTTGCCGAAGCATCCGAGCGATGCAGATGACGGCCTTCTTACCGCGAGCGAGGTCGCGCAGCTCAAGCTTAACGCGGACTGGGTCGTGCTCTCGGCCTGCAATACTATCGCCGGCGATAAGCCCGGTGCCGAAGCATTATCAGGGCTCGCACGCGCATTCTTCTACGCGGGTGCCCGCGCGCTCCTCGTCTCGCACTGGGCGGTAGAGAGCAACGCCGCCATGCGGCTCACCACATCGACGTTCGACATTATGAAGTCCGATCCAGCGGTCGGACGCGCTGAGGCGCTACGCCGCGCCATGCTTGCCTACATCAATGATGCCTCCGATCCGCGCAACGCATATCCGGCCTACTGGGCCCCGTTTGTGGTCGTCGGAGAAGGGGCTGGACAATAAGGAAGCGCGGCAATTGCGGCGATACGGAAACATCCGTCTTGGGGTCAATCGCGTTGAATTGAGAGAGCAAGAAGTGCGTCTGCTCAACCCCAATGAGCGGACCTATCCGGCGCTGATCGGCTCGTCCGAGTCGTGCCAACTGCGGACTCATGCACTGCAGCAAAAATCGCGCTTACTCGATCACCTCGTCGGCGCGAGCAGGATCGCGGTCGGCAGGTCGATGCCGATCGTCTTGGCGGTCTTCAGATTGACCACCATCTCGAACTTCGTCGACTGCACGATCGGCAAGTCCGCGGGCTGGGCGCCGCGGGCGATCCGATCAACGAACTCAGCAACGCGCCCGAAGAGCGCCGTGATGCTCGGCCCATAGCACAACAGGCCGCCGGCATCCACCCATTCGCGGAAAACAAACATCGATAAGATCCGATGCCGAAGCGCGAAGTCGGCAAGGCGCGCACGATCGCGAAAAAAGGATGGCGATGTTGGGACTATGAGCATGCCGCGATGATCGAGTGGTGCTTGATCGAGCGCGGCCTGATAGTCATAAGGCGACTCGCGCAGTTCAATCCCAGAAAGCTGCAAGCCGAGCATGGCGGCAGTGCTCCGCGCTGCTTCCCATTGGTCTGCCGACAACTTGTCCCAGAACATGGTCGCGGCCAGCCTATCCGGAAAGCCATCCTTGATCAGCTGAATGCGTTTTGCGGCAAGTTCGATCTGCTGGAAGACGACGCCGGTAATGTTGCCGGAGGGACGCGCCAGGCTTGTGACGTAGCCGCGGGCGAGCGGATCATAGTCGATGGCGATCATCACGATCGGCAGCGTCCGCGTAACGGCGAGCGCCGACTTCAGGCCGATTTCCGGGCCAATAGCAAGGATGACGTCGGGTACGCGCGCCGCGAGCTTCCGGTAGAGGACGTCGTACTCGTCTGCGCTCGCAGCCTGCAGAAAATCAAAGGAGAAATTCATTCCTTCCTGATAACCGAGTTCACTCATGCGCCGCTCGAAAGCTACCCACTGCGGTGATGATCTCGGAGTGCCGGCGACAGTGCCGACTCTCAGTATCTTCGCCGGCTGCTGCGCCCGCGCCGCGAGCGGCCACGCCGCCGCCGCGCCGCCGAGAAGTGCTAATGAACTCGCGTCGTTGCATATCCGCACCCAAGATCAGGGGCCGACATTGTATCGGCTCAGACGGGTACTGTGATAGGGCTCAATTATCTGACTGAGACCGTGCTGCAAGCGCTCGGCGGGTGAGCGGTTGCGTGCGGGTGAGCGGCCGCGGCTGGAGGGTCGGTGGCGGGCTTGGGTTCGCTGATCGAGGCCGAGACTTCGCTGCCGGCGGTGTGGCGGATAACTCAGTGGTGGGTTGGGTGGTTAGAGATGAGAGTGGCTAGGGGGGCGTCGGCGCTGACCACGGGGACCCACTCGGACATCGCTGCGAGCGACCAGATCAGGCCGATCGCGACCACGACGGCGATACCAATTCCTATGCGCATTTGCATTTCCTGTGCGTCAGAGCTTGGCGAAATAGAGGACTCCCATATTTTTCAGCGCCCGAGTGTGAGGTAGTTCACAGTTGACCGGAAACTTCGCCACGCTCGCGGCGGCTGTTCTGCTGCGGTGCGCGGCGGCGGCGCTTAGTATTTTGATTAGCGTATGTGGGTTAATGGGAGGCAAACATGACGCGATGGGTCGGGAATGCGGCGTCAGCTTTCACCAGCTGCGGACATGCCGTCGCATTGCCCCTGGGCCGCTCAGTGCCAAAACCGGCCGTGAGCAATCGCGGCAAGGCTACTCGCAATTCGATAACTCGTCTGGTTCGAGCGGGCACAAGTAGTCGAGCGAGCTGATCTTCGCGTTTAACGGGACGTTACGGAATATTCGGCCGGGATCGTGCGGATCACTCGGCCTTGATGTTGGCGGCGTGGATCACCTTAGCCCACTCCTCGGTTTCTTCGGCAATCAGCGTCCTGAAATTGCCCGGCGAGCCACCGAGAATAATGCCGCCGAGGTCGGCGAGCTGAGCCTTCAGCTTGGGATCGGCGAGGCCGGCATTGATCTCCTTGTTGAGTTTATCGATGATCTCATAAGGCGTGTTCTTGGGCGCACCGATCCCAAACCAGCCACTAGCCTCGTAGTCTGGCAAGAACTCAGCCATGGTCGGGATGTCCGGCAGCGCCTCTGAGCGCGTCGCGGTCGTTACCGCGAGCGCGCGCAGCTTCCCCGCCCTGATATACTCGATCGATGCAGGCATGGGGTCAAAACTGACCTGCACCTGTCCGGCGAGAAGATCGATCAGCGCGGGACCGCTGCCGCGATAGGGCACATGCACCATGTCAACACCGGCCATCGCTTTAAACAGCGCGCCGAACAGGTGGGGCGGGGTCCCGGTGCCAGCTGACGCCATGCTGATCTTGCCCGGGTTGGCCTTGGCGTAGGCAATGAACTCAGGAACGGTCTTAGCGGGAACTGATGGGGGCACCACCATGACGTTGGGCACGCGGAAGATGCCTGCGATCGGCACGATGTCGTTGAGGAAATTGTAATTGAGCTTGAACAACGTCGTGTTTGTGGCACTCGCCGTTGTAATCAGCAGCAGCGTGTAACCATCTGGGGATGCCCGCACGACCGCCTCGGTCCCGATCGTGGTGGACGCGCCTGGCCGGTTCTCGATCACAAATTGCTGGCCGAGGCGCTCCGAAAGCCACTGTCCCATCAGGCGCGCGGCGATGTCGGTCGTGCCAGCAGGCGCGAAACCAACAATGATGCGCACCGGCCGCGTCGGATAGGCTTGCGCCCAAGCGAAGCGTGACAGTGCCGGCAGTGGGGCAGTGCCTGCGGCCAGATGCAGAAATCTGCGACGGGGAAGTTTCATGGCGACGACCCCTCTTCAGCCTTTTTCGGAGGATAGCACTTCTCAACACGGCAAGAGACCGCCGCAGTGCAATATTTCGACAAGGCTAATGTCGCCTAGGGGTCAAAAGCGGCTGTGAGCAATCGCAGCAAACAACAGCCCTATTCGATCACCTCGTCGGCGCGGCCCAGTAGTGAAATCGGGAAGGTGAGACCGAGCGTCTTCGCGGTCTTGAGGTTGATGACCAACTCGACTTTCACCAACTGCTGGACCGGCAAGTCGGCCGGCTTGACGCCCTTGAGAATCTTGCCGGCGTAGATGCCGAGTTGGCGATATCCATCGGCAAGTTTGGTTCCGTAGCTCATCAGACCGCCCAGCGTAACGAACTCTGGCCATTCAAAAATCGCGGGTATGGCGTGGCGGGCCGCCAGTGCCACAAGCTGCTCGCGCCGGCCGGCAAAGAACGGGGATGAAGCGACGAGGAGGGCGCCGACGCGCTGTTCGGCAAGGTTCGCGAAGGCCGCTTCGATGTCGCGTTCGCTGTTGGCCTTGAGAACGGCAATCTCAAGCCCAAGCACACGCGCCGCCTCCGGCACGTCCTTCAACTGGGTCTCGACATCCGAGAAGCTTGAATTGACCAGCAGGCCGATCACGGCGGCGCCGGGAACCGCCTCGTGCAGCACCTCCAGCCGCTTCGCCTCCAGCCCGGTCGTGAGCAGGCTCACCCCTGTGAGATTGCCGCCCGGAAGGTTCAGGTTGTTGACCAGCCCCAACTTGACCGGATCGTCACCCGTGCTGAAGACGATGGGAATGGTCGTGGTCGCGGCCTTGGCCGCTCGGGCTGTGACGGCGCCGCCGCCTGCAATGATGACACTCACCTGCTGACGGACCAGATCGGCCGCCAACGCTGGCAGTCGATCGTAGTGGCCATCTGCCCAGCGATATTCGATCTTGACGTTGCGGTCCTCGACATAGTCGGCTTCTTTCAGGCCCTGGCGGAATGCAGCCGCAAACGGCGCAAGGGCATCGGGCGACGCGCTGTACAGGAAGCCGATGACCGGCATGGCCGGCTGCTGCGCGCGCGCTGCGAGCGGCCACGCGGCCGCACCGCTGATGTACGCAATGAATTCCCGTCGCCTCATGAGCCTTCCTCAACCCTGAGGATAAAACTCTACCACATTAAAGGAAGCCGTTGTGCGTCACAGCAAAATCGGGAGCCCGACTTCAGGATTGGGTCGGCTAGAGACCATTTGGCTTGGGTCGTTGCACAGCCGCTTCACCCTGAACTGCGGACTTACGACGTGCGATGCCGGCATGGCTCTTTCGTGCCAAAGCACTAAATCGCTTGCGCGATAGCCAGTGGTCCAGCGGCCAGCATTATCCCCAGGGAGAGATGGTGGGTAGCGGGGGAAGCGTCCTGTCTTGAGGATGGAGGTGTCACCAACCTCATCCAAGACAGGAGTTGCCTATGACAACCAAGGCTATCACCCCGCTGCGTCAGCGTATGATCGAAGACATGAGCTCGCGCAAGCTTGGTGCGCATTCACAGCGCAGCCATATCTACAGCTGCAAGCGATTGGCTGGGTTTCTGAAGCGCTCGCCGGAGACGGCCACATGCGAGGACCTCCGCCTGTTCCAGCTGCACCTGGCTGAGACGGGCATGAGCATCTGCAACCGCAACCGCATCATGACCGGAGTGAAGTTCCTGCTTCGCGTGACGCTGCGGCGGCTGGATCTCTGCGCCGAGATCTATCACCTCCGCGAACCGCAGAAGATACCGCAGGTGATGAGCCCTGACGAGATGCGCAGGCTCTTGGCCGTCACCAGCGGCCTCAAGGTCCGCGTCCTGCTCAGCCTCGGCTATGGCTGTGGCCTGCGCGCCGGCGAGATCGTGCGGCTGAAGGTCAAGCATATCGACAGCGCGCAAAAGATCATTCGCATCGAGCAGTCCAAGGGCCGCAAGGATCGCAATGTCATGCTCTCTCCCGAGATGATCGAGCTGTTGCGGCAATGGTGGAAGGTGCGCCCATCGCGTTTCGATGCTGGAATTCCCGCGCAGGAACGCTGGCTCTTTCCCAGCAGAAAGACTGCCGGCACGCCGATCACAACGCGGCAGCTGAGCCGGTTGTTTCATGAAGCGACCGAGGCCGCTGGGATCAAAAAGAGCGTGAGCCTACATGTGCTGCGCCACAGCTTCGCCACCCATCTTCTTGAGCGCGGCATCGATATCAGGATCATCCAGGCGCTCTTGGGGCACGACAAGCTCGATACAACGGCGCGCTATACCCGCGTCGCGACCGGCATGATCGCCAATATCGAGAGCCCACTCGACACGCTGGCGCAGCCACGCAAGAGGCGCACAAAGCCACAACAGAAGGTCCAACCGAGGAACACCGAGAAGACAAGCACGGACCAACCACCGGCGTAAGCGCCCGCGGCAGTGTCCCGTCCGAAGCTGGAGGTCGCGGATATCTTCCGCGACCACGGGCCAGCGTGGCGTTCTGCCAATGCCGGTCACCTCAGCCTCGACCAGTTGAAGGTGATGTCGGCCATCGAGCGCTGCCGCACGGCGGCGCTCGGCGGGCATGTCAAGCGTTGTGAGAAGTGCTCCCAAACCGTCATCGCCTACAACTCGTGCCGCAACCGGCATTGCCCGAAGTGCCAGGGCGCGGCGGCGCGGGAATGGCTGGCCGAGCGCGAGGCGGAGTTGCTGCCGGTGCCCTACTATCACCTCGTATTCACCTTGCCGGCTCGGATCGCCGACATCGCCTATCAAAACAAGGCCGTCATCTACGACCTGCTGTTCAAAGCCTCATCCGAGACCCTGCTCACCATCGCGGCCGATCCCAAGCATCTCGGCGCTCGCATCGGCATCCTGTCCGTCCTGCACACCTGGGGCTCGGCAATGACCCACCACCCCCATGTGCACATGATCGTGCCGGGCGGCGGGTTCTCGCGCGACGGAAACAGCTGGGTCGCATGCCGGCCGCGCTTCTTCCTCTCAGTGCACGTTTTATCGAGCTTGTTCCGCGGTTTGTTCCTGGACAAGCTCGACGCCGCTTATCGGGCCGGTGAGCTGCAGTTCTTCGGCAAGCATGCCCGGCTGATCAATCCGCAAGCATTCGCCGCATATCTCAAGCCACTGCGCAACACAAAGTGGGTGGTCTATTGCAAGCGCCCATTCGGCCGGCCTAAGGAGGTCTTGCGCTATCTCGCGCGCTACACCCACCGCGTCGCCATTTCAAATCGCCGCCTGATCGCTTGCGATGACAAGGGCGTCACCTTCAAGTGGAAGGACTACAGACTTGAAGGTCGCGAGCGTTACCAAGTGATGACGCTCGCGACCGACGAGTTCATCCGCCGCTTTCTCATACACGTGCTCCCCGCAGGCTTCCACCGCATCCGCTACTATGGCCTGCTCGCCAGCGGCAAACGCGCCGAGAATATCGCCCGCGCTCGCGAACTGCTCACGTTGACCGTGCTTCCCGTCGATGCCATCAAAGCGGCGAACACCACAGCCGACGAAGCGCAAACGCCAGCGCACCGCTGCCCTTGCTGCGGCGGCCGCATGATCATCATCGAGCGCTTCGAACGAGGATCAACCCCGCGCTATCACCCAAGCGCGCCAATCACGGTGATCAGGATGGACACCTCATGATGACGGCCATCCGATCGCCATGCCTCAATGCCAGTCATTTCTGTCGCTACGGCTCGGCTGAACACGCCCGGCTCGGACAAATTCTTCGCTCGCGTGCAACAAATTACCGCTCGATCGCTGCTTCTTGGCCCCTCGAAACGATCATCGAAAATCCGCTCGCGCGCTTCACGCCACACAACGCCTCCACCTCTCGCCTCGCGCTGCCCCACACGCCGCAAGCCCACCGCTCAAATCCCCATAGCTGAGCTTGCGCCACGGCCGACGGAGGCCTACCTCCCGCGATTTCGTGCCTTGGCGCTTTTCGGCCGCCGGCCGGCAGAGCGCGTGGTTAGATCGTCGTTGCCGGCGGCCGAAAACCTGCACAGCAGCAGACCTGAGCAGGTGCAGCAAAGTGCGTGAACAAAGTTGCGGCTACTCGATCACCTCGTCGGCGCGGGCGAGCAGCTGCGCCGGCAGGTCGAGGCCGAGCGCCTTAGCGGTTTTGAGATTGATGACCAGCTCGTATTTGGAGGCCTGCTCCACCGGCAGGTCGGCTGGCTTGGCGCCCTTCAGGATCTTGTCGACGTAGGCGGCGGCACGGCGATAGAGATCACTGGGATCTGCGCCGTAACTCATGAGGCCACCCGCCACAACGTTCTCCTTGAATGGGAACATGCCCGGCAGGCGGTGCCTGAGCGCGAGCGCGGCGAGCGGCACGCGCTGGCCAACAACCAGAGGTGACCCCACGGCGAGAAAAGCGCCGACGCGCTCCTGCGCCATCGTCGCAAACGCGCTGTCGAAGTCCTCGAGGCTTCGCGCCGGCACCATCCGCAGCTCGAGCGCAAGCTTTTCGCCGGCGTTCTCGACCGCCGGCAAAGCCCGCGAATGGGAAGGCGTGGTGGGATTCCACAGGACGCCGATCCGCCGGGTCTGCGGCAGGGCTTCCGCCATCATCTCCAAACCCTTGGCAGCGAGCTCGGTGAGCAGCATCGACGTGCCCGTGACGTTCCCGCCCGGCCGCGCGAGACCGGCGACGTGTCCCAGGCCCACCGGGTCTGCATGGACCGCGAACACGATGGGAATTGTCGTGGTCGCCTGCCTAGCCGCCTCGACGAACGTCGACGATGGGGCGAAGATCACGTCGACATGCATGCGGACAAGCTCGGCCGCCAGCGCGGGCAGCTCATCGACGTTTTGCGCCCATTGCCATTCGATGATGATGTTGGTGCCCTCGATGTAGCCGAGGTCACGCAGGCCCGCCCGCAGCCACTCACCTGCGGTACGCTCGAAGGCAAGGCCCAGAAACCCGATGCGCGGTGGTTTCGCCCGCTGTTGCGCGCCCGCCGCAAGCGGCCAGCTCACTGCCGCACTGCCAATAAGGGAAATGAGCTCGCGCCGTCGCATGAGTTACCTCCGGACGAGGTGCACAACCTAGCACATTATCGGGCGACGAGACGCCTGTGCATCGCACCAAAATATGCCTCCTCATGTCGGTTCAGGGTCAAAACCAGCGGTAATCCGAATATTGGCGCGTTCTCATCAAGTGCGCTTGCATCAGGTCTGCTTTACCTCAGTCATCTGACGTTAGTCGGTGCGCGTTAGCACTTCGCGTTCGTGCCAAGAGCGGCTGTCGATGTCGCTCCTCAGACCCGTTCGATCTTGAATTGCGGCTCATGGCTTGGTGCAAGCGGCGCGGTCCCAACCGGCAGCACTGGGCGCGGATCGTCCAGGGCAATCGAAAAGCGCGACAACAGGATTGCCATAATGATTTGAGCTTCGGCGATGGCGAACGTTGCGCCGATGCAAATCCGGGGACCAGCACCGAATGGAATGAAGGTTCCGCTCGTCCATGGCGATGCCTTGCCCGCGAAGCGATCGGGCATGAATGCCGTTGGCTGATCCCAGAACTTGCGGTGGCGATGGATGACCCAAGGACTAATCCAGACTTGCGCCCCCGCTTCGACTCGCTCGCCCAACACCGTATCGTCAGCGATGGCCTCGCGGTTCATATGCGGCGCGGGCGGATAGAGGCGCAACGCCTCGTATAGGGTCTGACGCAGGCGTGGCCAATGCTGTAGATCATCGAGTGTGCCGACGCGTTCCGGCGGAAACTCCGCGATCTCGGTACGCAACCGCGCCTGCTCGGCTGGAACCAGTGTCAACAGATAGGTGGCCCAAAACAGCAGCCGGGCCGTCGTTTCGTGGCCTGCAACCAGCATCGTTGCGCCTTGATCGCGGATTTCGGTGTCTGAGAGCGCGTCGCCAGTTTCCGGGTCGCGGGCGGAAATCAGCAGGTCGAGCAGATCACCATGCTCAGCCGTGCGCGGCGATGCCCGGCGCGCGGCGACTAAGGCGTCAACCGCCGCGTGCCAGGCAGCCTGGGACTGTCGCCGCTTCCAAGTGGCAAAAGCGAACGAAGTCTCCGTGCGCGCGAACCCGTCGAGGATATTCGGGCGGCCAGGGCCATCAAGATAGCCGCGGACCATGGCAGCCAGCCGACCGCGTTGCTCATTATCTGGCAATGAAAAAAGCGCCCGCAAAACGGCTTCGAGTGTGGCTTCCTGGTATGCCTCAGAGAGGTTCGCCGTCGCCGAGCGTTCCAAGCGGCGGACCAGTGCGTTGGCCGCCTCGAAGAAATGCGGCAGCAGGAGACCAATGCTTGCCGGCGTGAACAAAGGCGCCAGCATGCGACGCTGACGGCGCCACTCCTCGCCTTCGGCGAGAAAAACGCCCTGTCCAGCGAGGGGTCGGAAAACCCGGTACAGCGCTACCAGCTTTCTATAGTTGCTGACGTTCGAGCCTAGAATATGCCGAACACCGTCTGGATCGTTCACGAGCCACGTATCGAGGCCGAGGACGCGCCGATGGCTGATCATCACATCGAAGACGTAATTCGGCATCGTGCTCACGGTATTGCGAGCGAACTGGACGATCAGCCGCAAAGCCGGCAGATCCCTGGCGTGGACCTTCGGCGCGGGTGGAACAATGGCATCGGCGGCAGTCGTCACGACGGCCTCGTGGAGTTAACTCCGCTCCGCCCACCGTATGTTGAAAAGTGGGTCGCTTCTGCGGCACCCGCGTGCCGTGCAGCGATGACGCCTTCGGGTCAAAGGCGGCGCAGACGGTCGGGGCGGTCTGTCGGCCAATGCCCGGAGCACCCCGAAGGCGGCCTGGCGTTTGGCCAGCCGGACGATAGCGCCGAGGCGGCGGTCTATCGCATTCGTTTCAGGATACCGCGACCGGCACGGAATAGCGTTAGGATCGGCAGAGGCCACAGCGCGACACGGAGCCAATGCAAGGTCCGATAGGCGGGCGTTGGGACTCATCGTTGGGAGCGCTCCCTTGCGCACCGAGAATATCAAAAGGGCCAGCTCCTCCTCAAATCAATATCGTGTGGGGTCATGATCAGGTTGCACAGCAGCAATTTGGGGAGGGGAATGTCGCCTCAGGGTCATGGGCGGCGGTACGGCACCCCAAGCACAATCTTCCGCAGCACCTCGGTAAGCTGACCATCCGCCTGGCGATCAATCGGAACGCGGAGGCGCTTCCCGATGCTGCCAACCTTGCCAAATGATGCGCGCGATGGTGAATCCCGACATTAGACTGCCTCGATGCCTCAGGCTATGGGCAGAGACCAAACGTCGGAGCGAAAAGCCATGGCCAAAAAGCGAGCGCCCAAACGGCGAGCCTGGAACAAAGGTCTTGAGGTTGGCAAAAGAGACGGCTTTACGCCGGATCAGGTGAGACGGATTCGGGGCCTTCTCGCGGATCGTGGCGTCCCCGGACTCAGAGATTTGGCTCTTTTCTCGACGGCAATTGATACCATGCTGCACGGACAGGACCTGCTCCCTCTCGTTGTTGGGGATGTGCAGCGTCGCGATGGTTCAATCCGTCCCGTTATTGAGGTTGCGCGCGCGAGTGGAATGCCACCAGTGCGATGCGCCTTGTCCAACGCATCCACAAAGGCGCTTGAAAAATGGATCACTGCGTCCGGCAAAAAGCGTACCGATTATCTATTCCCTGGCCGTGGCGTTGAGGGCCGTCATCCGATGGGTCAGCGGCAATTGAACCGCCTGCTGAAGCTCTGGGTCGTCGAGGCGGGACTCGATCCCTCGGATTACAGCGTAGAGTCTTTACGCCGAACGAGGGCTCTTCACATTTTGAAAGGCACTGGCGATTTGCAGACAGTTCGAGCGCTCTTAGGCCATGCAAGAATCGAGAGCACAGCGAGATATCTCGGTCTCAAAACAAAGGCCGACCCAATCGAGGTCTGTCGCGCCTTCGATATCTGACGCTGTCGCTGCCCACAGGTTCCCGACGGACTGGCGGCTCGTCCGCAGTACCTCAGTAAGCGGAATTAGTCCGTGCGCTCAGAGTTCTTCCGAGTCGTTCCAACAGCGGTCGTGAGCAGATGCAGCAATGCGTGTGCGGAGGCCAGACTTATTCGATCACCTCGTCGGCGCGGGCGAGCAGGGTCGGCGGCACTGTGAGGCCGAGCGCGCTGGCAGTCTTGAGGTTGATGACCAGCTCAAACTTGGTTGGTGCCTGCACCGGCAAATCGGCAGGATTTTCACCTTTAAGGATGCGGTCGACGTATTCGGCCGCGCGTCGAAACACTTCGGCATAGTCCATGCCGTATGACATCAAGCCGCCACTGGTCAGGAAGAAGCGGTACGGATAGACCGCAGGCAGACTATGCCGCGCCGCGAGTACGAGGATCAAATCACGATGCGGCAAGATCGTAGCGTCGGGGGGCGTAATCAATCCACCGCCCGGCTCTTGCGCGAACCCATTGATAGCCTGCTCGATGTCGGCGGGAGTCTGCACGGGTAGTCGGACCGTCTTGACCCCAAGCGACGCGGCCGAGGTCTCCACCGGCTGCGCGAAATACATTCCGCCGCTGGCGGCCAACTGCGGGTTGAACATGATCCCGACGCGCAAGACGCCTGGTGCGATCTGCTTGAGGAGTTCGACCCACTTGGCTGCCATCGACGGCTCGAGAAAGTTTGTGAACCCGGTCAGATTGCCGCCCGGACGTGCGAAACTCCGAATGAATCCGCTGCCTACCGGATCCGATACCACCGTGAATACGACCGGGATGGTCGCCGTCTGTTTTTGCAGACCCGCGCTGACAGCCGTGCCCTGAGCCAAAATCACTTCGGGCGACGTGGCCAAAATATCCGCCACTGCCGCGCGAATGCTTTCGACGTTGGCCGCGTTGAAACGATAGTCGATCCGCACATTCTGGCCGACGTTGAGGCCGCGCTCCAGCAACCCTTTTTGAAATGCCAGCACGTTGAGCTGCGTTTGCGGGTCTTTCTCCGGCAATCCCATGATGACGCCGATGCGCCGCATTCTCCCGCCCGATTGCGCGCGCGCCGGCAGCGGCCACGTCGCCGCCGCGCCGCCGAGCAGCGTGATGAACTCGCGCCTCTTCAATCGATCGAACTGCATCCGCTGCCCCTAGCCGGCTGACAGCATAGCGGATTGGCGGGCCCCAAGTCAGGGGCTTGCTGCGCTGCGTGATTTCGGGCCGGCTTATGTCACCTACGGGTCCAGGCCGTGCGAAAACGTTGTTCCTCCCCGAAAAACTGCACGCAACCGGTGGGGATCCACGTCGACACGATCGTTTGAGCATGTTTTTGCTGCGCGAGTTTGTAGTCAACCCTGGCGCAACCTCGGGCCACGCTGAGCGACCTGAACGGTCACACGGCGCGCACTACAGCACACGCTTCTCACGCCCGGATCGCCACCAGGAGCGGTTTGATGCCGACGATGTTCATCACGCGCGTGAGGTTGTAGGCGAGTACGTGCAGCGCCATCTCGGTCGCCACATTCGGCAGCGTTTTCATCAGAAAGTGCGTCGCCCCCATCCACATCTTCAGCGCGCGCTATCTGAGCCAGCTCGACACCGCCGATCGACAGCCGCCGGTGAGGCGCCGTCGGAGGAGCTTGCGGCCAGGACCACGCGGCTCAAGGAGAAGCTCGCCAAGCTCGAAGTCTGCCGGCACAAGGCGACGAATTGCGCGCAGACCTTCTTGATGGCCGGGCCGTTGCCCTTGCGGAAATCGGCGATGGTTTTGTGATCAGGAGCGAGGCGTCCCGTCAGCCACATCACCTCCAAATTGCGGCCGGCCTCGCGCTCCAGCCGCCGGCTCGATTGCACGCGGTTGAGGTAGCCGTAAATATAGAGCTTGAGCAGCGTCGAGGGATGATAGGCGGGCCGGCCCGTCGCCAGCGGCTGCACACCGTCAAACCCCAGATCGAGCGCCTCGACGAACACATCGACTGCGCGAACAGGATTGCTCTCTTCAACCCAGTCACCAAGGCATTCCGGCAGCAGCGTCGTTTGCCCGCGATCCGCCCCCTCAACGAAGCGCCTCATCTGATCCCTCCGCAAATCGCGCAGGAATCATATCGCGAGAATCAAATCCAGCAGCGCGTTTTTACACAGCCTGGGTCAAATCCGGCTGTTACCGCGTCGCAATATGGTCGGCTGCTTCTCCTCGATCAGCAGACATTAACACACGTACGACATTACGCCCGTGCAATCTCCCGAAGGCGGATACACAGAGGCCCGCCATTGCGGCGGCCGCGTAGGCGGCATTCCGTGGTTCAGCGTGACCGGAGCCGCATGAGGACACGTGAGCAACCGGTTGTTCCGCAGTATTTCGATTCGGTTCGTGGCTTGTCTTTTTGTCGTTAAGATCGTTGAGCGCATGCAACTGCCTCGCCGTTCCGTCGTGTTCTACTGCCAGCCTGCACGCGCGCCGAACTCATAGCGGTCAAGCGCGCCGCCTAGTCCGCCCGCACTTGCGCCTACGGGGACAGCTTCGATAGCTTTCTCAGTGAGCGTTGAAATCTCATTAAAGATTTCGCCCTAACTCGCTCGAGGACGGACACGTTCCCCAGGTGATGTACGCTCTGAGCACTCCTGGGCGCTCCGACCGGGCCGACCAGCACTGGGTTGGAGCGCCCATCCTTTCGCCCGACATGTCGGTTCTCTCCCCATGCCCCGTGATCTTGTTCCTTTCGTCTGCCTTACGGTCTTCGTGTTCCTGAGCACTGCTCTCCTGATCGCGCTCTGGTCGCCATAGCCGATCACGCGGCATCCTGTGGCCGCGGAAGGCACAAAGCGCAGCGACCTTCCTGGCCACAGTTTCGGCGCGAACCCAGAGCCTAATTCAGGATTATGGGAAGGCAGCTTGTGGCCGTGCTTTTGGCCTTAGGAGTTGTTGCCAGCGGCTGCGCTACCCGCGAGCAACCTGCGGTGCTGGAGGCGCAAGATGACCAGGCCTGCCGGATTTCTGGTTCTTCGCCGGGATCGCAACCATATTCCGAATGCCGCACGCGCCTGAGCGAACAGCGAGCTGGCACCAAAACGCAGATTCAAGAAAGCAAGCAACGGGATATCGATGCGAAAATGCAGCTCGGCATCCCACCGGCAAGTTCGCGGTAGTCCTGAACACGACGCGCGCCGCTGGTGACTCCACCCGGTGCGTTATTTCGCCCGCCGCTCTCAAACAGCCTGCCGCCACCAAAAACTCACCAGCGAGTCTCCTGCGGCGACTGCGCGGCCCGGAATTCTGCGGGACTCGCCAGTCAGTTCGCGTCAAAACGAATATTATACGATCAGCAGAGAAGCAGCGATCCGATGGATGCGGCATTCGAGTTGGGGCTCTATACGTTCGGCGACCTTATGCCGGAAGCGCAGGCGGGCAAGGCGGTTGACGCCCAGCAACGCCTAGCGGAGATCCTTGCTGCAGCGAAGCTTGCCGATGCGTCGGGTCTCGATGTTTTTGCGGTCGGCGAACACCATCGGCTGGATATGGCGGTCTCTGCCACGCCCGTCGTACTGGCGGCGATTGCGGCGGTGACCGAGCGCATCCGCCTGGCGAGCGCGGTCACCATCCTGAGCACGGCGGATCCGGTCCTGGTCTTCGAGGACTTTGCGACCGTCGACCTTATCTCCGGTGGCCGCGCCGAGATCATCGCAGGACGAGGCATTTTTACCGAATCGTTTCCGCTGTTCGGCTATGATCTTGCCGACTACGACGATTTGTTCGCGGAAAAACTTGAGCTACTCATGCAGCTCAATACCGCCGAGCGCATCACTTGGCAGGGGCGCTTCCGCCCTCCCCTGAAGGATGCGCCGATTCCGCCACGGCCGGCGCAAAGTCGCCTGCCAATCTGGGTCGGCACCGGCGGCACGCAGAGCAGCATCGTGCGCGCCGGCGCACTCGGTTTGCCGTTGGCGCTCGCCAACATCAGCTTGCCGCCGGCGAAACTCGCACCGCTCGCCGATCTCTACCGGCGCACGGGAATGCAAGCCGGGCACGCCGCTAGCACACTCAAGGTCAGCATAGCCACCCACATGCACATAAAGCAAAATTCGCAAGATGCCCTGAACACATTTTATCCGTACTATGCCGATTATTTTTTTACCCACACACCCTCGCAATATCGCGCGCAGGAGGTCACACGGGCCGATTATGAGGAACGCGCAGCCCCGCATGGCGCGATTTTCGTCGGCAGCCCGCAGCAAATCATCGATAAGATCCTGTATGAGCGCGAACTGTTCGGCCACCAGCGTTTCCTGGCGCAAATCGACATCGGCGGCCTGCAGTTTGTGGAAGTTGCCCGCGTGATCGAGCTATTCGCGGTCAAGGTCGCGCCGGTCATTCGCGGCGCGGTCGGCAGATAATATGCACGATGCGCCAAGCGTGACACTATTGTCTCCGATAATCCCAAAGCCTAGATGGGGCCTACATCGGCTGGGTTGTAACAGTTTTCGGATAGATCATGCGCAAGATCACCGTGAGCGCGAGCTGGAGGAATGACTGTGGACAAGGATACCTATGATCGCGGCCTTACCATGCGCCGAAAGGTGCTGGGGGCGGACTATGTCGACCGCGCGCTCAAGAGCGCCGATGATTTCAATCGCGATTTTCAGCGCATCGTCACCCAGTATTGCTGGGGCGAGGCCTGGGGTGACGACACCCTCACGCCGCGAGAACGCTCGATCCTCAATCTCGGAATGATCGCGTCGCTCGGAAAAATGGAGGAGTTCGCGACCCACGTTCGCGGCGCGCTGGTCAACGGATTGACCCCCGACGAGATCCGCGCGGTGCTCACGCAGATCGCGGTCTACTGCGGAATTCCGGTCGGCGTCGATTGCTTCCGCATCGCCAAGACCGTCCTTGGCGAGGGCAAGAAGGCTTGAGCTGCCCAGGCCTTTGGGGAGAGGCGACGTCCGCCGCGCTCGATCGCATCGGACGGTCTCGTAGCTCATCTCGATACCGCGTTCTAGCAAATCTTCGACATTACGAAGGCTCAGGCAAGCACCATTGAAATTTCTTCGAGATGGGGCTGCAGCCGCGCAAAATCGTCGGCATCAAGCCGCCTCAAAAGGCGATTTTCCCCTATAGGATTAGATTTTTGCACATGAGCCGCTCCGTCGCCCCTTCGGTGGGGCAGAGACCACGGCATTTGCCGTGGGGCGCGCCGAATATCTGCTTGGTCAACAGGTCCATTTTGCTCCTGCAGTAGATCAATCCCAACCTCTTCGGCCTACTGATCTTATGAGCGCCGCCGCAAGTCGATGATTTCGTGCGCGTCCGCACTCGACGTTGGCTGGTGGAGGGTGAATTCGCTCATTGAAACAGCCTGCCTGATTTGTGCCGGCACGGGCGGCCGAACCACCAGAATGCATTTTGGACATGTATCTCGCAGGCGGGCGTGGTCAAGAACAACCGTGATAGCGAAATCGCTGCACTTACCGACGCGATTGCGCGGATTCAATATTGGCCGCCGGGCCACCTCGAAACGCGCGGGCGCTTGTTGGGGTCGCTGTGGGTTTCCAGGGAGCAATGGTCTCGACTATGATCTTGATTCCGGCCAATGCACTTTCGATTTCACCCTGCACGCGCCCAACCTCGGACTTAAGGAATGCTTGCAGTTGCTGGAGTTCGGACGATAGCCCTTCGAGTCCGTTGATCGAATTTGAAGTTAAACGCGCAACGGAGGACATAATTCGTTCGGCATCGGCCTCAATCTGAGTGGGGGACCTCGGAATCTTTTGCTCTGCCGATCTGCTGATCTCCGCCTCCCCAGCAGAAGAAGGCGATTTTTCAGAAGCTGCCGAAGATGGTGTCGGAGCGTTCATCGGGTTCTCCGTAACTGGATTTGGTTTTGTCTCGTCCTTAACCTCGAACGTAATTCCAGTTGGGTTAACAAATGCTTAGGAATCGTCTTTCGGGTGCGGCGCGATCTCGCCGCCCTCTCGCGCTAAACGAAGCTAATGCCAGGAAATGCGGCCCTCCACGGCTGGTTCGAGCGAGCCTTTGCCGAAGCTGGGGGCTGATGAGCTACGGATCGGACCTTGCGGACATGTCTCGTCAAGTCGGCGTCTATACCGGCAGCATCCTCAAGGGCGCCAAAATGCGGTGCGTCGCTTCTCGGACTTGGCGCTAGGGAGTGCTGCACCGGCCGGCGTTACCAAGGCAGCGGCCGGGTGATGGACAACCCGAGAAAAGGCTTCCTCAAATTCTTGAGAGTCCGCTTTGCTGGCTCGGATTTCGGCAATCCTGAGTAATCTGCACACTCATCGTCCGTCATGCAATCACTTCGCTTGAAGCGCTCGATCACCTGTACACTTTTCTCTGTTTGAACAGCAAGATAACTGTCGCCAAGGCGAAGTTGGTCCGTCCGATTTATAGACCCGCTCATGGATGGCGCATCGCGCAAGCTCTTCATGTGGTTGGTCGCAGTACTCTCGCCGAGATCGCCAATTGCTGTGGCACTTGGCGATAACAGTAGCTCACCTGAGTGGACGCTGGCGCACTCCGCCGAGACCATGAACGTGGTGACCACGGCGAGCATCAGTTTGTGAACAAATCTCTGTTCCGCCGCCATGGAGGTATGGTGCTTTTCGTGCGCCCTTTTAGGAAGAGCTTCAATCACGCGCGCCCAGAAAAATCGGGGTGGCACACGGCCGCCCCATTTGTCCATCGATGATGGATTGTTTTAGTTCAGCACCGCTGTTTTCGGGTCAGGCGGGTAGGCCGAGTTTTTCTGCACCCCTCGCATGAGATCGAGTGCGGAATGGAGGGCCTTATCGTCCTTTGAATCCGGAGGAATATAGGACTGCGAGCCAGTTTGCTCATCCGCTTCTGCCTTGAGATGGCCGCGCAGCGATGCCTCGCCACGGGTGTCGGTGCCCGCTTTGAGCTCCTCCGGCACCTCCTGCAACACTTCAATATCGGGCGAGATGCCTTTGGCCTGGATCGAACGGCCGGACGGGGTGAAGTAGCGTGCGGTGGTCAGTAGCAATGCCCCATTCCCGGAACCAAGCGGGATGATGGTCTGCACCGATCCCTTGCCGAACGAGCGAGTTCCGATGACCGTCGCGCGCCGGTGATCCTGCAGAGCGCCGGCGACGATCTCGGAGGCCGAAGCCGAGCCGCCGTTGATAAGAACAATAAGAGGCTTGCTCTCGGTGAGATCGCCCGCGCGCGCATTGAACCGCTGAGTTTCCTCCGCATTGCGGCCGCGGGTGGAGACAATCTCGCCTCTCTCGAGGAACGCATCGGAGACCGAGATCGCCTGATCGAGCAGGCCGCCGGGATTATTGCGCAGATCGACGACAAAGCCCTTGAGTTTGCCGCCAGATTGGGTCGAGAGGTCAGTGATCGCCTTTTTCAGGCCATCCGTGGTCTGCTCGTTGAACTGAGTGATGCGAATGAAGCCGACATCTTCACCTTCCAGCAGCGAACGCACCGAGCGCACGCGGATGATTTCGCGCGTGATCGATACCTCGACTGGCTTGTCCTGGCCCTTGCGCATGATCTTGAGCTTGATCTTGGTATTCACGGGCCCGCGCATCTTATCAACAGCCTGATTGAGCGTGAGTCCCTGCACCGGCTCTTCATCGAGATGCGTGATGATGTCATTCGCCATGATGCCGGCTTTCGCCGCCGGCGTTTCGTCGATAGGTGCCACGACCTTGATCAGGCCTTCCTCCATCGTCACTTCGATTCCGAGGCCTCCGAACTCGCCGCGAGTCTGCACTTGCATGTCGCGGAAGCTTTTGGAATCCATGTAACTCGAATGCGGATCGAGCGCGGCAAGCATGCCATTAATCGCATACTCGATGAGCTTTCCGTCGTCGGGTTTCTCGACATAATCGGCACGCACCCGTTCGAACAAGTCGCCGAACAGGCTGAGCTGGCGATAGATGTCGGCAGCCGCGGCTTGCGCGCGTGTACCCTCCAACAAGAAGCGGGGCTGAGTTGTAGCCAACGTCACGGCTACGCCTGCCGCCGCGCCGAGGAGAATCAAGGAAGTTTTGCGCATCATCCGCGAACCTTCTGGCCTGCGTTTGCGGCCCACCAGGGGCCTGAATCGACGGGTTCCCTTCCTTGCTGCTGGGATTCCCCATAACCGCAACGGGTTCGCCCGATATCCGTTTCATCATACCGAGATAACCGCGCCAGCATTAAGGATCAAGACTTGGCCGTAATTACGGAAAGGATCAGCTGTAGGACCACTGACGGGTATCAGTTCATCACACAGACGCCAATAATCCAAACCTTCCTTTTTGCCGCTGTTGGTCCGCCGAAATCTGGCAGCCGGGGCTGCGCTACCTCCGTCATTGGCGCAGTTTAGAGTACCATAATAACTTAGCGCGGCGATAGCGGACCCCAGACTTCGCCGACCTTCTTAGCCCCCGCTCGGCGTACCCCCGCGCTGCTTTATCTTGGACGCCAGCGAGACTGGCGTTCCAACCAGTGGATGGCGTCATGGTTACCACTTGGCTCGAGTACGATGGCGTGGCGCTCGCAGTGCTGGCGATCGGTCTTGGAATTGTTGCGGCGCTCGCGTTCATCATTTGAAATGCGTTCGCCGTTCACGAGCCCTCAATACAATGATCCCAAGACTGACCCGGGTTTCGCAGGGGCTGAGATTGGGTGGGGCCCATTTCGACGCCACATCAATAAGCCTGAAGAAAAGCCCCGCAGAGGCGGGGCTAAGTTTCATGAGGAAACCACAACGACCTAAATTTCCACCTACGGGACGGCTAAAGCAAAACGATAATCTTACGCCATCCTAGATGAGAAACCACAAGGCAGCCCGCCAGCACAATCAGCACTGCTGTCAGCAATACCGCCTGCCGTGTCCCATTACTTTCTCGGTCATCGCGACTGTCATGTGTTGTCATCGGACACCTCCAGTGAGGGTCGTTTTCATCCCTCAAACTGCTCGACAACCATCGTCAGAAAGCCGCCCTGAACGACCGGCGCTCTGGCCATGCGTTAACAAGGGAGCCAATTATCATGACAACCCCAAAGGCTCTTTGATTTACCGCAAACGCGCTCGTCTGCAGGGGACGCAATTTCTCGATGGACCCGCAGCTTCTTTGTTGAAATCTCATTAGGAATTGCCGCCTAGGTCAGCGTTTCCTTGTTTCGAATCATATCACGCAGCCTCGGCGAGCTTGTATGACCATGTGTGAATGACCGGATAGCGATTAACGTCCTCGATACCGGCCATGACGCGCTCCTTGAGCTCCTGCTTTGAAGCCACCCTGATGTGGCGCAGCACGGAACGGGCGAACTTGGAGAAGAAGCCTTCGATGAGGTTGAGCCAGGAGCCATGCTTGGGTGTGAAGGTGAACTCGAAGCGGCCGGCTGGTCGAGTGGCGAGCCAAGTTTTGGTTTCTCTGGAGATATGCGCAGAGTGATTGTCGAGAACCAACTTGATCGTCGTGTGGGCCGGATATGCGGCATCAAGAAGTTTGAGGAATTCGATGAACTCTCGGCTGCGGTGGCGGTCTCTGACGAGGGCATGGACTTTCCCAGTGAGCAGATCAATCCCGGCCAACAGGCTCAGCGTACCATGCCGTTTGTACTCATGATCACGCGCGAAGGTCGCGTGGACGCGGGGCACGGGCGGCAAATCGGGCGCGGTGGTTGCAATGGCCTGGATTCCCGGTTTTTCATCGTAGGAGACAATCGTCACCGGCTTGGCCAATTTCTTAGACTTGGCGGCCTTTTTCAGGAGCTGCACTGGAGCGGCAATCAAGCTGTCCGCTGATAAAGACGTGACGATGGGACTCGCCGTCGGCGAAGGGCTCGAGACCGTGCTCAGTGCCATGCAGTTGGGTTTCAGTCCTGTCTGGGCGCTCGGCGATGCCGGCATGACGGGGCTCAGCGCCGAAGAGGAACTCGTTGCCGCGCTTTCGTAGATCGCATTCAGCAGCGAGGCCACCGCCCGTTGGACAATCTTGTCCTCCAGAGCCGCGACCGCGAGTGGGCGCTGTCGGCCATCCGCTTTGGGAATGTAAACGCGCCGAGACGGCAGTGCCCGATATGCTCCTCGCTGAACTCGCTCGTGCAGATCCTCGATATTACGTTCGAGGTCGGCCTCGTAGTCCTTCCACGTCAGCCGATCCACGCCGGGGGCAGCGTTCTGCGCAAGCTCGTAGAACGCCTCCTCCAGCAACTCGGTATTGATGTGGTGGAAGAGCGCGGTGAACTTCTCCTTCTTCCTTTCTCTCGCGACTTTCCGTATGCGTTCCAGCGCCTGTGACACGCTTGTCCAGCTCTGCGTCAGGCACGTGCTTTGCTGGTCCGCATTCCCCTTGGTCCCCGCCCTTTGCTCCACCGACTCCGCTGCTTTCGGCTGCGCTGCAGTTGAGTTGGCAGCGAGCTGTTCCGCTTTGTTCGCCGGCTTCACAGCTACTATGGCGGGGTCCGACTTCTCGTGCCCGTGCATCATCGGCTACGGCTCCTCACCTTCCCGGTGCGGACCGTCCCTCTCACTCGACGCTGACGGCCGGGCACGAGACCTCCCAGCTTCCGATGCGATCCTTTTGCAAGTGATGTGGCCTTCGACCCCGGCAGGGCGACAGCACCTCGCATAGCGGTGCCGCACATATTGCCTTCGAGCGAATAAAAACTCTCGGCCCCTGCGATATCTGATCTTTCGTGGCTCAATCCCACACCCCACGCAATCGCTGTGTACGCTTCGCAACCACTGTCGCCAGTGGCCACGCAACACGCGCTACCAAGCGGGCGCTACCCCTTACTTGGGCCGGACTTGCACCGGCTGGATCGCACCAGCTTGCGGCTGGCGCACTTATTCGATCATCTCGTCGGCAGTGGCCAGCAGCGACGCCGGGAGGGTGAGGCCAAGCATTCTGGCGGTCTCAGCATTGATGACGAGCTCGAATTTGGTCGGCCGCGCGACTGGTAGGTCCGCTGGCTTTGCGCCCTTGAGGATGCGGGCGGTGTAGACGCCTGCGTGGAGATAAGCATCGCTCAGGCTCGTTCCGTAGCTCATCAGTCCGCCGGCTTCCACGAAAGGGCGTACTGGATAAATAACGGCGATACGATGGAGCATCGCCAGCAGCGCTAACTGGACGCGCCGCGTGGTGTAGAAGGCGTCCACGCCGACGAAAATCGCGTCGGGTCGCTCCTGCACAAGCGTCGCGAAGGCTGCATTGATCTCGCGGCTGCTGCTGGCATTGAGACGCTTGATCTCAATCCCCATGACAGGGGCCGCCGCCTCCATGTCCTTCAACGTGGCTTCGGTATTCGTCGCCTCGGCCGGATTGACCAACAAGGCAACGCGACTGACTGCCGGCAACAGCTCCCGCAGCAGCGTCAACCGCTTCGCTGCCAACTCAGTCACCAAGAAACTGATACCTGTCACATTGCCGCCCGGCCGGGCGAGACTGGCGACGAGACCGAGCCTCACAGGATCATCGCCGATGGTGAAGACTATCGGGATGGTTGCCGTGGCGCCCTTGGCCGCGAACGCCGGAAAGGGACCTCCGAGGGCGGCTATTGCGTCGACGCGTCGGCGGACCAGCTCGGCCGCCAGCGCCGGCAATCGATCCATTTGATTCTCGGCCCAGCGGTATTCGAGCGTCACGTTCTCGCCCTCGACATAGCCTGCGTCCTTCAGGCCCTGGCGGAAAGCTCTCAGAGGCTCGCGGAACGCATCAGGCGATTGGCTGTGAAGGACACCGATGACCGGCATCGCCGGCTGCTGCGCACGCGCCGCGAGCGGCCATACAGCCGCCGCGCTGCCGAACAGCGAGACGAATTCGCGGCGTTTCACTGCGCATGCCCTCCAGTGCTTTTTCACTGAAGGATAGCACCGGCAAAAGACTGTTGCGATGCGGGATTTCTCGCCCGGCGGTGACTGCTTGGGGTCAACAAACGGCGGTTACCGGCCAACTCGCACTGGGTCTGCTTTACCTCAGTCACCCGACGTTAGCGGCGCGCGTTAGCACTTCGCGTTCGTGCCAGTTCCGGACTCATGCAGTGCAATAAACATCGCCTGATCATTCAAGCAGCGCGTCGGCACGAAGCAAAAAGGGTTCCGGAATCGCGAGGCCCATGGCCTTCGCAGTTCTGAGATTGACGGCCAACTCGAACTTCGTGGGTTGCTCTATGGGTAGCTCATTCGGCTGCCGGCCCTGTAATATCCTTTGCACAAACTTTGCGCTGTGCCGAAAGATGGCGGGACCGTCCGCGCCATATGACATAAGCCCGCCGGCATCCACAAAGCCGCGCGTCGTCGAGGCGGCTGGCAAACGGTGCTCAAGTGCGAGGTCAGCCATACGCTTGGTGGATAAGCTACCTTGAATGACAGCGGCGTCCGCCCGCCCGTTCGCCATGGCCGCAAAGGCGGCGTCGAGCTCCTCATCTGGTCCGCGCACCATGATTGGCTGAATCTCAATACCTGTCGTACGGTGCGCCAGATCAACTTGTTCGAGCACCAATCTGGCGAATAGAGGATCGGCCGCGTTGGTGAGAACGGCTATCCGCCGCGCCGCTGAGAGCATGTCGCGAAACAGTTCAACGCATTTTCCAACCAAAGCAGCAGACATCAGAGCCACCCCGGTAATGTTGCCGCCCGGACGTGCCCAGCTGGCGACGATGCCTGTTTCAATGGGCTCGGCTGCGATTATCACAATGGGGATTTCACGGGTTGCCTGCTTCGCCGCCAGTGCGCTGGGACGTAGAGCGCCACGATCACATCAACCTTAAGCCGGACCAGCTCGGACGCAAGCTGAGGCAGTCGATCCAGCTTTCCTGCCGCAGAGCGAAACTCAAATGAAACATTTTGCCCCTCTAAATAACCAAGCTCGCGCAATCCTTCCCTGAGTTCCTTCTTGAACGACTCCGAATCTGCGAGGCCGATATAGAGCACGCCTATTCGAGCCACCTTAGATGGTTGTGCGCGTACCGTGAGCGGCCAAGCCACCGCGCTGCCGAAAAGGGTGATGAACTCGCGTCGTTTCAGCCGATCAACCTGCATGCAATTCCCCGCTTAGCTGGTCACGATTTGCAGGATACCGATTTCGCAGAGGTCAGTCAGCGGGTACGCTGGCCATTCCCACAACCGGATAGCCGGTTGCACTGCACATCCCAGCTGGGCATCGGGTCATGGGCTGAAGAATGCCCGACAAACAGAGTCCGCAGGGACCCTCAATTGCGGACGCAACCGCGAGGGCTCGGCACTTGCGTTGAGTGCCACGAGCAGACATAAACGGCATGACGCCAGCGACGGGCTTGATTTGAACTATTGGCGCGGCGGCAGGCCTTCAAAGGCGGGCACGCCGTCCGCAATGAGATGGAAAGGCTGACCTTCTGCCGTGAAGATCGCCTTTTGCGCGCCGCCATATACTGAAGGGTCGTCCAGCGTTCCGATCTTCAGAACCACCGGTCGCAGGCCAGGCCGCCGCGAGATCGTGTGTGTACCGCAAACCGCGCAGAACTCTCGCGTTACGGCGTCAGCCTTATCGGGCCGCCTATAGGTCTTTGGCGCGCCTTTCGTGTACGCGAATCCCTCTGCTGGCACGAGCATGAACAAATTAGGTGCGCCGCCCGAGAAATACTGACACGCGCGGCAGTGGCATTGCGCTCTTAAAACTGGCTCACCCTCCGGAACATACCGCACAGCACCGCAATAGCACCCACCTTCGAGCCGCATGGTACCTCTCCTACGTCGCAGACGAACATGTCGGCATTATTGATTTTGCATACCAAATCGCGAATGACCCCTCAACGTCCGCTTGGGGTCAACTGCGGACTCATGCACTGCACTAAAACGCGAATATTATTCGATGACTTTGTCGGCGCGCAGCACGAGGCCAGCAGGCACATCATGCCCAATCGCGTTGGCACTCTTTAAATTTATTACTAGGGCCTGTCCTCATTTAGGCGATTCCCAAGGAGCAAAATGCGTGATTCCTGGGAGGTCAGCTGATTCGGGAGCTGACCAATGCGACGCTATGCCTTGCGAGACGACCAATGGGACAGGATCAAAGATACCCTGCCGGGCCGTGAGGGTCATGTGGGGGTTACGGCGAAGGACAATCGGCTGTTTGTGGAGGCCGTGATCTATCGTTTTCGTGCTGGCCTGCCATGGCGGGACTTGCCGGAGCGCTTTGGAGACCCGATCAAGATCCACACACGATTTTCGCGCTGGGCGAAGAGCGGAGTGTGGCAGAAGGTATTCGAGATTTTGGCGGCCGATGCGGATAACGAATACGCCATGATCGACAGCACGATCGTGCGCGCGCACCAGCACAGTGCGGGCGCCAAAAAAAAGACGGCGAAAACCAAGCGATCGGGCGCAGCAAAGGCGGATTGAGCACCAAAATCCATGCCTTGGTCGACGCCTTGGGCAATCCGGTTGCGTTCTTCCTGACACCAGGTCAAGCCCATGATCTACAAGGCGCCGATGCATTGCTGCCGCAGATGCAAGCCGATACTCTCTTGGCAGATAAGGCTTTCGATGCCGATGAACGCGTGATCGAACCCCTGCTCGCAGCAGGCAAGACGCCGGTGATCCCATCCAAGAGCAATCGCAAAATCCAACGCAGCTTCGACAAGGAGATGTACAAGGCACGCCATCTCATCGAAAATTTCTTCTGTAAGCTCAAGCAATTCCGGGCCGTCGCCACCCGTTACGACAAAACGGCGAGAAACTTCCTCGCCGGAATCCAATTGGCTGCGACTATCATTTTACTTAATTGAGGACAGGCCCTAGCTCGAAGGTGGTCGGCTGCTCGACCGGCATATCGGCAGGTTTCGAACCCCTCAATATCTTCGCGACCATTCGAGCCCGCTCTCTAAAGAGTTCAATGAACCGTGGGCCATAGCCGAGCAACCCCCCCTCTTCGGCCGTTTCAGGCCACTGATAGATTGCGGGTAATCGCAGTTGTGCGGCCTGCTCAATGATGAGACGTCGGTTCTGAAACAGCATCGGCGAGGCCAGCACGTTGAGTGCTGTTGCGCCCATCGCCCTCGCATCATCAATGCCCGAAATCAGTTCTTGGCTATTCGAAACACGAGCGATTACCAACTCCTTTCCGTGCGTTTGTGCGGAATTCTCCAAAGCTTCGAGATGTCGCAAACTCGCGACGTTGGAATCGGCGAGGACCGCTATCCGGCGCGCACTAGGAGCTGCCTCAATCAAGATATCCTGCCGTTTTCCATCGAGCTCGGGCGACATCAGACTGATGCCGGTAAAGTTGCCACCCGGCCGCGCAAGGGATGCTGCAAATCCAGCGGCCACCATATCTTCCGTAATGACCACAATCGGAATTGTTCGGGTTGCCTTCTGGAAAGCGCGTGTAGCGGGGTCACCTCCGCTTATGATCGCGTCGGGTGCGGCCTTGCCCAACGCTGCCACCAATTCTTCGATTTGATCGCTGCGGAATTCAAACCCGCCTGGAACAATTGTAAGGTTTTGACCTTCGGCGAAGCCTTGGACGCGCAATTCATCTACAAAAGCGACCATAGCAGGCGCAGCTCGCGGGAGCGGGAGCAGACAGCCAAGACGATAGGTCCGGCTAGGCTCCTGCGCAGTCAATGTAACGGGCGCTGATACGGATGCTGCCGATCCGCCAAGCAACGCAATGAACTCGCGCCTGTTCACTCGATGACCTCGTCTGGGCGAGATTTGAATTGCATCCGGCTATCCCCTGCCAATGAGGGCTGGGTTGCAAGATATCGGATTGCCCAGGATCAGTCAGGGGGGTGGGACGGAGCCGGTCGATCCGCGCCGACGAGGTGATCAAGTAACTGATCAGCAATCATCCTCGACTGCTGCGATGCACACTCCACTTCCGAGATGGGTCAAAAGCACGCTTTGGCAAGGCGATGTGAGTGCTTCCGCTCAACCTCAATCACCGGACCTTATCTCAAACGGTAGCGACGGCTGAGTCGTGCGTCGTGAGCAGGTGCAACAAAGATCAGCGGTGCGTCAGCCTCACTCGATCACGTCATCGGCGAGCGCGAGCAGCTTGTCCGGCATCGCAAGCCCAATTGACTTCGCAGCCTTGAGGTTGATCACAAGCTCGAACTTGGTTGGTTGCTCCACAGGCAGCTCGGCGGGCTTCGCGCCCTTCAGAACCTTATCGACGTACTCAGCGGCGCGACGGTACATATGCCGTCGGTCGACGCCGTACGAGATCAATCCGCCCGCCTCGGCAAACTCTCTGCTTCCGTACACGATCGGCAGCCGAGTCGTCATAGCGCGCTCCGCCATTTGCCGACGAGTACTCACCAGCAATGCATCTTCCAGCGTGAGTAGACCAGCTGCGCCAGCCTTCGCGGCGGCTTCGACGCCGGCCAGGACCTGATCGGCGCTTCTTGCTTCGAACACCTGGATCGGCTGTTCCGCCGCCACAGCCGCCGTCTTGAGCTGCCGCAATGCCAGCGCCGAGAACGGCGTATCCGGATTCATCAATACGGCGACAGTCCCTTTACCTGGGAGAAGGTCGTCGAAGAGTTGTAGTCGCTTGCCAACGACATCGCTTGCTTCCGATGTGACGCCGGTGACATTTCCGCCTGGTCGGTTCAGGCTATTGATCAATCCAGCCCCAACTGGATCGCCAACACTTGCGAACACAATCGGTATTATGCTGGTAGCGGCCTTGGCTGCCTTTGCGGGCAGCGTTCCGAATCCCGAGATCAGCACGTCTGGTCTGGCGTTGACCAGCTCTGCGGCCAGTGAAGCAAGGAGTTCCGGTCGTCCTTCCGCGGAACGGTACATAAACTCCAGGTTCTCGCCTTCGCGATAGCCAAGCTCCTGCAGCCGTTGCATGATTATGGTTGAGTCTTTGCCAGTTACGAAGGCAAGGTAAGCGATCCGAAACGATCTGCTCTGCTGCGCCCAAGCGGTGGGTCACGAACGGCCCAAAGGCTGAGTCCGCGATGAGTCCGCTGTCATCAATCAACAGACATGAGTGGGCACGTTTTTGGATGCCTCTTCCGTGCCAAAACTGCCCATTAGCAGCGTCACTCAATAACCTCGTCTACGAGTGCGAGCAGATTTGCCGGCACAGCGAGACCGAGTGCCTTGGCGGTCTTGAGATTGATGGCCAGTTCTGACACGGTCGGCTGCTGGACCGGCAGATTGGCGGGCTTCTCGCCCTTGAGGATGCGATCGACATATGCTGCGGCACGCCCGTACATATCGGCGCTGTTGAACCCGTATGAGATCAGGCCGCCGGCAGCGGTAAAGTAGCGATAGCCGTAGATAGTGGGCACACGTGGCGCGCGGCAAGCGCGATGATCTGCTCGCGATGAACGTCGGTAAAGGCGTCAGGTAGGACGATGAGGCCACCGCCTGCGCCCGAACCAAGCATGCTCATGGTGCCCTCGATCTCGGCGGGGTCGTGGATCAGTGCGCCAGTGGGCTTCACCGCGAAGGATGGAGCCGCAGTCTCGAACGAGCGCAGGAAACCTGGCCCATAAGGAGCTGTCATGGGATTGAACATCAGCGCGACGCGGACCAGATGCGGCGCGATGCCCTTGAGCAACTCGAGCCATTTCCCGCTCATCTCGTACTCAAGGCTCGCGAAACCCGTCACGTTGGCGCCCGGATGAGCAAGGCTCGCGACGAAACCCTGGCTGACCGGATCAGCGACCCGTACGAATACGATGGGAGTGGTGCGTGTCTCCCGCCGCAAGGCAGCCACCGCGAGCGAACCACCTGCCAGGACGGCCTCCGCTGGTAAACCAACTAGTTCAGCGGCATGGGTTTGCATTTGGGCGGGATCGGCACTCGCGTAGCGATATTCGATCAGGATGTTGTTGCCGGTCGTCCATCCGAGTTGCCAGAGCCCCTTCCGGAAATTCTGAAGATCACGCTGCGCGTCCGGGTCGTCCGGGGCAACCCGCAGCAGTACCGCGATCCGTCGCACTCGGTCCGGCTGCTGCGCGCGCGCTGCGAGCGGCCACGTCGCCGCGCCGCCAACCAGAGTAATGAACTCGCGTCGCTTTAGTTGATTGAATTGCATCCGCTGCCTCTGGCCAGAATGGCAGCATAGCGATTGACGAGCATCAAGTCAGGGGCTTGCCGCAGTGCGGAATTTCGCCCCGGCTTATGACTGTTTGGGGTCAAACTGCTACTAAGACCGAAGCCACCCCTATGTCAGCTTCCACCAGCAGCGGACTATCACTGCATTGGCTCTCGTCCGAGTCGTGCCACAAGCAGACTCATGCAGCGCAGCAAGATGCGTATACGGACTGACCAGCATCGTTCAACATCGTCTACCTATTCAAGCTCGCTTGGGCTAGCATCCTGACATCGGCGATAGGCAGTCCCAGCATCGCCAGCCGGGAGAGTCGGCTCCGCCTGTTCGCGCAATGGCCCTCCGATCCGCGCAATGCGTATCCCCGCCTACTGGGCACCGTTCGTGGTAGTCGGAGAAGGTGCGGCGAGGTGAGCGGGGTTGTGCCTTTGCGATGTGCACCGAGGACGCAAATGCCAATCGATTCTTCAATATGCAACAGAGCCGCCCTCTATCTCACTGCTCTGGTGCTTTCATTTACAGCAGCGTGGTTGGCGCCGCTCCACGCTCAGCCCGCCGATATCGCGAACATCTACAAGCAATATCAAACCGCCTATGACGCCGCGGATTATCCCACGGCCCTTGCGGCTGCCGAAAAATTCGAGGCGGCGGTCAAGGCACGGTTTGGGACAAACCATCCCTTGTATTGGAATGCACTCGTTGCCTTGGGCAATCTGTATGACGACTACCTCAACCGGGTGCCGGAGGCAGAGGAGTTCTACAAAAGAGCAATAACCATCAGCGAACGCACGCGTGGCCCGAACCACCCGGATGTCGCCGTTGTGCTCAACAACATGTCTGTGATGTACCGGAGTGTTGGCCGATATCGCGAAGCGGAGGCAGCAATAAAGCGTGCAATTACCATTCAGGAAGAGGCGCGTGGCCGGGATGACGTCGAGGTTGCTAGGCAGATGCATAATCTTGGCCGGATTTATGCCTTGCAGAACCGATCACTCGAGGCAGAAGACCTTTACAAGCGTGCGCTGGCGATCCGCGAGCGAAGGCTTGGCCCGAATCACGCCTACACAGCGTCAACGATTGTCTTTCTGGCTCAGCTCTATTGTGGCCAGGACCGCTTCGCCGAGGCCGAGGGTCTTCTGAAACGCGCCCTGCTGAACCAGGAGAAAGCCTACGGGAAGAACCATGGCTACGTCGCAATGATCCTCGATCAGTTGGCCGAAGCCTATATAGGCCAGAATCGCTACGACGAAGCGGAAGCGGTGACGAAGCGCTCATTGGCAATCAATGAGAAAGGCGCCGGTGCGACCACTGCGACGATGCTTTCTACGCTCGAGGTGCTTGCAGATATCAATTATCGGCAGAAACGCTATAGGGAGGCCGAGAGCCTCATGCAACGTGCTCTGGGGATCACCCGTAGCGCTTTCGGCGAGAACTATCCCATTGACACCTACGTTCTTGATCGACTGGGACTGGTCTATCAGATGAAGGGCCGCTTCAGCGAAGCCGAGGCAAGCTACAAGCGTGCACTGGCAGCCGATCCGCAGGATTCTCCGGCTCTTATCAATCTCGCGGAACTGTACGCCACCCTGGGCGACATCGAGAATGCGGTTCTCCACTCGCGCAAGGCGATCGCGGCCGTGAATGCGCATGCGGCGGCGGAGGCCGCTCGCGCGCCCAGCAAGGTGGGCGCGTCCGGTTCTGCACGGCAAATTACGGCAGATTTCTTCCGGCTTCACGTTGCCAACCTGAGTGCCGCCACCCGGAAAGCAGCCGCGCCCACACCCGCGCTCGACAGCGAAGCCTTCGAAGTCGCGCAGCAGGCGGAGCAGTCATCAGCCGCCAGCGCCGTCCATCAGTTGGGATTGCGCTTTGCGGCCGGTAACGATGCGCTGGCTGCTCTCGTACGTGAGCGCCAGGACCTTACTGCCTTCTGGCGGGAGCGCGACAGCGCGTTGATCGAGGCGCTTTCGCAGGCGCGAGGTCAGGCAAATCAATCAACCGTCGAGAAAATCCGCAAGCAGATTGCGGAGACCGAAACCAGGCTCATGAGAATTGTAGCCCGGATCGAGAAGGAATTTCCTGACTATGCTGCTCTCGCTGGCGCAAAGCCGCTGAAGGCTGATGAGGTTCCACGGATGCTCGGCCCGAACGATGCGCTTGTTTTCTATCTGACGGGTCCCAAGGAATTCTCGATTGGGAACAAGGAAACATATGTTTTCGCGCTGACGCGGGAAGGGTTTGTGTGGAAAGCGATCCTGCTGGGCGCCGACGGGCTGGCGGAGAAAGTCACCGCATTCCGCCGCGGGCTTGACGTGGAGGCCTTGCATCGCGGGTTGGTACGTACCGACTGCACGCAAGCGCAGGCGAAAAGCCGTGGACTGTCGCGTGCAGAATGCGGCCGGGTTCTCGCGAATGAATGCGAGGAGGCTAGCCTCCGCGGCCTCGCCCGCGACGACTGCACGCCCGCCGACGGCCCGCGCGAGCTGTTCGATCTTGCGCTCGCGCATGAGCTCTATGGCACGCTCATCGGCCCGGTTGAGGGGCTGATCAAGGACAAAAAGCACTTGATCGTCGTGCCGTCGGGGCCACTCACTGCCTTGCCGTTCCATCTGCTGTTGACGGAGAAGCCTGCGGTCGCGGTGCCGCAGATGAAGACGCCGCGCGATCTTGCCGCTTATCGCGATGTGCCCTGGCTGCTGCGCCGCCATGCGGTGAGCGTGATGCCCTCGGTCGCGAGTTTAAAGGCGCTGCGCGTGTTCGCGCGGAAAGACGAGGCAAAGAGCCCGCTGATCGGCTTCGGTGATCCGGTTCTTCAATGCCGAGGAGGAGAACCGGCCGGACGCGGAGCAAAGGCGCGTTGTTGCTACTCGCTCCTACACCGAGTTCTGGAAAGGCGTGGACATCGACCGCAGCATGCTGAGCAAGGCGCTGCCGCGCCTGCCGGAGACCACGGCGGAGCTGCGGGCCGTGGCGCAAAATCTCGGCGCGCCACAAAGCAGCATCCATCTGCGCCAGGACGCCAGCGAAACGACGGTCAAGCACGCGGCGCTATCCGATTATCGTGTGGTCTATTTCGCCACCCATGGCCTTGTCGCGGGTGAGATCAAGGGCCTGGCCGAGCCGTCGCTCGCGCTGACGCTCCCGAAGCAGCCGAGCGATGTAGACGATGGTCTCCTTACCGCCAGCGAAGTAGCGCAGCTCAAGCTGAACGCGGATTGGGTGGTGCTCTCCGCCTGCAACACCATCGCGGGCGATAAGCCCGGCGCAGAAGCACTCTCAGGACTGGCGCGCGCCTTCTTTTATGCGGGTGCGCGTGCGCTCCTAGTCTCGCACTGGGCGGTGGAGAGCAACGCTGCAATGCGCCTTACGACCTCGACGTTCGACATTATGAAGTCTGACCCCGCAATCGGCCGTGCCGAGGCGCTTCGCCGTGCCATGCTCGCCTACATCGACGATACGTCAGATCCGCGCAATGCCTACCCGGCCTACTGGGCACCGTTCGTTGTGGTCGGAGAAGGGGCGGCGAGGTGAGCGGGCCAGGTTCCCTCGCATAAGTACTGTGCCGCTTCGCGCCATAACCAGACGATCTTCATTTCAGTATTTCTAGAAATATTTCTTGACTTGCAGGCTACATTTCCATATCTACTGAAATATGAAAAAGCGCGACGCAGTGGCGGCATTGGCCGCTCTCGCCCAGGACAATCGGCTCGATGTCTATCGCCTGCTTGTGCAGGGGGACCAGAAGGTATGTCTGCGGGAAGCGTCGCCAGCGCCCTAAAGCTCGCGACGAACACACTCACATTCCACCTTGATCGCTTGCGCCATGCCGGACTTGTCACCGTGCGGCGTGATGGTCGCTCGATGATCTACGTGGCACGGTTCGACACGATGAACGCATTGCTCGGCTACTTGACCGAGAACTGCTGCCAGGGCCGCCCCGACCAGTGCACGCCTGACGAACGCAAGGCTCCCGCGCGCTCTGCGGCACGTCAAAAGGAGCGAGTGTCATGAGGCTCTATATGTTCGAGCACTGCTCTCTCTGCTTTCGCGTGCGCATGATCGCTGCGCTCAAGCACCTGCATTTGCAGGAGACCGTCGTCCTCGACGACGATTCCGACACAATGGTCGGACTTGTCGGCAAACGGGTGATCCCGATCCTCGTGAAGGATGACGGCCAATGCATGTTGGAAAGCATGGATATGGTCACACACGTCGATGGCCTCGGCGATTCCGTCCTCGCCGGCCCGCAACGCAGCGAAGTCGCCGCATGGGCCGACAAAGTTGTCACCAAGACCGCGCCGCTGACCATGCCGCGCTATCCGCTGCTCGGCTTGCCGGAGTTCGGCACGGTCGCCGCGCTCGACCACTACAATCTGCGAAAGCGCAAGACGTTCGGCGATTTTGTCGAACTGCGCGCCAACACTCGACATCACATCAACGAGTTGATGCCCGATCTTGAGGACCTAGACCGATTGATCGAAAGCCCGACCGCGATCAATGGCACACTGTCGCTCGACGATGTTCGCGTGCTGCCGCTGCTGCGATCCGCTGCAATCGTGAAGGGGCTTCGCTTTCCGCACAAGGTCCGGGAGTATTTTGAATCAATGATGGACCGCATCGGCTATCAGCCGTTGCCTGCCGTATAGGAGCGACCGTCATGAAGCGAATGCACGTGCACGTCGCCGTTGCCGATCTAAAACAATCGATCGGCTTCTATTCGGCACTGTTTGCTGCGGAGCCTGCGGTCATCAAGACGGATTACGCCAAGTGGATGCTTGACGATCCTCGCGTCAATTTCGCTATCTCTACTCGTGGTCGGCAACCCGGACTCGATCATCTCGGAATCCAAGTCGAGGACCACGACGAGTTAACTGAAATTCATGCCCGGCTGCACAAGGCGGGCGGCAACGTCATCGAGCAAGGGCAAACGGCTTGCTGCTATGCCAAATCGGAAAAATCTTGGATCGACGATCCGGCTGGCATCTCATGGGAAACGTTCCTTACCACGGGCGAGAGCACTGACTACGGCGACGGCACGGGCGAGCGCGTTGCACGAGTCGCGCATGAGAAGTCGTGTTGCGCGCCGCAGCTCGCCGCGTGAGGCGTGCCGTGGCCGAAATTGTTCAATGTGTTGTTCCTTTGCACCGGCAATTCGGTTCGCTCGATCATGGCGGAAGCCATCCTAAACAAGCTGGGTGCGGGCAAATTCCGCGCCTACAGCGCGGGCAGTCAGCCGAAAGAACAGGTGCACCCGGAAACGATTCGGCTGTTGCAGGGCCTTGGCTATGACACTTCGGGCTTTCGTTCAAAGTCATGGAATGAATTCGCCAAGCCCGGCGCGCCGCCGCTCGATTTTGCATTCACCGTTTGCGACAACGCCGCTGGCGAAACGTGCCCGATATGGCCGGGTCAACCGATGACGGCTCATTGGGGCATTCCCGATCCGGCCGCAGTCAAGGGCAATCCGGCCGAGATCGCGCTCGCGTTCAAGGATGCTTATCGCATGTTGCATCAGCGCATCGGCATATTCGCGGCGTTGCCGCTGCGCTCGCTCGATCAACTCAGCCTGCAAGCTAAGCTGAAAGAGATCGGCCGCACGCAGGGCGCGACTGCGAAGGCGTCCGAGCCGACCTGATGCCGTCGCTTGCGCAACGCGCCTTTGCGGAGTGGTTAGGAACAGCGTTTCTGCTCGCGGCCGTCGTGGGCTCTGGCATAATGGCTGAGAAGCTCGCGGGCGGTAACAACGCGCTCGCTCTTCTGTGCAACACCCTGCCGACCGGTGCCATTCTGGCAGTGTTGATCCTGACGTTCGGCCCGATCTCCGGCGCACACTTTAATCCGGCCGTGAGCATCGCTTTTGCACTCCGACGTGAGCTGACGGCACCGATGATGACCGTTTACATTGTCGTTCAAGTGCTTGGGGCTATTCTTGGCGTCTGGGCCGCGCATCTAATGTTCGAGCTGCCGCTATGGCAGTTCTCGGCCACTGTGCGATCAGGGTCGGGGCAGTGGCTCGCGGAGGCCATTGCAACCTTCGGGCTGCTGCTGACGATTTTTGGGTGCGTCGCGCACACGCCGGTGGCTATGCCATACGCCGTGGGCCTCTACATCACGGCCGCTTACTGGTTCACCGCTTCAACGTCTTTCGCCAATCCGGCCGTGACGATCGCGCGCTCGCTATCCGACACCTTCGCCGGCATCGCTCCTACAGGCGTCGTGGCCTTCATCGCCGCGCAGCTCGTCGGCATGCTTGCGGCAGTCGTTCTTGGCCGCTGGCTGTGGCGAACATAAATGACCGCTGTGGGTCAATTGTTCACATAGGCTCCGAGCACGGGCAGGGACTTTATCGCCGGATTGACCCGAAAGCAGACGCACCTTCAATACATTCTGGCCGCCGGGCCACCATGGTCGTCCTCAGTAAACGAGGGAGTATGACCATGCAGGACCACGAATACGTTTCAGCGACCTCGCCTCGACGCCCGGCTTGGAACAAGGGAAAACTGATCGGTGCCAAGCCACCCCTTCGACCAAAGCACGTCTGGTCAATCCGGACGAAGCTGCAAGTCGAGGGCCAAATCCGTGAGTTGGCGATGTTCACCCTAGCCATCGATAGCAAGCTTCGGGGGTGCGATGTCGTCGCGCTCAAGGTCAAGGATGTTGCCCCAAAGGGACATGCAGTTGAGCGTGCGACGGTGCGTCAAAAGAAGACCGGGCAGCCCGTCAGGTTGAATTGACAGAGCAGACTCGGGAGGCGATCGACGAGTATATGAAGGCCGCTGGCAGGATCGCCAGCATCGGACTAGACGCAGATCGCTTCGGTACGCACTCACTGCGGCGGACCAAGCAACCCTGATCTATCGCCGCACGGGAAATTTGCGAGCCGTCCAACTTTTACTCGGACACACCAAGATTGAAAGCACGGTCAGGTATCTGGGCATCGAAGTCGATGACGCTCTTGCCATAGCCGAGCAAGTCGACGTCTGAACTCCTTGGACAAGAGGGCGTCCTCTGCCCACTGGTTTCGTTCGTATTACTGGTCAAGAAGCAGAACTCCGACAACAGAATGACCTTGAAGCTTGTCAAGTATTTGTATCGTGGCGCGCTCGAATGCTGCTTCACGCAATGAGGTAAGAAGATTTCCGGTATTGTGTTCCCGAATACGACGTTTTGCGATCAATGAGCTGATCGCCACCACTCCCGCTGCCGCCGCCTTAGCGTCATAGTCCCGCGCGTGAAATGTTAGAGCCGTGGGCCGAAAATCGAGCGGGGCCAGAGTGCCATCCTCTCCGACTTCTCTAACCGTGAATCCTGAGTTTTCCGTCCAACCAACTATTGCGTCTCCCTCAACGACTGCGCAGAGGAGTGCGCTGATGACGGCTCCGTCCGGCGAGCAACGGTCATTGGGACCGAGCTCTCGGTTCACGCTTACGGGCATCCACCGGTTCCCCCGCAGCAAAAGGTGACAAAAAGCAATCCGTCGGGTCTGATTTGTCATTCGCAGGGGACCGCCTGATGTTCGCCCCCGAGGGTCAGCGATACCGGACCGTATTGGCCAAACTTTCCATTCGCTAGGGGACTTTGCCCGACGGCGGCCTGCACAGATCAGTCGGCAAGCTGATGCAACGCCGACCGTCCGCTTACCCTCCGAGACTCTCCATAATCGCGGACATTCCGGCGCGGCAGCCCTGTGCCACAAGCGGCTGTGAGCAGATGCAGCAACCAGGCCTTTATTCGATCAGCTCGTCGGCGCGGGCGAGCAGGGGTGGTGGCACTTCGAGGCCGAGCGCTCGTGCAGTCGGCAGGCCCTGCCCACGCACGCCAACTGCGGCCAGCCATCAGAACAGGAAAATACGCCAATGGAAACTGGTGCGCGGTGCGGCAATATGCGCCGCACAAATCGTGAGCGGCCTATGTCAGGTTGGGGTCGATACTGTTGAAAAACGATTTTGACTTCGCATTGCCATATGGTGATGCTTAGCGGTAACCTTATCGATGGGCATGCGTCTAACCTTAATTACGATCTTCGTCGTCTTTTCGTTGGGGCGCCCCGGGGGCGCAATCGTTCAGCCGTCAAGACCTCGATTGCGCCGTTGCTGCTACCATTGAGGATGAGCGGGCAGATAAAGGTACGACAGGAGAGAATAGCTTCCATGAATTGATGATTTTCTTTATTTTTCGCCTCAATGCGCAAGATGATCAAACCAATTGGGCAAGAGTCGTTTATGATCGGTCCAAATTGAACCGCAAACGCGGTTCAGCCGAGCTTCTCGCAAAATGCACGGAGCTTTATCAAAGCTCGCTCCATCGATAGTCGTCTCTTTTCCTATGTCGGATTATTTTCCTCGTCGCTCGGCTTGCGGTGAGGAAACTCGCGCCTCTTGAATTGATCGGATTTCATCCGCTGCCCAACCAACTCCGCGGCAGCATATCGCATTGCCGAGCATCAGTCAGGGGCTCGCTGCGGTGCGAGATTTCGACCCAGCTTACGTCCGCAGGGGGTCAGTTCCGGACTAATGCACGGCAGCAAACCAGTTTTATTCGATCAGCTGGTCGGCGCGCAGGAGGAAGGATTCTGAGATTGTCAGCCCGAGCGCCTTGGCAGTCTTGAGATTGATGGTCAGCTCGAACTTCGTCGGCTGCTGGATGGGAAGATCTGAAGGTTTGGCACCCTTCAAGATTTCTGTCGACGTAGCTGGCGGCACTCCTCTGCAGATCGGGAGCTTGCGCCTCGCAAAGTTTGCGTCCTGCGGCTTCAGCTCGGCGCTCGCTGCAACTTATGTCATAGGCCATCAAGCCCCCGGCATCCACGACTTGTATCGAATAAGGGTACATGGCCGGCAATCTGTGGCGGGCCGCGAGGTCGGTCACTCGTGCGCGCTGAACAATGAATATGCTTTCGGCCGTCGTGAGCAGGCCCTCGGCGCGCTCCTGGGTGCCAGCGTCGAACGCGGCCGGCAGATCGTCGGGGCTCCGGATTTCACGGATTTGCAGCGTCACGCCCAGCACGCGGGCTGCCTCTTTCAGTGCCTTCACCTGTAACGGTGCGATCGGGTCGGTGAGGTACGACACCACAAGCACCCGAGAAATTCCAGGCACAGCCTCCTTCAACAACTCAAGTCGCTTGCCCGCAAGCTCGGAAATCATCATTGACATTCCGGTAACGTTTCCACCTGGGTGGGCAAGGCCATCTACCAGTCCAGTTCCCACAGGGTCGCCGAGTGGGAGCATGACGATTGGGATCGTGCGGGTCGTATTCTTCGCGGCCTGGGCGGCTGGGGTGGTGCTTACTGCGATGATGTCGGCTTTGAGGCGAACACAGTCGGCAGCGAGAGCTGGAAACCGCTCGCCACGGCCCTCCGCGGAAAGGTAATCGATGGTGATGGTTTGCCCATCCACATAGCCCAGATCACGCAGACCTTGGAAAAACGCGTCAAATCGTGTTGATCGCAATGTACCTGGGTCGAATGTAAGGAAGCAGAGCCGCGGGATATTCTTGGCCTCACCGACGAGCGGTGTGCCGAGAAGAGTGAGCGTGGCGAGGAGCACGACTCGTAGCATCTTCGCCAACTGCTGAGACCGCACAGCGAACGGCCAAGCTGCCGCCGTGCCACCGAGAAGGGTAATGAACTGGCGTCGCTTCAACAGTTCGAATTGCATCCGATCTCCCTGGGCCAGGATCGCCATGGAGGATATCGAATTGTCAGGGACCCGTCAGCGGGGATGTCGGACATTTTGCAGGTCGTGGTAGATCAATAATCATAAATGCTCGTATGCTGCGATGCACAGTTGACTTCCGAGTTGGGTCAAAACCTGAATCCCTCTCTAGCGATCGTATGTCTCCTTCCGCCGGCTGCGGACATGGTCGGCACCGCGCGGGCAGCACTTGCGCTGGCGCCGGCTACAGCGCTCGCTACGACGGCTCACATGAAGCCCTTCGACATTGAGGCCGCGCTCGCGTGGATGCGCTCGTGCGGCTGCTCACGCGCCGCGCTCATCCGCACGCACAAGCCGCGCCTCGTGCCACCTAGAGTGGATTGATCGCACCAGCGAGCATGCTGGTGAGACTGACCGCGCTATGTAGACGACGAGGCGGTGCTGATCGCGGAAACTTGTATTTGTTGAGGCGGCTGCCCTGGGCGGTGATCGTTATGCGGACCGTGGGTCAGCTCCGGGACAACAGCCCGGCAAAGCTCCCGCACATCGCATAGGTCAGAATGCAATCCAGCGACGACGTTCCACAAACAGGCCGCACCGACTAAGCCTACAATCTTAAATTCATTTCGCATAAGCATCGTCCCTTCCGAATTGCTTTGGTTATTGCAAAAGGATACCGTCTTCCCATGACAACAAAGTCCCTCGACATCGAGGCCGCGCTCGCCGAGATGCGCGTCAGCGCCTGGAAAAGCGCCCGTCACTGAAGTAGCCGCCCGGCGGAGCCAATTTCGTCGTATGTGTGTGTGTGATCGGGTATTGCGGCAACGCACCGGGAGGTCAGTGCTCCGTGTACGCTGGTCTTTCTTCGGCTACACGGTCCATCTCCGCTAACCGGCCGTACACATAAGCCCGGTCCTGGTCGCTCAGGCTTGCGATCTCGCTTCGGAAGCCTGAGAAGGCTTCATCCGCTTCATTCCAAACATCGTCGTACCATTTCAAAAGCCAAAGCCCATCAGCAAGACGATGTAGCTTCTCTTGGAGGCTCTTCTCTGCCTTCATGGTGTCCTCCGAATCACTCCTCGAAATCTCCCTATTCTCATGGCCTCCGGCTCGCACCGTCAAACGTCAAATGACGGATGCAACACCCCCCTCCCTTTGACATCCGCCCGTCGGTGTGCGGCTTCCCGAATTTGAATCCCGCCATCAGCCATCCGGCCGAGCAGCAAAACGGCCAGAAATGGCCGTACGCTCGTTTTTTCGAGCCCGGCCGCTGTGTTGTCTAGGGCCGGCTAGCGCATGAGCGGGCTGCGTCGGACATCGACGAGGACTTGATCGGAGAGGACGTAGACGTGCGCATGATCCTCGATTGCGCCGCGCGAGCGATGCATCGGGGTTGGTGAGCGCCGCGTCAGCTTTCGCCGGCACCGGACATGCCGCCCACATTGGCTTGGGCTGCTGAGTGCCAAAAAGCGAAGTCCCACTCCACACCGCTTGTCAGCTTTCGGCAGCTGCGGACATGCCGTCGCATATGCTCTGGCCCGCTGTGTGCCAAAAGCGGTCATACCTGCCAGCACTTAAGCCCTACGGCAAAAATTCACGAATCTTCGCCAGAAGCTGACGCGGGCTATAGGGCTTGGGTACATAGGCGTCGCAGCCTGCCTCATGTGCCTTGACCTCGTCACCGCTCAATGCATACGAAGTGACGACGATGATTGGGATCGCTCGCAACGCCGGATCGGCCTTGATGCGGCGCGTCGCCTCATAGCCATCGAGCAGTGGAAGCTGAATATCCATCAAGATGAGGTCCGGCCGTTCGGCTGTCGCGGCCCTTACACCCTCCTCGCCATTTGTGGCTTCAATTATTCCAAAACCTGCGCTCGTCAGAAGATCGCGTAGGATTTGTAGATTATCCTCCTGATCCTCGACCACCAGAATGCGCTTTGTCACGCTGGTCTCGCCTGCTCTGCGACAGTGACGGGAAGCTTGAATACAAAGGTCGAACCGTGACCGGGGGTGGACTCCACCCAAATGCGTCCGCCATGCATCTCGATGATTCGCTTCGAGATGGCGAGCCCCAATCCCGTGCCTCCTTTCTTGCGTGTGATGGAATTGTCGGCCTGTTGGAATTCCTGGAATAGCTTGGCCTGATCGGCCGCAGAAATGCCGGGGCCGGTGTCGCGCACCATGACACTGAACGACCCATTAGCGACCGAAGCCTCAATCGCCACCTCGCCTGCGTCGGTGAACTTGATGGCGTTGCCGACCAAGTTGAGGAGCACCTGCGTCAGCCGGCGATCGTCGCCATGTCCAGGCGGCAGATCGGGCGGCACCTCGACCTTGAACGCCAGCTTCTTTTCTTTAGCCAATGGCTCCACCGCGCTGAAAGCGGTGTACACGACATTTTTGAGCGAGTAATCGCCCAGCGCGAGAACAAGCTGGCCCGCCTCGATCTTAGAGAGATCGAGCACGTCGTTGATCAGTCCGAGGAGATGGCGGCCATTGCGTTGCACGCGATCGAGCACGCTGCGCGCCTTCTCCGGCGTCTCGCCGTAGACGCTGTCGAGGATCAGCTCGGTGTAGCCGAGAATGGCATTGAGCGGCGTGCGCAGCTCGTGGCTCATATTGGCCAGGAACTGCGACTTGTGCCGGCTTGCCTCCGCGAGCTGGCGGCTCTTGTCCTGGATTTCGTCGAACAACCGCACGTTCTCGATGGCTATGACGGCCTGGTCAGCGAAGGTGATAAGAAGACCGATTTGCCTGTCGGTGAACGAACGCACCGTACAGCGATTCATTGACATAACACCGATGAGTGTTCCCTGGCGCATTAACGGGACACCGAGCAGGGTCCGAATTTCGCCAAGCTTTAAAGATGCGGTCCAAGTATATTCGGGATCGGCCAGCGCGTCGGGAATGTGGACGTTCGTCCTTCTAGAGCAGTGCGCCCGATCAGAGTGCCGCGTCCTAGCACGATTGGATTGCTCCTCATCAATTTTTGAAATTGTTCGGAGAAACCGTAACTGGCGGCCGACGATAGCACTCACTTCTCGACGGAATATGAGTGTTCTATCCGCTTCACATAGCCGCGCCGCTGACTCGACCAGCGTATCGAGCACTGCCTGCAAATCGAATGTCGAGCGGCTGATCACCTTGAGCACGTCGGCGGTGGCGGTCTGCTGCTGAAGCGATTCTGACAGATCATCGGTCCGCTGGCGCAGACTCTTTGAGCAGTCGCGTATTCTCGATGGCAATGACGGCCTGGGCGGCGAAATTCGTGACCAACTCGATGTGCTTGTCAGTAAACGGCTGTACAACCGTTCTCCCAACGAAGATCACCCCTACGACATTTTCCTCCCGCAAAAGCGGGGCTCCGAGCGCCGTTCGGTAGCCGGCAATCTTTTGGTTCTCAAAATAGGTGTACTCCGCATCGGCCAGCACGTCGGGAATATGAACCAGTCGTCCTTCAAGCGCCGTTCGTCCAACGACACTGCCTCGATCCACCGTGATCGGATGCTGCTCGATGTATTCCTGATTTTTGGTCGAAAAGCCATAGCGTGCGGCGACACGGAAGAGTTCGCCGTCACGTAAGAAGATGAGAGCATCTTTTGCCTCGCAGAGCCGGGTCACCAATTCGACCAGCGTGTCGAGCACTGCCTGCAAATCGAAGGTCGAGCGGCTGATCACCTTGAGCACGTCAGCGGTGGCGGTCTGCTGCTCTCGCGTCTCCGCCAACTCGCGGGCAAGAATGGCGACTTGCTCTTGGAAATCGGCAATGGAAGAGCTGCCGCGGCGCGTGGCCGCTGGCGCGTTGCTACGCTTCGGCCTCGTCGGCTTGCGGTGCTGCATTTTCGAGGGTTTCCGGCTTACTGTGCCGCGCCGTCTCACGTAGCCCTCCCGGTAGCAGACGGCCTTAACCTACCACAATGTCAAGGTTGTTGTGCAGCACAGCAAAACTGGCTGCCGTTGTCCGAGTTGGGTCAA
>CAWJCB010000029.1:0-5046 GCA_963841105.1 uncultured Alphaproteobacteria bacterium
AGCTGTGGCCGGTGCCCACCCCCGGCTCACGGCCTCACGATCCCATGGCGGCGCGCGACGGCAGCATCTGGTACACCGGCCAGCTTGCCGGGCAACTCGGACGTACTGATCCAAAGACGGGCAACATCAAGGAGTATCCGGTCAAGACGCGTCAGACGGGCCCACACGGCTTGGCCGAGGACAACAATGGGAATGTCTGGTTCACGGGTAATTTCCTGAGCCTTATCGGCAAGCTCGATCCGCGCACCGGCAACATCACTGAATACAGGATGCCCGACCCCAAGGCGAAGGACCCGCACTCCATTGCCATCGATCGGAGCGGTGTCATTTGGTTCACGGTGCAGAACGGCAACATGGTCGGACGCCTCGATCCCGGCAGCGGCGACATCAAGCTCGTGCCTTCACCGACACCGAATTCGCGTCCCTATGGAATCATGATCAATTCCAAGGGCGTTCCGGTGTTCGTTGAGTTCGGCGCCAACAAGATTGCGACCATCGATCCCGCGACCTTGGCGATTAAGGAATACACCTTGCCCAATGCGGCTTCGCGCCCGCGCCGGCTCGTGCTGACGCCCGACGACGTCGTCTGGTATGCGGATTTTTCGCGCGGTTTTCTCGGCAGGCTCGACCTGGCGAACGGAGCGCACAAGGAATGGCCCTCGCCAAGCGGCCCGCAATCGCAGCCCTACGGCATGGCCTTTGCGAAGGGCGCCATCTGGTACAACGAATTGTTCGCGAAACCGAACACTATGGTGCGCTTCGATCCGAAGACGGAGAAATTCCAGAGCTGGGCCATTCCGGGCGGCGGCGACATCGTGCGCAACATGGATGTCACTCCCGATGGCAATCCGGTGATGGCGCATAGCCTGGTCAATCAGGTCGGGACGATCGAGGTGAAATAATCCACTTCGTGCTTTGTAGGGCGGGTTAGGCGCAGCTGGCCGCAGGCCGGCGCGCTGTAACCCGCCATGGCTGATTACGCGTCAGCGCACGCTTCGCGCGCGACGCTCATTCGCCCTACGCATTCGCTACGGCCGCAAGAGCTCGGGCGGTTGCCACGACACGGTCTGTTTGCCGTTCTTGAAGGCGACGACGGGCTGCGAGATTTCCGCAATCGCCTGCTGCGGGCTGTGCGCATCGATGATGACGATATCGGCGGGATTGCCCACCTTAAACCCGTAATCCTTTAGGTTGAGGAGACGTGCCGAACGGTGCGTGAGCATCTCAAAGCACTCGCGCAACTGGGCGGGCCGGTCGAGCTGGAGAACGTTGGCATAGAGATTGGCGATGCGGATGAGCGAGCAATCGCCATAAGGGGTCGCGGGGTTGAGGATGTTGTTTGACGAGAGCGAACAGTTGACGCCGTGGTCGCAGAGGAGGTTTGCATCCGCCACGCCGCGGATCACGCAGTCATCGCGGTCGCGGCCCATCAGGAAAAGATCGGTTGTGGGGAGAACGGTCACGGCCACGCCGCTGTCGGCAAGGCCGCGGGCAAGGGCCGCCACTTTGTCGGGCGGCATTAGCGAGAGCTTCGCCATGTGCCCCACCACAACACGGCCGCCGCGCCGGTATTGGTCGGTGAGCTCGCGCACCAGATAGATGTTCATGGCTTCGGCCGTGGGGCCGACATCGAGATGGATGTCGATGTCGACATCGAATTCGCGCGCCAGCTCGAAAATGCGCCTGATCTGGCCGGCTTCATCGCTGTCGTAGCGCGGCGCGCCGCCGATGACCTTGGCGCCGCGTTTGAGCCCTTCCACCAGGAGCTCCTCGGTGCCCGGATAGTTGGTCAGACCTTCCTGGGGAAAGACGCAGATTTCGATGTCGATTGCCCATTTGTAGTTGCCGATCAAGGACTGCACGGCTTCGAACCCGCGCATGCCGATGCCTGGGTCGAGTTCCAGCTGCGTGCGCATGCGGGTGGTGCCGTGCTTGATGCAGTCCTCAAGCGTGCGTTCGGCGCGCGCGTAAACATCTTCGACCGACATGCTCTTCTTGAGCGGCGTAACACCCTTGACGGGACTAAGTGTCCGGCGCTCCTGCGGCGCGCAGCGATCGATGATGCGCGACTTGTCGAGATGAATGTGCGTCTCAATCGAGCCCGGGACAGGCGAGACGTCCTTGTGCGTCGTACTGCTGCCCTTCGGCGGCAAGCGCGCGCTCGATGGCTGCAACGCAGCCTCTCTCTACTCCGATATCGAGGAGCTCGTCCGAGGGCCGATCGGCGAGCCGTGCTTTGCGGATGATGAGATCCACCGGCTGCTCACTCGGCCTTGATGTTGGCGGCCTTGATCAGCGGCCACCATTTCTCGATTTCGGCATTCTGCTGCGCGGCAAGCGCCTGCGCGGTCTGCTGCTCCGGCGGCGGAATCTCCTGGCCGAGATTTGCAAGGCGGGCGCGCACAGTCGCATCCGCGAGTGCGTCCATGGCCGACGCCGTGAGTTTCCGAATAGTCTCAGGCGCTGTTCCCTTCGGCACCCAAAGGCCGTACCAGGTCGAGATGTACACGCCCGGCGCGCCTGCCTCATCCACCGTGGGGATGTCAGGCGCCGCGCCGAGGCGCTTGCTCGACGTCACTGCATAGGCTTTCACCGTGCCATTGCGCACATGGGGAAGCGCGGTGATGGCTTGGTCGAAGGTGAGATCGATGTGGCCGGCGACGAGATCGCGCATGATCTCGGATGAGCCGGCACGATAGGGCACGAACGCAAAGCGCGTCCCGGTGATGTTCTGAAAGTAGAACTCCACTGACGTGCTGACCTGAGCCGGGCCCGGCGGTCCCTTCGGTTGCTTTATCCGGATTGGCTTTGAGCCAGGCGATGAACTCCTTGAGGTTGACGGCAGGCAGGTCTTTGCGCGCGACGACCACATAAGGGTTGCTTGAGAGGCGCGCGACGGGCTCGAAGTCGGTGCGCACGTCATAGGGCAGCGAATAGATCGCGCCATTGACGATGTGAGAGGGCCAGTTGCCAAGGCTCAGAGTGTAACCATCGGGAGCAGCGCGCACCGCACGCGTCACCCCGATGGTGCCCGATGCTCCCGTGACATTCTCGACAAGCACGGGATGGCCGAGTGACGTGCGCATCGCTTCGCCTACTATCCGCGCCACACTATCGGCCGGTCCGCCGGCCCCGAACGGCACGATCATGGTGACCGGACGCGATGGATAGGGCTGCGCGAGCGCGACACTGCCGAGGATGATGGGTACGATCGTGAAAACGAGCAGGATCCTTCGCATTTTCACCTCTACTTGATCGCGCTGCGCCGCCGCCCATGATAACGCATCGTATGAATCGTAGGGTGGGCAAAGGCGCGCACGGGATGCTATGCCCGCGTGGGCAAACGCGCGCCGCGCCCGCCATGTAGAGCACGTTGTACGATTTTGCCCACCCTATACACCGAGCATGATTCGCATGACACGACATCGAAGTGGGATTTCAGGGACCGCCCAAATGCCAGAGTTCACCAAAATGCTATCTCTCGCAATTGCTCTCGTCACAGCGTGCGCTGGCGCGGCTCCTGCGCAAACTGGCGCGCCTGATTACGCCGCCATCATCGCGGCCGCCGACCGCAGCGACGCTGATCGCCAGACCGATGCGCGGCGCGACCCGATGCAGCTCCTCGCCTTCGCCGCCGTGCGTCCCGGAATGAAGGTGCTCGATATGGGCGCGGGCGGCGGTTACAGCTCCGAGCTATTTGCTCGCGCCGTGGCGACGAGCGGCGTCGTTTATGCGCAGAACGCGGCCGACCTCGGCGAGCGCGCCAAGGCGCGCTTCGAAGCGCGACTGAAAACGCCCGCGGGCAAGAACATCGTGCCGCTGGTGCGACGGTTCGACGATCCGGCACCCGCTGATGTGGGCGAGCTCGATCTAATCACGTTTCTCTTCTTCTACCACGACACGACCTACATGAACGTCGATCGCACCGCGATGAACCGCAAGCTTTACGCCTTGCTTAAGTCCGGCGGCGTGCTCGTGGTCGCGGATCATTCCGCGCGAGCGGGGGATGGCACGTCGGTCGGGAAGACGTTTCATCGGATCGAGGAGAACGCGCTGCGCAGCGAGGTGGAGGCTGCCGGCTTCAAGCTCGTTGCGCAGGGCGATTTCTGGCGCCATGCCGATGACACGCGCGATTTTTCCGTGCAGCCGCCGAACGGCAGACCCATCGACGAGTTCGTTCTGAAGTTTCAGAAGTAGGAGCGGGTTTCAAACCCGCCCGCCCATAAACACTGCCGAAGGCTGCGGCCAGCTTTCGTAGGGTGGTCAGGGGGGCTCGCGTAGTTCGGGTCGCGATGAGTCTTACAGCGATCACCGCGCCGGCGCGTCGATTGGCGCGGCGCAGTTGCGGCGCCCTTGCGCGATGCAGTCGTCCAATGCGCGCTGCTCGAACATGGCATTGGCGAGCCAAATTCCGCCGCCGACCAGGATCACCAAAATTATCACAAGCACGATGTTCGCGAGGCGGCGGTCGCTCTCGGTTTCAACGTGGTTTTCACGCGGCGGCTCGTTGGGCTGATCCATGACGGAAACGTAGCATGGTGACCGCGGGTGCGCAGCGCAGTGGGAGATCCCAGATTTCACCATCGGGCCCGCGCTCCGAACGGGCCCAATATCCACCGGGCTTTTGCCCTGGGCTACAACCCGTCGCTGCGCGCGATCAGCCTGCCATGGTTTCCTTCACAGCGGAGACGAGCTGCTTGAGCGTGAACGGCTTGGCCAGAAAATTGAACTGCTTGTGATCGGGCAGGCTCTTCTCAAACGCATCCTCGGCATAACCGGAGACGAAGATCACCTTGATGTCGGGCTTGCGCTTGCGCAGCTCTTTCAGGAGCGCAGGTCCATCCATCTCCGGCATCACCACGTCCGAAACGACGAGATCGACCTCGCCTCCCTGGCGCTCCAGCTGCTCAAGCGCTTCGATCCCATTGCCGGCCTGGAGCACGGTGTAGCCGCGCGATTTCAGGCCGCGCGCGTTGAGCGCGCGCAATCCTTCCTCGTCCTCCACCAGGAACAGGCAGGACGACGAACGAGTACACGTACATAACA
>CAWJCB010000030.1:0-354683 GCA_963841105.1 uncultured Alphaproteobacteria bacterium
CCGGCCCTTGCAGGAGGGCCTCGATGCAAGCGCGCGCCGGCGTGTGCCCGGGCGTGACCCACGCGTCCCATACCTTGTTCATCTCGGCGACGGTGCGGATGTCGGAGAGCCAGATGGTGGCGGTCAGCAGCTTCGATTTGTCCGTGCCGGCCTTGGCGAGAAATGCATCAATGAGGGAGAGAATCTCGCGCGTTTGCTCGGCGAGTTCCTGCCCTACCGTCTTGTCGGCCGTCAAACCTGCGAGATAGACCGTATCGCCATGCACCACCACCTTGCTCATCCGGGCATTGGTATCGATGCGTTGAACGCTCACTTCACCCTCCTCTTTGCTTGTTGCGCGCCGGTAGAGACGCCAGTCAAATTGCTTGCAATGCGATCGAGCTGCAATGCGTGGGCGAGAACCTTGCGCATGACGCTCGGGAGGGCCTCGCCCGCCAGCTTCTCTTTGGCGACCCAGCGCATCCCTGCCGGCGCCGGCGTGGGAGCGCCCACCATCGCCGCGAAAACCATAAGCTGTAAAGGAAAATGCGTGAAGGCATGGGCGACGTGACCGGGGACGCGTCGCCACTTGGGCTCCACGCGCGCCAGACGCGGCGCCTGAAGGAGAGCGTCGCGACAATTGAAATCCGGCGTCCATTCGGTCGTCGGCACTTCCGCCATGCGTGCGAGGAGCCCACTGTCCGCCCGCGTGCGCAAGAGGATTGCGCCATCCTTGCGGGTGATGACGAAAGCCGCGCCTGATCTGCGATCGCCCTGCCGCCTGGGAGTTTTGCGCGGAAAGCTTGCGGGATCGCCACGCCGGCGCGCCTGGCAATCGGACGACCACGGACACACGATGCAGGCTGGCTTCTTCGGCGTGCAAACCATGGCGCCGAGATCCATCAGTGCCTGCGCAAAATCTCCGCACCGTGTTGACGGAAGAAGACTCTCTGCCAAACGCCGGATCGACGGTCTGGCTGCCGGAAGACACTCCTCGACGGCAAAGTAGCGGGCGAGCACCCGTTCCCCGTTGCCGTCGATCGCCGCGGCGCGGGCCGAGAACGCAATTGCCGCAATGGCCGCCGCACTATAGGGGCCGATGCCCGGAAGCGTGCCAAGCTCCGCCGCGCTCTGCGGGAAATCCCCGCCATGTTGCTCAACCACCGCCTGGGCGCAGGCATGCAGATTTCGCGCCCGCGCGTAGTAGCCCAGGCCTGCCCAGAGCCTGAGCACTTCGTCGAGCGGCGCCAGCGCGAGTGCGCGCACAGTGGGCCAACGCGCGGTGAAGCGCGCGAAATACGGAGCAACAGCCTTGACCGTGGTCTGCTGCAGCATGACTTCGGAGAGCCACACGCGATAAGGATCGGTCCTCTCGCCGGGCAATGCCCGCCACGGAAGCACACGGCGGTGCCTGTCGTACCACCGCAGGAGGGCCGCAGACCGTTTGCACGCATCGCCCGCATGCAACGAAGCCGAGCCGCGAGATCGCGCTTTCTTCCGGGCTTTCTTCCGGGCTTTCTTCCCCTGCCCAACGGGCGCTGCTACCGTCATCGACGACCGATGTGGCAGAGGCGTGCACGATGAACAAGCCGCGCAGGACACCGCCGCGCCCTCTTTCGCAGCTTCTGCACAAGACATTGAGTGAGGCCTTCGCAAAACAGGGCTTCGCATCGAGCGAGCTCGTCACGCGCTGGACCGAGATTGTGGGCGCCGACATCGCGGAACATTGTGAACCCGAAAAGATTCAGTGGTCGCGCAGGGTTGACGGTGGGCTTCCACAACCGGGGAAGCTCATGCTGCGCGTGGAGGGTCCGGTCGCGGTGGAAATTCAGCACCTTTCCAATGTCATTCTCGAGCGGGTCAATTCCTTTTTCGGCTGGCAGGCGGTGGATGCAATCCGAATACGGCAAGCTCCGCTCCGCCGCGCGGTGCGCGAGATTCCCGCACCGCCTGATCCGCAAGCCATGCAGCGCATTCGGGCAGGCCTCGGCGACATCCAGAACGATGATTTGCGCGACGCGTTGGCCCGATTGGGAGCGGCGATCAAGCAGTCGTGACCGCCCAAAAACCTCGGCCGCCACTGGGCCGCCGGCTTCGCGTTGCCACATTTGCCGCTTCTAAGCTATGGGGTGACACGGAGCTCGAGTTTCGAGGATATCAGGCATGAATACGGTCAATGAGGCTGCCGCGGTTCCCAACACAGGACGACGGCAGGTGCTGATCGGCGGCACGGTCGCGGGGGTCGCCGCGGTCGCTGCGCTGGCGGGAGGCGCCTATTACCAGTGGGGCCGCCCACAACCAGCGATCCCGGAACCGCCCGGCGGCGCCGATGTTTCCATCGCCGAGCTCATGATGCCGTCTCCGCTCGGAGACGAGGCGCTCGGATCGGCGACGGCTCCCGTCACCATCGTCGAATATGCCTCGATGACGTGTCCGCATTGCGCTCACTTTCACGAGACGACGTTTCCGGAACTTAAGAAGAAATACATCGACACCGGAAAGGTGCGTTTCATTTTCCGCGAGTTTCCGCTGGACGCGCTGGCCGCCGCCGGCTCCATGCTGGCACGCTGCGCCGGCAAGGATAAATACTTTCCCCTGATCGAAACGCTCTTCTCGCAACAGAAGGAATGGGTGGTGCAGAAGCCGCTGGAACCGATGCTCGGAATAGCCAGGCAAGCGGGCTTCACCCAGCAGAGCTTCGACGAGTGCCTGGCGAATCAGCCAATGCTTGATGCCATCCAGGAGACGCGCACGCGTGCCAATGACAAGCTTGGAGTAAACTCCACGCCAACTTTTTTCATCAACGGCAAGATCTTCCGCGGCGCCCTGACCATGGAGGAAGTGGACAAGCAAATGGCGCCCTATCTTAAGGCATGATAAGGGTTTTTTCCTTTTCCTGAGGGCTGGCCCGCCGCGCCGCGCGCGCGTCAGGACGCGCGCAATCAGGCGGGCCAATTCGATCTTTCCATTCTTTCTATTGCGCAACCGCGACCGTCGATTCATTCTCCGTCCCGATGCGGCACTTCTCGACCCACCCGACGGGCGCGAGGCCTGAGCGATTCTGCCAGGCCGGCTCGTGAATATTGGAACTGCGTCGGCATGAAGCTCACGCGATTGCGCCTGCTCGGCTTCAAATCCTTCGTCGAGCCGGCCGATTTTCTGATCGAGCCCGGGCTCACCGGCGTCGTGGGCCCGAACGGTTGCGGCAAGTCGAACCTGGTCGAGGCTCTGCGCTGGGTGATGGGCGAGACATCGCACAAGTCCCTGCGCGCCGCGGACATGGACGACGTGATCTTCGCGGGTACCGGGACGCGGCCGGGCCGCAACCACGCCGAGGTGGCAATCCATATCGATAACAGTGCCCGCAAGGCGCCGGCCGAGTTCAACGCGCACGAAACGTTGGACGTGGCGCGCCGGATCGAGCGCGATCACGGCTCGACCTATCGCATCAACGGGCGGGAGGTGCGCGCGCGCGACGTGCACATTTTGTTTGCCGACGCTTCCACCGGCGCGCGCTCTCCCGCGCTGGTGCACCAGGGCCGTATCGGAGAGATCATCCAGGCCAAGCCGGAGCAGCGACGGCGGGTGTTGGAGGAAGCGGCGGGGATATCCGGCCTGCACGCGCGACGGCACGAAGCGGAGCTGCGCCTGCGTGCAGCGGAGCACAATCTCGAGCGGATCGAAGAGGTCATCAACCAGTTGGCCGCGCAAATGGACGCGCTCAAGCGGCAGGCGCGCCAAGCCGTCCGCTACCGTGCCGTCGCCCAGCAGGTGCGCAAGACCGAGGCCACCCTTTTCCATCTGCGCTGGGTCGCTGCCAATTCCGAGCTGGCGGACGCCGAGCGCGGCAAGAGCTCGGCCATGCTCCTGGTTGCCGAGCGAGCGCGCGCCCAGGCGGAGGCGGCGAAGCTTCAGGCGATCGCAGCGGCGCAGCTTCCTGCCCTGCGCGAGGCCGAAGTATCCGCTGCTGCCGCCTTGCAGCGATTGACGCTCGCTCGCGACGCGCTGGAACGGGAGGAGACACGCGCCAGAGACCGTCTGGCAGAGCTGGACCGGCGGCTCGTGCAGTTGAGGGATGACACGCAACGCGAGCGGCGGCTGGCCGAGGATGCGGTCGCGGCTTTGGCTCGGCTCGCAGATGAAGAGTCCACGTTGCTTGAGGAGACCAGCGCGATCGAAGCGCGGCGAGCGAGCGTCGCCGGCTCCGTGGCGCAGGCTGAAGCAAAGCTCGCGGCTTCCGAGACGAGCTTTGCTGCCCTCACCGGCACGCTTGCCGACCTCACCGCCCGGCGGCACGCGCTCACGACGGCGCTGCGCGAGCACAACGATCGGTTCGAACGTCAGGCCGCCGAGATGGTGGCCATCGCGCGCGAGCAGAAAGAGCTTGCCGAAGCGGAGCATGCGGATTTGGCGGCGCTTGCGGAGGCGTCTGCCGCGGCGCAAGCCTCGCTGGCCGCCGCCGAAGCCGCCGCATTGCATGCGGAGGCCGCACACTCCGCTGCCCGCCAGGCCCTCGATATCGCGCGCGCTCCGCTTGCCGAGGCGGAGAAGCGCGGGCACCGCCTGGAAACCGAGGCCAAGACGCTCGCCAGGCTCCTTCATATCGATACAAAGAATCTATGGCCGGCGCTGATCGATGAGATCAGCGTCGAGAAAGGATACGAGGCCGCCCTCGGCGCCGCGCTGGGAGATGATCTCGAAGCCCCGATCGAGCCAAGTGCGCCAATGCACTGGGGCGGCGCCAGCATCGATCCCGCCGATCCTGCCTTGCCGGCGGGCGCCGAGGCGCTCGCCGATCATGTCAAGGCGCCCCAGGAGCTTGCGCGAAGGCTTGTGCAGATCGGCCTGGTAGGCCGCGAAGAGGGTGCCCGCATTGCGACGCTGCTCAAGCCCGGCCAGCGTCTGGTCTCGCGCGAGGGCGATCTATGGCGCTGGGACGGTTTCGCGGTGGCCGCCAACGCCCCCACCGGCGCCGCCCGCCGCCTCGCGGGCAAGAACCGCCTTGCCGATATCGAAACGGAATTGGAGGCTGCGCGCCAGGACGTCGCGACCAGGCAGGCCGCAGTGACGCTCGCCGAAGCCGAGGTCACCTCTGCCGCCGAAGCTGAGACGGCGGCCCGGAGCAGCCGCAGAGCGCTGCAGCAGCAAGCGAGCCTGGCGCGCGACCGCTATGCGGAAGCCGAGCGGCAGGCGACCCGCAACGCTGCGCGACTCTCCGCCCTTGCGGAGGCGGTGACGCGGCTGACGATGAGCCACGATGAAACGATCGCGGCACGCGACGAGGCCGATCGTGGGCTCTCGTCACTGTCTCCCGTTGCAGAGGTCGAAGCGCAGCTTGCGGCGGTGCGAGCGGCCATTGAAACCGAGCGCGCGCAACTTGCCGAGGCGCGTGCGCAGTCACAGGCGCTGGCGCGCGAAGCAGAGATGGCTGCGCGGCGCCTCGCTGCAATCAGCGGCGAACGCCAGGGCTGGAGCGAACGTCACGATGGCACAGCCCTGCAGATAGCGACCTTGGCAGCTCGTATTGATGAGGCCACCCGCGAGCACGCGGACCTGGAAGGGGCTCCGCGCATCTTCGCCGAGAAGCGGCTCGGCTTGATCACAGAGATCGAGACGGCGGAGGCGGCGCGTCGTGCCGCCGCCGATCGTCTCGCAGAAGGCGAGAATGGGGTGGCCGAGGCCGACCGGAATGCGCGCGCGGCGCTCGAAGCCATGAGCAGCGCGCGCGAGCAGGCGGCGCGGGCCGAGGAGCGATTCGAAGGCGACACGCGACGTCTCGCCGACGTCGGCCACGAAATCCGTGAAATGCTGGAAGTCGAGCCGGCGCAGGTCGCCCAGCTTGCCGGCATCGAACCCGGCAAGGAGCTGCCCGCGGTCGCCGACGTGGAGGCCAACCTCGAGCGGTTGCGGCGAGATCGCGAACGCCTGGGAGCCGTCAACTTGCGCGCCGAGGAAGAGTTGCGCGAGGTGGAAGCGCAACACGGGTCGCTCTCAGGCGAGCGCGATGACCTGGTTGAAGCGATCAAGCGCCTGCGCCAGGGCATTCAAAACCTCAATCGCGAAGCCCGCGAGCGGCTGCTCTCCTCTTTCGAGTTGGTCGACAAGCATTTCAAGCACCTGTTCAGCCAGCTGTTCGGGGGCGGCACGGCCGAGCTGCAACTGATCGAAAGCGAAGATCCTCTCGAAGCCGGGCTCGAAATCATCGCCAGGCCTCCGGGGAAGAAACCGGCGACGCTTTCGCTCCTCTCAGGCGGCGAGCAGGCGCTCACCGCGCTCGCGCTCATCTTCGCAGTGTTCCTCACCAATCCGGCGCCGATATGCGTGCTCGACGAGGTCAACGCGCCGCTCGACGACCACAACATCGAACGTTTTTGCGATCTTCTCGACGAGATGACGCGCGCGACCGACACGCGCTTCGTCATCATCACCCACAACCCGATCACCATGGCGCGGATGAACCGGCTTTTCGGCGTGACCATGGCCGAGCGCGGCGTTTCACAACTCGTCTCCGTCAACCTCGAAGGGGCGGTGAAGCTGCGCGAAGCGGTGTAATTCGACGGGGTGCCGTTCCCAGCCCGCGCCGGCGGCGTGCTACACTCTCGCATGCGCGATATTTCCCGTCGCGACTTCCTCAATGGGGTGGCGCTCACCATTGCGTCCGGGTTGACGCCGGCCGGCCAGATCGCGGCCGATCCCGCGCGTTATCCCCCTGCCCTGACCGGCCTGCGCGGCCAACATCCCGGCTCCTTCGAGGTGGCGCACGCCGTCGCGCGCGCACATCAGCATTATCCACTCGATGGCCTGCCGATCGAAGAAGGCTATGATCTTGTTGTCGTCGGCGGCGGCATCAGCGGACTCGCGGCCGCCTGGTTTTTCCGCCGTACGGCCGGCGCAAATGCGCGCATTCTCATTCTCGACAATCACGACGATTTTGGCGGCCACGCTAAGCGCAACGAGTTCACGCTCGACGATCGCCTGATCATCGGCTACGGCGGCAGTCAGTCGCTCCAATCGCCGCGGACACTCTACAGCGATACCGCAAAGGGGCTTTTGCGCGAGCTTGGTGTCAACACCGCGCGTTTTGAGACCACGTTTGACCGCAACCTCTATTCCTCGCTCGGCCTTTCGCGCGGAGCCTTCTTCGCCCGCGAGACATTCGGGCGCGACGTTCTGCTGTCCAACGATCCGCTTGCAGGGTCGTTTGGCGCCGCGGGCGCATCCATTGATGTAAAGGCGCTTGCGCAATCGATTGCAGCCTTTCCCATCTCGAAGGCGAGCCAGACCCAATTGCTTGCACTATATGACGGCGCGCACGATCCGCTCGCGGGAAAGTCCGCTCCGGAAAAACTTCAGCTGCTGAAAACCACCAGCTATCGGGACTACCTCGTCAAAATCTGCGGCTGCAGCGAGGAGGTTGCGAACTGCTTTGCGGGACGCACGCGCGATTTCTTCGGCTTGGGATGCGACGCAGTTCCAGCTGCTGACGTGCGCGAGCTTGGTTATCCCGGCTTTGCCGGGCTCGATCTGCCGGCAGATGCGCCTCCCCAGTGGCGCGAGCCGTATATCTATCATTTTCCCGATGGCAATGCCTCGCTGGCTCGCCTGCTGGTTCGCGCGCTTGTGCCGGCAGCGGCACCGGGCGAGAGCATGGATGATATCGTTCTCGCGCGGTTCAACTACGACGCTCTCGACCGCCCCGGCCAGAACGTGCGCGTCCGCCTCGATTCCACCTGCATCGATGTCCGCAACGCGGGCGAGACAGTTCTTGTCGGCTATGTCCGCGCCGGCGGCGCACACCGCATCAAAGCCCGGCACGTCGTGCTTGCCTGCTTCCATATGGTGATCCCGCACATCGCGTCCGAGTTGCCGCAGGCGCAGCGGCAGGCGTTGGCGCGCAACGTCAAGACGCCGCTGGTCTATACCAATGTCCTGGTCCGCAATTGGCAGCCATGGATTTCGCTGAAAGTCCACAGCATTGCCGCGCCGGCGTCTTTCCACAGCCGCGTGGCGCTGGATTTTCCTGTCAGCCTCGGCGGCTATCGGTCCCCGCGCGAGCCAAGCGAGCCGATGCTGTTGCATCTTGTGCATGTGCCCGGAGCACCCAATTCAGGGCTCGATGCGCGCGGCCAGTTTCGCATCGGCGCCGCACAGCTGCTCGAGATGACGTTCTCGGATTTCGAGGAGAAAATCCGCGACGAGCTTGACCGCATGCTTGGCCCCGGCGGCTTCTCCAGCGCGCGCGATATCGCAGCGATCACGGTCAACCGTTGGCCGCACGGCTACAGCTACGTCGCGAACTCGCTGTTCGACGGCGCGGACTACGAAAGCACCGTTGCCCTGGCGCGTGCGCCCTTCGGGCGCGTTGCCATCGCCAATTCCGATGCGGGCGGCGACGCGTACGCACATATTGCAATCGATCAGGCCGAACGTGCCGTGCGCGAATTGTTGCAGCGATGATCGCCGCGGAAAGGCCTACCGCCGGCGCATCACGGCAGCTTCGAGCCACGAGATCGCGAGATACATCAGCGATGAGACAATGGCCAAAATGGTGATCGCTGTCATCACGATGTTGAGCTTGAAGAATCTGGCTGCCGTACTGGATGAGATAGCCAAGGCCGATGTTCGCCGATTGAAACTCGCCGACCACCACCCCAACCAGCGACAAGCCCACATTCACTTTTAGGGCGGCGATCAGCGTCGGGATGCTCCCCGGCAAGACCACTTTCGTGAGAACCTGCCGCTTGGTTGCGCCGAAAGTCTGCGCCAGCTTGATCTTGTTGGGATCAATCCCCTGAAAGCCGCTGTAGATCATCAGGATGGCGACGAACACCGAGATCGCAAGCGACATGCCGTAGATGGAAAGCGTCGGCCCGAGCCAGATGTAAAAGATCGGAACGAAGGCCGTCTTCGGCATCGCATTGGCTACGACCAGATAGGGATCGAGCACCTTGTAAAGATCGTTCCACCACCACAGCGCCGCGGCGATGATGATGCCTACGACCATGGCGGCAGTGAAGCCGATGACCGTGGCAAAAACCGTGGACCATGTATGGGTGAGGATGCCTGCCTGGCGCGGCGTCTCCGCAAGCAGATCGACAAACGTCGGCCACAGCGCCGAGGGATAGCTGGTGAACAGCGGGTTCACGATTTGCGCCTTCGGCAATACCTCCCAGAGCACGAGAAACGCCAGCAGGGTGGCAAGCTGCGCCCCGCGCACCGCGAGCCGCGCACGGCGCTCATGCGCAAGCCAGTCTCGATATTGCGGAACTCGATCCGGCGACCGCGGCCGGTTCAGCCTTCGACATGCACTTCGAGCTCCTGCCAGAGCGTGTTGAAATAGCCATTGAACTCCGGAGCGTTGCGCGCCTGGAAGGGAGACGGGCGGCCGCCGTTGATGGTTGCGAAGCGAATGGGATGATCTGATTTGATGCGTCCGGGCCGGCGCGAGAGGACGATCACGCGCTCCGCCATGCTGATGGCTTCGGCGATGTCGTGCGTCACCAGTATCGTCGTCTTTCCTTCCCGGCGCAGGATTTCCGTGACTTCATCCGCGAGCGCAAGCCGGGTCTGCGAATCGAGCGCGGAAAACGGCTCGTCCAGCAGAACGATTTCCGGCTCGGTGCAAAGCGTGCGCGCGAGCGCCACTCTCTGCCGCATGCCGCCGGAAAGCTGTCGCGGCAAATGGTGCAGGAATTGGCCAAGACCATATTTCGTGAGAAGCTCTCGCGCGCGCGCGCGGGCCCTGCCCATGTCGGCGCCCTGGATTTCCGCTCCGAGGATGACGTTCTCGAGAATGCTGCGCCATTCGAACAAATAGTCCTGCTGCAGCATGTAGCCGACTTTGCGATCAGGCCCGTTGACCGGCTTCCCATCCACCAGAACCGAGCCTCCGGTCGGCTTGAGAATGCCGGAGATGAGCGACAGGAGGGTGCTCTTGCCGCACCCGCTCTGACCGATGATGGCGACGAATTCGCCCGCCGCCACGGATAAAGTGATGTCCTTGAGCGCCTCCGTCTCGCCTTCCCGGCTGAAGTAGCGCATATCGAGGCCGCGCAGCTCAACCTTCGGCAAAGCGACGCCGCCGGCTTTCGGCATTTGCACGGGCTAGTGTCCCGATTCCGAAGCTCGCAGGCGTTTTAGTGGGCTTTGCTGGCGAAATCGGTAATGATCAGGTCCGCATATTTGACGCGCTTGGCCGTCGTCAGCACATCGCCCGCCACCAGGATATCCTGAAACCGCTCGATGGCGCTCGGCTCGATCGTCGGGATATCCTTCCAGATTTTCAGACGCCGATAACGGTCGGTGGCGGCGGCAAGAGCTTGCGGATTGACGCCGGGGAAGAACTGCCTGACCGCATCCACCACTTCTGCGGTGGGGGCGGCCTGCGTCCATTTCTGCGCCTTGTAGATGGCGTTGGTCCAGCCCTGCACGGTTTCCGCATTCTCGCGGATGTATTTGTCCGTCGCCATGAACGCGGTGTAATCAGCGGGTCCAACAGTCTCGCCAATGGAGGCCAGGAAATGCCCTTTGCCGTCGAGCTCCAGCTGAGCGGCGTCGGGCTCAATAAAGATGCCGTATTGATTTTGCCCGGAAAGCCATGAGCCCACGCGCGCCGGGATGGCGACGTTGTTCATGAGCTTCACATCCTTTTGCGGATCAATGCCATTCTTCCGCAGGGCCGCTTCCAGAAACAGGAGCGGTGTGCTGCCCGGCCGGAAACCAAGAATCTCCTTGCCACGCAGCATGCTCCAGTCGAACTTCTCGACTTTCTCCCGGCCCAGCAGCATGAACCCGTCAGTGGAGGTCAGCGCGCAGAAGATCCGCGCCTTCGTCGGCGAGTCGCTCGTGAGCACATAGATCGCGGCCTCTGGTCCCATCAAAGCGATATCGGCGGCATTGGACAGGAGAGCGGCCATGGATTTGTCCCCGCCCTGGGCGGTGGTTATCGTCTGCTCGATCCCCTGTTCCTCAAAGTAACCCTTGGTAATGGCAACATAGGCGGGAACGTAAAGAACGGAACGGACCACCTCGTTGTAGCGGACCTTTGTGGTCCGCTGGGCGAGCGCACCAATTGGCGCAGCCAGCGGGACGCTGGCGGCGGCAGCGAGACCCGCTCGAATGACGCGTCTGCGATCAAGCATATGATCCCCCTTGCAGTGGGTGACGAGAACAGGGACTGCGAGCATTCCGGCGTCGAATGCCTCGAGATTGTAAACCTATCTCGCTTTCGGATGCCAGAGGACCAGATGACATAGACGGGGCGGCAGAGCGGAACGGGCAAAAGCCCGTTTACGGCAGCAGATGTGATCTGTTTAATCGACTGCCAAAAATGGTGCATTGAAAACGCACGCAGCGGATGGCAAGGGAAGCTTATGCCCGCCTCTCATCGGTCGTCTGTTGCTCTGATCTGACGCGAAGAGGTCATCGGCATGTCAACCGGCAATACGGCAGTGGCATGGAAGGGAGCACGACGGGAGCCTGCGTTTCTCTGGTTGTTCCTCGGCAAGGTCGTGCTGCTCGCCGTGACGATTGTCGTGGTCTACGCCATCTATGCCTATCTGCACGCATATCGGCTGGACTGGCTCGGCAGGGCCTATGTCAAGCTGCTGCCGCTGACCAACAGCCTTTACGCGTTTGTGGAAACTTATTTGCCCGACGACGTGAAATACAAGATCCGGGGAGCCATCACCGACGATCTCGGACAGCGCTCGCTCTTCCTCCTTCTCCTCACTGCAAGCGTCGAGCTGACGCTCTACACAGTTTTCAAGTTTTTCAAATATCTGGTCATTGGTCCTCGTCGCGCGTGACCGGCACGGCCGCATCGACCAAAGTTGCGACGGCAACTCGGCCGCAAGAGAAACTGGCCGCTTCACCGCCTGCGGCAATCGCCGGCAACAAAGGCGGCGTATGTGCGCGCCAAACCTTCGCGTAGCCGAGTGTGCGCCCGCCATCCCAGCGCGGTGAGCTTTGAGCTGTCGAGGAGCTTGCGCGGTACCCCGTCCGGACGTGATCGATCGAAGACGAGCTCGCCTCGATAGCCCACCGTCTCGGCAACCAGCCGAGCAAACTGCGCAATGCTGAGCTCCTGGCCGCTTCCGACATTGACGTGCTGCTCGCCCGAATAATGCTCGAGAACAAAAATACAAGCGTCAGCGAGATCATCGACGAAAAGAAATTCACGCAGCGGATTGCCGGTTCCCCAGACCGTCACGGAGGCAGCACCATCCTCCTTGGCGGCGTGGAAGCGCCTTATCAGCGCCGCAACCACATGGCTGTTCTCGGCGTGATAGTTGTCCCCCGGACCATAGAGGTTGGTCGGCATCACGGAGATGAAGTCGGCCCCATATTGTCGCCGATAGGCCTGGCAGAGCTTGATGCCGGCAATCTTGGCAACTGCGTACCACTCGTTGGTCGGCTCGAGAGGTCCGGCGAGCAACTCCTCCTCGCGCATCGGCTGCTGCGCATTCCTGGGATAAATGCAGGACGAACCGAGGAAGAGAAGCTTCCGCACACCGGCGATGTAGCTCCCGTGAATGGTATTTCTGGCGATGGCCAGATTCTCCGAGATGAACTGCGCCGGATACGCATTGTTGGCATGAATGCCGCCGACTCGCGCGGCGGCGACAATCACCACGTCCGGCTTGCGTGAGGCCAGAAAAGCTTCCGCCTGATCGCCTCGTTCGAGATCGACGGTGTCGCGCCCGGCAGTGATGACGTCGCAAGGTACGCGCGCGAGACGGCGCGCAATGGCAGAGCCAACCATCCCGGTGTGGCCGGCGACGTAAACGCGTTTATTGTCGAGCTTGAAAACCTTCTCGGCCATCGTCCTCTGGGATTCCGTCACACGGGGGTTGCAGCCGAGGGACTTAGCCCCTGACTTGGCCCCTCTGCGCAGCGCTACTTTCAGCCATGCGATCTTTTCTCGACGGTCAGCATCATCCGGAATGCCATCAACCGCCCGAGCACGGGCTCGATCGCGCGCTCGATGCGCAGCATTCGCCGGGCAGCGCTCGCGTTAAGGAGGCTCCATGCCTTGAACCCTCCAGTCATCGGATAGGCCGCGAATGAGAACCAATCAACGCGAGTGAGACGCAACTGCGGACATAAACGATGAAACTGCTCACGCTCGCGCGTTGCGAGCAAGGTCGGTATGGCCTGATTTCCAGCGTAAGGGTCGCGCCCGGGATGCGGATTTCCCTCTGCGAGCGCGTGAGCGGACATCCGCACGGGCTCATGATGCAGGAGGCGAAAAAACAGCGTGCTGCCCCAGGTGATCGCCGGCTCAACCATGAGCACTCGCCCTCCATCATGCAGAACGCGCGCAGCCTCGCGAAAGAATCTGATTGGAAACTCGATGTGATGCAGCACGTCCACCATCACAATGTTGCTGGCGGATGCGCTCGCAAATGGCAGCTGCTGCGCGTCGGCGATGCAATCGAGCCATGGGGCATGCTGGATGTCGGTTGCGATCACGTCATCCAGTCTTTCCTTGAGGTTGCCGATACCGCCGCCCGTCTCGATTGTGACTCCGGTCCGACAAGCTGCCGCAAGGCGGTCGTACAAATCATCATAGACGACGCGGAGCGCGGGTTTGCGCTTCCAGATGTCGCGATAGCCTTCAAGGGCGGCGGACCCCGACGTTGCCATCACATTGCCTTGATGCGCACGAACGCGAACAATACCATGCGCACGAGCATGAACCCGTGCCGGAAACGAGAGATTTGCGTTTCGCCATATCTGCGGCTGGCATAGCGGATCGGAACTTCGACGGCTTTCAGGCCGAGCTTCGAGGCGCCGAAGATCAGGTCAAAATCGCCGAACGGGTCAAAGTTTCCGAAGTACGCTCGGCCGAGCTTGAGGCGTTGATAGTCCCGGCGGCGAATGGCCTTGGTGCCACAGAGCGTGTCAGTGAAGCGCTGCGACAGCAGCCAGCTGAACAACATGGAAAATGCTTTGTTAGCAGCGAGATTAAGAAACCGCATCGCCTGATCCTCCATCGGATAGACGAGACGCGAGCCGTTGATGAACTCACCCTTGCCGGACCTGATCGCGTCCCAGAATTTCGACAACTGCTCCGGCGGCATGGTGAGGTCGGCGTCGAGAATAATCAGCACATCGCCGCGGGCCACATCGAATCCGGCGAATACGGCATCTGCCTTGCCCTTGCCTGTCTGACGAACCGCCTTGATGTCGTATTGAGGATAGGCGGCAATCACCCGCTCGATCTCCTCCCAGGTGCCGTCGCGAGAATGGCCTTCGACGAAGATGATCTCCAGATCCTCGACAAAGCGGGGGATGCGTTTGATCGCCGGCTCGATATTACCGCGTTCGTTGCGCGCGGGGATGACAATGCTTGCAGACGATGGATCAGCTGCGCGCTGCCGCAATGAGCGAGCCACCGTGTAGTGGCGCAGACACAACAACCTGATCAGGGGTAACGGTGCGAGGAAACGATTGACCAGGCGGCCTGCTCCCAAAAGGCGCACCGGAAGCAGCAGGCGCCGCTCCGTTTTCACTGCCTCGAAATCGGCGAGTGCGGTCAGACCAACCACATCGGCGGGAGAAAGGACGTTTTGTGGCGGCTGCGGCATTTTCAGCCCCGCAGCTTCCGCCGTTTTCAGCGCGGGATGCCAGAGGTGCGAGAAATAACCGATGATGAGACGCGTCCCGGGCGTGCACAAGGCATGTAAATGCTCGAGCATGCCCTGACAGTCGTCGAGCGCGCCAAGGGTGTCGACCACAAGGATCGCATCGAACGGCCCTGGCAATCCCTGCACGAACGAGGCGTCTTCGATATCGCCTGCGAAGAAGGTGAGATCGGGATGCGTTTTGCGCGCCTGCGCGATCATGCCCTCGCTGAAATCGACGCCGACCCCATATGAAGGCTTAAGACCGGCAAGCAGGTCGCCCGTGCCGCAGCCAAGCTCCAGCACACGCGCCCCCTCGCCGATCAGGAATTGCAGATAGCGCAGGTCCTCGGCGTGAAAGAAAGCGGCGCGCGCCAGCCACTTTTTCCGCTCCGGTGCGCTGGCGTCGGCGAGCCGTCGAACCTCCTCCTTGCGTGGGGACGCACGCACAAAAGACACGTGGAAACTCACCAGGAAAATCCTATGTAGGATTGGTGTTGGGCGGCGCGAGCTTACCCATTCTATCGCGCAAGCGCATGCGCGCCGGGCGTTCGATGGCATAAAAAACCATCGCTGCCACTGCAATGATCCCGCCGACAGTCAGCGCATACGCAACAGCTCTCGCGGATGCAGACCAGTGCGCAATTCCCGCCCATTCCCAAAAGCGCCGCGTGACCAGGAGGATGGGAAAGTGAACCATGTAGATGGAATACGAAATCTCGCCGAGCCATACGAGCGCTCCGCTGCCCAGGAACTGCGCAAACAATGTCTTCGCAAGTGCCGCTCCCAAAACCGTAAGCGCAAGCAGCGCCACAAGACCGAAATCCGGAACCCCGGCCGACGCGCCGACAAGGAACAGCAGGAGCGCACCGGCGCCGAGCAAGTCACCGTTGGGTTTCAGACTACGGCTCGCGGACCGACTCAAGACCGGAACAGTCTCAAGAGCAACAGCGCGGCAGAGAGCCGCGCCACATAGGAATTCGCCGAAGACCCGGACAAGCGCGGGCGCCCCCACCCAGATGTTCAAGCTCCAGTCCGCCAGCGAGAAGACCGCGGCCATAACGGCCAGCGCCGCCAGGGCGATCAAAATGGCCGTGAGGCGGTCGCGCACGAACATCAGTGCGGGGGCCAATAATGGAAACAAGAGGTAGGCGAACCATTCGGCGCTGATCGACCAGGAGGGCGCGTTCCAGCCGGGTTTGGGCACCACCCCCCACGCGTGCAGCAGCGCGAGGTGCCAAAGGATGGACGTCTCGCGCCACTCGTCCGGGTTATTGAGCGGAATATGATTCGCACGCGCGAGCCAGATGAGGAGAACAAGCGTCAGCAGCACCGTGACGTGAACGGGGTAGAGCCGAATGAACCTATGCCAGAGGAATATCCGTACCGCGCTCCGGGTCGGTGCGGCCAGGCTTGTGAGGTAGACGTGCGTGATGATGAATCCCGAGAGCACGAAGAAGAAATCGACACCGAGATAACCACGAGCGAGAAAGGGCAGAATCACAACCGCGCCAGCCGGAATGTTCTGGTCCGCATGCAAACCAAGCACCAGGAGGGCGGCCAGCGCGCGGACCCCCGTCAGCGCCGGCACATAATGCGATGGATGAGAAGGATATTTTTCGGCCATCTCGGGAGTGTGGCCGCAAACTCAACGGTTCGCTCCACCGGGATACAGCTATCGCATGTCGTCGATCGTAACGAGTGGTGACGGGAGGGCGATAAGGCGTATCCGGTGCAGATGTCAATCGCACGCCGCCAGCGGGCGGCTCACCGCTTCGAGCGGCTGGCGTTCCGCCGCGACTGCCCAGCGGGCGGCGATGAAGGCGGCGATCAGCATGAGGGTGGAGCCAAAGAGATAACCCCAGAACAGGCTCCAACGCGAGCCGCTGTCGATCAGGTTGCCGAACAACCAGGGGCCCGCCACTCCGCCGAGACCGGTGCCGATGGCGTAGAAAAAGGCGATGGCGAGAGCACGAATCTCCAGTGGAAACGTCTCGCTCACGGTGAGATAGGCCGCGCTGGCAGCGGCCGAGGCGAAGAAGAAGATGACCATCCAGGCAGCGGTTTGGGCGACCGCGGACAAGGCGTCGATGGCGAACAGATACCCCACGACGATAAGCAGCAGACCCGATATCCCATAGGTGAAAGCCAGCATCTGCCGCCGTCCAATAGAATCGAAAAGCCGCCCGAGCAGGACGGGCCCAAGAAAATTCCCGGCAGCGAACGGCAGCAGAAACCAGCCGACTTGATCGCCGGGAATGCCGTAAAAGTCGGTCAGCACCAATGCATAGGTGAAGAAAATGGCGTTGTAGAAGAACGCCTGCGAAGCCATCAGCGATAATCCCACCAGCGTGCGCCGCAGATGCACCTGAAACAGGGTGGCAAAGACTTCCCGCAACGGCGTGAAGCGGCGGGGGCGGAGCCGCAGTTTTGGCAGGTCCGCGGGCGGCAGATGCTGCCCATGGGCCCGGAACGCAGCTTCGATCCCTGCTACGACGGCTTCCGCCTCCTGGCTGCGACCATGCGTGATGAGCCAGCGCGGCGATTCAGGCAGCCACAGGCGCATCAGCAAAATGACAAGCCCGAGCAAGGCGCCGATGAGAAACGCCAACCGCCACCCCAAGTCTACGGAGAATAAGGCGGGATCGAGCAGCACGAGCGATCCGGCTGCACCGAGCGCCGCGCCCAGCCAGAAGCTGCCATTGATGACGAGATCGGTCCAGCCGCGGTAGCGCGCCGGCACAAGCTCCTGGATAGTGGAATTGACCGCGGTATATTCACCGCCAATACCCGCTCCGGTGAAGAAGCGAAAAAAAGCGAAGCTCCACAAATTCCACGACAACGAAGTCGCCGCGGTCGCCACGAGGTAGACTGCCAGCGTGATGAAGAACATCTTCTTGCGCCCAAGGCGGTCGGTGAGCCAGCCGAAAAAGACAGCACCGAGAACCGCGCCCGCGAGATAGGCGCTGCTCGCCAAGCCGACATCGGCATTCGAGAAGCGCAGCTGCGGACTGTCTTTGAGCGCCGGCGCGATGGCGCCAGCCAGCGTCACCTCCAGGCCGTCGAGAATCCAGGTGATGCCGAGTGCGACCACAACCAGCGTATGGAAGCGGCCCCATGACAACCGCTCGAGCCGCGCGGGGATGTCCGTCTCGATGATTGGCGAGTCTGGCTGGGCAATGCGGGAATTGTCGGCGATGGCGACTGCTGCCATCGGTCCCTCCTCATGGCGAGTTTCGACCAGAGCAACGATTCATCCCGGATGGCGTTCCGGGCCGCGGGCGTGTCCACCCGTAATCGCTTCCATGTATGATCGGCGGGCCATAGATTGCACGCCGCGCCAATCTCGAGCCAGGAGCTGCTCCATGTCCTCCACTGCCGTCACCTGGATTGTCCTCGGAATTATCGTTGTGTTCCTGATCTGGATTGTCATGGTCTACAATGGCCTCATCGCGATGGGGCAGCGCGTCAGCCAGGCCTTCTCGGATATCGACGTGCAGACCAAGCAACGCCACGACCTCGTTCCCAACCTCGTCGAAACCGTCAAGGGCTATGCCAGTCACGAGCGCGGCACGCTGGAAGCGGTTGTGCAGGCGCGCAATGCCGCCGTCACCGCACAGGCGGGAGGCGTACCTGCGCAAGCGGCGGCGGAGAATGCGCTCAGCGGCGCGTTGCGGCAACTCTTCGCGTTGAGCGAGGCTTATCCGGATCTCAAGGCCAGCCAGAATTTTCAGCAGCTGCAGCGCGACCTTTCGGACATCGAGAACAAGATCGCCGCCGCGCGTCGCTTCTTCAACAACGCGGTGCAGGAGTACAATACCGGGATTGCGCAGTTTCCGGCGGTTCTGCTGGCCGGCACGCTTGGATTCACGCCCAAGGATTTCTTCGATGTCGGCGTCGAGCAGCGCAAGGAGCTCGAGCAGGCGCCGCAAGTGAAGTTCTGAGGCGAGACGAAGGCCGCCGATGGCCGCCTACGGGCTTTATACCCACATCCAGGCGAACAAGCGCCGGTCGGCAGCGCTGCTCATCGGCCTGTTCTTTCTCGTCTATGTCCTGGTCTATGCCGGCGCATTGATCGGCGAGGCCATGAGCTCCGCCGATCCCATTGATCTGTTGCTGCGGCGGGCGCTCGCCGATGCGCTTTATGCAGCGCCCTTTGCGACGGCAGGCACTGCGCTCTGGATCCTGATCGCCTACAAATTCCATCAGAGCATGATCGATGCCGTGACCGGCGGACGCGAAGTCAGCCGGCAGGACCAGCCAAGACTCTACAATCTTTTGGAGACTCTCTGCATCTCCCGCGGCATCAGCATGCCGAAGCTCAAAGTGATCGAAGATAGCTCACTTAATGCCTTCGTCGCCGGGATGAACGACAAGCAATATTCGATCACCGTCACATCGGGCCTCATGGACATGCTTGATGATGCGGAAATCGAGTCGGTGCTCGGTCATGAGTTGACCCACATCCGCAACGGCGACGTCCGGTTGCTGGTGATCGCAGTCATCATCGCAGGCGTTGTCTCGTTCTTCGCGGAGCTCGTCTACCGGCTGCTTTTTCAAGGGGGATTTCGCTGGAGCAGCGCGCGCAGCCGCGACGACGGCCGCAAGGGCGCCGGTTATGCGCTGGTGATCGCGCTGGCGCTGATTGCGGTCGCCTGGATTCTCTCAATCGTCATTCGCTTTGCGCTCTCGCGCCAACGTGAATTTCTCGCCGATGCGGGCTCGGTTGAGCTCACCAAGAATCCGGATGCGATGATCTCGGCGTTGCGCAAGATCGAGGGCCGTGGCGAACTGCCCGGGGCAACCTCGGCGGTCATGGAAATGTGCATCGACAATCCGCGCCAGGGGTTTTCCAATATTTTCGATACCCACCCGTCAGTGGATGCGCGCGTCGCGAGCCTCGTGCGCTTCGCCGGCGGTCACGATCCGGGCCCGCTCGCCCTGCCAAGCGACGAACCCACAAACCAAGCCACCGCGTCCGACGCCCAGCCGCAAACGCAGGAGACGGGCAACGGCAAGCCGTTCCTGCCGGATCAGCCTCCGGTCAACCTCGGCTCCGCCGACGGCGAGCCGGGACCTTGGGGACCGCACCGCAGATAGCAGGAGCACAGCTTCCTCCATCAATGCCCCTCGAATGCAATAAGCGTTCGTACCGGCACGTCGAGCTTGCGCAGCTTCTCGGCGCCGCCGAGATCTGGCAAGTCGATGACGAAGCAGGCTGCCAATACCTCGGCGCCCAATTTGCGCAACAGCTTCACCGCGCCCTCGGCCGTGCCGCCGGTGGCAATCAAATCGTCGACAAGGATCACGCGATCCCCGCTCGCCAGGGCGTCCTCGTGCATCTCCATCTCATCGAGGCCGTATTCCAGCGAATATGCGATTGAAACGCGCTTGTGCGGCAGCTTGCCTTTCTTGCGGATCGGAATGAATCCGGCGGAAACCTGGTGCGCCACCGCGCCGCCGATGATGAAGCCGCGCGCCTCGATCCCGGCGACCTTGTCGATCTTCGATCCAGCCCATGGCTGCACGAGCTCGTCCACCACCCGGCGAAACGCGCGGGGATTGCCCAAGAGGGTTGTAATGTCGCGGAACACGATCCCTGGCTTGGGATAGTCCGGAATGCTTCGGATAGACTCCTTGAGATCGTACTCAAGCTGCATGCTGACCATGGGGCTCTCACGTAAAGCGCGGCGGCGCGCCGGTGGCGGCAACCAGTCTGGCGAACGATGCAGCCAGGCGCAATAACGCAAACCTCGCTCCGTCGGACTCTTTGAGCCATGAGCAGTGCGTCCATCGTGCCTATCATCGGGGGCGGTCCCGCGGGGATGTCCTGCGCCCTTTGGCTGCACAATTGTGCGCTGCGCCCGATCATCATAGAGCGTGAAACCGCGCTCGGCGGGATGGCCAGACGCAGTCCCTACCTCAACGAGGGGCTGCTGGGGCGACCCGGGGAAAGCGCGAGAGAGAACGCCGCCGCATTCGAGCGCCACATTCGCCACGCCTCGATAGAAGCCTGGGTAGGCGCTCAACCCCTCCGGCTCCGGCGCACCGGCCATGGGCATTTCCGGCTGGACGTGGCGTTTTGCGTTACGGGTTCGTCGCCCTCCGAGACCCGCTCGTTATCCGCCGATGCAATCGTGATCGCCACGGGGACCACGTTCCGAGGCGAGGATTGGCTGGACAGGGTCGAGAATGCACGTGGACTGGCGAAGGAAGGGCGCGTGCATGTCGGCGCCCCGTGGGCAGGCGAACCAGGCTCGGATTTAGGATCGCACGTCGCCGTCGTGGGCGGCGGCGATAACGCGTTTGATGTGTCGCGGATGCTGGTTGAGAAAGGCCTGCGCGTAACCATCATCATGCGATCACAACGACCGAAAGCGCAGGCATTCATGGTCCAGCGGCTGCGCGAGCACCAGCCCTCCGGACGGGTGCGCATCCTCTCTGCGCGCACGGTGCAAGCCCTCGCTCATGCCGGCACCAAGGTTCGCCTTTGGTTGGACGACGGCGAGCACGTCGAGGTCGATCACGTCCTTCTCCTGTTGGGGTATCATCCAAACACTGATGAAAGCTGGATGCAGGAGCTGGGCCTTGAACAGGACTGCGGCGGCTATGTCATCGTCAATGGCAACATGGAAACATCGTGCTCTGGCGTGTTCGCGGTGGGCGATGTTGCCAGCCCGATGCATCCCTGCGTGGCGACGGCAATCGGCACCGGCACCATGGCGGCGCGTGAGATCGCCAGGCGCCAGGCGCACGAGCTCACCGCAACAATGATAGGAACTTCAAATCCACCGCACTAGAAGAAAACAGCCTTAGCGGCCTCAAACAGCTTGCGGTGACTTGAGAGGCTTGCCCAGCACGCGTCCCGCAACGGCGTCGAGTTTCCTGAGGAGCTTCTTGTCGCGCGTCTGCGGTGCCGTGATCAGAGCCGTGTCGAGCGCACGGTCCGAGCCGACAGGGCAAGGCTCGTGCTCGGACGGGAAGTCCCGCGCCAAACGCGCAACCAGCGCCTTGGCCTTTTCGGCATTCGCCGTGAGCACCGCGATAATATCCTTCACCGTCACCGCGTCGTGGTCGGGGTGCCAGCAATCGAAATCGGTGGCCATGGCGACAGTCGCGTAGCAAATCTCGGCCTCGCGCGCGAGCTTTGCCTCCGGCAGGTTGGTCATGCCGATCACCGAATAGCCCAGGTCTTTGTAGGTCATGCTCTCCGCGTAAGTCGAGAACTGCGGCCCCTCGATGCAGACATAGGTGCCGCCGCGCACGAGGTTGATTCCCTCGGCGCTGCCGGCGGCGGCGATGCGCTCCTGCAGGCGCGGCGAGACAGGATGCGCCATGGAGACGTGAGCGACGCAGCCCTTGCCGAAGAAGGAGGTTTCCCGTTTGAACGTACGATCGACAAACTGATCCACCAGCACGAAGGTGCCGGGCGGCAGCTCCTGCTTGAATGAGCCGCAAGCGGATAGGGAAACCAGATCGGTCACGCCGGCGCGCTTAAGGACATCGATGTTGGCGCGATAATTGATGTCGGACGGCGAAAGGCGATGGCCCTTGTCGTGACGCGCAAGAAAAACCACCTGCGTGCCTGCGATTTCTCCGACCCGCAACGCTGCCGAGGGCTCACCCCAGGGGCTTTTGATTCTTCTCTGCCGCACCTTCTCCAGGCCGGGCAGATCATAGATGCCGGATCCGCCGATAATGCCCAGCACCGCTTTGGTCATTCTTCTGATCTCGCCCTGCACACCGGCATCGTAGGGCGGATTAGCGTAAGCGTAACCCGCCGTCCCGGCGCGGCGGGTTACGGCAAAGACGCCTGACCCCTCTACGAAACTCCGTCATATGCGTGACCCCGGTTTACCTGCCGCCGCGCTAGCTGCGCGGATATTCGGCCGGGGGGCGCGGCTTGAGCTCTTCGGGATGCAATTCAACCGCCCGCCATACCTTCTTCTTGGTAAAATAGAGAAGCCCGGCCAGGACGATAAGAAAGACGAACACCTGCAATCCGATGCGCTTTCTCTGCTCGAGATGCGGCTCCGCGGCCCACATCAGGAAAGCTGAGATATCCTTGGCATATTGCTCGACCGTCGTCGGCGAGCCGTCAGTGTAGTCCACGCGCTGGTCGGTCAGGGGCGGCGGCATCGCGATAGCATGTCCGGGGTAGTACTCGTCATAGAAGCTGCCTGGAGGCAGGGTCACGCCGGCCGGAGGCTTGTCCTCATAGCCCCGCAGCAAGGCAGTGATGTAGTCCGGTCCCTGCTCCTGATACTGCGTGACCATGTCGAGCACCCAGTACGGGAATCCCCGCTCGAACCCGCGCGCCTTGGCGATGACGGAAAGGTCCGGCGGCACGGCATTGTAGCGGGCGCGCGCCGCTTGCTCATTGGGAAATGGCGCCGGGAAGTAATCGGCGAGCCGGCCGGGGCGCTCGAACATCTCCCCCTGGTCGTTCGGCCCGTCCTGGATCTTGTATTCGGCGGCGATCGCCTCCGCCTGAGCGGTCGTGAAGCCCGGACCTCCTGGGTCCGCGAGATTGCGGAATGCGATTGACTTGAGCCCATGGCAGACCGAGCAGACCTCGCGGTACACTTTCAGCCCGCGTTGCAGCTGGCCGCGGTCGAATTTGCCGAACGGTCCCGCAAACGACCAGCGTTGCTTGGGCGGCGCGGGCGACTCATGCGAAGGCTCCTGCGCAGGCGCGGCAGTTATGAGAAGGATGAGCGGGATGGCCGCGACCAGGATCGAGCGCCGGACAGACATGGCTTTTTCCTAGGCCCGCCGCATGTCGGGCGGCGGCGCAGGTGTCCCGATCGCCAGCCCATCGCGCAGCACAGCTTGTGAAATCGAGCTCGGAAGCGGCTTTGTTCTCTCTATCTTGCCCAGGACAGGCAGGATCACCAGGAAGTAGGCGAAATAATAGATCGTGAAAATGCGCGCGATCAACACGTAGTTCCCTTCCGGAGGCTTCGAACCGAGCCATCCCAGCCCGACGCAAACAATCACGAAGACCCAGAAGAATTGGCGGTAAAGCGGCCGGTAGCGCGCCGATCTTACCTTCGACGTGTCAAGCCACGGCACGAACGCGAGGATGATGATGGACGCGCCCAAAGCCATCACGCCGAGCAGCTTATTCGGAATTGCGCGCAGGATGGCGTAGAACGGCAGGTAGTACCATTCCGGCACGATATGCGTCGGAGTGACGGAAGGATTGGCTGGAATGTAGTTGTCGGAGTGACCAAGAAAATTTGGGATGTAAAAAACGAACCAGGCAAGCAGGATGCAGAACACAACCATCAGGAACGAATCCTTGATGGTTGCATACGGAGTGAAGGCGACCGTGTCGCGCTCGCTTTGCGGCTCGATACCGTCAGGATTGTTTTGGCCCGCCACGTGCAGCGCCCAAACGTGCAGCACCACGACCCCCACAATGACGAACGGCAAGAGGTAGTGCAGGGCGTAAAAGCGGTTCAGCGTCGGATTGCCCACGGCAAAACCGCCCCAGAGCCATGTCACGATGGCCTCGCCGACCAGAGGAATCGCCGAAAACAGGTTGGTGATCACCGTCGCCGCCCAGAAGCTCATCTGTCCCCAGGGCAGCACGTAACCCATGAAGCCGGTCATGATCATGAGCAGCAACAGGATCACGCCAAGGATCCAAAGCACCTCGCGCGGTTCCTTGTAGGACCCATAATACATGCCGCGAAACATGTGGATGTACGCCGCGAGGAAGAACATCGACGCGCCATTCGCGTGCAGGTAGCGCAGCAGCCAGCCGTAATTCACGTCGCGCATGATATGCTCGACGGAAGTGAAGGCGAAATCGACATGCGCTGTGTAGTGCATCGCCAACACGATGCCGGTGACGATCTGCACGCCCAGCATGAACGTGAGAATGCCGCCAAACGTCCACCAGTAATTCAGGTTGCGCGGCGTCGGATAGACGACGAACGACGAATACACGAGACCGGCAATCGGCAGCCGCCGCTCCATCCATTGCATGAATGAATTCTTCGGCTGATAGGTCGCGTGTCCGCTCATGCTTAAACCTTGACGGAAAGAAAACGGCTTTCAACCGATCCTGATCTTCGTGTCGGAGATGAACTCGTAGTTGGGCAATGCAAGGTTCAACGGTGCAGGCCCCTGCCGGATGCGGCCGGAGGTGTCATAGATCGAACCGTGGCAAGGACAGAAATAGCCGTCGTAGGGGCCTTGGTCGGCAAGCGGAATGCAGCCGAGGTGCGTGCAGATCGCTATCAGCACTTGCCACTGCTCGTGCCCCTTCTTCACCCGCGCCGAATCAGGTTGCGGATCCGGCAGCTTGGCGACATCGACGTTCTGCGCCTCCTCGATCTGCTTCTTCGTGCGGTGATTGATGAAGATCGGCTTGCTGCGCCAGAACACCTTGATCACCTGCCCTTCCGCAATGGGCGATAGATCAACCTCGATCGGCGCTCCGGCGGCGATGGTGGAGGCGTCCGGATTCATTTGTGACACGAGCGGCCACAACGCGCCGGCCGCGCCGACGGTTGCAACGGCGCCCGTTGCTATGAACAGGAAGTCTCGCCGACTAGGCTCAGCAGAAGACATCGTGGTCACGTAGGCAACCTCTTTATCTGTCCGGCGGCGATCTATTGGCACCCTTGTCCAGCGAGTGCAAGTGGGCCAGCGTCACAGGGGGTGGGCATCACCGGCGGGCTTGCGCAAGAAGTTTACTTGCCGTTTGCTGCTGAGGGCGAACGTCGCATTTATCCGCCTTGGCCATGCATATAGCCCTTTTCCAACCCGACATTCCCCAGAATACGGGGACCATTCTTCGAACTCGCTGCATGTCTTGGGCTTGATGCGCATATCATCGAGCCGGCCGGGTTTCCCACATCGGATCGCGCCTTTCGTCGCGCGGGCATGGACTACCTCGATCACGTGACGCTTGCGCGTCATGCGAGCTGGAGCGCGTTTGCAGCCTGGCGGCAGGCCGCGCAGTCGCGGCTCATCCTGTTCACGACGCATGCATCGGTGTCTTATCTCGACCACCGTTTTCGTCCGAGCGACATATTGCTGTTCGGCCGGGAATCCTCGGGTGCGCCACCGGATATCCACAACGAAGCCGACGCAAGGCTGGTCATCCCGATCCGACAGGGCTTGCGTTCGCTGAATGTGGCGATGGCCGCGGCCATGGCGGCCGCGGAGGCAATGCGTCAGACCAATTGGGCGGAGCGATCCTCGCCCTCGTAGGGCGCAATTCCAATACGCATGCTTGAAAAGGACGAGGCGGGTGAAGGAGACGTTCTCACGCCCTAGGCGCTATCCCTCACCCGCCTCGCTCGCTGGCGCTGGCCGCATCGGCCGCTTGCCGATTCCCCAAGCAAACGTAATGCGACAGCACACCCCCAGATCCCCCACAGCCGCAACGTTGCCTGAAAGAATGGCAAAATAGTGCCTCGCCTATCGCATTTTTCGGATGTCCTCGTGAAATTAATTTGGCTTACATTCTCATGCGCATGATCGCTTGTGTTTCATAGCCAACTGCGGGAAGCGCCCATAAACTGCGCGCATGCAGCCATCAAATATGTCGCCGAAACAGTCCCTCATCATCACTCGCAAGGAGCGCGCACGCGCATGGTTCGAGACCCTGCGCGACGAAATTTGCACTGCCTTCGAGGCACTGGAAGATTCGTTGCCATCGTGCGCTCCACTGTGCGAGCGCGCGCCCGGGCGTTTTCTCCGGACGCCCTGGAGCCGTGCCGATCATAGCGGCGCGCCTGGGGGCGGTGGCGAGATGGCAATCATGAACGGTCGCGTATTCGAGAAGCTCGGCGTGCATGTGTCCACGGTTTTCGGTGAGCTCGCGCCCGAATTCCGCAAGGAGATTCCAGGCGCCGACAAAGACGCGCGCTTCTGGGCCTCCGGCATCTCCCTCATCGCCCACCCGCATAACCCGCACGTGCCCGCGGTTCACATGAACACGCGATTCGTTGTCACTACCAAGGCATGGTTCGGTGGCGGAGCTGACCTCACGCCCGTCCTTTCGGAGCGGAGGCGGCATGATGACGTGGACGCCATCGCGTTCCACGCCGCGATGAAGGCTGCGTGCGACGCGCACGCCGCCGTCGCGCCCTACGACAAATTCAAGAGATGGTGCGACGAGTATTTCTTTCTGAAGCACCGCAACGAGATGCGCGGGATCGGCGGAATTTTTTACGACTACCTCGACAGCGGCAAATGGGAGGCCGATTTCGCCTTCACCCAGGACGTCGGGCGCGCCTTTCGTCACGTCTACCCCGAACTGGTGCGAAGGAATTGCACCTTGCCGTGGACCGATGCCGAACGCGAGGAACAGCTCGTGCGCCGCGGCCGTTATGTCGAGTTCAATCTACTCTACGACCGTGGCACCATTTTCGGCCTGCGTACTGGCGGCAATGTCAATTCAATCCTCTCGTCGCTTCCGCCGGTGGTGATGTGGCCGTAGACGTTCTCAATTGGTGAATGCGTTGGCGATCATCACCGCGCCGCCGACAATCACCACAGCATCCAGCAATGCCGTATGCAGATGCAGCGGCAAGCGCGCGACCAGCGCCTTGGCCACGAAGGCGCCGGGCAATGCCATGCAGCCGATGAGCAGCGCGATCGCGACCACCTTCGCCGTCACGACGCCGGCGAGGCCGAAGATGGCGAATTTGGTCAGGCCGATGCCGATCGAAATGACGGCATCGGTGGCGACAACGGCGGCGCCTTCGAGCCCCGCCGCCATCAGAAGAGAGAGGAGAATAATGCCTGCTCCTACGGTACCGCCGGCGAGCGGTCCCCAGCCGAACGCGGCAATGGCGAGGCCGCGCGGAGACAGCGAAAGGCCGCGCCGCCGCATCATTCGCCGCAACGGTACGCTGGCGATCAGCATCGCGCCGATGACGACAAGCGCTCCGCTTCCGCTAAGCCTCGTGTAACCCCACGCCCCGAGTGCGCAGGTCGGCACTGAGCTCACAAGAACGATGGATGCGCGGCGGCGATCGACGAGGTGACGAAATGCCGCCGTCCGGCCTGTGTTGGTCAACAGCGCCGAAATGGAAATGATGGGGACCACAGGCTCAGCCCCGACAATCGGGACCAGCACCAGCGGCATCAACGCGCCGGTCCCGTATCCGGCAACCCCGCCAATGACGGATGTGATCAGCGCCGTCGCCGCGATGAGCGCGAATTGCGCTGCTGAAATCTCGTCAAGGCCGTAGAGCAATGAGGCCTCGGAGCAGGTCTCGGCGGGTAATTGGGTCGGAAGCGCAGCAGCCTTTACCAGAATTCCCAGCTTTGCGCGCTAATCCGCGCTCGGAAGTCGTCGCACGGTGAATTCGATGCGGTCCCCCGGCAGGACGCGCCATGACTCGATCTCGGTCATGTAGGCCGCTTTGGGAAAACGCCGAAAAAGCTCGCGCGCCTTCTCGCGTGCTGCTTCCCGCGGCAAAGCAAATGTCTCGCGCCGGAAGGCGTCGCGTGACTGCGAGCGGCCGGCGAGCGCTTTCGCCGCGCGGCGCGCGATGTCGGCGGGACTGCGACGGATGGAGTTCATGCTCGGCACTCGCCCCAATGTAGTGGCAAACGAGACGGCAGGCGAGTCGATGGGTGCGCCAGCTTCTGGGGTTGATTTCAGCGAGGCCCTCACCGCGCGCTCGCCGCATCGGCAATGGCGGCAAGCGCCGCGTGATCGAGCGGAAATCCAGCGGCCGTCCACGCCTCCTCGGCCGCGGCAAGCGCGGCGCCAAGTCGCGGCCCTTTCGGCAGCCCCCGGGTGATGAAGTCCACCGCCCGGAGCGGAAAAGCCGGTGGTGTCCAGCGCGCCGGCAGCGTCGCCAGCCGGCGCCAGGACGCATCCGCGTCGCTTTCGCGGAAGCGCGCCCAAGCAACGAGCACGCGGTCGGTGAAGCGCTCGCGTCCAACGTGGTAGAGAAGGATGCGCGCACGCTGCTCGTCCCATGCCGGGGAAAGGCGCCACCAACCATCGGCCATGGACCACAGGCGCTCGTGCTCGACATTGGCGATCCGCAGGCGCTCGCGCAAGCGATCCGCATCCTCAACGACCAGAGCGGAAAGCGCACCGATCCGGCGCACCGGATCGGGAGAAAATCCAAGCATGGCTTCGATCTCGACCATCTTGCCGAACCCGGCGAGGAGCGGCACACCACCGAGCACCGGGTCAAGAAGGCCTGACTCCGTCATCACTCCAAGCGCTGCCAAGGCTTGCTTCGCAACAACGAGCTTGAAAAGCTCCATGCGGACGCGCTCGCGGGACAGGAATTGAACACCGGCGCGGCCGGCGATAGCAGCGGCGACCCCCTCCGGATCTGGCGCGCCTTCGCCATAGGCCGCGTGAAAGCGGAAGAAACGCAGAATGCGCAGATGGTCTTCAGCGATGCGGCTTGCCGCACTGCCGATGAAGCGCACCCGTCGTGCGGCAATGTCAGGCAGGCCCCCTACGTAATCGTGGACGACCCCGTCCGGCGAAACCGAGAGCGCGTTGATGGTGAAATCGCGGCGCTCGGCATCGTGTTTCCAACTGCGCCCAAACGCCACCTTGGCGCGGCGACCGAAGGTCTCGACATCTTCGCGCAACGTGGTGATCTCGAATGGCCGCCCCTCGGCAACAACCGTGACGGTCCCGTGGGCGATGCCTGTCGGCACAGCCTTGAAACCGACACTCGCGACCCGCTCCATAACATCAGCCGGCAACGCGGTGGTCGCGATGTCGATGTCTCCAGGCGGCTCGCCAAGGAGAGTGTTGCGGACTGCACCGCCGACCACGCGCGCTTGTTCACCGTTGTCGTTGAGCACCGTGAGCAAGTCTCGCAAAGGCGCTTCGCCCAGCCATGCAGGCGCGATGCGCAGCCGCTCGCTCACTTCGTCTGACCCGGCACGAACTGGCCGCCTTCTTGATGCGCCGGAACATAAGTCGAGCCGGGCCGCGCACCGCTCCATTGCGCCAGCACGACAAAGCTGCCGATCATCAGCACGAGCGCCGCGATGAGCAGCCAGGCGATGCGAGACAGCGGCCAGCTGGCCGGATGCAAAACTCCTGAACGCGTTGCCCACAGGAATATGGCATAGGCCACGAACGGTGCTGCGAACAGAGCGAGTTCCGTAAGGACAGGACGAACCATGATCTCAGGTGTAGATCCGTTCGTACAGATTTCGCAGGATGCCCGCGGTCACGCCCCAGATGTACCGCTTGCCGAACGGCATGGCATAATATCTCCGCGTGACGCCCTTCCATTCGCGGCTATGCAGCAAATGATTCTCCACGTCCATGAGAAAGGCGAGCGGAACCTCGAACGCATCGGCCACTTCTGCCTCGCAGAGCTGGAGCTCGTAGCCGGGGTTCACCCGCGCCACCGTCGGCAGGATGCGATAGCCGGAGAACGTCAGGTAGATATCCAGATAGCCGATGGGCTCGATCAGCTCGCGAACGAGGCCGATTTCCTCAGCTGCCTCGCGCAACGCGGCCGCGGCAGGCGATGGGTCATCCGGATCGATCTTGCCGCCTGGAAATGCGATTTGACCGGGATGGCTGGGTAGCTCGGTTCGCAGCGTGAGCAGCACCTGCGGCTCGGCGCGGTCAACGACGGGAATAAGGACCGCCGCAGGCCGTGTCGCCTGAGCGCCGGCGCGCTCCCACAGAGAAGGGTCGAGGTCGAGGTCGCCGCGCTTCGCTTCAGCCGCAAGGTCATGCAGTGCCGGCGGAATATCGAGGCTCAATCGGGCGCGCGCGCGATCGAAGAAATCGTGCAAGCATGTCGTCGCGCCGTTCGGCAATCTCACGTCCATCAGGCAAAATCCCGCAGGCTGTCGGCCGGCGCCATCGGAAAGAAATCCCCGGCTGAAGCGATTCCGAACATCCGCTCATCGTGGAAGTCACGCTCTTCGCCGAGCTCCACCAGATCAAAGAACAGGGCGCGTGTGACGCGGGCCCATAGGTTGCGCCGCACGTGCAGATAAGGTTTCACGCCACCCGCATCGGCTTGCGGCTCAAAGCGCAGCGCATGATCGCGCCCGCACGCGACCCAGTCATCGACATTGGTGCGAAAGCGCAGGACTTGCCCACCCTCCTCTCTGTCGACTCTGAGCTCGACCGCGAGAAAGGGCGCATCTTCGACCACGATTCCGCATTTCTCGACGGGGGTGACGAGAAAATACTTGTCCCCTTCCCGTTTGAGCACGGACGCGAACAATTTAACCAGGGGAGCACGCCCGATCGGCGTCTTCAGGTAGAACCAGGTGCCATCCGCGGCAATGCGCATGTCGAGGTCGCCGCAAAATGGCGGATCCCACAAGTGCACGGGCGGCGGTCCTTTAAGAGTGGTCGTGCGCGCCGCGTTCGCGATTGCCTCCAACCCGGGCTTTGGCTGCGGCTCGTGCGGCATTTTTTACCCTAAGCTTCGGCCTGAGAGGCTGTACGTGCCCTGCCTTCGCCATGGTTTTCGGGAACTTCTCCGGGGAACCGCATGTTCCTCCCGCGATCGTGATCGCAGGCAAGCTTCTGCACTGGCCCGAAGAGCCTAGATTGGGCCGGAAAAGTGAGGGTTGAACCTTTGCATTCTACCATTGCGGGCTTTCGGCCGTTTTGAGCCTCTTCGCAATCAAATCGTGCCCTCGGCAAATGGAGAAATTGGAGCGACGAGCACTTGGAAAGGCCGGCTCGGCATCCAGCGTGCCAGCTGTTTCGTGGCGCGAAAATTGCTCCTTCGGTGAAAACTTTGCAGCAACAACACCAATCTCGAAATAGCCGGATACCGGGGTGAATGGAATGGCGGTAGCGACCGAAGGTCTCGAAAAGCTGGAAGACATGATCGTGCGCCAGGCAGAGGCGACCGCGGCGCAGGTCGCTGCCGCCAAGGCGGCGATCGGCGCTGTCATTTTTGGCCAGGAGCGAGTGCTCGAGCATGCCTTGATCACGGTTCTATGCGGCGGCCACGCCTTGCTCATTGGACTTCCCGGGCTGGCCAAGACCAAGCTGGTGGAGACCATGGGCGTTGTGCTTGGGCTCGAGGCGCGCCGTATCCAGTTTACTCCCGATCTGATGCCTTCTGACATTCTCGGCAGCGAGGTGCTCGAAGAGAGTCCCGGCGGGAAGCGAAGCTTCCGCTTCATTGCCGGCCCGATTTTCGGCCAGCTCTTGATGGCGGACGAGATCAACCGCGCAAGCCCGCGCACCCAATCCGCACTACTGCAGGCAATGCAGGAGCACCACGTCACCGTGGCCGGCAACCGCCACGACGTGCCGCGTCCGTTCCATGTCCTGGCAACCCAAAATCCCATTGAGCAGGAGGGCACCTACCCGCTGCCCGAGGCCCAGCTCGATCGCTTTCTCATGCAGATCGACGTCGATTATCCGAGCCGTGAGGCGGAGCGGCGAATAGTCTTCGACACAACGGGTACCGAGGAAAGCAAGCCGAGGCCGACCATGACCGCGGACGAGCTTATCGCCGCGCAACGTCTGGTGCGGCGGCTCCCGGTAGGAGAGTCGGTCGTGAATGCGATCCTTACGCTTGTCCGCGCCGCACGACCGGGGCCCGAGAGCGGCGATATTGGCAACCTGATCTCGTGGGGCCCAAGCCCGCGCGCCAGCCAGTCTCTCATGCTGGCCGCGCGCGCCCGCGCCCTCCTGGAGGGGAGAGTTCTCGCCGTCCATCGACGACGTCGTGGAGATGGCTGAGCCGATACTCAAGCACCGGATGGCGCTGACCTTTGCTGCGCGGGCGGATGGTGAGAGTCTGGAAGCGGTGATCGGCAAGCTCAAGTCGCGCGTCGGATAATCATGTGATGGCGGCGCAGCGGCGGGCAGACAAGCAGGAAATCCGGGCGACGCAGCACGCAAAAGGCTCTGCGAGCGCGCTGGCCCAGTCCATGCCTCGTCTGATCCTGGAGGCTCGGCGAATCTCAGCGACGGTCGTCCACGGCTTGCACGGGCGAAGGCGAGCAGGCCCGGGTGAGAATTTCTGGCAATATCGGCGATTCCTGTCGGGCGAGCCGGCGCGTCGCGTGGATTGGCGCCGTTCCGCCCGTGACGATCATCTCTATGTCCGCGAGCGGGAATGGGAGGCCGCCCATACCGTATGGCTTTGGCCTGACCGCTCCCCATCCATGCTGTTCCGTTCGAGCTTGGCGCAGGAATCGAAGCTCGAACGGGGCCTGGTCATCGCCTTCGCGTTGGCTGAAGTTCTGGTCCAGGCCGGCGAGCGCGTCGGGGTGCCAAACCTTATGCGGCCGACCGGCAGTCGTAACGTCCTGGACAAGCTTGCGAATGCCGTTGTTCACGATGCAAGCGAACGTCCGAGCCTTCCCAACGCCTTCGCTCCGCCTGCCTTTTCCGAGATCGTCGTTCTGTCGGATTTCTGGAGTCCCACGGCGCAAGTGTGCACAACCATTTCCTCGCTTGCGGCCAATGGCGCGCTCGGACACGCGGTGCAGATCGTCGATCCTGCGGAGGAGTCATTTCCCTATTCGGGCCGGGTTGAGTTCATCGAGCCGGAGGGCGCCGGCTCAATCACCGCCGGCCGGGCGGAAAGCTGGAAACCGGAATATGCGGCGCGCGTGGCGCGTCACCGCACGGCCATCCGCGCCGAGACCGACCGGCTCGGCTGGAGCTTCACCATTCATCGCACCGACCGGCCGGCGACCGAGTTGCTGCTCGCCATGCACGCGCGGCTCGGCGCCCCTCCGCCCGGAATGGCAATGAGCGCCCGAGCCCGAACGGCGGGCATGCTTGCGAGGCCGGCATGACGCCATGGCTTCCACTCGGCTTCGCTCAGCCTTTGGTGCTGCTGGCGCTGCTCGGATTGCCGGTCCTCTGGTGGCTGCTCCGTCTCATTCCACCGCAGCCCAGGCGCATTTCGTTTCCGCCGACACAGCTGCTGTTCGGGATTTCGCCCAAGCAGGAGACGCCACGGCGCACGCCGTGGTGGCTTACGTTGCTGCGCCTGACCCTTGCGGCTCTGGTCATCATCGCCGCGGCGGGCCCTCTATGGAATCCTCCGCTCGCAACGTCGGCAGCCAAGATACCCTTGGCATTGCTGATCGACGACGGTTTCCCAGCCGCAGGAACCTGGGACATCCGCCGGCGGACCATCGATGATCTCATTGCGCGCGCGGAGAATGACAATCGCGGCGTGGCCCTCGTTCCATTCTCGGAGCCGGCGCGGGATATCTCGTTCGAATCCCCGGCGGCTGCCCGCGTCAGGCTTAAGCAGATCAAGCCGAAGCCGCATGCCGTGGAGCGCACAGACATGCTGCCGATGCTGGGGCGCCTTCTTGCCTCGAGCCCGGAAATCGAGCTGGTCTGGCTCACCGATGGCGTCGATCTCGGGAATGGAAAGGATTTTGTCACAGCGCTTGCGCGCGTGGTTGGCCCGCGTCCCATGGTCATCATCGAGGGAGGAATTGCAGGAGCACGCGCGCTCGCGGGCGCCGACAACGCGGCAGGAGGCCTGACGACCACCGTCTTGCGTGCCGCTGCGGGCGCACCCGAGTCGGGCGTCGTACGCGCTGTCGACCTCAAGGGACTGCCGCTTGGGGAGGCAAGCTTTACGTTCAAGGAGGGCGAAGGCGAGACTGGAGCCGAGCTTGTCCTGCCGGTCGAGATCCGCAACGACATTGCGCGAATTGAAATCGCCGGAGAGCACTCGGCGGGCGCGGTCACGCTCCTGGACAAGCGCTGGCGCAGACGCTCGATAGGCGTCGTTACCGGGTCCACCGCCGACACGGCGCAACCCCTGCTCGCCTCGACATACTACCTCACACGCGCGCTTGGACCCTTTGCTGATTTACGGCTCGCGGAGCGCGGTTCCCCCGGGCAAGCCGTTGCACAGTTCATTGAGCAGCACTTGTCGATGCTGGTGCTGGCGGACGTCGGCAATGTTGCCGAGGCGCGCGAACAACTCCTGCGCTGGATCGAAGATGGCGGGGTTCTTGTGCGTTTTGCGGGACCTCGTCTCGCGGCCGGCGATGAAGATCTCGTTCCCGTGAAGCTTCGGCGGGGTGGACGTATTCTGGGCGGCAGCTTGTCCTGGGAGCAGCCGCAAACGCTCGCTCCCTTCCCACGCGAAAGCCCGTTTTTTGGCATGCCGGTGCCGACGGATGTGGCGGTAACCCGTCAAGTCCTTGCAGAGCCGGATTCGACGCTGACCGAACGTTCCTGGGCCACTCTGACGGACGGTACCCCTCTGGTGACCGCGCAGAGACGCGGAAAAGGCTTGATCGTTCTGTTCCACGTCACTGCCGATACGCGCTGGTCAGATCTTCCACTATCCGGCACATTTGTGGAAATGCTCAAGCGAATCGTGTCTTTCGCAAATTCGGCTGCGGCGGCTGAGGGTAGCGCCGCGAATGGCCGTGGCACGCGGGAAGTGTTGCCGCCGACCCGCATCCTCGACGGTTTTGGAGTCTTTGGTGCGCCGCCACCAAACGCGCGCGCCATCATGACCAGTTTTGCCGGACGCGGCACGGCGGACCATCCTCCCGGGTTCTACGGACCGCCTGAAGGCCTGCTTGCCGTTAATGCGCTTGCCCCCGCAGATCGCCTGCTGCCGCTCGACAGCTCGGCCCTTGATGCCCGGCGGGAGCCCTATCGAATGAGCGAACCGCAGGATTTGCGCGGTCCGATCCTCCTGACGGCGGTGGCGCTTGTTGCGCTTGATGCAATCCTCGTATTCCTGCTCGCCGGTGGAATTGCACAGTTGACCCGCCGCCGGGCGCCGGTAGCGGCTGCGATGCTTCTCACTGTGCTCGTCGCGGCTTCCATGATCGGCACGCCAGCGTTTGCGCAGACTTCTGACGAACAAGCGCTCAGGTCGACGCTTGAGACGCGGCTTGCCTATGTGATCACCGGCGATGCGGAGGTAGATGGCATCAGCAGAGCCGGGCTGCAGGGACTCACTCTCTTCCTGGCCCAGAGGACCGCTCTGGAGGCCGGCGAGCCGGTGGGGCTCGATCCGGCCCGCGACGAACTTTCGTTTTACCCGCTCATCTATTGGCCAATTGCTCCCAGCGCCCCGAAACCCGCGCGGGAAGCGCTCGAGCACATCGACGCCTTCATGAAACAGGGCGGCACAGTTCTCTTTGACACCCGCGACGCGGTGGAAGCTCCCGCCGGGTCGGGAGGCGCAAACCGAGGCCCAGGAATGCAGACGTTGCGCTCGATCCTGGCCTCCCTCGACATTCCCGAGCTTGAGCCAGTGCCACGCGAGCACGTGCTCACGAAGAACATTTTATCTGCTCAAGGACTTCCCGGGCCGTTTCAATTCCGGACAGCTATGGGTCGAGGCGCTGCCGGCAGTAAATGATGAAGAGCAGGCGAGCCGGCCGGCGCGCTCCGGCGACGGGGTATCATCGATCATCATCACGTCGAATGATTTTGCCGGAGCCTGGGCGATGCGCCAGGACGGACAGGCCCTGTTACCGCTGGTGTCGGCGGAGCCGCGGCAGCGCGAGTTCGCATTCCGAGCCGGCGTCAACATCGTGATGTACACGCTCACGGGCAACTACAAGGCCGATCAGGTCCATGTTCCCGCCTTGCTCGAGCGGCTGGGCCAATAGGTGGCCGATGCGCTCCGGGACGACGATTATGCTGCGACACCCTGCGGGTCTGGCGACAGAAGCTGAATGATGAGTTTCGGCGTTTCATTTTCTCCCCTTATTCCCGAGTACCTCCTATGGGTGGTGGTCGCGATTGCTTGTGCGATTGCTGCTCTCATCGTATTTGCCCGCAGTCGCGGCGCATGGGCGCGCATCAGCGCACTCATGCTGTTCGCGCTTGCGCTCGCCAATCCTTCGATCACCCGTGAGGATCGCGATCTCCTGACCTCCGTTGCAGCCGTTGTCGTCGACAAGAGTCCGAGCCAGGATTTCGGCGATCGCATGCGACAGACCGAAGAGGTGCGCGCGACTCTCGCCGAGAGACTCGGCCGCATTCCTGGCCTCGAAGTGCGGTTCGTCGAGGCAGGCCAGGCCGACGGAGAAACCGACGGCACACGATTGTTCAACGCCTTGACCTCGGCGCTATCGGACGTGCCGCATGACAGGGTGGCCGGTGCCATCATGATCACCGACGGGCGGGTTCATGACGTTCCCGGCGAGGCTGCGGCGCTGGGTTTCGCCGCACCAGTGCATGCCCTGATCACCGGCCACAAGAACGAGCGCGACCGCCGTGTGGTGCTCATGGCCGCACCACGATTCGGAATAGTCGGACAAAGTCAGACCGTCACGTTCCGCGTCGAGGACCAGGGCGGCGGAGGCGGCACTGCCCAGGTGGCGGTGCGCAGGGATGGCGAGACAATCGAGACCCGCAACGTGCGCGTGGGCGCCCGCGCGGCGATCAATGTCCCGATCCCACATGCCGGGCCGAATATCATCGAGATCGAAGCATCCGCGCTGGAGAACGAGCTCACGGAGATCAACAATCGCGCAGTGGTCTCTATCGATGGTGTGCGCGACAAGCTGCGCGTGCTCCTCGTCTCAGGCGAGCCTCATTCCGGCGAGCGCACTTGGCGTAACCTGCTCAAATCCGACCCCAGCGTCGATCTCGTTCATTTCACGATTCTGCGTCCACCCGAGAAGCAGGATGGCACGCCAATCAATGAACTATCGCTGATCGCCTTCCCTACCCGCGAGCTGTTCCAACAGAAGATCAATGATTTTCAGCTCATCATCTTCGATCGGTATGCGCGTCAAGGTGTGCTGCCGATCGTTTATTTCGACAACATCGCGCGGTACGTGCGTCAGGGCGGCGCGGTTCTGGTTGCGGCAGGACCGGACTATGCGAGCCAGACCAGCATCTGGCGGACTCCACTCGATGTCATCCTCCCGGCGGAGCCGAGCGGCCGGGTCACTGACGGCGCATTCCGGCCAAAGCTCACGGATCTTGGCAAGCGCCACCCTGTGACGAGAGGCCTGGAAGGCGCTGATGAGGACCCGCCCCATTGGAGCCGCTGGTTCCGGCTTGTCGACACGCGCGCGGCAAAAGGAACCGCGGTGATGCAGGGGCCGAATGACAAGCCGCTGCTCCTGCTTTCACGCGAGGGCGAAGGTCGGGTGGCGCTCCTTCTCTCGGACCACATCTGGCTGTGGGCGCGCGGCTACGAAGGCGGCGGACCGCAGATCGATCTATTGCGCCGGCTGTCGCACTGGCTGATGAAACAGCCGGATCTTGAGGAGGAGGCGCTGCGGCTCTCGGTACGCGGGCGTGATCTCACGGTGCAGCGGCAGAGTATGTCGGACAATGTCAACGAGGTCACCCTGACGGCGCCTTCTGGGAAAACCCGCACGTTGAGCATGTCGCCCACGGAACCGGGGGTGTGGCGCTCGACAATAGAAGCCAACGAGCTGGGGCTTTGGCGCGCGACCGACGGCACGCTCAATGCTCTGGCGAATGTCGGCCCTCCCAACCCTCGCGAGTTCACCGAGGTGACTTCGACTACGGAGGTCGTGGGCCCGCTCACAGCTGCCACCGGCGGCGGCGCCGTGCGGGTGGAGGACGGCAGCGGCATCCACTTGCCCCGCATCCTCGCCATTCGATCGAGCGATACCTTCCACGGCGACGATTGGCTGGGTTTACGCATTCGGGAGTCGAGCGTCGTGCGTGGCATCGGCGTGCTGCCGGTATTCGCCGGGCTGATCGGGCTCCTTCTCCTGATCGGTAGCCTCGCCGTGACCTGGATGCGCGAAGGCCGCTGACCTGCGTCGCTCTCACTTCGCCATCACGTTTTCGGCCGCCATCATCACGCTCATCTTGGGGTTCTGCGCGCAAAACCCGTTGAGCTTCTCCGTCTTGATCTTGAGCTTGTCCGGCTCGAAGAGAGCGGCGTCCTCTTCGTCGGTGTAGTAGCCGTCGAGCCACACGGTGAGCATGGCTGTGGTTTCTTTCGAGAGCTCAATGAACTCTCTGCACTTCAAAGTGGCAAGATTGATGGACTGCGCGCGAACGGGACCTGCGACCAGCAGGCTTGCCAGCACGACTGCAGCGCCTGCAGCTCTCAGTATCGCAGCGAGGTGGCGCAAGACGAACAAACTCGTTGCTCCTGAATGATCCATACGCGATTCGAAGCCTTCATTCTGCACTCCAGTCCGGCCGAATCGGGCCGGAGACTCCCTCGAAGGCGCCTTGCGTGAGCTCGCACACGAGCAGCCGCGCAGGGTCAACCGGACCCGACAGGCTGGCGCGTCCTTTCTCGATGCGCTTGAAACCCGACCTGCCGTAATAAGGCTCGTCGCCGACCAGCACCACCAGCTGATGACCCCTCGCTTTCGCCTCGGCCAATGCACGCTTTATCAGTGCGTGTCCAATTCCCCGGTCGCGAAAGGGCGGCTCCACTGTGAGCGGACCGAGCAGCAGCGCTTTCGTATTGCCGACGCGTACAGGGGAAAGTCGCACCGAGCCGACGAGCAGCGAACCTATCCTCGCGGTAAAGGACAGTTCATGACGATGTGCTACTTTCTCGCGCAAGCGATAGGCCGATTTGGCGTAGCGGCCGGGACCAAAGGTCCGTTCGTGCAGACGCTTGATCGCCGCGGCGTCGTCAACCGTTTCCGGCAGAATGTTGAGCGATAGGTCAGTCATCCTCTTTACCTCTCCCCCCAGGGGAGAGGTCGGAATGGGCGCGCCTTACGCGCACATTCCGGGTGAGGGGGTCCGGAAACCCACGGCGACGGTGCCCCTCACCCGGATCGCGCAGGCGCGATCCGACCTCTCCCCTGCGGGGAGAGGTAACGCTAGCGCCCACCGACCGCATCATGATTCAACTTCATCGGAAAGTGCTCTCCAGCTCGTCGGCAGCTTGTCGCCCAGAAAGGCGGCGATCTCAGCATTGGCGCTGAGTCGCGCCAGATCCTCCGCCGAGGGCAGTTGCGGCTTATCGCGCCCGGCGTTGACCATGCAAAGAAAGCCAAGCGGCTCGACCCCCGTTGCGCGGAACTGGTGCCATGTCATGGCAGGCACCGTCACGAGATCTCGCTCCTTCAACGGCTTCACTTCCTCTCCGACCATGCAATGACCTCGACCGCGCAGAATGAGCACGGCATGCATGTGCTCATGCCGTTCAAGAGTGGAGAAACCGCCTGGTGCGATCTCAAAGTACCGCAGCTCGCCGTCCATTGCGGGATCAGAAAACAACACCTGTCGCGTGATCGATTTGAACAAGGCGCGATCGTCCTCCTTGTAGGGAAGCTCCTCCACGCCCTCCCAACGGTAATTCTTGTCCTTGCGGTGCACCGCGATCATGTGGCTCCTATCTTATCGATGCCGCGCGTGGCGGCGCCCCCAGATCAAGGCTTCTCGGCACCATTGACATAGGCATGTTGATGAACCTCGGCTACGAAGGCAGAGGTGGCCTCCACAAGATGCTCGCGCGCTTCCAGCAGGGCCCCACCAATCAGCAACATGACGCGCGCCCCGTAGAAATCAAGCATCTCCGGCACGCGAGCGGTGCTCATGCCGCCGGCCGGGACAGGCACACAGGCACGCAAGCCGCCGTCCTTCAAAGCTTCGCGCGCGATGCAGCGACATGTCTCCGCGGAAAATCCAAATCGTCCGCCATAGTTGGGGAATATGGTTGCGTCGGCGCCCAGGAGCCGGAACAGCTTTCCAACAAGGAGCGCGGGAGCGATGCGCGCGCCTGCCATGCTCGGATGGGCGATGAAAGCCACCTGTGGATTGTCGCGTACCAGGCGATGAAAGTTGGACCATCCCATGACCATGGGCGCTGCCATCACCGTGTCAACCCCGGCCGCAGTCGCGAGCGCAATTTGCCTGCGCATCGCGTCGAGGTCGCCGGATAGGCTTGGCACGTAACGCGTGCTGCCCCCACCCGTCCGATTGGCTTCGTTGACCGCTTTGACGATCGCCGCCACCCGCGGCTCAAAAGGCGAGAAGTTCTGATCCGCGAGCCCGTGATCATCCTTGACATAATCGATTCCGCCGGCGGCAAAGCACCCGGCGAGCTCTGCAAGCCTGCTGGGAGAAAGGCCTTGCGGCTTCACTGCCGCGCAGGTCAAAGCCCGCGACCCGGCGCCCACGCGCTGCCGCAAAGTTCGGAGGCCATGGCGCGGGCCTCCGAACGAGCTCACCAGCGGGGGAGACAGATCGAGGTCCTCAAGCACGACGTCCTCCTGCAGCGAGCTGTTGCCGAACAGCATATTGAGGAGCTGCCCCGGATCGCTTCCTACTGTCGCCTGCGCCAGGCCGATGCAAACGCGGAACCAGCCTCCCTCCAGCTCGGTGACGGCTTCGACCTGCCCCATGATCTCGGAGCGGACGAATTCGTCATCGATCGCTGCAATCGGCATCTCGACGCTCTGCTCGACAGCAAGTGAGAGAGCGCGCGCCTCAATCGAGCGGGCGTCGGATCGGATGCGGTAATGGACCTTAAGCCGAGTGTGCACGGATTGACGTTGCAGTCCGATCAGCCGCGATGCGGTCGCATGATGCGGTCACATGATGCGGGTCACATGGTCGGAACGCCGGCGCGAACCACGTGCCTGCGGATGAGATCGAGGCCGGCGAGGCCGACAGCGAGAACCCCCACCATTGCAAGGCCGACGAGGAACGCACCGGAGAGGCCAACCAGGACCAAACCAGAGAAGCTCGCGATCAGGACAAGGCGAAAGGTCTTCGATCCGGTCAGCGCGGCGTGGCTCCGGAGCATTGGAAAACCGTGAGGTTCGCTACGTGCAGGCGCGTCGCGCAACGAAAAGTTATCATTCGCCGCAGCCGCTGGCTTTCCTGATCGAAGCATCGTCATGGATGGCCGCTCCGAACTACTGTTTGGTTTAGCCCGGCTTACCCAGCACGCACGGATGGCTCAGCCTACTACGAACGTCGCGACAATTCACCAAGCTCGTGACGAATCGTCACCCCCCATCCAACAATTTGCTCGGCGACCTCCAACCGCCGCACACCCCCAAACCGGCTACCAGTACTCGCTGGCAGGCGCGCCATCCATCACCTCCGCGATGCGCTTGCGCGTGGCCATCGACGTATCGTGCGGGAGCGCATCGATGGCGAAGAACCCATGCGCAATGATTTCATGGTCAGGTTCAGGAAATCCGGGCTGACGGAACGCGCGCACGACGAAGAGCGCGACATGATCGCGCCTGGATACCCGGCCATTGAAGAACATGCCCTGAAAGTGAGGCGGCGCTGTGAGGTCTATATTGCCTTCCTCGCGCAATTCGCGCGCCAGCGCCTGACGCATTGTCTCGCCCACTTCCACCCCACCGCCCGGCAGATGCCAGCCGGCGATATAGCTGTGCTTCACAAGAAAAATCCGGCCGCGCTCGTCCACCACAAGCGCACGCACTCCAAACGTCATACCACGTGCAAAGCGCCAATAAAGATGCAGCACCCGGCGGATTGCAGGCTCTGTGGCGCGCCGTAATGCCTTGAGACGCATGCGCGCTCGCTGCTCCTCCGCGCCAGGCAGGTTTGCTTTCCTGCTTTAGAATAGGTCTAATATAGAAGCCGGTCAGCAAGGGGTCGCCGTGAAGCGTTTTGCCGACTTATCAGAACAGGAAATTCTTGCCCTCGCTATCACCAACGAAGAGGAGGATAGCCGCATCTATCGCGGCTTTGCCGAGGGGCTGCGCGAGAACTACCCCGCCTCAGCCCAGGTCTTCGACGAAATGGCCGAGGAAGAGGTACGCCACCGCACCATGCTGTTCGACCTCTATCGCGCAAAATTCGGCGACTATCTTCCCCTGATCCGCCGCCAGGACGTCAAGGGCTTCATCCAGAAGAAGCCGCTTTGGCTGACGCGGCCGCTCGGCCTCGATGACGTGCGCAAATACGCCGAGGCCATGGAGTTCGAGGCGGCGCGTTTCTACCGGCAAGCCGCGCGCTCGGCACGCGACGCCTCGATCCGCCAGCTCCTGCTGGAGCTGGCCGAGATCGAAGATCAGCACGAAAGTCTCGCCCACAAGCTGGGCAAAGAGATTCTGACCAAGACGGCGCGCGCCAGCGAGGATGAGACTTCCCGGCGGATGTTCGTGCTGCAATACGTGCAGCCCGGCTTGGCCGGCCTGATGGACGGATCGGTCTCGACCCTGGCGCCTTTGTTCGCCGCGGCATTCGCGACCCACAACACGTGGGAGACGTTTCTCGTCGGGCTTGCCGCATCGATAGGCGCGGGAATTTCAATGGGATTTGCGGAAGCGCTTTCCGACGACGGATCGCTCACTGGCCGTGGCGCCCCGCTTGTCCGCGGCGTCGTGTGCGGCGTGATGACCGCAATTGGGGGCCTCGGTCATACGCTGCCGTTCCTTATCCCGAATTTCTGGACCGCAACTACGATCGCCATCATCGTGGTCGCCGTCGAGCTCGCGGTAATCTCCTATATCCGGCATCATTTCATGGACACACCGCTGCTTGCGGCCGCGTTTCAGGTCGTCGTCGGCGGCGTGCTCGTATTCCTGGCGGGGATAGCGATCGGGAGCTCATGAAGCGGCTGCCGCAAAGTGCGGGGTTGCGTCGCATCAATCCTCGATGGCCTGCGCGACGAGCTGCTTCAACAGCCGCCGGTAATAGGCTCTGATCGGGCTTGGCGCTTGCGTCATATACACGACGGCGAGCTCTTCCTTCGGATCGACCCAGAAATATGTCCCGGCATAGCCCGCCCACATGAATTCGCCGGCGGAGCCGGGCACACCGGCAATCCCATTGCCTTGGCGCACGGCAAACATCAGCCCCATCGTATAGCCCGGAGTGCCGAGCAGAAGCTCGCCCGGGCTGAGCGGCGCAGAGATGCGCGCGCCAAGATGATCGGACGTCATCAGTTGCACGCTCGTCCGGGAGAGCACACGCACCCCATCGAGCTGGCCGCCGTTGGCGAGCATCTGGGCAAAACGCAGATAGTCGGTGGCCGTCGAGACCGCGCCGGCCCCGCCGGAATCATTTCCGGGTGGCGACGACACATCAATCAACTTGTTGGGTTGACCGCTCGCAGGATCGACCGGAAGCGCCTGGGCAAGACGCCCCATCTGGTCAGAGGGAACCCAGAAGCCGGTGTCCGCCATGCCCAAGGGCTTGAACAGCCGCTCGTCCAAATACGCGCCCAGCCGCTTGCCGGACGCGGCCTCGATGACGCGGCCGAGCACGTCGAGGGCCAGGCTGTATTCCCAGACGCTTCCGGGCTGGTGCACCAGCGGCGCCTTGCCGATGCGTTCGACAAACTCAGCCGGGGTGAGCGCGCGCGCATCATAGTCGCGCGCGGTGTTGTAGAGGCCCGCCTTGGTATAGGCCTCCTTCGCCGGCGCGTTGATGGTGATCTCGCCGTAGGCAAGCCCGGCGGTATGGCGAAATAGATCCTGAATAGTCGCTTCGCGGTCGGCAGGCACCGTGACATAGGCGAGTTTCGCGAACTCGCCGTCGGCGCGGGCAACGCTCACCTGCTGTCCTTTGAATGCGGGGAGAAATTTCGAAACCGGATCGGTGAGCTGGATGCGACCCTCTTCGACCAGCATCATCGCCCCCACGGCGACGAGCGGCTTGGTCATGGAATAAATACGAAACAGCGCATCGGATCGCATCGGCTTGCCAGCGCTCTTGTCTGCAAATCCGATCGCATTGCTGTAAACGAGCTTGCCCTTGCGGGCGAGCATGATGACCACGCCCGGAAGCTTGTCCTGCTCGACCTCCTGCTTGAACGCCGTGGTGATGCGCTCGAGCTTTTGCTTTGACATGCCGACCTGCTCGGCCGGCGCAGGTGCAAGCGGCGCGCTGATGTCCGCCCTGGCCGCGGCCGCGGCCAGGAGCAGCATGCCGAGCAACGTGGCGCCCAGATTCCATCGTCTCATGGTGGCTCTCCTCCGCAGAAGATATTGCAGTCCTGCTCTTGCCGAAAAGGCGCCAGGTCGGGCTGGCAGGTCGAGCTTATATGCTATCCGGCTGCACGCGCTAGTATCAGCTCGGCCCGTCAAGCCACCGATGCTTGACACCTCTTCGGGGATGACCGCACAATTCACGCGATCATCAACTCAATGCATTCAAAACTCTCCATTACCTGAGCTGCGAAAGGAGTGTCTGCTATGCAGACCGGAATACGCTCTGACATCTTCACTTTGTTCGCAGCCATCTTCCTCGGCCTTATCCTCTCCTTCTCGGCCGATTCGCTGCGTGCCCAGGAGACGGTGAGAATTGGGGTCGGCGTTGACCCGGTCTTTACGGCCTGGTGGATCGCAGAAGAGAAAGGATTTTATCAGAAGCACGGCATCAAGGCGGAAATTACCCAGTTCTCCGGCGGCCCGGCGCTCGGCGACGCGACCATGGCGGGTGAGATGGATATGGGCTCGTCGGGGACTGCGACCTGGATGCCGCGGATCGTGCGCGGGTCAATGGTCGTGCTCGCCACCATGGCGACCTCTCCCGACGCCTTGAAGATGGCGGCGCTGACCAGCATCAAGTCCTTGGAAGACCTGAAAGGCAAAAAGGTCGGCACGGTCGGCGGTAGCTCGACGGACTACCTGTGGGTCATGGCGGCCAAGAAGTTGAACGTTCCCGAATCCGCGTTCGACGTGATCCCCATGACGCCGCCCGAGCTCGTCCCTTCACTCGATCGCGGCGACATCCAGGCGTATTTCGTCTGGGAGCCTTGGGCATCGCGAGCCGTCGAGGTGTCCGGCAAGAGCAAGGTCCACATCATGGCCAACAGCGGCGACGTCGGGTACCTGTTGAACTTCGTCGTTGTCGCCAACAAGAAATTCGTAGACGCCAAGCCGGAGGCCACGACGCGTGTGCTTGCCGCTTTGCGCGACGCGATCAACTTTCAGAACGGCAATCCGGCCGAGGCCGCGCGCATCGGGGCGGAGAAGAACAGGCTCAAGCCCGACATGGCATCATACATCATCAATCTCTACCGGTTCTCGCTGGGAATGACGCCTGAGACCGAAGCGGCGGCCAAGGCAGAAGAGGCATGGATGCGCAGCAAGGAACGCCTCAAAGGCGAGCCAATCGACTGGAGCAAGACGATCGACCGCAGCTTTCTCGAGCGCGCGATGACGATGCCATAGTGACGCGTTCTGTCCGACGTGGGCGTGCGCACATCGCCGGTGTCAGACGTTGAGGTTCGTAACGCAGCTCGCTCGTTCCCCAGGAAGGCGGGGAGCGCGCGGAGCGCGCAATATGTTGCCCTGCAAAACGTAAGCTTCTCCATCTCACCAGGAGAATTCTTCTGCCTCCTGGGACCAAGCGGCTGCGGAAAATCCACAGTATTGCGAATGATTGCCGGGTTTCTCTCGCCCTCCACCGGAACCATTCTGGTGCGCGGCCAGCAGGTGAAGGGACCTGGAGTGGATCGCGCCGTCGTATTTCAGGGAGACGCGGCGCTCTTCAACTGGCTCACCACGGAGGAGAACGTCGATTTTGGTCTCCGCATGCGCAGGGTTCCCGTGGCGACACGGCGGCGCATCGTGGCCGAGAATATCCGGCTGGTCGGCCTGGAAGGCTTCGAGCACCATCATCCCAATCAGCTTTCCGGAGGTATGCGCCAGCGCCTGCAGATTGCGCGGGTTCTCGCCAATGATCCCGCCATTCTGCTGATGGACGAGCCGTTCGGCGCGCTCGACTCTCAAACCCGCGGCATTATGCAAGGTGAGCTCATCCGCATCTGGGGCTCGCGCAAGAAGACCGTCCTTTTCATCACCCACGACATCGAGGAATCCCTGCTGCTGGGCGACCGGATAGCGATCATGACGGCCGGACCTGCGGCCACGATCAAGAAGGTGCTAACGGTCCCGCTCACGCGGCCGCGCGAGATGGGCGACGATTTCCTCCGGTTGCGCCGGGAGATCAAGTCGGCCATCGAGGACGAGGTCATGAAGTCGATGAGGCAGGTCAATGACGCAAACGGTTCTGGTGGCTGACCGCAAGCACAGCGCATGGTGGCAATGGACCTGGAAGAGCGACGCACTGCGCCGGACGGGCATTTTTCTTCTTTCGCTGGCGTGCGCGTTCCTGCTCTGGACGTTTCTTGCATGGTGGATCGGCAAGCCGGCCTTCCTCCCATCGCCGGCCAAAACCTTGGACGGGGCGATCGAATTGATCAGCAGCGGGGACCTCCAATCGCACGTGATCGCCAGCTTTACGCGCATCATCGTCGGCTTTCTGATCGGCACGCTGATCGGGATTCCTCTTGGTCTCGCCATGGGATCGAGCCAATTCGTACGCGCCTTCATGGATCCCTATGTGGAGTTCTTTCGTTTCATTCCGCCGATCGCCTTCGTAACGCTGGCGGTGATCTGGTTCGGGCTGGGCGAGACTTCGAAGATCGTCCTGATCGTCTACACGACTTTGTTCATGGTCGCCATAAACACGATGATCGGGGTGCTAGGCGTCGAGCCTGACAAGCGCTTCGCGGCACGTTGCCTTGGCGCCAGCCAGCCCCAAGTCTTTTTTCACGTGACTATACCGGCGGTCGTTCCGAGTATCGTCACCGGCATGAAGATCGCCATGGGCAACAGCTTCATGACCGTGGTCTCGGCGGAGATGGTCGCCGCCAAGTCAGGCGTTGGCTTTCTGATATTCAATTCACGGCTCTTTCTCCTCACGGAATGGATTTTCGTCGGGATCATCACCCTGGGACTTATGGGATTTATCACCGATCGCACACTGCGTATTGTGGCGACGCGGCTGCTCAGGCGCTATGATGTAAGAATGTAGGGAAAATCCAAATGGAAACACGACGGCGTGTGCGCGCAAGGAAATGGAGCGGACAGCAATGAGAAGCGGCGGCGATTTGGTGGCGGACGCGCTCGTGGCCGCGGGCATCGATTTCATCTGCACGCTCCCGGATTGGAATATGGCGCGGCTGATCGAACGCATCAGCGTGGAGAACGGCTGGATCCACGTCCGTCTGGCGCGAGAGGAGGAAGGTGTCGGCATCTGCGCCGGGGCCTATCTCGCTGGCAAGACGCCGGCGCTGGTGATGCAAAACGGGGGGCTGCTCAACAGCGCGAACGGCCTGACCACAACCTCGCTTCAGTTCGGCGTCCCCACTCTGCTTGTCGTCTACTATGCCGGCGACATCAACACGCGCTACTTCTCCACCGTGGGCGACGTCACCGAGCCCGTGCTCCACGCTCTCGGCATCCGTTACTTCATCTTGCGCGACCGGGAGCCGGTCATGCGAACGATTGCAGGCGCCACGGTGCTGACCATGGATTCCCGACGGCCGGTCGCAGTGCTGCTAAACCGCGACCTCCTCAAGAGCGAGGGCAGTTGAGATGAAGCGCATCGACTGCCTCAAAGCGATCGCCGGCAAGGTGGGTGATGCCCTGGTCGTCGGCAGCGCCGGCGGCGCGACCGTCGAATGGTATCATCTGCATCCGAGCGAGGGTAATTTCCGAAGCCGTACGCTCGGGCTGGCTTCGAGCATCGGCCTTGGCATCGCGCTGAGCCTTCCTCGGCGCAAGGTCATCGTCCTGGACGGCGACGGTTCACTGCTCATGAATCTGTGCGGCCTGTCTACAGCAGCCTGGGCGGCACCGCGCAACCTGATCCACATCGTGTTCGACAACAGTGTCTACGAGTCGTCGGGATCGAGTCCGACTGCGACGGCCGGCCCGACTGACCTTGTTGCCGTCGCCAAGGGCGCAGGGTTTCCACGTACGATATGGGTCACGGACGTAGACGGCTTTGCGCGGGCGGTCGCCGATGCACTGACGGGCGACGAACTCACATTCGTAGGTGCGAAGGTCGAGCACGGCATCGTGCCCGGGATTGCCTCGCCGACCATGGACGATCCCGAGAACAAATACCGTTTCATGCGCCACATCGAGAAACTCGAACAGCGCAAGATATTCGGATCCGGCTACCCCGACCTTTAGAGCATGATCCCGAAAAGTGGATAGCGGTTTTCGGAAAAAGATCATGCTCCAACAAAGAGCAGAGCGGGATGATGATTCCACGAAACGTCATCCCGCTCTAAGCATGCGCTGATTCTCAGGTCCAGCGCTCGATGGCCGATGCAGATGCCATTGTGGTGGGCTCCGGTCACAACGGGCTTGTGGCGGCCTACAGGCTGGCGCGGGCTGGCTGGCGGGTCGCGGTGATCGAGCGCTCAGCAAATATCGGCGGCGCCATTCGCACCGAGAATGTCACCCTGCCCGGTTTCCGACACGATCTGTTCGCGACCAACCTCTCGCTTTTCAAGAGCTCGCTCGTTTATCGAGAGCATCAGAGGGAGCTCGAAGCGGCCGGGCTTCGCTTCATCACTTGTCGCGAGGCGTTCGCCAGTGCCTATCCCGACGGCAAATCGGTGCGCATCTCCACCGATGAGGAGCTAACCGGCGCGGACTTTGCAAGATGCTCGACAGCCGATCGGGACGGCTGGCGCCAAGTTGTCTCGATCTACCGCCGCGTGGCACCGCATCTCCTGCCGTTCACCAACATGGCGCTGCCATCCCGCGCAGCAGCCCGGCAGGCATTAAGGATGCTCGTTCGCCTGCGGGGCGGCGTAATCGATCTGCGGGACGTCGTGTTCGGATCTCCCCGGCGGTTCGTCGACCGTTTCTTCCAGACTGAAGAGGCGAAGGGGGCGCTGCTGCCATGGGCCTTTCATCTCGACTTCGCTCCGGATACTCCCGGCGGCGCCGCGTTCGCATTCGTGAGTGCCGCATCCGCGCACGTCAATGGTTTGGTGCTCGCGCAAGGGGGCGCCGATGCAATCGTGTCAGCTCTGCAAAAGCTCATCGAAGCGCACGGCGGCGCCATTCACACGCAAACGGAAGTTTCGCAAATTCTCGTCGAGCGCGGGCGGGCCGTCGGGGTACGAACGTCGTCAGGGGACGTGGTCACCGCCGCGCGCGCCGTGATCGCTAATGTGACCCCTCCCCTGCTGTTCGGACGGCTGCTCCCGGCCGCCGCAGTGCCGGCCGGCGTGCGCGACCGCGCGGCGCGTTTCCGATACGGGCCCGGCGTCTTCATGGTCCACCTCGCCTTGTCACGGCATCTGGACTGGACCAGCGGCGACGACCTCTGGCGTTACAATTACGTGCATCTGAACGGCAAAGCTGACCAGATCGCCTCGACCTATGCGCAATGCATGGGCGGTCTGCTTCCGTCCCGCCCGATGATGGTCGTCGGGCAGCCGACCCATGCTGATCCTTCGCGCGCGCCGGCCGGCCATGCGGTCATTCGTCTGCAAGTGCGGGCGGTGCCTGCACGCATCGCCGGGGATGCCGATGCCGCCATCCCTGGGCGCGATTGGGCGAGCGTCAAGGACGCGTATGCGGACCGCGTCATAGCCCAGCTCGCCGAGCACGCTCCGGGCGTCGCGCAGGCCATTCTGGCCCGACAGGTGATGTCGCCCGACGACTTCGAACGGGAAAATGTGAACCTGATCGGCGGCGACTGCGTCTCCGGAAGCCACCACCTCGACCAGAACTATTTCAGTCGCCCGTTTCGTGGCTGGAGCAGCTACCGCACGCCGGTTGAGAGCCTGTTCATGGTCGGCGCTTCGACTTGGCCCGGCGGCGGCGTCAACGCCACTTCGGGGTTTCTGGCCGCGGAAGAGCTGCTTACGGCAATGCGTCGAGGAACTCCGCGAGGGCGGCATTGAAGGCAGGCGGCGCCTCCAACATGGAGAACCTCCTCGCCTGGGGGATCCACACCTGCTTGAAGTTGTTCGATGCGGACAGCAGCTGCGGATCATCCGGGCAGGGATCGTCGTCGCCGCAAACTCCAAGAATCGGACACTGGATGTCCTTGAGCCGCGGCACCAGGTTCGGCATTGACGTATAGAGCTCGGCGGCGTGGATATAGTGCTCGGGCGAATGGCTCGACATCATTCGCGCGACGCTTTGACGTACGATTGCGTCTCTCGGAAGGATCGGGAGAAAGGCGTCTCGCTCCTTCTCCATATGATCGATGAGCCCCTGCTGGCCGCGGTCGCGCACGATCTCGTGCATCTGCATATGGAGCTCGGCAAAGGTGGTGGTGTATTTTTTCGCGCGGCGCTTCTCCATGAGCGGATAGCCATCGAGCTCGTACCAGGACGCGAGCACCAGACCTCGGACGCGAGCGGGGCATTCGAGGGCGTAACTTACCGCGATGGTTGTCGCCATCGCCACCGCAACAATCACCGCGCGGCTGATTTTGAGATGGTCCAGCAGCTCTGCGAGGTCGAGCATTTGACAGCGCAGAGAATAGCCGTAGGGCGCCAACTCGCTTTGCCCGTGGCCGCGTCGGAAATATGTGATGCAGCGGTAATGTGGCGCGAGATGTGCAACCTGGAATTTGAACATCTCGATGCCATGGTCCTCGCCGTGCACAAAAACGACGTCCGGGCCTCGCCCCGTCGCTTCGTAGTAGATCTTGCAACCGTTCACCGCTGCGAGCGGCATGCTGGCCCCATTTATGTCTCTCCGCCGCGCAGGCAAGCGCATCCAGCGAAGGTCATGCACGTTCTATAGTCCACTCGCGACCGATGCCACCGGCGAACGAAGAAAGACATGACCGAGTGCTGGAAACTGCGCTAGACACCAATTGGTCGTATGGGAGAGCGAGATGCCAGGGAAGAGACGCGAGGGCGGCGACGTCTCCGCCCCGTAATGGCTTCGTTAACGGCAGAAATCATTTTCTGCCGAGCCCGGCATACATGGATCCGCCATAGGGGCCCAATCGTGCTATGAGCTTGGAATGAACGCCGAGAACGCCATTTCGACTTTGCGGCGCCACGAGAGTGGGTTGCGCGCGCGAGGTATCCGTCATCCTGCCGTGTTCGGCTCGGTTGCACGCGGCGAGGAGCGACCGGACAGCGATATCGATATCGTAATCGAGATCGACCCCGAGACGCGCATGACCGTGTTCGATTACGTCGGCTTGAAAGAATATATTGCCGGCCTCTTCGACGGCCCGGTCGATGTGATAAGCCGTCAAGGACTGAAGCCCCATGTCCGGTCCGCGGTTACGGCGGACGCTGTTGATGCCTTTTAGTCCAGTCGTTGCCGCGCTGCGCGACATCCTGAATGTTAGGTGCCGCTCCGCGAGTATGTGCCTGAATTTCGAAGCCTTCGGCATATCTGCTCGGATGTCAGCGGCATATCGAGGTCGGTGACCCCTAGCGGAGCAAGCGCATCAAGCGCGGCGCTCACCACCGCTGCCGGCGCGGCGATGGCGCCCGCTTCTCCGCAACCCTTGGCGCCGAGAGGATTGTGCGTGCAGGGCTGGCTCTCGTCGCATTCGGCCACCAGCGGCGGGATATCATCGGCGCGAGGGATTGCGTAGTCCATGAAGGACCCGGTGATGAGCTGACCGTCCTGATCCCACGCGCAGCATTCGACCAGCGCCTGCCCGATCCCCTGGGCGACACCACCGTGAATCTGGCCGTGCACGATCATGGGGTTGATAACGGTGCCGACGTCGTCCACCGCCCAGTAGCCGACCACCGCAATTGATCCGGTCTGCGGATCAATCTCGACCTCGCAGACATGGGCGCCGTTGCTGAATGCGAAGCTTGCGGGATCATAGGCCGCCTGCTCCGCCAACCCGGGCTCTACCGTATCCAGCGGGAAATTGTGCGGCACATGCGCGGCTTGCGCGACCGCGGCAAAAGAGATGCGCCGATCGGTGCCGGTCACGGTGAACCAGCCGTTGGCGAGCTCGATGTCGGCGACAGCAGCTTCGAGCAGATGCGCGGCGATCTGCCTGCCTTTGGCGATAATTTTTTCCGCCGCACGATGCACGGCACTGCCGCCCACCGCGATGGTCCGCGATCCGAATGTGCCAGTGCCATAAGGCACCAGATCGGTGTCGCCCTCGACAACCTCAACCTGGTCGACGCTCACGCCAAGGCGGGACGCCACGATCTGCGCCAGTGAGGTGGCGTGTCCCTGGCCATGATTATGGGTGCCGAGCGCCACGCGCACCGAGCCGTCGGGCTCGACGCGAATCGAGGCGGACTCAAAGAAGCCGGCGCGTGCGCCGAGCGCGCCGGCAAAACGCGAAGGCGCAACTCCGGAGGATTCGACGTAGCAGGCAAGGCCAAGCCCGTGCAGCCGTGACCGCCGCGCCGCCTCGGCGCGGCGCGCGCCGAAGTTTTCATAATCCGCAAGCGCCAGCGCGCGCGCAAAAATTCCTGGGAAATCGCCGCAATCGTAAGTCGGACCGATCGGCGTCTTGTAAGGCATCTGGCTCGGCAAGATGAAGTTGCGTCGGCGGAGCCCGGCGCGATCGATGCGAAGCTTGTCCGCGGCCTTATCGACCAGCCGTTCGACGACGTAGCAGGCCTCGGGCCTGCCGGCGCCGCGATACGCATCCGTCGGCGTTGTATTGGTGAATACACCGGTGCTTTCCGCGAAGATTGCGGGCGTCCGATAGACACCGGCGAGCAAGCTCGTGTAGATCGCGCTCGGGATCGCAGCGCCGAACGTGGACACGTAGGCGCCGAGATTGGCATGTGTGCGCACCCGCAGCGCGAGGAATTGCCCTTCGGCATCGAGGGCAAGCTCGCCGCGCGTAATGTGATCGCGCGCCTGGTTGTCGGCGACGAAACTCTCGGCACGCGTTGCCGACCAGCGCACAGGGCGATGGAGCCTGAGCGCGGCCCAGGCAACAATGGCTTCCTCCGGATAGAGCTTGCCCTTGTAGCCAAATCCGCCGCCGACGTCGGGAGCAACGACGCGCATCGCGCTCTCGGCGATACCGAGCTGCTCCGTCACCAACCGGCGGATGTGATGCGGTACCTGTGTCGAGCTGTAGAGCGTAAGCCTCTCAACTCCACTGCCGTAGACCGCAAGCGCGCACCGCGGCTCGATGGCCGCGCCCGTCAGTCGGTTGTTGACCAGTTCCAGCGCGACCACATGCGGCGCTGACGCAAACGCCGCCGCGACGCGCGCCTCATCACCGCGCGCCCAGCGAAAACAGATATTGCCCGGAGCCTCGGGATGGAGCTGCGGCGCATCCTCCACTTGCGCGGCGCGGACATCGGAGACGGCGGGGAGGACCTCGGCGTCAACGGCGACACGCTCGGCAGCGTCCGCTGCCTGGGCGTCGCTTTCGGCGATGATCGCGGCGATGGGCTCTCCCACATGGCGCACGACGCCACGAGCGAGCGCAAACCGCGGCGGCTCCGCCATAGGGCTGCCGTCGCGGGATTGAATGATCCATAAGGGCCGCATCGGCTTGAGACCAGCCGCGGCCATGTCGTCGCCGGTGAGCACTGTCACAACCCCAGGCGACACAATTGCAGCGGAAATGTCGATGGTGCGAATGCGGGCATGCGCATGCGGCGAACGCACGAGGACGCAGTGCAATGCGCCGGGAGCCGCGACATCGCCCACAAATCGCCCGCGCCCGAGCAAAAACCGGCGGTCCTCGATGCGGCGGAGCGGCGCGCCGATGCCCTGGTGGGAGCCTATTCCAACTCCTCCCGCACGAGGTCGAGGTGCTCGAAGGCCGACTTGTCGGTCACCATGAACAAGTCGGCATCGCCACCTTTTGCCTCGTGGCTCGCCCACGTCCAGTGCGGAATGGTGAACACATCGTGCTGCGACCATTCGAAGGTCTCGTCGCCAATATGCGAGCGCCCCTCGCCGCCGACCACGAGGCATACGACGTTGTAGGTCGCGCGCTTCTTGCGCGTCGGAGATCCGCGGCTCAAACGTGCGGCGTAGCAATCGAGCGTCGGCATCACCGCGCCGCCGGTCGCAGGATTGACGTAACGAATGGTGCGCGCGCCGTCGCCGCCGGGGGGAGCAACGGCAAGGAGCCGGCGCGTCGCCTCACCGGTGTAGCGGTATTTCGGCGAGCTGCGCGGGCTGACGCAGGCGCCTTCGACCATGAGTCCGGACTGCGTCCACAAGCTCTCCTCACCCTCGTCGACCTGCCAGAACTGGTTGTTGCGGGGGTCTCCGGGCTCGAAGAAATGCGCATCCACTGCACGGATGAGCGGCATGTTGGCGGCATCAAACCAGATGATGCGGCGCTCGCTCTCGTTGATGTGGCCGTGCCAGACCATGGGCGGCGTCAAGATCAGGTCGCCTGCCCGCATCTCGCAGCGGCGGCCATTGACGATGGTCACCGCGCCGTCCGCTTTTATGGCGAAGCGGATTGCCGCGCCGGTGTGACGATGCGGGCGCGCGCGATCGCCGGGATCGAGCACCGTGAAGGCCGCAAGCAGCGTGCTCGTCGTCGTCGTCTCGGCGCCAAAGGCCGGATGCGCCAGGATCAGCGCCCGGCGCTCGATATCGTTGATGGACACTTCGCCGACTGAGCGATGGAGAAACGGCTCGACATTCCGCCATCGCCAGAGGAACGGGGTGTCCGGCGCCTGCGGCTTGACCGGCGTGATGCGCTGATAGCGGTCCCATAGCGGATGCAAATGTTTCGCCTCAAGCTCGGAGACGAAGGGCGGGCCTTCCCTTGCTGCCACTGCCGAATCAGCCATCATTTGCCTCGTCTGCTCATCAATGGCTCCAAGAGACGCTCATTACGAAACGTGTCCTTGGCCCTGTGTGCGTCCGCTGTGAGTTCCACTACTGACCAGCGTTTGGGCAGCGGTTTCTGTTTCGTTGGTGTAGCCATGGATTTCTTCCACCGGCGGCAGGAGGAGCCGCTCAAGCTCCTTTGGCTCGAACTTCACCAATCCACCGGCATAAGTCCGCCCGCCATTTGTGGTCGCGTGACGCCGCAGATAGGCAAGAATGGCTGTTATCAATTCCTCGCTCAATGGGCTCCGCGGATAAAGCCCGTGCGCGATGTTAACGTGGCGGGCCTTGGTTCGATTGCGCACGAACACCGGTGCTCGACGCGCCATATAGGTGCAAAGGATGAGCGGCGGTTGACGCAAACCCACAGACCACCACGGGCTGCGGTGGCGCGCAATGTAGCTCTCATGGGCGCCTTGGCTCCTTGCCCATGCAAGAAAGCGTTGCACGAGCTTGCGCTCGGCAGCATCAAGCACGGTGAGATCTGGCGGCAGGTCAATGACACGGCGCAGTTCCTTGGCCGATATCAGCTCGGTTCCCGCGGCAATCAGCTCGCGGGCGCTTGTCACCGCTGGCAACTTGAACCGCCTCGGCACCTCAGGTGTCGCATCGCCTTCAATCCATACTCTATTGCCGCCTGTTACCTGGCCCCGATGCACGCGGAACAGTTCGCCCAGCTCTATGAATCCGGCTGGAGTGTCTGGCTGTTGACGGGTGAAAACGGACCATTTGCGTGCACCGACAAGCTCGTCCCGCGCCACCGAACGGCCACCGTCAAGTGGCGCCAGCTCGGATAAGGACCCAACCGTCCGCATTGTAATCTGACTTCGCCGCGCACCGACGCGGAAGCAGGTGATCGCGCCGGTGGTGAGCGCATCCGTGAACGGACGAGCTTTGGAATCGATGATATGCACGGCGGTACCGCCGAGGCCATCGGTCAACATCCTACGGAGCGCATGCCCATAGTCTACATCCAGCCACTCGGCCGCGGTAACGAAGGCGCCGTAGTCACCCGGTCGCGCGAGCTCTCGGGTCTTGAAGAAGAAGTGAATATGCAAACCCGAAAGCTTGCTCGCGGTATAACCGAAGCGTTTGGCTTGTAGTGCAAGCCACGTTTTCCATTTCGCATCGATGCCGTGATGACGGACATAGGGAGGGTTGCCGATAAAAAGCGTCGGCCTGTCGATATCCGGCAACTCAAGTTGTCGATAGTCGAGGAGGCACACTCTCAAACGATCTGCAAAACCATTCACAGTGGCATTTGCGCGTAGCATCAACGTTGCCAGGGGATCAACATCAACGCCGATGAGCTCCGCCTGTGGAAATCTTTCCGCCGCGGCGCTCAAGAAGCGACCCGAACCAACACCCGGATCAACCACGCGCGCTGGCAGCATGCCCTCGCCGGCAGCCCAGTTGATCATTGCGTTGACGATGGCGGCAGGTGTGTAGGTCGCACCTTGCCGGCGACGTTGCTCGGGGCTCCTCAGCAAGGAGAACTGGCGACCAAGGGGATCGTGTCCCGCGACTATCTGTGCTCGAGTGTCAACAACAAATTGCGGATCCAGCTCGAGACCCGCATCGTCAATGAGCCTACTTTCAGGAGGGAGCAGCGACGCGGTGTTGCCAACGAGGGCAGCAGCAAGCGCTGCGAGCTCGCGCTCACTGTGTGTTACAACAGGGCGTGGGTTCAACTTAAGCTTCTAAGCTCAACCCTTCGGCAGCTTGGCGTCGATGTTCGACGAATCGATCAGAATGTGCTTGATGAAAACGCGCGGGTCAACCTTGTCGCCTTTCAAAAACGTGGCGAGCACGTCAACGCCGAGGCGACCCCATTCTACCGGATTGAGCTCGACGGTGAGCGCTAGATTGTCTTCCTTGACGGCGCGCAGCGCCGGCGGCACGCCGTTCATGCCGGTGACCAGGGTCTTGCCCTTGCGGTTGGCGGCATTGACTGCCTGCATGGCGCCGAGCGCCACGTCGTCATTGGCGGTGTAGATGGCGGCAAGGTCCGGATTGGCGACAAGCACGTCCTCCGCCTGCTTGACGCCGCGCTCGCGCGTGAGCGGCCCGTCGCCGCGGAACACGATGGAAATCTCGGGATACTTCGCCATCGCCTCGGCATAGCCGTCACCGAGATTCCTGAAAGTGGGGGCACCGCTCGGCCCCATCAGAAGGGCGACCTTGCCCTTTCCGCCAAGTTTCTTCGCGGTCCATTCCGCGATGTCACGGCCAATCTGCTTCTCATCCATGGCGACATGGATGGTCTGGTTCGGCGAGGTCGAGCCGCGGGCAACCGACACAATGGGAACCTTGGCCGCCGCCGCGGCATCATAGGCCGCATTCACGCCGACGGCATCGATAGGAGAGATCAGAATGCCTTTAACGCCACGCGCGATGAGATCCTGCACGCCGTTGATCTGCTTGAGCTTGTCCTCGTTCGCCGAAACCGTCGCCACATCCCAGCCGAGCTCCTGGGCGCGCGCGCGGATGCCGCGCAGCATGGCGATGTAGAAGGGATTGTCATCCTGCGCGAGCGATACGCCGATGGTGATCTTCTCCTGCGCGCCGGCGGGGAGCGGCAGCGCGAACAATGCTGCGAGTGCGGGAAGCGCGGCGAGCGCGACAAGACGGAGCCTGGGCATGCGAACACCTCCTGTTTAGTGATGCGAACGTAGCCTTTCGGCCGCCGCCGCCGCAATGATGACCGCCCCGACCGCCACGCGTTGCCAATAGGAATCGACGTTGAGCAGGTTCAGCGCGTTACCGAGCACGATCATGATGAGGACGCCGATGACGCTTTTGTAGAGTGTGCCCTCGCCGCCCTGAAGCGAAGCGCCGCCGAGCACTACGGCGGCGATCGCCGTCAACTCGTAAAATTCGCCAGCCGTAGGTTGTCCCGATTGCAGGCGCGCGGCCAGCATCACGCCTGCCATTCCTGCCAGCGCCCCGCACCAGATGTAGGTCGAGGCGATCACACGGCGAACCGGAATGCCGGAGAGGTAGGCCGCCTCGCGCCCTCCCCCGGTGGCGTAGACCCGGCGGCCATAGGGTGTGGCATGCAGCACAAGAGACAATACCGCAAGCAGGATGGCGGGGACCCACACCAGATAATGGATGCCAAGGAAGCGCTCAGACCCTAATGCGTTAAAGGCGCTGGGAAGCCCGCTCTCTCCGCTCACCGGCGCGCCACCGGTCATCAGAAAGACGATGCCGCGCACGAGGACCATGGTGCCGAGCGTCGTGATGAACGGGTTGACGTTGAGAAATGCAATGACGAGCCCATTGGCCACGCCGACCAGCGCTCCGGCAAGAACTCCGGCCAAGACCCCGCCGGCAATGCCCGCTTGCAGCATCACCAGACTGGCAACGCAGCCGGACAGCGCTGCCGTGGAGCCGACCGAGAGATCGAAGCCACCGCCAACGATGACAAAGGTCATGCCCATGGCAATGACCGCCATGATCGAGGACTGCACCAGAATGTTGGTGAGGTTCAGCGGCGAAAGGAAACGGTCGGTCAACAGCGCCGTCACTGCGCACAAGACAACAAGCGAGATGAGCGGCATCTGCCCTGCGAGCTTCGATGACTGCAACGATGATGGGAACTTCAAATCCACCGCACTAAAAGCCTATTCCGACGAAAGTGACGAGGCCGCTCTTCACCTCTCCCCAGAGGGGAGAGGTCGGAATGGGCGCTCTTGGCGCGCACATTCCGGGTGAGGGGCTCCGGATCCATGCTAAGAGGCCGGTCCCCCTCACCCGGATCGCGCAAGCGCGATCCGACCTCTCCCCTGCGGGGAGAGGTGACTACGGAGTCCCGTTGCTTCGCTGCTCCCATTTCATCGAACCGCACTAGCCACCAATCGCAGTGCGGAGCTTCGAACTCGTCGAGGCGGTTCTCGCGATCAAGGGTAGCGACTATGGAATCTCCGCGAACGGCGAGAACGGACGAGCACAAGCGCGCGAGCTCACCGAGATCGCTGGAATTGATCAGGGCGGCACGACCGCGCGCCACGAAATCGCTGATCAGCGAATGGATTTGCTCCTTCGCCGAAACATCGATGCCTTGCGTTGGGTCTTGGAGCAACAGCACGGCGGTGTCGCGCGCGAGCCACTTGGCCAGGATGACCTTCTGTTGATTGCCGCCAGAAAGAGCGCGTGCCTTTAGATTTGGATCGGGCGGGCGTAAATCGACCAGTTCCATGAGCGCGGCCACCATGCGATCGCCTGCCGCACGATCAAGCCAGCCAAGCCGTGAGATCATCCCAAGGTTGGGAAGCAGGATGTTGTCACGAACGGACTGATTCGGCACCAGGCCCAACGCGCGCTCGCCGGGGACCATGCCCATGCCGGCAGCGACCGCGTCTCGGGGGTGCTTCACTCGTTTCCTTCGGCTGCGCAGCTCCACCACGGTGGGCGCCTCCATTCCGAACAGGCGCCGCAGCATGATGTCAGCGCCGCTGCCGAGGAGACCGGCGAGACCGACGATCTCGCCTGCGCGCACCTCAATGGTGCTGGATGCATCAGGACGTGCCGCGAGCAGCACATCGCCCACTGCCATCGAAGGGCGTCGGTTCTCCTGGCTCGATCGTCCGGTCATTGCGCCGACAAGATCAGTGACGGAGTACGCGCCGCGCCGGCTCATCGCGGAAACGCGGCCGTCGCGCAGCACCGTGCATCGATCAGCAATTGCGACCACCTCATCCAACCGATGCGAGATGTAGATGATGGCCGTGCCCTGCGCCTGCATGCGGGCAAGCACAGCAAACAATCGGTCGATCTCGCGTTTTTCCAGTGCCGCCGTCGGTTCGTCCAGGATGAAGATGCGACAGCGCCGGGAAAGCGCCTTGGCGATGGCAACGAGCTGGCGCTCGGCAAAGCTCAGCGAACCCACCTGACGATCGGGCTCGGGGCGGAAATCGAGAAGCGCAAGCACACCGCGCGCCTGCTCGCGCATGCGGGCGCGATCCACCAGTGCGATAGGACCCAGGCGGCGCACGGGCAGAGCGCCCAGCGCGATATTTTCTGCAATCGACAATGCCGGAACGAGGCGCAGCTCCTGCGGAATGGTTACGACCCCGGCAGCAATCGCATCGTGCGGGCTGGCAAGGACGTGCCGCTGTCGCGCGACGAAAATATCGCCACGGTCCGGCCTGTGCACGCCGCCAAGAATGCGGATCAGGGTGGACTTGCCGGCGCCGTTCTCGCCGACGATGGCGTGAATCTCTCCCGCCCGCACATCGAAGTCGACGCCGTCAAGGGCAACCGTTGCATCGAACCGCTTGCTGATGCCGTGCGCCCGAAGGAGCGGAAAGTCCATTGGTCAACGCGGCACGAATGCAACCTGCATCTTATCGTCGGTGAACCTTCCACCTTCGATAATGACGTCATTGTCGAGCGCGACCGTGCAATCGCGCATCGGCACGTCATAATGGCCCTTGGTGCTGCGCTTGCCGCCACCTTGCGTGTTTGGTCCGGTTGAGAAAAGGAAGTTGCCGGCAAAGCAGCGCGCGCCGGCATGGTGACGCTTTGGATCGGCGCCGTTGAGCGCGATGGCATCCCATCTCCCCTGCGGGTTGAGCCCCCAGCCGAGATGGGAAATCGCGTGGCCATCCATGTCATCGGGACGCGCCTTGTTTCCCTCGAGCCAATCATTCATCAGCCTGGCATCGAGACCACCCTCGATGCTGCGGATGAAGCCGTCGCGAATGTCGAGACGCACCTCGTCGTGCACGTAGCGGCAGTAAGGCAGAACCACGATATCGCCCGGCGCCAGCACCACGCTGCCATTGGCGGAGCCTTCGTTTGGGAAGGTGTGCACGTGGCCGGCGCCCCAATGATCGAACCGGCCGGGTGATTCCGCATAGCCATACTGGATCATGGTGGGATATTCGCCGAGCTTTACCGTGAGATCCGTGCCACCGGGCCGGGTGATGCGCATGCTCTTGGCGCGTTCGAGCCGCGCGCCGGCATAGCTCGCCGCCGCCTTCAGGCCGGGAGGAGCCATCAAGGTTTCCAGCTCATCGGGCGCGTCGATCACCATGAGCACCCGCGTGCCGGCGTCGCGCGCCTCCTTCAGCCAGCGGGTAAACAGGGGAATGTGCAGGCAGACCAGCATGTCGGCTGACTTGATGGCCTCGAGCGTTCCCTTGCAACGGCCAATGGTCTCCACCCCCACCTTGGTCCACGACGGCATGGCGTTGACGCACATCTCATAGATGTCGGCGCCAAGCTCTTCGGCCGCTGCAAACGCCGCTGCCACATAGTCACGCCGCGCGCCAAGATCGCTCAACAGCACGATGGTTTCGCCGCGGCGCACATTGCAGAGCTCGAGCTCACTGCGGAACAGCGCTGCCAATTTCGCCGGGTTCATGGCCTCTTGCATCGGAGCTTACTCCCAGTGATCGCGGTTCTTATTCCGCTGCCTCGCGCCAAACGGTTTTGTGGGCTTTGGGCTTGGCTTTGCGGCGCAGCTCCGTCAAGTCCTCCCGGTCGCGGGCGGAGTTGCGGAACAGCTGCTCCTTGCCTGCCAGGTATTGCGGCGGGCAATGAACCGCGGGCGCGTCGTACCAGGCCGCCGCTTTCATGGTGAAATAGGGGTCAACGAGGTGGGGCCGCGCGAGCGCAACCAGATCGGCGCGGCCGGCTGCAAGGATGGTGTTTACCTGGTCGGCGGTCGTAATCGCGCCGACGCACATGGTGGCAAGCCCTGCCTCGTTGCGGATCTGGTCCGAGAAGGGCGTCTGATACATGCGACCGAAGATCGGCTGTGCATCGGCAACGGTCTGGCCTGTAGACACATCGATAAGGTCGCAACCGGCCTCCGCGAACAAGCGCGCAACCTCGACCGCGTCCTCGCCGGTGAGCCCGCCGTCGGTCCAGTCGGTTGCGGAGATGCGCACCGACATCGGCTTCTCGTCCGGCCATGCCGACCGCATGGCGCGAAAAACCTGGAGCGGAAAACGCGTGCGGTTTTCCAGTGACCCGCCATGCTCGTCGCTGCGCCGGTTGGTAAGCGGCGAAATGAAGCTCGCCAGGAGATAACCATGAGCTGCATGCATCTCCAGCATGTCGAATCCGGCACGGTCGGCGCGTTTGGCCGCGGCGGCGTATTCGGCGATCACCGCCTCCATGTCGGCGCGCGTCATCTCGCGCGGCACGACACTATACGGGAAATACGGGAGCGGAGATGCCGAGATGATTGGCCAGGCGCCCTCTTCCAGCGGCTCGTCGATCCCCTCCCACATCAGCTTGGTCGCCCCTTTGCGGCCGGCGTGACCCAGCTGCAAACAGAATTTCGTGCCGGACTGGGCATGCACAAAATCGACGACACGCTTCCACGCGGCTTCGTGCGCATCGCTGTACATGCCGGCACAGCCGGGCGATATCCGCGCCAAGGCCGAGACATCCGTCATCTCGGTAAACATCAGGCCGGCCCCGCCAAGGGCGCGTGAGCCGTAGTGCACGAGGTGCCAGTCGCTCGGCATGCCATCGCGCGACGAGTACTGGCACATTGGCGAGACGACCACGCGATTTGCCAGCGTCATCCCGCGCAGGCGGAAGGGCTGAAACATCGGCGCGACCGGGTTTGTGGTGTCGGCGGCAATGCCGAGCGACTGGACATCGCGCGCAACCACCCGATCCGCCTCCTTGACAAATCCCGGTGCACGCAGCGCGAGCTCGTCATAGGTGATGGCCTTGGAACGCGTCATCAACCCAAAGGCGAAGCGCGTCGGATCCATGTTCCAGAAGCGGTTCACATGCTCGAACCATACCAACGATACGTCGGCGGAATGCTGGGTTTTCTCCACCTCGTCGCGCCGGCGCGACTCGAAGGCGGCGAGCGCGGCGCCAACGTCGCGGCCTCCGGTCTCGCGAAAAGCGTTGTAGAGCGCGATCGCATCCTCCATGGCGAGCTTGGTCCCGGACCCGATGGAGAAATGCGCCGTGGCCTTCGCGTCGCCGATCAGGACCACATTTCCGGCGACCCACTGTTCGCAGCGGATATTCGGGAAATTGCGCCAGATCGACCGATTGGAGATGATGCGATGGCCGGCAAGCTCATTCGCGAACAGGCCCTCCACGAACGCCGCCGAGGCAGCCTCGTCCAGCTTGTCGAGCCCGGCGCGGGCAAAAGTCTGCGGATCAGTCTCCACGATCCAGGTCGAGCGCCGCGGCTCGTATTGATAACAATGAGCGATGAAAATTCCGTGCTCGGTCTCGCGGAAGAAAAAAGTGAATGCATCAAATGGCCGAGTCGAGCCCATCCAGGAAAAGAAGTTCGGCCGCAACTCGATGGTGGGCTTGAACGTCGCGGCAAACGCCTCGCGCGCGCGCGAATTGCTGCCGTCGGCGGCGACGACGAGATCGGCATCGAGAATGGCCGGGTCGAGCGGCGAAATTTCCGCTTGATAGACGATCTCCACTCCGAGCGAGCGGGCCCGCCGGCTAAGAATTTTCAACAGCGTCGAGCGCGCGCAACCGCAAAACCCATTGCCGCCGATGCGGTGGGTCGCACCGTGGAAATGAATCTCGATGTCGTCCCAGTAGGCAAAATGACCGACGATGGCGCGGTAACTCTCCAGATCGCAGGTCTCGAAGTTTGACAGCGTCTGGTCCGAGAAACGACGCCGAAACCGAATGTATCATCCGGCCGGTTGCGCTCGAACACGGTGATGCGCGTCTGCGGCCATGCCTTCTTCATCAGGCTGGCAAAATACAGCCCGGCAGGGCCGCCGCCGATGACGTGGATCTTCATGCGCGTGTTCCTTCGCCGGCTCTGCGCCTCCAGAGCTTGGCGGGGCGTGCATGTTAAGCTTGAAATAAATCCGCGACAAGGTTGAAGCTTTGAAATTTCAGGTCTAAAACATCTGTGTGCTTGCATTTGACGAAAGGAGCTGGCGCGGTTGGCGTTCGCGGGAAAGCATGTTGTCGTCACTGGTGGCGGCCGCGGCATTGGCCGCGCGATCGCGGCCTCCTTCACACGCGCCGGGGCGAAGGTAACGGTGATTGGCCGCACAGAGGGACCGTTGCGGGAGGCGGTTGCGGCGGGCGATGCGCTGGCCGGCGCCAGGGCGGACGTGACCGATGCGGCCGAGTTGAAGCGGCGGTTGAGCGCCGCCGAGGATGCTCATGGACCAGTTGCCATCCTGGTCAATAATGCAGGGTCGGTCGAGAGCGGACACTTCGCCAAGCTCGATCCGGCGGCATTCGCCAGCATGTGGAACGTGCATGTCATGGGAGCGGTGCACACGATGCAGGCGGTGTTACCGGGGATGGTCGAGCGCGGCTTTGGCCGCATCGTCAATATTGCCTCCACCGCCGGCCTGAGGGGCTATCCCTATGTGTCGGCTTATTGCGCCGCAAAGCATGCGCTCGTCGGACTCACGCGCGCAGTCGCAGCGGAGTGCGCGACCCGGGGAGTCACCGTGAACGCGGTCTGCCCCGGCTATACCGATACTGATCTGGCGCGCGATGCCGTGGCGCGCGTCGCCGCAAAGACGGGGCGACCGCAGGAAGACGTGTTGGCGCAATACGTGAGCGATGCGCCGATTCGCCGCCTGATCACCCCGCAGGAGGTCGCCGCCGCCGTGCTCTATCTCTGCACGGACGAGGCCGCCGCCGTCACCGGCACCACCCTCGCCGTCGCCGGAGGCGAACTGTGATGGAGGCGCGGCTCCTTCCCCTTGATGCCGAAACCAAGGTCGCGGAGCGTCCGGACGACCACAAGGACGAGTTGCGATTGTGGCTGCGCCTTTTCGCCTGCAAGGAGGTGATCGAAGGCGAGGTCCGCCGGCGTTTGCGCGACAGCTTCAACGTCACGCTGCCGCGCTTCGATCTCATGGCGCAGCTCGACCGCACCCCGAAAGGAATGACGCTGGGCGAGCTGTCGCAACGCATGATGGTATCGAACGGCAATGTCACCGGCCTGGTCGAACGTCTTGTCGAGCAAGGACTGATCGACCGGCGGCAGTCACCCAACGACCGGCGTGCGCTGATCGTAAGCCTCACCGCCGAGGGGCGGCGTGCTTTCCGCGCAATGGCGAGGGCGAATGGTGAGTGGATAGCCGAGATGTTCGCCGACCTTTCAAGCGGCGACATCGACGCTCTTCTGCGCCTGCTTGCCAAGGCCAAGTCGTCGGCACGGCACGCAATTGGAGGAGCCGCGTGAGGATCCCCGGTGGTCACTCCTCTGGCCGCGAGCTACATTTCCTTACGTGACGCGCGGTCCCTCCGCCCGGGTTAGCCGGAAGGCATCTGCGATGGCGCTTGACGATGCCCTGAACGACACGCTGATCTGGCCGTTCTTCGACGAAGGCCACCGTCGCTTTGCTGCAAAGTTGATGGGGTGGGCCGACGCCGTCCTTCCATCGTTGCCGCACGACGATGTCGATGCGGCGTGCCGCGCGCGAGTTCGGGCCTTGGGCGAGGCCGGCTTCCTCCAGGCGGTGGTGCCGGCTGAGCACGGCGGACTGCATCCCCGTCTCGAGGTGCGCACGCTGTGCCTGGCGCGGGAGATTTTGGCCGCGCGCGACGGCTTGGCCGACTTTGCCTTTGCCATGCAGGGTCTGGGCACCGGTCCGATTTCGCTGTTCGGCTCGGCAGCCCTTAAGCAGCGCTATCTGCCTCGCGTGCGGGAGGGAAAGGCGATTGCGGCCTTTGCCTTGTCGGAACCCGAAGCGGGCTCTGACGTCGCCGCGCTTGCGACCACCGCGACGCCGGACGGGCGTTCCGAGCATATCATTGACGGCACCAAGACCTGGATCTCGAACGGCGGCATCGCCGATCATTACGTCGTGTTTGCCCGCACGGGTGAAGGCAAGGGCGCCAAGGGTCTCTCCGCCTTCGTGGTCGACGCCGACGCGCCGGGGCTGAGCGTGGCGCAGCGCATCGAAGTCATCGCGCCGCATCCACTCGCGACGTTGCGCTTTGATGGCGTGCGGGTGCCGTCGGCAAACCGCCTTGGCCAGCCTGGCGATGGCTTCAAGGTGGCAATGGCAACGCTCGATGTCTTTCGCTCGACGGTCGGGGCGGCGGCGCTCGGTTTTGCCCGCCGTGCGCTGCACGAGAGCATTTATCGCGCGACCACTCGCAAGTTGTTTGGCGCACCGCTTGCCGAGCTGCAAATGACGCAAGCGGCGATTGCCGACAGCGCAACCGAGGTGGACGCTTCCGCGCTCCTGATCTATCGCGCGGCCTGGATGAAGGACCAGGGCGCCGCCCGCGTTACGCGCGAAGCGGCGATGGCCAAGATGTTTGCCACGGAAGCGGCGCAGGCGGTGATCGATCGGGCGGTTCAGCTCCACGGCGCTCTTGGCGTCACCAAGGGGGCCGAGGTCGAAAAACTCTACCGTGAAATACGGGCGCTGCGCATCTACGAAGGCGCGACGGAGGTGCAGAAGATCGTGATCGCGCGCGAGCTGCTGAAGCGCCGAACGACGAATGAGGCCTCGCTCGCGGCGGAGTAACGTCAATGTTTCATTCCCGAGCTCGAAATCCATGATTGCGTCCGGGCATCTCGACAGCTTCGCGCGCGACAACCTGCCGGCGCGGGCACAATGGCCAGACTTCAGGTTCACGCTTCCCGAGCTGACTTATCCCGATCGCATCAATTGTGCGGTGGATCTGCTCGATCGCTGGATCGAGACGGGCCACGGCAATCGCCCGTGCCTCATGTCGCCCATGGAATCGCTCACCTATTCGCAGCTGGCGGAGAGGGTCAACCGCATCGCAAATGCGCTCACGCGCGAGCTCGGTCTTGTTCCCGGCAATCGCGTGCTGCTGCGTGGCCCAAACAGCCCGATGATGGTGGCGGCCTATTTCGGTGTGATCAAGGCAGGCGGGGTCGTCGTCGCCACCATGCCGTTGCTGCGCGCCAAGGAAATCGCCTATCCGCTGAACAAGGCGAAGATCGAGCTCGCGCTGTGCGATGTCCGTCTCGCTGAGGAGATGGAAAAAGCGCGGGCACTTGCGCCTGATCTCAAGCGCATCGTCTATTGGGGAACCGAGCGCGCCGGCAACTTGGAAGCGTTGTTGGCGAGCCCCGGCTATCAGCGCTTCACCGCCTGCGACACCGCAAACGATGATGTCTGCCTCATCGCGTTTACGTCCGGGACAACCGGGGAGCCGAAGGGAACCATGCATTTTCACCGCGACATGCTGGCGACCTGCGACAGTTACGGGCGCCACGTGCTCCGCGCCGAACCTGCGGACCGGTTCATCGGCTCGCCGCCAATCGCCTTTACCTTCGGGCTCGGCGGGCTCGTGCTCTTTCCCCTTCGCGTCGGCGCTTCGAGCATCCTCCTGGAAAGGACCACGCCAGACGATCTCCTGGCCGGCATCGCACAGCGTGGGGCAACCGTCGTTTTCACCGCCCCGACCGCCTACCGCGCGATGCTGGGCAAGCTTGCTCAACACAATATCTCGACATTGCGCAAATGCGTCTCGGCCGGCGAGCCTTTGCCGAAGGCGACGTTCGATGCCTGGCGCGAGGCGACCGGCATCAACATCCTGGACGGGATCGGCGCCACCGAGATGCTGCACATCTTCATCGGCTCGCCGGAAAGCGACATTCGCCCGGGAGCCACCGGCAAGCCGGTGCCGGGCTATGAGGCGCGCGTCGTAGACGAGAACGGAGCGCAAGTCCCGCACGACACGTTAGGCCGGCTTGCGGTGCGCGGCCCAACGGGATGCCGCTACCTCGCCGACAAGCGTCAGCAGCAATACGTCCAGAACGGCTGGAATGTCACAGGGGACACTTACATCGAAGATGCCGACGGCTATTTCTGGTACCAGGCCAGATCGGACGACATGATTGTTTCGTCCGGCTACAACATCGCCGGTCCGGAGGTCGAGGCGGCGCTGCTCGCACATCCCGCGGTTGCGGAGTGCGGCGTCGTGGGCGCACCGCACGAGGAGCGCGGCCAGATCGTCAAGGCCTATGTCGTGTTGCGCCCCGGTCAGATCGGCGATGCGGCATTGACCAAAACTCTCCAGGAGCACGTCAAAGCGACGATTGCGCCCTACAAATATCCGCGTGCGATCGAGTACGTGCAAATATTGCCCCGGACCCAAACCGGCAAGCTTCAGCGCTTCGAGCTCCGCCGCATCGCGGCCGCGGCCACCTCGCACCAGCTGGCATCGTAACTCATGTTCAATCAACTCCCGCACTCGTCGGTCCCTCAGGAGTAGTAGGTTGGGTCGAGCTCCATAAGGGCGTTCACGCCGGTCTTCGCGAGCTATGGCGAGACCCAACGCTCGCGGGTTTGACAAGTTTGTTGGGTCTGGTGAAGAACTCGACCCAACCTACGAGGCCGGGCACGACCGAAAGGACTATCACCGGGTGAGCGCGCCGGGCAGCCACGTGGCGATCACGGGAAGCGAAGAAAATCAGGATCAGCATCAGGAAGCTCATGACGATGTAGGGCATCGCCGCCATGTAGACCTGGTGCATGGTGATGGATCGAGGTGCCACTCCCTTCATGGTGAAAAGCAACAGCCCGAATGGCGGCGTGAGCAAGCCAAGCTGCATGCAAATGAGGAAGAGCACGCCAAACCAGATCGTATCCACATTGTAGCGCTGCACCAGCGGCATGAAGAACGGCAAGGTGATCAGCATCATGCTCACCTGATCAACGAAGCAGCCCAGAAACAGGAGGATGAGCAGCATGGCGATCACGAGCGCATCGACCGAGAGCCCGAGCCCGGTCACCACTCCGATGAGCCCGTTGACCACGCCCGAGAAGCTGAGCACCTGTGAGAAAGTGGTCGCACCGATGATGATGAAGAGAATAATGCCGGACACGGCCACCGTGCCGGTTAGCGCCTGCATCAGATTGGCAAAGGTCAGGCTGCGGTAGAGCGCGGCGGCCAAGATCGTTCCGGCGGCGCCGAGCGCGGCGGCTTCTGTTGGCGTGGCAAAGCCACCCGTCATCGCGCCGATGACAAGACCGAAGATGAGAAGGAGCGGCACCACGTTGGTCGCGAACGGAAGCCAGCGCGCGACGCCGCGCGGCCCCGCCTCGCCCGGCTCTTCCGGCGCCAATGCTGGATTGGCGCTCACCCGCGCGATGATGTAGCCGACATACATCACGCTGAGGATGAGGCCGGGCACGATGCCGCCGATCAGCAATCCTGCAATTGAGATGCCGGCCAAGCTGCCAAGCAGGACGGTGAGCGCCGACGGCGGGATCAGCATGTCCACCCCGCCAATGCCCATGATGGGACCCATCGCCATCCGCGGGTCGTAGCCGCGCGCAAGCATTGTGGGCAGCATCAGGCTGCCGAGCAGCGCCGTGGTTGCGATCGTGGAGCCTGAGATCGCAGAGAAGACGGTTCCAGCGACAATGGCGATGACGGAAAGCCGGCCCGGCACGCGGCGGATCAACAGGGCGAACGCATCGATGGCCTTGAGCGCGACGCCGGTGTGGAACAGCACTTCTCCCATCAGCACAAAAAACGGGATGGGAGTAAGCGAGAAGCTGGTGATGGACTGCACGGAGTTACGTGCGAGCTGCGCGAGGCCAGGCCCTCCGCCAAGAAACAGCACGGCGCCGATGATGTTGAGAAGAAGAAAAGCCAAGGCCACTGGAAGGCCAAGCCCCATCGCGGCGACGAGACCTCCGAACAGCAGCACGCTTCCTTCCACCCAGCCCATCAAGCCACCGAGGTCGCCTCCACGCGGCGTGTGCGTTCACCTGAGAGAAGGCGATAGAAGCGAAACATGAATTCAATCGCGAGCAGGACGAATGCCGCGGGAAGCAGCGCCAACAGCCACCATTCCGGGAACACCAGGTTCTTGATGGTGATCGCGCCGAGCCGGGCGCTGTCGAAGGTCATGTCGAGCCCGTAGCCGATCATCGTCACGCAAACAGCAAAGCCGAGGACATCGCCCAACACTTCCATCACCCAGGCTATGCGCGGGGGAACAAGGGTCAGGATTATGTCGAGGCGAACGTGCTGGCCGCGCCGCAGAAGCCAGGGCGCGGTAAGGAGGGTCATGAGGTAGAGCGCGTATTCCGAGACTTCGTTGGCCCAGATTATTCCCCTGCCGAGGACGTTGCGCAGAACAATGTCGGCCGTGACGATCACGACCGCGGCGAGCAGGGTCAGTGCTGCAAGCATCGCAAGCGCATCAAGCAACCGGCCGAAAGCGATGGAAGCGCGGGCGATCATGATGTGGATCAGGGCGTCATACCCGCCACCGGGTCCGGCCTTCGGCCGGCCCGATGACAGGCTCCAGCGGGTATCCAGTAATCCGACGATCTGCGGCTATATCCACCGCCATGGCCTACTGGGTCATCTGCTAGCGCGGATGATGACCCCATCGGATGCGTGCGCGCGCGGGGCATGACGCCGAGAGAGACGTAGTCAGTTTCCAGCCAGCTGCCGCAGCTTTGGACCGGTCTCCGGCGCCCGCTTGATAACGGATTGCCAGGCCACGTCATAGGCGCGGTCGAGGAAAGCCTTGGACGCGACCGGACCAAAGTCGAGGGCTTGGATGCCGGCAGCGGCCTGGCGCTCGCGCTCGGCCTTGATCACCGCCTCCTTCTCGCTGTCGAGACCTTCCAGCCAGAGCGCTGCATCATTGAGCAGTTTCCGCTGCGCGTCGTTGAGACTTCGCCAGGCATCGAGATTGACGAGCACATTGACCTCGACGCTGTAGAACGGCGGCTCCATGCGGAACTTTGTCACCTTGTCCCAGCCGAGATCGAAGATGCCCGTAATCGGCCAGCCGTATCCATCGGCGACCCCGCGCTCGAGCGCGGTGTAGACTTCGCCGGGCGGCGTCGTGATGGGCGCCCCGCCGAGCGCCTCGACGATGTCCTTGTAGACCGGGGTCACCCGGATTTTCAGGCCGGAGAAGTCGATCTTCTCAATTTTTTTGTTGAGATAGATGTGGAATGGAACGTTGTGAAACTGGCGCGCAAGGTATTGTGAATTGAGCTTCTGATTGTGCAGTTGGTTGATGAGCTCCCAGGTACCATTGCTGCGCTGCTCGCTCATCGGCTTGCCGTTGAGCTTGAAGCCGTCCGCCTCAGGCATGAGATTGGTGTAAAATGCCCCGGTTACGTTGGCCATATCCACCACCCGGGTGCGAACAGCATTGCCGACCTCGAACGGCGGCACCGCGCGCGGTCCCCCGATGTAATTTATCTTGACGAGACCTTTGCCGTCGCTGTTCACCTTCTCGACGAAGCGTTCGAAATTCTTGGAAAATTCGGTCCCCTCCGCGAACGAAGAGACAGCGCGCAGAGTGACTTCCTGCGCAGCCACCGGAGATGCGATCAGAACGGTGACGAGAACGGCAATTGACGATAAATGCATAAGCTGGCTCTCCGACCTCGGGAAGTGTCCGCACGGCGGACTGGCATAACCCGTAGCCCGCATGAGCGTCAGCGATATGCGGGGGCGTGGACTCCCGGGTATCGCTGGCGCTCACCCGGGCTACAAACTACAAGGTAACGCTCACCGGGTTGTCTTTGCTATAGATCACTTTGCACCGCGGAGCGAGCAGGGCGCAGCAAGAGGACGCAGATGGCAGAACGATCGTTCAAGCAGGAGGTCAAGAAACTCCGGCTTGGGGATGGCCAGGAATTCCGCGGCGAAGGAATTCTTGCCGTCACCAAGGCGCTCCTGCAATCCGGCGTTTCCTATGTCTCCGGCTATCAGGGGGCGCCGATCTCGCACCTGGTCGATGTGCTCGCCGATGCGAACGATCTCCTGGAGGAGCTGGGGATCAGGTTCGAAGCGAGCGCCAGCGAGGCCGCGGCGGCCGCGGCGCTTGCCGCCTCCATCAATTACCCGCTGCGGGGCGCAACGACATTCAAGGCTCCGGTGGGCATCAATGTCGCGTCCGACGCGCTCGCCAATCTTGCATCGAGCGGCGTCACCGGCGGCGCTCTCATCGTCGTGGGCGAAGACTACGGCGAAGGCTCCTCGATCATGCAGGAGCGCAGCCACGCATTCGCGATGAAATCGCAGATCTGGTTGCTCGATCCGCGGCCCAACCTGCCTTCCATTGTGCGCGCAGTCGAGAAGGGGTTCGAGCTATCCGAGGCGTCGAATACCCCCGTCATGCTCGAATTGCGCATTCGCGCCTGTCACGTTTACGGAACCTTCATGGCGCGCGACAATGTGCGACCGAGCTTTACGCGCAGGGACGCGCTTGAAAATCCGATACGGAACACGAACCGGATCGTGCTGCCGCCGGCGAGCTATCTGCAGGAAAAGGAAAAGATCGAGAAGCGCTGGCCGGCCGCGGTGCGCTTCGTGCAGGACCATAAGCTCAACGAATTCTTCGACGGCGAAGCCTCCGACATCGGCATTGTGATGCAGGGCGGCATGTACAACACGACGCTGCGCGCCCTCGAAGTGCTGGGGCTGGCCGATATCTTCGGCGAAAGCCGCATCCCGCTCTACGTCCTCAACGTCACCTACCCCCTCATCGACGCGGAGTTCGTGCGCTTTTGCGCGGGCAAGAAGGCGATCCTGGTGGTTGAGGAAGGTCAGCCGGAATTTATCGAGCAGGCTATCAACGCCATTCTTCGGCGTGCGGACATTCAAACCCGCATCGAAGGAAAAGGCATGCTGCCAATGGCGGGCGAATATATTGGCGTGGTGATGAAGGATGGCATCCGCAAGTTCACCGCGCGTTACCGGCCCGATTTGCTCGCTTCTCCGGAGTCTACGCCCGCGGCTGTATCCAGTCGTCTTGCCGGTGCGCGGCAGGCGATTGCCGGAAAAGTGCAGGGGCGGCCGCCATCCTTCTGCACCGGCTGTCCCGAGCGTCCGATCTTTGCGGCCATGAAGCTCGTCGAGCGCGAGCTTGGACCACAGCACGTGAGCTGCGACATCGGTTGTCATCTGTTCTCAGTGTTGCCGCCTTTCAATATCGGGAACTCAACAATGGGATATGGCCTCGGCGGCGCGGGCGCGGCGGCGTTCAATGCGATCGAGGGCAAGCGCGCTATCGCGCTCGTCGGCGACGGCGGTTTTTGGCACAACGGGCTTGCCTCGAGCTTTGGCAATGCCGTCTTCAACAAGAGCGACAATGTCATGATCGTGGTGGACAACGGCTACGCCGCCGCCACCGGCGGCCAGGACGTGCCCTCTTCCGCGGCCGACAATGCGCTGCGCTCGACCAGGAATCCGATAGAGAAGGCGCTGCGCGGCGTCGGCGTGAACTGGGTGCGCACCGTTACCCGCACCTACGATGTGGCGAAGATGCGCGATCTGTTGAAGGAAGCGCTCACCACGGCGATCAAAGGTCCGAAGGTGATCATCGCGCAGTCCGAATGCATGCTGAACAAGCAGCGCCGTGAGCGCCCACTGACGCGAAAGCGAATGGAGGCCGGCGAGCGCGTCGTGCGCGAGCGCTTCGGCGTCGATCCGGACACCTGCACAGGCGACCACTCCTGCATTCGGCTCTCGGGCTGTCCCTCGCTTACGCTTGCTCCCAATCCCGACCCGTTGCGGCGCGAGCCGGTGACCAAGGTGATCAATTCCTGCGTCGGCTGCGGACTGTGCGGCGAGGTCGCGCATGCGGCGGTGCTTTGCCCGTCCTTCTATCGCGCTTCAATCATCGCCAACCCGACGGCCTGGGACCGCTGCAAGGAAAAGGTAAGAATCGCCGTGATCGGCTCCCTTCAGCGGCGGATGGAACGGCGCCTCGCAAGCGCCTGACACGAGAGATGGACGCTCAGGTCATCAAAGTAAGACCGATCACCATTGCAATCGTTGCCCTGGGCGGCGAAGGCGGCGGCGTTCTGGCAGACTGGATCGTCGATGTCGCGCACCACAGCGGTTATCTCGCACAAGCGACTTCGGTACCCGGCGTGGCACAACGCACGGGCGCAACGGTCTATTACCTGGAGCTCTTCCCGGAAACGGCCGCGCGCGCCGCCGGCCGCCCGCCGGTCCTCGGCTTATTGCCCATGCCGGGCGACGTCGATGTCGTGCTCGCCTCCGAGCTGATGGAAGCCGCGCGCGCAGTCGAGCGCGGTTTTGTCACCCCGGACAAGACGCTGCTCATCACGTCCACGCACCGTGTCTATGCGATGACCGAGCGCATTGCGCTTGCCGACGGGCGCGAGGATTCCGCTGCATTCTTCGCCGCCTGCCGTGAGAGTGCGGGCCGGCTCATTTGCTTCGATATGGCGGCGCTGGCCGACGCAACGCAAAGCGTGCTCAGCGCCGTTCTTTTCGGTGCACTCGCCGGAGCGGGCGCCTTGCCATTTGTGCGTGGAGCATTCGAAGCCGCCATCCGTCGCGGAGGAGTTGGCGTAAAATCGAGCCTCGCCGCCTTTGCGGCGGGTTTCGAGGCGGCCAAAACCGGTGCAGCCACGGGGCCGGCGGCTCCCGTCCCTTCCGAGAATTTGCAACAGGGTTCCGCTGTCCTGCGTACGCTCACGCGCGAGGCAGCGCAGGATTATAGCGGCGAAGCGCGTGGCGTCGTCGCGGCGGCGGTTGACCGCCTGTGTGACTACCAGGACGCCGATTACGCCCGGGAATTTCTCAAGCTGCTGGAGCCTGTTCGCGATTTGGAGCAGCGCCGTGGCGACGGCTCTCACCGGCTGCTCGTCGAGGTGGCGCGCCAGCTCGCGCTCGGGATGGCGTACGAGGACACCATTCGGGTTGCCGAGCTCAAGTGCCGCCGGAGCCGTTTCGCGCGCGTGCGTGATGAGGTGGAGATCGCACCCGGTCAGGTTCTCAGGATTGCTGAATTCTTTCACCCGCGCGTGCAGGAGATTGCAGACACTCTTCCGGCGGCCGCCGGACACTGGCTCATGCGCACGGACTGGGCGCGGCGTCTTGTCGAGCGCGGCCTGCGTCGGGGCAAGGTGATCGAGACCACCTCGTTGCGCGGGTTTCTCCTGCTCTACACCTTGACGCTGCTCAAGCCGCTGCGACGGCGCTCGCTCCGCTTTGCTCGAGAGCAGGCAAGGCTCACTGCGTGGCTCGACCTTGTCGCCACAACGGCTGACTCGGACTGGGCACTTGCCGTCGAGATTGCGCGCATGCGCAACCTCGTGAAGGGCTATGGCGACACGCTCGAGCGCGGTGTTGCAAAATTCGAGAAGCTCGCCGATGTGCTCCCGCGATTACATGGGGGGGAGAACGCCGCGACGCTTCTGCGGGGGCTGATAAAAGCGGCGACGGCTGATGAGGAGGGCCGCGCGTTGGATCAGGCTCTCGCAGCGCTTCCTTCGGCGCAGCAGCCCTGCTCACTGTCCATCGGCTCTAGCGCTCCGCGTTGGGATGCGCGAAGCTCTCATCCGAACCCTCCACATCCGCAGAGAGGTCCCACCATGGCTTATGATCTCGATCAATTCGTGTCCGACTGCCGCTCTATCCTCAAGCGCGACCCGGGGCCGAGCGGTCGCGAGGAAGTCCGCACACGGCTGGAGAGCCTGCTTTCGAATGAAAGCTTCGTCGAGGAACATTGCGGCGAGCACGTGCCGCGCGGGCTCAAGGTGCTTTACGAGGATGCGGAGCTCGGCTTCCAAATATTGGCTCACATCAACGACAAGGCGCGCGTGTCGCCGCCGCACGATCATGGCGCATCGTGGGCGATCTACGGTCAGGCGACCCATTACACCGACATGACCGAATGGGAGCGCGAAGACAACGGCGCCGAAGCGAATAAAGCGAAGCTTAAACCAGTGAAGAAGTACCGCCTCCTCCCCGGCCACGCCGGCATTTATCAGGACGGCACCATCCACTCCATCGATTATCCCGACAGCTCGCGTTTCGTCCGCGTTACCGGCACCAATCTGGACAATATCCAGCGCGTGAGCTTCGATTTGGCCACGGGCAAGGTGAACCAGATGACGCCGCAGCAGGCGACATGATCACTACTCCGTCATAACCAACACCTGTCATCACCCGCGAAGGCGGGTGATCCAGTAATCGGCGAGGTCGGAGGTGGTGCCTGTGTCTCTGGTGCAGGGATTACTGGATGCCCGCCGGAGCCTGTCATCGGGCCGGCCGAAGGGCGGACCCGTTGGCGGGCATGACGCCGGAGATTAAGCGCGTGGTTGCGAACTTCAAATTGCAGCCGGTGACCCCGCAGGCGCTGAGAGCGATGCTCGCCGACGGGGAGGAGCTGGCGCTCATCGATGTGCGCGAGGAGCTGATCTTTTCTCGCGGACACCTGTTGTTTGCACGCTCGGTGCCGCTGAGCCGCCTGGAATTACGATTCGCGCAACTGGTGCCGCGACCCAACACGCGCATAGTTCTCTGTGACGACGACGACGGTCTTGCTGGCCGCGCGGCGCAGGTTCTCTCGTCGGCGGGCTATAGCAATCTGTTCGTGCTCGATGGCGGGGTTTCTGCCTGGAGCAACGCCGGCCTGGAGCTGTTCTCCGGCGTCAATGTCCCGAGCAAGGCGTTCGGTGAGTTCGTCGAGCATGCAGAAGGAACGCCGAGCATTTCCGCCGACGAGCTTGATGCGCTGATCCGTGAAGGCGCCGACCTGGTGGTGCTCGACAGCCGGCCTTTCGATGAATATCAGCGCGTCTCCATTCCGACCGGCATCGACGTGCCCGGCGCCGAGTTGGTGTTGCGCGTCCGCGACGTCGCCCCCTCCCCCACCACGTTGGTGGTGGTGAATTGTGCGGGCCGTACACGCAGCATCATCGGCGCGCAGTCCTTGATCAATGCGGGGGCGCCGAACAAGGTCGTCGCCTTGCGCAACGGCACAATGGGATGGGCTCTCGCCGGTCGCAGCTGCGCGCGCGGCCAGACGAGCCGGGCTCCGCAGCTGTCATCCGCCTCTCTCGCATGGGCGCAAGCCGCGGCCGAAAAGGTGGCGGCACGTTTTGGCATTCCGCGCATCGACGCCGAGAAATTGCGTGAATTTCGCGAGGATCGCACGCGGACGCTTTATCTGTTCGATGTGCGCGATCCCAGCGAATACGTGCAAGGACATGTCAGCGGCGCAGTCTCGGCTCCCGGTGGGCAGCTGGTGCAGGCGACCGATCAATATGCCGTCACGCTCGGCGGGCGCATCGTGCTCATCGACGACGCCCAGGTGCGCGCGGTCATGACGGCTTCCTGGTTGCGCCAGATGGGCTGGCAGGACGTCTTTGTGCTCGCCGAAGCTGGAGGCGAGACCGCATCCCCCGTCTCACATCTGTTGGGCCCTCCACCGCCGCCGGAAATGCGGATCGATTGCAGGGCGCTTGCTGATCTGACAGGACGCAACGCCGTCAGCATAGTCGACCTTTCGTTGAGCCGCGATTACCGAAAGGCGCACATTCCCGGCGCCTGGTTTGCGATCCGCTCGCGTCTGGCGCAGGCAGTGAAGAAAATTCCGCTGCGCGGCGCTTTGGCGCTCACCTCCGAGGACGGGATGGTCGCCGGGCTCGCGGCGCCCGAGGTAGTTTCGCTGGTCGATGTCCCAGTCCGGTGGCTCGACGGCGGCAATGAAGCCTGGCAGGCGGCCGGACATGCCCTCACGGCGGCGGATGCGCGCATGGCGGACGAGGCGGTCGATGTCTGGCTCAAGCCTTATGAGCGGCCGAACGATACCAGAGAGGCCATGGACGAGTATCTCGCGTGGGAAGTCGATCTGCTGCCCCGCATCGCGCGCGATGGCTCAGCAAATTTCGCTGGTTAATTTCGCTCGCCTCCTGGCGTGACCTCGGTCCAGTCCTGCGAAGAAGCTTCAGAAACGAGAGAAGTGGAACCACCCTCCTCTTTGACGGGTTACCTCAGGCAGAATGCCAGGAGGAAAATCATGTCGTATCAGGATCGCCGCCCCGGTTTGGGCGCGGAGGGCCGGCCGCCCGTGGGAGCGAGCGCGCGGCAGGCACGTTGGAGCTGGGTGATCGCGGCAGCGCTCGTCGTGGCGCTTGGCCTCTTGTTCTACGGAATCAACTCTCACGAGAACGGACAACGCGCGGCGAATCCGGCTGCCATCACGGCTTTCCCCGCCCCTGCAGCCGGGGTTAGCCCTCCGGCTCCGCAGACCACGACGGGGCAGCCGACGCCGCCTCCGGCAGCTTCCGAGACTACGGGCCAGGGCGGGCCTTCGGCACCCCCTTCGCGCTGAGCTCAGGGTAAATCGTCTACTGCGTTTGTCGGCGGTTCGCCGCCGATGGTGCGCCTGTGGCGATCGTGCAGGAATTTGGCCAATTGCTCGCGCAGCATTTCGTCGCGCTCCTCGTGATGACCTAAGCGGACGGCGCGCTCGAACAATTGCTCCTGAATGGATCGCGGAAGATCAGCCCATAACGCGATCGCGGCACCGCCAAGAACATTTGAAAATCGCTCCATTTGGCCGGGCGCGGCGGCTCGGGATGCATTTGCCGCGCCTAGCGCGTGATCGATCGCGCCTTCACGCCCAGTTGCCGGAGCCGGGTCACCGGGGGTGACTTTCGGAGCGCCCTTCGGTTGCATCGCTTTGTTCTCCAGGAACCTTCGTTTGAGCCGGAAGCGGCGCGAGATTGGTACGAATCCTACAATGAGAACGTTCCCATGTCGTTCCCTTTCGCAGCGGCCCCCTGCGCGTCGGAGCGCGGGTGCACCCCTTGAGAAGTAAAATTAGTTCATTGTTAAGCACAAGCTTTCAAGATCGGGTTGGACCCTGGTAGCCCGGGTGAGCGGGCAGCGAAACCCGGGTTCCTCCCCCGCATTTCGCGGAACTCAATGCGGGCTACAGCTCAACCCGGGCTACCGGGACCCGGAGCCCAGCGTAATGTTGAAGTGCCTGCTCGTCATTGCCCTCTGCATCTGCGTCGGTAGCTTTGTATCCGGGCAAGCTGCGGCATCGCCTTATGTCGTTGACGGCATCGCCTTGGGTGGGGAGCTGGGGCCCGCGCGCGACTTTCTATGCGACCCGAGCGAAAAGTTCGCGCACTACGAATGGTGCGAGCGAGCGCAAAAAACACGGCGGCACGCACCCCGTTCAACGACCTCTGTTCTGCGCGGTCCTGGCGGTTCGGTTGGCTATGTCAATCGCGAAATCCGGCCGGTATTCTTCCGAGGCAACGACGTCCAAACAAAGCTCAAGAGAGTAAAAGCAAGGTTTGGTGAACCTGCGCGCGAGATGCGGCTGCGCAACCAAGACGATATTTCGACAGCCGTGATCGTCCTGTGGGGAAGTGTTGAATTGGAGGAACTCGATCAAGAGAGCCGCTCGGTCGAATCGAACGCAATCTCCGAGCAAGATCTGCTCATCGACCATCTCGGCGATATCCGGCAGTCCATCCAGCGGGGCATGCCGGTGTACCGGCTGCGGGGTGGGCCGGGTTATGTCTGGTCGGCAGCCTCCAACCGCAGCGGGAAAGGACATCTGCGCTTCCTCGCGATCGACCTCGGCGCACTCAGCGGCACGACAAACGCCAGCGCTCCTGCCAGCAGAAGCGACGGTCCCGCGCTGGCGCCTGCTAAACAAGGCGCCGCAGTTGCCACAGCAGGTGACCTGCTTCCATTCCTGGGACATTACCCAACCTCGGCCGCCCCGAGCGTCTCCGGCGCGCAACCGACCTCCCAGAGCACGAACAAACAGCAGCCAGCGAAAGCGAGCAAGACACGCACCGATGCGGAACGCGCAAGGATCGCGGATGCGGAGCGAATGGCGGCTGACGAAAGAGGCAAGGCGCAACTCGCATGGGCTCGTTTTGAGGCGGAGAAGGCCGCCAACGAAACTACCGATCGCGTGAAATGGACTGTCATCCCCTTGCTGCTCGTCCTCATTGCGATTGTCACGCTGCTGCGGATGATGACGCGCGAGCGGCGCGGCCCCGGATGTCGCGCGCAAGCGCGCTCATCCGGGCTACAAGTCGGCTCGTAGCCCGCATGAGCGTAGCGATATGCGGGGGGCCTTCGGGCGGGGCAACTACATCGTGGTGCGCGCCGTGACGATCTTCACCTGGCGTTGCGATGCTGTGCCAGGCCGACGACCATGAAAGGCGCCCAGACGCCGGGATAGGGATCGTCAACGTTCTTGGGGCTGTCCACGAATTCCAGCATAGCCCGGCGCAGCGCTTGCGCGGGCAGCATCGTTTTTTCCTGCTCCATTGCCTGGACGGTGTGAGTAGTCAATTGCACCGCCGCCTTCGTGTCGAGATACCAGTTGGAGACCAGCAAGGATACTCGCACCGGCATAGAAGAACGCGCGGGCAAGGCCCGACAACGCTTCAGCGCCCGGCTTGTCGCCGTCGGCGGTGTTGCACGCTGACAAAATCACCCAGTCGGAATTGAGCTTGAGCATCGCAATCTCGCTCGATGTCAGCAGCCCGTCATCCTCCTCCGTGGGCACTTGCGGCGGCGTGAACACCAGCGCCGGCTCGGCCATATCGGTGAAGCTGGCGGTCTCGCCCGCGACCAACGCGTGGGTTGCGAAATGCAGGACGCGATAATCGTCGAGCTTCGCAGATTTGACCGCAGCCTCGGTGGCATCCTTCCCGAGCCGCACGTCCGTGGCCGGCACGCCCAGCACTTTGGCGATGTCGCGCAGCTCATCGGCGCTCTCCGCCAGACGATCCATTTCCCGCAAACCGGCGAGATCGACGTGTCCCTCGCGGAACAGGCGGCGATAGGAGACGCTGGATCGGGTCGTGCCGCGCGGCTGCGCCTGCGCACCGCTCGGCCGGCCTTGGGTGAGCGGATCGCCGAAGCCCAGATATGGCTGCGGCGCAATCTGGCTCTCGGCGCGTCCCTTCAGGCTGGGCACCGAGGGCAACACGGTCACCGCCTGCCGGCGCATGAGCCATGGCGCCGAACGATAGGCGGTATACGGATCGCGCAAAGTTGGCTTCACGGTCGGCTTGTCGGTCAGGAGAAGGTGCAGGGGCAGCCCTGTCAGCGCTCCGGTCGGCACGGCGATAAGATGATTCTTGTCGGCCAGCAGGGGCTCGACCGGCCCGAGCAGAGAGGAATAGAGCGAGTAGGCGAGGTCGAGATCGAAGGCGCGCGCGATGCTCCTGTCCGGTATTTCGACGCGCTCCACCGACGCACGAAGTTTCTGAACTGCATCGGTCAGCTCCTCGCGGGAAAGGCTGATCTTTTGCCAATCGATGCGACCAGGCGTTGCCGCCCACACGTAGTTGCCGAGATCGCTGACATGGAAGAGGAGCAAAGCCTCGCCGGGAGCCAGAAGCTTCTGCGCATCCGCCAGACGCAGCGGGCTCGGATTCACCAGCTCGGCATATTCGGGGAAGTCGGTTGACAGTTGCCCGCTGGCGCGTATCAGCTCGCCTTCGACCTGCGTGCGGCGCTGACGCACCATCGCCTCGCGTTTGGGGTCGCGGCGATCGGCAGGCTTCGAGACCTCCGTCAGGATATTCTTGTCGAGGGAGCGCAATTCAGCCGCCTCGTCCTGTTGCTTGCGCACCAGCTCCGCCAATGCGCCGGTTCCCGCGCTGGTCCGCGCGGCCATCTGATTGAGCGCGGTGGCGGCGGCGGACTGGTTTGCCCACTGCGCCATTTCGAAGGATTCCGCGATTGCATCCTTCCCGTTCGCAGCGTTGAGCACGGCGAGATGCACGTCGAAATATTCGCGTAGGCTGGCGAGGTCGAAGCCGACGCTGGTGACATCCCCGTTCTTGAGGGCGCGGATCGCCACCTGGACCGCTTTGCCGGAGAAATCCGCTGCCGGAACGACCCGGTTCATGCCGAGGTTGATCTGCGCGAGCGTCTTCAACACCGAGGCGACATCGGTGTGATCGGGGCCGAGCGCCTTCTGGCGGATGGCAAGCGAGCGTTGGGCGAACGGTTCGGCCTCGCCATAACGCTTCAAGGCGACAAGCGCGTTCGCAGTCGAGGTCAGGCCGTAGGTCACGTAGAGATGATCGGGCCCGAAATTCTTCTCCATGATCGCGATGGCGCGCTGGAGAAGAGGCAAACCCTCAGCCGGCCGGCCCGCATAGCGAAGAGCGGTCGCCAGATTGCTGAGGCTTTGTGCGACATCGGTGTGCTCCTTGGGAAGCACCTTTTCCCGGATTGCGAGAGCGCGTCGCAAAACCGGCTCGGCCTCGGCGTAGCGGCCGAGCCGCATATAGGTAAGGCCAAGATTGTTAAGGCTAAGCGCAACCTGCGGATGGTCCTTGCCGAGCGCCTTCTCCTGGATGGCGACCGATCGCTGGTAAAGCGGCAGCGCGTCGGCGTAGCGTCCCCAGCTGAAATAAGTCAGCGCCAGATTGTTGAGGGTGACGCCGACGTGCGGGTGGTCGGGGGTAAGCGCCTTCTCCTGGATGTTGAGGGCGCGGCGTTGCAGCGGCTCGGCCAGAGCGTAGCGTCCGGTCAGACGGTATAGCTCTGCAAGATTAGTGAGGCTCTTTGCGACGTCGGGATGATCGCGTCCGGCATGCTTCTCCTGGATCTCGATGGCGCGCTTGAGCAGCGGCTCGGCCTCCGCGAAACGGCCGGTCCGCATATAGACGTTGGAGATGAGGTTGAGAGTCTGGCTCGCGGCGCGCTGCGCGACGGGATCGTCTGATTTCTCCCGGATAGCCAGCGTGCGCTTGTAATAGTCCTCCGCCTCGGCATAGCGGCCTTCGCCATAGAATGCGTTGCCGAGATCTTCCAGAGCCTCGCTCACGACCATCTGGTCGGCCTGCGGAGAGCTCTCGACGATGCTCAACGCGCGCTTTTGCAGGGCCTGCGCGTCGGCATAGCGGCCCTCGTGCTCGTAGACGCGGCCGAGGCCGTTGAGCGTCTTGGCGAGGTCGCAAATCGATGGCGCGCTTGGCTTTGCCTTCTCGAAGATGGGCAGCGCCTGCTTGTAAAGCTTCTCCGCTTCCGGGTACTTGCCGAGCACGTACAGCGCTCTTGCCTCAAGGTAGAGCGCGCCGGCGTAGCTTTCGTGCTGCGTGCCATAACGCGAGCGGGCGGCAGATTCGAACTTGCGGGCTTCGGCGAGGGCAGCGTCGTAATTCCCGGCCTGGAATAAGTCGTCGTACCTTGTCACATACGATTCAAGGTCGCTTTGCGCGGAAGCCGGCAAGCCGGCCGTGGCCAACAGCATCAGCAGCACCATTGCTGGAATGCTTGTCCATCTCGGTTGCATGGTCTCGTCCTGGAGCATGGGCGCACGCGTGAGACGCGCGCCGCTTTTTCTCCGGCGCATGATAGCGCATGGCTCTTTCGCGGGCTACGCAGGACGTAGCCGGGACGTAGCGATAGCCCGGGACGTAGCCGGATGAGCGCAGCGAAATCCGGGTGGGAGCCGCACCGATGACCCGGATGTCGCTTCGCTCATCCGGGCTACGCAGCCGCAAATGAGAAAGGCCGCCGGGGGTGCCCCGGCGGCCTTATTGAGGAACCCCAGCACTTTCCGGTTGGTTTGTCTGTATCTGAAGAGAATGGCGGATGGATGACGGAACGACCTGACTACAAAGGCCGCCAAGCCGCACGTCAGAACCCGACGCCGATAGAACTATGTCCACCTCCGCCTCCGCCGCCCCTAACCGCAACGTGTTATGGAAAGGACTACAACCGGAAGCTGCGACTGTGTGAAGCCGGTCACACTGCCTGGAGCCAAATACGCTATAGTGAGGAGACGCTTTCATGCCCACCGTCGTTCTGAGGGGGAGGAGGAGGCAGATGGTTCCACATCGCTTAAGCTTGGGTGCCTCCACAAAGTGCCGGTCGCGTGCTGCCGCAATTCACGCGGGACTGTTCTTCTGCGGAGTTCTCCTGGTGCTCGGTCTGCGAACAGCATCCGCTGAAGAGCCCACTGTTGAGGAAATGGTATGTGCTCTCAATCCGAAATGCACAGAACCGTTCGTTCACCGACGCTTGCGCGGCATTGCTGCGCCCGCGAGTCAACGCCCGGCCGGGTCGTTTGACCGTACGATCAATTTCGAATTCGACTCAGCCGAGCTGACGGCAGACGCGCGGCGTGTGCTCGACGAAGTGGCAAAAGCACTCAACCACCCCGACGTAGCGAACGTCGAAATCATCATCGCCGGTCACACGGATTCGGTCGGCACTGTCGAGTACAATCAGCGCCTTTCAGAGCGCAGGGCCGAGGCTGCGCGAAGATACCTGTTCGTGGAAGATAGGGTCAATCCGAAGCGACTGGTTGCCCGAGGTTTCGGCAAGTCGGAGTTGCTATTGCCGACCGACCCTACGAACGCGCTCAACCGACGGGTTCAGTTCCGGAACCCAAATTACCTGACGAGCTCGAAACCCGAAGCGGAGAAACCCATAGCTCGACCGGTCATTTCGTCACTCGAATCCGACGGGGAGGTCACAGCGTGATACGGGTGAGCACGACGACGGGTTGTGAGCCGCGCACCGGTGCAGGCGCGGGCCGCCTCCTACTTGTACACTACAATGCCGCTGTACAGCCCGTAGTTACCCGAGCTTACACCTCGGAGCGTGCATACCGATGTTGAGCGGGCTGCGTCGGAGGCGGTCACGCCGCGGTTGCCAAAGCCGACGCAGTTGAACTCCGCCTTCGCGGACCAATTGCGGGTCAGAGCGAACTCGGTGCCAAGGCCAATCACCCATCCGACACGGCTGTCGGCAGCCGTGAAGCCAAGCGAGAGGTTGCCCGCCGGTTTTGGCGCATGCCTGAACGGGGAAGATCAGCGAATTTGCTAACTGAATCGCTGCGCCCAGATTGCAGGTCGCCGACAACTGTTCCTTCGTCCAAGCACCGCCGCCCCTTCACGTATAACAGCGCGCGCTCAAGGGCATCGCCGAGCTGAGCGTGCCGCGATGGGAACGCCTGCCTACAAGGTCCTTCGTCGCGGGCGGTGCGATCGGCCATTTCGGCCGTTTCGTCGACTGTTCTCCAGAAGCTCATAGACCTTGCCAAGGGGTTTCCATGCGGGAGTAGCTGGATGCCAGGGGGAGGGCTCTCGCTCATCATCGAGGCAATGCAGCGGTACGAAACCCATGTCACCACCGACGTGGGCGATCGCGGCCAGCTGATCGAGACCAAAGCTGCGGTGCGCTCGCTCAACCGCAAGATCGAGGAAACCATCAGCCAGATCATCGCCGAGCAGACGCAGAAGCTCGCCGAGATCGAGCGCAAGCGCGATCGGCTGGAGCAGGAGTTGATCAAGGCGCAGTCGAAAACCGACCGCAATTCGCTGCGGTCACCGGTTGACGGCACTGTGCAGCAGCTCTCCGTCAGCACGCTTGGCCAGGTGGTCGCCAGCGGTCAGTCGCTGCTCACCGTCGTGCCGCTCGGCGGCGATCGAAGTCGTCATGGTCGCCAACAAGGATATCGGGTTTGTCGAGCCGGGGCAGCCGGCCGTCGTCAAGGTCGAAGCGTTCCCGTTCACGTGATACGAGATATTCGACCGTGACCGGCATACAATGAATACGTCACGCCGCCGCCGACCACATGAGCCCGGACGAACGTGGCTGTAGCGTGCCGGAACCAGTCGCCGTGACCGGCAACGCCCCCGGGCCAGCAGCCCCGGTACGCAAAATCTGGTGTTTCCGGCCACCCTCGAGCTGGCGCAGCGCACGATCGACATCGACGGCAAGCAAATCCCGCTGACGCCCGGCATGGCGGTCACGGTGGAGATCAAGACCGGCGCCTCAAGTCAAACAGTCGAACATCCTCTTGCGCGGCCACAAAAGGGGGGCGCGCGCAACAACGTTGACAGCGAAGCTCTTTAGATTATGGGCGGCCGGATTGCCTCGATCATTAGTCCTGTTTCGTCGTTGCTGCAAACCGCCAACCGGCCCGCTCAGGGCGGGCACCCGGCTAGCGCCGGGGCGCGGCCAATAGGACCTCAGAAGCCGACGCCGAGATGAAGCCGACCCGAAGCACCGAGCCCACCGCCAAGCCCGCGGTGGCGAACACCATCGTGTTCCACACCGCCCGCAGTGGCAAACCCGTGTGGGCACGAAGCCGACTTTTGCGCGCAAGGTGGAGCTTACGGACTGCTTCTGGCGGGCATGGTTTCGTTGACGAGGACTAATCCGGGGGTGAGCCGTGTCGAGGTCCGGCTCGATGAACGACTTCAGAGTGCTTCCGGTGAGGTCCACCGCCCATCCCGCCACGGCATAGGGGCCGATCGCGAACATATGCCCGAATTCACCACCACCGGCAAAGCCAGTCGCTCTGCCGATGTTCTGCGTCGTGGTTCCGCAGCTGGGAGAGAATCCGGGGGCCGCTCCGCAGAAACTCGGATCGGCAAAACCGCCGCCGCCTGCATTGCCGCCGCCGAAGCCGCCGGCCTGCGAGCCGGTGAAGCTGCTGGTCTGCGATTGCGCGGGCGCGGAGCGCTGCGGCGCCTGACGGGCCGGAGCCGCTCGCTCCCGGGCCGGCGCTGCGCGAATTGCGGGGCCGCTTGGCGCGAGCTGGCGCGCGCTGCCCGCTCGCTCGCGAGCCGGGGCTGCCCGTTCCTGCCGGGGCCATTCTCTCCTGCGGAGCCGCAGTTTCCAACTCCGCGGCGAAAATCTGTTGTGATGTGGCGGTAAGCGCCAAAACGCTGACGGCCATAAGTAGACTGCGCTTCATTGTTAAGCCCCCCGGCTGTGTTCAGTTGCTCCAAACTCCGCAGATGATAATCATGGGTTGCATACCCTGTACACTGCTGATGTGCTTCGCCAGCGCGATTTGCCGGCTCTGTTGCAAAAAGGACGCGAGCCAGGTGTGGCGCACCGAGCTGTCGATTGAACCGCGCCGGCACAATCTGTTACCAATGGTTGACTGTTACCGCCCAATGGTTGACCATGGCGCGGAAGCGGCGTGCCATCCAGGGAAATTCCGATGAAAAGCTTGAATGTCGTTCAGTATGCCGTCTCGCTGGTGCTGAGCATGAGTCCAGCGCTTGGTCCGGCCTGGGCTGAAGACCCCTCGATCGATGAAATGGTTTGCGCGCTCGATCCGCAGTGCGCCATGCCCTTCGCCGACCGGCGGCTGCGCGGCATTACCGCAAGCCCGGCGATACGGCCGCCTGCTTCCTTCGATATCACCCTGAATTTCCCATACAATTCAGCGGAGTTGACGCCGGATTCACGCGCCAAGCTCGATCGGGTTGCGAAGGCTCTGACCGATCCGAGCACCATCAAGCTCGAGATCATCGTCAGTGGCCACACCGACGCCCGCGGTTCCGCGGACTACAATCAGGTCCTGTCGGAACGCCGCGCCGAGGCGGTGCGACAATTTCTCATCAGCGAGCGCGGCATCGACCCGAAGCGCCTGGTCGCCAAAGGTTATGGCAAATCCAAGCTGCTGCTTCCGTCAGACCCCAACAACGATCTTAATCGCCGGGTCCAGTTCCAGAACGCGAGCTATGCCACGGCATCCGCTCCAAGCGTCGCCTCTCCCTCCGTAGCGTCTCCACCCGTCGCCGCGCCGGCGGTGGCGCCGGCTGCATCGACCTCCGCGCCCATTGCGCCCGCGGCTCGACCGTCAGCGCCTGCACGTCCGGCCGGGGGCGGCGGCGAGGGCCTTTAAACTCGGGCTTCTTCCATCGTAGCCCGGGTGAGCGCGAGCGACACCCGGGATCCCGAGGCCCGCATCTCGCTGACGCTCATGCGGGCTACATCCCCGACGCACGCATGGTTCAGGCGAAAGCGCCTTTTTGTGATTGCCATCACATTCAGGGCGAGTGGGCGCCGCTAGCATGCGGTTTCATCGGTGATCCCTCACCAAGCCTGACGGAGGCGCCCATGCCCAACCATCGCACTTTCCTGCGGGATTCGGCTGCGAATATTCACCCCCGACCGAAATCGGCCGCCACGAAAAAATATGCCTACGCCTTCCTTTGCGGGCTGGCGCTGGCGCTCGGCGCACCCGCCGCAGGAGCGCAAGAGTTGTCGCATGACGAGATGGTCTGCCGCCTGGATCCGCAATGCGCCATGCCCATCGTCCATAGGCGATTGCGCGGGATCACGGCCAATTCCAGCCCCGAGACCCCTGGCTCATTCGACCGAATCGTGAACTTTGCCTTCAATTCGGCCGAGTTGACGCCTCAGGCACGGGCGGAGCTCGACCAGGTCGCCGCGGTGCTGAAAAATCCCAACGTAGTGAAATATCCCATCGTCATCCATGGGCACACGGACGCCGTCGGCACGGCCGAATACAACCAGTGGCTTTCGGAGCGCCGGGCGGAGAGTGCGCGACAATATTTCATCGAGCGCCACGGGATTGACCCGGCGCGGCTGGTGGCGAGAGGCCATGGAAAATCGCAACCGCTCACTGCGAATGCACTGGATGAGATGAACCGCCGCGTTCAGTTCGAGAATCCGAACTATACGACTGCCTCGATCGCACCGGTTGCAGCTTCGGCCAGGCCGGCACCAAAGCCCGAGCCGCCTCGACCGGCAGTTGCCTCCGCTGCGCCTGGCGAGGGACTGTAAACGGGCGAGAAAGTTCTTTTGTACCTGCCCCGAAAGGTGGGAGGTCGACCATCGCGAGCGCAGCGAGAGGCGGTCGGGTGGGGGTCTCTCGGCCCTCCGCGAGCCGTTGCGCTTAACCCCCCACCCCGGCTCGCTTTGCTCGCCGAGCTGCCTCTGAAAGGGGAGGTATGTCCAAGTGTGTCGCAACTTTGTTGGACAATTCGGATCGCTTAACGTATTCCAGCTTCAGATCGGCTCCCCGCCGTCAGACGTGCGAGCGCGGCTGGCGGAAACAGCGTGCCGGGATTGACCGCGCGGTGATGCCGGCGTTGGCAAAGCGCATTTTTGTGACGACTGTCACATCGCGAATGCAGGCACGACGGTAAGGTGACGCCACGAGCTCAGGCAATGAGTTCGCGCGTCATCACAAGCATCACGAAGGAGGCAAAAAATGCCCACAGATCGTACGTTCTCTACAACTTCTGCCGCGGCGGCACCGGCAGCACGCAAATCACACATTGGCCGAAGGTACGCCTATCTCCTTGTCAGCGGGCTGGCTTTGGGGCTGGGCATGGCAACAGCGACGGCGGAGGAGCTCTCGGCCGACGAGATGGCGTGTGCGCTCGATCCGCAATGCAAGGCACCGTTCGTCGACAGGCGCTTGCGCGGCGTGACCGCGACGCCGAGCGTCCGCACGCCGGGGTCATTCGACCGCAGCGTGAATTTTGCCTTCAACTCAGCCGATCTGTCGCCGGCAGCGCGCAAGGAGCTCGACGTCGTCGCGGAATCGCTCAAGCGCCCGAACACCAAGAGCCTGGAAATCGTGATCAACGGACATACCGATGCGGTTGGGACCGACGAGTACAACCAGAAGCTCTCAGAGCGGCGCGCCGAGGCTGCGCGTGATTATCTCATCAGCCAGCACGGGATCGAGCCCAACCGGCTCGTTGCGAAAGGCTATGGCAAGTCCCAGCTGCTTTTGCCCACTGAACCGGGCAATGAGCTCAACCGCCGCGTGCAGTTCCTGAACCCGAACTACAGCCTCTCCTCGACTACGCCTGCGACGACAGAAACGTCAACCCCGGCCGTCAGCACTTCGGCCGCCCCCATCTCGGGCAGCACTGCCTCGCCGACCGCAGGCGATGGTTTATGAGGCTCAGCAAGGGCCAGCCACATTGAATGGCGCGCGCCATGCGCGCGCCAACCTCTACTGGCCGAGCGTTCGCGCAACCCGCATTCCTAGATTGGAGGCGCGGGTCGGCCCCGGCCGCGAGTCGCGATAGGCCGCGCGCAGTATCTTCGGGGGGTAGTTCCAGGCGCCGCCGCGCCGGACACGCCGGCTGCATCCGCCCGCGGCAACGTCGCTTGCGGTTCTGCCGGGCCAATTTCCAGCCATCCTGATGCTGCCGTCCGACGGCGCAGACTGGTAGGTCTCGTTCCAGCAGTCCTCGACCCATTCGAATGCATTGCCGTGCACCTGATAAAGGCCCCAGGGGTTTGCCTTGAACATGTCGGCTGGAACGGTTTTCTGCCGATATTGACCCCTCCCACTGCCACCAGAAATGGAGGTGCCGTCGTAGTTGGCCTGGTCGGTCGAGATCGAGGAGCCCCACCAGAACGGAGTTGTGGTCCCGGCGCGCGCCACGTACTCCCACTCCAACTCGCTAAGCAGGCGATAGAGCTTTCCCGTCTTTTTTGACAGCCAGACGATGTAGGCGTTGGCATCATCCCAGTTGATGCAGACCACCGGATGCCTGCCGTCCTGATCGAAGCCAGGGTTGCGGAAGGAGCGCCCAAGGCGCTCCTTTGGATCGTTCTCCTCCAAGGTGAAGCATCTGTCGCCGGTGGAGTAGCCGGTCTCGTCGATGAATTTCTCGAACTCCTCGCGCGTCACCTTGAGCTTGCCGACGGCAAAGCGCTGCGAAATCCTCACGCGGTGTTGCGGGCCTTCCGTATTGGAGCGATCGAGCTCGTCATCCCGCGAGCCCATCATGTATTCCCCCTCGGGCATCACGACCATCTCGGGACAGCCGACGCACTCCCTGAACTGGTCCTTTTCGGTGAGCGCAACTTCCTGCTGATAGGAAAGCGGGACATTCTCGCGAATTTCCGGCCGAGCGACGACAGGGCCGCTTGCTGCTGTCGTGTTCACCGGGGATGGCCCCTGCGTGCCGAAATAGAACTCTTCGACCAGCGAAGACGCAACCCAGGGTGCCTGCTCCTTGTTGGAGGCGCCATAAATCCCGAGCTTCAGGTGATTGAAGACGTCCTCCGCGGTTAGTACGTCCGGTGCACCGGGCACGTTCGAGCGGCGGATTTCCTTGAGCAGCTCACCCATGAACACGCTGTTCGTTCCAGCACGGTCGGAGACCAAATTGCCGGGCACGGCCGAAAGCATGACCAGCGTATTCTCGGGTGCATTGATCGCAGCGAGGCCCTCCGGACGTTCGCGAAATCGCTTCTCGAAGGGATTCCGGCGCGCCCCATCCAGGATAAGGACTTTCACTTTGGCGCCTTTGCGGTTGATCTCAGCCATGACGCCATCGACGCTGATGCCGTCCTTTTTGACGGTGTTTTCGTTCCAGGGATCGGCGTTTACCGGAATGAGGTAGTTCTGTTTGGCGACCTGCACGCCGAACCCGCTGAAATAGACAAGCACGGTTGCGCCAGGTTTGATCTTGCCGGTGAAGGCGTCGATCGAGCTCTGCATGTCGGCCCTGCCGAGGTTCTTCTTGAGATCGACCTCGAACCCGCTGCGCGTGAGCTCAGCGGCCAATGCGCTGGCATCCGGGATGGAAGTGGAAAGCGGAGTGGACGCGTCAGGATACGCCGCGTTGCCGATGACGAGCGCCAGACGCGGGGCGCGCTGCTGCGACCACCCGGAAGAGGAAACAAGAAAATCATCGTTAGAATTGGCAGACATAGCCAAGGCAGAAAGCGCATATCATCCCGCTCCCGGGGCGCCGATGAGGCTCGGCACCGCCGTCGATTGCCTAGCAATCAATCGTCCGCACCCGTCCGAGGCTTACGCCCCGCACGCCACGAACTCCGCGCCCCAGCTTTAGTGCCAGCACCCAGGCACTGCTGCAATGTAGACCATCTCGGCGCCCGCCGACAACGGCGATCTGTGGGAACGGTTATTGTCGGCGGCGCCGGAGCGCGCGTTAACGATGCCTCGAATCCGGCGACGGCTGGCCGGTGGCGGGGCGCTGGCCGGTGAACAGCTCCCCTGCCTGGCTGGCTCGCTGAGGGAGATGCCGCGCTCGATGGAGCGAGCTTGCTGCGGGCTTCGCTGGAGCAGCCATCATTCGGCAGGCGCTGCAAGCACGGCGCGTTCGCCGCTCGCACGGGCGGTGCCTATACACAAAAAACTCGCGAGCAGGACCGCGGCGACCAGCACGAGAACCAGATCGGGCCGCCCCATGTCTATCAGGTAGCCGAACGGTACAGGCGCCAGCGCGCCACCCAGCGGCAGCCCGGCGCTGACAAATCCGAACACCTTCCCGATCTCGCCGGGAGGGGAAGCATCCTTGAGCATCACGTCGCGCGGAGTGCGGCTCGCGCCCACCAGCAGCCCGGCCGCAAGCAGCACCATGAGCGTCACGGCGTCCGACATCGTTTTGCTCGATACCAGCAGCAAGAGGGCCGCCGCCGCCACGGTCAAGGCGACGGTGAAGGCCAGGTACCTATCGCTGCGATCGGCAAACCACCCGCCGAGCAACACGCCGCCGGTCGCGCCCGCCATGAAGCCGGTGAGCGCGAGCGAGGCCGCGTTGAGGCTCAGCCCATGCGCATCGTGCAGCACCGGGATCAACCAGGACTGCATGCCGGACGTTGCCACTGCCGACAGGAGAAAGAAACCGAAGAAGAGCAGCATGGGACGGCTCATCAACAGGCTGCGGCCGGAGAGCGCGGCAGGCTGCCGGCCCTTCCGGCGGCGAACCTGCTCGCGCAGGATCCCGCTTTGCCAGAGAATGATAAGCACCAGCGGCACCCCGAGTAGCCCGATCAAGAGCAGCGTGCTGCGCCAGCCCAGCATGAGCATGAGAGCCGCGGTCATCGGCGGCGCGAACACCGATCCCAGATTGCCGCTGAATGTATGCACCGCAAAGGATCGGCCCATGCGGCTGCGCTCAACGGAGCCGGTGAGGATCGCATAGTCGGTCGGATAAATCACCGAGTTGCCAATGCCCGAGAGGAGGCAAAGCAGCAGAACCTGCCAGTAGGCGGCGCTAAAGCTCATCGCCGAAATCGAGAGGCTCATGAGCAGCGCGCCGCCGACAAGGAACGGCCGCGCGCCGTAGCGGTCGACCAGGAATCCGACCGGAGTCTGCAACAGCCCGGCAGCGCACGACATCACTGCAATGGATAGGCCGAGCTCCGCGAACGACACGTCAAACGCCGTTTGCCACGCCAGGAACATCGGCGGCAGGGACAGCTGATAGAAGTGCGACAGGAAATGGCCGGTCCCGATGACGGCATTCACGCGCAGGGTCGGGCTCGGCGACGCAGCCATTGGAGCAGCGGTGTGTTCCTGTCAAAAGAAGTGGCAGACTCGGTCCGCGCACTTCGTAGGCAAAGGTCGGGGCCAAGACAAGGCGCGCCATCAGCAAGGCGCGTAGACCTGCCATGCGCCGCCGCGCTGATTGAGGCGTGACTTCAGTTAAGCGCGGTCCAGAGCTCACATTCTCGAGCGTCATGCCCCGCATGCGGGGCATCCAGCAATCCAGGCTAGTCCAGGCTAGTCCAGGTGAACCACAGTGGACCGACAAGCGGGCGTGTTAGCCCTCACTGAGCAGTGGCTACTGGATCGCCCGCCTAAAGCGGGCGATGACGGCCGAGAATGATACGGCCGTGGCAAGGTTCGTGCGGTCAGCGCGACCCAATTAAACTCATGCACCGACTGGAGCGCTTCCCTCCCCCGCATGCGCAGCGCTACGCATATGACCATCAACGGCGGTAGGTTCCATCTGTTTGACAGGCCCGGCAAGCTCACCCCCGAGACCGGGCTTCGTTCCTTCGCTCGACTTGGTTCCATCGGCGGCGCTCTCAGGCACGACCGACTCGGAGACTGCCGGAGTGAGCTCGGACAAGGAAATGCCTGACGCTTGGATGCCGGATGCTTGGACGCCGGATGCTTGGACGCCGGATTCTTGGACGCCGGATTCTTGGACGCCAAGCGTCTCCGCAAGCTGGTTGACCAACTCGTCTCGATCAACACCACTGCCCGTTTTGATTTCCGCTTCCGGTTCCTCATTTTCTGCGTGACTGTCTTTCAGTTCCAGCTCACGGGCAAGTTTTGCGAGAGCGGGCGCCTGCGGATTTTCAGCCGTGCGCGCCGCGATGAGCGCCGGCGCCGGCGTCACCGCACCTTGCGATAATTTTCTACTCGCCTTGGCTGCGTTCCTCCACCTCGCTAACCGAACGGAAATGAAAGATGTCAGGAGAGCAACGAGAGAGATAATGGCTGCGTACGCCAGCGTCTGCCATGTGCGATTTTCCGCGCGTAAAGCCGCGTTCTCGGCTTGCCATTGCTCCAGCGCAGAATCAGATGTCCTTGTTTCCGCAGCTTCGGTCCGCCCGCGCGCCTGCCTGGCCTTTGAATTATCGATCCGCGATTGCTGCTCGGTCTCGGCTGTCGCTTTTTCAAGTTGCGCGATCTGGTTCGCGGACTCAGCCAAATCCGGCTTCGGTATCGCAACGGTTTGCCTCGGCTCGGCAATGTTTTCTTCCGCGGCACTGGCCAGCTGCGGCGTCGCTAATGCCGCGTCCGGAGCTTGTTCAGGCAGCCGCGATGGCAATCCGGACGCATCGGCAGCTGTCAATCGCCACGTCCCTCGTGCTTGCTGATCGAAGCTCACAGCCAGCAAAAGTCCTGCACCACCGCCAATGCGATAAACCGGTAGACCTTCCTTCGCGGAGCGGGAAAAGTTGCCGATAAAATCGATCAGCAATCCTTTTTTCGGGCTTCTTCCTTCCGCCAACGTCCTGATGCTGTCCTGGTCCAACGGCTCGAGCGCTGCCGCGCCCCAAACCACGATCATCGCATCCGGAAGGCCGGCGCGATGCGGCATCTTGGTTATCCGCGCCGGCTCGCCGATGCTGCGCGAATGTTGCTGTACGTCCTTTTCGGCTTCGTTGCGGCCAATAAATGCCGGGTCCTGGATGCGATTGACGTAGACGACGCGTCCGTCCTGCGCATGCAGGACGGAATATTTCGCGGTGAATGCGCCACGCCGATCCTGGTCGTTGCGCGCTCTCTGGCACCAGGTGAACCCTTCGAACTGCTCACTTGGGCTGCATTTGTATTCGCGATAGGCCGCACCATCGGTTTTCATGCGGCTGCCGACGCCCACACCCTCGACGCTATACTTCGCCGGCGCCGAGGATTGGCTCGACCGAGTTGGCGACTGACGAGGCACGGCATTGCGAGCGAATTTCAGCAGCCCGCGAGTCGAAGGGAAAAATGCTTCGCTTCGTGAACGATTGCACGTTGTCGCCGCGCTCGCGAAGTTTTTGATCCACGCAATCCAGCTCCGCCGCCGGCAGCTTCTTCCATTCAGCTTCGGCCAGTCTTGCGATTCCTGACTGCGCAATGGCGGGAAGCTGATTGATGATGTCGTCAAGACTTTGAGCGAGCGCGCCGCTTACATCAGCGAAAATGAAAGCGGAGGCGAGAACGGTGATCCCAACCCTCATGGCTTGTCCCCCCAGCCTCTACGGTATGCAATTATTGCACACACTTGCGAGGTGTAAAGGCCTGGCGCAAGAAGTCACGATTAAGTCGAGGTTTTGACTCCAAGTTGCCCAACTGCGGATTGTTTGTGTGGCAACTTGTTGAAAACTCGCGCAGAGCAACTCTATTTGTTGGACGTCGACTCCTCGCGCTTCGCCGGCTCAGTGGTGCTGGACGTGGAAGGTGCAACCGATCCGGTTATCGCATCAGCTCGCAACGCGCTGTCGGCGCCATCATCGGTGGCCAGCTCTGTCGGGGCTTGCATGAGCCGGCAGACCTTCTCGACACGGAAATACGTCAGTGCCGCGCAAGAAGCAGACTTGCTGCAAGCAGTTTCACAATCCTGATAACTGGAGCCGGTGATCACGGTATCCTGCCCCGAGCGCTTGTACGCGCGATTGTCGAGCCGCTGAAACTGTTGAGCCGGTTGCGATGCTGACGCGTGCCGGCACTGGGACCGCACGTCGGCAACCCGCTTGTCGTTGGGAAAAACACCGCGTTTGATGAGAGCCTGAAGGCTGTCACCGCGCTCTTGCAGCTTTTGATTCACGCAGGCGTATTCATTCTCCGGAAGCTTGCTCCAGCGAGATTGCGCGCCCTTCCCCATCGCCGAGTGAATGAAACTTTCGATGCGCCCGATGATGTCTCCGGGACTTTGGGCAAACGCTGCCGTCGCACTCAGCGACAGACACAGCGAGAAGAAAAGTGCAAGGGTTCTTGTCATCGAGCAGCTCCTGGCCGCGTTTCAGCCCCTTGCACGTCAATGCAACGTGGAAGAGATCGCGGAGCCGGTTCACGCAAGCACACGAGAGGACTGCAACGGCTACTTCGGGATCACGCGCAGTGGCCCACCCCCCGATATTGCCAACCGCGCTGATTTCGGCAAGAGAAACCTGAAGAGAAACCTGACGATTCCGTGCTGCCGGCGAGAGGCCATGGACCGGCCGGACCTTAAAAGTCTAGAGACCCCGAGGAGCTTTCGTTAGCCAATGTCCCGCTAGCCTCGCGGGGCATGAACAGCGGTCTCAATCGATGCCTTGAAGCGTTGCGGGTTCTGTCCCGGTCCCCCGAGCCGGAGCCAACCAGACTGATTACAGCGGAGCTGCGCATTGACGAGTTTCTGAAGCTGGGAAAGTCAGATCCTGCCGCACAGCGGGTGTTGCTGGAGACACTCGAAAACGAGACCGATCGAGAGGCGAGCTCTGGACCGCAGGGCGCGGCTTCATTCTGGCGAAGGATAAGAAATTTTATTGATTGGCGCTTGGCCACGCTTGGCGACGACTGAGGGTGCTCCGCCAAATCTCGGAGCACTCGAGTTCAATTTCGATCAGTTCGACCGTTTCCGAACGGCCACACCCAAGCCGGTCCTGAGGGCCGGCACAACCAGATACCGTCACCATCAACAAGCCGTGCGGCCCTCTTGTGATGAGGAGGCGCATTGTGGCATATGTCTGAGGCATATGCTTGGAGGCAGATCATGCCTGAACAGAGGCACGTCAGACTATTCCGCAATGGCCGCAACCAGGCGGTGCGTATTCCTGTGGAGTTCGAGCTGCCGGGCGATGAAGCGATCATGCACCGTGACGGTGACCGTCTGGTGATCGAGCCGGCACGTAAGCGCGGGCTCGTCGCCTTGCTGAAGGCGATGAAGCCTCTGGGAGATGATTTTCCTGGGATTGACGATCCCGTTCCGGCGCCGGAGCACGTGCTTTGACACGCTACATGCTGGACACGAACATCATTTCCGACCTGATCAGGAATCCTCAGGGCAGAGCCGCCAAGCGGATTGCCAAGGTGGGCGAGGACAACATCTGCACCAGTATCATCGTGGCGGCCGAGCTAAGGTATGGATGCGCGAAGAGCGGCTCTAAGCGGCTGCTCAAGGCCGTCGAAGAATCTGCTCGGCGAAATGAACGTCCTGCCGTTTGATGTTCCCGCCGATGCCGAATACGGAGAAATCCGGTTGGAGCTGGAAGCGGCCGGAAAGCCAATCGGCGGCAACGATCTGCTGATCGCCGCCCACGCTCATGCGACGAGAGCGACGATCGTGACCGCCAACATTGACGAGTTCAACCGTATCCGCGGCCTTAAGGCGGAAAATTGGCTTGCTTGAAGGGCTGTCCGGATGATCGGAGCGGCCGCGGCAATTCAGGAAAAAATCCAGGCGGCCAAAGGACGGTCAATCCCAGAGCGTCTGAAAGGGCGCGGCTGCGCTTGGAATAAAAGCCAGTGCCGGGAGGAAGCCTAAATGAGGACTTGGCGGCGCACCGCTATCGGGCTCGCGACGCTCGCTGGGCTTGTAGCCCTGTGGTACGGCGCCACGGACCTGATGGAATTCGTCTCGGCGGGCAGATTCCCCGGGCCCGCCGATACCTGGGCCGCTTTCCAGCAGGTCGCCTTTGGCGAATACGCCAATGGCAACCTCCTCGAACACGTCCTGAACAGCCTCAAGCTGATCACACTCGGCTTTCTTGCGGCGAGCGCCGTCGGCGTTCCGCTCGGATTGCTGATGGGTTGGAGCGCCCGTGCCGAGGCGATCATCAATCCGATCTTCCTCCTGATCCGTCCGATCCCACCGCTCGCCTGGATCCCGCTCGCCATTCTGTGGCTTGGCCTCGGAGATGCCGCCAAGATCCTGGTGATCTGGTTCGCGGCATTCGTTCCCGCGGTGATCAACACCTACACCGGAGTGAGGGGGATCGAACCGTGGACCATAGAGGCAGGGCGAATGCTGGGGACACCGCGCGTCCGTTTCGTCAGCGAAGTAATGGTCCCGGCCGCGCTCCCGATGATCTTCACCGGTCTGCGACTGGCTCTCCAGGCGAGCTGGACAACTCTCGTGGCGGCCGAGCTCGTCGGTGCGCTGTACGGCCTTGGACGCGTGCTCAACGTCGCGCAGCAGGACATCTATCCTGGCATGATTGTGGTCGGGATGGCCTGTGTGGCGATCCTGGGATGGGCGACCACGCGAGCGCTGGCCGAGGTCGAGCGGCGCTCCATGCCCTGGATGCAGGTCAGGGCATGATCAGGGCGTGAGAAGCCTCGCGATGACCTCGTCCGTGCAGACGCACTCCACCGCCGCACTCGCGCGCGCAGCGCGAGCGCCGAAAACCGTCTCTGCTCCGGACCGGCTGACGCGGGCCGAGCGCCTGGGCTATGGCGCTCTCGGCCTCGCGCTGTTCTTCGCGCTCTGGAGCATCCTGTCGCTTTCGGGCGCCGTGCCGCGCCAGTTCCTGCCGCCGCCGGCGGAGGTCTTGCTGCGCTTCGTCCAACTGCTGACGGCTCCTTTTGCCGGTGCGACCCTGCCGCAGCATGTCGCTTCGAGCTTCATGCGTTTCAGCTACGGTTTCCTCCTCGCAGCGATGATTGGAGTGCCGCTCGGCCTCCTGATGGGCTGGTTCCGATGGCTCGACGACGTCGTCTCGCCAGTCTTCGACATGCTGCGCTTTATCGCCCCGATCGCGTGGGTGCCCTTCGCAGCGCTCTGGTTCGGCACCGGCATCGGCGGTCCGATCATGATCATCTTCGCAGGAGCGTTCCCGCCCTGCCTCATCAACGCGTATCGCGGAGCGCGCTTCGTCAATCCCAATCTGATCGAGGCGGCGCAGATGCTCGGCATGGGCAATGCTCGAATCATCGTCGATGTCCTGCTGCCGGCCTCCATTCCCTCGATCGTGGCGGGTCTGCGGGTCTCGGCAGGGCTCGGCTGGCAATCTCTTGTCGGCGCCGAGCTCATCGTCGCCTCGGCCGGAGTTGGCTACATGATGGTCCAGGCGCAAGCGAACGTCTCGACCGCCACGGTCATGAGTGGGATGATCGCCATCGGCATCGTCGGCATGCTCATTGACGTCGCGCTGAGGCGCTTCGAAACCGCCGTGCGGCGGCGGCGCGGGCTGGCGTAGGGAAAGAGAGAACTATGGCTGCGATCGAATTTGCTTCGGTCGAAAAGGTCTTCCAACGCGCCGGGAAGGACTTCGTCACGCTCCAGGACGTCGAGCTTTCGATCCGCGACAGGGAGTTCGTCGTCATCGTCGGACCGTCAGGTTGCGGCAAGACGACGTGCTTGCGCATGGCGGCGGGTTTCGAGTTCCCGAACCGAGGTACGGTCGCGATCGATGGGCGCACCGTGAAGGCGCCCGGACCCGACCGCGCTGTCGTCTTTCAGCAGTTCGCGCTCTTTCCGTGGAAGACGGTGAGGGAGAACATCGAGCTCGGCCTTCGCAACAAGGGCATTCGGCGCGACGAGCGCCAGGGGCGGGTCGCGCAGGCGATCGCGTTGATGAACCTGCAAGGCTACGAGGCCGCGTTTCCTCATCAGCTCTCGGGCGGCATGCAGCAGCGCGTGGCGATCGCCCGCGCCTATGTTTTGGAGCCGGAGGTCCTGCTCATGGACGAGCCGTTCGGGGCGCTCGACGCGCAGACCCGCGTCGTCATGCAGGAAGAGCTCGTTCGGCTGGCGCGCGTGAACCCGCGCACCGTCCTCTTCATCACTCACAGCGTCGAGGAGGCCGTGTATCTGGCGGATCGCGTGGCGATCATGACCAGACGTCCCGGCCACATCAAGGAAGTGATCGACGTGAAGCCAATCCGGCAAGCCGAGAGATGGGAGGCGCGCGAGCGCATCGAGGACGTCATGAATCTGGAATCTTTTGTTCATTTGCGCACGCATATCTGGAAATCCCTCCGCGAGGAGAAGGCCGACCAGATCCACTGAGACCGCGGCAGCGACAGCGGCGACCTCAACCGAGGTGACAGCCGATACAGGAGGAGACCATGAAGACGATTTTGGCAGGCGTCGTTTTGGCGACGGCATCACTGGCTTCGGCCAACCAAGCGACGGCGCAAACGCCGATCAATGTCAGCTACCAGCCGGCGCTCTACTGGGCGCTGCCGTTCTACGTGGCGACCGAGAAGCACTGGTGGAAGGAGGTCGGCCTCGCGCCGAGCTTCTCGATCTTCCCCGCGGGCGCCCCTCAGGTCGCGGCGGCGCAGGCGAAGTCCTGGGATGTCGGTGGAGTTGGCTCTGTGCCGGCCGTGCTCGGCGCGGCTCGATCCGGCCTTCTCACCATCGGACTCACCAACGACGAATCCAAAGCCAATGTGCTCATGGTCCGGGGCGACAAGTTCGAAGGGTTCAAGACCAACCCACAATCTCTCAAAGGGCAAAACATCCTTCTGACGACAAACTCGACCGGGGACTATGCCGTCCGCAATTGCCTGAAGAAGTACGGCGTCGGCTTCAAAGAGGTGCAGTTCGTCAATCTGGGCCAGGCGCAGATCATTTCGGCGATTATCTCGAACAACGGCGACGTGGCCGGGGTGTGGGCGCCGAACAATTACACCCTCGAAGAAAAGGCAGGCGCCAAGACGCTTTGCACCGGCGCCGACGCCGGCGCCGTTGTGCCGGGAGCGCTTGTCGTGCGCGCGGACTATGCCAAGGAGAACCCGAAAAACGTTGCCGCCTTCCTTGCCATCTATCTGCGCGGCTGGAGCTGGGCGAAGGCAAACCCGAAAGAGGCGCGCGACGCTTTGAAGGTCTTCTACACCCAGGGTGGGGTTGAGATTTCCGACCGCGCCACGAACCAGGAGTTCGAGCTGCGGCCCGTATACTCCCTGGAGGAGCAGATCAAGGCGCTCAGCCGTGCGAATGGACCGTCGGAGGTCGATCAATGGCTGGGCAGCATAAGCAACTTCATGGTGGACGTCGGAACTCTGCCCCGCGCTCCCAATCCCAAGGACTTTGTGACCGACGCGTACATGAAGATGGTCGCCAGCGATCCAAAGCTGAAGGCCTTGGCGACCGAGTTCGACCGCAAGCCGAACTGAGAGAGGCTCATGCCTGCCGAGTATGTCAAGCGCGCCGCCAAGACGCCGGAATCGGAAACCGGCACGGCGCGCAGCGTCGTAACCGAGATGCTCGCCGATATCGAGAGTCGGGGCGAGCGGGCGGTTCGCGATTATGCGATCAAGCTGGACAAATGGCCGGGCGACATCGTGGTCGCGCCGGAAGAGATTGAACGGCGCACCCGCGAGGTCCCTGCCCTCGTTAAGCGCGACATCGAGTTCGCGGCCGATCAGGTCCGGCGCTTTGCCCTCGCACAGCGCGACAGCGTGCGCGAGTTCTCGATCGAGCTCACGCCGGGACTGACGGCCGGCCAGCGGCTCGTGCCCGTCAACGTCGCCGGCTGCTACGTCCCGACCGGACGCTATGCCCACATTGCCTCGGCCTACATGTCCATTTCGACCGCCAAGGCCGCGGGCGTGAAAACCGTCATCGCCTGCTCGGCGCCCTGGAGGGGCGAAGGCATTCACCCCTGCGTCCTGTATGCGATGAAGGTCGCCGGCGCGGACATCGTCATGACGCTCGGGGGCGTGCAGGCGATCGCAAGCATGGCCTTCGGCCTGTTCACCGGCAAATCCGCGGACATCATAGTCGGACCCGGCAACAAGTTCGTCGCCGAGGCGAAACGCATGCTGTTCGGGAAGGTCGGCATCGATGTGTTCGCGGGTCCGTCGGAAGTCGCGGTCATCGCCGACGAGAACGCCGACCCGGAGATTGTCGCCGGCGATCTCGTCGGGCAATGCGAGCACGGCCACGAGAGCCCGGCCTGGCTGTTCACGACATCCCGCACGCTTGCCGATACGGTGCTCAAGCGCGTGCCCGCGATCATCGCCGCTCTCCCGGCGCCGGCGCGGGAAGCCGCGGACGCGGCGTGGCGCGAATATGGCGAGGTCCTCGTGTGCGCGACCCGCGAGGAGATCGTCGAGCTTTCCGATCGCTATGCGTGCGAGCACCTGGAGGTGCACGCCGCCGACCTGGATTGGTGGCTGAATATCCTCAGCAACTACGGTTCGCTGTTTCTCGGAGAGGAAACGACCGTGGCCTTCGGCGACAAGGCCTCGGGTCCTAACCATATCCTGCCGACGAAGTTAGCTGCGCGCTACTCGGGCGGGCTGTCGGTGCACAAGTTTCTCAAGCCGCTCACCTGGCAGAAGATGGATCGCGAAGCGTGCAAGACCATCGCCCAGGCGACAGCCCGGATCTCACGGCTGGAAGGAATGGAAGCGCACGCGCGTACTGCCGACCTCCGGTGCGCAAGTATTTTCCCGGACATCACTTCGACATGGGCGTGCCGGTCGAGGCATAGATGTTTCGAGCTGGCGGTAGATTTGCTCCAGGGAGATTCAATTCGCGCAACAGCGAGCCGTTGCATGGAAGAATATGATCCGCTTGCCGCGGCCGCACCCACAGGAATGGCTTGCCCTCGATGAAGGCGAGCGGATAGACCTCGCCGAGGATTATCATCGTCGCGTTCGCGTGCGCCACCCGAACCAGCCGCTTGCGAACTTCGGAATCGGGACGCTTGCCGAACGTCACGAGCAGGTAGATTTTATGTTGTTGGTTCAGGAGCGCAGGCATGTTTTGGCACATCTTTGACGACGCGCCGGATCGGACGCGCGGCAAAGTGATGGGCATGTATGCAATCCTCATCCCCGCCAATATCGCCGCCTGGTTGTGGGCGCTGATTGAGTTTCGCGACAATCCGCTGCTCCTCGGCACAGCCTTTCTGGCCTACAGCTTTGGATTGCGGCACGCCTTCGACGCCGACCACATTGCGGCAATCGACAACATCACCCGCAAGCTGATGCAGGAGGGCCGGCGTCCGATCGCAGTCGGATTCTTCTTCTCGCTCGGTCATTCGACGATTGTCGTCGGCCTTGTGCTCGCAATCGCGCTCACCACCACCGCGCTGCAAGACCGCTTTGAAGCATTCAAGGACATCGGCGCAGTGATCGGCACCTCGGTCTCGGCGCTATTCCTGTTCGCGATCGCGTTCGCCAATATCCTGGTTCTGATCCAGGTCCACCGCGCGTTACAGGCGGTAAAGAAAGGCGGCCGGCTGGCTGCGGACGATGTCAATAATATGCTTGCCAAACGCGGCTTCCTCGGACCGTTGTTGCGGCCGGCCTTTACCCTCATCAAGCGCAGTTGGCATGTCTATCCGCTCGGCCTTCTGTTCGGCTTGGGCTTCGATACCGCGACGGAGGTAGGCCTGCTCGGCATCTCGGCGGCGCAGGCGGCGCATGGCCTCTCCATCTGGTCGATCCTGGTGTTTCCGGCGCTGTTCACCGCCGGCATGTCGCTGATGGATACCACCAACTCAACGGTGATGGTCGGGACCTATGGCTGGGCGTTCGTCAAGCCGATGCGCAAGTTGCACTACAATATGACCATCACCTTCGCTTCTGTTGTCGCCGCCCTCGTAATCGGCGGCATGGAGGCGTTGGGACTGATCGGCGATAAATTCGGACTTGACGGCCCGGTCTGGCGTCTAGTCGCCATGCTTGGCTACAATTCCAGCCTGGTCGGCTACATGATTGTTGCGTTCTTCGTCATCAGCTGGTTCGTGTCCTATCTGCTCTACAAGGCAAAGGGCTATGACAGGATTAATGCATCTGACCCACTTGAGGAGCCGCTTTACGCTGCGAGTCATCTCGTCAAGGACAATTAGACGGGCCGAGCCGCGAAGCGGCCCGCAGCTTCCGGAGCTTCTTGCGGCCACCGAGAACGACCGATCCACAATCATTATGCGGCACGGCCGGAAGCGATCGTCCTGAGCGGAGCGTTATAAAGCCGCGCCCATGGTGAGGCGCACACAGCGCCGGTCCGCCGCCGGATAACGCCCGCGCGTGATGCTGGCGCAGGTTTTCGATTTGGGCGGCGTGGGTCGGGCCATCGCGCGCTTCACCAGCGGACCAGGATCAGCAGCCATCGGGTCCCCTCGACACAGCGGCGCGTTGCAGGCGCCGCTTCACTTGATACGGGCTCGCCGATAACCTACCGTTCGGTAGTTAGTTCGTCAAAGCGTCCGATCGCGGTCAAAGAAGAGGAGGTATGGGCATAGATACGAAGATGCGTGTTGCCGGACCGAGCGCAGCGCCGGTTGCCGACGCGCCGGCGCAAGGTTGCGGCTCGGTTTACTTCAGCGCGGAGCACGACATGTTGCGCGCACAGGTGCGCCGCTTCGTCGAGACCGAGATCAAGCCGCACGGCGCAGTGTGGGAACAGGCGGGTTTCGTGCCGCGCCCGGTGTTGCGCCGGATGGGAGAGCTCGGCTTCTTCGGCATCCGCTACCCGGCTGAGTTTGGCGGCTCCGAGATGGATACGCTCGCGACCGTCGTGTTGGCCGAGGAGCTGGGCCGTTCGACTTTCGCCGGCGTGGCGATCACCGTCTTGGTCCATACCGACATGGCGTCGGTCCACATCTACAATTCGGGCTCGCAGGCGCTCAAGGATCGCTTCATGCCGGACATCGTCGCCGGCAGAAAGATCGTCGCCGTCGGCATCACCGAACCGGGCGCCGGCTCCGACGTGAAGGGCATCCGCACGACCGCGCTCCGCGCTGGCGGCGACTATGTGCTCAACGGGACCAAGACGTTCATCACCAACGGCGTCCACGCGGATCTTTATTGCATTGCCGCCAAGACCGAGCCCAGCGCGCGGCCGTCGCAGAGCATCTCGATGTTTCTGGTCGAGAAGGGCTCGCACGGGTTTCGCGTCGGGCGCGAGCTCGACAAGCATGGCTGGCGCTCGTCGGATACAGCGGAGCTGATCTTCGAGGATTGCCGGATTCCCGCATCGAACCTGCTCGGCAAGGAAGGACGCGGCTTCTACGCCATCATGGCGAACTTCCAGAACGAGCGGATCGTGATCGGAGCCATGGCCATGGGCGAGGCGCAGGCCGCGCTCGAGCTGACGCTGGACTGGCTGACGCAGCGTCAGGCCTTCGGCGCACCGCTGTGGACCAGGCAGGCCATTCGTCACCGGCTGGCGATGCTCGCCGCCAAGGTCGAGGCCGGGCGACAGCTCGTCTATCACACCGCCTGGCTGGCGACGCGCGGGATCGACGCAATCAAGGAGGTCTCGATGGTGAAGGCGTATTGCGGCGAGCTTGTCAACGAGGTCATGTATGCCTGCGTGCAGTTCCACGGCGGCATGGGATTCATGCGCGAGAGCGCGATCGAGCGGATGGCGCGGGACGCGCGCGTGCAGGCTATTGGCGGCGGCGCCACCGAAGTGATGCTCGAAGAGGTCGCCAAGCGGCTCTATCCCCGGTCAATCTAGCTGGAGCCGAGGAATGCCCGCCCAATTCGCCAAGGCAACCGCAAAGGCTCGGGCATCGAACGTCGCGCAACGTGCCGGCGCCGAAGCTCCTTCCGGCGGGTCGAGGAGACAAATCCTCGACACCGCTGCCCGGCTCCTGCGAACCCACGGCTATCATGGCGCGACCTTGCGCGACATCGCCGAGGCCGTCGGCATCAGGAAGGCGAGCATATATCATCATTTCGCCTCCAAGGACGAGATCGTCGAGACCGTCGTCAATGACGGCGTCAACTTCGTCCACGCAGCGGTGACCAAGGCCCTGTCGGATTTGCCGGCCGGCGCCAGCGCGCGAGCGAGGCTCAGCGCCGAAGTCAAGGCGCATCTGTTGGCGCTCCTGGAGCACAGCGACTACACGTCCGCCAGCATCAAGGTGTTCAGCCAGGTGCCGCGGCGCGTCGCCGCAAGGGTGCGGCGCGTGCGCCGCCGCTATGAAAACGTATGGCGCGCGATCTTCGCCGACCTCAAGGCGCAGGGTGCGCTATCAAAGAACCGATCGGGGGACATCGCCCGCCTGATGCTGCTTGGCGCCATGAACTGGTCGTCCGAATGGTACCGATCAGGCCACTTTTCCATTGACGAGATCGCCGATGAATTTGTCGCTGCGATGGGCACGCTGGGCCATCGCGATGCCGGCGGTTGATCGTTTCTTCGGGGGAGCGGCGCTGCGGGCTATTGCACGGCGACGGGGAAATGCAGGAATCCGCGAAAGCGCGCACGGCCACCGCGCACGACGTTGCCGGCTCGTTCGATGACCTTGAAGCGCGCGATGAGCTTCCCGATCGCAATCCGTGCCTCCATGCGGGCAAGCGACATGCCGGCGCACGCGTGGATGCCGAGGCCAAACGCCAGATGCCGGTTCGGAGCGCGCCCGATATCCAGTCGATCCGGGTCGGGAAATTGCCGGGGATCGCGGTTGGCGGCGCCGATGCACAGATGGACGTAGCTGCCGGCCGGCACCGCCACGCCGTCCAATTCATTATCCATCGTCGCCCGGCGGTTGCCGAGCTGATTTGAGCTTTCCATCCGGAGAAATTCTTCGATCGCCGTGCCGATGAGCTCCGGATGCTCCGCCAGCTCTCGCTTTGCGTCGGTGTGCCGCAACAGGAGATCGACGCTGTTGCCGATCAGATTTGTCGTCGTCTCATGGCCGGCATTGAGGAGAAAGATGCAGTTGTGGATGAGCTCCAATTCCGACAGTCGCTCACCGTCCTCGCCGGCGCCGGACGCAAACTCGCTCGCGCCGATAAGCAGTGAAAGTATTTCTCTCCCGTCTCCACTCCCATCGCCTTTCCTGCGGGAGACGAGTGCGGCCAAGTACGCCTTGAATTCGGCGACCGCCTGCGCGCCCGCCGCGAGCTGCTGTTGAGTGAGGACCGGTTCGAGCGCACCAAGAATCGCCAGCGACCACCTGCGCAGGGGGCCCCGCTCGTCCTGCGGCACGCCGAGCAAGTCGCCAATGAGCTGCACCGGGATGGCGGCGGCGAAGTCATCGATAATGTCGAGCATGCCGCGCTGCGCGGCACTGTCCAGCAGCCGATCGACGAGAGCCTCGATCCGAGGCTCGAGCGCCTTGAGCGCACGCGGCGTGAAACACCGGCGCCAGAAGCTTGCGCACGCGCGTGTGGACGGGCGGGTCATTGAATACGAGGCTTGTCGTGTGATGCTCGTAGAGAAGGCTGTCCCCGAAATTCGGCCTGAAATCGACCCTCTTATCGGAGCTCCATTTTGATGTGTCGTGATAGACCGTCACGAGGTCGTCGTATCGGGTCAGGAAGAATGATCCGTCGGGAAGGCGGTGGACCGGCGCGTGCTCACGCAGGATCCTGTACGTCGGATAAGGGTCTTCCAGGAAGGCGGGGCTGAGCCGCGCTAGATCGAAGGCGCGGATTATCTCGGCCGCATGGCGCCCCTCCGCCTTCTCCAGTGCGGCCATCATGCATGCCCGCCGCGGCGGGAACCGGGCTCACTGCCCTTGTTCACCCCTGTGTTCCTTTCGGCGCGCGCCATTTCGGATCAAAAGCGCCTTCCCAATTCAATCAGCATTCCACGTCGGCGTCCTGTCAACTTTCCAGCATATCTGCTTATCGCGTGACGCGCTGGCGAAAAGGTGCCTCGAGCATGAAGGCAAGCGTATTCACGTTCCCCGTGACGAGGGACCTCGCGGATCAGGTGATCCGCGAGGCGCTCGGGCGGCCTTACTTCGGCAGCAAAACGTGATCGACGACGTGGATGACGCCGTTCGATTGCCTGACGTCGGCGATGGTGACCATGGCGGTCCCGCCGTTTTCGTCGGTGAGCGTGATCTTCCCGTTCTTCATCGAAGCGACGAGCTTGTTGCCGCTGACGGTGTTGACGGTGTGCTTGCCGCCGTCATCCTTGATCATCTTGTCGATCGCGCCGCTCAGCGCGTTCGCCTTGACCACGTGATAGGTCAGGATCTTGGCCAGCTTCGCCTTGTTCTCGGGCTTCAAGAGATCCTCCACCGTGCCCGCCGGCAACATGGCGAAAGCCTCGTTGGTCGGCGCAAAAACCGTGAACGGCCCGGCTCCGGACAGTGTGTCAACGAGGCCGGCGGCCTTCACGGCAGTGACCAGCGTCGTATGGTCTTTCGAATGGACGGCGTTCTCGATGATGTTCCTGGCTGGATACATCGGTGCGCCGCCGACCATCGGCTCGCCGGCGGCGAAGCTTCCTTGCGGAAGGTTGATTGCGGCGGCAGCTCCGATCAGGGCGGCCGCGACTGCGCTTAGGACAATCGTGCGTCTCATGGGTATCCTCGTTCGGTTGAGTCAATCCCCGGACTGCGGAGATCGTGCGAGCTACGAAGCCGGAAGGCGGCAAGTTTCGGCTCGCTGATCACGAAGCCGTGATGGTGAGCGCTGGAAGGTGTTGATCGCCCGGCGCGGGCGCAGTGCTGCTCGCTATCCGCGCCAAGCTTCAAGGTTCCACAAGTTCTTGCTCAGATTCGTGAATCGCGATCGATGATGCCGTAGAATTGGGCCGGGACGGATTCGATTCGGCATCGCGCGCCTGCCGGCTCAAGGCGGCGAGCAACGCCTCTCGTTCGAGTTCAACATCAACCGGGCATGTCCGCCTTCACGCACAAGATGACTTCACCAAAGCAGCTTCCCCTTGATCGTCCGAAGAACTTTTTTCAAAGGGCCATGCGGCAATTAGCAGATCGTTTGTTTGCAGACCTGGCTCGCCGTTCTGATATTGACAACCTTTATAGTCAACTCGCCGCATACATTCAGATTCAAGCAATCGTTTCGCCCCCGCTGTTGCGTCCGCTGGGGGGATGGGCCTTATCCGCCGACGCCATTGTGTATATTCTTGCTGATCTGGAACATCGAGAGAGTCCAACTTTAATTGAATTCGGTTCTGGCGAATCTACGATAATCCTGGCTACGGCTCTGCGCCGGAAGAATGCGGGACGGCTGCTTACTGTGGAGCATGATGAGCAATTCATGGAGGAGCTATCGAAGCGATTGAGTGCCGCGCAGCTTATTCAGTGGGTCGAGCTTCATCACGCTCCTCTCTTGGGCCACGAGTCAGGCAATCCCGGCGACTATGAGCTGCAACTGAGTGCCCTGCCCGACGTGCAAATCGATTTGGCGTTGATCGATGGCCCACCCGGAATCAGGGACTACGGAGCGCTGGCGCGGCTAGGACCGCTTGACTGGGCGTTAAGGCACCTGAAGGCGGGTGGCACAGTCTTTCTTGATGACGCGAAGCGGCCGGCGGAGCAATCCATTGTAGCGAAAGCGATCGAGCAGCATGCCGGGGTGATATCCGAGCTTATCCATACCGAAAAGGGACTCGCGATGTTTCGATACCGCAACCGATAGGCGCGTAGCCGGCGACATGTTGCCGTGCAACTCGTGCCCGTTTCACCAGGCTTTGCAGTGACGCGGCCACGGCTCTCTATTTTAGGGCGGCGAGAGTTCATTACGTTCGAAGCGGCGACGCCAGGCCGAGGGCGGCACCCCCATCATCTTCTTGAAAGCACGGCTGAAAGCCGCCTCAGATTCGTAGCCGATTTCGCCGGCGATCGTCGCGACATTGGCATTGCCGCCGCTCAGAAGCTCGGAAGCAATCTGCATCCGCCATTTGGCGAGATAGTGCATCGGCGGAATACCCACAAGATCCGCAAAACGTTCCGCCAGAACCGAGCGCGACAGGCCAACCTGCTTCGCCAGTTCCTCGATCGTCCAGTTATGTGAAGGCCCACCGTGCATCAGTGACAGCGCCTTGCCGACGAAAGGATCGCGCAGACCCGCCAGCCAGCCGGCTTGTTCCGGCGGAAGGGCCTCCAGATGCCGGCGCACCACCTCTATGAACATCAGCTCGCTCAGTCTGGCGAGGACGCTTTCGCCGCCGGCGCGCCTCTCCGCCAATTCCATCACTGCAAAACGAATGAATTGGCTGAGCCAGCCTGCGTCACTGCCCTGTGGGTCTCCGGCCTTGATCACGGGCGGCAGGTTCTCGAGAAGCGGATTGAACGGCCGCGCATCGCAGGCGAGGAAACCGCAGACGATCCTGGTCGTTGGCGGCCCGTCACCTCCGTAGTTGATGAAGAACGGCAACTGGCTGGCAGTGGCGGCGTCGAGCGCGTCCGGTGCGACCGGATCGGCGCGCATGCCGGGGCTGCTCGACATGACATGCGGATCGCCATTGGTGAAGACGATGACTTCGCCGGCTTCGACCGCGATCGGCTGCCCGCCAATGATATTGGCGAAGCATCGGCCCATTGTGACCACATGATAAGCGATCAGATGATCGGCACCCGGCAGAATCTTCGGCAGGATCATATCTCGCGGCGGCAACTCGGCGACCCACGGCTCCTTGGCTGCGACATCAAAAAACGCCGCGCCAGTCAGCCGTACCGTTTTCAGTAAATCAGAGAGCGCATCCGCAGCCATTTCGGCCTCCACCTGACGTCCGCGCATCAGATCTGGACGCCCTGCAAAGGGCTCTCGAATTCTGGACGTGGTGTCAAGCAATCCGGACGCACGGTCATTCGCATTCGCAGCCGCAAAGCCTAGGAAACCGCCTGACGCGCCGCAACGCTGCGGCGCCGAACAGAAACGTGGGCATCAGACCGCGTCATGCTTTTTTCAGGAGCCATTCCCGCACGTGTGCTGACACGCATACGACGCTCCTCCGGAAAAGCCGCCGCTGATTTAGGGTTCAGACCTCACCAGGAAAGAGCAGAACAATGAACATTCAAATAGCCGCCCCCGCCACCATCGATCTCGCCACGATCAAGGGCCGCCAACAGATTGCCTGGGGCTCTGGCGACTACGCCATCGTCGGCACGACGTTGCAGATCGTCGGCGAAACCCTCTGCGAGGCCGTCGATCTCCGCAGCAACCAGCGCGTCCTCGATGTTGCCGCCGGCAACGGCAATGCGACGCTCGCCGCGGCCCGCCGCTTCGCTGACGTGGTGTCAACGGACTACGTCGGCGCGCTTCTTGAGCGCGGCCGTGAGCGTGCCAAAGCCGACCGCCTGCCGGTCACATTCCAGGAAGCCGACGCGGAAAATCTCCCCTTCGCGGAAGCCAGCTTCGATGTCGTGCTTTCAACCTTCGGTGTTATGTTCACACCAAATCACGAGCAGGCCGCCAACGAGCTCATCCGCGTCTGCCGTCCGGGAGGAAAGATCGGCATGGCCAACTGGACGCCTCAGGGTTTCATCGGCCAGCTTTTCAAGACCATCGGCAAATACGTTCCGCCGGCACCGGGTGTGAAGTCGCCGGCACTGTGGGGCACCAGGGCGCATCTCGATACCCTGTTCGGTTCGAAGGCGACCGTCGCGGTGGAGAGCAAGAGACTTTGCTTTCCGCTACAAGTCACCCAAGCACTGGGTCGAGCTTTTCCGCGCCTGCTACGGACCGGTTCTGAAGGCGTTCGAGGCAATTGATCCGAAGGCACGCAAGGCGCTTGAGACTGATCTCTACGCGCTGCTCGACGAGTTCAACATCGCCAAGGATGGCACGCTGGTCGTCCCCGGCGAGTATCTCGAGGTGGTGATCGTCAAGAATTGACCGGCACGACACCGATCCTGGCTGACAACGTGAATGGATTAGGAGCAATGGTGACATACAAGGGCGAATGTTTCTGCGGGGCTGTTCATATAGAGGCCGCAGGCGAACCCGAAGGCATGGGGTATTGTCATTGCCGATCATGCCGTTCGTGGTCAGGTGGGCCTGTCAACGCTTTTACGCTGTGGAAGCCTGACGCCGTGCGGGTCACGGCCGGTGCCGAGCATGTTGGCATGTTCCAGAAGTCGGCAGTGAGCCAGCGGCAATACTGCAAGAAGTGCGGAGGCCATTTGATGACCAATCACCCTCCGCTGGGATTGGTCGATGTGTTTGCGGCCACGCTGCCGACGCTGAAGTTCAGTCCGGGCGTCCACGTCAACTACGCCGAGACCGTTCTGCCGATGCGGGACGGACTCCCGAAGCTGAAGGATTTTCCCGCTGAGCTCGGCGGATCGGGCGAGCAGATGGCGGAGTAAGCACCAGGTTCGCATCGGGTCAACATGCTGCGGGTCGCGGCAATGACGCGCAGTGGCCTCGTGGCAATTCGGCGGACGCGCGACGCGACCGCCGCGACCGAACAGCCGTCAACAGGTCCCGCTTCGCGCGGAGCGGCGGCCCTATTTTGGTGGAGCTATGATCTTCTTCGCGTTCGCGATCGCCTCGCCATATATTTCCGGACGCATGATCGGCGTGAAAGTGGGCTCGCCGCCGGTGAACCAGGTCAGGACATACATCAGCTCGGCGATCTGCGCTGGCGTATCGAGGTTCACCACCATGAACGTCTCGCGCCCCGTCGGATTGCCATAAAACGCCTCTGGACGGAATCGCTCGACTACCTTGGCAAATACGGGACCAGGTCCCTCTCCCGCATCGATGGTGTTGGCTCTCTCCATTGATGCGCGTACTTGCACCAGATACAGCATGACTCCCTCCCGCTCCGAATGAGCTGAACGACTATCTATCCGACATTCCCCGATGACCAGGAAAGTGAAAACGGTAACACTCTGCTCGGATAGCCGGAAGGCCAAAAGGCAACCGCAAGGCTTGGGCATTGAGTGTGGTCCGAAGCGTTTGAGTTTGGCCGATTTGGGGGCTTGGAAGATCGATATTTTGTAGTCGCGGAAGTCTACGGCTAAGTGCGTGGTCGAGCCTGAGTTTTCAATTTGTGAAGTCCCTGGAGAGCCCCACGGAGAGGGCTTTGCTCCGGGCGATGTGCCAGGAACTGTCAATGATAGCCAACCCCGCCGCGCACCTTGCCACGGAACACCCAATAGGACCACGCGGTGTACATGAGGATTACCGGCAGCAGGAACAAGGTGCCAATCAGCAAGAAGGCCTGTGTGCTTCCCGAGGAGGCCGCCTGCCACAGCGTGTAATGGAAAGGCACGACCATCGGCCACAGGCTGATCGCGAGGCCCATGAATGACATTGAAAACAAACCGATCGCGCCGAGAAATGGGGTCAATTCGTTTTGTCGCGTCAGCGCATACCACTCTCCGGCGGCGATCAGTGCGGTGATGAGCGGGACAGGTGCTAGAAAACCGATATTCGGCCATGTGAACCAACGCCGTGCGATACCGGCATTGCTAATCGGGGTCCAGATGCTTACAGCGACGATCGCGATCAGCACCGCGATTAAACACACCCGGCCCGCGCGCCGCGCCCATTCTTGCAGATCGCCTTCGGTCTTGAGTATCAGCCAGCCGGCGCCGAGCAGACTATAGCCAAACATCAGCGCAATGCCGGTGAGCAGGGTGAACGGCGTCACCCAGTCGAAGGATGTGCCAGTGAAGTGCCGCCCTTCCACCTTGAAGCCCTGGATGAAAGTGCCAAGCACAACGCCCTGCGCGAAAGTCGCAGTCGCCGATCCGCCGCAGAAAGCGCGGTCCCAGAACCGCCGCAGCTCGGTCTGCTTGAACCGAAACTCGAAAGCAACTCCGCGGAAAACCAGAGCGAGTAGCATGATCAGGATGGGAAAGTAGACCGCCGGAATGATGATCGTGAAGGCAAGCGGAAAAGCCGCAAGCAGGCCAAGTCCGCCGAACACCAGCCATGTCGCGTTGCCATTCCAAATCGGTGCGACCGAGTTCATTACGATTGCACGGGCGTCTTCGCCGGGCGCAAAGCCATGGAGAATTCCGACGCCGAGATCGAAACCGTCGAAGACGACGTAATGAAACACGGCCAGGGCGAGGAGGATGCTCCAGAGCGGCACGAGATCGAGCGCCATCACATCCTCCCGATCAGGAATCCGAAGCAGTACGCGCTGCGTTCTCGAAGGGACCGCTGGGCAGACCGCTCTCAACCCGATCGCTCGCCACGTGCGGTTGCGGTCCGCGGCGTACCAGTCCGGCCATGAAAGCGATGCCGGTCGGAAACATAATGAGATAGATGACGATGTAAAAAGCGAGGGACAGCGCCACGTCCGTGCCTGTGAGTGAGGGCGAGACAGAGTCAACCGTTCGCATCAAGCCATAGACGGTCCAAGGCTGACGACCGACCTCGGTTACGATCCAACCCGCGATGACCGCGATGAAGCCGAGCGGAGCCACCCATGGACACAATCGCAGGAACCAACCCAACTCCCAAAGCCGCCCGCGAAACCGCAACACCTGACCCGCAATCGCGACGAACAACATAATGAACCCTATGCCCACCATGATTCGAAACGCGAAGAACGGCAGCGCAACCGGCGCACGCTCGTCCGCTGGCCATTCCTTGAGGCCTTTGACCGCGCCGTCCCACGAGTGGGTAAGTATCAGGCTGCCGAGATTCGGGATCTCGATCGGGTAGCGCATGGTCGCTGCTTTGTCGTCGGGAATGCCAAATAATGTCAGGGGTGCTGGTTGCGCGGTATCGTAAAGCCCCTCCATTGCCGCAATCTTGGCCGGCTGATGTTCAAGAGTATTGAGTCCATGAAGATCGCCGAGGAGAATTTGCAGCGGGACCAGGATGATCAGGAGATCAAGAGCCATTCGGACCATCATGCGCGAATCTTCGACCGCACGATTGCGCCGCAACAACCACGCTCCGACACCCATCACCACGAATGCCGTCGTGATGTAGAAGGCGGTTACGTTATGCAGCAGACGATAGGGAAACGACGGATTGAAAACGATTGCGAGCCAGTCTACAGGCTCGAAGCGCTCATCGACCAGCTTGTAGCCCTGGGGCGTCTGCATCCATGAGTTTGTCGAGAGTATCCAAAACGATGACAGCAGCGTGCCAAATGCGACCATGAGGCCGGCAAAAAAATGCGCCCATGCCGGCACCAGCCGACGCCCAAACAGCAGCACGCCCAGGAAGGAGGACTCCAGGAAGAACGCCGTCAGTCCTTCGTAGGCCATCATCGGCGAAAGCACGTCTGCCGTGGTATCCGTGAAACAACTCCAGTTTGTCCCGAACTGGAACGGCATGATGATTCCGGAAACGACGCCCATTCCGAAGGAGACAGCGAAAATCTTGGTCCAGAAACCGGAGATGCGAAACCACATTTCGCGACCGGTAAAGAGATAAAGTCCCTCAAGAACGGCGATATAGGAAGCAAGCCCGACAGTGAAGGCCGGCAGCAGAATGTGCCATGCGATGACCCAGCCCCATTGGAGGCGCGAAAGGAGAACCGCGTCGAGCGTCATGGGACCTCCGGCGGAGTCACCTCATGAATTGTTCACTTGAGTGCATTGTCATGTCAACGCGCAATACTGCGGCAGTGAGTTCGGCAAATCCTACGAGGATGGCTGGTGGCTGCCAGTCCGGTCAATTCTTGTAGATCTGACCGGTCATCGTAATGAAACGGGTCCTCCGCCCAAAATAAACAGAACATCTTTTTGCAATTCGGTGATCTCCGGTATCTTGCGCCGCGATTTGCACCGAACCGAATAACACCGCTCGGGCCAAACGAGATTTCCCACCCTGAGCGCGTCAGCGGTCCCACCGGGCGGCTCACGCACGGAAGCCTCTGCGATTCATGCAAATGCGCTTGCCCCGACGCTGCCAAATTCACCATAACGGTAGCAACAAACCGGTCTTCCCGACGTAACCCGGACAGCGAATGGCGATCTCCTCTGTATCACTTCTCATTGCGCTCATCGCGTTGCCCTTTGCCGGAAGCTGTCTTGCGGCGCTGTTCCGCGCAAATGCCCGCAACGCCGAGGCGTACCTCGCCGGAGGCGTCTCTCTGATCGCTTTCGTGTTGGTGGTTGCGACATACCCGCGGCTCGTCGAGGGCGGAGTGCTCGAATACAAGGCAGCGTGGGTTCGTGAGCTCGGCCTCGAGTTCAGCTTGAGAATGGATGGCTTTGCTTGCTTGTTCGCCGGGCTCATCACCGGCATCGGGTTCCTGGTGGTGCTGTACGCGCGCTACTACATGTCGCCAGCCGATCCAGTGCCGCGTTTCTTCTGTTTCCTGCTGGCATTCATGGGCGCGATGCTCGGCATCGTGCTCTCTGGCAACCTGATCCAGCTGGTCTTCTTCTGGGAATTGACCAGTCTGCTTTCCTTCCTGTTGATCGGATACTGGCATCAGATACCGCAGGCGCGCGAGGGCGCACGCATGGCGCTGATCATCACGTCGGCGGGCGGGCTTTGCCTGTTCGCCGGCGTGCTGGTGCTCGGTCATATCGTCGGCAGCTACGATCTCGATCGAGTGCTCGCGTCCGGCGCTGCCATCCGCTCGCACGCGCTCTATATCCCGGCGCTCGTTCTGATCCTTCTCGGTGCTCTGACGAAAAGCGCGCAGTTTCCGTTTCACTTCTGGCTGCCGTACGCGATGGCGGCGCCGACGCCGGTTTCTGCTTATCTGCACTCCGCCACCATGGTGAAGGCCGGGGTCTTCCTTCTGGTGCGGCTCTGGCCGGCGTTGGGCGGGACGAACGAGTGGCTATGGCTGGTCGCGTCGACTGGCCTGATCACGTTCATCCTGGGTGCCTTTCTCGCGTTATTCCAACAGGACTTAAAGGGGCTGCTCGCTTATTCGACCATCAGCAATCTTGGGCTGATCACGCTGCTTATAGGGCTCGATACCCCGCTCGGCCAGATCGCCGCAATCTTCCACATCATGAATCACGCGACCTTCAAGGCGTCGTTGTTCATGACCGCCGGCATCATCGACCACGAAAGCGGCACGCGCGACATTCGTCGACTGAGCGGCCTCTGGCGGTTCATGCCGATCACGGCGACCCTGGCCATGATCGCCGCCGGAGCCATGGCCGGCGTTCCTCTGCTCAATGGGTTCCTGTCCAAGGAGATGTTCTTCGCCGAGACGATCGAGATTCACGACAACTCGCTTGTAGATCAGGCGCTGCCCTACATGGTCACCGTCGCGAGCATGTTCACTGTCGCTTACTCGCTGCGCTTTATACGCGACGTGTTTTTTGGGCCCCCTCCCGAACAATTGCCGCGCACGCCGCGTGAGCCGCCGTTCCTGATGCGCTTTCCCGCCGAGCTTCTCGTGCTGGCATGTCTTGTGGTGGGCATCATCCCCGCTAAGACCGTGGGCCCGCTGCTCGAAACCGCAGCACGCGCCGTCCTCGGCCCTATGATTCCCGAGTACAGCCTCGCCGTGTGGCATGGTTTCACTCCCGAGCTCCTGATGAGCGTAGTCGCGATTTGCGGCGGCGTGGCTGTGTATTCCATGTTGCGCTCTTACCTGCTCGTCAACGAAGGTCCGCCGCTGCTGCGCCACATCAAGGGTCAGCGCATTTTCGAGCGCGTGCTCGTCACCCTTTCATGGCGTCTGGCAAGACAGCTGCTGGAATCTCCTCGGCACGCGGCGCCTGCAGCCCCAATTGCAGTTGCTGATTTGCGCCGCGCTGCTCGTCGGCTTAGCGCCAATCTACGCGCGTGGGCTTGGGTCCGAAGGCTCGCCACGAACAGCATTCGATTTTGCGTTCGGGATGGTGTGGGCCGTAGGCATCGCTTGCGCCTTGGCTGCGGCGTTTCAGGCCAAATTCCATCGTCTCGCGGCGCTCATCCTGCTTGGTGGCGCCGGCCTGGTGACCTGCATCAGCTTCGTTTGGATCTCTGCCCCGGATCTGGCGCTCACCCAACTCATGGTGGAAGCCGTTACCACGGTCCTGCTTCTGCTCGGATTGCGCTGGCTGCCGAAGCGCATCCAGCGGACCGGCTCCGCGACTCCTTCGTCGGGTGTTATCAGATGGTATCGCGTCCGCGATCTCGCCATCGCAGTTGCGGCGGGATCGGGACTGGCAGCGCTTGCCTACGTGGTCATGATGCGCCCAGCCCCGGAGAATATCGGGCGGTTCTTTGTCGAGAACGCCTACACGCGAGGCGGCGGCACCAACATCGTGAACGTGATCTTGGTGGACTTCCGCGGCTTCGACACATTCGGGGAGATCACGGTGCTCGGCATCGTCGCGCTCACGGTCTATGCGTTGCTGCGGAGATTCCGTCCTGCTGCCGAAAGCGTTCCGGTACCGGAGCAACAGCGCAGTCAAGATCTCTATGACGAGGCGTGCTCGGATCGTCAGCAAGGCGACACGCTCAAGAGTGCCATGGCCGTCCCCGCGCTCATAATGGCAGTGCTTTTCCCCGTGATCATCGTGACAGCCATCTTTCTGCTTCTGCGTGGGCACGACCAGCCTGGCGGGGGATTTGTCGCCGGGATCACCATGGCTGTCGCATTCATCCTCCAATACATGGCGCGCGGAACGATTTGGGTGGAGACGCGCCTGCGCGTCCTGCCGATACGCTGGATGGGCATCGGCCTGCTCCTGGCAGCCGGCGTCGGCGCGGCCGCGTGGCTGTTCGATCGGCCGTTCCTGAGCTCGTCATTCTCTTACGTTCAGATTCCGCTGATTGGCGCCGTTCCAATAGCGAGTGCGCTCCTGTTCGATCTCGGCGTGTTCGCGCTGGTCGTCGGAGCCACCGTTCTGATGCTGATCGCGATTGCGCATCAATCGATCCGAAGCCATCGCGCGCCCGGCAGCCGCGCACCCAACGCGCCTGCTGCACCTTCAACGGCGGAGGTGCAATGATGGAAATGCTCATTGCCGCCGGCATCGGCGCGCTCGCCGGCTCGGGCGTTTGGCTGATCCTGCGGCCGCGCACGTTTCAGGTCATCATCGGGCTGTCGCTCCTCTCCTATGCAGTTAATCTCTTCATTCTCGCCATGGGACGGATCAGGATCGACGCGCCTCCGATCCTTGTGGCGCGGGCGGCCGGCAATCCCGGGCAGTTCGCCGATCCGCTGCCGCAAGCGCTCGTCCTGACGGCAATCGTCATCAGCTTCGCAACGACGGCACTGTTCCTGGTTGTGCTGCTCGCTTCGCGCGGTTTGACGGGGACAGACCATGTCGACGGACGGGAGCCGGAATCGTGAGCCGGCTGAGCGACCACCTGATGATTGCGCCAGTGGTGCTGCCGCTGCTCGCTGGCGCCGTAATGCTCGCGCTCGGCGGCGAACGTCGCCGCAACGTCAATGCCGCGCTCGATGTTGTGTCCACCTTCGTGCTCGTCGGTATTGCGATCGCGCTGCTCCGGGCTGCCGATGCTTCCCCGACGGGGGTGATGGGAGTGTACCGCCTTGGCAACTGGCCGGCGCCGTTTGCGATCGTGCTCGTCGTGGACCGGCTGTCCGCACTCATGCTGCTGCTGACGAACATCATCGCCGCGGCCGCCGTCGTATTCTCGCTCGCGCGATGGCACCGTGCGGGCGCGCATTTCCATTCTCTGTTTCAGTTCCTGCTGATGGGACTGAATGGTGCGTTCCTCACAGGCGATCTTTTCAACCTGTTCGTTTTCTTCGAGGTCCTCCTAGCAGCTTCGTACGGGCTCGCGCTGCATGGCTCGGGATTGGCGCGCATCAAAGCCGGGCTGCATTACATTGCAATCAATCTCGCGGCAACGCTGTTGTTTCTGGTCGGCGTCAGTCTGATCTACGGGGTCTCAGGAACGCTCAACATGGCGGATCTCGCCGTACGCATCCCGGCGATCCGCGCAGAGGACCGGGCGTTGCTGGAAGCGGGTGCCGGCATCCTGGGCATCGCGTTTCTGGTCAAGGCGGGAATGTGGCCCCTATGTTTCTGGCTGCCGCCCACCTATGCCGCTGCACCTCCGCCGGTGGCATCGATCTTCGCAATCCTCACGAAGGTGGGTGCCTACATTTTGCTACGGCTATGGCTGCTCCTGTTCGGCAACGAAGCGGGAGCATCGGCGCAATTCGGCGGCGAATGGCTGCTGCTGGGCGGCATGGCGACCATCGTGTTCGGTGCTATCGGGAGCCTGGCTGCGCAGGACATGGCGCGGCTCGCCGCCTTTTCCGTGCTTGTGTCCTCCGGAACGGTGCTCGCCGCCATAGGCATGGGGCAGGTCGGCGTCACGAGCGGAGCGCTTTTCTACCTGATCAGCTCGACGCTCGGCCTCGGCGCATTCTTCCTCCTGATCGAGCTCGTGGAGCGAGGTCGTGAGCCCGGCGCCGACGTGCTCGCGGTCACCCGCGAAGCTTATGGCGAAGACGACGAAGTGGAGGAGGCGCAGGAAGTCGGCATCGCGATTCCAGCCACCATGGGTATGCTCGGCTTGGCCTTTCTCGCCTGCGCCCTTGTCATCTCCGGCCTGCCTCCGCTCTCGGGGTTCATCGCCAAATTCGCGCTGTTGACGGCGGCGCTCAATCCGCAGGCGGGGGGCGGTGCCGTCTCGGCCGCTGCCTGGGCTTTGCTTGTCGTGCTGATCCTGTCTGGATTTGCGAGCCTCATCGCCATGACGCGAGCGGGAATCCGTGCATTCTGGGCCTCGCCGGATCGAGCCGTGCCACGCGTGCGGCTGATCGAGATGGCGCCGGTCGTCATCCTTCTGATTCTGTGCGCAATGCAGACGATAGAGGCCGGCCCCATCATGCGTTTCATGCAGGCCACAGCGCAGTCGCTGCATGCGCCGCAGAATTATGTTCGTGGGGTTCTTGGCGCGGCGGCCCAGCGCCCGGCTGCCTCGGTGGGTGAGATATGACGCGGCTGCTGCCCTTTCCTTTGGTGAGCGCCGGCCTTCTCATCCTGTGGCTGTTGCTCAACGAGACGCTTTCGCTGGGGCAGATGCTCCTCGGCGGCGGCGCCGCGCTTGTGGGCGGCTGGGCCCTCGCGGCGCTGGACCCGCCGAAAGCCCGTCTGCGGCGGCTGGGCGCCATCTTCCGCTTAACTGCTTTGGTATTGGCCGACATTGTCCGGTCCAACTTCGCCGTCGCGCGCATCGTCTTGGGCCTTGGACGGCGCGAGCGAACTTCGGGCTTTGTCGGTATTCCGCTCGAGCTCCGCGATCCCTATGGGCTGGCAACGCTTGCCTGCATCATCACGTCGACACCCGGAACGCTGTGGGTCGGTTTCGACGCAGCACGCGGAACGTTGACGATTCACGTCCTCGACCTGATCGACGAGAGCGCGTGGGTCCACACCATAAAATCCCGCTACGAACGGCTGCTGCTGGAGATATTTGCATGAGCACCGTCCTTGTTTGGTCGGTCAATACCGCGCTGGTATTGCTGGGCTTGTCGATGGGATGTGGCACTTTCCGCATCCTTTGGGGTCCAAGGGCGCAGGACCGGATCGTCGGGTTCGATGCCCTGTACGCGAGCGCGATGCTGCTGCTTTTGGCGTTCGGCATCAGATCAGGCCGCACGCTCTACTTCGAGGCGGCGCTGATGATTGCCCTGCTCGGCTTCGTGGGAACAGTGGCGCTTGCTAAGTTCTTGCTTCGTGGCGAGGTGATCGAATGAATGAAGCGGCGGAAGTCCCTGTCCTGTCGGCGATCCTGACGGCGGTCCTCCTGATCGGCGGCGCCGCGATCACTCTGATCGGTTCATTAGGGCTGCTAAGGCTGCGTACCTTCTACGAACGGGTCCATGCGCCCACGCTTGGAACGACACTCGGCACCGCCTGCGTCGGGATTGCGTCGATGATCTACTTCTCGACGCTGGGGGCCCGACCGGTGCTGCATGAGGTGCTCATCATCGTTTTCATCACGGTGACAACACCTGTCACTCTGATGGTTCTGGTCCGTGCTGCACTGCTGCGCGACCGATCCGAAAATAACGGGGACGTTGAGCAGAATGGCAATCGCTTCATCAACTCGACCATAACGAAGGAGCTTCGCGCTCCGTGAGGTTCATCGTCTCGCAGGAGGAACCGCGAGAATATCCACGTTTAAAGAGCGTAGCGCCTCTTCAGTCACGCTGCCGAGCAGCGCTTTGAGCAGGCCTGAGCGACCGTGCGTCCCCATTATCAGGAGATCCGGACGCATCTCCGCGACGGCGCGCGAGATGACCTCCATAGGTCCGCCCTCCTCGACGCGCAGAGACCATCCCCCACCGCCTAGATCGTTCGCCACCAGGAACGTGGCCAATTCGTCCATTGTTCTCCGGCGTTCGCTCGCAACGTATTCGTCGATGCTTGCCTGGGCGGCTCCTGCAGAAAACATTCTTCCTTTGGCGAGCGGCCAGAAAGCATGAAGCAGCGTTGCGCGCCGGTTGTCGATCAATCCTGTCGACTGAGCGACCCGGAGCGAGTCAACCGAGGTCTCTGACATATCCAGCGGCACTACAATCTTCTCGTAACGCCGCTGCGCCTCATTGTTCACCATCAACACGGGTGAGGCCCCCTTGCGGATCACACGTTCGATGGTGGTGCCAACAAAGATGTCGAGCAGAAGCTGCTTGCGATGGGAACCCATGACAACGAGGTCCGCCCGGATTCCCGCTGCGGCCTGCAAGATCCCGTCGAAGGGATCGCCCGTAACCACCATGGAACGGCACTGAACTCCGCGAAGCTCCGATATTGAGCTCATCTGCTCCGTCAGAACTCGCTCTGCCTCGCGCCTTTCCATGCCGACCAGCTCCTCTGGCTGATCGTCATCTACAACGTGCAGGAGATGAAGCTGGGCGTCTTGAGCCTGCGCCAATAAGCCGGCCTGCCGGATGGCCCGGTTAGAGCGAGTGGAGAAATCCGTCGCTGCAAGAATCCGCATAGTGGCACCTTACATTGCGGTCGGCGGTTGGAAGCGCAGGCGGAGCATGCTATGTCAACGGCGCGCGGTCAGGGCGCGTCTCGTCCACGGGAAGGGAACCTCCCACCTGAGCAGAGATCCTGACGACCGATGACGACCCTCTTTCCGCCCGTCTCGTGGACGCCGGGCATTGAGAAAGAGGTGTATCATGTCCCACGAACCGTCGGGGCGCGGCCCCAAGCGCTTCGTTCGCCCGCTGCCGCCCAACCCGAACCTGGACAAGCAGAGAAAGCTCGCGAAGGCGCTTGCGCGCGACTACTGGCGCAGCAAAGCTGAAGCGGTCGAGCGCGTGCGCGCGCTGCATCCAAAGCCCCCGCCTCCAGAAAACTTTGTCCTGAGCGATGCCCAGCTCGTGATCGCGCGGGGATACGGCTTCGCTGGCTGGCCGCAGATGAAGCGAAAGATCGAGTTGTTGACAAAATCGCCGGCCGAGCTGTTCACGGCGGCGGTCGAAGCGGGCGACGTCGATCATGTGCGGCAGTTGCTGCAGTCCCACCCTGCTCTCCTGTCCAAGATCAACGAGCCGATGTTCAGCTTCGAAAGCTCGGCCGTGCATGTCGCGCGCACCAATCTCGAGCTGCTCGATCTCCTGCTTGCCCACGGCGCCGATCTGAATGCCAGGACCAGCTGGGACAAGGGCGGCTTCGGCGTGCTGGAACAAGTGGACCCGGATGAGGCCGCTCCTCTCATTGCCCGTGGCGCCAGGATCGACGTCTGGGCGGCGGCCAATCTTGGCATGATGGCGGAGCTCGCGGCATTGATCGCGGGCGATCCGCCCCTCGTCCATGCCAAGGGCGGCGACGGCAAGCGGCCGCTGCATTTCGCCCGCACGGTCGAGATCGCCCGATCTCTGGTCGACCATGGCGCCGAGATTGACGCGCTCGACGAAGATCACGATTCGACCCCGGCACAGCACCTCATCGGCGATCGCCCGGAGGTCGCGGGATTCCTTGTCGCACAGGGCGCACGATCCGACCTGCTCCTCGCAGCAGCGCTGGGCGATCTCGCGCTCGTGCGGCGCCATCTCGACGCGGATCCAAGCGCAATTGCCATGCGGGTCGATCAGGACTGGTTTCCGATGATCGATACCGCGCCAAACGGCGGGCATATCTACCAATGGACGCTCGGCTTCCACGTCTCCGCGTTCGACGTCGCGCGCAAGCGCGGCCATGCCGAGGTCCTCGATCTGCTGCTCGAGCGCGCGGGTCCGCTCGATCGACTACTTGATGCGCTCTGGTGCGGCGACGATGCACGCGCCGACGCGACCCTCGCGGCCGACCCGCAGCTCGTGGCGCATGCGCCGGAAAGGGCTTTGCGTCAGGTCGCCGACGCCGCCCGCAACAACAACCTTGACGCCGTCAGAGCCATGCTGCGCCGCGGGTTTCCGGTGACGGCGCTGTCACAGCACGGCGCCATGCCGTTGCACTGGGCCGCGTTCCACGGCAACGCGGACATGGTGGAGGACGTTTTGAGGTACAAACCGCCAATCGATGCGCAAGATCGCCAATTCCACGGGACCGCGATGGGCTGGCTGATCCATGGCGCGCGGAACCCGTGGGGGTTTTCGACCGGGCGACACGGCGAGTGCGCACACCTGCTGCTCGATGCGGGCGCCCAGGTGGACGAGGCGTCACTGCCAACCGGACACGATGCCATCGATCGGATGCTGCGCGAGCACTTCGTGCGCGCATGAGCGCAATCACATACCTCGTCCTGAGGAGGCGCGCAGCGCCGTCTCGAAGGATGGCGACAGCCGCGATCCCGCTTGCGGCCGTCCTTCGAGACGCCCGCAACGCAGTCAAGCTTGCGCAGACTGCAATAAACTTGTCTGCGCTGCGGGCTCCTCAGGACGAGGCTGGTAGTATTGATATGATTTCGAGCTTCGAAATCTGGTCTCTGTTTGTACAGCATTTTTTTGCAAAATGAGCCGCCTGCACGATGTCATTGACCCGTGAGCGTGGCACCTTGATCGCATGCGCGAGCGTGTAGACGCTGATTTTCATCGGCACCAGGAAATCGCCGCGCAGGATTTCCCCCGGATGAATGAGCGGAAGCTGCTTGCCGGTGGTGACATCGGCAAAGTCGATCCGGCGCACATCCAAATCTTCGCGTTTGATGCGCATTGCATCATTCTCTGTGGTAATCCACGATCGCGACGTTCCACGCTGCGCCTGTTCCTCACTCGAAGCATATCCGCCATTGATCGTCGATGCGCACGCTATGTTGCCCGCGGCGATCACCGTGCAAAGCTTCGAGACGGTTGCCAGGCGGGATACGCAGCTCGTTGAGTTCTTTCGCCGCGTCGATCAATGCTCATTCCGGAAAGACTGAAATGGCTTGCACAGCGCAAAGACGGCGAGTCGTGGCTTGCCAATTTGCCGAAGCTCGTCTCCGAACTGGTCGAAATGTGGGGTCTTCAGCTCGAGGCGCCCTATAATGGGGCGAATGTCTCGTATGTTGCACCAGCACTTCGTGGTACCGAACGCGTGGTTCTCAAAGTGCAATGGCCCCATGACGAATGCATGCACGAAGCCAGTGCTTTGAAGGTCTGGGATGGGGCTGGCGCTGTACGGCTGCTGGCACATGATGCAGAGAGGCATGCACTGTTGCTTGAGCGCTGCTTGCCAGGCGCCTGCTTGAGTGCCGACACGGATGTCGATCCGCTTGCTGTATTGATCGATCTGCTTCCGCGCCTCTGGAAAGCCATCGGGCCACCATTCAAGTCTCTGACTGAAGAAGCGCACGCTTGGGCAGAGACTTCTGCATGCGGACTGGGCGGCTGTCGGTCATCGGTGTGAGCGCAAATTGATTGATGCGGCGGCAGAATACCTTAATCAGCTTTCGAACAGTCAGGGGGAACAGGTGCTCGTCCATCAGGATCTGCATGGAGAGAACGTCCTGTCAGCGGAACGCGAGCCCTGGTTGGTGATCGATCCGAAACCGTTAGCGGCCGAGCGTGAATTTTCACTTGCCCCGATTATTCGCAGCTTCGAATTTGGTCACTCGCAAAAGGAAGCTATTTATCGTTTGGATCGATTGTCGGCCGAACTCGGACTTGATCGTGCGCGTGTTTGCCGGTGGGCTATCGCACAAACAGTGGCCTGGAGTTTCGATAGCACTTACGCCGACCGCCACTATGAGACGGCGCGCTGGCTCTTAGCGGCAGAGTGACCTTTCCAAGGCTTAGGACCACCTCCACTTCGGCCTGCGATTTGCTCGATCAAATCAGGAAATCGCAACCCGCGAAGTGGGGATCAACGGACTGTTCGCAATGCAGAAATCTTGAGCTGCGAACTGCTCGATGAGCCTTGGATACTGACTCCGCCAGACTCCTTGCCTTCCTCTCAGGTTCGCGAGGCATTCAGTAGCAAAGGCCTGGACGTGCCCCGAGCAAGCGTCGTGTCAACATCGATCCACATCGTCAACCGATTGCTACCCAACGGGCACTATTTGACCGCCATACCGGAATCGGTTCTTCGCTTTGGCCCCATGGGCGCGAAAATCCGAGCGCCTCGAGTCGACTTTCCGGCCCGACCGCGCCCCACAGCCATCGTTACTCTGAAGAACCGAACGCTAAGCCCGGCCGCAGATTTGTTCATAGAGGCGGCACGCGCAGTCGCGAAGCCGCTCGCTAATGTGTTGTCCAAGTAGCGCAATGGCTAGTCCGAAAGCCAAGGTGCTGAACCGCGAGCGTGTGAGGTTCGAGGTCGCGGGAGGAAACTATCGCTTAGTGGCCGCGTTCGATTTCCGTCGACAGATCGCGTTCGTGAAGTTCATCGGCACCCATGCGGAGTATGACCGCATTGACGCATTGACGATGTCGCAGTTTTGAGGAGATCACCATGGAGATCCGGCCAATTCGCACGGACGAGGATCACCGCGCGGCGCTCGCCGCGATCGAGGCCTGTTGGAGCGCACCGGAGGGAACGGAGGAAGGCGACAAGCTCGATGTGCTCCTCGCGCTGGTCGACATCAATGAGGCAAAGCGATGGCCGATCGAAATCGACGAGACTTTCGATCCGATCGATGTGCTGCGGTATGCGATCGACGAGCTCGGGCACACCCAGGCGGAGCTGGCAGAGCTCCTAGCTAGGCTCGCGCCCGCGTGCCTCGGAAGTTCTTGCGCGTCGGCGCGCGCTCACGGTCGAGATGATCCACAAGATCGGCGAGGCGTGGAAAATTCCGGCCGACCTTCTGGTTCGTCCCTACAAGATCGAGCGAGCCGCCTGACCCGCTGGACGGTGGTTCAATGACACGCAAGAGAGACGAAATCCGCGAGCAACGGATTGCCATGGAGGCCGTCGTCGATGCTTACGGTTCCAGCGAACGTGCGATGGGTTGGTATTACTACCTCGATGGCAAGATGAAGGTTCCATTCAAGGCGCGCTGTAGGTTCGCGCGGCCTATCTCCGTTCTCAAGGTCGAAGAAGAAGTGGAAGTCCTCGATATGGCACCGGAAGAGGAGTGCGAGAGCGAAATGTTTGTCTGGATTGCGCGGGGCGGCGAACGAGTTGCGGTCCCCTTGGCGCAATTGCGAGCATTGTCGAAAGATCAAGAGACCCAGGAGGCCGTCGGTGATTGGCTCTACTGGATCGCGGATACGAGCTATGAGCGCTGGAAACCACGCTATCCACCGTGTCCGATCGAGCGTGAAAACGGTGGCATTCGGCGGCGATGGCGTGTTTTGTACGACCCGAGACATAGGTGACACTTCGTACCGGACACATGGGTAACACTTTTTGCCTTTTGGCGGGAGGTGTTGATGCCGTGGAAAGCGAGTTCGGTGATGGAGGAACGCCTGCGTTTTGTCGCCCGCCTGCTCGATGGCGAGACGATGTCCGAGCTATGCCGGGAGTTCGGCATATCCCGCAAGACCGGCTACAAGGTCTTCGATCGATACAAGGAACACGGGCTTGAAGCTCTCAGCGACCGCTGCCGGCGCCCGGTGCGCTACGCCAATCAGCTGCCCCAGCAGGTCGAGAGCCTCATTGTCCGCCTCAAGACAGAAAAGGCGCACTGGGGCGCACGCAAAATCCGCGAACTCCTGATCCGCAGGCTCTCAGGCGATATCCGCGTGCCGGCCAAAAGCACCATCCATGCCGTCCTCGATCGCCACGGCTTGGTCAAGCGCAGCGGCGGGCCGCGCCATCGGGCGCGCGGCACGCCGCTGTCCGAAGGCTCGGTCCCCAACGATCTCTGGTGCGTCAACTTCAAGGGCGAGTTCAAGCTCGGTAATGGTCGCTATTGCTACCCGCTGACTGCCAGCGACCACGCCTCGCGCTTCCTGCTGCTCTGTGAGGCGCTCGAATCGGTTCGCGAGGAGACCGCTTTTACCGCGTTCGAACGATTGTTTCGCGAGCGCGGCCTGCCGCTGGCGATCCGCTCCGACAACGGCGTTCCCTTCGCCAGTCCAAACGCCCTGTTCAATCTGTCCAAGCTCTCAGTGTGGTGGCTGCGCCTCGGCATCGCCATCGAACGCATCAAGCCTGGCCGGCCGCAACAAAACGGCCGCCATGAGCGCATGCACCTCACTTTGAAGAAGGAAGCCACACGCCCGGCAGGCTTCAACAGTCTGCAGCAGCAGGCGCGTTTCGACGACTTCATGCGCGAGTTTAATGTCGAACGGCCACACGAGGCACTCGCCATGAAGTGCCCCGCTGAACTCTACGCTGCCTCAGCGCGCCGCTATGACGGCCTGCCCGAGCTGAGCTATCCGTTCCATGATCGGGACGTCATCGTCACCGCCTGCGGCCGCATCTGCCTGCATCGAAAGAAAATCAACATCTCGACCGTGCTTGCCGGCCAGCGCCTCGGCATCAAGGAAATCGACGACGGCATTTGGCTCGTCAGCTTCAGCCACTACGATCTCGGATACTTCGATCTGGAACAGAAAACCTTGCAACCTCTCGACAACCCGTTCGGCCCGAGGTTGTCACCCATGTCTTAGGTACGTTCTGTTACCCATGTCCCCGGGCTGGACAATTTCCGAAGTGGCGCGCCCGAAAGGATTCGAACCTCCGACCCCCAGATTCGTAGTCTGTGTCAAGTCTTTGATTTTACTGAGGTCCGTTGGGGATCGCCGGCCAGGGCTTTGGCAGCACAGCACTATTTCTGTGGTTTTCGACGGATAAGTCGCGGGATCGCTGAACGTGGGTGGCAGGCCTATGCCATCGCACATGTTCGGCAGCGGACCAGCTCCTCGACTATGCCGCGGCCTCCACACCGATGACGAGACGCTGCCCAAGAGCGCGCAGCGCCTCCGTCAGGGTACTCAGCTTGGTAGGGTGTCTTGGATCGAGCAGACGGCGGACTTCCTTCTCGTCCTTGCCAATTCTTCGGCCAAACTCTGACTTGCCGATCCCGGCCTCACGGAAGGCATCGAGAAACGCGAGCTTGGCAGCGACTGCGGCCTCCACCGCAATCGGCACGAAGTCACCTCCTTTAGCCTTAGGCTTCGGCAGTGGGACATTGCGCACCGGATACGTCAGCAACGCCAAGCCGAGCGCCTCCTGCGCCTGGGCCGTCGCGTCAGCCTCGCCTCTCCCCTCGGTGATCGCCTCTGGAACGTCTGGAAAACTCACGACAATCACGCCGCGCTTCTCACCGGGTTCAAAGCGGGCTCGATAAACAAAAGTCCTCATTGCACCTTCTCCAACGTCAGGGACAGCGCATCTAGCTCTTCAATCAAGACCGAGCGCTTTCCTGATCTTCCTCGCCGTCTTGGGATCAATCTCCCTCGCCGGCAGCGTCGTTACCTTGTCGCCCACCCAAATCATGGCGTGACCGCCCTTGCCGCGCCAAGTTTCCTCCCGAAATTCCAAACCTCGCGCCTTCGCGTCCCTCCGCAGTTCGGCGATGAACCGGCTCCGTTTGTCCATGCACGCCGGCCTTGATGCTCTCTTGCTGCCGACGATTCACAGCGCGGATAACTGGATGCGGAAGAGCGACAATGAGATATCGGTCATAATTGTCCGAAAGTCAATTACAATGCTCGGCGATGACTTTCAGGGGAACGGGCACGCCTTCGCCGATGGCACGTCCAGGGACCTACCATGGCGGGCATGACGGTGGAGAAAGTCGCGCCGCGATTGCGTGCCGCGGAAACGAGCTGATCATACCAACAAAATCTACGCTGCGGAGCTCCATTCCGCCTTTTGCGCGCTACCACTAATATCTTTGGCAAACGCCCATACACCTCGTTGGTCTGAGGCGGAGCCTCGTTAGAAGAGAAAGAAAAAATGATTCCCACACCAGACCATTTTCTCGGCTTTTCGTTGTTCTCTCCCGAAGTTTTCACTGTAGGAGTTGTCTCGACTAAGGTCTGCTTCACCTCAGTCACCCGACATTGATGTTGCGAGTGGCAACCCTACTTCCGCCGCGAAATGTACATTTCGATGTCGGCCGTCGCCACAGTCGCGTTCTCCGTATTCACAACTTCCACTCGAACATTGACGCTCCCCGCTTCGGGCCATGTTGCCATGTCAATCGCCGTGCGCGCGCGAACATCCGTCGTCGCCTTGGCGAGATAGTTGATCTTCATCGACTTCGGAATCCAGCGATGCGTGTCCGGAAGCGTGATCTCGAGGGTGGTGCCTGCCACGAGTTCACATAAATTGGCCATTGCGATCGCGTGGACGGTGCCGAGATGATTTATGACCGCGCGGCGCTTTTTGAATTTCGCCTCTCCTCGGCCCGGTTCGAGTGTCGTGAATGTTGGGCGGATGGTGGAAAAGTAAGGAGCCTTGATGCAAATGGCGCGGCTGAAGAGCCACAGGCCGAACGGATACTTCTTAAATTTACCAAGAAGAGCCACGCTCCGATTCATTTGGCTCATGTTAACCAGTCCCATCTCGATCGGGTCCGCACCGCGAGCGGCCACGCTGCCGCGACGGTGAGGATTCTTCTGAACGAAGCGCTGAAGGATTATCTAAGGTCAGCGGGTTCAAGGAGGATTAGCGGAGGCTTCCTTTACCGTTTCTGGCTGTGAGAACCTGCGCTGTCCGGAGGCTGTTGAGCCCTCCGAAATATCTTTTTGCTTAATAGAAAAATGGTCCCCCTCCCCCCAGAACAACGTGCCAAACAATTTACTCGTCAACGAACCATCGTTGTCGACCCAGGGGATCGGTGGCAGTTGCGGCAGGTAAGATGCATACGGCAGCACTTTCGCAAGCGTCACTCTGACCGGAAACCGTGCGAGGAAAACCTTATTCATTCCGCCGTCCAGTCCGCTGTACATTGGGGCGGCTGGCACGTTGTCTTTAAGCAATCGCGCGTATTCAACCTGGTCGGCGCGTTGTTTCTCCAGCGCCAGCCGCGCGATTTTCGGATTCACGACAAAGGCGGGGCATTTACCGGTGGGATTGAACACAAGAGGATACGGCGAATTCGGCGGAGGTTGCGCATCGAATACATAGAGGCGATTACACACATCCACCTTGGGTTCGAGATGCGTCGCCTCGAAGTGATCGTTGCCGATCTTGAGCATCTTCCAGAAGGCCAAGCTCGGATTAGTTCGATGCCGCGCCAGATTCGCCGGCGTCAAGCGGAACGGATAGGCCTGGATCTGGAATGACCGCCGGGCGCCGAGGAGTAAGTCACGCGCCAACGAATAGATCTCGCCGATCTGTTCGTCGGTCATGGCATAGCAACCAATCGACAAGCAGTTGCCATGGATCATGAGGAAGCTGCCGTCGCGGTTATTCGCTTTGTCGAAGCTGTTGGGGAAGCCGGTGTTGATCGCAAGGTAGAAGTTGGAATTGGGATTCATCAATCCGGGGGTAATTGTATAGAACCCCTCTGGAGCCTGACGGTCGCCCTCATGCAACTTCGGCCCAAGATCGCCCGACCACCGACAGATCGGATAGGTCTTGAGGATCTGGAAATGGCCGGTGGTGTCCTGCTTCCAGACTTCGATTTCCGCCTCTTCCTTGAAAATGCGCACAAGGATCGGTGAATGTTTTGGCATATTCTTTTGTCGGAACAGCGAGAGCAGCTCGGGCGGCAACTCCTTTGTTGCCTCGGTCGGCAACTGATGGCTGTCTTCGCCAAGGGACGTGGCCGGCGTCAATGCCGCGGCAAAAGCGGCCGTCAGCACAAGCGCACGGATTACCGTGACGCGGATCATTGCTATATGCCCCCGACGTGGAACCCGCCCTGTCTGAATGACTGTAGTCGGTGGCTTTCGTAGGGCAAACCAAGACCAGGACCCAGCTTGCGACCGCAGTGCAGTGGGTCACGAGTGAAATACCGCTAAGTCGGCAGCCCGAAGCGGCTACGCCCACGCCGGGGGGGCTGCGGTCCCAACTGCAAGAAAAAAGAGCCCCGGGGTTTCAGCGTCTCGGGCTCAGTTGTTTTGCCCTGGCGGACAAGCATGCCGCCGCGCTCCAGGACATTCGACCAATAGTTTCGAGGCTGGGCGCGACTGCAAAGCCGTTATAGGAAATTCTCTCCTCCTCGCCGGCTCGCAGTTGAGGTGCCTACTCCGCCTTAACGTATTCAGGCTGAATGCCGCTCGTTGCTCCACTAATCCCTACAACAAGAGCCGGCGATTTAACCGTGCCGATTGCGCGTCTTGAACCATCTGATCTGCCACCGTGACTAATCAGTCGAGGGTCATCCGGCGGTCGGGGATAATCATGCACGTACAAATTGCGAGGTGGTGATGCGGTCGCTCGTTCTAGACGCGGCAATCACCGTGGCGACAGCGGTTCGAATGAGGGCGAACCGGTTGGCGCGCAGGGTGAGACGGCTGCAATCGGCGGCATTGGCTACGGTGCCGTGCGTAACGATCGTTCTCGCTGGTTGGGCTGTTTCCGGACTTACCGCCTTCGATTCGCCCCGCATTGAGAAACCAAATTTGGCTCCGATCGAGGATCAACGCGTCGCATCTCTTAGCGCCAAAACCGACTCTGTTACCGCCAATACGGAGCCCGTGGACTCGCCCCAACCTACCGCAATAGACAAGACCGGCACCTCCGACGCGGATTTGGTGACGACGGCGGCAGGGGCCGCGGGCTCCGATCGGTCGGAATCAATCGTTGAGACCGCCGCGGTGGTGCACTCCTCGCAGAAGCTTCCGGCCGAAACGCCACCGATGCAGATCGCGGCGTCGACGGGACCTGATGCGGTCCACGATATCGGCAACGCAGTGAGGTCCATCGAAACTGTCGACGAGTGCCTGGTGCCGGAAATCTGCACCGACCAATACTTGTGGTCGCTCTACCAGCGAACGCCCAAGCGCGACACCATCAAGGTTGTGGAGCAAAGGAAAGTCACAGTTACGAAGAAGGGCAAAACGCGGACCATCGCCAAAGAGCTTACCAAGTTCGTCGACGAGGACTTCACGTGGAAGGATCCGAAGGCGGCTGAAAAAGCCGGCATGTCATTGATGGATTACGTGATCGGAGGCATGGATCGGAGCTTCAAACTGAAGCTCTATCATGCTCTTCGCGCGCTGGACAAAGCCGGGCTCTCGCCGGGGATAACGAGCGCATTCCGCGACGATTACCGTCAATCGATCACAACCGGCCTGAAGGCTGCCTCTGACAGATCATATCACGGCGGGAGTTTGCGCGGCGGCTACGGCCGCGGGCTTGCGGTCGATCTTGTGAGTGTAAAGGGCGAGACACGTGCGGAGCGATCCATTTCCACTCAAACTTTATGGAAATGGATCGATGATCACGGCAAGGAATTTGGAATCGCGCGACCTTATCTGGATAAAGACCCGCCACATGTGGCACCGATCGACGGTGAGGAATATGCCGCTCATCACCGCGAGGCGCATGAGCGACACGCAGGATCGGAAAAGAAGAAGCGTACCCAGGTTGCGCGGAATACAGGCGAAAGGTTCAAACCGCGACATCCTTAACGCTTTCCGCGTTCGAGGGATCGAGCACGAATTCACAACTCCCTGACAACCGGGACATGGCATGACAAATCGATGCACGACGGCCCAATCCACCGAGGCAGCCCAGCGATGGGCGCCTCCCGCCATTGTGACGCTCGCCGCCACGGCCGCCCTGACGGCGCTGACTGCGGCTCCGCCCGCCGACGCCGCGCCCCGCCAGGCCCGTCCCGAGCAAACCACCGAGGCGGCGGCCCCACGGCACGCGGGCGAGCCGATCATGGCGATCGTATCGATCAAGAGCCAGAAGGTGACCATCTACGACGCCGACGGCTGGGTCCTGCGCGCGCCGGTGTCGACCGGAACGACGGGACGCGAGACGCCACCCGGCGTCTTCAGCGTCGTGCAGAAGGACAAGGACCATCGCTCAAGCCTTTATGACGATGCCTGGATGCCGCACATGCTGCGCATCACCTGGAACGGCCTCGCGCTGCACGGCGGGCCGTTGCCCGGATACGCGGCCTCGCACGGCTGCGTGCGGATGCCCTTTGGCTTTGCGCAGAAGCTGTTCGACAAGGTCGGCATCGGCACGCGTGTGATCATCTCGCCGAGTGACGCGGAGCCGGTCGAGCTTTCCCATCCGGCGCTGTTCGTCCCGAATTCTGGGGCCATCGCGGCCGCGCCGGCGCGCGCCGAAACGCTCGCGCGCGAGGCGGACGAGGCCACCAGGCTGGCGCAACAGACGAAGAACGCTGCCGCCCTTGCGGTGAAGGAGGCGGCCCCGCTCGCGGCGGCGCTGCGCAAGCTTGAACTGGCGCTTGCCGCCGCCAAGACCGACCAGGCCAGGGCACGAGCCGAGGACCAGAAGCAGAAGGCCGCTGCGAAAGTCGAGGAGCTGCAAAGGCAGCTCGACGCCGCCAGGGCCAACGCAAAGTCCAAGCTCGACGCTGCCGCGGCGGCCCAGAACGCCACCAAGATGGCCGAGACCAAGCAGGCCGACGCCGCCAAGGCGGCAAGCGAGGCAAAGCTGGCCCTCGAGCCGGTCTCGATTTTCATCAGTCGCGCGACGCAGAAGCTCTACGTGCGGCGCAACACGCATAAGCGGCTGCCGGACGGGGGCGAGCTGTTCGACGCGACGATTGAGGTTCCGGTCACGATCCGCGACCCCGACAAGCCGATCGGCACCCATGTGTTTACGGCCATGGCGCGCACCGACCGGGGCCTGCGCTGGACCGCGGTCACGATCGACCGCGGGGACGACGCCAAGGCCGCGCTTGACCGCATCGCCCTCCCGCACGATGTGCTCGATCGCATCGCCGCAACCGCATTGCCGCGGTCCTCGATCGTCATTTCGGATGAGCCTCTGCACCGCGAAACCAACTATCGCACGGAGTTCGTCGTTGCGCTGAACAACCAGCCGCAGGGCGGCATCATCACCCGCCCGCGCTCGCCCGATATCCGCGTCGCGCGCCGTGACGAATTCGGCTTCGGCTGGGGTGGCTGGGGTTTCAACAATACGCCCGGGCGCGGCGGCCAGTACTACGATCCGCGGCAGAACAATCGGAACTATTATCAGCAGCCACAGCGCTGGTGGTGAAAACGCGGCGCGTCGCGAGCAGGCCGTACGGCACGCAGGGAATGCGCAATGGCGGCCGGCCCTGTTCCCTGCTCAGCGCAACCGCGCTATTTAAATTAGAGTAAACCATTGATTTTGTTGTATTAATTGGCGCGCCCGAAAGGATTCGAACCTCCGACCCCCAAATTCGTAGTCTGGTGCTCTATCCAGCTGAGCTACGGGCGCGTTTGACGCGATGCGCAGGAAAATCCCCTGCCCGCGACGCGGGCCAGGAGGAATGCGCCCGTAGCTATAGGCTTCAATCCGCATTGGCAATGGTCGGTCGGCCGTCACTCACGCCGCGGCAAGTGTGCAGGCGTTTGATCGAGCTGAGGTGGGGCGTCGTCGCGGAGCACCGCAAGATCACACCGCAAGATCGGAGTTGCGAGACAGGGGGACATGTGTTAGAACATATCATGAACATACGGGGAAAGCCGCAGTTTGCGCGAGAAATTCAAGCAGCCGCAATCAAAAGATGTAGTTTTCCCGAATTGAAACGGAAAACCCAATGATTTCAATGCTTATCACAATAGGAGCGTGCTGGAAATGGCGCAAAACGATGCGCAATTGGGCCAAACGGCAGGTAAAACTGACCTTTTTTCGCCCCAAAACGAACCCGGGCGCTCCCTCACGCGCTGGCGCGTTCGCCGCGCCGGACCGTGAGCTCGACGGCGCGGTCGGGGATGGTCAGGCGGAAGGTTGCCCCGATGGTGCCCTCGACCAGGCGAATCTCGCCGCCGTGGGCGCGCACCAGCTCGGCCGCGATGGCAAGGCCGAGCCCGGCGCTGCCGGTGCGGGTCGAGCCCTGGAAAGCCTCGAACAAATGCGCGCGGGCGCGCTCGGAAACGCCCGGTCCGGTGTCGGACACCTCGATCACCACCACCGCGCCCTCGCGCCGCCCGGTGATGCGGATCTGATCGCGCCCGGGATCTTTCGCCTCGCGTCCCTCAAGGGCCGCCAGCGCGTTGCGGGCGAGATTGAGGAGGACGCGAAACAGCTGGTCGGGATCCGCATCCACCATGAGCCCGCGCTCCACCGCGCTGATCCAGCGCACCGGCGCGCCGGCGTCAATGCCCAACGTCTCGCGCACGGTCTCGACCAACGGCTCGAGCGCCACCATGCGCCGATCAGGTGCGGGCTCCTGAACGCGGCCATACGACAGGGTCGATTGGCAAAACGCGATGGCACGCTCGAGCGCGCGCATGAGCTGCGGCGCAAAACGCTGGACGTGGGGATCCGCCACCTTGGCCAGCCGCTCGGAGAACAGCTGCGCCGAGGTCAGAAGGTTGCGCAGGTCGTGGTTGATCTTGGAGACCGCAAGCCCGAGCGCGGCGAGGTGAGTTTTCTCCGCCAGCAGCGCGGCAAGCTCGGACTGCATCGCCGCGAGCTCGCGCTCGGCCGTGCCGATCTCGTCCGCGCGCTGCGACGCCGCAATGACCCGCGCGGGATTCTCCGGGTCGGCGCGAAACGCCACGATGTTGTCGGTCATGCGCCGCATCGGCCGCACCAGCAGCAGATGCAGAGCGAAGTAGACGAGCGTCGCGGAAATCGCCGAGATGATGAGTGAGAGAATGAGGAGGCGAATGGAGAAATCCACCATCGCCTTGCGCAGCGGCGCCTCATCGGCGACGATCTCGACGAACTCGCCGCCCATGGGCGCCGGCCCGACGACGCGCATCACGTCGGTATCGGCGCAGAAGAGCGTCTCGAAGGCCTCGATGATGGCGCCGTGCCAGGACATGTGCCGCACGTCGATGTCCTGATCGATGGCGGGCGGCATATCGGAGGCCGCGAGCAACCGGCGCTGCTGGCCCATCTTGAGCGCCACCGCGCGCGCGCCGATGCTGTCGAGAATCTGCCGCGCCACCGTGTCCGGCACCATGCCGTCGGGCGCGGCCTCGAAAACGAGCGCGGCGGTGTACGCCGCGGAGAGCCGGTCATTGAGCCAGCTCAGGCGAAAATTGGCGATCAGAGGCACATAGATCAGCACCTCCGCCATCATCACGAAAAGGACGGTGAGGACGAGCAGCTTGCCGGAAAGGCCCAGACGCGGCGTGCGCGCGCCGCGTCCGGGCGAAGTGGATTTGGCTTCCTGGACCAGAGTCATGATTCCAGCAAACGTAGCCCGGATTGAGCGCCAGCGAAATCCGGGAATCCCCGGCGCTTCACTTCCCCTCCACTTCACCTTTCACGCAATTGACGGGAAAGGGCGCCCTCCCCTATAAGCCGCGCAAGCTCTGGGCCGGTCGTGCAGTTGCGGCCGTGGGGCGATCCCCTTGTTCCATAACCGTTTGTGGCTAGTGCGGTGGATTTGAAGTTCCTATCATTTGGCCGCGAGCACGAGTAGGAACTTCAAATCCAAACCCGCATTAGAATTGTAGATGTGCTAGTGTCCCTTGGATTCCGAAGTTCGCATCAGAGGGGCCGCCAGCACTTGCGAGCTTCGGAATCCGGACACTAGCGGAGAGAGACCGGTGAAACGGACATATCAACCGAGCAAGCTGGTGCGCAAACGCCGCCACGGTTTCCGCGCCCGCATGGCAACCAAGGGCGGGCGGAGAGTCATCGCAGCCCGTCGCGCGCATGGACGCAAGCGGCTGAGTGCCTGACTCCTCTGGCGGCCGAAAGCGGCGCCGGCGCCGTGGAACGCCTTCGAAAGCGGGCTGATTTCCTCGCAGCCACGTCCGCACGAAAGGTTCCGACCGCGGCATTCGTCCTGCAAATGCGCAGGCGCAGCGACAAGGGTCCGGTACGCGTCGGCTTCACCGTATCGAGGAAGGTTGGAACCGCCGTCGAGCGCAACCGCGTGCGCCGCCGGCTCAGGGAGATCGTCAGGTTGACAGGGAAGGACGCTGGCCTTCACGACGGCAATGACTATGTGCTGGTCGGACGGCGCGCCGCGCTATCGACGCCGTTCGAGCAAATCATCAAAGACTTCCGGCAAGCGTTGGGACGGCTTCGAGTTGGCAAATGACTGATCAAAAGAACACGCTTCTCGCCATCGTCCTTTCCGCGCTTGTCCTGATCGGCTGGCAGCTTTATTTCGGACTGCCGCAGTTCGCGAAGCAAAAACCGCTCGAGCAGCAGCAGGCGCAGGAGCGACCGCCGGCGCCCGGCTCTTCTGTCCCGCAGGCGGGCGCCCCGTCGCAAGCTCCCGTTGCCGCGCCGCAGGCGCCCGGGCATACCGGGGTTCCCGGCCAGACAATGACGCGGGAAGCGGCGCTTGCCGCCTCGCCTCGCGTGCGCATCGAGACTCCAAGCCTCTCAGGGTCGATTTCGCTCAAAGGCGCGCGCATCGACGACCTGTCGCTGATCAAATATCGCGAGACGGTCGATCCGCGCTCGCCGCCGATCGTGCTGCTGGCTCCTTCCGGCAGCCCGGCGCCGTTCTATTCCGAATTCGGCTGGGTGCCGGCGGCAGGCACGACGGTGAAGGTGCCGGGGCCGGACACGCTGTGGCAGCAAAGCGGCTCCGGCATGCTCTCGGTCGGCCACCCGGTGACGCTCGTCCATGACAACGGCGAGGGTCTGGAATTTCGCCGTACCATCGCTGTCGACGAGAACTACCTGTTCACGGTCAAGGACGACGTCACCAACAAGGGCAATTCCCCCGTCACGCTCTATCCCTATGCGCTGATCTCGCGGCACGGCACGCCACCCACGCTCGGATACTACATCCTGCACGAAGGCCCCCTCGGGGTGCTCGACGACAAGCTGCAGGAATTCAGCTACGCCGACCTCGAGAAGAAGAAGGACATTCCCTTCACCTCGACCAATGCCTGGCTCGGCTTCACCGACAAATACTGGGCGGCGACGCTGCTGCCCCTGCCGACGGCAAAGATTGCGGCGCAGTTCTCCGCTTACCAGAACGGCATCAAGCGGTATCAGACCTCCTACAATCTCGATCCGCAGACGCTGGCTCCCGGCGCCACCAGCTCCGCGGAGACGCGGCTGTTTGCCGGCGCCAAGGAAGTCTCCATCGTCGATGGCTACAACACACAGCTCGGTCTCAACAAGTTCGACCTGCTGATCGACTGGGGCTGGTTCTACTTCATCACCAAGCCGATGTTCTTTGCGCTTGACTGGATCTATAACCGCGTCGGCAATTTCGGCGTCGCCATTCTCATTGTTACAGTCCTCATCAAGATTCTTTTCTTCCCGTTGGCCAACAAGTCCTATGCCTCAATGGCCAAGATGAAAGCGGTCCAGCCGGAAATGATGGCCATCCGCGAGCGCTTCGCCGACGACAAGATGAAGCAGCAGCAGGCCATGATGGAGCTCTACAAGAAGGAGAAGGTCAATCCGGTCGCCGGCTGCCTGCCGATGCTGATCCAGGTCCCGGTCTTCTTTTCGTTGTACAAAGTGCTGTTCGTCACCATCGATCTGCGGCATGCCCCGTTCTTCGGCTGGATCAAGGACCTTTCCGCGCCTGATCCGCTGACCGTCTTCAATCTGTTCGGGCTCATTCCATGGGATCCGACGGTTGTCCCGATCATCGGTCCTTTCCTTCATCTCGGTCCATGGCCGCTCATCATGGGCGTCACCATGTGGTTCCAGATGAAGCTCAATCCGCCGCCGCCCGATCCGGCGCAGAAGATGATCTTCGACTACATGCCGGTCATCTTCACCTTCATGCTCGCGAGCTTCTCGGCCGGGCTGGTAATCTACTGGGCCTGGAACAACACGCTCTCCGTCCTCCAGCAGAGCACGATCATGCGCAAGCACGGCGCCAAGATCGAGCTCATCGACAACATCAAAGCGCTGTTCGTGAAGAACAAGAAGGCGTGACACGCTCCCCTCCCCTCTGCGGGACTGGGCTATCGCATGTGGCCACGGTCCCCCTCACCCGGCCGCTTACGCGGCCGACCTCTCCCCGTCGGGGAGAGGTCAACCGAGTGTGCGACACAGATCGAGAACATTCTCCCTGGGTTGAGAGGTTCACCGCACGAGCAATGGACGCGATCACCTCTCCCCGGCGGGGAGAGGTCGGCGCCGAAGGCGCCGGGTGAGGGGGCGAGCATGCCAAATGCGATCCCCTGCCCCCACCCGTATCGAGATTGAAGCCGGGCGCAAGCTGTTCGCCGGCGACTGGCATTTTCTCTGGGCGGCGAGCTCGTTTGCTTCATTGCCTCCCATGCGCGGCATCGAGATTGCTTTCGCCGGCCGCTCCAATGTCGGCAAGTCGAGCCTGATCAATGCGCTGACCGGCCGCCGCGGTCTTGCGCGCATCTCGCATACGCCGGGACGCACGCAGGAGCTGATCTTCTTCGCCGGCCCATCGCCTCTCACTCTCGTTGACATGCCCGGCTACGGTTATGCGGCTGCCGCGAAGTCCAAGGTGAAGGCCTGGACCGGGCTCATTCATGAGTTTCTCAGAGGACGCGCCAATCTCGCCCGCGTCTATCTCCTCATCGATGCCCGCCATGGTCTCAAAGCAACCGATGCCGGTGTGCTTGACCTCCTGGATCAGGCGGCGGTGAATTATCAGATCGTGTTGACAAAGGCGGACCAGGTCGGGGCGGCGGATGCCGCGGATCTGACCGCAGCAACAGCGCGGGAAGTCGCCAGGCATCCCGCGGCGCATCCCGGGGCGCTGCTGACATCAGCTCACACTGACGCCGGCATCCCGGAGCTGCGGGCGGCCATCGCGCGCCTGCTTGGCGAACGCGCGCCGACATTGCGAAGACCGTAGCCCGGATGAGCGTCAGCGAAATCCGGGATCTATTGGCGCAGCCGGACCCGCATGTCGCTGACGCTTCATGCGGGCTACAAATGAAACCCCTTCCGCGCAAGTCGGTCGCTCGCTAAAACCCGCCGCAACGCGAACGGCCTCCTGCATCGCGCCTTCGGATTTTCCTTGGGATTTTCCTATGACGGCTTCCCCTCACGAGATCGCCCGCGTGCTCTCGGAAGCGCTGCCACACATGCAGCGCTACGACGAAGAGACCGTCGTGGTGAAATATGGCGGTCATGCCATGGGCGAGGACGATCTGGCGCGGAGCTTTGCGCGCGACGTCGTCCTGATGGAGCAGACCGCCATCAATCCCGTGGTCGTGCATGGCGGCGGCCCGCAGATCGGCGACATGCTGGCGCGGCTCGGCATCAAGTCGCAGTTCGCCAACGGGCTGCGCGTGACCGACGCCGCCACCATCGAGATCGTCGAAATGGTGCTCGCCGGCTCCATCAACAAGCAGATCGTCGGGTTCATCAACGAGGCCGGCGGTAAAGCCGTCGGGCTGTGCGGCAAGGACGGCAACATGGTGCTCGCCCGCAAGGTGAGCACTCACGCGCTCGATGCGCACACGAATGGGGACAAGATCATCGACCTCGGTTTCGTCGGCGAGCCGGACAAGGTCGACGTGACCGTGCTCAGCCAGATCCTCGGCCAAGATATCATCCCGGTGCTGGCGCCGCTCGCGACCTCCAGGGAAGGGATCACTTATAATGTCAACGCCGACACTTTTGCGGGCGCCATTGCCGGCGCGCTCAAGGCCAAGCGGCTGCTCCTTCTGACCGACGTGCCCGGCGTGCTCGACCAGTCAGGCAATCTCATCAAGCAGCTTTCCGTGAACGATGCCCGCCGTCTCATTGCCGACGGCACCATCTCCGGCGGCATGATCCCGAAGGTGGAGACCTGCATCTACGCGATCGAAGCCGGCGTGGAAGGCGTCGTTATTCTCGATGGCAAGGTTCGGCATGCGGTGCTCCTCGAGCTGCTCACCGATCACGGCGCCGGTACCCTGATGCTGCGCTGAATTAGTCATGAAGCCGCTCTCTGGCGGGTAGCCCTTGCATCGACGATGTGAACGGTCCAATTTTAATCAAGATGGATCGCGGGGGCTAACCATCGGGAGCGCTGGTCATGCCGCACTCGAGAATGTCCCTCGCCTGCCTCGTCTTGATTTCCGCTGCGTTGGCGACGACCCCAGCTTCAGCTCGCAACGGCGGGGGCTTCGGCGGCGGCGGCGGTTTTCATGGTGGCGGTGGCGGCGGCTTCCATGGTGGCGGTGGTTTTGGCGGCGGCGGTTTTCATGGCGGGGGCTTTGGCGGCGGCCGCGCATTCTCGGCGCCGCATTTCTCGGCTCCCCGGATATCGGCGCCGCATTTCGCACCACGCATATCCGCACCGCGCATATCGGTTCCGCATTTTGCGCCCCGAATAGCAGTGCCGCGCGTTTCCGCGCCGCACATCGCGCGCCCAGCCATCCACACGCCGAGCATCGCGCCGCAGCGCTTCGCCCGGCCGGTGCAGCCCCAGCATCCCGTGAGCACGGGATCGATATCGCCGTCCGGGCGAACCTTGGCGGCGCCGGCACCGCGCATGCAGCACTTGGCCACGCCAAATTCGGCCACGCCAAATTCGGCCGGTCGCGCCTTCGCGCTCGCCGGCGCGCACGCAGCCGCCGGCGGGCATATCCTGCGCAATCAGTTCTTCGCCAAGCGTCCCGCTTTCGCGCACGCGACCTTTCAAGGGCGCTTCGCCCGGCTGCCGTGGTGGAGACATCACCGCCATTTCCGTCCCATCGTGATCGGCTGGTTCGGCCCACTGTTCTGGCCCTTCGGCTTCGATGATTTTCTCGGATACACGTTCTATCCCTATGCTTATGACGCGTTCTGGCCCAGCGCCTATGACGATACCTATGACGGCCTGCTCGGAGCGTATGGCGCTGCTGGTCCCGCGGCCTACGCAACGAATGGCGCCTACCCTGCCACCAACAGGCAGGTGACCGCGAACGGCGGCCGCGCGCCCGAGCATCGCATCTGCAGCGGTCAAACCGCGGGCGTGACGGACTTTCAGATCGACGAGATCGCGCGCGTGGTCGAGCCGAATGACGCGCAACGCGCCTCCCTCGACGAGCTGCGGACGGCCATGGCGCGGGCGCTCGATATCCTCAAGGCCGCCTGCCCGACCGAGCTCGCGAGCACTCCGACCGGACGCATCGAAGCGATGCAGGCGCGGCTCGCCGCGATGTTGGAGGCGGTACGCACCGTGCGCGCACCGCTGGCGCAATTCAACGCGCTGCTCAGCGATGAGCAGAAGGCTCGCTTCAATTCCCTCGGCAAAGAGGATGAGCAGAACGACCCGCAGGCGCGGCGCGAGCTCACGCAAGCCTGCAGCGAGCGCGCCGCCGGAATAGCCGGGCTTCCGATCGAGCGGATCGAGCGCGCGGTACGGCCTGACGAGACGCAACGTGGCGCACTGGCGGATCTGCGCAATGCAATCTCGCAAGCAGGCGAGCTCCTGAAATCGAATTGCCCGACGTATCAGCCGCTCACTCCCGTCGTGCGGCTTGAGGCCATGGAGCAACGGCTTGATGCCATGCTGCGCGCCGTCGAAGCGGTCCGGCCGGCACTGATGAATTTCTACGGCTCACTCGGCGACGAGCAAAAGGAGCGCTTCAACCGGCTCTCACCCGCGCAGAGCTGACAGCGCGGCTGCGAGCGCTTCTCGTAGCCCGCATTGAGCCATCGCCGCATCTTGCGCGCGTGCTCGACGTGCGATGGCGAAATGCGGGACGGCTCCCGGATGTCGCTTCGCTCCATCCGGGCTACGGATGCCGCGCATTGCAGCGCCCGCTCACTCCGCCGCGATGCGCACCTCGGGCGCCGCCGAGCGCACCTCGGCATCGACATCGTCCTCGAACTTGGTGAAGTTCTTCTGGAACATGCCGACGAGCTTGCGCGCGGTGTCGTCGAAGGCGGCTTTGTCCTTCCAGGTCTTCATCGGATAGAGAAGGTGCGGCTCGATGCCGGGCACCGAGCTTGGCACGGCAAAACCGAAATACGGGTCGGTGCGAAACTTCACCGTCTTGAGCGAGCCGTCGAGCGCCCCGGTGACCAGGGCGCGCGTCGCCTTGATCGGCATGCGGCGGCCCACGCCATAGATGCCGCCGGTCCAGCCGCTGTTGACCAGCCAGCAATCCACTTTGTGCTTGGAAATGTATTCGCGCAGGACGGCGCCGTATTCCGCGGGCGGCCGCGGCAGAAACGGCGCGCCAAAGCAGGTGGAGAAGTTGGGCTCAACCCCGACCAGGCCTTTCTCCGTGCCCGCCACCTTGGCGGTATAGCCCGACAGGAAGTGATACATCGCCTGCGCCGGAGTGAGCCTGGCGATCGGCGGTATCACGCCAAAGGCGTCTGCCGTCAGAAAGATGATGTTTCTGGGATGTCCGGCGCGACCGCTGTGAGAGGCGCCGGGCATGAAATCGAGCGGATAGGCGGAACGCGTGTTCTCGGTTTTGGAGTTGTCGTTGAAATCCGGGATACGGGTCTGCGGATCGAACACCACGTTTTCCAGCACCGCGCCAAAGCGATTGGTGGCAGCGTAGATCTCCGGCTCGGCCTCCTGCGAGAGCTTGATGCATTTGGCGTAGCAGCCGCCCTCGAAGTTGAACACTCCGTCCGGTCCCCAGCCATGCTCGTCGTCGCCGATGAGCGTGCGGTTCGGGTCGGCGGAAAGGGTCGTCTTGCCTGTGCCGGAGAGACCGAAGAACAGCGCCACGTCGCCATCCTTGCCGACATTGGCGGAGCAATGCATCGGCATGACGCCTTGCACCGGAAGATAGAAGTTCAGCGTGGTGAACACCGACTTCTTCATCTCGCCGGCATAGGAGGAGTTGCCGATCAGGATGATCTTCCTGCTGAAGTCGATCGCGATCACGGTCTCGCTGCGCACGCCGTGACGCTCGGGATCGGCCTTGAAAGAAGGCAGATCAACAATGGTGAGGTCGGGGACGAAGCCGGCGAGATCGGTCCGCTCCGGACGAATCAGCAGCTGCCGGATGAACAGCGAGTGCCAGGCCAGCTCGGTGAAGACGCGAACCTTGATGCGGTAGGACGGATCGGCGCCACCGTAGAGGTCCTGCGCGAACAGCTGCTTGCCGCGCGCATGGGCGATGAAATCCTCATAGAGACGCTGGAAATGCGCTTGCGTGATCTTGCGGTTGCCTTCCCACCAGACCGAGCCCTGGGTCAGCTCGTCGATCAGGATATGCTTGTCCTTTGGGGAGCGGCCGGTATGGGCGCCCGTTTCCGCGCATAGCGCTCCGCCTTCGACGATCATAGCCTCGTGGCCCGCGACGGCGTGCTGATAGAGCGCCGGCGCCGTAAGATTCCAATGCACGCCACGTAACGCCTCGAAGCCGAACTTCTCGGCACCACAGGCGCTGTTCCGCAAACCCGTCTCCTGCACGAAACATTCCTCCACGGCACTTCCGGCTGGCGCCGGTACACTCCCCAACGGCTGCTCGCGCAACGAGCAACAGCAGTTCTTTTCTTGCGGACGTATTCTCTTGCGGACGTATAGGCGTGATCGATCAGGCTGCCAAGTCAAACGGAGCCGCAAGGCAAGCTTAGGGTTTACTCCAAATTCTATAGTCCGCGAGACCCGCTCAATCAGCTATTCCACGAGGCCCTGCTCGACCAGCCATTTCTGGATAACATTCGCGACCGCGTCACTGTTCCGGTCCATCATGATCATGTGCGAGTTGCCGCGAATGCCGATGTCGGGCAGATCGACCACATCGATGCGGCCGCCGGCTGCCTTGAGAACGCCGGCATAATCGACGCCGCTCTGGCGGATCTTCGACCAGCGCGGATGACCCTTTGCATTGTCTCCGTAGACGACGAGGATCGGCGTGGTCTTGATGGAGCCAACCTTGGCGGGGTCACCGCCCAATGTCGGCTCGACCGCCACCATCGCCTTCACTTTATCAGGGCGCGCTTCGAGCACCTTGTAACCGAAGGCGCCGGATTGGCTGTGCACCAGCACGACACAGGGACAGACCTTGTCGACGAGCTCGATATAGGCGGCGACGATCTGATCATCCGTGGTAAGCCAGCGCGGCACGCCCTGTTTCATGAACTGCGCGTACGCATCGATCGGGAACTGGGAGCCTGGGTACGTCGTGCGTCTCGCCCTGTCGTCGTTCCATGAGCCGGGCGGGCCGATGCGAAAGCGCTCCCAGGGATCGCCGAACGGCAGAAAGACCGGGTCGCCCTTGAACGTGCTGGTCCAGCCGGAACGCCCGCGTTCTACCGCGTCGGAGACGTAGGTGTCCCAACCGTTACGGATGAAATAGCTTAGCCAGCCCTCGCCGCCATCCGGCTTGGTCTCGTAGGTCACCCCGGTCAGGCCGCCGCCATGCCAAAGAAGGATCGGCAGCCTGCCCCTGCGGTTTTGCGGCAGGAAGTACTGCACGTACATCTGCTCAACCTGGTATTTGCCGTTGGGGTCCATTTTGGCGGGCACCCCGCCGGGCGTGAACACCACCTCCTTGATCGGCTGGCCGGTAATCTCGACGAGCCTGCCGCCAATATGGAAAGAACCCATGTCGCGCAGCACAAGAGCCTCTCTTGTCTGTGCGAGAGCGGGGCCCGCAGCCAGGGTCGTCGCGAGCACAAGCAGAAACTGGCGCATTTTTCCTCTCCCGTTGTTTTCTGTTCGTAGCCCGGATGAAGCGGGAAGCGACATCCGGGGACCCCGCATTTCGCGGAGCCTGTCATCGGGCCGCGCTTCGCGCGGACCCGTTGGCTCATGCGGGCTACTGCTCCGGGCTGCAAGGGCGGCAATTGTGGCAAGGGGCGCGGCAATTGGCGACGGTCAAAGCCGCTTTGCGAAGGGAGCGCGCGGAGCTATGCTTTAAAGCCATTGACGAATCATGCCTTTGGCGGGAGTTCGTCACATTTCGGCCTTGCTTTGGGGGCTTCAAAGTCGAGGGGCGGTACGCCAGAATAAGGGGCTTCATGCCAACAATCGCTCTGGTCGACGATGATCGCAACATTTTGACCTCGGTCTCGATCGCACTCGAGGCTGAAGGTTACCGCATCATGACGTACACCGACGGGGCCTCTGCGCTCGACGGATTCAAGACCAGCCCCCCGGATCTGGCGATTCTCGATATCAAGATGCCGCGCATGGACGGGATGGAGACGCTGAGGCGGCTGCGTCAGAAGTCCGACATGCCCGTGATTTTCCTCACCTCGAAGGATGAGGAGATCGACGAGCTGTTCGGCCTCAAAATGGGCGCCGACGATTTCATACGTAAGCCTTTCTCGCAACGGCTTCTCGTCGAGCGGGTGAAAGCGATTCTACGCCGAGCGACGCCGAAGGACGGCTCCCCGCCAAAGGAAACCGATGCCGCGAAGGTGCTCGAACGCGGGCTCCTGCGCATGGATCCGGAGCGCCACACGTGCACCTGGAAGAACGAGGCGGTGACGCTCACAGTCACTGAATTTCTGATCCTGCAGGCGCTGGCCAGCCGGCCCGGCGTCGTGAAGAGCCGAAATGCGCTGATGGATGCGGCCTACGATGACCAGGTCTATGTTGACGACCGCACGATCGACAGCCACATCAAGCGGCTGCGCAAGAAGTTCAAAGGCACCGACGACGACTTCGACATGATCGAAACGCTCTACGGGGTGGGCTATCGGTTCAAGGAGATGTGACGGTCCATCGGGATCAGGCGCACCTTCGTAGCCCGCATGAGCGCAGCGATATGCGGGGTGGAACCCGGATGTCGCGCGCAAGCGCGCTCATCCGGGCTACAGCCGTGTCGATTTAACCGGAACCGATCGTGCTCGAGCGAACGCCCGACAGCTTCACGCGCCTGAGCGAGCCGCAAGAGCTCGACGACGAACGGCCGCCCGTCACAAAGCGTGGCCGTGTGCTGGAGCTGTTGCACCAGGGCTGGCACCTCTTCGTGCGCATCAGCTTCGCGAGCCTCACGCGCCGGATCATGTTCCTGAACGTGACCGGCCTGCTGGCGCTCGTGGTCGGGGTTCTCTATCTCTCCCAGTTCCGCGCCGGCCTGATTGATGCGCGCATCCAAAGCCTGGTGGTGCAGGGCGAGATCATTGCGGGCGCGATTGCCGCCTCCGCGACGGTGGAGCCCGACACCATCACCATCGATCCGGAGCGCCTCCTCGGGCTGCAAGCGGGCGAAAGTTACGGGCCCTCGGACGAGGCATTCTCCGGCCTTGAATTCCCGATCAATCCGGAGCGCGTCGCGCCCGTGCTGCGCCGGCTGGTGTCGCCCACAAATACCCGCGCCCGTATCTACGACCGAGCCGGTGGCCTCATTCTCGACAGCCGCAACCTCTATGACGTAATGCGTTTCGATCTCCCTCCACCCACGCACAAGCCGAGCTTTCTGGAGCGTGCCTACGTCGCGGTGCGCACCTGGCTCGGCCGGGGAACGCTGCCGCTCTATCGCGAGCTTGGGCCTTCGAACGGCAAGAGCTACGAGGAGGTCGCAAACGCGCTGCAAGGCTACAAATCCAGCATGGTGCGCATCAATGACCGCGGCGAGGTCATCGTCTCGGTTGCCGTCCCGGTGCAGCGATTCCGCGCCGTGCGTGGCGCTCTCATGTTGTCAACCCAGGGCGCCGATATCGACACCATGGTCGGCGCCGAGCGGCTCGCGATCTTCAAGCTGTTTCTGATTGCCTCCGGCGTCATGGTCGTTCTGTCATTCCTGCTCGCCGGGACAATCGCCGGGCCGGTGCGGCGGCTTGCGGAAAGTGCGCAGCTGGTGCGGCGGCGCATTCGCACCCGCGTCGAGATCCCCGATCTAAGTCATCGCCGCGACGAGATCGGGCATCTCTCGGGCTCGCTGCGCGACATGACCGACGCCCTCTACAGCCGCATTGAAGCCATCGAGAGCTTTGCGGCCGATGTCGCACACGAGCTCGAAGAATCCGCTGACGTCACTGCGCTCAGCGGTCGAAACGCTCCCGCTGGCGAAGTCGGAGCAAAGCCAGAACCGGTTGCTCGCGGTCATTCAACACGACGTCAAGCGACTCGACCGGCTGATCTCGGACATCTCCGACGCGAGCCGCCTCGATGCGGAGATGCAGCGCCACGAGGCGCTGCCCGTGGATATCAAAAGGCTGCTCACGACGGTGGTGAGCGTAGCGAACGAGCGCCAGGAGGACGGGGTGCGCGTGCACCTGAGATTCGAGGAGGCACAGTCCGGCCCGGTCGCTGTTCTGGGTCACGATTCGCGGCTGGGCCAGGTCGTGGACAATCTCATCGACAATGCGCGCTCGTTCTCTCCGCCAGGCAGCCCGGTGCGCGTCACCTGCCGGCGGACGCGGAACAACGTCGATATCCTTGTGGAAGATGACGGTCCGGGGGTCCCCCCCGAGGCGATGGAAAGGATTTTCGAGCGCTTCTACACGCAGCGGCCCGACCAGGACTTCGGACAGAATTCCGGGCTTGGTCTCTCGATCTCCAAACAGATCATTGAGGCGTATGGCGGCCGTATCTGGGTGGAGAACCGCCACGCGATGCATCCGGACGGGACGAAAGCAATCGTTGGCGCCCGCTTCACCGTGCGATTGCCGGCCATGTAATGGCCGTCGACAATCCCAGCGTGCACGCTTCGGCCGTGCTCGCGGGCGCGCGCGCGGTGCTGATCCGCGGAGCCGCGGGGGCCGGCAAATCCCGGCTCGCGCTCGCGCTCATCGAGGCCAGCCAGACGGGGCTCTTCCCGTTCGCGCGGTTGGTCGGCGATGATCGCGTTCATCTCGAGCCAAGTCACGGGCGTCTGCTGGTCCGGCCGGCGCCCCCATTGGCGGGACTGATCGAAGTGCGGGGCATGGGCATCCGAAAGGTGCCACACGAGCCGGTCGCGGTCGTCGGTCTGGTGGTGGACCTCGGCGCCGCCGACGCCGAGCGGCTGCCGTCAACCGAAACCGCGGAGATATGTGAAATCCGGATTCCACGTCTCCCGGTTGCACAATACGAAGATGCTCTACCTTTGGTAAAGGTGGCCCTGGGTACCCTGGGCGCTGCGCCGCACATTAAACCTCAGTCATGAACCTTGCGCCACGCAGGCGCGGTACAAACGTATGGCCCTATATTGCGCCCTTTCGCGTTGGACTGGTGCGCGTGTGCGCCGGAAGGCGTCTTTGACTGCAATGCCACACCCCTCCCAAATCGCTATTCGAGCCCTTGCGCGCGGCGGGCGGATGCTCAAGATGGCCGCCTTTTCTTGCGGTGCAACCAGTTGCCGCGGGCGGGGAACTTGATGATCGGTCTCGTACTCGTCACGCACGGGCGGCTCGCCCTTGAGTTCCGCTCGGCGCTCGAACACGTGGTGGGACCGCAATCTCAGATCGAGGCGGTCACCATCGGCCCGGATGATGATGTTGAGCAGCGGCGCAACGACATTATCGACGCCGTCAAGCGCGTCGACAGTGGCGAAGGGGTCGCCATTCTCACCGATATGTTCGGCGGCACCCCCTCGAACCTGGCCATCTCGCTCATGGGCCGTCCCAAGGTCGAGGTGCTGGCGGGGATCAACCTGCCCATGCTGGTGAAGCTCGCCAAGGTGCGCGACGAGTGCGCGCTGCCGGAGGCGGTAGCCGCGGCTCAGGACTCCGGCCGCAAGTACATCACCATCGCCAGCCGCGTCCTGAACGGCAAATGACCGAGCCGGCCAGCGTGGACGACCTTCCCCCATCCGCGCCCGTTCGGCCCGGCGATGCGGCCGTCATTCGCGAGCTTAAAATCTGCAACAAGAAGGGTCTGCACGCGCGCGCCTCTGCCAAGTTTGTGCAGACGGTGGAGAAGTTCGACGCCGACGTAAAGGTTACGCGTGGCCAGGAAGCGGTCGGCGGCACCTCGATCATGGGCCTGATGATGCTCGCCGCCGGTCCTGGCACGACTATTACCGTGGAGGCGACCGGACGTGAGGCCAATGAGGTGATCGAGGCGCTTGCTGCGCTGGTGAGCGGCCGCTTCACCGAGCACGAGTGACACTCGCTGTTCACGCCGCGTGCTGCGCGAGGATCTTTGCCGCGAGCTTGAGGTCGGCGACGAAGCTGCGGCGCTCGCGCTCCTTGTCGGCATGATCCTGGATGCGCAGCAGAAACGACGGGTGAATGGTGACGAAGGCCGCGGTGCCGTCCGGCAGCTGCAATGACCGGCCGCGCGCTTTGGTGATCGTCACCACCCGGCCCAAGCAGGCTACGCGCGGCGGTGGCGCCCAGCGCCACGATGGCTGCCGGTTTGATGAGGCTCCGCTCCATGTCGAGCCACACCTTGCAGCGCTCGATCTCATGGTTGTTCGGCCGCTTGTGCAGGCGCCGTTTGCCGCGCAGCTCATGTTTGAAGTGCTTCACCGCATTGGTCACAAAGACTTCGGCGCGAGCAATCCCGGCTTCCGCGAGCGCCTCGTCAAGCACGCGTCCGGCGGGACCAACGAAAGGCTTGCCCGCGATGTCTTCCTTGTCGCCGGGCTGCTCGCCGACCAGCATCAGATGCGCCTGCCGCCGCCCCTCCCCCGGCACCGCCTGAGTTCGCGTCGCGATAGAGTGGGCATCGCGTGCACGCGTGCTCGGCCGCCGCCAAGTCACGCAAAGAGGTGATGATCAGCTCGGGCGCTTCCAGATCGAGCGAGCGCTGTTCAGGCATGGGTAATCAACGCTCAGACGAGGGCGCAGTTCGGCGCCCTGCACATAAAGCAATCTTTATGTCTTCGTTGCGAGGGAGTATCAGCCTTGCTATAGCCCGGCGCCACCGCGCAAGCACCAGCGTCCTCTCCGCTCCTTGAGGAATTGTCATGACAGCAGCACCGAAAGCCGCCGCAGAAAAGCGCGCCGCAAAACCTGCCCCCGACTACGTGATCAAGGACATCGGTCTCGCCGAGTGGGGCCGCAAGGAAATCGCCATCGCCGAGACCGAGATGCCCGGCCTGATGGCGACGCGCGAGGAATACGGCCCGGAGCAGCCGTTGCGCGGCGCCCGCATCTGCGGCTCGCTGCACATGACCATCCAGACGGCGGTGCTCATCGAGACGCTCAAGGCGCTGGGCGCAAGTGTCCGCTGGGCGTCCTGCAACATCTACTCCACCCAGGACCATGCGGCCGCCGCGGTCGCGGCCGGCGGCACGCCTGTGTTCGCGGTCAAGGGCGAAACGCTCAAGGACTACTGGGATTATCAGCACCACATTTTCGATTGGGATGACGGCGGCACGCCCAACATGATCCTCGACGACGGCGGCGACGCCACTTTGCTGATCCATCTCGGGGCGCGCGCCGAGCAGGGCGAGACCGGTCTGATCAGCAAGCCCGATAACGAGGAGGAGGAGGTGTTGTTTGCCGCGATAAAACAGAGGCTCAAGGACCGGCCCGGCTGGTACCGCAGGAATGCCGAGTCGATTCGCGGCGTCACCGAGGAGACCACGACCGGCGTGCACCGGCTCTATGAGATGCAGAAGAAGGGAACGCTGCTCTGGCCGGCAATCAACGTCAACGACAGCGTCACCAAATCGAAATTCGACAATCTCTATGGCTGCCGCGAGTCGCTGGTCGACGGCATTCGCCGCGGCACCGACGTGATGATGGCCGGCAAGGTCGCCATGGTTGCGGGCTTCGGCGACGTCGGCAAAGGCTCCGCCGCCTCGCTGCGCCAGGCCGGCTGCCGCGTCATGGTCTCGGAGATCGACCCGATCTGCGCCTTGCAGGCGGCGATGGAGGGCTACGAGGTCGTGACCATGGAGGACGCCGCGCCGCGCGCCGACATCTTCGTCACCGCCACCGGCAACCTCGACGTCATCACCATCGATCACATGCGCAAGATGAAGGACCGCGCCATCGTCGCCAATATCGGCCACTTCGACAGCGAGATCCAGGTCGCCGCGCTGCGCAACATGAAATGGCACAACGTCAAGCCGCAGGTTGACGAGATCGAGTTCCCAGGCGGCAAGCGCATCATCCTCCTCTCGGAAGGCCGGCTGGTGAACCTCGGCAACGCCATGGGGCATCCGAGCTTCGTGATGTCGTCCTCGTTCACCAACCAGGTGCTGGCGCAGATCGAGCTGTGGGGCAACCCGAAGAAATATGAGAAGAAGGTCTATACGCTGCCCAAGCACCTCGACGAGAAGGTCGCCCGGCTGCACCTCGCCAAGATCGGCGTGAAGCTCACGCGCATGACAGACCGCCAGGCAACCTATATCGGCTTGCCGCCGGAGGGGCCGTACAAGCCGGAGCACTATAGGTATTAGAAGTCACGGGTGCGGGGGCACGGGGTCACGCTCGCCGCGCTGCGTTCCGCCATCGGCTCGTTCCGGGAGAGAGTGCGGGTGATTGCCCGCGCCGGCGTTCTCGGGCGACTGATGCATTTGGCGCCCGTCGCAGCTCACTACGCTTACCGCGGCGATCATCGAAGCTCCGCTGTTAAGCGATCGACCAGTCTTCGCACTCGAGTATCTACGCGCCCGAGCCTTGGACTACGATTTGATATCGGTCTGTTGGAGCCGCTCACCACAACCTCTCCCCTGCCGGGTCGCTTATGTGGGTCTGGCATGATTTTCGATCTTAGCTCCGCAATATCCTCGGCAACCTTCGATAGGACCCTCGGCCTTGATTTGAGATTCGAGTTGCCCACAGCGGGCGCAGGGAATGTAGAAATTTCGCTCTTCCATTTGACGCTTGGTCGCGTCTTGTCTTCGCGTATCAAAATACCCTGAGAGCCAACTTGCCACTAAATCCCCGGGAACGAGTTTCCAGAGGTCACTTTGCTTAATTTCATCGTCCTGATGGACAGCGATATTCGACCTTTGAAACATATTGCTCGCGTGAAAGTTATTTGTTTCTCCTGTACGCTGCCCGGACGGCGAGATACCTGTGTCGACTTTCTCGCCTCCTGGATCCTCGCTTCGAGGGAGCGCCAAGCCAAATTCGAGATCGTGAAACTCTGTAGTCGTCGCATCCTGACGACCGGTGGAGCGGAGAGTTACACGGGCCACATAATCAGGATCGATCTGAAGATGACATTCTATTCGTTCGATCAGAGGTTGGGCCTCTGGATCAACCTGAACTTTCGCAACGCAAAGAGCCCTCCGTGGGTCGCTGGGCGCGCTTTGTCCAATCCTGACGGGTTTAGCCACTTCCACGACTGCGAGACCTTCGCGAGGATCCGTGCAAAAGAGCCGTGTATTGGTAACGTTCTGGGTTTCGTTCTCTAATGGCAGCTGCCAGCCAGCATCGACCAGCGGATAGTAGGTGCCGCGACCAGACGTATCGGCGACGAGAACGATGGGTTTAGAGAGAGTCAGACGTAACCCATCGTTTGCAATCCAAGCCGCGCCTTCAGCGATGATCCTGTCGCCATTGGGCAGACGAGGTACACGACCGAGAAACCGTTCAGTAAGGCCATCGCGGATCGTAGGCATGTTCACCATGCCACCCGTAGCGAGGCAGAGTTCGATGTCCTGATACGAAAGACGGGCCTGTTCAAGAATCTCATCGATCCTCGCTAAGCCGCGAGCGACAATGCTCGAGCTCTCCTTATCGAGCTCTGCCTTCGTTACTGTGTTTACCAAATTGCGAGCTGCGCCATCGACCTTCAAAAAGTTTCGAATGATGACATCTTCGCTCTCTGTGTGAGGCACGGACAAGTTAATCTTCACAACCTCGCACTGGTGCAAGAGCTTTGCGGCCATGCCCGGCTGTTCCAACGCTGAGACGTTTTCCAGGCCGTGAGCCGCGGCATGCTTGGCGCGCAAGAGATTTCTCAGACGCTCGTCAAATCGGTCGCCGCCCACCTCGTTGTCGCCAAGGTTCACAACCTGCATGATCGACCCGCCCTGGATCCGGCAGAGCGTGAGGTCGAGGGTGCCGCCACCCCAGTCAAACACCAACACCGAACGGCCCTCCAGTCGAGCAAGTTCTCGGCCAATATCTTCCTGAGATTCTTAGATACGCGTAGAGGGCAGCTGCTGGCTCATGAACGAACTGCGCCACGCTGATACCAGCTTTCCGGGCCGCCTGGCGTAACGCTCGTCGTTCTGATCCCCCAAAATCAACGGGAATTGTCATTACAGCGCGATCCAGCTTGCGTCCTGGCGCGCGATCTCGGGGTAGAGCCGCATCATTCTTGAGATGCTTCAGTACTGCGGCGACGGCATCCGTGGGGTCGATCGGCCGGCCATCCACAAAAATCGGACCTTCGCGGCGCAACTTCATTTTCGGGGATCTTTACGAAGCCCGGCGGAGCACCGATTTCCGTCAAGTCCATGTTTTCTCTGGCCTCTCGACCAACAACCACGTCACCTCCTCGATACCAAATAACTGATGGATGCGGTCTACGAGTGGCCTGATCAATCAGTGACAATGCGCGATCGCCAATGACAATCGCCGCCAGGCTATTGGTCGTCCCGAAGTCCACACCAAACACGGATCCCGTCACTGTTTTGCCCCACCAATGATGGAAAGGACCGCTTTCAAGCGCTTCAGCGCGATGTGAGGAGCCGGAGGCTCTATCTCTAGAGCGTCGACCGCGTCCGAGAGCAAAGGCACGACGCGTTCGCGAAGCAGGAACTCGTTGTTCAGCCTTGATTTCTGAGAGGTCATGACCCCAATGTTGTCGCTCAGCTTCAAACTGAGATTTGGTGGTGGCAAGAATTTTCGATTTACTGGAAAGTTCATCATTCATGGACGCGAATGTCGATCGTAAGCTGTCGATTTCGCCCACTGAAATCGGTAAGTTGCTGTCGTAGGCCAGCGGCAATTCTTCTCTCAGCATCGCGTTCTCGTTGAGCACCGTCTACAATCGTTTGTGCGAGCCCAGCCATTGCGACAGCTTGCCTGAACTCTGTCCATCGCCCGTGCTGGAGCGACCTAATGGCTGTCCGTGTTGCGTCTGATTGCTTCTTGAAGAGAGTTGGTTGGATCTTTTCGGCGATCAACCAAGGGTCCAGCGAACGCTTTTCGGCGAGCCAGCGGATTCCAATGCGTAGCCAGTTTTCGGCCTTTTTTCTCTCTGGCTTTTCTTTAGAGACCAGACGTGGCGCGAGAGGGTCGGTAATCTCCTTGAGTATCTGAACCGCATCATGGCCCAGTGGATTGAAATCTCCGCCAATCGCTGCTTTTAACCGCTCTTGGGCGACCCTCCATATCCAGCGATCCACCACCTCTGGCAAAGTCGGCTGAGACATGAGCGCCCATAGACGTTCTGCATCCGGGTCGTTCTTGTCCATCGTCTCGAATGCTTGCGCTTCGTCGCTTTGGGTGAATTGCTTTATCTTTGCAATTTTGAGAGCCTTGAAAAATGCAGATGGAGATATTTTTGACGCTCCAAAATAGGCAGAGATGGTTGGAGCAATCTCCTGCTTCACCGGCGTCACAGTTTTAGGCTTTACCCCGGCTTCGCCTAATGGGGCGGTTGGCTTCTCATTTTGATCTGTAGGAGTTTGGCTCACTGCGTCACCGTCTCGAGGTATGGTTCTGCCCAGGACTTGAAGGGATATGTCGCCGATATCTGCCTGAGAGGTTCGATTGCCTTGTCCTTGGCACCCAGACGCCACGCGGCTATCGCCCATATCGCCAGTGCTTTCTGCCGATCCATCGCGTCAAGAACATCGGATTTGCTAATTTGTCGGCATTCATCGTTGACAATAGGGCTCCAACGTTCTTGTTGAGACATCCGGACGGCTAAGTCGAGTATTTGCCCCGTGCCATGATCGACAGGCAGATCTTGCGGCGCATGCTCGCCGGCCCCGGCCCAGGCGGAAGGTCCTTTATTTCGGGAGCCTTCAGCAACGCGTTCGCCAAGTCCAGCTCCCAATATCCCGTCGGTGCTCCCGTCTTCGAAAAGTCGTTCAGTGCAAAACGGACCACCTCTGAGATCAGTCGTGAAAACGGCCGTTTAAAGTCAGAAAGTACCTGAAGTGCGGATCCGTAGCTCTCCCGATACCGCGAAAATGGGGTCGTCAAGTGCTCGGATGTGGGGCGCTCCTTTAGCAGTACCCCTAAGCCAAAGTTGGCTAGACCGTCTGCGTAATCGCTGCCTACTCCACGACATCGCGGGTCGTTTAGGAATTTGTCGATCGATGCCCTGGTCAATGTCGTGGACATGATCTTGTCAGAAAATGCGAGTTCCACGTGTTTGAGTTCATCGTCGTCAGCTATGCGAAAGGAAATCTCGTATGATGTCGAAACTGGCGTTGCTTTGATCTGCGACGCGTTTGTGAGTGTGAGCGACACATCACCCTGCTTAATCCTTGAGAGTACGTCGGCAAGCTTCCTTATCGGGATAGAGGTGCGCGCACCACCGTCTATCTCGATTTCGGCAGTGGTCACGTTGGCGAGGACAAAATTTCTGGCAGATTTAATCACGCGGACTATGCTGGTCTGCGTCGGCTCCTTATCACCAAGTAGGAGTATTGGCCGCGCCACGTGGTGACTGGCTGAAACATGGTGCTGCAATCGGCGTCTCGTTTCTAGAACAACATCACAAAAAGGACATCGAAAGGATGGAGGCCGCGGAGGGCCTGGATTGGGAACACGCTCCGTTCCTTCCAGGAAGGCTTCCCAGTCACCCTCTCGTATCCATCCAACTGTTGGCATTATGCGAAAACCTGCCTCGGACGAATGACCCGACTTACATCGTATAGTTAGAGCGGCCCAGTGGGGAATGGGCGACCACCTAGCTGCTAGCGGATTGCCTTCGTGTTGTTGGCCTTCTGAACCTTCTGGAGCTTCATGGAAGGTGCGTTGCCGGCCTCATTTGGCCGGTGGAAGTTTCTGGAACAGATCGACACAGCTATGTCCATCGGATGAAATGGCGCGCAATCCGCGAGAGGATCGTCAGGTCATACCGACGGGCCTTTGCGGCGATGGCGATGTCGGCAAAGCCCGGAGAGTGACCGCGTCCCCGCCCCGATCGGCCAGGGTACCCGCAGTCTCACGTCGAGCTGTCGAAGGCCAGCACGCGATCTCCATAGAGATGCAGCCGGTTTGCAGCCAAGCTGACAGATCAGAGGCCTTCCGTTCAGGCTCCTTCGCGCGTGGCCAGAAGTCATGACCTTCACAGCTTGTAAGGAGCGCGGATTCCAGGATCGCCATCAGGAAAATCCTTGGTGTTGCGAGTGACGAGAAGCATGGCGTGCACCTGCGCCGTCGCCCAGATCACCGCGTCAGGCAATTTGATCCGATGGCTTTGACGAAGGCCGACAGCGCGCTCCGCAATCTGCTCGTTGACAATTAGAATGTCGAAGCCTCTCAGAAAACTTCGCGTTGCAGCTTCGAGATCGCCGCTGGCGCCGACCATGACCTCCATCCAGCTGATGATGCTGATTGCCTTTTCCGGATAGCGTTGAAGCTCGGTTCTGGCTTTTGGAACAGCATTGAGGTAGTTGACCAGAATGTTGGTGTCGAACAGCGCCTTCACCATTCGCGGCGCACCTTTTCCTGATACACCAGACCGTCTACTTTGCGCTTGCCCCACAGGCCGAACGAATCGCCTTCGTATTTCTTGCGTCGTCTGGCGAGATAGTCGTCGATGGCTTCGCGAATCAGTGCGGCACGAGATCGCTTCTCTTCTTTCGACAGTGCGTCCAGCTCCCGGATCTGGATATCACCGACCTCAACCAAAGTCCGCATCGCGTCCTCCATGATATATGATATTGTCAATATATATCATTAGGCCCTGACAACCAATCTTTTCGGGGCAGGCACCGGGTGCCGATAGCGCCTCACAGGCCTGCGATGCGCATGGGAGCACGGTTGCGCTTCCGCAGGTGAAGAGGCCTGACCCGCAGAGATCGAAGCTCGATCCGCTCGATCTGTTACTTGCCGACCAGGGAGCGGACCGTTTCGATCGGCATCAGCATGACGCGCTCGCCGAGCGGGCAGCGAATAAACCCATGGCGCTCGTAAAAGCCTACGGCAGCCTCGTCTATCGCGTGGGCGATGACGCCGCGCGCTCCCGCGATCTCGGACCCTGCAAGACACCGTCGCAAAGCGTCCGCCAGGAGCGACGACCCAACGCCTCGGCCTCGCCACGCCGCATCGACGGCCAGGCGCCCAATCAGTAACAATGGCACCTGCTCGGGCATGCCGCGGCGAAGCTTCGCGGAAGGGAGCGCGTTGCGCTGTTCTAGCGCCGCTGAGACCGAGAAGTAGCCGACCACGCGATCCGGCTCGTCCCTTGTGCAGATCACATACGTCCGCGCGGAGAGCCCTTCGCTTGCGCGCGCCCGTTCGCGCAGCCATTGGTCCAGCGAGGCATGAACGCCGTTGGAGAACCGCGATGTATCGTGCCTGGAGGCAAGCGGCTCGGGAACGCAAAGTCGCGTTGACGCCGCGGTCATGCCTCCCAGGGGGCCTTCCGGTTCAACCGGGCACGAGCCTTCGCTGACGGCTTCGGTGGGGAATCGAGCAAGGCGAGAAATCGCGCGTGTGTGTCGTCGTCCAGGAAGAACGCGCGCTGATCGAGGATCGTCTCCTCAGCCTGCCGGCGGGCGCTCTCGAGCATGAACTCCGACAGCTTTTGCCCGCGCAATGCTGCTGCGCGATTGAGAATCGCTTTCGCTTCCGCGGAAGCGCGGATTTGGATCACGTCGTCCTTGCGTCGAGCGGGTGCGGGCATGGCCAGACTCACTGATCAATCAGGGGAAAGGATGATGATCGGACACTGTACTGACATTGTCAATACGAAACCAACCATCTCAGCCAGCTTCGTCTAAGCGGCATTCCGATGCGTAGGGTCTCGATTCTTCATAAACCCAGGTGCTTTCCACCCCTTTCCGTGCTTGTAGCTACAAATGTTGTTACTACATCAATATGGAGTTTGAGTGGGACGAGGCCAAGCGCGAGAGCAATCTGACCAAGCACGGCATTGATTTCCCGCTCGCAGAGAGGTTGTTCGACGGACGACCCGTCATCACCGCTCCCAGCGTTCAGGTTGACGAGGAGAGGTTCATTACTACGGGTGAGGTTGACGGCCGATTTGTTACGAGCATCTGGACTTGGCGTGGCGACGTGGTTCGTATCATTTCGATAAGAAGGGCACGAGATGAAGAAGAAAAAAGGCATCGTGCGGCGCACGGCAATGCAGATTAGGGAGATGCGCCGGCGAGGCGAGGATCGCACCGACCATGCGAGGCTACAGACCATGACAGCGCGGGAGGTCGAGGTATCCGCACAGGGCGAAGGCGAATTCGATTGGACGAAAGCGCAGATCGGATTTCCGCTGCCGAAACGGCAACTCACGATGCGCCTCGACGGCGACGTCATCGACTGGTTCAAGCGGCAGGGGCAAGGATACCAGACCCGGATGAATGCGGTCCTGCGTCGTTTTGTCGAAGCACAAAAAAATCTGCAGCGATAGAACGCGACGCGCTAATGACGGATTCCGAGGGAACTCACGGGCGCCATGGAATTTTGCGACGCCAGTGATCGCAACGTGCTCGCCGCCGATCAAGGTCTGGTTCCGGGCGCTTGGCCTTCGGCCTTGTGCCGGATGACGCCGTATGTGATTCCAATCTTGGAAACGCCGGCTCATCCTTCGTCTGCCGCGCCGCCACAATCACTTGTCGAAACGACGGCCATGGAAGAAGCCCTTGTTGGTTGTGTTCTGTTTGATGTTGGCGGTTTCGCCCTCTTCCGCGGCGTTCGGATGATGTCCATGCTTCCCTGGTTTCTCCGTCGATCTCGCGGTCGAGCTACCCGGTATATTTTTGTTGCTGCGGTTGCCCGGTGGAACAGGAGGCATCTTGCTCATGGTCAAAATCCCGAGTTGGAGGAAACGAGCGCGATATCAATGCGCCTTGGACTATGAAAGAAATGGCATCCCGTAACAACCTCCGTAACCACGGGACGTTGCATCGGCGATCTTACCGCCCAGGGCGTGGCTATCGCAGATGGCGGCAGCAGGCTCGGTGTACCTCCCCTTTCAGGGGAGGTTGACCGCCGGAGTGAAGCGACGGCGGTCGGGTGGGGTTGCTTTGACGCCCGAGATTGTTGCAGCCGACCCCACCCGGCTCGCTTTGCTCGCCGACCTCCCCTTTCAGGGGAGGTATTATCAGAGCTTGCTGAGCGGCCATATGCGATAGCCCTGACCCGACAAGGGGGAGGTACGGGAGTTTGCCGCGCCACTCAATCACATGCGATAGCCCCGCGCGTAAGTAGAGCGTGGGACTTGCCGTGCCGGGCAGAATCCCACAAGAACTGCCATTCCAACAGCTTCAATTCCATTCAGTGAACGTCATCGGGAGAGCGTGTTGTGGCCGAGGACTTCTACAGGAACCCGCATTCAATATTCGACATCCGCGGCAGGAGCGCCATCATCACCGGCGCGTCCGGCGCCTTCGGCGCTGTCGCTGCAAAGGTGCTGGCGGGCGCGGGCGCAAACGTCACGCTCGTTGCCGGATCGAAGGACGCCTTGGCGGAAACTGCGCGCGCGTGCCGGGAGCTGGGCGCCGATGTGGAGGAGGTCAACTCACGGCCTGATTCGGAACAGGCTTGTGATTCCATTGTGCAGGCCGCGGTGCGCCGATTCGGACGTGTCGACATCCTCGTCGTTGCTTCCGGCAAGAACGACGTCGCGAAAATCGTCGAGATGACGCCCGCCCGGTTCCTGGACGTGATGGATGCCAACGTCACCCAGTCCTGGCTGATGGCGCGGGCCGCCGGAAAGCAGATGCTCGCGCAGGGGCGGGGCGGGAAAGTGATCCTGATGTCCTCGGCGCGGGGCATCCTCGGCCATCCCGCCGGCTATACCGCATACTGCGCTTCCAAATCGGCAATCGACGGGATCACCCGGGCGCTCGGCTGCGAGTGGGGCGAAACCGGCATCACGGTCAACGCGCATCGGTCCCACGGTCTTCCGCTCGCCGTTGACGGCATGGATGTTCGAAGACACGGAGCGCGCGAAAGAAGTCCGCAAGGGATTTTTGGCGCGCGTGCCGAAGGGTCGTCTGGGCGAGCCGTCGGACCTCGCCGGACCGCTGTTGTTCCTCGCCTCGGCCGCATCCGATTTTTACACCGGGCACATCCTGTACGCGGACGGCGGCTACACGGCCGGCTGACAGGCCCCCCGCAACGTCTTCACGCGACAAATTTGTAGCCGTTATCCCAGCGGCGCACGCGTCCGGTCGAGGGCGAGGGGAAATGCGTCACGCATATGAGCGTGGGCGCCTCGCAGAAGCGGTCGAATACCTTGCGCCGCGTCTCGCCGGCCTGCCGCGAGTTGTAATCGGCGCGCATGCCAAGCTCGGGGTAGCGCCCCTGAATGGGTGAATGGATCATGTCGCCTGTGATCAGGGCATCCCGGCCGGGGCGGCCCACCAGCACGGAGTAATGGTCGATGGTGTGGCCCGGCGTTGGAATGAACTGCACCGTTTCGTTGAGCGCAAAATCGCTTTTCACGATCTGCGCGCGCCTGGCCTCGACGATGGGCAGCACCGAGTCGGTGATCCAGGGAACGCCCGCCGGATCCTCTTTCTCCTTTTGCGTCCAGTGCGCAAGCTCGCGGTCGGCCATGACGTATTTCGCCTTGGGAAAGGTCGGCACCCAGCGCCCGTTCTCGAGCCGCGTGTTCCAGCCAACATGATCGACGTGCAGATGCGTGCACATGACATAATCGATGTCGTTCACGCTGAGCCCGGCGGCGGCAAGACCCTTCTCGAACCGATCGCTGTTCATCATGTTCCAGAACGGCCGCGCCGGACGCGGCTTGTGATTGCCGACGCAGGAATCGATGAGGATGTTGTGGTCGGGTGTTTTTATCACGAAGCTCTGCACGCACAGCACCAGCCGGCCGCTGACCGGATCGATGAACGTGGGCTGCAGCCAGGAGCGGTTCTCTTCCAGCAGCTCCTTCGTGAGCGTCGGGAAGAATTCCAGCACATCGAAAAACGGCCCCTGCTGCTCGACCACCGGGTGAATCGTGATGTCCTGGAGGGTGATTGCTGTCGTCATTGCGAGGGCTTCCTCCCATAGGCGCTAAGCTATCGCGCCTGTCGGCGTTTGACTTGTCTCCTTGCCGCGGCCGCTTCGCGCCGGCTTCCTGTCGTTGGCGACAGCCCTTGATCGCTTCGCCGGCATCTGCGCGCCCTCCGCGATTTCTTGCTCAAGCGCGTCGAGATTGCGGTAGACGATGATGAGATTTTTCTTCAGCAGCGCGATTTCCTCGGAGCTCAAGCCGCGCAACCCGACATCCTCGTGTCGCATCGCCAGCGGGATGAGCTCTTCGACCAGCGCACGTCCGTGGCGGGTGAGATTGATCTCGACGGTGCGAGCGTTCGAGTCCGGCCGGGTTCTGGAGAGAAGGCCACTGCGCTGCATGGTGCTGACAAGGCGAGATAGAGTGGAAATCTCCACGCTGGTCATCTCGCTCAGATCGCCGAGCCGCTGATCCCCGCGCTGCCACAGCGCTGCCATCACGCGATACATCGGCAGGGTCAGGCCGTATTTCTCCAGCCGTCTGGAGAACAGTTCGCCCATCCGCACGCCGACGCGATTGAGCAGGTAGGGAAAAGCGTCGGTAAGTCGATACATGGGCGGGGCTGTCGGATGGCGTCTCGGGGCACGGGAGCTGAGCTTCCGTGCCACAGGGGCAATTCGGCTCAGTGTAAGCGCCACTTATTGCAAATGCAACATTTGCAGTTGCAAATTTCCCAGAAGCAAGTATTCTTGGCCGGAAGAAAACGGCCCGCAAGAACGGCCGATCCGGGAGGATCACACGGTGCGACAGGATGGCCTCGGTCTCACCCCCGTCGAGACGGCGTTTCGCGCGGCCATGCGGCGGTTCGCCGCCACGGTCACCATCATCACGGCATGCGATCACGAACGCCATCACGGCATGACCGCAACGGCCGTGACGTCGGTGTCGATGGATCCGCCGTCGCTGATCATATGCCTCAATCAGAAGACCCTGTTGCATGACATCATGTTTCGCGCCCGCCGGTTCTGCGTGAATGTCCTGCATCGCGATCAGGTCGAGCTTCTCGACGGCTTTCAGTGGAGGCGTGCCGGCGGAAAAGCGGTTCGAGCTGGGCTGCTGGGTGCGGACCGAGGACGGACTGCCTTATCTGGCCGACGCGCAGGCCAACCTGTTCTGCCGCAAGGCGGCGGCGCTGCCCTTCGGCACCCACACGGTATTCGTCGGTGAGGTCGAGGACGTCGGCGTGCGCGATCTCATCGCGCCTCTCGTCTATCAGGATGCCGGCTACTGCGTGACCGCGCCGGCGGCCTGAGCTTTTACCAAGAGGAGACCCGCTATGACAGCGATGCCGCAAACGGCGATGTCCCAGGAAGCGCTGCGTGGTTCGCAGGCGCCGCAGCCGTTTCACGTCACCGAGCCCAGGCCGTCACCGGCTGCGCTCAAGGCGGCCATGCGGGAATTGTTGCCGGCCTTTCGCAAGCGCGCCGCCGCGGCCGAGAAAACGCGGCAAGTGCCGGCGGAGAACCTCTCGGCATTGCGCGATGCCGGGCTCTACAAGATCGTTCAGCCGCGCCGGTTTGGCGGCTACGAATACGACTTCGACGTGCTCGTCGACCTCGTGATCGACGCCTCGCGTGCCTGCGCGTCGACGGGGTGGGTCTATGGACTTTATGCGGCGCACCAGTGGCTGGTGGCGAGCTTTGCTCCCGACGCGCAGCGCGATCTTTGGGATGAAGATCCGGACGCTGCCGTCTGCGGCTCATACGCCCCGGCTGGAAAAGCAATCGCCGTCGAAGGCGGTTATCAGGTCAGTGGACGCTGGTCCTTCGCCAGCGGCTGCGATGGCGCGCAATGGGCGGTATGTGCTGCCTTTCTGCCGGCGCGAGCAGAAGGCCATGCCGCGGCGCCCGCGTTCCTGCTGGTGCCGGCTGCCGGCTATTCCATGGACGATACGTGGCACGTGGTTGGTCTTGCCGGCACGGGAAGCAAGACCCTGGTGCTCACCGACGTGTTCGTCCCCGAGCACCGTGTCCTGACATTCAAGGAAACGACGTCGGGGCGCACCCCCGGCAGCCGCTTCCATCATAATCCCGGCTTTGCGATTCCGATGCTGTGCAACATCCCGTCTTGCCTGGCCGCGACCGCCGTGGGCGCGGCAGCCGGCGCGCTCGACGACTACCTCGAGGCAACGAGCCAGCGCATCACGCGCGGCGCCGTTGCCGGCGCGAATTCGCGCATGGCGGATTTTCCGACAGTGCAGCTGCGGGTGGCGGAAGCGGCGGCGTGCATCGATTCGGCGCGCGAGCTCCTCTTGCGCGATTTGCGCGCGCGCGCGCAGGTGGCGCGCGACGGCGGCGAGATCACCGTCGAGGACCGCATCACCAGCCGGCGAGGCCAGGCCTTCGCGGTGTCACTGGCGCTGCGCGCAGTCGAAGCCCTCAACGCATCCACCGGCGGCCACGGCCTGGCGCTTGCGAACCCCGTGCAACGAGCCTGGCGCGACGCCAATGCGGTGGGGCGGCACATCAGCCTCAATTGGGACGCGGTGGGAACGATGTACGGTCAGATGGTGCTGGGGCTCGAACCGAAGGGACAGTACTGAGTGCTGCCGCCGTCATGGCCGAGCGCTGCGGGCAGCGGCCATCCACGTCTTTCCTCTCAGGAAAGCAAGCCGTGGATGCCGGAACAAGTCCGGTCATGACGGAGGATTGTCGCTTTAGCCACACCGGAAGCTTCGCGCGCCTGCCTTATGGAGAATGCAGATGAAAGGAAAGATCGGGCTGGAAGAGCACTTCGCCATTCCAGACACCCTCAACGATTCCGCGGGATTCGTGCCCGATGACCACTGGCCCGAGCTGCGCAGCCGCATTCTCGACATCCACGACCGCCGGCTGCGTCTGATGGACGAGCATGGGATGGAGATGATGATCCTGTCGCTGAACGCTCCCGCCGTTCAGGCCATCCCGGACCCGCGGCGCGCCAGTGAGATTGCGCGCCGGGCAAATGACTTTTTGGCGGAGCAGGTCCGCAAACGGCCGCAGCGCTTCCAGGCGCTTGCCGCGTTGCCGATGCAGGACCCCGATCTGGCGAGCATCGAGCTCGAACGCTGCGTCAAGGAGCTCGGGTTCCGGGGCGCGCTGGTAAACGGCTTCTCCCAGATCAACGATGCGTCGTCAGCGGTCTACTATGACCTTGCGCAGTACTGGCCGTTCTGGGGAGTGGTCGAAGCACTCGACGTTCCGTTCTATCTGCATCCGCGCAATCCATTGCCGGGCTGGTCGCAGATCTATGAAGGACATGCCTGGCTGCTTGGACCGACCTGGGCTTTCGCGCAGGAAACCGCGGTGCATGCGCTGCGGCTGATGGGTTGCGGGCTGTTCGACAAATATCCGAAGCTCGCCATCATCCTTGGGCATCTCGGCGAGGGGCTGCCCTACAGCATGTGGCGGATCGACAACCGCAATGCCTGGGTCAAGGCGCCGCCCAAATACCCGGCGAAGAAAAAGATCGCAGAGTATTTTCACGCCAATTTTTACCTGACCACGTCGGGCAATTTCCGCACGCAGACGCTGATCGACGCCATGCTGGAGATCGGCGCTGACCGCATCCTTTTCTCCACCGACTGGCCATTCGAGAACGTCGATCATGCGGCCGATTGGTTTGACGCGGCGAGCATCAGCGAGGCGGATCGGCGCAAGATCGGCCGCCTCAATGCGCTGAAATTATTCAAGCTCGAGGACAAAGCTGCGCCGAGCCACGCCGCCCTCGGCGAGCCGCGCGCCGCGCGGCAGGCGGCGACGGCTTCCGGATAACTCAAAACAGGAGGACGCCCATGGTTGAGCTTTATCATTTCTGGAGCTCGGTATGCTCCGTTCGCTGCCGCATGGCGCTCGAGGAAAAGGGCGTCAAATGGACGAGCCGGTATATCGACCTGTTCAAGTTCGACCAGCTCGAGCCGGAATATCTGGCGATCCATCCCGACGGGATGGTGCCGGCGCTCGTGCATAATGGCCAGCCGGTGCGTGAATCGACCATCATCAATGAATATATCGATGCTGCTTTCGACGGTCCGCGGCTTGTTCCCTCCGATCCGCTCAAAGCCGCGCGCATGCGTGAGTTCGTCAGGAAATGCGAAGACGGATTTGACGCCATCGTCAAGTTGACGATGGTGAAATACATCTTGCCGAAGCTGCGCAACAGGTGGGGCGAGGAGGAACTGGTCAAGCAGGCCGCCCGCCGCCCGACGCGGTACTATCAGGATGTCCATTCCCGGGCGGTGCGCGGAGAGATCACGGGAGCAGAGCTTGCAACCGCGCGTTCCGTGATCGAGGAGTTGCTCGATCGGCTGGAAGCGGCTCTCGAACCCGGTCCTTGGGTCGTGGGCGAGCAGCTCACTCTGGCCGACATAGCCATCGCCCCGTACATGTTCCGCTTGTCGGCGCTGGGCAGCGATCAGTTCTGGTCGCAAGAGCGCCGTCCCCGCATCAATGCCTGGTACCAGCGGCTTTCCGCTCGCCCGGCGTTCCAGACCGCCGTCGCGTGGCCCGACGAAAGCGGCGGCGGCTACGAAGAAGTCGGGCTGCACGCCAAGCTGCCGGCCGCATAGCGCGCAAGGAGTGGTGCGATGAAGGCAATTCACAGTGCGATGGCCGGCGCGGCGCTGGCTGCATCTCTTGCTGCATCTCTTGCGGTCTTTCCCGCCTCGGCCCAGCAGTTCACCATCAAGATATCCTCTCCCACCGTGAACGACATCACGCAGGAGTGGATGAAAGCCTTCAAATCGGGGGTCGAAGGAAGAGCGAACGGCCGCATCAAGGTCGAGATGTACCCGGCAAACCAGCTGGGCCAGATACCGGCAACCGTGGAGGGGGTGGCGCTCGGCACCATCGAAGTCGTCGTTCCGGCCACCGGTTTTCTTCTCGGGCTCGAGCCGCGTTTTCAGATTTTCGACACGCCCGGGCTGTTCGACGACATCCAGCAGGGTCACCGCGTGCTTTCGGATCCGGAGATTCGCAAGCGATTGGCAACGTTCGGAGCCGGCAAGGGAGTGGAGCCGCTCGTCGTATATCCGCATAGTCCGCTGATGCTGCTTTCGCACAAACCTGTGCGCACCATCGCCGACATTCGCGGCCAGAAGATACGTGTGCCCGGCTCGGCGCCGATGCACATCGAGCCGTTCAGAAAGCTCGGCGCCTCCCCGGTCTCGATGCCGCTCGGCGAAGTGATCTCGGCCATGCAAAATCGCGCCATCGACGGTTTCATCGCCGGCGCGTCTGTTTTCACAGCATTCAAGTACTACGATATCGCCAAGGGGCTGACTGCTTTGCCGGGCTCCTTCATTGTCGTTGCGGCTCTCTCGAACAAGGACTTTCTGAAATCCCTCGGCGCCGAGCTTGAGCCCATGGTGCGCGAGGAGGCCCTGAAGGCGCAGACAACCGTGATGGCATCCAGCCTGGATGGCGTGAAGCATACCTTCGATATCTGGAAACAGAATGGCGGCGAGATCATCGAGCTCAACCCTGACGATGCGCGCAATTATCGCGAGCAGGTCACCTCGGTTCTTCCTCCCATCCTCGCGAAGAATCAGAAGATGAAGGAGGACTATGACGCTTTGATCGAGGCGGGCAAACGGCAAGGCAAGTGAAGGCGAGGGCTATCCATGTGGGGCGGCGTCACACAGTTGGTAAAGTACGCTCCCCCTGCAAGGGGAGGTCGATCGCCGGGAGCACAGCGACCGGCGATCGGTGGGGGTCCCGGAAGGGCCAGATCGGTTGCGTTTAGCCCCCACCCGGCTCGCTTTGCTCGCCGACCTCCCCCTGCAAGGGGGAGGTATAAAAGCGTTTGCGAGCCTGCAGACGAGCTGACGCCATGATCGACAAGATCTTTGAGCGCGCTGCCTGGGCGACCGAACGGGTGCTCGCGCTCGCCTTCCTGGTCGCGGTGTGCCTCAACTTCCTCAACGTGATCGGCCGCTACCTGGTTGGCTATACGCCGAGCGGAACTGATGAAATTCAAATTTACATCATGGTGTGGATGGCGTTCCTGGGGGCGGCGATCATCACCTGGCGCGATCAGCACCTGCGCATGGATGTGCTTTATCAGCGCTTTCCCGCATATCTGCGCATGCTGGTGCGCGGCTTCGAGTTTCTGGTCTTCCTGTTGATTGCATCCTTCGTGACGCTGCAATCCTTCTACTACGTTCTGAAAATGCTCAACCTCGGCCAGGTCAGCGACCTGGCGCAAATCCCCGTCTGGATCCCGCACGCGGCAGTGGTCGTCGGGTTCGCGCTCATGGTGTTGATCATCCTGCGGCGAGGCACCGCATTCCTGCTGTCGAGCCTCGGCTCAGGGAGCGCCCATGCACATACCATGGCGCACAAGGACGCGGTGTCATGACCTTTGCTCTTGGCATTGTGCCCGTTGCGCTTCTGCTGCTGGGATTTCCGGTTTTTCTGGTCCTGCTTGCCGGCGTCACTGTTGCATTGGTCTTCTTCATGCACGTGCCGTTCGCGGCGCTCCATCAGAATCTCTTTGGGTCGATCAACGCTTTTCCCCTGCTGGCGATTCCTTTCTTCATCTATGCCGGCGAGCTGATGGGCCGCGGCAGCGTGGCGCAGCGATTGGTGGATTTCGTGCAGTCGGGCGTTGGCTCGGTGCGCGGCAGCCTCGGCGTGACGACTGTGGGCACCGCGACCATCTTCGGGGCTATTTCCGGGGTCAGCGCGGCTGCCGTGGCCACAATCGGGAAAGTCATGTTTCCGGCCATGAAACGGGCGGGCTACCCGGAGGCCTTCTCCGCCGGATTGATCACCGCCGTCGGCGCGATCGACATCATCATCCCGCCAAGCATTCCCATGATTGTCTACGGCGCCGCGGCGGAAGAATCGGTCCCCCGCCTTTACGCGGCAGGCATTTTTCCCGGACTGCTGATCGCGGCTTTTCTCGCGCTTTACGTCATCTGGCGCGCATGGCGGGAAGACTTCGGACGCGGAGAGCCCTTTGCGTGGCGTGCGTTTCTCCGCGCGGCAGTGCGCGGGATATGGGCGCTTGGCGCGCCGGTGATCATTCTCGGCGGCATCTACGGCGGCGTGTTCTCGCCCACCGAGGCCGCCGCGGTCGCCTGTGTCTATGCTGCGTTCGTGACGCGCTTTGTCTTTCGCGAGCTCGCCTGGCGCGACATCCTCGAAGCTGCCGTCGCCACAATGCTGTTCACGGCGCAAATCCTCATCATTGTCGCCTGCGCCGGCGTCTTTGCCTGGCTGCTCACCATCAACCAGGTGCCCGCCGCGCTGGTCGCCTGGCTGGCGCAGCTCAACGTCTCGGCCTGGATGCTGCTATTGGCCATCAACATTCTCCTGCTTCTGGTCGGATGCTTCCTGGATCCGTTGTCATCCATACTGTTGCTCACGCCTCTGCTCATTCCCATGGTGAAAGCGGTGGGCATCGACACGGTCCACTTCGGCATCGTCATCACCGTCAACCTTGCAATCGGGCTCTTTCATCCGCCCTTCGGCATCAACATTTTCGTCGCCCAGTCGGTGCTGGGCATCAAGCTCGAGACCATCTACCGCGGCATCATTCCATTCGTGGTAATATATCTGATTGCGCTCGCGCTGATCACGTATGTTCCGGCCATTTCGCTTCTCGGCGTGCGGATGCTGCTTGGTCTTGGGTGAGGCAATCGCGCTCGACATTGCGCAAGGCGAGGAAAAACATGAAACCAATTGTCATAGCTGTGGCGATAACCGGTTCGGTTCCGCGCAAGAAGGATAATCCTGCCGTCCCGGTGACGCCGTCCGAGCAGATCGAATCCACGCATCAGGCTTTCGAGGCAGGAGCCTCGCTGGTGCACATTCACGTCCGCAATCCCGACGAAAGCTCCTCGTCGGATCCTGCGCTGTTTGCGGCCGTGCAGGCGGGGGTGCGCAAGCACTGTCCGGGCATGATCGTGCAGTTCTCGACCGGCGGCCGCGGCCGCGATCCCTCGGCGCGGGGAAGCGCGCTCCATCTCAAGCCCGACATGGCTTCGCTCGCCACCGGATCGGTGAACTTCCCCGCCATCATCTACGAGAACTCGGCAAGCTTCGTGGAGAGTCTGGCCGGGCGGTTGCAGGAGCACGGAGTTTTACCGGAGATCGAGGTGTTCGATCTTTCCCATATCCATGGCGCCCGCCGGCTTGCCGACATCGGCGTGATCAACGAGCGCCCGCACGTGCAATTCGTGATGGGGATAAAGAATGCGCTGCCGGCGCAGGCGCACATTCTCGATTTTCTCCGCGCGGAGCTTTCGCGCGTGCTGCCGAAGGCGACGTGGACCGCCGCCGGCATCGGCCGTCACCAGGCCGAAGTGATCGGTTGGGTGCTGGCGCGCGGCGCCGATGCCATTCGGACGGGTCTTGAGGACAATATTCGCGTAACGAAAGACCGGCTCGCCCGCAGCAATGCCGAGCTGGTTGCACTGGCCGCCGAGCAGTGCGCCAACCACGGGATGCGCCCCGCCACCTCCGCGGAAGCACGAGCGCTCCTCGGGCTCGCCACTTGAGTCGGCGGTGATAAACTGCTTCCGTGCAGCGGCGTGGCGCTGAGCTCAGCCTCGAGCCACCGCGTCGCAAGCACGGTGTGTTCGAAAGATCTGCGCCTTCCACATCAAGAACGGATGTGCCTATCGCGTTGATCGTTAACTCGCGAACGGCCGGAGGACCTGAATCTTCCATGCGTTTCATCACCCAGTTCCTGCCAGTGCCTCCCAAGCATGCGGCATCGGCCGCGTCGCTGCTGTTCATGGCTATCGCAATCGGCAGTGTTGCCACTGCGCGAGCGCAAGGCACCGGGGCCATGACCCCGTCGCCGCCGGGAGCGGAAGTCTATTTCATCGATCTCAAGGATGGCGCGACCGTTCCGGCGCAACTGAAGCTCTATTTCGGCTTGCGCAATATGGGTATCGCGCCGGCCGGCTCGGACATCCGGAATTCAGGTCATCATCATCTCCTGATCGATGCTGAGCTGCCGCCCCTCAACCGCCCTATTCCCAACGACTTCAATCATCTGCATTTCGGTGCCGGACAGACCGAGGCGGAGATCACGCTCAAGCCCGGGCCGCACACCTTGCAGTTGCTCATCGGCGACAAGGACCACGTGCCACATACGCCGCCGGTGATGTCGCCGCGCATTCACGTCAATGTCCCGCTGACCGGAGGCCCTACGCCATCCCCTCCAGGAGCGGAGGTGTATTTCGATGAGCTCAAGGACGGCGCGACCATTCCGCCGAAACTCACCGTTTATTTCGGCCTCAAGAACATGGGTGTGGCGCCGGCGGGGGCGGATCGCCCCAATTCGGGCCATCATCACCTCTTGATCGACACCGATCTGCCGCCTCTTGATCAGCCGATCCCCAACGACTTCAATCACCTGCACTTCGGGGGCGGCCAGACCGAGACGGAGCTGACGCTCAAGCCGGGCGAGCACACGCTCCAACTGCTTCTGGGAGACAAGGACCACATTCCGCACACACCGCCGGTCATGTCGCCACCCATCAGGGTGCGCGTCGTTGACCCCTCGCTGCGGACGCCTGCCCCACCCGATGCCCGGGTCTATTTCGTTGACCTGCAAGACGGCGCAGTGCTTCCCCAGAACGCAACCCTGCATTTTGGTCTCATCAATATGGGCGTGGCGCCAGCGGGCATAGTGAGACCCAATACCGGTCATCACCATCTCCTGATCGACACGAAGCTGCCTCCTCTCGATCTCCCCATCGCAAATGACTTCAACCATCTGCATTTTGGGGCAGGACAGACCGAAGCAACCGTTACGCTTCCCCCGGGAAGACACACGCTTCAGCTGTTGCTTGGTGATGCGAACCATGTGCCGCACAACCCGCCGGTCATGTCGAAGCCGATCACTGTTACCGTGACCCGGACCGGCAGGTAGCTCTGTTGTCCGCGGCGCCGCAGCGAGGACACCGCATGACGAGATCAATCGTTTTCAGCACCGCGGCGCTTGCGTTGTGCGCCGTGGCCGCGTTGCCGGCCTCTGGCCAGCAGGCCCAGTTGACGCCACAATCGATCCGGGACTTGGACATGGATATAACGCCCACTCTCGGCAATGACGCCGTCAGGCGGGTCCAGCAGGAGCTGCGAAAAAGAGGGTTTGATCCCGGCCCAATCGATGGGATCTTCGGACCATTGACGAAAGAAGGCGTCCGCAGCTTCCAGGATCGATATGGAATGAAAGCAAGCGGCGACATCGACAATCAGACGCTTTTCGCGCTCGGCGCCGTCGATCTGGCGCGTCCAAAGGGGCAGTAAATCCGTAGAACCTGGTTTGCAAGACGCATCGCCGAGCCTGCCGGCAAGTCAACCGGCACGGAGCGACGGCGAAAGCGAGCGTGAGCTGGAAGGATATCAACACGTCTCTCAGCACGCCGGGTCCAGGTCCGTTCCGGTGCGCAGGCGTTCCAAATAGCCGCGGTAAGCGAAGCTGCGGTCGCGTTTCTTCCCCGTGGTTTCAGTCAGGATCGCGGCTTCCATCAGTGCGTCGATGGCGCGGCTGGCTGTGGGCTTGCTCATCCCGATGAGTTTCATCGCAGATGCGACGGTGAGGACCGGATGATGTGGAAGTTGCTCGAAGAGCCGCACGGCAGAGACGGAAGCGTTCTCCGCGGCAAGGAGACGGATGCGGTCCGCACTGACCAGGGTAAAGAGCTCGCGCGCCGAAGTGATCGCCTCGTCCGAGATAGTGGCAACACCGTCCAGAAAGAAGTCGGTCCAGCCTTCCCAATCCCCTTGCAAGCGGACGAGGTTCAGGCGTCGATAGTATTCTTGCCGGTGGCGCTTGAAAAAAAGGCTCAGATACAGGAGCGGAGCCTTGAGCAGTCCCCAGTGCTCGAGGAGAAGCGCGATCAGGAGCCGCCCGATACGTCCATTGCCGTCGAGATAAGGGTGGATTGTTTCGAACTGTACGTGCAGCAAACCCGCTCGTACGAGATTCGGAAGCGCGTCATCGGCATGGATGTACTTTTCAAACTGGGTCAGCAGTTGCGCGAGCTTGTCCGGCGGCGGCGGAACGTAGGCTGCATTTCCTGGCCGGTTTCCGCCAAGCCAATTCTGGCTGCGGCGCACTTCGCCAGGTCGCTTGCTTGCGCCACGCACTCCGCGCATCAGCCGCTTGTGAGCCTCGTTCAGGAGACGCATTGACAGCGGCAGACCGCGCTTAGAGACGAGTTGGGCGCGCGCATAGTTGAGCGCTTCAAGATAGTTTGTGACTTCTTCGATATCAGCATTGGGTGCGGGCTTTTCTTCCGCCTCAAAGGCGAGGAGGTCCACCAGCGTCGTCTGCGTGCCTTCGATCTGCGAGGAGATCACAGCCTCCTTGCGCACGAAGGCGTAAATGAACCAGTTGGGCGAAGGCACCACGTCGCCCGCGAGATCGAGCCGGATCAGCGCCTGTTCGGCGTCCCGAAGGCGCTGCGCGAGCTTGCCATCTATGATGAGGGGCGGCTTTCGGGGAGGCAGGTCATACGGAATAAAGGCGTTAACGCCCTCCCCTCCGGCGCTCACGCTTTCATATCGCCCGGTGCTCCGCTGGCTCATCGGTGCCCTGGAAACGCGTGCGTTCCGATCCAAGTTCGTTAGGAACGAATGCTTTACTATCTCTGAGCGCTAGTCAAGAATTCGTTCTTAGTGCGGAGCCTGCTCCGGGATACCTGCGCGTCACCACCTCACACATCCACCTTGAGCGCGGCGATGAAGGCTTCCTGCGGAATCTCCACCTTGCCGAACTGGCGCATGCGCTTCTTGCCCTCCTTCTGCTTCTCCAGAAGCTTGCGCTTGCGCGTCACGTCGCCGCCGTAGCATTTCGCGGTGACATCCTTGCGGAAGGCGCGCACGGTCTCGCGAGCGATGATCTTGCCGCCGATCGCCGCCTGGATCGGCACCTGGAACATGTGCGGCGGAATGAGCTCCTTGAGCTTCTCCACCATGGCGCGGCCGCGGCTCTCCGCGCGGGTGCGATGCACCAGCATGGCAAGCGCATCGACCGGGTCGCTGTTGACCAGGATCTGCATCTTCACCAGGTCGGCCGGCTTGAAATCGGTGAGATGATAGTCGAAGGACGCATACCCCTTCGACACGGACTTCAGACGATCATAGAAATCAAACACCACCTCGTTAAGCGGCAGATCGTATTTCACCATGGCGCGACTGCCGACATAGGTGAGCTCGACCTGCACGCCGCGCCGGTCCTGGCAAAGCTTGAGCACGCTGCCGAGATATTCGTCGGGGGTGAGGATGGTCGCGCGGATCCACGGCTCATGCAGCTCCTCGACGTGCACGGGATCGGGCATGTCGACGGGATTATGGATCTCGATATGCTTGCCGTTCGTGAGGGCAATCTTATAGATCACCGACGGGGCGGTCGCGATCAGATCGAGGTTGAACTCGCGCTCGAGCCGCTCCTGGATGATCTCGAGGTGGAGGAGCCCGAGAAAGCCGCAGCGGAACCCGAAGCCCAGCGCCGCTGACGTCTCCATCTCGAAGGTGAAGCTCGCATCGTTGAGACGCAGCCTGCCCATGGCGGCGCGCAAATCCTCGAATTGCGCCGCATCGACCGGGAACAAGCCGCAGAAAACCACCGGCACCGCGGGCCGGAAGCCTGGCAGCGGCGCCAACACCGGCTTCCTATCGTCGGTGATGGTGTCGCCGACGCGCGTATCCGCGACCTGCTTGATCGAAGCGGTGAGAAAGCCGATCTCGCCGGGACCGAGCTCCTCCGCGTCGATCATCTTCGGGGTGAAGACGCCGACCCGGTCGACCTCGTAGGCGGCGTCGGTCCCCATCATGCGGATGCGCTGGCCCTTTTTCAGCACGCCATCGACGATGCGCACAAGCACGATCACGCCGAGATAGGAATCATACCAGCTGTCGACGAGCAGCGCCTTGAGCGTCGCGTCGCGATCGCCGCGCGGCGGCGGCAGGCGGGTGACAATGCCTTCCAGGACCTCGGGTACGTTCTCGCCGGTTTTTGCAGAGATGAGGATGGCGTTCGAGGCATCGAGCCCGATCACGTCCTCGATCTGCTGCTTGACCTTCTCCGGCTCGGCCGCCGGCAGGTCGACCTTGTTGAGCACCGGGACGATCTCATGATTGTTGTCGATCGCCTGGTAGACGTTGGCGAGCGTCTGCGCCTCCACGCCCTGCGATGCATCAACCACCAGGAGCGAGCCCTCGCAGGCGGCGAGGCTGCGGCTGACCTCGTAGGCGAAATCCACGTGGCCGGGCGTGTCGATCAGATTGAGCGTGTAGATCTTGCCGTCGCGCGCGCGATAGGTAAGCCGCACGGTCTGCGCCTTGATGGTGATGCCACGTTCGCGCTCGATGTCCATGGAATCGAGCACCTGCTCCACCATCTCGCGCTCCGCAAGGCCGCCCGTCGACTGGATCAGCCGGTCGGCGAGCGTCAACTTGCCGTGATCGATATGCGCAATGATCGCGAAATTGCGGATGTTCTGGATGGCCGCATTCATGGCGCGCGCATTTAAGCCTGCTATCAGTGGCCCCATTCTCAGCTGTCATCGCCCGCTTGAGGCGGGCGATCCAGTAATCACCAATTATCCAGTTGATGCGGGGGCTGGCGGCCTCGCCAAGAACCAGCCGCACCCGACAGGGATTACTGGGTGCCCCGCCTGCGCGGGGCATGACGTCCGAGGATGTAGCCTGGGCGGACGGACTGCCCCTAGCATTCGCGCACCCGAGCGGCAAGTTCGCCGGCGGGGCCCGCCCTACTGCGCGGCGACGCGCTGCTCGACGGCGAAGGGTTCGAGCCGCGCCGGCTTGTCGGCCTGGGCAACGACGATGTGGCCGGGCGGCACCGGCTTCCAATGCGATCGATCGTCGTCGAGCGGCTCGGAGACGACGACCACGCTGCCGCCGGACTGGCGATAGTACAGCGTGTTCGCGCCGGTGTTCGCCGAGTAGCGAAAGGCATAGAGATCGCGGCCGTTCGAAAGCGCTGCAGTGAAGCGCAGCGGCTCGCGGTAATCCTTGGTGGTGACCATGTCGGTCAAGGTCGCAAGCACGCGCGTGGTCGCGCCGATGGGATCGCGGTCACCGCCGGCGCCAAGGATAGCAAGAAACACCGCCTCGGAGTCGGTGGTGCCGACGCGAGAGCCGTAAAACTGATCGGGGATGAGCGCCTCGACCTTGCGGCGCAGTCGCGACCAGTTCCCGATCAGCCCGTTATGCATGAACATCCAGCGCCCGCAGGCGAAGGGATGGCAATTGGGCCGCATGATCGGCGTGCCCGTGGAGGCGCGCACATGCGCGAAATAGAGATGCGAGCGGATGTGACGGCAGAGATAGCGCAGGTTCTCGTCCGACCAGGCCGGACGCACCTCGCGATACAGCCCCGGCTCGGCGTGCTCGCCGTACCACCCCATGCCGAAGCCGTCACCGTTGGTGGCGGCGGTCGATTCCAGCGCGCGCTGACTCTGCACAACGAGCGAGTGAGCTGGCGCAGTCACGTATTGCTCCAGCGGGATAGTTTCGCCGCGATAGGCTATCCAGCGGCACATCGCAATTCTCCAGATTCGGCCTCCAGCGTGGCAAACCCATGCGGCAGACCGATGGCAAACCCGTTCGTTCCCATAAATATGGCCCCTTTGCCGGGCGATGCCACCCGAGCGGGATCGCAGAGGCGCCTCGGCGCACACCGGCACGAGGGTTGCGGGTTGGGATGTTAATGGCGATTTCCTGGGGCATGCTCCCCACCCGACCGGCTTCCGCGGCCACCTTGCCCTCCGGAGAGGGATTACAGTGGCATCTCCCGTGAGCCGTGCGCGCATCGACCGGCTGCTGGTCAAGCGCGGCCTGTTCGAGAGCCGCGCCCAGGCGCAGGCCGCTATCGGCGCCGGGCGTGTGATGGCGGACGACGTGGTCGTGACCAAGCCCTCCGCCGAGATCATGCCGGATGCCGTGATCCGCGCCGAGCCCGCACATCCCTTTGTCTCCCGCGGCGCAGTAAAACTGGCGCACGCACTCGACCATTTTCAGTTCGACCCGTCCGGCTGCGTCTGTCTTGACGTCGGCGCATCAACCGGCGGCTTCACCGAGGTCTTGCTAACGCGCGGTGCGCGCTGCATCTATGCCGTCGATGTCGGGCATGATCAGTTGCACCGGCGCCTGCGCGCGCAACCGAACGTCATCTCGCTGGACCGGACAGACATCCGCCGGTTGCATCCGGCCCAGCTGCCCGTGCCGCCCGATTTCATCTCCATCGATGTGAGCTTCATCTCGCTCCAACTCGTCTTGCCGCCCGCGCTCGCGCTGGCGAGCGCGCCCGCGCGTCTGGTGGCGCTGATCAAGCCGCAGTTCGAGGCGGGACGCCGCGCAGTGAAAAAGGGGGTCGTGCGCGACCCCGCCGTGCATGCGGTGGTCCGCGAGACCATAGCGGCGCGCGTGCAATCACTGGGTTGGCATGTGCTTGGCATCGTTGCCTCCCCCATTTCTGGCGGCGACGGCAACCGCGAGTTTCTGCTCGGAGCGGCGCGTGAGTGAGCGCCTCGCGATCGCGCGCATGGGCAGGTTCGGCGACGGCATCAGCGACACGCCCGCGGGCCCGGTCTACGTGCCCTATGCCTTGCCGGGGGAGACCGTCAGCGTCGCGCCGTGGCCGGGTCACCCCGACCGCCGCCAGCTGATCGAAGTGGAGACTGCGAGCGCCGAGCGGATCGCGCCGGTCTGTGCGCATTTCGGCATATGCGGCGGCTGCGCTTTGCAGCACTGGGCAACAAAGCGCTATCGCGAATGGAAGCGCGGGCTTGTCGTCGCGTGGCTGAAGCAGGTGGAGCTCGATGCGCCGGTGGCCGATCTGATCGACGCACATGGCGAGGGGCGCCGCCGCGCAGTCTTTCATGCGCGCCCCGGCGCGCGCGAGGTTCTCAAAGTCGGTTACGCCGCGCGAAAGTTTCACCACGTGGTCGCCATTGACCGCTGCCCTGTGCTCGCACCGAGCCTTGCCGGCGCCATTGCCGCGGCCTGGGCGCTGGCGGAAGCGATCGCCGACGCCCACAAGTCTCTCGACATTCAAGTGACGGCGACCGATGCCGGGCTCGACATCGACCTGCGCGGCTCAGGGCCCCTGTCGCCCGTCCAGATCGTGGGACTGGCAGCCGTCGCGCACCGCCATGGGCTGGCGCGGCTTACCCGTCACGGCGAAATGGTCGCCCAGCGCGCGCCGCCACGGATCACCGTGGGTCGCGCGAAGATCGTGCCGCCGCCAGGCGGTTTTCTGCAGGCCACCGCGGCGGGCGAGCTGGCGCTGGCGCAGCTGGTCACCGCCTACTGCACCGATGCGAGAAACGTCGCCGATCTATTCTGCGGCGTCGGTCCGTTTGCGCTGCGCCTTGCCGAAGGCGCGCGGGTGAGCGCGGCAGACAACGACGCGGCCGCCGTGGCCGCTCTGGCGCGCGCAGCGAAGGAAACGCAGGGCCTCAAGCCGATCGAGGCACAGCCGCGCGACTTGTTTCGCCGTCCGCTGGTTGCCGCTGAGCTCGCCGCCTTTGACGCGGTGGTCTTTGATCCGCCGCGCCAGGGCGCCGAGGCGCAGGCGCGCGCTCTCGCCGCGTCAGCCGTGCCGACCGTGATCGCGGTGTCCTGCAACCCCACGACGCTCGCGCGTGACGCGCGCATTCTCGTCGACGGCGGCTATCGTCTCGCCCGGGTCACGCCGATCGACCAGTTTCTCTATTCCAACCACGTGGAAGTGGTGGCGCTGTTTCAGAGGAGCGGCGCTCATTGACGTCATGGCCGTGCTCTAGTTCCCCCAGCGATCCCGCCACATCTGCTCGCCAAGCGTGCAGGAAGTGCGTGGGGGGCGCACCTGCGCCGGAAGCACCGGGCGCTCCCCCGCTCGGTTGGCGATTTCCAGAACAAGCTTGGTGCGGGTGGCTTCCTTGAACTGCTCGCGATCGCGGATTGCAATGACAAATGCCGCCGGTCCGCCGATCACGCAATCCTCGTAATAGACGTCGAGGTTATCGATATCCATGGTGAAAGAATTCGGCCGTTTGAGCATGATCGGCAGCCCGTTGATGGTGACACCCGCGGCGAGCACATCGTCGCGCGCAAGCGTGACCGGCGGCCCGTTGTTGTTGGCGCCATCGCCGGAGACGTCGATAACGCGGCGCAGCCCCCGCACACCGTTGTCGTTGAAAAGCGGCAAGGCGAAGTTGAGCGCGCCGGAGATGGACGTGCGCGAGGCGCGCCGATAGGGCGCGCGCGCGATCTCGCTGGCGAAGGCATCGGCGGTTTCCGGACCGTCGATCACGCGCCACGGCACGACGATTTTCTGGTCGTGTTGACCGGCCCATTCGAAATAGGTCGCCGCCACCTTGCCGTTGATGCCGCTGCGCAGTGCCTGCATGAACTCGCGCGAGGTGAGCCCGGTGATGTAGCCCTCGCGTTGCAGCGCCTGCTCATCCGGATCCATGGAATAGGAGACATCGACCGCAAGCACGAGCTCGACATCTACCGACGTGGCGCCCGGTGCCTTCTCAACGGCATGGAGCGCTGCCGGCGCAGTGGCAGACGCCATTCCATGCACCACAGCAGACATGGCTGCGGCCACCGCCGCCAGCGCCACCGCCCCGGCCTGCACGCGCATCTCGAATCTCCCTCATGCCGGTTCGATCCTCGATCAGCTCTGTCGAAGAAATCTCGATGCCAAAGCCGGCCAGCCCGACATAGGTCATCTTGCTCGACGTCAACAAGCGGATGGATGTGATGCCGAGATTCTTCGAGGATCTGCGCGCCGAGCCCGACCTCCCGCCACAGCCGCGAGCGCGCGACCTCGGACCCGCTTGATCCCGGTTGCGGGAAGGCGTGTGTCGGCACCCCGGCCGCGCCGTCCCGCAGAAAGACAATCACACCGCGACCTTCCTGCTTGAAGCGCGCCAACGCCGAATGCACGGGATGTGCGCCGCCGAACACGTCGCGGATGACGTCGGCTCGGTGCAGCCGCGCGAGCATGTCTTTTCCGTCACCAATGCGACCATGCACAAAAGCCATGTGCTGGATGGCATCGAATGGCGTCACGAAGGCGTAGCCTTGCAGCGTGCCGATCTCGCTTTTCACGGGAAACTCCCCGATGCGCTTGACCAGCTTCTCGCGGGACTGGCGATAGGCAATCAGATCGGCGATCGAAATCTGCATGAGCCGATGGCGCTCGGCAAAGACCGTGATGGATGGACCTCGCATCACCGTGCCGTCATCGTTCATCAGCTCGGCAAGCACGCCAATCGGCGGCAAGCCTGATAACCTGCACAGGTCCAGGCACGCTTCGGTGTGGCCGGAGCGCATCAGTACGCCGCCGTCCTTTGCAACCAGCGGAAAGACGTGCCCGGGGCGCACGAAATCGGTGGCGCCGCTGTTGTCGTTGGCAAGCGCGCGCACGGTGTTGGTGCGCTCCTCCGCCGAAATACCCGTGGTGAGGCCATGGCGACAATCGACCGAGACGGTAAAGGCGGTGCCGAGCGGCGCATCATTGGCGGCAACCATTGGATCAAGATGCAGCCGCTTGGCGTGCTCCGCCGAAACCGGCGCGCATACGATTCCCGAGGTATTGCGGATAATGAAGGCCATCTTTTCCGGCGTGCAAAGCGATGCGGCGACGAAGAGATCGCCTTCATTTTCGCGATCGTCATCATCGGTGACGACCACGATCTCGCCCGCGGCAAACGCGGCGAGGACAGCCTCCACGCGCTGGTGATTGTCAAGCAACTCCGCAATCTCCCCGCCAACAACTGAAGAGCATCATGCGCGGGAACGGGGGAACGGCCATGTCACCGGAGCACCGATCTGGCCACGATGGCGCAAGTAGTGATCTGCAATGACGCATGCCACCATCGCCTCCCCGATCGGTACCGCTCGAACCCCGACGCAAGGATCGTGGCGCCCGTGCGTGACAATGTCAGTTTCGCTGCCATATCGGTCGACGGTGCGCCGGGGAGTCAAGATCGATGAGGTCGGCTTGACCGCGAAACGGCACACAATCGGCTGCCCGGTCGAGATGCCACCAAGAATGCCGCCTGCGTTGTTAGAGAGAAACATGGGGTTTCCCTCGTTACCCCTGCGCATCTCGTCGGCATTGTCCTCGCCGCTGAGCGCCGCCGCCGCAAAGCCGGCGCCGATCTCGACGCCTTTGACCGCGTTGATCCCCATCAGTGCCGCCGCGAGATCGGCATCGAGCTTGCCGTAGACCGGCGCTCCCAATCCTGCCGGAATGCCCTCGGCGACCACTTCGATAACCGCTCCCACTGAGGAGCCGCGCTTGCGAACTTCGTCGAGATAGCGACCGAAAAATTCGGCTTGCTCGGCATCCGGACAGAAGAACGGGTTGCGCTCGACTTCATCCCAATTCCAGCGCGCGCGGTCGATCTGGTGGGAGCCCATCTGAACAAGGGCAGCGCGCACCATCATTGCCGGGACGATCTTGCGCGCAATTGCGCCAGCCGCAACCCGCGTCGCGGTCTCGCGCGCGGATTGGCGCCCGCCGCCGCGGTAGTCGCGAATGCCGTATTTCACGTCGTAGGTGTAGTCGGCATGGCCGGGGCGATATTTGTCTTTGATGTCGGAGTAATCCTTCGAACGCTGATCGAGATTGTCAATCAGCAGCGCAATGGACGTTCCGGTCGTCACTTGCGTGCCGCTCGCGTCATCGACGAAAACGCCTGACAGGATTTTCACCTGGTCGGGCTCGCGCCGTTGGCTGGTGAAGCGCGACTGTCCCGGCCGGCGCTTGTCGAGATAGGGCTGGATGTCAGCCTCGGTCAAAGCAATGCCGGGGGGGCAGCCATCCACCACGCATCCTATCGAGGGACCATGGCTTTCGCCAAAGGTGGTGACGCGGAAGAGATGCCCGAAGGTGTTGAACGACATGCGTATCGGTCGTCATGCGCGGGCTTGACCCGCGCATCCAGCGAAAAGAGCCTCTATCTGTCAAACAGATGGATTGCCGGGTCAAGCCCGGCAATGACGAGGATGGATTACATTATTCCAGTCGCGTCACCCGGCCATCCGCGAAGAGATAAACAACGCCCTGATCGACGGGACTGTGCGGCGCGTCATGGGGCGGCACAAGCGCCAAATGCGCCATCAGCGCACGTCCGGTTCCGCCGTGAGCCGCGACGACTGTATCGGCGTGTAATGTCCTATGCCATTCGGCGACGCGCCGGGTCAGCTGTGCATAGCTTTCTCCCCCCGGCGGGAGAAATCCCCATTTATTGCGTTCCCGTTCAATAATTACCTCCGCATCCTGCTCAAGCACATCGGCATAGGTGAGTCCCTCCCAGTCGCCAAATGACAGTTCCTCGAGACGAGCATCGATAGCGTAGTCTGCGGGATCGAGACCGAGCGATGCACGCATGACCTCCATGGTCTCACGCGCGCGAATCAGCGGACTCGACACCCAGGCGAGATGTTCCACCTCGACACGCCGGCGCTCGAACAGGCGACGCAGGATATCTCCACAAGCCTTCGCCTGGGAGCGGCCCTGCTCGTTGAGCCGTGTATCGTGGCGCCCCTGCAACCGGCCTTGCAGATTCCAATCGGTCAAGCCGTGCCGAACGTAATAGATCGCCGCAACCGACACGCCGCTGTCTCCGCGCGTTTGCGTTCCCGTTCAGGCCATATCCTGCTCAGGTCAGGCCCTGCCGCGGATCGTAGGGCTTGCCCTCGCGCCACTTTCGCATCAGCTCGTCAAGCTCACCGTCGTTGCGTTCCGGCAAGACGATGCGCACCGTGGCGAGAAGATCGCCCTTGCCGTCTTTGGCAGGAAAGCCTCTGGCCTTGCAGCGAAATGTGCGTCCCGAATTGGTGCGGGGCGGTATCGCAAGCTCAACCGTTCCGTCCAGGGTAGGCACCCGCACTTTCGCTCCAAGCACCGCCTCATAGAGCGTTATTGGAAGCTCGATGCGCAAGTCCGCGCCCTCACGAGCAAACAGTGGATGCGGCGCGATCGATACGGTGATCAGGAGGTCGCCGGTGCGACCGCCAGGTCCGGCGGTACCCTGCCCTTTCAGCCTGATCTGCTGCCCTTCGGCAAGACCTGCCGGGATCTTGACCTCGACTTCCTTGCCGGTGGGAAGGCGCACGCGCTTCTTGGCCCCGTGAGCAGCCTCGGCAAGCGAAATCGTCAGCGTCGTGGCCACGTCGCCGCTGCCGGCGGGATCATCGTGTGGGAAGCCGAACCCGCGGGCGCCTGCTCCCATGCGTCCGCCAAAAGCCTCCTTCAGGAGATCGTCAAAGCCGCCAAGATTACCAAAACCCCGGTTGCTTCCGCGCTGGAAACCATCGCTGCCCCAAGTGAAAGTCTCGAAGTTAGCATCGCGACCAAAGCCCCCGCCACGCCCCCGAGAAAAGCCTTCAAAGCCTTGAAATCGCGGCTTGCCCTCCGCATCGATCTCGCCGCGGTCATAAGCCTTGCGCTTCTTTTCCTCCCCGAGAATTTCGTAGGCCCCATTCAACTCGGAGAAACGCGATGCAGCGCGGGGATCGTGCTTGTTGGCGTCGGGATGCAACTTCTTGGCAAGCTTGCGAAACGCGTTCTTGATTTCCGCGGCACTCGCACTCTTCGACACCCCGAGAACGTCATAGGGGTCGCGCATCTTCAACCCTCCAAACAGGTCTGCCGCGCCTCGATTTGGGCAACCCACCCGCCCGCACCGGCTTCATGTGGGGACAAAGGCCGGGGAACGCAACAATCCGGGGCCGATTGCGAGCGCTGTCGCCGCAGATGGCTTCGCTGGAAGGACTGATCAGGTATTCTTCCAGGATCGCATGTGACGCACCTCCCACTTGCCGCGCTCGGCGCGGCAGGCTGCGCCTTGCAGCCATGCCTCGCTTCCATTCTTGACGTAGCTCGCCAGAAAATCACGGCAGGTGAGGCCATCCTGACTGTAGGCCGATGCAAGTGGGGTGATGGTACCGCGGGCGCCGGTTTGGGGATTCTCCCATGGCATGCTCACGCCCTTGCCGCCTTTAGCCAGAACCTCTCTCGCGGCCGCACGGGCAATCACAAGGTCGCCCTCCGCGGGCGGATCAGGCGCCGGCTTCGGAACAGCAAGCCGCAGCGATTCGATCCGCGCGCTTGCCTGCTCCTCCTTCTTCGCAAACAAGCTGTCCAGCTGGTAAGAGAAGCTGCAGCCGGCGAGCGCCAGCGGGAGAGTGGTTGCCAAGGCGACAGCCAGCACACAGCGGAGCACCCGATGCGATCGGGATGACATTGCTCTATAACCGGCGTGTCTGGATGGACGTCCGGGCGCCAAAGGCTCAACCAATGCTTTCGTCAATTCTTCCGGCAACTCTTCCGCCAACTCTTTCGGCACCTGGGCACTCCGCACGATGTCAGAATCGGCTCCGATAGAACACCCAACCTGGTTAACGGGTGGTGATTTCACCGAGGCGGATGAGCCTTTGCGTCTGTTTGCCGCCTGGTTCGAGGAAGCAAGCCGAAGCGAGCCACGCGATCCAACAGCAATGTCATTGGCCACCGTCGATGCGGATGGACTGCCCAATGTCCGCATGGTGCTGATGAAGGGTTTCGACGAGCGGGGATTCGTGTTCTATACCAACGTCGGCAGTCAAAAAGGGCGGGAGTTGAACGCCGGCGGCCGGGCTGCGTTGCTGTTCCATTGGAAATCGCTCAACCGGCAAGTGCGCCTGCGGGGACCCGTGGCACGGGTCGAGGATGCCGAAGCGGATGCCTATTTCGCGACGCGTCCACGCCTCGCCCAGATCGGCGCCTGGGCCAGCAAGCAGTCCGCCCCGCTTGAAGGTCGCTTCGCCTTCGAGCAGTCGATCGCACTGCACACCGCGAAGTTTGCTATCGGGGCAGTCCCACGTCCACCGAATTGGACCGGCTATCGCCTGCTGCCTCTCGTCATCGAGTTCTGGCAAGATCGGCCATTCCGGCTGCATGATCGCGTGGAATTCCGTCGCTCGGCTCTCGACGAGCCTTGGCGCAAAACCCGCCTCTATCCGTAGCGACGGAGAGTCGCTCGCTGGGAACGTACCGTCATGCCGACATCACCTTCGAACCAGCAGCGCCGCACCCTCCTGCTGACGGGAGCAAGCCGGGGGATTGGTCACGCGACCGTCAAGCGCTTCTCCGCTGCAGGATGGCGCGTCATCACCTGCTCACGCCATGGCTTTCCCGAGAATTGTCCCTGGGAGATGGGACCCGAGGACCACATTCAGGTCGATCTTGCCGACGCGGAGGGCACACGCCAAGCCATCGTCGAGATCAGGCAACGCCTGCAGACCGGAGACCTGCATGCCTTGGTCAATAACGCCGCGATTTCTCCCAAAGCCGAAGGCGGCAAGCGTCTCTCCTCCATCGATACCGGCATCGACATCTGGGATCATGTTTTCCGCGTGAATTTCTTTGCTCCCATCATGCTTGCTCGAGGGCTTTTGGATGAGCTCAAAGCGGCCAAAGGCTCGGTTGTGAATGTGACATCGATCGCCGGCTCCAGGGTGCATCCCTTCGCCGGCGCGGCTTATGCGACGTCAAAGGCGGCGCTGGCGGCGCTGACGCGCGAGATGGCGGCCGACTTCGGCCCGCTCGGCATTCGCGTCAATTCAATTGCTCCCGGCGAGATCGATACCGCCATTCTGTCGCCCGGCACCGAGGAGATCGTGGCGCATCAGATTCCCCTGCACCGGCTCGGCACGCCGGACGAGGTCGCGAAGATCATCTATGTCTTATGCACCGAAACGTCGTCCTACCTGAACGGCGCCGAAATCCATATCAACGGCGGACAGCACGTGTAACAGTGGTCAGTAATCGGTAATCAGTAATCAGCGATGGAGGTCACGGGCGCCCGCGAACGCCCTTGATTACTGATTACCGATTACTGATCCCTGATTCCTGTCACAGCCATTTCTTCCACTTGAAGAAGAAATACGGCAGCGCCGCTGCGGCGACCATCAGAACAATTGCAATCGGATAGCCGAAGTGCCAGTCGAGCTCCGGCATGTGCTTGAAATTCATGCCGTAGATGGAAGCAATGAGGGTCGGCGGCATGAGCGCCACGGCCGCCACCGAGAAGATCTTGATGATATTGTTCTGCTCGATCGTGACCACGCCAAGCATGGCATCGAGGAGGAATTGGATCTTGTTCGAGAGATAGGCGGCGTGGTCAGACAAGGACTGCACATCGCGCTGCATGCCGCGCAACTGCGCCCGCGGCTCTTTTGCCCAGCGCATGGTGTCGGCCTCATTGGCGAGATAGAGCAGCAATCGTCCGATTGACACCAGGCTCTCGCGCACCTTGGAAGCCAGGTCGCCTTTTCGCCCGATCGCCCGCAGGATCTGGTTGTAGCTCCTGGTGCGATCGGCCCTGGCGTCTTCCGGTTCGAAGATGTCGTGCGAAACCTGATCGACCTCCACACCGACCCGCTCCAGGATGTCGGCGGCCCGATCGATGACGGCATCGAGCAGGTCCATCATCACCAATTCTCCGGTGATCGTTGGAGAGCAAGTCCGCGCCAGCTTGTTGCCGACCATCAAGAAGGGGCGCGGCTCGTCATAGCGCACCGTAATCAACCGGTGCCCAGATAGAATGAAAGTGACGGGAGTGGTCTTCGGAGTGTCGGAATCGGACTGACACATCAACGTGGCCGTCATATACCTCGCCCCGTTCTCGACGTAGAGGCGGCTCGTGACTTCGATTTCCTGCATCTCCTCGCGGGTGGGAACCGCGACGCCGACCTTCTGCTCTACGAGCTTGTCTTCCCGCTGATGCGGGTTGACCAGGTCGAACCACACCGCGCTCTCCGGCAAATCGGCGGTGGACGCGACCGCAACGCGATCAAGGGAATTGCCCCGCGGAACGTAAACCCACAACATGATCCCTCCGCGGCCAACTCTTCCAGCCGCTTGCCACGGCAGGATCGAAATCAGTGAGCTCCGCCATACGGTCCACGCGCCGCCTTATACGCATATTGCGTGGCGATTGACACGAGTTTCACTGCGTTCGCGTGTCGCTGCGGGAATCAGCTGTAGGGTGGAGAAAGACGAAGCTCCGCACACAGCCTCACGCGGCGCCGCGCCCGCGAGACAATAGCGCCGGTCCTTACCGCGTGCGCAGCGCGCTCCCACATTGACGCATGGGTCGGAATTGCGCGCCTCTGCTCACCCTAGAGCTGTGTCAATTTCACCGGAACGCTCAGCGGCACGCGCAACACGGCTCAGGCCGCCTTCTCTGAGATCCGCTCTTCCTGGTTCTGATGGGCCGCCGGAAGGTCGGCCGGATTTCTGCCTTCGCTTTTGAACTGCAACGCGGCTGCAACCGCCGATATTCCGATTGCGCCATATTGAGTGTCGAGCTTTACATCGACGTGGCGATTACGTTCTTGCGTGGGTTGCTTGGGACTGCCCTTGATCATTTTAGCTCCGCCTTACTTGTAAGCCTTGGCTGGCTGCCGGCTCTTGTTGGAACGCTCTACGCGGTGCTGAATGGCTTCGGAGTGCGGCCGAAATGCGCACTAAATCGTCTGGTATCGTGACATTTCGGGTGTTGCTCCGCATGGTCCGGATGAAGGCCGGATATAGTGAAGGATCAGTTAATTGGTCGTCACGGGGAATGAAGCGGAGGTGCCGCGCCTCGTTCGGCGGTCAAACCAGCCTTTCCCACAGCGACGGCGGCAAATTTGCGACATTCCTGCAACAGGTTGCCGGCACAATCGCGCTGCACGCGTGCTTGCCCTGGAAGGAGCGAATTGTTTTGGCTAATGCAAATGCACAAACAACATCTGGGACGCGCCGGGATGGGCGCGCAAAGGGGCAGTTATGGCGACAAGGGGAATCGCTCTCGTTCTGGCAGGCCTTCTGCTCGGCGGGTGCATGCAGGCGACTGTTGACCCGGCTAGCGAAGCCAATTTCACGCCACGCGACCGCAAGCTTCTGTCGAACGCGCCCTACGCGCGGGTAACTCCGCCGTTGCCTTATCAACGGACGATCGTTCAATATCACCGCAAGGAAGCGCCTGGGTCGATCGTAATCGATACCGATGCGCGCTACCTCTACTATGTGCTCGCCGATGCGAAAGCCATCCGCTACGGCGTTGCCGTCGGCGAGGAAGCCCTGTCGTGGTACGGCATCGCGAAGGTGGGCCGCAAGGAAGAGTGGCCGACCTGGACTCCGACGGCGGAGATCAAGCGCCGCTTAGGAAATGTTCCGGATTTCGTCGATGGCGGTCCGCACAATCCCATGGGCGCGCGCGGCCTGTATCTCTATCAAGGCAACAAGGATACCTTGTTCCGAATTCACGGCACCAACCAGCCCGAACACATCGGGCAGGCCGTTTCGTCCGGCTGCATACGGATGACCAATGAGGATGTGATCGACCTTTACACGCGGGTCAAGATGGGAGCGATCGTAGTTGTGATCGCGCCCAAGCAAGGCAACTCTCCCAACAATCCGCGCATCGCCACGGCGACCGGTCAGAACCAGAACTACTGAATCGCGTCGAGGGGGCCTGGGAACGGCGCCGGCGGGGGTCCGGCGCCGTTCGCTTTGCGCCGCGGCGCTGGAGCGTGATCGAGCGATCGGCTCTTATACCTCCCCCTTTGGGGGAGGTACTAAGACCGTTTGCGGCGCTGACAGTTCACACAAGCCGAAGCGCGTGACACCATTCCAATGTGCGGTTGAGCGCGCGCCCCAGGCGATCGAACAATTCGTCGATCTCGGATGGCGTGATGATGAGGGGCGGACATATCGATACAACGTCGCCTGCGAGAAATCGCACGATCAGGCCTTCCTCTCGCGCAAAATGCACGGCCTGCGGAGCGACCTGGGCGCTTGCATCGAACGAGCGTTTGCTTGCCTTGTCAGCCACCAACTCGATCCCGCCAATCAACCCCAGACCGCGTGCCTCTCCCACCAGCGGGTGGTCGCCAAGCGCGTGAATCCGCATTTGAAAATGCGGAGCCTTGCGGACAACTTGCTCGGCGATGCAATCGCGAGCGTAGATGTCGAGCGCCTTGAGCGCGACCGCGGCTGCCACCGGATGTCCCGAATATGTGAAACCATGGCCGAAGGTTCCGATTTTTTGACTCTCCTCCAGCATTGCCTCGTACATCATCTGCGGGATCGTGACCCCGGCGAGCGGCAGATAGGCCGAGGTCAGCGCTTTCGCGACGGTGATCGAGTCGGGCTCGAACCCCAGCGCGCCGCAGCCGAACATGGTCCCGAGCCGGCCGAACCCGCAGATCACTTCATCGGAGATCATGTACACGTCGTATTTCCGGCAGACCTTCGCAATTTCCGGAAAGTACAGCCGCGGTGGAACGATAACGCCGCCTGCTCCCATCACCGGCTCGGCGATGAACGCCGCCACAGTTAGCGGATCCTCCTTCAGGATCATCGCTTCAAGCTCGAGCGCCAGCCTTCGCGCAAATTCGTCTTCGCTTTCGCCTGCGTGCGCAAACCGATAATGGTGCGGACATCCCGCATGCAGAATGCCCGCAATCGGCAGATCAAAGTCCCGATGATTGTTTGCAAGCCCGGTGAGCGACGCAGCCGCCACCGTCACGCCATGATACGCCTTGATGCGGCTGATGATCTTCTTCTTTTGCGGACGGCCGAGCGCATTGTTCATGTACCAGATGAGCTTGACTTGCGTGTCGTTCGCCTCCGAGCCCGAGGAACAGAACAGCACCTTCGATGCCGGGATCGGGACCAGCTCCTTCAGGCGCTCGGCAAGCTCGATGACAGGGTCATGGCTCATCCCCGTAAAGAGATGCGCGAAGGGCAGCTTGCGCATCTGTGCGGCGGCGGCCTCGACCAGCTCTTCGTTGCCGTAGCCAAGCGCGGTGCACCACAGCCCCGCCATGCCCTCGATATAGCCTTTGCCGTCGCTGTCATAGACGACTACGCCGCTTCCCCGCTCCAAAACCAGCGGCCCGCTTTCGCGCAAGCGCGCGAGATGCGTGTAGGGATGGATGAGGGTCTCGATATCGCGGACGGCGAGATTGCTGAGCGTGGGGGGCATAGATGTGCTTTCCAGGAGCGGCGCGCGACAATCCGAGCGTGTGAAATTTGAAGCAAATCGCAACAGCCGAGCAGCGCCGAGGTTACCAGGGGCAACGACTGCTGCTCCGGTAGATCATTGAATTCTAGCGGGTCCATTCTTCACGCAGCATCCGAATCCCATGGACGCTGTTCTTCCCCCCCCCCCAGCCCCCGATCTGATGCCTTGAGGAGATGGGCACCAATGCAGCAAACGGCCGGTCATGTCGGATAATGATCGTGGATCGGCCCTTCTCAGCGACCGCAGGAAGCTCCGGAAGCTCTTCCTCCGCGCTTTTGCGTGTCGCATTTGGTTTCATAAGCATTGGCCTTTGCGGCGCGCTGTACGGATCAAGCCAAGCGTCCTGCTCAGCCGAACGTTTCAGTCCCGGCCGCCGCCGGGACGTGGCCGCGGCATCGGCACGCGCGTTTCGCCGCCGGCACTTTCCTCACTCGGCTCGAGCACATCCCACTGGCACATGCGGTGACCATTCCTGCGCTCGGCAAGGTCGACGTGGATGTGGTCTTCGTGATAGCCGTCGGAGCCGGGCCCGAGCACCGTCGTAAATCGCGCGCAGGCGCTCGTGCGCAGGCTTTGCCGAAGGTGCGCAGGCACGTGCGGATCGGTGAGATGCACCACTGTTCCATTGGCAAGCTTGAGCGACCTGACATCGAGTGCGTTGGCTTTGCCATGCTCCGACAGCTTCGCTCCGGCGATCCGATTGCGGCCGCGGCAATCGTATGAGGCATAATTTTCGATGCTCCGCAGCGGCGCGTCGAGTGCGCGCGCCGCCGTCGCGACATCCTCGCGTACCCACCGCACAATCTCCTCGGCCAGAGTGCAGCGAACGATCGCGGGTGGCATGATAGCGATCCGGCTGCTGTTCGGCAGCACCACCGCCTCGAGTTGCAAGAGATCATCCCCGCCGCACCCCTCGGGAGCGTCGATGGGAGGCAGCGGCGAAGCGACGGCGAGATTTCCGGTCAACCGCAGGCGGCAGGCTGACGGCAACTCGTGTTCGGCCGGCGCAGAGCGCGGTCCTGGCGGCGAGGCGCCCATCAGCGGTCGAGGACGCGGTATCGGCACGGTCTGCGCACCGGCGGAACTCCCGAGCGCCATCGCGAAGATAACGATGAGAGCAATCAGGACAGGCATATGGTGCCGCGCGTTTTCTCTCCACCGAATTTAGTGAGTGTAAGTAGCATGCAATTTCTTCGGGATCATGCGCGATGAGGCGTTTCGACGTCATCGTCTGCGGGCTTGGCGCGATGGGCAGCGCTACTCTGGAGCGGCTGGCACGCCGCGGCAAGCGTGTGCTCGGCGTTGAACGGTATGCGCCGGGACACGAGCGGGGTTCCTCGCACGGCGCAACGCGGATCATTCGTCTGAGCTATTTCGAGCATCCCTCCTACGTTCCGATGCTCTATCACGCATACGCGTTATGGCGAGAGCTTGAGCAGGCGAGCGGGCTCGATCTTCTGCATCGTACAGGCATCGCCGAGATCGGCTTGCCCGACAGCACCCTTATCACCGGAACGCTCGCCAGCATCCGCTTGCACAACCTGCCGCATGACACCCTTACCGCATCCGAGCTTATGCGGCGGTTGCCAACCTTCAGCTTGCCGGCTGATTACGTGGCCGTGCTCCAACCGGATGGAGGCTGGCTGGCGGTGGAACCTGCTTTCGAAGCGTGGTTGTCCCTCGCCAGGCGTGAAGGGCGCCAAGGTTCTGACCGGCGCCAGCATCCATGCGATCGAACCACGGTCCGGCGGCCTGCATGTTCACACCGATCAGGGAAGCTTCGAAGCCGGAACTGCCGTCGTGACGGCGGGCGCCTGGACGAAATCGGTCCTGCCCTCGCTGGCGGCGCCTCTGGTGGTGACGCGCCAGGTCATGGGCTGGTTCAGACCGCAGAACCCTGCCCTGTGCTCCAGCACGCACTTGCCGGTTTTCATGCTCGAAAGCGCGCACGGGGTGCATTACGGCATTCCGCCGAGCCGGCCAAATGCGGGCATCAAGGTCGCCAAGCATCACCACGGCAACCAGGTCATCGACCCTGACAATTACTGCCGGTCAGTGTCGCAAGCGGACGAAGCTTTGATCCGCGCTGCGCTCGCCGACCACGTTCCGGCGGCAAACGGCCCGCTGATCGCGGCAAAGACTTGCCTTTATACCCTGACCCCGGACGGAGACTTCCTCATCGATCGGCTGCCCGGCGCGCCAGAGATTGTCGTCGCCTCTGCCTGCTCCGGGCACGGGTTCAAATTCGCCCCGCTCATAGGCGAGATGCTGGCGGACCTGGCCACCGGCGGCGATCCACGACACGATATCACGCGCTTCAGGCTCGGCCGCTTTGGTTGAAGCGGCGGGGCCCAGCGATCATTCAGTTTTTCCTTCTTTGCGCCGGGCCGGCGCTCGAATAAATTCGATGCAGAAAATCGCTATCCCCCGCAGGAGGAATCATCATGCTCGGCCTGATGCAGGATTGGCCGCTGCTGTGCCATCGCATCATCGACCACGCCGCCGTCAACCATGCGCAGCGACTGATCGTGACGCGCTCGATTGAAGGGGAGATGCACAGCACGAATTACGCCGAGGTGCGCGCGCGGGCGCTGCGTCTGGCACAGCGCCTCGATCGCGATGGCATTCGGCTCGGTGATCGCGTCGCGACGCTTGCCTGGAACACATGGCGCCATCTGGAAGCCTGGTACGGCATCATGGGGATTGGCGCCATCTACCACACGGTCAATCCGCGCCTTTTTCCCGAGCAGATCGCCTGGATCGTCAATCACGCGCAAGACCGAGTGATGCTGCTTGACCTGACGTTCATCCCGCTGGTGGAGAAGCTCGCAGCCAAGCTGCCCAGCGTCGAGCGCTATGTCGTGCTGAGCGACGCCAGTCGCATGCCGGCGACCTCGCTGCGCAATGCGGTCCCCTACGAGGAGTGGATCGCCGAGGTCGACGGCGACTTCGCCTGGAAGACCTTCGACGAGAATACCGCCGCGGGCATGTGCTACACCTCCGGCACGACCGGCGATCCCAAGGGTGTGCTCTACTCCCATCGGTCCAACACTCTGCATGGTCTGATGGCCAACAACTCCGACATGAAGGGTTTGAGCTCGCGCGATGTGCTGCTCCCTGTCGTCCCAATGTTCCACGCCAATACCTGGTCGATAAACTTTTCAGCTCCCATCTCGGGCGCCTCATTGGTCCTGCCGGGAGCGAAGCTCGACGGCGCGTCGATCTACGAGCTGCTCGACCGGTACAATGTCAGCTGCAGCGCCGGCGTGCCGACGGTCTGGCTCACGTTGCTGGCGCATCTCGCCACGACCGGAAGCAAGCTGCCGCACCTCAAGCGGATCGTCATCGGCGGCTCTGCCTGTCCCCGCGCGATGGCAAAGACTTTCCAGGACGAATACGACGTCGAGGTCATTCATGCCTGGGGCATGACCGAGATGAGTCCACTCGGCACCGCCTGCACGATGAAGCCGGAATATGCCGCCCTCCGCGGAGAGGCACGGCTCGACGTGCAACAGAGGCAGGGGCATTCGCCATTCATGGTGGAGATGAAGATCACCGACGATGGTGGCAAACCGCTGCCACGCGACGGCAAGACATTCGGGCGTCTGAAAGTGCGCGGTCCCGCCGTTGCGCGTGCCTATTACAGAGAGGACAGCGATATTCTCGATGAGCAGGGGTTCTTCGACACCGGGGACGTCGCGACGATCGATCGCTGCGGCTACATGCAAATAACCGATCGCGCCAAGGACGTTATAAAGTCCGGCGGCGAGTGGATCTCGTCCATTGACATCGAAAACCTCGCCGTCGGCCATCCGAAGGTGGCGGAAGCCGCCGTGATCGGGGTGCGGCATCCCAAATGGGACGAGCGACCCCTGCTGGTGATCGTGCTTAAACGGGATGTCTCGGCAACGCGCGAGGAGATATTGGCCTTCATGAAGGGCAAGATCGCGAGCTGGTGGATGCCGGACGAAGTGGTTTTCGTCGATGAAATCCCGCACACCGCAACCGGCAAGATCCAGAAGACCGTGCTGCGGGAGCGCTTCAAGGATTTCGTCCTGCCTGGGGCAGCAAACGCCTCCGCTTCCTGATGCATTTTCCGATTAGGTTGACGCGGTTTCCCTCATGGCCGCGCTTGTCGCGGCCATCCAATGCCTTGTTTGGCCGCGAAGAAGACGTGGATGGCCGGCACAAGGCCGGCCATGACGACTCACCTAATCGGAACGCGCTCTAATTCCCAATTCTCGCCATAGGACGCGCGTAAATTCACGCGGGCGGTCCTTGCCAGGAAGCAGCACATGACCACTTCCGATGCGTCCGCGGCGCAAGCCGGCGCGTCTGTGCCCGCGGCCATGGCGCGGTTCGCCGGTCATGGCAAAGCGTTTTGGGTTCTTCTTGCCCGCGGCGCCGTATTGCTGATGTTAACACTTGGAATCTACCGCTTCTGGCTGACGACCGATATCCGGCGGTATCTGTGGTCCAACACGCAGATTGCTGATGAAACTTTCGAGTATACCGGTACGGCGCGCGAGCTGCTGCTTGGTTTTTTGATTGCGATCGCCGTCCTTATTCCTCTGTACACCGCCTTCTTCCTCCTGACGCTTGCGCCGGGGGAAGGAATATGGACCCTGCTGAGCATCGTGGTTCTCGGCTTCTTGGGGCAATATGCCGTATATCGGGCGCGACGATATCGTCTGACCCGCACCATTTATCGTGGAGTGCGCTTCAATCAGACCGGCTCGCCCTGGCGCTATTCCGTTTGTGCGGTGCTGTGGTGGATCTTGATCGCGCTGACACTGGGCCTCGCATATCCATTCGCCCAGTCGCAGCTCGAGCATTTCAAGATGCGGAACACGTTCTTCGGCAACCTTCCCGGCCGGTTTGAAGCCTCCGGTTGGCGCCTTTTCGTGCGCGGGCTTTTGCTTTGGGCTCTTGCGGTCCTCCCATTTCTGGTTGGGGTCGTTGCAACCATTGTCGCAATCGATTGGAAAGCGGTGACATCGGCAACCGGCGGTGATGACAGATCCAGCTGGTTGGACAGCAGCGGACTTGGCGGGGCGGTGGTGTTCGCCGCCTTGAGCGGCGCCTGGCTCCTGTTTGCGTTCGCGATCCTCTACCCTGTTTTCCAAGCCATGGTGCTGCGCTGGTGGGTATCAGGATTGCGTTTCGGAGATGTCGCAGTCAGCTCGCGCCTGCGCACGAGCCAGGTATTCGCGGTCTACGCCCGGTTCGTCGGTTATGCCGCCTTATTCAGTTTGGTTGCGGCTATTCTCCTGACTGCGGGCGGGCTTGCCGTATCGAAGATCGCTGGCGATCTCGATACCATCCGCGATGAAATCGTCACGACCGTGTTGGGGCTGGGCGCCTATGTCGCCATCGCGCTCGGCTATTCTGCCATCTATCAAGGCACCGTGAAGCTTGGGCTTTGGCGATGCGTCATCGAATCGCTGGATGTCTCGAACGTCGCGGCGTTGGAACGGGTGGCAGCGGCAGGTGAGCCCGCCTCCCCGATCGGCGAGGGGTTGGCCGACGCTCTCAATGTTGGTGGGATATGAACGCGAACGGCGCCGGCGTTGCAATGCAGGGCGAACGCGCAATCTTCTTTGATGGATCAACAACGACTCGGCACGATGTCTCCGTGGAGCTTGCGCCGGTCGCTTTGCGGGTGCGTGACAATCAAGGCGGCGTGCTGGCCGAATGGCCGTATGACCAACTGGAGACCCTGTCCGCGCCGGACGACGTGCTGCGTTTGGGGAGAGCCGGAAACCCGGTGCTCGCGCGCCTGGAAGTCAGGGACGCAAAATTGGCGGCTGCCATCGATGAGCTGTCACAGCCGGTGGACCGTACACACCGCATCGAGCGCCGCCTGCGCACGAAGGTCATCATCTGGAGCCTGCTGGCGACCACCTCTCTCCTCGCTGTCGCGGTCGTCGGAGTTCCATTGATCGCGGCCGAGCTAACGCCCCTCATCCCCTATGCGATGGAGCGCAGGCTTGGAGCTACCGTGGACGCACAGGCGCGCGCCGGGCTGGAAGGCCGCCACAGCGGCACCCCTTTCGAATGCGGGATCGGGGAGAAGGAGCAGGCCGGCCGCGCTGCTTTCGACAAATTGATGCGTCAGATCGAGACGGCTGCCAACTTGCCCCTGCCCCTCAGGGCGCTGGTCGTACGCAAGCCTGAATCGAATGCCATCACACTCCCAGGTGGGCATATCTACGTGTTTCAGGGGTTGGTCGCCGCGGCGCGGAGCCCGGACGAGCTGGCCGGGGTCATTGCCCATGAGGTGGGGCACGCGGCGCATCGCGACGGCTTGCGAACCATCGTCCAGGGCGCCGGCCTTTCGCTTTTGTTCGGAATGCTTCTTGGCGATTTCGTCGGCGGCGGCGCCGTGATATTTGCCGCCAAGACTATTCTGCAAACCCGTTATTCCCGAGAGGTCGAAGCTGCCGCGGACGCTTACGGCGTGATGCTGATGGGCAGGATTGGTGGCGATCCGCGAGCGCTGGGAACGATCCTGATCCGCATTGCGGGCACGACGCACCCCGGCCCGAAGATCCTGGCTGATCATCCCGAAACCCGTGACCGTGTCGCCGCAATCGAAGCAATGGCTGCGCCGGGATCAAAAAGGCCGCTGCTCGATCAGAATGAATGGGCCGCGCTGAAGGCGATCTGCTCGACGTGATTTTATCTGCTCGACGTGATTAATGAGAGTGCTATGCGCCCGTACATCCCTACAGATCCGATGTCGAAGCTGGCGGTGTGGGCGCGGCGCATCGCGGGATTTGCTTTTGCCGCCACCTTTCTGGCCATCATTGTCGTTCGCTCGGGCGTTCTGGAGATAAAGCCGGCAGCTGCCACATTCGCCGGCGCCCTGGCCATCGCGGTGCTCGCGCTGCTGGTTGCATTGGCGGCCTTCGCCGTGATCTGGATGGAGGGCCTGGCGGGGATGCGCGCCGCCCTAACGGCAATGGCGATTTCCCTGCTGATCCTGGCCTACCCGGCGTATCTCGGATTCAAAGCCTATCGCCTGCCGTGGATCTATGACATCACGACCGATCCAATCGACCCGCCGCGCTATGAAGCGCTCGCGCGTGCGCGTCCTCGTGACGCCAATCCGGTGGCCTATTCGGGCCTCTATACCGCCGAGCAGCAGCGCCTTGCCTATCCAGACATTGGCCCGCTGGGAACGACTGCCACTCCGCAAGCCGCTTACAGGGCGGCACTGACCGTCATGAACAAGCATAAGGATTCGTTTCTCGCCCCATATTGGCGCGTGATAGACGCACGCGAGCCGACCGGGCCTCGCGACGGCCGCATAGAGGCAGTCGCATATTCCTCGATCATGGGCCTTCGTGATGACGTGGTGGTACGCGTGCGTGAGGATCCCGATGGGGCGCGAATTGATGCACGATCTTCATCCCGATACGGCTCGCTCGATTTCGGCACAAATGCCGCGCGCATTCGCAGGCTCATGAACGATATCGAGGATATGATACGTACGCAGCGCAATGAGCGACAGCCGGCGCAAAAGCCGGCGGCGTCAGCGAAAAAAGGAGCTAAGAAGGATCAAAAGGATCAGTCAAAGCGCGAGAGACGGTAGCGACCATCGAGCGCGGGTTCGCCCTCCGTCGCGACGACGCCGCGCGTGACGAGGTCTTCGAGATGCGCGAGGACAGACAGGCCGGCAGCGTTTATCAGGCGCGGATCGAGCCCGATATAGATGGCACGCACGATGGTGGCTATGTCGGTATCACCCCTGGACAGGCAGCGCAGGATCGCAGCTTCCCGCGCCTGTCGGTGATGAATGTAGCGTTGCACGAAACGTGGCGCCTCGCGTACGATTCCGCCGTGACCGGGCAGGTAGACGGGTTCGGGGCGCTCGGCGAGCTTGTCGAGTGACGCCATGTAGTCGCTCATCGCCCCATCCGGCGGCGCAACAATGGAAGTGGACCACGCCATGACGTGGTCCCCGGAGAACAAGACGTTCCCCTCCTTGTAGGCGAATGCCGTGTGGTTGGCGGTATGGCCCGGGGTCGCCACTGCTTCCATGGTCCAGCCCGGCCCGCACACGACTTCGCCGTCCCCGAGCGCCCGATCAGGCTTGAACTCCGTGTCGTTGCTGGCATCGAGACGAGGCGCCTCGCCCACCCGCAGCGGCTGTGCGGCACGATGCGGGCCTTCCGCGAGCACCAGCGCTCCGGTCGCCGCCTTGACGCGAGGCACGGCGAGCGAGTGATCGCGATGCGTATGGGTCACGAAAATGTGGGTGACGGTCTCGCCACGCACGGCATCGAGCAACGCGGTGATATGTGCTTCATCGGCGGGTCCGGGATCGATGATCGCGACCCGGCCATGACCCACAATGTAGGTCAGCGTCCCTTTGAAAGTGAAAGGGCCTGGATTGCTGGCAAGCAGCCGGCGAACCCCGGGAACCACTTCCTCCGGTTTGCCGGGAAGAAGATCAAGGCGTTTGTCGAAGGGAATGTCGTCGCTCATGAAGGACGGTCAGAACTTGTAGCCCGGATGAGCGCAGCGAAATCCGGGTTGGGGCGAGCCGCACAGGTTCGGCAAGCAGGGCCGGTGATCCCCGGATGTCGCTTCGCTCATCCGGGCTACGATTTATCGGGTTAACGCATCATCCGAGCTTGCGGCCGATGATGTCCTCGCAGCGCTCGCCCGTGTCCCCCTCGCCGAGGTAGAGCGCGCCCGACATCGCCGCCCGCATATGGTTGGACGGCACTCCGGCAATTCCCCAGCGATCGGGGAGCGGCATCACCTTCGCCCAATAATCCGGGTTCTGCGGCACGTGAGTGGCGTCATCGAGTTGGTCGAGCTCGGTCGTGTATTCGGCGACGAACCCATTCGGCTCGATGAAATACGAAAAAACGTTGCTGCCCGGACCATGCCGGCCGATGCCCCACGCAATGTCAAATCCGTTTTGCTTGACCCGGCCGGCGCCCCGCATCAGCCCGTCGATGTTCGGCAACTCGTAGGCGACATGGTTGAGGGAAGGTCCATTGCTGCGAAAAATTGCGATGCTGTGGTGATCGGCGCTGCAGCGCAGGAATTCCATGAGATGTGTGCTGTCGGAGAGCCTGAAGCCAAGCACGTCGGCAAAGAACGGCACCTGCTCATCCGTGCGCGCGCTGTTGAGCACGACATGGCTGATCTTGGTCGGGCGCGAGCGATCGAGAACCACATTTGCATGCTGCGCAATGTCGCATGAGATGCTCATGGGCAGGCCGTCCGGCGTCTTGAAGCGAAAGCCGTAGCCACCGCCTGCGCTCGCGGAGAGCGCCGCCGGCTCACCCGTCACGTCAACGCCATGCCCCTTGGCCTTGGCGCAAAGCGCAGCGACCGCGGAACGGTCCGGGGCGGCAAAATGCACCCCAAGAAGAGCAGGCTTTTTGCGTTCGCGGATGGTGAGCACATGGTGCTCGCCGCCGGTGGCGCGGAAATGAATGCTGTCGGTCTCGGACGCGACCTCTTCCAGAGCCCAAACCTTGGCGTAGAAATCGGCGGATTGCCGGAGATCGCGAACACCGAGCTCGATGCTGCGGACTCCTGTGACTGTGGCGTGTGCCATGATACTTGACCTTTGTGGTGGGCGTGACCTTTCGCCGGAATCTGACACAGACAAGGGTTGAGAACCAGTGGTTCTGCCCGACGCGCAGTCGCGTTCAAAGCTGCGCAAGCCGCGGCATGACCTCCGTCGAAAACAGCTGCAGGGACCGCAGCGCCTCGTCGAGAGTCATAGTGCCGAGAAACAGATAAGTCAGCAGATAATTGGCGCCAAGCTCGCACACCTGCCCCTCGATCTCCGCCAGCACTGTCTCGGGCGTGCCAGAGATCACAGTACCATCGGCAACACATGCCTCGTAATCCGCGCCACGAGGTACGTTGAGGCGCGAGACCGGCCCGGTGACGCCATGCCGGTCGCGCAGCCAATTGAGATGCGCGAGGTGAGCGTTCATGGCGGGCCTCGCGAATCGTTTTGCCTCCTCATTGGTATCGGCCACGAAGATGTGCCGCTGCACGCCAATGGCAGCGCCCCCGAGAAACTCGGCCTTGGGTTGCGCTGCATGGCCCCGCCTCGCGAGCGCCTCCTTGAACGCGTCAATGTTGGCCTTTGCCGTGGCCATCGGCCCGAGGGTGACGAAATGTAGCCCGTGCTCGCCCGCCCAGGTGGAACCGATGGTATTTGAAGAGCCGTACCAGAACGCGGGATGCGGCTGCTGCAGCGGCCGCAAGGCGATGGGAACTTGCTCATAGCTGAAATGCGGGCCAGCATAGGTCAGCGTATCGGTGGTCAGGCCCGCGCTGATGCAATTGAAGGCATCCATGAATATCTCGCGTGACGCATCGTGCTCCACCTTGTGATACTTGAGCTCGAACGGCGAAACACCGCGCCCAACCCCCACCTCCAGCCTGCCGTAACTGAGATGATCGAGCATGCAGATTTCCTCGATCAGGCGAAGCGGCGAGCATAGCGGCAGGAGATAGACCAGCGGACCGAGACGCATGCGCCGGGTTGCGCGCGCGACCGCGCCGAGATAGACGCCGGGGACCGGGACCATGTTCAGCGGCGTGGCGTGATGCTCGGCCACATGCAGACAATAGATTCCCGCATCTTCGGCGGCTTGGCAAAGGTCAGGCGCTCATCAAACAGCGTGGCCAGCGGCCGGTTGCCATGCTCGACATGATCAAACAAACCGATCTTCATGACATTAGTGGATTTCCGGTTCGGGAATGCCGCCGCTGCCGGCGAGAAAATCGAAATCGCAGCCCTCGTCGGCCTGGCCGATATGGGCGCTGTACATGGCGCCATAGCCGCGTGAATAGCGCGGCGGCGGCGGCTTCCACTGCGCGCGGCGCCGGTCAAGCTCCTCTTCCCCGACATGCAGGTGGATGTGGCGGCGGGCGACGTCCACCTCAATCTCGTCGCCATTGCGCACAAAGGCCAGAGGGCCGCCGATGAAGCTTTCAGGCGCCACGTGCAGGATGCAAGCGCCATAGCTGGTGCCGCTCATGCGTGCGTCGGAAATGCGGATCATGTCGCGCACGCCGGAGCGCACCAGCTTTGTTGGAATAGGGAGCATGCCCCATTCCGGCATGCCGGGTCCGCCCTTGGGGCCGGCGTTCTTGAGCACCATGACGTGGTCGGGGGTCACTGCAAGATCATCGCGGTCGATCTCGCGGACCATGTGGTTATAATCCTCGAAGGCCAATGCCGGTCCCCGATGCCGCAGGAATCGCTGGTCGGCCGCCGCGGGCTTCATCACACAGCCGCGCGGCGCGAGATTGCCGGTAAGCACCGCGGTGGCGCCTTGCGCATAAATCGGATCGGAAACGGGATGGATGACATCGCGCAGGTAAATTTCCGCGCCCGCTATATTCTCCCCCAGAGTCCTGCCCGTCACCGTGCGACAGGTCAGGTCGAGCTTGTCCTTGAGCTCGACCATCAGCGCGCGCAACCCGCCGGCGTAATAGAAATCTTCCATCAGGTATTTTCCCGACGGCCGCACATTGGCCAGCACCGGGACGTCGCGTGAAATCTCGTCGAAGCGCTGCATGTCGAGCGGGATTCCGGCACGGCGCGCCATCGCGATCACGTGGATGATGGCATTGGTCGAACCGCCCAGCGCCATATGAACCTTGATCGCGTTGTCAAAAGCCGACCTGGTGAGTATCTGCTCGAGACCGAGATCCTCCCAAACCATTTCGACAATTCGCCGCCCGGCAACCGCGCACATGCGCGGATGACCGAAGTCGGCCGCGGGAATGGACGAAGCGCCCGGCAGCGTCAGACCGAGCGCCTCGGCGATCGCCATCATGGTCGCCGCCGTTCCCATCACCATGCAGGTTCCGAACGAGCGCGCGATGCCTTCCTCCATCTCGGTCCATTGCGCTTCGCTGATGTTGCCTGCCTGTTTCTCCGTCCAGTATTTCCAGACATCGGAGCCGGAGCCGAGATGCTGGCCGCGCCAGTTGCCGCGCAACATCGGCCCTGCCGGCACATAGATGGCGGGAATGCCCATGCTGATGGCGCCCATGATCAGCCCTGGAGTTGTCTTGTCGCAGCCGCCGAGCAGCACGGCGCCGTCGATGGGATGACTGCGCAGAAGCTCCTCCGTCTCCATCGCGAGAAAATTGCGATAGAGCATCGTCGAAGGCTTCACGAAGGGTTCCGCGAGCGAAATGGCCGGCAGCTCGATGGGAAAGCCGCCGCCTTGCAAAACCCCGCGTTTCACGTTCTCAGCGCGCGCGCGCAGATGGGCGTGGCAGGAATTGATCTCGCTCCATGTATTGATGATGCCGATCACCGGCCGGCCGCCCCAATCCTCGCCGTCGTACCCGAACTGCTTGAGACGCGAGCGATGCCCGAACGCGCGCAAATCGTTGACGCCAAGCCAGCGATGACTGCGCAATTCCTGCGGCCGCTTACGATGCATCACTCGATCACATCGTCGGCGATGAGCAGAAAATCGCGAGTAATCGTCAGATCAAGCGCTTGCGCAGTCCGCAGATTGATGACCAGCTCGAAATTGGTCGGCTGCTCCACCGGCAACTCCGCCGGTCTGGCCCCCTTTAGGACTTTATCCAGGTGCGTGGCGGTCCGCCGCGCCAGGTCGGACAGGTTCACGCCGTAGGACATCAGGCCTCCGAGATCGGCGAACTCCCTCGCTGCGCCCATTGCCGGCAGTCGGCTGCTCGCCGCCATGCTCGCGATGCGTCCGTATTCGCTAAACAGCATCGGACTGGGTAACACAATGAGTCCGTCGACACGCTCCCTGGTCAGCGCCGCGAGCCCGCTGGCGATGTCGTCGGGCGCATCCGCCGGCACGAGTTGAAGCTGCATGCCCAGCGTTTGGGCGGCAACTTCGATCTCCTTCACCAGAGCGGTCATGGTGCGTTCACTGTAGGCATGGGGATGCCACAGGGCGGCCACACGGGTGAGTCCCGGGATGATGTCTCTGAGCAGCTGTAGCCGCTTGGCGACCAGCTCCGGGCCGAGAAAGGTCGTCCCCGTAACATTCCCACCCGGTCGTGCAAAACTCACCACCAGCTCGTCCTCGACCGGATCTGCCATCCCTATGGCAATGACAGGGATTGTGCTCGTGGCTTGTCTTACTGCGCGTGCTGCCGGCGTGCTGTTTGCGACAATGACATCAACACGGCGCCTGACCAAATCAGCCGCCAATGCGCGAAGCCGATCGGGACTCCATTCCCCATATTCGCGCTCCAAGGCGATGTTCTGTCCCTCTGTGTAACCAAGATCGTGCAACCCTTGCAGGAATGCATTGACCATTACCGTACTCGAATCGGAAAGCTCGGAGCGGCCAGGCGAGAGAATGCCTATCCGAGGCACCTTCGTTGGCTGCTGCGCATGCGCCGCAAGCGGCCACGCAGCGGCGCCCCCGAGAAGGCCTATGAACGCCCGTCGTTTCACGCAATCACCTCGTTGGCGCGGGCGAGCAGCGACCCGCGCCACCGCATAGCCCCATCTGCCGGGCTGAAGCGAACTACGGGCCGGCCTCTCGCGTACCGGCTCCTCGCATGCAATTGCCCTTGCTGTCCACTCGGGACTCAACGAGACTCATTGAACGGAGATAAACTGGCCAGGAGCAAGGCCCGGCTGCCTCGGCAAGCGGCTTGCTCAGGGAATGCAAGGATGCTGCAGGTTTGGGTCGTCATCGCGGTTGCGCTCGGTTATCTGGGCCTGCTGTTCGTCATTGCGACTTACGGCGATGAGACCGGACAACTCGGACGAGGGAACCGCTGGCGTCGCTTCATCTACCCGCTCTCGCTTGCGATCTACTGCACCTCCTGGACTTTCTTCGGTTCGGTCGGCCTCGCATCGCGCAGGGGATTTGATTTCCTCGCTATCTATGTTGGTCCGATCCTCGTCATTGGCCTTTGCTCGCCCCTGATCACGCGCATCGTGCGCCTTGCCAAAGCGCAAAACATCACCTCGATCGCTGACTTCATTGCAGCACGATACGGAAAAGCGCAGACCGTTGCAGCCGCGGTGGCTCTGATCGCGATCATCGGCACAATTCCCTATATCGCGCTGCAGCTCAAAGCGGTATCCGCCTCACTGACCACGATTCTCCTGGCGGCTGGCCCGGCCACGGAACCCATGCAACCCGTGTTGGGGGATATCGCCCTCTATGTGGCTATGGTCATGGCGATATTCGCGGTCCTGTTTGGTACGCGGCACATCGATGCCACCGAGCACCAGAATGGCCTGATGCTCGCCATCGCGACGGAATCGCTGGTCAAGCTCATAGCCTTCCTCGCCGTCGGCGTGTTTGTGACGTTTTGGATGTTCGATGGGCCATTTGCGTTGTTCGCGCAGGCGCTGGACCGGCCGGAAAGCGCGAACGCCCTCATGCGCGAACCCGCCTCTGCCAACCTGACAGCGATGATACTGCTCTCAGTATTCGCGATCATTCTGCTGCCCCGCCAGTTCCACGTCACGGTGGTCGAGAACAACAATGAAAGCGAGATCAGGCGCGCGTCCTGGCTCTTTCCACTCTACCTCGTGCTGATCAATCTGTTCGTGGTGCCGATCGCGGTGGCCGGCCTGCTGACATTCACGGACGGCCAGGTTGATGGTGACATGTTCGTTCTGGCGCTCCCGCTCGCAGGGCGGTCGGAGCTGTTGACGGTCGCCGCTTTCGTCGGCGGGCTTTCTGCTGCAACCGCGATGGTGATCGTGGAATCGGTCGCACTCGCGATCATGGTGTCGAACGATATCGTGATGCCCTTCGTCCTGCAGCGGCGCGAGACCTTGATCAGCGGTCGCGAGAATGTCGGCGGATTGCTGCTCACGGTACGTCGAATGGCGATCTTCGCCATTCTCTTTCTCGCATATGTCTATTACCGAGTCGCCGGCGACGCGCATCTGGCGTCGATCGGCTTGCTGTCCTTTGCCGCTGTTGCACAGCTTGCGCCCGCATTTTTCGGCGGACTGATCTGGCGCCGGGCCACCGCCCGCGGTGCGCTGGCGGGAATGACCATCGGTATCGTTGTTTGGGCGTATACGCTGTTGCTGCCAGGCTTGGCTGAAGCCGGAATCATCGGCGATACGCTTCTCTCCCATGGGCCATGGGACATCGCTGCGCTCCGGCCGCAGGCTTTGTTTGGGCTTGATCTTTCGCCCCTTGCTCACGGGGTGGTCTGGACGCTTTCCCTAAACCTTCTCGCTTATGTTCTGTTCTCGTTGGGCGGCGCCCCCGCCGCGATCGAACGACTGCAAGCGGACCTGTTCGTTCCTTCGGCGCTCACGCCCATTCCTCCAAGCTTTCGTCTCTGGCGCTCCGCGGTGACGGTGGAGGAGCTGACCACGGCGGTTGCCCGTTATCTGGGAGAGGAGCGTACCCGCAATTCCTTCAGCAGCTACGCGTCGACACGCGGATTTGATATCGACCCGAAAGCGGGGGCGGACTTCCAGCTGCTGCGCTATGCAGAGCACCTTCTCGCCTCCGCGATCGGAGCGGCGTCGTCTCGGCTGGTGTTGTCGCTGCTCCTGCGCAAACGCACGGTTTCCACCAAGGCCGCTCTCAAGCTCCTCGACGATGCAAGCGCCGCAATCCACTACAACCGCGAAATTCTCCAGACCGCGCTCGACCATGTGCGCCAGGGTATCGCGGTGTTCGACAAGGAGCTGCAGCTGGTGTGCTGGAATCGGCAGTTCGGCGAGCTCCTCGCACTGCCGACGCAGTTGACCCGGGTAGGAACCCGTCTCGAGCAGATCATCCGATTTAACGCCGAGCGCAGCACACGCGAGCCGGCCGCCATCGACGCGGCGGTAGGCGAGCGCCTGCAGCGCTATACCGCGAATGACGAGCCGTTCCTTGAGCGACTCCCGGACCATGACCTGGTCATGGAGGTGCGTGCAAGCCCCATGCCTGACGAGGGCATCGTGACGACCTTTACTGACATCACGGCGATTGTGAAAACAGCGGAAGAGCTCGAGCGCGCCAACGAGTCGCTCGAGCTCAGGGTCACGGAGCGCACGGAGGAGCTCACTCGGCTCAACCGTGAGCTGGAGCACGCAAAGGCTGAGGCGGAACAGGCCAATATTTCAAAGACTCGATTTCTTGCCGCCGCAAGTCACGACATCCTCCAGCCCCTCAATGCAGCGCGCCTCTACGTCACCAGCCTGGTGGAGCGGCAGACCGCCGGCAGCGATGCCCAGCTGGTCGGCAACATCGACGCCTCGCTCGACGCAGTCGAGGAATATTTGGCGCCTTGCTCGATATTTCGCGGCTCGATAGCGGGGCAATGAAGCCCGAGATCGTCAGCTTTCGTGTCGACGAGCTATTGCGCCAGTTGGAAGTGGAGTTTGCGCCGCTGGCGCAGGAAAAGGGACTGGGGCTCACATTCGCGCCCTGCTCACTCTCGGTTCGGTCCGACCGGCGGCTGCTGCGGCGCCTGTTGCAAAATCTGGTCTCGAACGCGATCAAATACACACCTAAAGGTCGCGTCCTCGTCGGTTGCCGCCGCCACCGGGAATGCCTGCGCATCGATGTCTTCGACACCGGCATCGGCATTCCGAGCTCAAAGAAGCGCGCTGTGTTCCAGGAATTTCACCGGCTCGATCAAGGCGCGAAGGTCGCCCGCGGCCTCGGGCTGGGACTATCCATCGTGGAACGGATCGCGCGCGTTCTCAACCACAAGCTCTCTCTTCTGTCGGTACCTGAACGAGGCTCGCAGTTTTCCGTGGAAGTGCCGGTTTCCACAGCGGCTCCTGTCAGTCATCCCCGTCACCAGGCGCGCGAATTCGATCACGTCCGGCTTTCAGGCGTGACCGTGCTGTGCCTCGACAACGACCTCGCCATTATCGACGGGATGGAATCGCTATTGGGCGGCTGGGGTTGCGCGGTCTTGAAGGCTCAGGATCTCCAAACCGCGCTGACAGTCATTGCGCGGCATCCGGCAAAACCCGACGCCCTCCTGATCGATTACCACCTCGACGATAGCGACGGCATCGAGATCATTGGCCGATTGCGCCATCGGCTTGGCGCCGATCTCACCGCGATACTGATCACCGCGGACAGGAGCCCGCGGGTGCGCACCGATGCCCGTATCAACAATATCCACGTGCTCCACAAGCCGCTCAAGCCGGCCGCCCTGCGCGCGCTGCTCATGCAGCATTGCATCTTGCGCGTGGCCGCCGAGTAGTCATTGCGGCCACTGGCCCAGCTCGATCTTGGACGCCGCGATTACCGCTTGGGTACGGCTCTCGACCCCGAGCTTCTGCAAGATCGCGGACACGTGCGCCTTCACCGTCGCCTCCGAGACGCCGAGCTCGTGGGCTATCTGCTTGTTCAGCAAACCTTCTGATAACATCATCAAGACTCGCACCTGCTGTGGCGTGAGCGAGGACAGTCGGGAGAGCAGGACGGCGGTCTGCGCGTCCACGGCGCCGCCGGACGAAACGTCAGGGGGAGTCCAGAGGTGACCTTGTAACACACTATCGATTGCTGTCCGCATGACCTCGACGCCGAGCGTCTTGGGGATGAAGCCGGAAGCGCCGAACTCCATGCAGCGGCGGACCACCGCCGGGTCATCATTGCCGGAAACGACGATGATGGGAACGCTCGGATATTGGCCGCGCAGGTACAAAAGGCCGGAGAAGCCGCGCACCCCCGGCATCGAGAGGTCGAGCAGGATCAGGTCAACTTCGGCGCCGCGATCCAAGAGCTTCGTGATCTCGTCGAAGCAGCCGGCTTCGGCAATTTCAGCTTCGTCAAACATGCCCGACAGGGCCTCGCGCAACGCGCCCCGAAAAAGCGGATGGTCATCGGCAATGATGAGCCGGCTCAAACCCCTTAGCCGTTTCATCTCGGTACGGGCTGCTTCCATGCCTTGGAGCATATCACCACGGGGGACACTCGTTCCTGCCGTACGTTACTCGACCTATGAGCGGCGGCTCCCGATGAACTGGAGCATGATTTCTCGCCGGTGCGGCCTGGCCCGATGCTCCGCTACATAAATGCCTTGCCACGTGCCCAGTGCGAGAGCACCCGCGCGCACCGGCACATGCAGCGAAACGCCGGTGAGCATCGTCTTCACGTGCGCAGGCATGTCGTCCCGACCCTCCGTATCGTGCAGCCAGCCGGCATCTTCTGGCGCAATTCGGGCGAGCGCTGTCGCAAGGTCAGCCCGCACCAGCGCATCCGCATTCTCCTGGACAACGAGCGAGGCTGACGTGTGCCGGATGAAAGCTACGAGAGTGCCGTCGTCAGCGTTAGCCTGCGCCAGAAAACGCGCGGCGTCACCCGTGATCTCGGTGAAGCTCTCGCCCCGCGTCGTCATCACGAGGGTGGCGGTCACGACGATCTCGGGCACAGTGCTGGTGATGCCGGTTAATTCGACGGTCATGATGGATGTGCGCCACCGATCGTGGAAACAAGCGTCAGCTTCTGTTCAGCATATCTTTCTGCAGAGTCACGATCATTTCCACAAAGCGCCGCCACACCTTTTCAATAAACGTCATCATCTTGTTGAGATCGGCGTCGCTCGGAACCTGCAAAGACGGCTGCTCCGGATTACGGACTGGGGGCTCAGGCTTCACCATCCCTGGCAAAGGCAGATTGCGTGCCAGGAGCTCCTTCTTCAGCGCCGCACTCTCCCCCTGCAGGCGCGCGATCTCCGCTTCGAGCGCAGACCGCTCATCGGGGGCCGCCTGGCACGCCCAGCCAGCCTCGCGCCGCGTGCACAGCGAGACTTGGCCGGTCCGCCCATCCAGGCGCAAATACCCCTCCTCCAATTTGTTGAACGTGTAGCGGCTGTCATTGATTTCGGCCGGAGTGCCCTGCGCCCGCGCCGCCGATCCGGCGAGCAGGGCCAGCGCCAGAACCGCAAGAGCCATGCGCATGACGGTGCATCTCCTTCTTCCGGCGTCCCCGTTCAAAGCAGCGAGAGCGTCAATCATTCTACCGCAGCTCACCGCCGGAAAAGAAGTCGCGCAGCTCCCGATAGGTCTCCTCCGGCGCTTCGTCTGAAAGATAGTGCCCGCATGGGAGTGCCTTCCCGGCCACGATGTTCGACGCATAAAGCGGCCAAATCTGCATGGAGTCGTGATTGCGGCCAACCCCTCCGGTCGCCCCCCACAGCAGCAGCAGCGGGCAGGCGATCTTGTGGCCGGCGGCGAAATCCTCCTCGTCCATTGCCAGATCAATGCCATGGGTCGCCCGATAATCCTCGCACATGGCGTGGATGGTCGCGGGATTGCGGAAATAGCGCTTGTACTCGGCGAGAGCCGCTGGATCGAAGAAGCTCAATCCTTGCTTGGTCTTGGAAAGTTTTCTCTCAATGAAATAATCCGGGTCGGCCGCCATGAGCCGCTCGGGAAAATCGTAGGGCTGGATCATGAAAAACCAGTGCCACGAGAAAGTGGCCCACTGCCGCGACACATTATTGAGCAGGTGGCGCTGCGGAATTATGTCGAGAATAGCTGCACGGACGACTTTGTCAGCGTGGTCGAGACACATGCGTTGGAGCACGCGAGCACCCCGATCATGGCCGGCGGCGTAGAAGCGCTCATGACCGAGCGCCGCCATGACCTCAATCTGGTCCTGCGCCATGGCCCGAAAAGAGTAGCCGCTGTGGTCTTTTCCACCAGGCGGCTTTTCCGAATCGCCGTATCCGCGCAGATCGGTCGCGACCACGGTGAATTCACGGGCGAGCCGCGGCGCAATCTTCTGCCAGGAGAGGTGCGAGAATGGATTACCGTGCATGAGCAGCAGCGGCGGCCCGTTGCCTCCGTGCACCGCGACGATCCGGGCGCCGCTTGTCTTTATCTCACTTCGGGCAAAGCCTTCGAACACGGGCACCTGCAACGCGCGACTTGGGTGGGCCGTCTCGCAGCGCAACGCAACTCATCGGGCGGCTTCACCTCGCCTCCTCGCGTCAGTGCGTCAGCACAATGAACTCCGTTCCTCGCCCGGTTTCGCGGCCAAGCCCGTCGTCGGCAATGACCAATGAGGAGCCCGGCATCAAGAGCTCGCTGATGCGCTCGACGGCTTCCTTCGGCATCTGGATGCGATCGAGTGCCTCGGCCGCGGTCGATGGAGCCTTAGTGGGGATGACGGGCATTGGTGCCGGCTGCCTTCCCCTTTGGCGGCTCATCCTGCGGTAATCGACATGGATCGACCCGTCAGTCGGGATCGTCATGAGATTCCAACGCATGCCGCTGCCATCTTCGCTCGGCCCCATCGCGGTGAACACGTGCAGACCTAGCGGCTGATCCGGGTCGTCAATCAGGACCGGCATGTCGAACATGGGCGCCATGCCCTGCCGCACGAAGATCTTCTTTTCCTTGCGGCTCACAAATACCGCGACTTGTCCCGTGCGCTTCATCGGTTGATCAGCGGTTTTTCCCCGCGGTGCAAAGGGCTTAGGCGGATCGATCACGGCATCAGGCTTGGCGAGATCGTCCGACACCGGCGCGACGAACTGAGCCGCGGCAGGAGCGACATCCGGGACCTGCGCCGGCTCGCGACCCGCCGGAACTTCAACGGATTTGCGCATCTCCTGTGCGGGCTCAACCGCATCCATTTGCGACGGCGACGCTTGCGCGAGCAGAATGCGCTCCAGGCCGGCACGGCCATCGGTGGCGCTGTTCATGGCAATTCTCGCTTCCGGAGGCTTCGGCTTGGGCGCGAACAGCTTCGGGTGAGCAAAATCGGCCGGCGTTATTTCATGGCGCGAGACGATAAAGCGCACGCCCAGTTTGGTAACCGGCCACAGCCTCTGCGCAAAATCGTGCGAGGTCCGGATGCATCCGTGCGACGCCGGATGGCCCGGCAGGACCCCCTCGTGCAAGGCTACGCCCGACCACGTGATGCGCTGCATGAAAGGCATTGGCGCGCCGCTGTAGATGTTTGAATGGTGGTAGCGGTCCTTCTCGATAATGCTGAAGACGCCCGTGGGCGTCGAATGACCGGGCATGCCGGTCGAAACCGGTCCTTGGGCAACCCGCACGCCATTGCTATAGAGCGTGACTTTCTGGGTGCTGATATTGACGGCAAGCTGCAACGGGCCCTTGGGCATATCGCCGAACCCAGGAGGCTCCTTGCGAGGTTCCGACCTTTCCCGATGGCTAGGGGAGGCGTGGCGGATGCGACGGCTGGTGTAACCGCCATACCAGCCGCTGTATGACGATGCATATGGGAACCGACGCGGATAATAGGCATCCGCCGGGCTTGCAAGACCGGCAACGAAAGCCACCGCCAAGCTCGAAATCAGCGCCGCGCGCAGACCGGAAAGCCGTGCGCGTTCAGCCGCAGGGTTCCTCCCCAGCATTCTCCCCAAAACAGCCCCCAAGACACCCTCCACCCTTCGACCCTGAAATCTTGTCAAAAACTCTTGCCCGCCCCGCGGTCACCGTCGCGAGCTCCGAGTGCCTTTTCCATGAACTCCGTGAGCCACTCGTATCGCAAGGGGCATTTGATTCCTCTTCCAGAATATCCGTCCTGCTTGCGTAAAGTCGATTCCTTCGCGCGTCCGGCAGCGCTGCATGCTGAGGTGATTCGGTAAACAAATCTGCGCGTATGGCTCAGACCATGCGAGCAATTTATCTCGTTGAATTCACAAGATAAATCAGAGATGCGGGCGTTGTCTCTGGGAGGCTTTTAGGGCCCGTGCCGGCGCGGCCCGGCGGTTTCCGAGAGGATTGATTTCTCGCGCGATGAGGCTTTCCAGCAACGGTCCGGGACGAATGGATATCTCGCTGGCGAGACGGCGCCGAGAAGTAGGGATTGAGACAGAGCCGTGCGGCTCTGCACGGCATCTGGAACCCTTTCGGCTTTATGACGTTTGCACCTACAAACAATCGAGGAGCATTGCCATGCTTGGCTGGGCGCTCACCTTTCTGGTTGTGGCTTTGATCGCGGCCGTGCTCGGGTTTGGCGGTATCGCCGGATTCGCGGTCGAGATTGCAAAAATCATCTTTTTCGTCGCAATCATTCTTTTCGTCATCTCCGCGATCTTTGGGTTCATGCGCGGCCGTTCACCAACCATTCCTTGACACAAGGCGTCAGCCACCTCTGCCTGCCGAAAGAATTGCTCGCGTGGCGTGATCCGGACCAAAATCGTCAGCACCATTTATTGACAGCAACTCGGAAAGCCGCGTACGGGCGCGGTTGACTTGACTCTTGATGGTGCCGACGGCGCAATCGCAAATTGCAGCCGCCTCTTCGTACGAGAAGCCTGACGCGCCCACCAGGATAAGCGCCTCGCGCTGGTCGGGCGGCAGTTTCGCTAGCGCAACACGAAATTCCTCAAACTCGACTCGGCCATGTTGCTCCGGATGCGATTTGAGCGTCTCGGCGTAGCTGCCGTCGGTGTCCTCGACCTCACGCCTTCGTTTGCGATACTCCGATCGAAACAGGTTGCGCAAAATGGTGAACAACCAGGCCGACATGTTTGTCCCGGGCTGGAATGAATTGATGTTGGCCATTGCTCGCAGCAGCGTTTCCTGGACAAGATCGTCGGCCCGATCCACATTGCCGCACAAGGATATCGCGAATGCGCGCAGGCTGGGCACGGCTGCCAGCATCGCATCGCGTACAGAGGGTCGCATTGTCATCAGTTTGATCCCTTGGTGCCGGGCGGGTGCAAAGGCTTGGCTTCCATAAGGTGATCAGAGTTCTGAGTTCTGCCCGTCAGCCCTTCGGTGGGCCGCTTCGTCATGCCTGCTCTCTTCATGCGACAAGGCAGCGCCAGCCTTGCCCCCCTCCGCGGAGTCGAGCTTGTCCAACAGGTCCCGAAATCGATCGGGCACACCTTGGCGAATGACATCGTCGTAAGCGCGCTGAAGAATGTCGCCCAGCCGGCGTTGATCATCCCGACTGAGCCGTCCTCCAGCTTTCTTTATGTGGGCGTCCGTCTGCATTGCGGCCTCTGCCCTTGGCGCCGCATGTTCCGGCGCGAGATGTGATTGAGATTTCCGCCCCGTCAAGCCCGAGCTAAGTGGCTTCGATTCCTTCATTTTCCTCACCCCGCAGGCCATAGGGCGCTGCGGGTCCCTCCCTACTCATGTTGGCATAACGTGATGCAAAACCGTTCGTTCCCCGCTTCATGGAACTTTGTTGTGGCACGATTGTTTCCGCCCGATATGCTATCGGACTGAGTGGGAGGGATCCGTGCCGAATTCAGCTACCGTAGCCCAATACCTGCCGTTTCTGCGGCGTTATGCACGCGCGCTCACCGGCAACCAAGCTTCAGGTGACGCATATGTGGCCGCAACGTTAGAGGCCCTTATTGCTGACCGTACCATCATCGATGACGTACGCGGTCCCCGCGTCGCTCTCTATCGCCTATTCACTAAGATATGGGGTTCGATCCCCGTAAACGACACCCGAGGCTCGATCGAAGGGACATTGCCCGGCGAGCAAAGGTTGGGCCATATCACTCCGCTGCCGCGTCAGGCATTTCTTCTCGTCGCACTTGAGGGCTTCTCCGAGCCGGATGCTGCGCACATCCTGGACATCGACGTGATGAAATTGCGCGGTTTGGTCGAGGAGTCCGGACGAGAGCTTGCGGCCGAGATCGCCACCGACGTTCTCATTATCGAGGATGATACATTCATCGCCATGGAGCTCGAAACTCTGGTCGAAGGTCTTGGACATCGAGTTCTCGGGGTCGCACGTACCCACGCGGAGGCACTGGCACTTACCAAGAATAAGCGACCGGGGCTGATCCTCGCGGATATCCAGCTCGCCGACGGCAGCTCTGGGCTTGAAGCGGTCAACGAACTGCTTGCCTCTTTCGCAGCTCCCGTGATTTTCATCACGGCCTACCCGGAGCGCTTCCTCACCGGCGAACGGCCCGAACCCGCTTTTTTGATCGCAAAGCCTTTCCAACCGGCAACCGTCTCTGCGGTCGCAAGCCAAGCGCTCTTCTTCGAACGCAGCGCCAAAAAGCGCGAGCGCCGCGTCACTGTCTGACCGGCGAAAGGGCCCCGCCAAACAAGCCCTTTCGGGGCTCACGAACGGCGGTGGAGCGATAGTCCTACCAGAATCCCTACCCCCGCTGCTACGGCGAGCATCATCAACGGCCGGTTCTCAATTTCAGCGGATACACGCCGCAAAGCCTGGTCACCCATCTTCGCCGCCTCGGAGCCGACCGAGCTCGAAGTCCCACGAAATCGCTCGGCGATGCTGCTCAAGGAAGAGGCAATCGCTTCGCCTATCCCTTCGGCGGCGAAAGCCGCGCCTGCGGAAGTGCGACTGCCGACACGTTGCAGCTGGCCTTCCAGCGCGCGTAAGCGCCGTTCAATCTCTCGTAGATTGGAAGAGATGGCGGGCGGATATGGCGACCGGCGAAACATCGAGAATCGATCCCTTAACTATTGCGCACCGGAGAACGGACACCAAAGAATAATCCCACGCGGGCCGAAAAGACACGGGCGTAGCCGACGATAGCGTCAACTACGCCCGAGACACCGGCCGAGCACGGGGAGGGGGAAATGGGCGGCCGGCTGCCACAATAATGCGGATACCCTCAGACTGGTTCCACAAAAAGCCCGACTGGCGAATCACCTCAGGCCGCCAGCAACCAGCGCCACTGGCCAAGCCCCACCCGCCGCCTCCCGAACCCTAGCGCAAGCGCGTTCGTTGCCCACGCGCCGAAATCCCCATAGCGCCGCTGAACCTCACGCACGGTTAAAGCGACTAATAGGCACAGGGATCGTGGGAGCAACCCTATGTTGCGGCAATCTCGATACATTGTAGCCTTTTGTGGCGCGGCCTTTGGCCTCGCATCCTTCTTGATCGGACTTGAAGTCTCGGCGACCACCGCAGCGACTTCGATGGGCCAAACGCCAGCTGGCATGGCAAGCGTCAATCGCACGCTCAAGGGTGATCGCTTGCCGCAGTTGCCAAGCAAGAGCCGCAATGCGGTCAACGGCCCCACGCAAATAAAGGCCCCCGGGGCCAATATACCAAAGCCGGAATTACTTGAGGGGTGTGAGCCGATCGTGAGTGCGATCGGTCAGCCGCCGCTCGCTCGCGTAGCGGGGCGGTGCCTGTCCTGAGAAGCGCGGCGCCCGCTCAACACTCGCATCTACCTACACGCCGGCTAAAACCGTCCCATCAGAACCAGGATGAGTAGCCCGGATTGAGCGACAGCGAAATCCGGGACGGCGGAGGCGCGCCAAAACCTGGATTTCGTTGCACTCAGTCCGGGCTACAACTGCTAAAAACGTCCCGTCAGATTTTGCAGCTGGCCGCGCCCCTGAGCGCCGCGCGCGCTTCGCTTCTCGACTTATAGGAAGTGCTGCCGTTGACGATCACCACCGTTTTTCCCTTAGGCTTTTTTGGCAGGACTGAGCATTTGAGCGTCTTGGTGTTCTGAACGAGATAGTAGTGACGCGCCCAGGCTGGAGAAGCCAATCCTGTGACAAGGGCGCAGGCGATGAGGAACTGTGCCTTCATATGCGAGCCCTCAGATTTCGATTTCTATCCCAATCTCGACCACCTGCGCGGCCGGAATGGAGAAATAGGCGGCAGACCTTTCGGCGTTGCGCTGCATGAAGGCATAAAGCGCCTCGCGCCAGACCCACATACCAGGAATACGCTCGGTCGGGATGATTGTCTCGCGGCCGATGAAATACGACACCAGGGGCGGGCTTCCGCAGCTGAGCTCCGCTTGTTCGTGCGCATAACGGACCCCCTCGGCGATGGAAGGGCTTTCGGTGAAGCCGAAATGCAGGATGACCCGTGTGAGCCCGGCGCAAAGGTCATGAACATGCACGCGGGCCTCGTCGCGCACCCGCGGCTCCTCCGATGTCAGCACGGTGACGAGCAGCACGTGCTCGTGCAGCGCGTAAATGTGCTTGAGATGGTGCGTGAGGGCGAGCGGGATGCCGCGGGTAGCTGCGGAGAGGAACGCCGCCGTGCCGGGCACGCGAGCCGGCGGGTGCTCGGTCAGCTTGGCGACGAATTCGTGCTCGCTCTCTCTCATCTTCAAACGAGCCGCCTCGGAGAACCTCTGTCCCCGACGCCATGTCAGCATCAGGAATGCAATCGAGGCGGCAAGCAGCAGTGGAAACCAACCGCCCTCGAACACCTTCATCAGATTGGCGGCGAAGAACACAAGGTCGATGACGAGGAACGAGCCATTGACGGCAAGAACCAGAGCCGGATTGAAGCCCCATTGGATCGCGACCAGGGCGGCCAGGAAGGTGGTGATCGCCATGAGGAGCGATACGGCTATTCCATAGGCGCCCGCCAGGTTGTCCGACGAGCCGAACGCAATGACCGCCCCCAAAGTTGCAACCGCGAGCGTCCAATTCACGAGTGGAACGTAGATTTGTCCGCGCTCATGCGCGGCCGTGTGCAGCACATTCAGGCGCGGCAAAAAGCCGAGCTGGATCGACTGCTGCGTGAGCGAGAACGCTCCTGAAATGATCGCTTGGGAAGCAATCACCGTCGCAACAGTAGCGAATGCGACGAGGATGTAGTGGAACCAGTCGGGCGCAAGCTGAAAGAATGGATTCTCCAACGTTCGTGGATCGGCCAGCAGCAAGGCCCCCTGTCCGAAATAGTTGAGAAACAGGCCCGGCAGCACGATTGCAAACCACGCCAAGCGGATCGGCGCCCGGCCGAAATGCCCCATGTCCGCGTACAACGCCTCGCCCCCGGTGACGGCAAGGAAAGTGGCGCCGAGAACAGCAAAGGCCACGAGAGGGGGTGCATGCAACAGGAAATCGAGCGCATACATTGGATTGAATGCGGCCAGGATGCCGGGCGCCAGCAGGATTCCGCGCACGCCCAGAATCCCGATTGTGACGAACCAGACGAGCATGATGGGACCGAAGATTCCGCCGATGAATCCGGTCCCCCTTCGCTGCACGAAAAAAAGCGCGATCAGAATCGCAACCGTGAGCGGAACCACGACGGGCGCCAGCCCTGGAGCATCCACTTTAAGACCTTCCACCGCGCTCAGCACTGAAATCGCCGGCGTGATTGCTCCGTCGCCATAAAGGAGCGCCGCCCCCACGAGCCCAAGAATCAGCGTGGCTGCCCGCCAAGTGCGCGCTCGCGCATGTCGCACGCGCAGGATGGCGAGAAGGGCGACGATGCCCCCCTCGCCGCGGTTGTCGGCACGCAGAATGAGAACCGCGTATTTGAGCGAGATGATGACAATCAGAGCCCAGATGATGAGCGAAACCACACCGAGAACGGCGTCCTGCACCAATGAACCAGTGGCGTTCGCCGCTTTGACCGCCTCACGCAAGGCGTAAAGCGGACTTGTCCCGATGTCGCCATAAACCACGCCGAGCGCACCCACGCTCGCGGTCGTGGGCAGCGCGCGCAATCGTGCAGCCGCTCCTGGCAGAGAGATCGTCGCCGGCACGCAAATCCGTGGTTGGATGCACCAGCCTCGCAGTCTAATGCGGTGGATTTGAAGTTCCTATCATTTGTTGCCGCAACCTCGTGCAGGAAGTTCAGAGCCGGCCCACCCCTGTTGTTATGCCCCGCGCATGCAGGCATCCAGTAGCCTCGACTGTTCGGTTGAATCTCGCCGACCGACCAGCAAGTGTATCCTTGACAACGAGGGGTGGTCGCCCGCCTGAAGCGGGCGATGACACAGCACAGAGCGCAACATAGATCGGAAATCTGGAAGACCGAATGAAGCCGATCATCGATCCGCGGCGCGGCGACATCGAGGATGATGCCTCGAGCACCAAGCGCCGCTCGCTGCTTTCGCTCGCCGGCACGCTCCTTTCGGAAATCAGCCTGCCCAAGCTGGTAATGGCCTGGATGCTGATGCTCATTGGTCCGTGTCTGCTGCTCGGACTATCGCCGCTGATTGCATCTGCCTGGGTCGCCAAGATTTCCGGGAACGTTGCGTCTCCTTATCTTGGGCTCTGGCCGATGTTCCTGCTTGTCCTACTGCTCGCGATCGGCTGGTTTGGGGGAAGGCCCCTGCTCCGTCTCGTGGAGCGCAGCTTCTGGACGTTGAACTCTCTCGTTATCGAGCCTAGCTATGCGGCCACCCGCGAGGGGCTGCAACAACTTGTGGAGCAGCTCCTTCCGGAACGGACGGCTAAGACCCGCCGGAGCAGAATACGCGCCGCGACCGCCGCCGCCGCCGGAATCCTTATCTGCGCTCTTGCCCTGCTGACGCTGATGCTTGCCTGGCCGGGCTCGCGCTGGATCGGCGCCATCTCGGATCTGGCTTCGCCGCTCCACCTCGCGCCGATAGCTCTCTCCAACGGTGTCGTGCTGCTGGCCGTCTATCTCGCGGTCATCGCGCTCGTTTGGGCACTCGGCGACGCGACCATGTCCCAGCCGCGCGATTTCCATGCTTTTTACACCGCTCCTGAGACAGGTCGCCGATGGCGCGTGGCTCATTTGTCCGATCTCCACGTCGTCGGCGAGCGTTACGGCTTTCGCATCGAGAGCGGCCGATCAGGCCCGCGTGGCAACGAGCGTCTCAAGCAGGTGCTCGGCGGACTGGCTGCCCTTCACGGCAATAATCCGCTCGACGCGATTTTCATCACCGGCGACATGACCGATGCCGGGCGCTCTGCCGAATGGGCCGAGTTCCTGGACGCGCTAGCACTCTATCCGGGACTGGCCGAACGCATCCTCGTCCTTCCGGGCAACCACGATCTCAATGTCGTTGATCGCGCCAATCCGGCACGGCTGGACCTGCCGACAAGCCCAAGCAAGCGGCTTCGCCAGATTCGGACGCTGTCCGTGATGGATCAACTGCAGGGCCGCCGCGTTCGGGTCGTGGACCATGCGGCGGCGCGCCTCGGCGGGACGCTTGCAGACGTGCTGGAGCCGCACCGCGCCCAGATCGCCGAATTCGCCGACGCCGCGCCATTGCTGCTTTCCATGCGGCTGGCTGACTTATGGGCCAAGATCTTTCCGTTGGTGCTTGCGCCGGAATCGGACGACGGGCTGGGAATCATGCTGTTGAACTCAAACGCCGAAACGCATTTTTCGTTCACCAATGCACTCGGATTGATCTCGGCCGAGCAGGTGAAAGGGATCGAGATCGTTGCGAAGCAATACCCGCGAGCCTGCTGGCTCATCGCTCTCCATCATCATCCCGTCGAATATCCTCGCCCGGCGAAAGCATTTTCAGAGCGCATCGGCACCGCACTTATCAATGGCAGCTGGTTTCTTCGTCGCATGCATCCCTTGGCTGGACGCTCGGCTCTGATGCACGGTCATCGCCATATCGACTGGATCGGAGAATGCGCCGGGCTTCTGATAATATCAGCCCCCTCCCCGGTGATGAGCGCGCCCGATGACCTCGCGTCGTATTTCTACATCCAAACATTTGCAGTGGGGCCGCACGGGCGGCTGCGACTGCTTCCACCGGAGCGGATCACCGTCAAGGGGACGCCTTCCGGCGACGTGCAAGTCGTAGTTGGTAGCGCCCGCAGACGTTGAACGCATCGCGAAGATTGACTGGCCGGGCCGTGTCCACCTGTGACGGCAATACCCGGATGTCGCTTCGCTCGCCATCGTGGGCGTACGTTACGACTTTGCGGTCGGCGCCTTCCTCAGCGTGAGGACATTGTTGCTGCTCGCGGAATCTGAAAGCAGCACCGCTATCCAGCGACTCGACGCGTACTGCGCGCATATCGTGAGCAACGCAATCGTTATGGGCACGCCGATGAAGGCTCCGGGAATACCCCAGAGAAAGCTCCAGAAGAACACGGCAAACAGCACGAGGAATGGAGAGATTGCCAGAGTGGCGCCGGCCAGCAACGGCTCGAGATAACTGCCGATCAAGAACTGGATGACGCTCAGTCCGGCCAGGACGATCAACGTCATCTCTACCGACTCGAATTGTGCGGCGGCAAAAAGGGTGGTGAGAACAACCGCTACAAGCGGCCCGAGGAATGGAATGTAATTCAGAACGAACGATATCACGCCCCAGGCAATTGCGAGATCCAACCCGACAAGAAGCGCGAAGCAGAAAGTCACGAACCCGGTCAGAAGGCTCGCAACGCTTCGAATGAGCATGTACTTTCGGAACTGAACGGCTATACGCTCGGCAGCTTGCGACAATTGCAAATGCGGGTGCTGGCTTTCAAGCCTTCTGATTCTCATGCCAGCCTGGTCTACTTCCATGAGACCCAATATCGTGAACGCAAAAATGAGAAGAGCAAAACCAGTCATGGAGTTGAGTCTTGCCGCAACCTGCTGGGCGAAGCCTACAAGCCAAGCTACATCGAAGCGGTCGGCAAGCAGCGCGGTTGCAAAAATGCCGTGCCCCTCCAGCCATTCGTTCGTCTTGATGTAAATGAACTGAAAACGGTCGAGGTTGCGCAACAGCCATTGACCGACCTGGCTGCTGCCCCAGGCAACGGCGAGCGCAAGCAGGCTAAGGACAGCGAGCGTCAGGAGAAGCGTGAATACAAGTGCGATGAGCTTCGGCATTCTTGCCTGCAGTGCCCTTTGAAAGGGCCAGACAATCGCCATGGCGAAGATAGAGAAGGCAACCGGCGCGAAAATCGAGCGAGCCAAGTACAGCGCCGCGGCCACAAGAATAACCGCGCAGAGAGCGAGCATGCCGCGAATAGCCGTGTCTCCACTCATGTCCGAACCGCTCTAACCGCAACGCCGGCGCCCTTGGCTTTCTTGCACATTGGATCATAATCCCGTCGCAACCTTCCATTGCTCAAATGATCTTTAATATGAGGCAAGATGTCCGACGCTCCTTCCGATGCCGCGGCCAAGCCTGATCATGATCCGATCCTGATCGATCTTGCGCTGCAAGGCGGCGGCGCTCACGGCGCCTTCACCTGGGGTGTGTTGGATCGTCTGCTGGAAGAGCCAGAGCCGCAGCTGCGGATCGAAGGTATTTCAGGCACCTCCGCCGGCGCGATGAATGCTGCCGTGCTCGCGCACGGCCACGCGGCAAGTGGATACCAGGGCGCCAAAGCTGCGTTGGAGGATTTCTGGCAACGCGTTTCGCGTGCGGCCATGTTCAGTCCCTTCCGGCGAACGCCGCTGGATATCATGATGGGTCGATGGACGCTGGACAATTCGCCCATCTTTGTCGCCCTCGACCTCGCTGCCCGCGTTTTCTCGCCGTATGACCTCAACCCGCGCGGCGCCAATCCCATGCGCGACATCCTGGCCGAGTGCGTCGACTTTGCCCGCCTCGGGCAATCACCGATCCGTCTGTTCGTCACCGCCACCAACGTCCGTACCGGCCGCGGCCGCGTGTTTCGCAACGCCGAGATCACCCCGGAGGTGCTGCTCGCCTCGGCCTGCCTGCCGACAATGTTTCAGGCCATCGAGATTGACGGCGAGCCCTATTGGGACGGCGGTTACGTGGGCAACCCTACCATCACGCCGCTCGTGCGCGAGTGCGCGGCGAGCGATACGATCCTCATTCAGGTCAATCCGATCGAGCGGCCAGGCACGCCGCGTTCAGCTCGCGAGATCCTCGACCGGCTGAACGAAGTCTCCTTCAATTCGCCGCTGATGAAAGAGCTGCGACTGATTGCAGTCCTGCGCCAGGTCGCGAACGCGGGCGATTGCGAAGGGGCGCGCTGGGCGGGAATGCGCATCCATCGCATCGCCAGCGGTATGATGACCGAGCTTGGCTACTCATCGAAGCTCAATGCCGAGTGGGAGTTTTTTTGCATGTTGCGTGACGAAGGCCGCCGCTGCGCACAGGCATTTCTGAGTGCTCATAGGCACGATTTGGGCCGCCGCTCGACGTTGGATCTGGATTTCTTCTTGGAGAATGTCTGATCCGATGGGGCTCGTCGGCATAGTTGTCGCCTTAGGAGCTCTGATCTGGCTGGCCTACAAAGGTTGGAGCGTGCTTTTGCTCGCTCCAGCTGCGGCGCTCATTGCAGCGGCCGCGTCCCGCGAGCCGCTGCTTGCGCACTGGACGCAGACCTTCATGGGAAGCGCGGCACAGTTTGTGGCGCAATTCTTTCCCTTGTTCCTGCTTGGCGCGCTGTTCGGCAAGCTGATGGACGACAGCGGATCCGTGCAGGCCATTGCTCGCTCCATGAGCGAGCGACTGGGATCGCGCCGGGCAATGCTTGCGGTGGTGCTGGCCGGAGCGATCGTCACTTACGGCGGAGTCAGCCTGTTTGTCGCCTTCTTCGTGCTGGCGCCCATGGCCCACGCGCTGTTTCGCGCCGCGGATATCCCGCGCCGGCTGATGCCCGCGGCAATCGCGTTGGGCACCTCCACTTTCACCATGTCGGCTCTTCCAGGAACACCCTCCATCCAAAACGCAATCCCCATGCCGTTCTTCGGCACCACGCCATTCGCAGCGCCCGGCCTTGGAATCATCGCGTCAATCATCATGCTGGGCTTCGGGTTATGGTGGCTCGGGCGTGCTGAGGCCGTCGCTCGGAAAGCCGGCGAGGGCTATGGCGGCGAAGCAATCACCACTGTCGATGCCGGTGACCAGTTCATCCGCGAGCGTGCAACGAACTCCCACGAGTTCGATCCCGCCGAAATTCCTCATGGTCATCACAGTGACGCTACGCCACCGATTTTTGCGGCCGTGCTGCCTCTGATCGTCGTCGTGAGCGTCAATCTTTTGATGTCGCTCCTCATCCTGCCCCGGGTCGATTTTTCTTTCCTGGCGGAGGAGCGCTGGGGCGGAACCTCGCTCTCCGCTGTCGCCGGCGTCTGGGCGGTGGCGGTCGCGCTTGCTGCCGCTACGGCGACGCTGATCATTGTCAATTATCGGCGTCTGCCTGCATTGCGCGCGAGCATGGATGCCGGCGCCAACGCTTCGGTGCTGCCCGTTCTAAGCGTTGCGAGTCTCGTCGGGTTCGGCGCCGTCGTCGCCGCATTGCCGGCCTTTGAATTGGTGCGCGACTGGGTGCTTTCGATCGGTGGTGGGCCGCTCGTTTCGCTGGCCACAGCAACAAACGTGCTTGCAGCTCTCACCGGCTCCGCGTCGGGCGGGCTGACAATTGCGCTCGATGCGCTCGGCGGCACTTACATGAGCATCGCTGCGCAAACCGGGATCGCTCCAGCGTTGATGCATCGGGTTGCGGTGATCGGCGCGGGAACGCTGGACAGCCTGCCGCATAACGGCGCGGTGGTGACGCTGCTCGCGGTCTGCGGATCAACTCATCGCCAGAGCTACCGCGACATCGTCATCGTCGGGATTGTCGGCGCGCTGATCGCCCTTGCCGCGGTCATTGTGCTGGGGTCGGCGGTGGGATCGTTCTGAGAAGGTCATGATGCCGGCACGCAGATCAGACACCGCCTGCGCGAGCACGGCGCGCGCTTCCCGAAGGTCCTTGCCGCGATTCTGGGTCCGCCTCGACACGCCGGCCTTCACTTCGGCAGATCGATCGAGCAGATCGACGGCTGGCTTCGGCAATGGCCGGCGGCAAGTCTCTCCCTCCTGGCGGTAGCGATCCTTCTTGGCGCGGCACTGACGGCCGCGCGCTGAGGCTGGTCCTGGTGAACCGCACGCAGCGACAGTTCGCAATGACGCGCCAGCTGCTGTTTCAGCTGGTATAACTGCCCTGCGCGACGGTCGCGCCGACGGAAGGGATCAGCGCCATGGCGAGACGAGAGATCCTCGATCGCTTCCAGAAGTATGTTGATCCCTTCCGTATCACAAAGGGCAAGGGCTTCCGTCTGAAGAACTTCGATCCCGCGGATACGTGCGGCCTCCAGCTGGGTAAGGGGGAGGCGGCCGATCTGCTTGCGCGCGGCACCGAGTGGCTCGCAGAAGAGCAGGACATGCTCTACGCCCAGGACTGCTGGTCGCTGCTGCTCGTGTTTCAGGCGATGGATGCCGCCGGCAAGGACAGCACGATCAAGCATGTCATGTCGGGCGTCAATCCGCAGGGCTGTCAGGTGTTCTCGTTCAAGGTGCCTTCTTCGGAGGACCTCAATCACGATTTCATGTGGCGCTACGTCAAGTACCTGCCGGAGCGTGGCCGCATCGGCATCTTCAACCGTTCGTACTACGAGGAGACCCTCGTCGTGCGCGTGCACCCCGAGGTCTTGAAGCGGCAACGGCTGCCCTCGCAGAACGTCGGCAAGCAAATATGGGACGAGCGACTTGCCGACATCGCGCGCTTCGAGGATTACCTCACGCGGCAGGGAACGATCATCCTCAAGTTCTTTCTGCACGTGTCCCGCGCGGAACAGAAGAAGCGCTTCATGCAGCGGTTGGAGCGGCCGCAGAAGCACTGGAAGTTCTCTTCCGCCGATATCCGCGAGCGGGGCTTCTGGGCCGACTACATGCACGCATTCGAGGAGGCAATCCGCGCCACCGCAACGCCGCATGCGCCGTGGTTCATCGTGCCCGCCGACAACAAATGGTTCACCCGCCTCATCGTCGCCGCCGCGATCGTGGAAGCGGTGGAGAAGCTTGACCTCAGCTACCCGAAGATCGATGCGGCAAAGAAGAAGGAGCTGGTCGCGGCGCGGGCGGCGCTCGCCGGCGAGAAGTAGGTGGCCCGATCGGGCCGCGCGGGTATCTTGGGAGGGCTTTCGATGAGTGAACCCGAATTGACGAAAAACGCAGTCGGGATACCCGTTCGTCCCCGCAACGCGGGCCTTTTGCAGCGGAAGTTGCCCTACATCGCCGTGCTCACGCTGGCGGTTTCGGGCGTGCCTACACAAACATTTCGCACCAGCCTCTCGTTGGCTATTGGGAGTTCTTGGCTCTGGCGACAGGGGTTCTCTGCATCGTAACGGAATGGGAAAATGCCGACGATAAGCAAGCTCGCTTTCGGCTGATGTGGACGCAGGCGCTCCACTGGGTCGCTATTCTGGTCACGATGAATATCGTGCTGTTGTCCGGCGTTCAGAAAATGCTGCCCGCGCCGGCGACCAGCCTGGTGCTTTTGACATTGCTCGCGCTCGGCACTTTTCTTGCTGGAGTCAATCTTCTGTCCTTGCAAATCTGCTTTCTGGCCCTCGCCATGGCTCTCGCCGTGCCGGCGATCGCGTGGTTCAAGCAGTCCGCGCTCTTTTTGGTTTTGGCCGCAATATTCTTGATCGGACTTGGCATGGCATTCTGGCCGCGCCGGACCGATGAGCGCACCGTAAATTGAAGCGTGTTCCGGTGAGATTGACGCCCGTGTAGGGTATGCAAAGGCGCGAAACTGGTCATTCCGGGCGCCGCGAAGCGGCGAACCCGGAAACCATAACCTCGAACTATGGTTATGGGTCTCGGGGTCTCTCGACCTTCGGCCTCGCCCCGGAATGGCTACGCGTATGATTCAAATCTCGAAAACGCCGCGCTAGAGTGAACCCGCCGTTGACGGTCACACTATTTGTATCTACTCGCATGTAAGCTGTTTTTAGCAGATGTCCGTCACTCCCCTGCAAGGCGAATGCCGACACTGCTGATCACTGAAGGTCCTGCCAAGTAAACAAGGAGAATCTCGATGTTGTTCTTCTCAGAAGGCTTCACGTTCCGCAATTTCCTTGCCGACGCCTTCGCGGTGTTTATGTTCGTCCTATGGTTCTGGCTGCTCATCATCGTCATAAGCGACCTGTTTCGGCGTCATGACGTATCCGGCTGGGTCAAGGCGATATGGGTGATCGCCCTGGTCGTGTTCCCCTACCTTGGCATATTCGCGTACATGATCACTCAATCGAGAGGCATGGCCGAACGAAGCGGCCAGCAAGCTGCGCAGGCGCGCGACGAGCTGCGTCGCGTGGTGGGCTTCAGCGCCGCTGACGAGATCGAGAAGCTTGACCGGCTCAAGAAATCAGGGTCGATCACCGACCAGGAGTTTACGCGGCTTCGCGCCAAGCTGGTTGCGTAATCGGGGTAGCATTCTTGGTCCGGGCGGAGACCCGTCGGTTACCGCCCGGGACCGTTCCTTTTAGTGTAGGCTCGGAAGGTCTCGAGATGATCTTGTGCCTTGAATTGCGCGAAGGCGGGAGGCCGCGATGCCGTCACTCAGTCAATTCATCGTCTGGATTGTCATAGGTCTGCTTGGCGGAAGCCTTGCCGGGCTGATCATTACCTGGGACCGCAAGGGGTTTGGCCTTCTCCGGAATCTGGGGGTGGGACTCATTGGAGCTTTGGTGGGTGGCCTGCTGTTCCGCATGTTCGGGCTTTTCCCCGGGCTGGACAGCGTGGCGATCTCGTTGCGCGATATCGTGGCGGCTTTCGTCGGATCGCTCATCGTCCTCGCAGCCTTCTGGCTTTGGCAGCGTTACAGCAAATCCGTATAATTCCTCAACAAGCGCGCCGCGTTGCGCGTCCCGCCATCTTGGATGAATGAAGCTCTGCCGCCCGTGGGCGTGTGCACCTGCGGAGAACCTGGAGATAGCATGTCCATACCTTGCAAATTCGAGCGCAGCATTCTCAGTTACGACGAGCATGAGATCGTCATGCAGAGCCACCATCCCAACGTCTACGACGTCGGGCTAGATGACCTCAGGGCGTTGCGCCAGCGACTGCGCGACATGCGCGGTCGGGAGCGCACTCTGGCTCGCGAGAAGCGCCGTGAAACGCGCGGAAAGGCGGCGCCAAGAGGCGCAAGCTTCCCTGGCACATCCGAGCATCCCCTGCGGCGCAAGCAGGCGTTCGCGGCGGCGCTCAAACGCGTCAACAAGGAGATCGACCGCATGCAGAAGCTGGAGGCGCGATCTGCACATGTCGCGGCGGCCCACCGCGCGCTGGCCATGCGCCGTGCGGCGCAGTTTCCGCCGCGTCCCCCAACCGGCAACGTGGCCGGCCAAGGCATGCGTCCGCTGCCAAGTCAACGGCGGCTAACAAGAGTATCCCCTGCAAAGATCGGCGTGGTATCACAAGCCACAAAGAATGCGCAGGCCGCTCACGACGCCCGCAACAAGTAACGTCGAGAACTCTCGCCGGCGAGGCTCACAAAGGAACAACCTGCACCGACACTTCCATTCGGTCGAAAGCGTTCGGGTCCACTTCCCAGACGCCGGACAGGGGTGAAGCCTTCTTCTGCTCGCGGGCCACCGCTACGGAGATGTGCTCGCCACTCATCGGCCTCCTGAGCGCAAGCATCATGCGCAATGTCGTCGACAACCGGATCGTTCCGCCCGCGCTGAAGGCGCGGTCGATCTTCTCGGGCACAGACCCGCTCAGACATATTTGCGGGCACGCAAGGCATGGATGGCCGCGACGAGCGCGGCCATGACGGAAATCGTGTCACCCCGACCGAAACGCGTTCAGAGAACTGCGGATGCCGACAGTTCTCTCTCTGCCGGCTCCTTCACCCGAAAGCAGGCAACGTATAGCGCCCGCTCGATCAAGGCCTCACGGGACGGTGCCTCGGTGGTCATCCGGCCCTGCGCGCTGGTCGCAACCCAGACGTGGGCATCCGCGTCGTGAAATGCGTCGAAGGATAGATTAAGCCGCCCATCGCTCATGGTTGGATCTTGCGGCTGACCCCCCCGCTGTCAATAGTCGTCAGAGTTATTCCGCCCCTGGGCGTGCGCGCGGCTTAGATTTCACCCAGATAGGCTTCACGGACTTTCGGATCCTGGGCAATACTGTCGGCGGGACCGGACAGCGCGACGCGGCCGCGATCGATCACGAACGCGCGCTGCGAAAGCTCGAGCGCGGCGAGCACATCCTGCTCGACAAGCAGAATTGTCAGTTCCCGTTCCTGTTGAATGCGCACCAGCGCCTCGCTGAGCTCCTCCACGGCTCGCGGCGCCAGGCCAAGCGACAGCTCGTCGATCATCAGGAGCTTCGGACGGCTCATGACGCCGCGCCCAATCGCGCACATCTGTTGCTGACCGCCGGAGAGCGTGCCGGCCTCCTGCCGGCGTCGTTCACCCAGCATCGGGAACAGGTCATAGACCTGGGCGAGATCGCGCCGCACCTGCGCCTCATCGTGCCGCAGATATGCGCCCATGCGCAGATTGTCCTCGACGCTCAGCACCGAGAAGAGGCGGCGCCCTTCCGGCACATGCGCGACCCCGGCCGCAAGAATCTGCGCCGGAGCCGCACCGGTAAGATCCCGGCCATCAATCATCACCTGCCCGGACCAGACCGGGACCAGACCGGAGATCGCGCGCAACAACGTGCTCTTCCCGGCGCCGTTGGAGCCGATCACGCAGACGATCTCGCCCGCCGCAACGTCGAGATCGACGCCCCAGAGGACCTGCACTTCTCCATAACCGGACACGAGTTGCGAAACTTGCAGACGCGGCGCCGTCATCGCGTTCGCCCGCTGCTCGCCTGCACATAGCGCTTGCCGAGGTAGGCTTCGGCGACAAGAGGATCGCGCACCACCGCCTGCGGCGATCCGTCCGCAATAAGCTGGCCATGGTGCAGAACGACGAGCCTGGTGCAGACGGACAGGACGACCTTCATCAGGTGCTCGATCACCACGATGGTGACGCCCGTGGCGGCGACCCTGCTGATCAACTGCAAAGCGTCGTTGATCTCGGCCGGATTAAGCCCGGCATTGACCTCGTCGAGAAACAAGAGCTTGGGCCGCATGGCGAGGCTCTTGGCAAATTCGAGACGCTTGCGGCGCGCCAAGGTCAGCGTTTCGGCCGGCTGATCGAATTGATCTGCAATGCCCACCTCCTCGGCCAGGGTCGATGCCCGGCTGCGCGCTTCCGTCAGCGTCCGGGCTCCGCCGGCAAACAGTGTACCGGCTGCGATATTCTCCCCGACCGTCATGCGCGGAAACGGTTGCACGATCTGAAAGGTGCGGGCGATCCCAAGCCGGGCAATCGCGTTCGGGGAAAGCCGCGTGATGTCGCGACCGTTGGACAGCACGCGGCCGCGCGTCGCCGGGAACATGGCCGTGACCACATTCACCAGCGTCGTTTTGCCGGCGCCGTTCGGGCCGATCAATCCGACGACCTCTCCCGCCGTCACAGTGAGCGAAATGTCATCGATCGCATGCACTCCCTTGAAGGCGCGAGACACGTTTATCAGCTGCAGCAGCGCGGTCATGTCCGGCGCTCCCGCAAGCGGCGGTGTCCGATCGCCAGGATACCGTCCGGCATGAACAAGACGAGCGCGACGATCAACAATCCGAGCACTGCCGCGTGCACGGTGAGAAAGCTCCGCCACACCACCTCTTCCAGCACGAGAAAAACGGCGGCGCCGATGACCGGCCCAAGCAGCGTGCCGAGCCCGCCGAGCAGCACCATCACCAGGGGCTTGACCGACAACAGGACGTCGAACACGTCGCCCGGATCGATGTAGTGCACCCAACTCGCATAAATGCCGCCCGCCAGTCCCGGGAACAGCGCGGAGAGCGTAAAGGCTGCCGTCTTGTGCAGGCGCGCATTGACGCCGAGCATGATCGCGGCCTCCTCGTTCTGCTGGATGCATCGCAGCGCAAACCCGAATTGGCTGCGGCCGACCAGGAATGCGACGAGGAGAGTGAGAATTGCCGCCCCGAGCATCGCGACAAAGAAAAGCAGCGCCTGTTGCATCACACTCGCAGTCGATACCGGCAGGTTCAGCCCCATGCCGCCGCCGGTCAAACGATCGCTGATGTTGACGAGCTCGCGCAGGACCTCGACCAGCGCCAGGCTGGCGATGGCGAAGTAGTGACCTTTGACGTGCAGGATCGCGAGGCCGATCAGTGCGGCAAAGGCAGCGGCTGCCAGCCCACCGAGCGGCCACGCGACGAGGATCGGCAGTCCGGAGCTCTGCAGGATCGCCGAGGCATAGCTGCCCAGCCCGAAGAAGGCCGCGGTCGCGAACGACGGATATCCGGCAGCGCCGATGAAATTCCACGACAGCGCGAGCGTTGCATACATCGCAAAGATCGTCGCAAAGCGCAGGGCATAGTTGCCGCCGAACCATAAGGAGGCGGCCAGCGCCACAGCCACGGCAGCAAGAATGATTGCGTCTCTCATTCATAGCCCCGCTTGCCGACCAGTCCGGAGGGACGAACGGCGAGGAAGAGCACAAGCAGCGCAAATGAAACCGGCACCGAATATTCCGGCCCGAGCCACAGTGCGACGAAGCTTTCCACCAGGCCGAGAGCGATACCGCCAACGATGGCGCCCGCGACGCTGCCGAGCCCGCCGATCACGCAGATGATGAAGGCTTTCCCGAGGAAGGTGATGCTGTTGAGGGGAGACACCGGATAGATGATGCTCAGCAGGCTTCCCGCCGCCCCTGCCATGAATGCACCGATGCCGAACGTGACCGCCTGGACGCGCAGGACGCTGACGCCCATCAGCGCAGCAGCCTCGCGGTCCATGCGAACAGAGATGATGGCGCGCCCCATTTTGCTGTCGCGCAAGAGACGATAAAGCGCGTAGGTCAGCAGCAGCGCGAGCGCCATCACCGCGAGCCGGTCGATCGGCAGCACCACCGGGCCGAGAAACAGCGAGCCCAGCGGCGGATCGAGCACCACCTTGCGGTAATCCGCCTTGAAGGCGACCAGCATCGCGTTGTTGAGGAGAAGGTCGAGACCGAATGTCAGTGTCAGCGTCATCAGCACCGGCGCGCGAATAACGCGGTTGATGATCGCGCCCTGGAGCCCGTAGCCGATCGCGAACAGCAACCCACCGGCAATGGGCGCTGCCAGGAATGGATGCAGCCCAAAGAGCATGTAGCAGAAAAAGCCCACATAGGCGCCAAGGACGATGAAGGATCCATGCAGCAGATTGATGACGTTGAGCACGCCCCACACGAGCGAGAATCCGACCGCGATGGCTGCGTAAAGTCCGCCCAGCATCAGCCCGTTAGCCAGCACCTGCAGGTAGATCATGGGCGAAGCTCGGCTGTTCTTCACCTCTCCCCTGCAGGGGAGAGGTCGGAATGGCGCGACTTGCGCGCACATTCCGGGTGAGGGGGTCCAGATTCTCGTGCGCCGGAGCCCCTCACCCGGATCGCGCAAGCGCGATCCGACCTCTCCCCTGCGGGGAGAGGTTACCCCAGCTGAAGCCCGCGACATGGATGAATAGCATCGGAGAATGCGGCAGGTCATTATGACGAGCCGCTATCCGCTGAGGTATTCCGCCGTCACTTCACTCCGAGCTTCAACTCACCCTGCTTGATGTAATCGGGAAAGATCACCACCGGCTTGCCGGCCTGGATCTGAAACACCGGAGGATCAAGCGAGGTGATCTGTCCGGTGGGACCGAACTTGATGCGCCCATAGAACGTCGTGGTGTCCATGGCGGCAAGTTGGTCACGCACCTTTTTTGGATCGAGGCTGTTTGCCTTTTCGACGGCGAGCTGGAGAATCTCACCGGCCGCCGCGGCGGACGCCTGGGCATAATCGGGCAATTCCTTATATTTCTCCTGCCACAACCTGTTGAAGTTTTCGGTCGAGCCGAACACGCCCTTGCCCTCATATCGCACGGCTGGATGCCACCAGGCAGCGCTGGATACGTTCTCGGCCAGCGGCCCATTGGCATCGATAAACTCCTTGTAGGCCGGACCCGCGATCATGGTCAGCACCGGGGCAGTAACGCCAAGATCATTCATCTGCTTGCGAATGAGAATAAGGTCATTGATGTAGCCGGTGGCAAAAATCCAATCCGGCTTGGCGGCACGCATCTGCGTAATGGCGGAGGCATGGTCCATGGTGCCGATCGCGTATTTCTCGAACATCACAACATCGAGGCCGCGCTTTTTCGCCGACTTCTCCATTTCGCCACCGATGGCAAGTGGGAAAAGATCGTTACGCGCCATGATGGCCACGCGTTTCGCCTTCGAGTCGTGCCCAGTGACAATGTTAGCAAGCGGCTCGGTCAACGTGTCGTTCGGCGTGAAGGTGCCGAACAGATATTTATAGCCCTGGTCGTAGACCTGCTCCGAGGACGCAGTCGCCGCGATGGTCGGAATGCCGTATTTCTCCGATACACCGCTCGCCGCCTTGGTCGCGCCCGAACCGAACGGTGAAAACAGAAAGTTGACCTTGTCCTCGCTGATCAGCCGTTCCGCCGTCTGCACCGCGCGCGGTGTGTTCGAGGCATAGTCGACATAGACGATTTCGACCTTGTAGGCCTTGCCGTTCGCGTTGATGCCGCCTTTGGCATTCGCGGTCTCGGCCCAGAGGTCGTAGCCCTGCTTTTGCTTCACGCCTTCGGGCGACAAAGGTCCGGTCAGGGGCAACGGAGCGCCCACCCGTATTATCTCCTGGGCGGCGGCATTGTCCGGCGCCAACAGCCCCAGCGCCAAGACTCCCGCCAGCAAGACTCCCATCGCTGCCACGACGGAAACACTGGATTTCAGCCACCGCAAGTGCATCTACCAGACTCCTTGATCTCGGATCTCGCCCTCGCAAAACAAACGGGACGCACACCGGTGCCGACATACATGGATCGCCCAGTTGTTTCCAGTTGACGAAGAATGACAAACTTGACGTTTTGCTGGTAGCGGGGGCCGGGATCGAACCGGCGACCTACGGATTATGATTCCGCCGCTCTGACCAGCTGAGCTACCCCGCCATTCCAGAGATCAGCCACTGAGGCGTCCTCGCCAGCACGAGCGTGTCTGCCGGGAGATTGAGTGGGCTGATGGCGCACGATATCGCATCTGCCGAGGCAGCCTTCAAGCCCGGCCTGCCAACAACGTCGGCGCGCACAAAGCCACCGCCCTCATGCCCGTTCAGGCGGTATGCCCGGGATCGAGAGGTTTCGGCATCTGGGTTTCGTTTTCCGGCAGCGTGTTCGCTGGCGCGGGCTCTCCCGGCACTCCACGTGGTCCCAAATGCTGTCGGACGACATCGTCCTCGCTTGGACGGTCCTCCTCGCGCCCGGAGCGCAGCCTTCCCAAAGCTGTCGGAGAGATGCCCACCACCTCTTTTGTATCCTCGGACGCAGCCGATCGGGTCGGCGCGCGTCCATATGATTTCTCTTCGGTCGCCTGAGGGTTTTGACTGCCCGCGCGCGCAGCAACCATGGCAGCCGGCCTTGCACCGCTTCGGCGCGACCACCGCAGGACGACATAGATCAGAGCCGCAGCAACGAGAATGAGGCCGACGATCTCGAGCAGGCCGCGCGTCAACATCGCTTGCAAGGTTTCGCGCATGAGACATCTCCGTCAGCGGGCAACGCCTGATGAGGATGCGCGTTTCCGGCCGCTCTTTGCAAGCGCGTCATGATAGGGCTCCAGCGCGACCGTGATGCCGGTTTCGACCTCTATATGGCTTCCATCAATGCAAGCAACCCGGCGAGCAGCTGCGCGGGACGCGGCGGACAGCCGCGAATATGCAAATCCACAGGCACCACGCTCTCGACGCCGCCGACCACGGCATAGCTGCCTGAGAAAATTCCGCCGTCGAGGGCGCAATCGCCGACCGCAACCACCCATTTCGGATCCGGTGTCGCATCGTAAGTGCGCCGGAGCGCCTCCCGCATGTTTTTGGTCACCGGTCCGGTCACCAGCAACACGTCGGCGTGACGGGGGGAGGCGACGAAGCGCAGGCCGAAGCGCTCAAGATCGTAAAATGGATTGTTGAGCGCATGAATTTCCAGCTCGCAGCCGTTGCACGAGCCGGCGTCTACCTCTCGGATCGAAAGGCTGCGGCCGAGCCGCCGCCGCGCGGCGCGATCGAGACGCTCAACGAGATCCGCCAGAACAGCATCGTCCTGCGCCGGTGCGGGCTCGGTGAGCGGTCGCGCAAACAGGCTCTCGAACAGAATTCGCCGCATGCGAGTGCCTTAAAGATCGTGACCGGAATACGAGCAGTTGAACGATTTGTTGCAGAGGGGAAAGTCCGCGACGATGTTGCCCTCGATGGCGGCCTCCAGGAGCGGCCACTGGAACCAGGAGGGATCGCGCAGATGACAGCGCAGAACGCGCGAGCCTTCGATGCGAATCCAGGCGAGCACGTCGCCGCGAAAGCCTTCCACCAAGGCCAGACCTTCCCGCGATCCCGAGGGGGCATCGGGTGGGACGAAGGTGGCGCCCTTGGGCAGGTCATCCAGGATCTGCTTGATCAGACCGAGGCTTTGCTCCACCTCGCGAATTCTTATCCAGACGCGGGAGCTCACGTCGCCTGCCGCGAGCACCGGCACGTCGAATTCGAGCACGTCATAAGGCGGATAGCGCAGCGTCTTGCGCGCATCGAAGGTGCGGCCGCTCGCCCGCCCGACGTAACCTCCGGCAGCGAACTGCCGCGCCAGGCCGGGCAGCAGCACGCCGGTCGCGGTCGTGCGGTCCTGCAAGGACGCGGTGTTGTCGTAGAGCTCGATCAAGGCCGGAAAGGTCCGATTTATCTCTTCGATCAAATCGCGGATGGTCCGCTCGCTGGCCGCGCTGAGATCGAGCGCAACCCCGCCCGGCGTCACCACGTCCATCATCAGCCGATGGCCGAAGCCCGCATCCGCCGCCCGCAGCACCCTTTCGCGCAGGACGGCGCATTGCGCATGCATGATGGCAAAGGATGCATCGTTGCACACAGCGCCGATGTCGCCGAAATGATTGGCGATGCGCTCAAGCTCGGACATCAGCGCGCGCAAATAGATGGCGCGAGGGGGAACCTCGATCAGGCAGGCTGCTTCGACGGCATGGGCAAAGGCGAGGGCATAGGCAACAGTGCTGTCGCCGGAGGCGCGGCCGGCCAGGCGCAATGCCCTGTCCAGCGTTGCGCCGGTCATGAGTGACTCGATGCCCTTGTGCACATAGCCCAAGCGCTCCTCCAGCCGCACCACCGTCTCCCCGTTTGCGGTGAAGCGGAAATGTCCAGGCTCGATGATCCCCGCATGCACCGGTCCCACCGGGATTTGGTGCAGACCTTCCCCGTCCACCGGCAGAAAGGCGTACTCGCCAGAGCGCCCCGCGGTGCCACCGCCCGGGGCAAGCGGGTGCGCTGTGTCCCAGAAGCCAAGATCGAGCCACGGCCTGGCGTCCGGCAGCCCAACCGGCTCGAGGCCGTACAGGCTGCGGATCGCCCGTTCGAGGCGAATCGCCGGAGGATGGAGCGCGCCAACCGACGGAAAACAACCGTCAGGACATTCCAGGCTCACGACAATCATGTCCGGTCGCGCGATGCCGGTGTCGCGCTGATCGAGCACCGCCATGTGGATGGCATCGGCATCCACCCACAGCCCGAGCAGGCTGAGATGGCCGGCAGCCAGATCGCCGCATATGCGGCGCCAAGCGTCCCGACCGACAATGACGCGCGCGCAGCCATGATGCTGCGTCACGCTGCGTCCTTCGATCATGTCGATGAAAGACGCCATCGCTATCCCAACAGCCTGGCGACGCTCTGGAAGGAGGCAACCACGGCCGGCGGCAGGTAAACGCCGGCAAGCAGCACGAGCGCCAGATGAGCGAACATCGGGATGTAGGAGGCGCGCGCTTTCGCGCTCTCTCCACGCGGCTCTCCGAACGCCACGGCGTTAAGCCGCAGGAAGAGGGCTGCGAGGCCGACAAGCAGCCCGAAGACCAGAATGATGGCGAGGAATGGTGCGCGTGCGAAGGTCGAGGTCACCACCAGAAACTCGCTGGTGAAGATTCCGAGCGGCGGCAGCCCCGCGATTGCCACCACTCCCAGGACGAGACCCCAGCCGAGCGCCGGATGGGTCTCGGTCAATCCTCCCATCTCGGCGATGCGCTGCGTGCCTTTCACCTGGGCAATGTGACCGACCGCGAAGAAGATCGCCGATTTGGTGAGCGAATGCATGGTCATGTGCAATAGCCCGGCGAAATTGGCGAGTGGCCCGCCCATGCCGAAGGCAAAGGTGATGATGCCCATGTGCTCGATGGACGAATACGCAAACATGCGTTTGATGTCGCGCCGGCGATAGAGCATGAAAGCCGAGAAAATAAGCGAGAGGAGGCCCATCGTCACCATCAGCGGTCCAGGAGCGAGCGCGGCCGGGTTGACGGCGAGCAGCATCTTGAAACGCAGCAAGGCATAGAGCGCGACATTGAGCAGGAGACCTGAAAGCACGGCCGAGATCGGCGTCGGGCCTTCGGCGTGCGCATCGGGAAGCCAGGCATGCAGCGGCGCCAGCCCGACCTTGGTGCCGTAGCCAAGCAGCAGAAACACGAAGGCAAGATTGAGAAGCGCGGGGTCGAATTCCGCCGCGCGGGCGACCAGAGCGGTCCACACCATCGCGTCCGCACCTTCGCCGATCACCGGTGTTGCCGCCATATAGACCAGGATAGTGCCGAATAGCGCCAGCGCGATGCCCACGCTTCCGAGAATGAAATATTTCCACGCGGCTTCGAGTGCCTCATGGGTGCGGTAGATGCCGACCATGAGCACGGTCGTGAGCGTAGCGAGCTCGATGGCCACCCACATCAAGCCGATATTGTTTGCAGTGAGCGCGAGATTCATCGCGAACATCAGCACCTGATACATGGCGTGATAGAATCGAACAAAGGTTGGCGTCAGCCGTCCGGTCTCCAGCTCGTGGCCGATATAGCTCGCGCTGAAAATGCTGGTGGTGAAGCCGACGAAGGTGGTGAGCACGATGAAAACGTTGTTGAGATCGTCAACGTGAAAGTAGGCGCCCTGCGCCGGCCGTTGAAAAAACATCGTCAGGGCGACCGCAAACGTGGCAAGTGCCGCAAGCACATTGATGCGCGCGGTCACGTAATAGCCGGGCAGCAGCGCCAGCAGCAGCGCCGCGAATGCAGGGATCAACAGAACGCCACCAATAGCATCGAAGCTCACTCCCCCGCTCACGCCCGCTCTCCCCGAAAAGTATCGAGCGCCTGGACATCCACCGTGTCGAAACGTTCGCGGATGCGGAACAGGAAGATGCCGATGACGATGAATGCGATCAGGATGGAGAATGCGACGCTGATCTCAACGACGAGCGGCATGCCCTTGGCGCCGGTTGCGGCCAGAACGAGCCCGTTCTCCAACGACATGAAGCCCACGACCTGGCTCACGGCGTTGCGCCGCGTCACCATCATCAACAGGCCAAGCAGCACGACCGAGAGCGCAAATGCGAGATCCTCGCGCGCAAGCGGATCCGCCTCGGGCGTCACGCGGAGCATCACCACCATGGCAAGCGCCACGAGGCCCATGCCGAGCAGCATCGCAGGGCCGACCCCGACGACCTTCTCGATCTCGCGGTGGATTCCGAGCCGCACGATGATCCGGTGCAGCGCGACCGGGATAACCATCGCCTTGAAGACGAGCGCGATCGCAGCGGTGACGAAAAGATGCGGCGCATTCTGCGCGTAAGCCTGCCACGCCACGGAGAGCGCAAGCACCGTCGCATGCAGCGCGAAAATATTGAGAAGAGCGTACAGACGGTCTTGATAGAGTTGGAGGAAGCTGACCAGCACCAGGGAGCCAGCAAGCAGGTGCGCGATGTCGAAGGTGAGACTGTGCGTCATCACAGGCTCCGGGACACAAACAGGAGAAGTGTTGCAAGCAGCCCGAGCATCAGCGCGGCTCCGAGAAACTCCGGCACGCGAAAGACGCGCATCTTGGCGAGCGAGGTCTCGAACAGGGCAAGCAGCACGCCGCCTGTCGCGAGCTTGCCGACATAAGCGAGCACGCCAATGGCGAGCGCGCCCATCCCCGCTCCCCGGCCGGCCATCCCCCAAGGGGCGAACACACATGCGATCAGGGAGATATAGAGGAGGAGCTTGAGAGCCGCCGAAAGCTCGATCAGGGCCAGGTGACGGCCGGAATATTCGAGGACCATGGCTTCATGCACCATGGTCAGCTCGAGGTGCGTTGCCGGATTGTCCACCGGGATGCGTGCGTTCTCGGCGATAGCCACCATGATCAGGGCGATAAGCGCCAGGCCAAGCGATACGCGCAGCCCAACTGCGGGAGAGAGCATGAAACCCGCCATGGTCGAGAGCTGGGTCGAGCCCGCGATCAATGCCAGGGTGAACACGATCATGATCATCGCCGGCTCCGCCAGGGACGCGATCATCACTTCGCGGCTGGATCCGATGCCGCCGAAGCTGGTGCCGACGTCGAGCCCCGCCAGCGCCAGACAGAAGCGAGCGCTGCCGAGAAGCGCGATGATCGCGATCAGGTCGGCCGACCACGAGAACAGCAACCCGGTGCGGAACGTCGGCACCAACGACGCCGCCACCCAGGTCGCAGCGAAGATGAGATAGGGCATGACCCGAAACAGCCATGAAGCGCTATCGGCAAGCACAACTTCCTTGCGCATGAGCCGCAGCAGGTCGCGGTACGGTTGGATCACCGGCGGCCCCGCACGACGCAGCATGCGCGCCTTGAACTTGCGGACCAACCCGGTGAGCAGTGGCGCAAGGAGCAGCACCATGAGCATCTGCGCTCCCTGCACCGCGAAATCGGCAATCAAGGCCACAGCGCAAGCACCAGAAGCAGGATGACGAGGGCGGCAAAGACGAGGCTGAGGAACTGACGAATGGTGAGAAACTGGAGGCGATTGAGCCGCTCCGCTGCGATGCTGACCCCCGCTGCCAGCGGCAGGTAAATCGCTTCCCAGATCGGGTCGTGCAGCGTGACCACCAAACGGGCCGGACGGGGGTCGCCCGGGGGCGGCACCTCGACGTGCTCGCGAGCGGCAAAGACAACGCTGCCGAACACCCGGCGTATAGGTTGGGCGAAGCTCGACGCCGTGTATTGCGTCGCAGGACTAGCATCGGGGTAGCCGCAATCCCATGCAGGAGCGCGCCGCAACTTGTCCGAGGCCAGACGGTGGATGGCAGTCGCCGCCAGCGCGCCGGAAATCACCATGAACAAGAAGACGAGGAGCCCATTATAGGAGCTGCGGCTTTCTGCGATTGGCACAATGGAAAGCCAATCGACTCCCAACTGCGTTGGCATGCGATCGTGCGCCAATGCCTGCACGGCGGGCGCCAGCGCGTCGATGAAGAGCCCAGGCAGAATGCCGGCGATCAGGCAGAGCGCGGCGAATGCAAACATCGCCGCCAATGAGAAGCGATCGGTCTCCTGCGCGGTTGCAGCGGCAGAGCTGCGCGGGCGGCCAAGAAACGTCACGCCGAACGCCTTGACAAAGCAGGCAGCAGCCAAGGCCGCGGAGAGTGCGAGCAGCGCACCCACCGCCGGCACCAGAAATTTCAATCCCCATGCGGGCAGTTGCGGACTGACCAGGATGGCCTGAAAGATCAGCCACTCCGATACGAAGCCGTTGAGCGGCGGCAGAGCCGAGATGGCCGCGCAGCCGATCAGGAACGCAAATGCTGTCTGCGGCATGCGGTGAATGAGCCCGCCGAGGCGCTCCATGTCCCGCTCGCCGGTGCTGTTGAGCACCGCGCCGGCGCCAAAAAACAACAGGCTCTTGAACAACGAATGGTTGAGGACGTGGAGCAGCGCGGCTGTGAGCGCGAGCGCGGCGGCCCACGCCATGCCGTACGCGCTGAACGCAAGGCTCAGGCCGAGCCCGATGAAAATGATGCCGATATTCTCAACGGTGTGATAGGCGAGCAACCGTTTGAGATCATGCTGCATCAGCGCGTAGAGGACTCCCATGACGCAGGTGATGCCGGCGAGGGTGAGAACAATGGTGCTCCACCACCACGCCGGCTCGCCCAGGAGATCAAACGCAATGCGTACGAAGCCGTAGACGGCGACCTTCGTCATCACCCCACTCATGAGCGCTGAGACATGACTCGGCGCTGCGGGATGCGCGAGCGGCAGCCAGACGTGCAGCGGAACGAGACCTGCTTTGGAGCCGGCCCCGACCAGCGCAAGGCACAGCACCAAGGCTGCCGGCGCGGGAGAGAGATGCGCGGCGCGAATGTCGGCGAAGGCGTAACCGCCGTCAGGTCCGGCAAGGATACCGAAGCCGAGCAGCAGAGCGAGCGCGCCGAAGCTCGCCATCACCAGATAGACATAGCCAGCGCGCGCATTGTCCGGAACGCGATGATGGGCCATCACCAGCGCCCATGACGAAAGCGACATGAACTCCCACGCAATCAAGAAACTGAACGCGTCATCGGCCAGCACCACCAGGTTCATGCCGGCGAGGAATGCGGGATAAAACGGGAGGACACGCATTGGGGCTGGCTCGCGCGCGCCATAGCCGATGGCAAAAACGCTCGCAGCAACGGCGCCGAGATCAACGACAATGACGAAGAACGCGGAAAGCGCATCCAGGCGGAAATGGGCGCCGATCCATGGCACACCGAGCGGCAAATTGATGCTGGATACGGGGGCGTGGCTGAGCAATTGCGCAGCGCCGGCAAGAAGCGCGATCAGAGCCAGCACGCAACTCGCGCCGTAGGTGATGAAGCTCCCGCTCGGCCAGCGTCCGACGACGCAGGCGAGAACTGCGAGGACGAGCAACAAGGCCGCGCAAGCCAGCACGATGGTGATCGTCACGGCGCAGCAACCTTGAGCCGCACGCCGCGCCCGCCATTGTTGCTGATGGCATTGTTACCGATAAGCTCGATGCCTGCCGTATCGAGTGCCGCAACGAGCTTCATCAGGGAATCGACATTGCCCCGGATCACGCCCTCCCTCGCCTCCATGCGCTGAATGGTGGGCAGTGACAGGCCGGACAAACGTGCAAGTGTACGCTGGTCGATGCCGAGAAGCCCCCGGGCCGCCCGCAGTTGCGCACTCGAAATCATGATAGCCAGAAACTGATATGCAATCCCTATGCTGTGATCATTATTCCTTGCAAATTGATATTTCAAGCATCTTTTTGGCATCCCATCCGGGAGGACGCATCAGCGGTGACATCAAAAAAGAAGAAGCCTCCGGGGCTGGTGGGCCGAAGGCTTCTTTCGTCGCGCTTGCGCCGCCTCCAGCGGGATCAATGCCAGAACAGCGCCAGCGGATGATGTTGGGATCGGAATGCCTAAAAGCCAGACAACGCGCCGCCGGTCCATGCAGTCCTCTCGTTTCGATGCCGCAGGCGCTTGTCTTGGCCGAATCGAGTCGCAAAAGTGCGCCGGACGTTGTACAAAGCCGGCTTGCTCTCGCGCGGGACATGCTTGGCCCCGTCGTAGGATGTTTCCGCCGTACTCGCCGTAGTCGGCTTTCTCTTGGCGTTCTCAAGGGCGTTTGAGATGAAGGATGAACTCTCGATTATTCTCGAAGCCATGCGCCGCGCGCAGGCAAAAGTCGCCTTCTATCTGGAGCCGGGAAACCGGAATGCAGAAAAGGCATTCAAGGAGATTGTCCAGATTCTGGACGACGGCGAGCTGATGCACGCCATGCAGTCCCTGTATGGAGGTGCGCCGTCGCCGAGCGTTTTGCCGGATTGGATTCCGGAGGACGATAACACAGTCTCGCCGGATTTTGCGCGAAGCAGCTAAATTAGCTGCAAAACCAGGCTCAGGTATGGTGCGCCGTTTCGGGCGTCGCCAAGAGCAAATCCAGTTCCTCGGCCCAGACGACGAAGGCATCAGCTGCCTGCTGGCGCTCCCCCTCGGTCTTCGCCCGTTCGATCCGGTGCAACACCTCGTCCCGGGCATCAACTCCGGGACGCGCCTCGTGCTCGCGCAGCAGCGCGATGGCGTCCGCCAGGGACCGAATGATCCGGCCATCGCGCATGTAAAGCTGCGGCCGAATGGGTGTCTTGGCTGGGTCTTGCATGGTTTGCTCAACCACCGGAGGCCGCTGTTGGTTCCGGGCCGGGCACCGACCCGTTCCCGGTCGCCGATAAGTTCGTCGCATATTGAGCGCCGACGCGCAGTTGGCGCTCTGACGCGCTACCGGGATACGTGCTTCGCGCACGATCCTCCGCGCCCGGGTTCCTGGCCGACATGGGCGATCATGCCGTCAACATAGCCCTGGCGAAAAGAGAAGCTGTGCAGCGCTCTGCAATAGGGGCAGCGGCATTTCATGGTTTTCGGCCAGCGCTTCACCAACGTGCGCGCATCGGCTTGCAGCTTGTACCGTAATTCTTGTTGGGTGGAGGGACAGACGAATCTGAGCGTAATGAGCGAACGCATGCCGCAATAACGCCTTTTGTGCGAGAGATGTTCCTGCGTCTGCTATCCGACTCAAGCGAGCGAGGACCCGGAGAGGCATGCGGTTTGTGGTGCTTGCACTCGCTTGCGTGCTGATGGCGACCGGAGCTCGGACGCAGACCGACACCGCAATCGACGGGATCGTCGCAAGGGCACTCGCCCCGCTCGTTTCAGCGGATCAGGCCGGCGGCGTTGCCGCCGCGGTCCACCGCGATGGCCGGACCTTTTTCTTCAACTATGGACTGGCGGACCGTGCCCAACAGCGGCCGGTCACGTCCGAACTCGCTGTTCAATCTCGGGTCCGTCCGCAAAGTTCTGGACGTCACCCTCCTGGCGCATGCGGTCAAGCGAGGCGAGATCACGCTCGACGATCCGGTCGGCAAATACATCGTGGAGTTGCAGGAGGGTAGCTATATCCGCGGCGTCACGCTGCGCCAGCTTGCGACGCACACGTCCGGGCTTCTGCTTCCGAGCGACCATCCACCATGGCCGCAGCACCGTTACGATCTCGCCGAGCTCATAAGCATTCTCAACCATTGGGCACCCAAGGGCGGCGAGCAGCCTGGCAAGCAGCATATTTATAGCCATGCCGGCTTCGTGCTACTGGGCCTCGCCCTGGAACGCAGGTTCGAGACGCCCATCGCGCAGCTGATCGGCGAGCGCGTGCTCGCGCCGCTCCAAATGACTTCGACACTGATGCCGGAGCCGGCGCAGGGCGGCCTTGCATCGGCGGACTCTGCATCGATCATGGGCCGCGCGGTGCAGGGCTATTCTGACAAAGGCGACCTCGTCGGAGCACCCGGCGACCAGCAGGGATATTTCAGCTTTCCCGGCGCGGGCCAGATGTTCTCCTCGGCGCGTGATCTCGCGACCTTCGTCGCTGCACAAATGGGAGAGCTGGACGTCCCACTCGAGCTGCGCGATGCGATGCAACTCACCCAACAAGGCATGTTCCGCATCAGCCCCCAGGTCACGCAAGGACTTGCCTGGGAGATCAATGAGCACGGCGGCCCGCGCATCATCGACAAGCCCGGCGGATTGAACAATTCATCCACCTATATCGGCATTGTACCGGAGCGAAGGCTCGGAGTGGTGATTTTGGCCAACCGCGGCAATCAAGCGATTTACGAGATCGCTCGCCACGTGCTGTTGCCGGCCTTGGCGCGGTAGGCTTGCATTTCCAACGGTTGATTCAGTATCGCTGTCATTTCGGGGCGCCGCAAAGAAAAGCGGCGAGCCCGAAATCCATAACCACAGGCCTCGCCATGCGCGGACTGCCTGTGGTTATGGATTCCGGGTTCCCTCGCTGCGCTCGGGCCCCGGAATGACGGAATGAACCTTGGCTGGCACGCGCGCACGTTTCAGGCTTAAATGGCTGAGACTTTGCGGGAGAGTTTCATGACAAAGCATGGCCTGCCACGCCGCGCCGGCATTGCCGCCGCGACCTTCGCCCTTTGTGCCGCCGCGACTGTCGCCCACGCGGAAGACAAGGTAATCAAGATCGGTGGTTTGTTTCCCGTGTCGGGGCCAGGCGCCTATTTCGGCGTGCAGGACAAGCAGGGAATCGAGCTCGCAATCGAGCAAATCAACAAGGCCGGGCTCAACGGCTACAAGCTCGAAGTCCGATATGAAGACACGGCATGCAGCCCGCTGCCGGCGACCCAGGCGGCCAAGCGGCTCCTCGAGCAATACAAGCCACATGTGGCGCTTGGCGAGGAGTGCTCCGACGCGACACTTGCGATCATGCCACTCGTTGAGCAGGCCAAGGTGCCGCTGCTCAATGCCGGCTCCTCCTCGATCAAGATCACTGATCCCGGCAATCCCTGGACGTTCCGGATCATGCCAAACGAGGTGATGCAGGGCATCGACATTGCCACCAATGCCTACAAGCGGCTCAATGCGCGTGCCGCCGTGCTCCTCTATGAGAACACCAACGCCGGTATCGGCAATGCCAAAGTCTTCGCCGACACCTTCCGATCGCTCGGCGGGCAGGTTCTCGCTGACATAGGATTTGGCCGCGACGTGAACGACTTCACTGCGATCGCGACGCGCATCTCCGGTCTGGGCAAGGTGGATGTGATTCCGACTTACACGCTCGAGGGCCAGGGACTGCGCATCACGCAAGCGCTCGCGCAAGCCGGCGTCACCAGGGGTGGGGATGGGCAGGCGATCCAGCTCGGCACGATCTGGTTGCCTTTCGGCTTCGAGCAGAAGGCCGGCAAAGCGGCGATCGGTTACGTGCGCATCGTCCAGTTCGATCCGACCGACAAGCGCGATGTGGTGCAGAATTTCGTTCGCTCCTTCAAGGCCAAATACAATCAGGAGCCAACGCACATCAATGCACATGCCTTCGACCAGATTTTGCTCATCGCCGACGTTGTTCGCCGCGGCGGCAAGGATTCGCAGTCGATCCGCGACATCATGGCGGCGACCAACAGCTTTTCCGGAGTGACCGGAAGCGTGCAGTTCGACAAGTCGAATCAGAACATCAAAATGGACACAGTCCACTACATGGAGACGCTTCCGGACCTGTCATGGAAAGCGCTGAGCTGGAACTGACGTGCTCAGCTTCTCGGGCCATCCTTCGAGACGCTCGCTCCGCTCGCTCCTCAGGATGAGGTCTCCCGTCCGCCTCATGCTGAGGAGGCGCGCAGCGCCGTCTCGAAGCAGCCTTTTGCATGGGCGTGCATGCTGAGCATCGCGCTACAGCAGGCAATCAACGGCATAGTTTTCGGCAGCCTCTATGTGCTCGTGGCACTGGGGCTCACCCTCGTCTACGGCGTGCTCGTGCAGATCAATTTCGCGCACGCGGATATCGTCACCATCGGCGCGTTCGTGGCGTACTTTTTCACTTTTGTATTGGGCGGCAATTATCTCGTCAGCATCGCTGTCGCGCTCCTGGTTGGCGGGGCGCTTGGCTGGCTTGTGAACGCCGCGATCTTTGCGCCGCTGCGCCAGCGCAGCGAATTGCTGCCGCTGATAGCGACTATTGGCGTATCCATTCTTCTCCAGAACGCAATGCTGCTTCTGTTTGGACCAATTCCCTATGCGTTCGATAGCCCATACAGCAACCATGTGATCCGGCTCTGGGGCGGCGTCTTCATCACCTGGCAGAACGTCATCATTGTTCTCGTCTCGGCGTTCACCATTGCGCTGCTGTATGCGTTCATGAAATTGACATTCCTGGGCAAGGCGCTGCGCGCGGTAGCCCAGGACCGGGAAACGGCGGGGCTTATGGGCATCAATCCCAGTGCGCTCATCACGCTGACGTTCGTGATCGCCTGCGGGCTCGCCGGCATGGGCGGCGCGATGCTTGGACCCATCCTGGTATTGACGCCGTTTGCCGGCACCAGCGTAATTGTAAAGGCGTTTGCCATCGTGATCATCGGAGGATTTGGCAACGTCGAGGGAACCATCATCGCCGGACTCCTGGTTGGTCTGATCGAAAGCTTCACCACCCAGCTCATCAATCCCGGGCTGACGGACCTTGTCGTTTTCTCGCTGCTCCTTGTCATGCTCGCCTTTCGGCCGACCGGGCTGGTCGCTGAAAAGCGGGAAGAAAATGTCTGATACGGTCCAGCCGTACAACTGCGGCCGGATGCGGCGACGCATTTGGTATCTCGCCGCCATCCTCACCATCGCGGCTCTTCCGCTCATCTTTCAGGATTTGTACTGGCGCGCGATCCTGGTCATCTGCGCCATCAATGTCATGCTCGCCATCGGGCTGGATTTCATTTTGGGCTATGCCGGCCAGCTTAACCTGGGACATTCGGCTTTCTACGGCATCGGCGCCTACGTCTCGACGCTGCTCATCATGAACCTCGCCGTGCCGTTCTGGCTCGCTTTCGGCCTTGGCGTCGCAGCGTCTGGCATTGCCGGAATCGCGCTGGCAATTTTTGCGGTTCGCCTGCGCGGTCATTACCTTGCGATCGCATCGCTCGGGTTTGCCGTTATTGTGCACCAGGTGCTTTTGAACTGGATCAGCTTGACCCAGGGTCCGCTGGGCATTTACGGCATCAAGCCCCCGCCCGCCGTCGCGCTTAGCGGATATGCGCGCATCTCGTTCGGCGACACGGCAAACCTCTTCTATCTGATCGCCGGCTTCGCCTTGTTCTCCTATCTGCTGCTTGATCAACTCGTGCGTTCGCCGGTTGGCGACACGCTCACAGCAATCCGGGAAGACGAATCTCGGCGGCTTCGTTCGGCATCGATTGCGCGGCGTGGAAGGTGTTTGCGTTCGGGCTTGGATCGGCCGTGGCCGGCGCCGCCGGCGCCTTCTATGCGAGCTTTGTCGGGACGCTCGTTCCCGACGCCTTTATTGTCACGGAGTTGTTCACCATCCTCGCCATGGTCATCGTCGGCGGCATGGGCACGCTGATCGGCCCTGCCTGCGGCGCGGTCCTTCTCACGATGCTCCCCGAGCTCCTGCGCGGGTTTGGCGATCTGCGCCTCGTGCTCTACGGAGCTTCGCTGACCCTGGTCGTGCTTTTCATGCCCGGCGGAATGGTGCAGGCCATGGGGCTGCTGCGCACACGCACCGGCGTTCTCTCAGCCCTTCGGGCGGGAACGCGCCTATGACGATACCGAACCGGGCTCCGAACCTGGCTCCCATGGCCGGAGAAATTCAACCTGCCGTGTCCGGGGAATTTGCGCTTTGCGCCAAAGGGCTGTGCAAGCGATTTGGCGGAGTGCAGGCGGTTCGCGACGTTTCGTTCGATATTCCGCGTGGCGCGGTGTTTGCGGTCATTGGCCCCAACGGTGCCGGCAAATCGACGCTGCTCAACCTGATGAGTGGGATCGCTCAGCCAGATGCCGGCCGGATCATCTTCCAGGGTGTCGATCTCGTCGGCATGGCGGCACACAAGCGCGCGCGGCTCGGACTTGCGCGAACGTTCCAGAAGATCCGGCTGTTCCGCCGCCTCTCCGTGCTCGACAATGTCGTAGCAGCCTTTCATCTCCATCATAAGCTGCCTGCGTGGCACTATGTGGTCCACACCGCCGCCTTCGCTCGAGATTACAGCCGCTGCCGCGAGGAGGCGCTGGCGCTCCTCGCCTTCGCCGGCCTTGAAGGACGCGCCGACGTGCTTGCGGGCTCGCTCGCCTACGGCGAGCAGCGCATGCTCGAGCTTGCGCGTGCGCTTGCGATCTCGCCCAGTCTGCTCATGGTCGATGAGCCTGCCGCCGGCCTCAACGCCGCCGAGGTGGAGCGACTGGTCGAGCGTATCCGTGCCCTCCGCCAGCGCGGGGTGACCATCATCGTGGTTGAGCACAACATGGATTTGGTGATGCAGGTCGCCGAGCGAGCACTCGTCATGAACTACGGTCAACAACTGTTCGAGGGGACTCCCGCCGAGGTGCAGAGCAACCCAGCCGTGATCGCCGCTTACCTCGGCACGTGACCGATGCGTCGCTCATCTTCCATGGCTAATTCGTGATGCGAGATGCTCGGAGTGCAGCGTGAGCCCGTTGCTGAAAGCCGAGAAGATCGAGATAGCCTACGGCGAGGCGCCGGCCTGCCGCGAGCTGAGCTTCGACGTCGCGGAAGGAGAGATTGTCGCCCTCATCGGGGCCAACGGCGCGGGGAAATCGACCACGCTGCGCGCCGTCGCCGGAGTTTTGCTGCCGCGCAAGGGCACAATCCATTTTGGCGGAGACGACATCACGCGCCTGCCTTCGCACGTCCGCAATGGGTTGGGCATCTCGCTCGTTCCGGAAGGGCGGCGCGTCTTTGCTTTCCTCACCGTGCGCGAAAACCTCGAGCTCGGCGCCTTTCGGTATCGAAAGGACGGCGCGAAGGTTCGTGCCTTGATGGACGACATTCTCGACATGTTTCCTCGACTTCGCGAGCGCATCACCCAGAACGCCGGCACGCTTTCCGGCGGCGAGCAACAAATGCTCGCGCTCGGGCGCGCGATGATGTCGCAGCCGCGCCTCATCTGTCTCGACGAGCCTTCGCTTGGACTTGCCCCAATGGTCGTCGAGGATATCTTTCGCACGATCAAGGCGATTAATGCCGCCGGTACGAGCGTGCTTCTGGTCGAGCAGAATGCGCGCTACGCGCTTGAGACCGCGAGCCGCGGCTACGTATTGCAGACGGGGTCAATCATCGCCAGCGGCGCCTGCACGAGCTTGCGCGATGACGGGGTGGTGCGTCAGGCCTACCTTGGCCGCAGCGCCGGCGACGGTATTGCCTCTCAGCATTCGTAGGGCGGAGTAGCGTGAGCGTAACCGCCGTCTGCACGCGGCGATTACCGCGAAGCCGCCTGATCCGCCCTACTTCTGCTCCGGCGCGGGCCTGCTGCGCTGGATTATCGCCTTGACGTTCGCTGCCCAAAGGATGCCGGCATCCCGGATAGGATCCGCAGCCTGCGAGATCAGGTCGAAGCTTCCCTCCGCGCCACCTTGCTGCAATTTCTTGATGAGAACCCGCCCGTCCTTGAGCGCGGCGACGCAAAGCACACCAATGAGATCAGCCGTGGGGGGCTTGCGCGTATCGTCGTACAGCACAAGCCAGCGATCGAGATGCGATCCCATGCTCTTGCCACGGATTTCAAGGGCAACAGTGTCGGCGGTGGCGACCTTTGGTAGGGCGACCCACTCGAAATTTTTGGGAGAAACGGCGAAAAAGTACGCTTGCGCGCCTTTCCCCACGTAGCCGATGATTGGTTTTATTTGCGAGGTTTTGCGGCGTGGAGCGGCAACAGCGGCGGCATCCTCGACGCCATGACCGATCAATAGCCATTCCGCAGTTACTCCGAAAAATTCGGCATATCGCTGCGCCTCCGCGGGACCATAGTCCCTCGCCCCTGGCAATTCGGCGCGTTCATGTGCGCCATAGGTGGAAATTGGCAACCCAAGCGCAAGCGCAGCCGCGCGAGCTGATGCAAACCGCTTCCTGCGCGCGAATCGCAGCCGCTGTCCCCGCGTATCTGACATAGCCTGCGAACAGTCCCTTGCAACAGCGGCCCCCGGCGCCAGACTGCAAACGTTTTCCGATCAGGACCCGTCGATGCCGCGCCGCCTGATCTCAAGCCCGATGGGGCGCAAAACAACGTTCGCCACCCATTGCACCCGTTGCCTTGCGCTCATGCGAGATGGGTCGGCAGGTTGCGTTTGCAATGGCGGAGCGGAATTTGCCAGGAAATCTCTGATTTCTTCCACGCTCTTGTGATTTACCCACGGATAAGAGGACAACAGCACAGGCTCGCCCTTGCCGGCGACGATTGTGATCCTGTTGACAGGCTTGGTCGGCTCGAAAGGAGCATGACACTCGCAGACTGATGTGAATCCCGCGTCAACCAGGGCACGGCACAAGGAGTCGCGCGTGAACACAAAGCTCTCAGGATTATCAAGCGATGCTCCAACACGGCTTCGACGAATTTCCTCGGGATCATCGTCGGCGTGCTCACGGACTCTGGTGCCCTGGTAACTCTTGCCGTCGTGCTCTGCGCGGTAATCAGCTTCCAGCGCAACGTGCGTGTCGATGATCAACAGATGCTTGCACATGGCGTGGAGATTTCCAAGTACGGGAAAGATGTCGCGATCATCCAGGTGATAAAGGATTCCGAGGAAGAGAACTATATCAGCAGCTCCGTGAGAGCTGACGGTGATATTCCTCACGTCGGCTTGCTCGAACTTCAGTTTTTCCAGGCGAAGCCGGCGGGCAAGGTCTTGCCCTGCCTGCATCCGCTCCATTCGGCCATCAAACCCGGTGACATTGGCGCCACGCAGGGCCGCTTCGATCGCATAAACCCCCTCCCCGCATGCAAAGTCGAAGATTCGAAGCTCATCGAACGGAGCTTTATGGAAGTCACGGATGATTTGCATGATCCGGCGTACCTTGACGCCGTTTACGTTACCAGCGGGGAACCACCCATGCGTGCCCTTGGCCTCGAACAGTGCGAGCGCTTGCGCATCAAGCGGGTGAACGCGCTCGGATATCATGCCGGTTATTCCTGTGGGATGCCGAGCCGGTATCCCTGCGGCCGAAAGCCGAAGGTCTGCTCGAACCGGTCCGCATAAGCCGGCCACACTTCCGGATTGACCACGCGTGGCGGGCATTTGCCGTCAAGTATCAAGATGAGTTGCTCGGCCGCGATGCGCCCCATATTTGTGCGCGCCTGGTGCGTCATGCCCGCGGTGTGCGGACTGGCAATGACGTTGTCGAGCTGCAACAGCGGATGGTCAGGAGGCGGCGGTTCCTTGTCCCAAACGTCGATGCCAGCACCGGCGATCTTCTTGCCGCGCAGCGCTTCCGCCAGCGCCTGCTCGTCGTGGATAAAACCGCGCGCAGTGTTGATGAAATAGGCGTGCGATTGCATGAGCGCGAACTCGCGCGCCCCGATCATGCCGCGCGTGCCCTGATCAAGCGGACAATTGATGGAAACAAAATCCGAGCGCCGCAGGACCTCATCGAGGGTCGCCTTGGCAGCGCCACGCGCGGCGATCGTCTGCGCGTCGAGATAGGGATCGCAGGCCATCACCTCCATGCCGAGGACGCCGCGGCAAAGCGCGGCTACCCGGCGCCCGACATTGCCAAGCCCGATCACCCCGATGGTGCGGCCCTTGACGTCGTTGCCCATGAAGGCGGTCCGGTCCCGCATTGTCCCCTGTCGCAGGGCGTGGTGCGTCTGGATGATCTGTTTCGAGAGCGTGAGCACCATGGCGACCACATGCGCCGCGACCGCTTCCGCGTTGCCGCCGGACTGGTTGACGACAAGGACGCCTGCCTGCGTGCAATGCGTCACATCGACCGTGTCGAACCCGGCGCCGTTGGTGGAGACAACGAGCAGCTTCGGCATTTGCGGGATCAGGTCACGATCGACATGAAATCGCGCCGCCAGCTCGTCACGGGCCGAGCCAATCTGGTACGCATGCGCGGCCGCAAGGATCGGCTGCGCGATCTCCTGCGGTGTGTCGTTCTCGATCTTGTCGAGCCTTATCTCGGGCCGTTGCGCCATCATGTCGAGATAGCAGGGATGCGCAACATAGCGCACGTAGAACACGCGCTTGACGTTATCGATCATCGGTCGGGCTACGCGAGACCCTCGACTATGCGCAAGTCCCGCTCGGCCGCCTTGCCGAGAGCTTTGAGAGCCGCCTGATAGCCTTCGCTCTCGTGTGCGGCGACGGCGCGCTCAACGCTCTCGAACTCGATAAGAACCACGCGTTGCGCCACGCCGGCCTCGTAGGCTTTGGCGGCATTCCCGCGCGCCAGAAACCGGCCGCCGGCGGCCGAAATTGCCGGGCCTGCGAGCTTGGCGTATGCCGCCAGGGCGTCCTGATTGGAAATCGAGCGATAGCACGCAATCCAATAGGCTTTGGCCATGAGCAGTCTCCCCTCGTGTGTCGTTAAGTCCGACAAATCAGGGGAAACGCCAGATCGAGTCAAGCTGCCGCCTGCCCGGTTCCTGCCTGGCTGGCGGGCAATCAGATGCCACGAAAAAGCGTGCCCGCCAGCAATACGAGATAGGCCACCAGGAGAATCAAAAAGGCATTGATGCCCTTGAACAGCACGAGATGTCCGTACGTGGCGAACACCGCGATCAACGCCAGGACCACCGAGACGCCGAACGTGAAAATGCTGGGAGGAGTGAGATAGAAACGCCTTACAGGTCGCGTGTAGGGCATGGCGAATCTCCGTCGTCCGTTAGAGCAAACGAGCGGGCGGTTTTTTTGTTCCGCTTGAATGCGCCGCTGTGGACAAGTCCGAGGAGTGCTTTTGTCCGGATCACGCTTTCGGATGTTGCTTCGCACCCAATGCTTCTCATGCGAACTGCACCGCATAGACGGGGGGAAGAGTGTGAGTGACACCTGACCAGCTTTCGCCTTGGTCCTCGCTCACCCAAAGGCCGCCGGTCGTCGATCCGCAGGCAAGCCGATCGCCCGCCTCGTCCAGCGCCAGAGCGTGCCGGTAGACGATGTCGTAAGCGTGCGTCTGCGGCAGCCCATGGCTCAAGACAGCAAAGCTCTTGCCGCCGTCCCGCGTGCGTGTGACAACGAGCTTGCCCTCGCGCGGAATGCGTTTCTCGTCCTTGATCTCAGGGACGAACCAGGCAGTGTCGGGATCGCGCGGATGCACGACCACCGCAAAGCCGAAGGTGGACGGCTCCACGCCCGAGATTTCGGTAAACGTCTTTCCTTCGTCGGATGAAACAAAGATGCCATTGTGATGCTGCACCCACATGCGGTCCGGCGCTGCGGGACATTGCACAAGACAGTGCACGTCCTGCGCGATCGGGTCATTGATCTGCTCGGGCGGAGCATACTCCGCGCGCATGCCCTCGCCGCGTTGCGCCCAGCTCGCGCCGGCGTCCTCGGTGAACCAAATGCCTCCCGTCGAGACCGCAACCCACACGCGTTTTGAATTGCGCGGATCAACGCAGATCGAATGGATGCCCGGCAAATCCGCGCCACCACCCATCCATTGCTTGCGCTTGGGATGATCCCAGAGCGCGCGCAGCATCTGCCAGCTCTGCCCGTGATCGTTCGAGCGAAAAAGGCCGCCAGGCAGCGTTCCGCACCAGACGACGCCGGGCTCGTCGTCACCGCCGGGAGACAGGGCCCAAATTCGCGCCGTGCTCCAGTTGATCGGCCGGCCCCACATATCGTTCTCTTCGTATCCCTCCGGCTTGGCCGGATACACGGGAGCAGCAATTTCCTCCCAGCCGTTCGCCGTCGAGCGATGCAGCTTGACGCCGAAATGGCCGTGATCGAGAGCCACGTAGCGTCGGCCATCGCGGCGATCGGCCAGCGTAAGGGTGACATTGTCTCCGAGAAAGTCGACAGACGTGATCTCCCACTGCCGCGCCGCGCGCGACACAGTGAAGAGTCCTTTTCGGGTCGAAACAAGAAGCTTGTCGCTCATCCTCAGCCTCCCGAGAGGGCTTGGAAGACATGGATGGTGCTCGTGCCCGACACTGCATCGGTCAGTTGCACCCGATCGCGGATCATTCGGCCATCGACGAAAATCGTCATATGCTTGCGCAGCGAGAACTGATCATCAAGCACATAGCCGCGCGCCTGCGGGTTGAGCGTGAAGACATTGTCCAGCACCTCGCGCACCGTGCGGCCGGCAGCCTCTACTTCCGGGCAACCGACGTGGCGCTGGATATTCGTGGTGAAAACGATCTTTGCCACAGCACATTCTCTTCCACAGGCATTCACGTACAATCAGGGCTCACGCCATTCTGCGCCGCGTGAACAAGAACTTCTTAGTGGCGATGATGTGGCGAGCCTAACCTCAAGCTGGACCATCCTGGCATGTGCGCGTCAATCGCCGTCAGGCATTCGCCGGCCTCACGTGCCTTAGGCACCGTGATCCGCGGCGGGATCGGGTTCAATAAATGCCAGACGGCGGTTTGCCCACTCAGCGCTTGTCTGCGAAGATGATCCGCCCCGTCGAGCCGCGTAAAATCATGGCAAGCGAACCGGACGCTCCGAATGCGGCAATCTTGCTCCGCTCGACGGCGATCTTCCGTGAGCTGTCGAATGATCAGCTGGCGGAGATTTGGTCGCGGGCCCGGTTTCACACCTTGCGTCGCAGCGAAGCGCTGGTAAGCCAGGGCACGGCCTCGGACTCCGTATATGTTGTTGTATCGGGCCGCTTCGAGGTGTGGATCGAGGGTCAGAAGAACGCGGTCAGCGAGATCGGAGTGGGAGAGCCGATCGGCGAGATCGGCTTCTTTGCGGGCACCCCTCGCACGGCAACGATCATTGCTGTTCGCGATTCGGTCGTGCTCGAGCTCGATCGCGCCTCGTTCGACGCCGTGGTGCATAAGGTGCCGGCGGTTTACGAGACCCTGCTGCGCACGCTTGCACGGAGGTTAGCCGACAGCAGCGCACGAATCGCGAGCGAGCAGCGCGTTGCAGCCGCGCGCACGATCGCTGTCATCGGCGGCGGAGATCAGCCGATCCCGGAAGGTTTTTATGAGCGCCTGGACAACACCGTCGGTAAGCACGGCAAGGGCCGCCTGCTGACTTCTGATTATATCAAGTGCCATTTTTCGGGCCGATCGCCAGACGATCAGACGGTGTCCAACTGGCTCAATGCGATCGAACACGAATACGACTTGATCGCCTACATTGCCGACAATTGCCTTACGGAGTGGACGCGCAAGGCAATCCGTCAAGCCGATCAGGTCGTGGTCGTGGTCTCCGGCGCGGCCGCGCAAGCGCCCAATGCGGTCGAAGAATTCGCTTATGCGAACCACCCGCCAGGACGCCGGCGGCTCGTACGTTTGCATCAGCGCCGCTCCGGCTGGGTCGAGGGCACCGCCAGCTGGCTCCGTGCGCGCGAAGTTGCGATGCTTCACCACATCGCGATCGATGACGACCGGGATTTCAGGAGCCTGCACCGGTTTCTGACCGGACGCGCCCTCGGCTACGTGGGCGCCGGTGGAGGCGGCTTTGGACCCGCGCATCTCGGGGTTTGCAAAGCCTTTGTGGAACGCGGCGTGTGCTTCGATATCCTCGGTGGCACGAGCGTCGGCGCGGCGGTGCTGGGCGGCCTGGCCATGCTGCTCTCTCCCGAGGAGGTCGACCGGCGCACCCACGACGTCTTCGTAACCAGCCGTGCGTTCAAGCGATTGACCTTGCCGCGATACGCCCTGCTCGACCATGTGCCGTTCGATGCAGCACTGCAGCGACAGTTCAGTGGGATTCACATCGAGGACGCGTGGCGGCCTTATTTCGCAGTGGCGACTGTTCTCGATGGCCCGGGCGAAGGTCCCTATCTCATTCGTCGCGGTCCGTTCTGGCAAGCGGTGCGCGCGTCGGGCTCGCTCCCGGCGGTGCTGCCGCCGGTATTCACCGAAAACGGCCGCATGCTCGTGGACGGTGGGGTCATCGAGAACATTCCGTTGCGTTCAATGAAGACCGTCAAGACCGGACCGAATCTTGTCGTGCACTTCGGCTTGCGCGAGGTGCAGCGTTTCCAGGTGGAGTATGCAAGCATTCCCGGCCGTTGGCCGCTCGCTCGCCAACTGCTCACAGCGGCCGGACGGCGCCGCTTGCCGGTCATCCCCAATCCCATTGCCGTGCTGCAGCGGTGCATGGTCACACATCAGAATCCCGAGCTTCTGCCCGTTGGCCCGCTTGATCTTGTTTTGACGGTGCCTGCGCTTCCGGGCGCAACCTTCATGGATTTCGATCGCCACTCCGAGGTCTTCGAGGCTGCCTATCGCTGGTGCAGCCGTCGCATCGATGAGCTGGCGCAGGCGGGCAATCCCGCACTTGCAGCAATTCTCGCCACAAAGGATTGACTAGTGTAGTGAATTTGAAGTTCCTATCATTTGTTGCCGCAAACTCGTGTCGGACGACGCCGGGACAATGCCGGCATGCCATAAGATCGCGTGCAATGGCGACACCGCTGACGGGAGATCGCAACGACCGGCATCAAGCTATCGAGGACCGCAGCATGACCCAAATCAGCCCGGACCAACTACGAGCGATGGTGGCGCCCGGCCGCGTGCACCGGCGTCTCTACACTGACCCGGACGTCTTCAATCTCGAGATCGAGAAGATTTTCGGTGCGGCATGGATTTATGTCGGTCATGAAAGCCAGGTAAAGGAGCCTGGTGACTTCTTCGCTACCAGGATCGGACACAAACCGTTGCTCCTGGTTCGTGACGCAGGTGGCGAGATTCGATTGCTGCACAATCAGTGCGCCCACCGCGGGGCGATGGTCGTGGCCTCGGACGCGGGGCAAACCTCGGAATTTCGCTGCTGTTACCACGGCTGGACCTACCACCTGGATGGTCGTCTCAAGGCGGCGCCGCTGCTGCACGGATATCCCGATCATTTCGATCCCAAGAACCCGGACGCCCGGATGCGCAGCGTGCCGCGCGTAGCGAGCTATCGCGGCTTTGTCTTCGGCAGTCTGGCCGCCGACGGCCCCAGCCTCACTGATTACCTCGGTTACATGACGACCTCGTTCGACGACATGGTCAACCGCGCCCCCGACGGAGTAATCGCAGCGGCCGGCGGCGTCTTCAAGCATACGTACAAAGGAAACTGGAAGCTCTACCTGGAAAATCTATGCGATGCCGCCCATCCCCTGTTCACGCATCAATCCTCGATTGATGCCGCGCAGCAGCAGTCGGACGAAACACCTTCGGACGGCTCAGGCGAAATCGCCATTCGGCAAATGCGTCAGAACGGAGCTCCCTACAGTTTCTGGGAGACCAATGTCGGAATCTGGACCTACCCGCATGGGCACAGTTTTCTTGGCGACTACCACGATGACGCCAAGCTGATCGCGGCGTTGAACGATCCAGCATTCCGCGACTACATCGCGGCAATGGAAGCAAAGCACGGGAAGGAACGTGCAAAGAAGATTCTGGAAGTCCGCCGATGGAACAGCAATGTCTACCCCAATCTCTCCTTCATGAGCCAGTTCGGCCAATTGCGAGTCGTTCATCCAGTTTCGGTCAATGAGACCGTGGTGCATGCCTACTGCTTCCGCTTGCGCGGGGCGCCGGCGCGAATGTTTGAGAACGCCGTCAGCTTCGCCAACATCGTGAACGGCACCGGCTCTCTCGTCCTCACCGACGACCTCGAAATTTACAATCGCATTGGGCTTGGTCTGTCGAGCGCCGGCCCGGAATGGCTCGAGATCGGCCGCGGGTATCAGGGCGACCTGGAGGCAGAGCACGGTGGCCGCCGCGGCAAGAACTCGACCAGCGAGATCTACATTCGCAACATGTTCGACGCGTGGCTCGGCCACATGGCGCCGCACAGGCCCTCGCGCGCGCATTCGTCCCGTCCGGTGGCGGTTGCCGGGACGGCCAGATGAGCATGATACCGCAGGTGTCGCGTACCGGCACATCAAATCGAACGAGCACGCCGGAAGCGGGCCTCAATGTGCGGCAGTGCGAGGACTTTCTGGTTCATGAGGCGCGACTGCTCGACGAGGGTCGATTTAACGAGTGGCTGGTGCTGTTTGCGCCGGATGCCTGGTATTGGGTGCCCGCACAACCGGGTCAGGCGTCTCCGCGTGATGCTGTCTCGTTGATGTATGATGATCGCCGGCTGCTGGAGACACGGGTGCGCCGGCTGGCGAGCCCTCGCATATATTCCCAGGAGCCCCGGTCGCGCACCAGCCGCATCGTCGCCAACGTCACGATGGAGGAAAGTTCCTCCGATGGCGGTGCCTGCACCGTCCGCTCCAAATTCCAGCTGCTGGAATATCGAAGAGACACGCAGAGGTTATTCGGCGGCACGTGTCTCCACCGCCTCGTGCGAGTGCAAGGTGGCATCCAAATTGCCTGGAAACGAGTCGATCTCGTTAACTGTGACGCACCGCATGAAGGGCTTGTCGTACCGTTTTGATGTTACAAGCTCGTCTTGAAACGTGCTTTGCTGCCTGGAAGCTGATCCGACACGAATGGCGCACATTGCGCATTAACGGAGAGATTCGCATGCGCTTGGATCGGAGGGTCGGTTTCTGCACCTTCATTTCTCGCGTCGCGGTCGCAGTAGCCACTCTTGTGGCGATGGTCATCACGATCCCAGCAGCGCAGGCGACGGATACGGTGACTTATCTGTTCCCGGCGCCTCCGAGCCTTCCTGCCTTCGGGCCAATTCGCCTGGCAAAGGGGAAAGGCTATTTCGAAGCCAACGGCATTGACGTGAATTTCGCCGTTGGTCGCGGCGGCGTCGATGTCGCCAAGCAAGTCGGCGCCGGCAATGCTCCGCTCGGCGGCATCGTCGCTGACGGCCCGATTATGGTTCGGCAGAATGGCGTGCCTATCAAGATCGTCGCCATATTTGGCGGCCGCGGATTCATGCAGCTAGTGGTGCGCGAGGATTCCGGCATCGAAAAGCCCGCGGACCTGAAGGGCAAGACCATCTCCGTCATGTCGTTCCAGGACACGACCTTCTATGCGCTGCTTGGATTGCTCGCGAGCGTCGGGTTGAGCCAGGACGACCTCAACATCCAATCTGCCGGGCCGAGCGGCGTGTGGGAGTTCGTCGCTACCGGCAAATCTGCCGGAATGGCGGGCGTCCCGGACTGGATACCGCCGGTGGAAGCGACCGGGGTGAAGGTCAGAGTGATTCCGACCGATGAGTATTTTCCCCACATGGCGCAGGGGATCGGCGTGTCCGATCAGGTCTTGAAGGAAAAGCCCGACCTTATCGGCCGGTTCGTCCAGGCGGCACTGCACGGCATGAAGGACATCATGGACGATCCGGCCAAAGCCGCTGATGACTTCGTGACCTTCGTGCCGGAATGGAAGGGCAAGGAGCGTGCAGTAAAGGCTACATTCACATACTACGCTACTCTCGTTTACCCGGGTCAGCATCGGCTGGGCGAGGTGGACGCGGAGCGTCTGGGGAAGTTGCAGGACTTCTATCTCGCCAAAGGATTGATCCAGCGCAAGTCACCGATCAATGATCTCTATACCAATGCGTTCATCAAATAATGTGGTGAATGCAGGGAACTCACTCTTGCCTGCAGGCTTGCCAGAAAGCACGCCGTCCATCCACTAAACTCCAAAGGTCGCTCTCCGTATGGAAACGCTCCTCGTCAAGATTTTCGCCACCGCGCTTGCGCTCAGCCAGGTGACGACGGCGCCGGAGAACGTTGCGACCCGGTTCGACCGTACCACCGATGCGGCGACCGTGGCGCAGCTGTTGCGCGCGGGCTGCACGCATATGCGCAAGGCCTTCGACATCGAGGACATCAATCTCGATGAGCTGATCGCGACCGCCATGGAAAACCCGCAGGCGATCACTGGCGAGAACAAGGCCTTTCGCGGCATCAATTTTGCCGATCTGGCGACCGCCTATCGGCAGTTCTGCAAGAACGAGAAGGTTGAGACGCCGGCGGTCGATCTCGGCGACGTGATCGATTTCTACAACAAGGCGCTCACCGACCTTCCCGATCACAACAAGCTCAAGGGCATGAAGCTGCCTGGCGCCAGCGTGGTGCTCGACCGCAAGGGCGAGCGCTTCGCGGAGGTATTCGAGGAGAACCAGCGCCGCGTCTGGGTGGTGCTGAGCGACATTCCGGCGCACGTGCAGAAGGCGTTCGTGGCGGCGGAGGACAAGCGCTTCTTCGAGCACAAGGGCATCGACGAGCGCGGGCTCATCCGCGCCTTCATCGGCAACCTTGCGCATTCCGGCCGCCCGCAGGGCGGCTCGACCATTACCCAGCAGATCGTGAAGAACCTGCTGGTGGGAGAAGACCTCACCTATGAGCGCAAGATCCGCGAGATGGTGGTGGCATCGCGGGTGGAGCGCACCCTGAGCAAGGCGGAGATTCTCGAGCTCTATCTCAACTCGGTCTATCTCGGGCGCGGCTCGTGGGGCATCGAGCTTGCGGCGCGCAGCTATTTCGGCAAGGGGGCCAAGGAGCTCACCCTGGAGCAGGGGGCGATGCTTGCCGGGCTGACCAAGGGCCCGAACTACTTTTCTCCCGACCGCCATCCCGGCCGGGCGCAGGAGCGGCTCGCCTATGTGCTCAGCCGGCTCGCCGAGGACGGGGTGATCACCGCCGCCGAGGCGCCGGGCCGGGGATTGCCGTCGCTGCCGACCATGGTGGCCTATGAGCGGCCGCGGCGCGACATCGGCTTCCATTTCGTCGACCAGGTGGCGCGCGAGGCAAGAGCGGTGGCCGGCATCGATGCCATCACCGCGAATTCCTACACGGTGCGCTCGACCATCAACCTGCCCCTGCAGCGGGCGGTGGAGGAGACGTTGCAGGAGGGACTGTGGCGCTATGAGCGCAGCGCCGGGCGCGTGCAATTCCGCGGCCCCGAGGCGAGCCTCGCCAAGGCGGTGAAGAAGATCGAAGCGGAGCGCAAGCCTGGCGACAAGCGACCGGCGTGGCAGCAGGCGCTGGCGAATGCGCGGCTGCCGCTCTACGACGTGCACTGGACATCGGCGGTGTTGGTGGAGAAGCCGTCCGGCAAGAAAGGCGAGAGCTGGAAGGTGGGGCTCGCGGATGGCCGCATCCTGCCGCTCTCGATCGACAATGCGGCGGCGCAGCGCAAGCTTGCTCTCTATGACGCCATCCTGGTGCGCGTCACCGAAGGGGGCAAGGAGGGCAGCAAGGGCAAGAACGGCGCCCGCGCCGAGCTCCGCGTGCGCCCGACCGTGCAGGGGGCCGTGGTCGTCCTGGAGAACAAGAGCGGGCGCGTCCTTGCCATGGCCGGCGGCTTCTCGTACCCGCTGAGCCAGCTCAATCGCGCCACCCAGTCGGCGCGCCAGCCCGGCTCCGCCATCAAGCCGCTGAGCTATCTTGCGGCGTTGGGCAAGGGCCTGCAGCCCAACACTCTTGTAAATGACGAGGAGATCACGCTGCCGCCGATCGGCGGCCGTGGGCGCGAGCACGACTATTGGACGCCAAAGAACTACGACGGCAGCTCTGGCGATACTCTGACTTTACGGCGTGCGCTGGAGAATTCTCGTAACCTCGCGACCGTGCGGCTTCTCGACGGCGGTATTGAAGATAAGCCGGAAGCAAGCCTCAACCGGCTCTGCGAACTTGCGCTCGAGGCCCAAATCTATCGCGAATGTGTGCGCTATTATCCATTCGTGCTCGGCGCGCAGCCAGTCCGGCCCATTGATTTGGCCGCGTTCTATGCGGCAATCGCCAACGAGGGCCTGCGCCCGGTCCCCTATGTCGTGGAATCGATCGACCGCGAAGGAGACCCAGTCTACCAGCATCAGCGTGCTGCGGTTGCGATTGGCTCAGTGGACAGCGCCGCATTCTATCAGCTCAAGAGCATGATGCAGGGAGTTTTGGCGCGGGGCACGGCGCGTTCCATCGCCCATCTCGCGCCCTATGTCGCGGGCAAGACCGGCACTTCCGACAACGAGAACGATGCCTGGTTCGTGGGCTTCACCAACGAGGTGACCGTTGCGGTCTGGCTCGGCTACGACAACTCCGACGGCAAGCGCCACACCCTGGGCGGCGGCTCGACCGGCGGCGGGGTTGCGGTGCCAATTTTCGAGCCGGTGATTGCGGCAGTGTGGGCGCACGTCACGCCGAGAACGGCGCTTGCTCCGCCTTCGCCGGAAGCCAGGCGCCACCTGTCCTGCAAATCCGTCGACCTCGATTCGGGAGAAGTGCAGCGCAGCGGCGGCATTACCGAGTGCTTGCGCACCGACGATCACGGCCGCGTCATCGATACCCAGCATCGCCTCGTCTCTCGCGACAGCGCTTTCGCCCGCAGCACCGATCGTGACGACGAGCCCCGCGCGCGGCGCGTGCGCGAAAGCAGGCCAGCACGGCCGCGGGCCGTGGTGCAATGGGGATGGCAGCCATCCCCGGCATTCTACTGGGGCCGGTGGTAGCCGATGTCAGGATGCAGCCGCTAATCGCTGCCACCAGTTCGCGATGGTTTTGTCACCGCTGCACGATGACCGTGGCGCCGATTTTCACCCGGGCATAGAGATCGATGACGTCTTCGTTCGTCAGGCGGATGCAGCCCGAAGTCGCCGCCGTGCCGATTGTGTGCGGTTCGTTGGAGCCGTGAATGCGGTACATCGTATCACCCAGATACAGCGCACGCGCACCAAGCGGATTAGCAGGTCCGCCTCGCATGTGACGCGGCAGATCCGGGCGGCGCCGGATCATCTCGGGGGGCGGCGTCCAATCCGGCCATTCCCGCTTGTCGGTGACCGTGGATGTGCCTGCCCAGGTAAAGCCGTCCCGGCCGACGCCGATGCCATATCTCAAAGCCTGTCCCTTGCCGAGGATCAGATAGAGCCGGCGCTCCCGCGTGCTCACGATGACTGTGCCCGGCTCATGCTTGCTGGGATAACTCACGACCTGCCGCGGCACTGCCGAGAACGCCGCGAGGAAGTTCGACATTGGATAATAGCCGGGATCCGCATCGGCGCAGGTCGCAGCCAAGAGCGTGCCGGCGCAAACGGCGCTGGCGAGCAAACGCGAAAGCATGGCGAAGCCCCCGTCTTCAGGTGAGTGAAGCGACTCGTATTGTTTGTTGGAAGATACTGGCGCCGCGCAGTTTGTCGATGGAAAGACCGTTACATCTTCTACAATGTCGCTCGCTGTTGCCGAAATGCAGCGTAACTCTCGTCAGGCGCACGCGCTCGCTGCGCTCGAATGAGATCATGCGTAGGGTGGGCAATGCTGATCCGAGCAGGCTCTGGTCGGCGGCGCTGTGCCTCAGCGCATCGCCCGAGAAGACGCGCCGGACCGGAAGCGCGTGGTCACGGCGCGCATACAATCGATCGATATTGAGCCGCAGTCTCGGGATGGCGCGCCTCTGCCCACCCGTGCACGGGTGCACGCCGGGCGCTTCGCGAAGAGCGCGCGTGTTCTTGCGCAATGCGCGCGCCCACTCGCGGCAACTTAAGTCGGCCGCTGGCAGCAGACGGCTCAAGAGGGCCGGCATGAGCCGGCCCTCTCAGAAGACGAGCTAAGTCTGGATCAGCCCTTCGTGACGATCGGCGGAGGCGCTTTGCCCTTACCCTTACCGATGCCGACGCAACCGGAAACGCTCACGGCAACGAGAGTTGCAACGAGCGCGATCAGAAGCTTTTTCATTGGAATCCCCTCTGCTGCTGCCCCTTGTGGTCAAGCTCAATGGGGCCATTGCAACACGAATCACAGCCGTCAAACTAGTGCTGAAAAGCCACAGCGCCGATCCGACTGAGCGAGCCGATAAGCTCATCTCGGGTGTCGTATCGACACGCTCGGGTTCAGCATTGCGAACGCCGGCACTGACGTCGTGGAGGTGCTGCAAGCTCCAGCAACATCACGCCCACTTTTTGCCTTGATTCGGTTAACCAAACTTCACCGAGCAATGCCAACGGCCGTTGATGCTGACTCATCTGCGTCGTTGCCCGGCTTGACCCGGCAACCCATCGTCTTGAGGGGTGAACAGCTTTTTTCGATGGGTGCGCGGGTCAAGCCCGCGCACGACGGCACCGACAGCTGGTATAGGCCGCTGGTTTCGGCCACAGAGTCGAGCCCAGGGCGCGGGACGTCTTGCCTCTCTGAACAGAACGCCCGACGTCAATGTTCAGCGGTATCGTATCGGAAGTAGACGTCCACCTTCATTCCGACAGCCAGCGGACCCGGGTCAGCCAGGTCGATCAGGACTTCCACCACATCCACATCTGTCTGGTTTCGTTGCCCGCGCGTGCCGTTGCGCGACGGTTCGACCAGCGGCGCAATAAAAGAGACCGTCCCCGGGAATTCGCGATTGCGAAACGCCGCAGGCCGCACCGATGCAATCTGTCCGATCTTGATTTCTCCGAAGTCTCGCTCGTCCAGCTCCGCGCGTACCCGCAGCGCAGAGAGGTCGCCCAACAGAACGAGGGGCTGCGTTGCCGATAGAGCGGCCATCTCGCCTGGCTTGACGTTCACCTGAAGCACAGTCCCGGCAATCGGGGCCCGGATCGTGAGCTTCTCCAATGCCGCCTCGGCCGCCCATAATTCCGCCCGCGCGATATTGAGCTGACCTTCGACCTGGGTCGGCAACGGGGTTGCGGAGTCGGCTTCAAGCTTGCGGAGGTCAGCCCGCTGCTGTCTTACGCGGTCCTGCGCGCGCGTCAGCGCCACGCGCGCCGTCTCGACCTCCGCATCCGAGGCGCGGCTGGCTCTCCTGTCGAGCGCCGTCCTGTCGAACGCAGCCTGCGCCTCGGTAACGCCTTTTTCGCCATCCGCGACCGCATCTTCCGCTTTGCGACGGTCGCCTGCACGGCTCGAAGGCGTCTGATCGTTGCGCGCCCGCCGCCGCATCCCGATCTGGGCTTCTGCGCTTGCGATGCGTGCCGGGGCTTCCCCATCTCTCAGCCGAATCAGGGGCTCCCCCCCGAGACTTTGTCGCCGGCTTTGACCAGCACCTCACCGATAAGGCCGCCCATGGCGGATACGATCTTGACCTCACCGGACACCGGCTCGACCCGACCGGGAGCCACCGCTTGCCAATTCTTCTCATCCAAGGCGCGTGCGGCCTGTTGGGCGTGGAGGCGGGGCACGGTCGCCCCAAGCACGAAGGCAATGACAGCAAACGTCAGAAGACCGAAAGTTGCGTTATTTTCTGGCACGGCTGCGGAATGCAAGCTCAACCTCGCTTTTTGCATGGCCTCCCAAGCTCTTGATTTCCTCGCCCACAATTCGCCCGTCTGCGATATGCACGACCCGATTGGCGAACGGCAGTATACGCGGATCGTGCGCGACGACCAACACCGCGCGGCTTGCGTCCTTGGCGATGCCGGAGAGTATGGACATGATCGCATAACCGTTCTCGCTATCCAACGCGGCGGTCGGCTCGTCGGCAAGAATGGCGGAAGCGTCTCCGGCGATGGCGCGCGCAATGGCCACACGCTGCTGCTCGCCGCCGCTGAGCTCGATTGGAAATGACTTCAATTTGTGAGCCAGTCCAACGGTAGCCAATGCCGCCTTGGCCTTGGCGGAGGCGTGCCGCGAGCGATCGCCGCGAACGTCGAAGACCAACCGGACATTCTCCGCGGCGGTGAGGGTGGGAAAGAGGTGATATGACTGGAAAATAAACCCGATGTGATCGCGCCTGAGCTTGGCTAACTCCTCGGGGCCAAGCCCCTCTGTAGACTGGTCGCGCACGCGAACCGATCCACTCGTTGGGCCAAGTATGCATCCGAGGATGGAAAGCAGAGTGGTCTTTCCACTGCCGGAGGGACCCATAAGAAGCGTCAGCTCCCCCCCTGCAAGCGAAAAACTCACGCCCTTCAGAGCTTGCACGCGCCCTGCCCCGCTGCCAAGAAACTTCACGACATTGACGGCCTGCAAGAGAGGCACTCTCATCGCGTAAATACCATGGCCGGGTCGATGCGCATCACCTTGGCGATGGCGCCGATCGCGGAGAGCACGCACATGATCACGGTGAGCACGAAGAGCGCGGACGTCAACCCGGGCGTCAGGACGATGGGCAAGGCGCTCTCGGCAGTTTTCTTGACAATCAAAAACCCGATTCCCGCTGCGATGCAAAAACCTATGACCGCGCTGAGCAACGCCTGGCAAATGATGACTTTGTGAATGTACCTCCCGGACGAACCGATGGCACGAAGCGTGGCAAACTCGTTCAGGTGGTCCTTGGTGCTGGCATATAGTGTTTGCGCTACAATGACTGTACCGACAACTATTCCAAGCAACGCGCCTGCGAACAGGGCCGCACCAGCCCCGGTGCCAAACAGCCAGAAGGTACGGCTGCGGTCGCGAAATTCCGCCGGGGTGAGGACGTCAACATCCGAGATGCTCGCCTTTAATCGGCTACGCACGGTTTCGACATCCGCACCGGGGGTAACACGGACGAGAAGGTACGTTTCTTTGTTGCCTGCCATGCCGATATAGCCGCGCGCACGCGCAAGCGGCGCAAAGACATAAGGCGTCGTCGTGAAGGAACGTATGCCCTTGGTGAGTCCCCTCACTTCGACTTTCTGCTCGCGAATTTCAGCGCCCGCCCCCAATCCAGCAATCCCAAGCCGATCGAAATAAGATTGGTCAACAGCCACCGCCGCCGGAATCTCAAGAGATTCAAGGCTGCCCGCTACGAGATCCCATGGCGGCAAACCGCCCATTCTCAGGTCCGACCCGACGATGAAAACCGGAGTGGTCGCGCCGCTGGGCATCCGCCACTGCGCGAAACCAATAACGACGGGAGCGGCTTGCGCCACTCCCTTGATCGATAAGGCACGAAACCGGTTGCTGTCGTCCAGCAAAGAAGGGTCCTCGAAACATCTGGTTCCAGCCGGCATGATCCACAGATCTGCGCTGGCATGATCGATCATCGTCGTCACCATGCGGCCAAACCCGAGATAAAGCCCCATTTGCACCGTGACCAGAACCATGGAGAAGACAATGCCGACCACGGTGGCGACAAATCGCAGCCGATCATGGAACAGGTTTCTAGCGGCGAGCGTGAAAATCAAAGGCATAGGATGATGCGCTCGCTAGGATATGTTGGCCTGCTCGGAGTTGAGCTCCGCGACGGAAATCAAGGCTGGGACCGAGATGATCGGTGAAGCCTTTATTCGCAATCTATCGTGCTCTGACAAGCACGTGCCGATCCGTTCCAACGACTCGCGCGCCGATCGGAACGAGACACACTGCCGCAGTCGTCAACCAACTCAGGACGATCGTGACGGTGAATACAATTAAGCCCTTTGCAATTGCGAAGAGCGCGACTCCGAGCAGAAGGTATTGCAGCCAGATCACGAATACGTAGTGCACCAAATATATGCCGTAGGCGTGGTTCGAGAGGCTGGCAAAACCCCACCATCGCCACGTCGAGAACCGAATGAAAACTGCCGCCAAGCCAAAGGATATCCCCGCGCAGGAGAGCACCAAGCCAAGATCCGCGAGCGCCTCGAGACCGGGCACGACGCTATCCCACCCGTTCACGCTCAACGCCGTTGGTATGATCCACAGCAGGAATGCTCCGAATGCCCCGGCAACCCACAGCGGCCATCGCGTTGCCAGCATGGCGCCGGAACCAAGCAGGCCGCGATCTATTCCGTACGCACCGATGCCCACGCCGGCGAAAAAGTAGATCACATAGTGCAGCGTAAAGCTCGGCTGCATAGCAAAGGGCCCGAACTGAACCCATTGCCACGGATGATATACGGATGCCATCGGAACATATGCCAAAGCTGAGACTGTCACCAAGGCAATGAAATAGCGCCCGGGATGCTCTCCGGCACGGGCCGAAAGACGGCCAAGAAAGTCGCCGGCCTTCGGAACCACGGCAAAAAGCCCGGCAGCAACGGCGTTGAGGGCCAACAGCTGCCATAGGAACCACAGCTGTCCGCTTGCCCAGAATGGCAGCGCAGTCCAGTGCGCCCAGAACGCGCTCCAGCTTGGATCAACAGCAGTGACGCGGTAAACCGGATAATGCGCCACCGGCATCAACAGATAAACTCCGAGGACGAACGGGAGCCCCAAACGCAGCGCGCGGTTGTACAGAAACCGCATTGCTCCTTTGCGCTGAAGGCTCGACCACACGAACAGTCCGGAAAGAAAGAACATCAAATGCATCAGGTATACGTACTGGAATGCACAGAAGATATCGAAGCCGAACCAGCGCTCGCTGTCGAGAATAGGAAACGCCTTCCAATGATAGGGCGGGCTGTCGAAGGACGCAGGCGATGCCGGCTGCGAACCGAGATAGGCAAGAAAGGAATGAAAAGCGACGACGAGCAGGATGACGAAGCCCCTGAGATTGCTCAGGGCCAGGCTGGACTTGGACATACGCACAGCACCCTTCGAACGAGCCCGTGTAGGCATCAACCGGCGACCAATAACGCACGCGGGCGCGTCCTCGTTCGCGCCCGCTGGGGAGCGGTTACTCGCGAGTGACCATTAGCAGGGTTTGAATTCGGTGTCCCACGCCACCTGAGGGCAGCGTTACCCGCCCACTCAGGACCAGGCGGCCGGGCGACCTCAGTCTACGGCCCGACACATGGCGCGTTGCGCATTCCGCCTCCGCGCCGAGGACTTCCGTGAAATGACCATATTTGTGCGCAAATGGCTTCTTAAGTCTGCTCAACGAGGGGAAGCTTGCCTTGAAAACACATCTAAAGTCTCTTGTTCTGGGTACGCTTGCGGCAGTTGCCGCCGCTATCGGGCCTGCAATCGCGGCTGAGCCGTCGGCTTCCGGTCTATGGCAGAAGCAGGACGAAGCAGGACGGACCGTGGGCTGGTTTCTGTTTGTGGAGCGCAAGGGCACATACGAAGGCGCCATCGCCAAGCTGTTTGCCAGACCCGGAGACGAACCCAACCCGACCTGCACCAGATGTCCGGATGACCGCAGAAACGCGCCGCTTTTGGGTCTGTCCCTTGTTCGCGGCATGAAGCGCCTGGGATTACGGTACGAAAACGGTAACATCATCGATCCCCGTGACGGCAAAGTTTACAGCGCCATTATGAGTGTCAGTCCGGATGGACAGCGGCTCACGTTACGAGGCTATCTTGGCATACCACTCCTTGGAATGGATGAGGTCTGGCACCGGCTGCCCGACTCGGCCTTCGCCCAGCTCGATCGCTCCGTTATCGCCAAGTACTTGCCTGCCCAGGCCGCGGCGGCGCAGCGGCCGGAAAATGTCAAGTCGAAGGCCACAGCCGCCGCTCACTGATTTAGCTCGCTGAGACATAGCCTGCCTTTGCGCCTGAACGAGGTTGTGAACGACGCGCCATGCGCGACCGCGCCGAAGGGATCGGCCTTCGCGAATGTCCGGCCTGCGGTCGTCTTGCGGACCATCGCCGCCGTTTCACCGTCAATGGCTGCGATATTATTCAGTGCCGCGATTGCGGACTTGGGCGCACCAATCGTGTCGGCGACTTTGATCCGGCTCGCTACTACACAGCCGACTATTTCGCTGGTCGCCGCGCCGACGGGTATTCGGATTATCTCGGCGCCGAACCAGTCCTGCGCCGCGAATTCGCACGCAGCGTGCAATTCGTCCGGCGCTTTCGAGCCGGCGGGAAACTTCTTGAGCTCGGCTGTGCTTATGGCTTCTTTCTAACCGAGGCCGCCAGCTTCTTCGACGTGGCAGGGATCGAATTGGCCCGCGAGCCTGCTGAGCATGCTCAGCGGTCGGGCTTGCACGTCCTGCACGGTTCCGCCAATCCGGAAGATCTCCGCCGAATTGGACGATTTGACCTCCTTGTCTTGTTTGACGTCATCGAGCATCTGCCCCAACCGCACGAAACGCTCGCGCTCTGCCTGGATTATCTCAATCCCAATGGGATTGTCGTGATCACGACGGGAGATTTTGCATCCCTTGCTGCAAAGATCACAGGCGCGAGATGGCGGCTGATGACACCGCCACAACATCTATGGTTCTTTACCCGGGAGAGCATATGCCGGATGTCAAGGCGCCTGGGGCTTTCAGTCGAGTACTTCGATCGTCCCTGGAAGGTCGTGCCCCTGTCGTTGATCTTCTTCCAACTTCAACGGATCACGGGATTTCATGGAGCCGCCCTCAACTGGGCCAGCCGCGTGGGCGCGCCGGTCAACCTGTTCGACGCCATGCAATTCGTGTTGCGCAAACGGCCGTGATCCGCCGGGCAACCTACCACAGGCGCTTGATTGCTCTGAGCAGGCAATGAACGTTCGATCGATTTGCGATCCGCCAGCGCGCTCTGGTACCATTCTTCCGCTCATCCCTTTTTTGCAGCAACCTCAGGGACCTGACCCATGGCAAAGCTTCGTCATATCGCTCTCTCAGTTCCAAATCCGGAAGCGGCTGCCAGATTCTTTGAGCAGGCGTTCGGCATGACTCGAGCGGGTCAGGCCATGCGCGGAATTTACATGACGGACGGCACTATGAATGTCGCGCTGTTGAATTTCGGCGGAGAGCCGATCGCGGGCTTCGAGGACAAGAAAGACTATTGCGGCCTGCTGCATTTCGGAATGTGGGTTGATAGTGTGGAAGAGACGGACAGGAAGGTCAAAGCCGCGGGCGGAAACTATCTTACCGGCCGCAAGGAAACCAATCCAAACGTCTATTACGAAGTCAAATATACAACCCCGGAAGGCATCGTCTTCGACATTACCGAAAGCGGCTGGAAGGGCGCGGTCAAGGAAGTGTCACCCGCGCCCCACAAGGCCGCGTGAGTTAGCAAGGCGGAGAGTGTGTCCCGTGGCGGGACACCCGCGCGGGACGTTCTGCGTCCAGCGCTGGCTCCGGCACATTTCATATTCCGGCCCCAGAACCTCCCTCCAATGGTCCAAAGTCGGGGCCACTAAATTACCCACGGGGCGTATCGGGGGAGTTCGGGGATGTACATCTTGACGCTACTTCGAGAATTCGTCGCGAGGCTGATGCACCGCTATCGGCCGGAGCTGCACTACATGCGTGGACCCGGGCCGAAATGGATCGAGCGGCACGGCCGGTACCAACGGTAAAGGCGTCCGCCCGCCCCTCACAGTTAACTCGATAATAATCTTGATCCACCACCATTCCTGAGCGTTGGGGACCGGGCTGCCCAGATGGCGCCCGGCGCTTGGGACCTTCATCACTCGCTAGTGCACGGGCGTAATCATGCGGGCGCTTCTCGCCTTCGTTTCGGCCGACCGCATTTCGCATACTGCCATCCTCGTGGCGGGGGCATTGTGCGGAATTCTCGTATTCTTCGTCGCGGTGCCGCTTGCGTTGTCGAGCCCCTTCCCCGCGCCGCGTGACGGGACCTGGGTCATTGACCGGCCATCGCCGCGCATTGCGGCACCCGTCACCCGGTCACCGGACCTCGACCGCAAAGAGATCGTCCGGGAATCAGAGATGGTTGTTCCCTGGAGCTTTGCAGTAATACCGGAAAGCGGCATGCCTTCCAGGTTCGAGCCGGCTGAGTTCGGCGATCCAGAGCCGATCAGCGCGCGCATTACTGGAACAATCAGCGCTGCCGCTTCGCAGCCGGAGACCGCCGTCGGGTCGGCGCCGCCCAAGCGGGAGGCGGCGCTCATGGATGAGGTCGACGACTACCTCTGGGAGGTTTATCAGCGCGCCCCGGTCAAGCGTGATGGGTCTGGTGACTTCACTTGGAAGGATCCCGCGGCAGCCAAGCGCTTTGGGCTTGCCATGCCGGCATACGTCATCGGCGGCATGGACCCGGACTTCCGCGAGCAACTCTATCATGCCGGTCGGGCGATGGACGCCGCCGGCATCCGCTGGTCCATGCTCAGCGCGTTTCGCGATGATTATCGCCAGAGCATCGCTTCCGGCCTCAAGGCGAGCGCAAGCAATTCCCTGCATGGGGGAAAGCACCGAACCGGGGGTTACGGTCACGGCCAGGCCGTCGATGTGACCAGCGAAGACGGCAACTCTTCGGCGGTATGGCGCTGGATTGATGCCAACGGTGGGAAGTTCGGATTGCACCGCCCAATGCCCGGGGCCGATCCGGCGCATGTTCAGTCGAAGGGCTCCTGGCACAAGCTTGCAGTGACATTGCGCGGAAACCGTGCACGGCTGTCGCAGGAAGCAAACGCAGCCGCATCGGCAAAGACGAGCGCCCGCTAATTTAGGATGTCTATCGTTCTAAATTAATTAGTGCTCTTTTAGCCTTAAGACGTTAGCTATTCTTGCCTATGCTGCGCCTGTATTTCAACAAGTCATCGTAGTCGGCTTGCGTGCGGCGTGCGTACGCCAAGGCAAAGGACGCAAGCGCATCGTCCAGTGTATCGCTATCGCCCATATATCCGGCAAGCACGGCCGGATCGGCCGACCGGGCATGAGCACGGGCGAGTGTGCGGCCGCACAGGCGCGCATAGCTTGCCAACGCCCGTTCCTCGACCAGCTCACTGACCGAGCCGAGCCGCCAATTCTTGAGGTGCCGTACGTAAAAATGGCGGGCGGGTGCGCCATCCTCGGCCCAGCCGAGAAAAATATCGCTTGCCGCCTGCATGGTGCGCTGACCTTCGACGACGCGGCGGCCAGGGTGCCCCTGGAATTTTATTCCAAGACATTCGAGCACCGATTGGCGTGCTTCCTTGATCTGGAGCAGCAGCGGCGCGCCGTCTGCGCTCATGAACAGTCCAACTGCACAGAAAGTCCCCACGCTGCCGACACCCACGACCTTGAAAACAATGTCCCTGAGCTCGTACCGCTCGAAGAGGTAAAGCCGTTCCGGCGGCAGCCGATCTCGATAAGAGGCGATCACACGTTCGGCGTCCAAATGGTGTCGCCGGTCGTCTCGTTTACTGAGGTGATAAATGAGCGGCGGCCGGTCAACAATACGCGGCCGTTTGCCTTTTGCGAGATGCGGGAAATTGTCGCCCTCTGACACCTGCTTGTCTGCCCTGGTAAGGATACGCCGTAATTTGCGGCGCAACCCCGCATCATCGATTTGCTTGATTTCCGCAGCCAGCTCGATCCTGCTGTGCCAGACTGCCAAGGGACTTAGCTTTGCGAGACGCCGGATGTGAGCCCGGTACGCCCCTGCCGCGCTTGCCGCTATGGCGCGCGCTTTTTTGTTGGATGCGCCACCGTCAATTGCCGCCACGGCTACGCTCGCAATCAGCCTCTTCAAGTCGATCGTGAAATCAACGCCCGGTAAGGTTTCATCGAAATCGTTGATGTCGAATAGTATATTCTGCTCGGGGGTGGTGAACGCGCCGAAATTCATGAGGTGACAATCGCCGCAGGCCTGGACCGGTATGCCGGCGCTCGCCTGATGCTTGAGATCAACCGCCATCACCGCTGCCGACCCACGCAAATAGGTAAACGGGCTGGCGAGCATCCGCTCATACCTGATCGGCACAAGCTCCGGCACCCGCGCGCGATCCGTGGAAACCAGCAGTCCGATTGCGTCTCGCGTTGCCGGCAAGCGCAGATCAGCGTGAAGAGCCAAAGGCGTTTGCTTCCGCAATTGCACGCCATCATGATAGCGCTGCTTTTGCGTTCGTAGCGCCGGCGCCTCTTTTTGCATTACTGAACGTCCACTGAGTAGTTGCTAATGGTTGGGCATCCTGCCACTGTAATCGCGAAATTGCTGGACTTTCGTAGGTTGGAAGCTTCGTACTCATCAATGCAATGGGGCGCGTGCGCAGGATTGCGGTCACAGGTGGTTCCGGTCAGCTGGGGACGCTGATTATTCAGCGTCTTCTCGGCCTTGACGATATTGAAGCGGTCGTCTGCATCGACCGGACGCCACCTCGCATCCCGTCCACAAAGCTGAAATTCATCGCCGCGGATATCAGGGACGAGAAGCTTGCGGCACATTTTGCCGGCTGCGATACGGTCGTCCACTGCGCGTTTCTGGTCACGTCCAATGCGCCAATGGAGGTTTTTCATTCAGTCAATGTGGAGGGCAGCAAAAATGTCTTCCGGGCTGCGGCGAAGGCTGGCGCCGAAGCTATCGTGTATGTCTCCTCCATCATGGCGTACGGCTCCGTCGTGGGCCATCCGGTTCCGATCACCGAGGATACCCCCCGTGTCTATCAGCCGGCATTTCCCTATGCCGCCTGTAAATTCGAGGTGGAAGCGTTTCTCGACACGTTCGAGCCCGAGCATCCCGCGATAGCAATCAGCCGGCTGCGACCCACAATTCTGCTCGGACGCGCGGTGCCGCACGTTCTCGCCTCGCTGCTGCGCAAAGGCGAAGTGCCGTACAACGGCGGCGCGCCGCTCCCGATCGTATCGGACGAAGACGTGGCTGACCTCGCCGTGCTCGCCGTGGAACGGCGGGCGCGCGGCGCGTTCATCGCCGCCGCCGATGAGCTGCGCACGGCGGATGAGTTGATCGAGGAATTCGGGATGCAAAAAGCCTGGATTCCGAAACCGCTCGTGCATGCCTACGCAGCGCTCGACCGAGCCTTAAAAGCGGTCCGCCTGCACTTGCCCTATGACGCGGTCTGGCTCACACAGACGGAGGGCGTTCTGCTCGCCGGATCGAGCGCGCGCGCCAAGCGCGAGCTTGGCTGGTCGCCAAGCTACCCAACTGCGAGCGCGGTGGTGCGGCGTTTTCGCGAGATTGCCCCGCGGCGGCTGGATCGGCGCCTGGCGCTGGCATTCTTGCTGCTCAGCCGGGAAGGCCGGCGAAAGGACGTTGGCAGCGAGACGCCACGCGTCCATCTGTGCATCACCGGCGAATACGGGGGTGATATTGCGGTCGTAGCATCCAACGGCCGGGTTTCGGTCCGGCGCGGCATACCCGAACTGCCGACCAGCGTGATCAACGTATCATCGACGCTCCTCTGCCGTTTGCTCTCGGGAGTGGCCAATCTTGAGGTCGCCTGTCAGAATGGCGACATCCTCTTCGAAGGCAATTCCGATGGCAGAAGCATGCTGGAATGGATAGTCGGGACTTTCGCATCGTTTAAGGGTCGCAGCGGCATTACCGGTGCAGCCGCCCGCGGACTGACGCGCGGACTAGTACGGTGAATTTGAAGTTCCTATCATTTGTTGCCGCAAGCTCTTGTAGGAACTTCAAATTGAAAACCGCACTAAAATCATAGAGTTGCTAGTGTCCATTTGATTCCGACGTTCGCATCGGAGGAGACCGCAAGCACCGGCGAGCTTCGGAATCGGGACACTTGCCGCTGCATGGCCCTGAGGGGCGTCTGAGGGGGCGCCATCAGCATTCCACTCGCCCGATGTCCGAGGTACAATCCCACGAGAATCGACTGCGAAGTGCGATGGCAAAACCAGTCCTTCCTCCCGAGAACATACTGGATGCCCTGCCGTCCGAGTTGTCACGCGCCCTATTCGCCAAAGGGCGAGTCCTGTCCCTTGCCGCCGATCAGACCTTGTTTCTGGCAGGAGACGACGGAGACGGCTGTTACCGGGTTGAGGAAGGCCTGCTAAAGGCCAGCATGGCTGCGCCAAACGGCGGCGAACGCATCCTCGCCATTGTGGGCCCAAATTCGGTGCTCGGTGAGCTATCCATGATCGATGGCGCGCCGCGGTCGGCCTCCGTTACTGCGTTGCGCGATTCCAAGCTGTGTTTCGTAAGCCGAGCTGATTTCGACGCGTTTGGACATTCAACCCCCGAAATGTACCGGCACGTCATGACCGTGCTGGCGCGGCGCCTGCGCGAGACGAATAATGCGCTGGCGGCTTCCAGCTTCCTCTCGGTCAAAGGTCGCGTTGCACGCGCGCTCCTCAGCCTCGCCGAGGCCTTTGGCCGCGATGTCGGCAACGGACGCATTCTCATCCGACAAAAGGTCACTCAAAGCGATCTTGCTGCCATGGCGGGCATTGCACGGGAGAACGTCAGTCGCGTTCTAAAGGAATGGATGACACATTCCCTGGTGAGCCGGCTCGCTGGATATTACTGCCTGGAGAACAAAGCGGCGATCAAACGTGAGGCGGAGCCGTAGCGGCTCGCACTGCAGTCATCTGCGCGTCGGCGCCGCGCCACCTCCGACTGCGCGCACCCGATCACCATCACGAACAAATGCGCCGGAACGGGAAATCACCATCTCTCCTTCGGCGACGCCTTCTCGAATCTCGGCTTGCCCGGCACCGAGCAGGCCGACGGTGACGCGCCGCGTTTCGACACGATCGTCACGAACGACCTGGACGACAGCGCCGGCTGATCCATAGAGGACGGCGGAAAGTGGGACGGCCGGGGCGCAACGCTGGCCCAAATCGATGGTTGCGCGGCCGAATGTGCCGACGCGCAGGCGGGGATCGGTCGCAATCGTCAGATGCACCTGGGCAAGCTGAGTGATCGGGCTCACCGCGTTCGATACTCGCCGCACCTTGCCGGTGAGCTCGCCTACCCCAATCATATCAATCTTAGCGGATTGATTCGGCGCAAGCAGCTGCAGGCTCGCCACCGATGTTTCGGCGAGGAGCTCCATCTCGCCACGTTCCGCGATTTGGAACAACGGCAGTCCCTTCGCAGAGACCATGGCGCCGAGAACCGCCGAGCTGAATGTGATCACGCCCGCCGCCGGCGCCGTGACATCGACGCTCCCACCCGGCATCCCTTCGGACGGCGAAAGACGCAGAAGGATCTGCCCAGATCGCACCGTGTCGCCGGGCTGCGCACTGACTTGGGAAATCTGCATCCCCTCGCGATCCGGCCGTACCAGGATCTCCTTCCGGGGAACCAAAACACCGGTGACCTGCACGGTGTTGGCGAAGCACAGGCTTCTTGCTTTTGCCACGGTTACCGTTCGATCGGATTCGCTCGGCTCCGCCAATGCCGGCTGCAGGCACAGCAAGAATTGCAGGGCCGCCGCGGGCGCGACTATCCCCATCCGTTTTGCCAATCGGCTTTTCAGGACAATCCGTCGATCTCTGTGACGATCCAGAGAACTTTTCATTTGGCGGCTCGCGGGTCGCGGCTATCCAACGGCGCGATTGCGGCAGCTTCAAAGGCCTGAGCCTGACCTCGCCATCGCAGTATCTCATAGGCGGGGATGGGACGATTGAAACCTTTGAGAGTCAGATCGCCTATATGCGCGGCCTCAACCGAGCTTTCGATCACGCCGAATACGCGTTGATTGATCACGATCTGGCCTGGTCGCGCCTCGTCGCAAAGCCGAGATGCGAGGTTGATCACACTGCCGATTGCGGAGTATTCGCGCCGGTGCTCGAAGCCGATCTGCCCAAGCGTGGCAAAACCCGAGGCAATGCCAATGCCAAAGCCGAGGACGTGACCTTTGCGTCGCCACTCTTTGGCCAATCCATCGACGCTTTCGCGCATATCCAGCGACAACCGCACCGCGCGCTCGGTATGATCCGCGCATGGAATCGGGTCGTTGAAAACGATCATGATGCCATCCCCCAGGAACCGCTCCAGCGTGCCCTCATACCGGAAGATGAGCGTCCCCAGGCTCTCGTGATAGGCGCCGAGCACCGCCATTACCTCTTCCGGCTCTGAGCTTTCGGTGAATGAGGTAAAGCCGCGCAAGTCACAGAACACAACCGTTACATCGCGCCGGTGACTGGCCAGTTGCGCCTCCATGTCCGATGAGGCGATCATCTTGGCTACCTGCGGCGCCAGGAATCTTTGCAGGCGGCTGATGCTTGCGATTTCGGCCAGCTGGTCCGCCACGCGCCGCTCCAACAGCTGATTCCAGTTCGAGAGTTGCTCGGTCTGCTCCTGCAGCTGCGCCGCCTGCGCCTGCACCTTGTCGTGCAATTCCTTGATTCGCAGCATCGAGCGAACACGCGCCATCAATGCAGCCTGCTCGAAAGGCTTGGTGAGGTAATCGTCGCCCCCGGCATCGAGGCCGGCCACGAGATCGCGCGTATCGGCTTTTGCAGTCACGAGAATGACAGGGATAAAACGGAGCTTGCTGTCCTGCTTGAGCTGCTTGACGACGGAGATGCCATCGAGCTTGGGCATCATCACGTCGAGAAGGAGAAGATCAGGCTCGAACTCACGCACCTTGGCCAGCGCATCCTCGCCGTCCACGGCGGTGATGAGGTCGTAGCCGTTCGCCCGCAGCCGCACCTGCAGCACTTCCAGGTTCGTAGGATTGTCATCGACAATCAGGATGAGGGGCGGCGTGCGCAATCGGCGATCCTATGCATCTGATTTCAAAAATTCGCGAATCTTGCTCAGGATGAGCCGCGGGCTGAAGGGCTTGGCGACATATCCGTCACATCCCGCGGCGCGAGCCTTGGCCTCGTCGCCAGACAGCGCGTATGAGGTGACGGCAATGATTGGAATCTGCCGCAACGCCGGATTTGACTTGATCCGGCGGGTCGCCTCGTAGCCATCGACTACGGGAAGCTGAATGTCCATGAGAATGAGATCCGGCTGGCTTTCCGTCGCCATGGCCACGCCCTTTTCTCCGTCCACCGCCTCCAATACCTCGAAACCGGCATTGCTCAACAGATCGTTGAGAATGCGGCGGTTGTTTTCGGTGTCCTCGACGACGAGAATGCGCTTGCTCATGCCGCTTGCCTTTGCTCGCTCGCACGCACCGGCAGCACGATGTTGAACACCGATCCGACGCCGACCGTCGAATGCACGTCAATCTGGCCGCCGTGCGCCTGAACGAGGCGGCGAGCAATCGACAGTCCAAGTCCGGTGCCGCCCTTCTGCCGCGTGATGCTGTTGTCAACCTGCTGGAACTCGTCGAAGATTCGCCCCTGATCGGCGGCCGGAATGCCGGAACCGGTGTCCTCGACCGCAATCTTGAAATGCTCGCCCTGTACCTCCGCCCGAAGCTCGACGAAACCGTTGTCCGTGAACTTGATCGCGTTGCCGACAATGTTGAGCAGAACTTGGGTCAGACGCCGCTCATCGCCATGCCCCATGGGAAGCTGCGGCGGCAGAACTGCTCTGACCTCAATGCCCTTTGCGTGAGCAAGCGAGCCGGTCGATGCAACGACGTTGTCCACGATGGACTGAAATTGAATAGTCGCTCAACGACAAGCTGAGCTGACCAGCTTCGATCTTCGAGATGTCGAGCACATCATTGATGAGCCCTAGAAGGTGCCGCCCGTCCTTCTGAATGCGATCGATCGCTTCCGTCGCTTTGTCCGGCAGCGTCCCGTAAAGTCCATCCACGAGCAGCTCGGAAAAGCCGAGCATTCCATTGAGGGGCGTGCGCAGCTCGTGGCTCATGTTCGCGAAGAACTGCGCCTTGTGGTCGTTCGCGATGGCAAGCTCACGGCCTTTTTGCTCCACTTCGCGGAACAAGCGCGCATTATTTAGCGCGAGCACCGACTGATGCGCAAAGGTCTGCATAAGCTCGATCGTCCTTGGTGGAAAATCGCCGGTCGTGCGCCGATGAACTACCAACGCGCCCAGAATCTCGTCTTGCGCCAGCAGGGGCACGACCAGAATCGAGCGAAAGCCCGCCGCCAGGATAGTCGTTCTGAGCGGAAAATCACGCGCCTCCTTCAGATCGGCAATGGCAATCGCATGTTTTTCCCGAGAGGCGAGACCGAGAACGGTATCGTCGAGCTTGATGCGAGTGGAGCGGATCCTCTCTTCCAGGTCCTTTTCGAGCGCATGCCCTTCGGCCAGCTGGAACAGGTTGCGAGTAGTGTCATATCGATAGATTGCCCCCGCATCCGCCTGCGTGAGTTGAACCGCCCGTGTCACAATGGTGGCAAGCACGGACTTGGTGTCGAGAGAAGAGGCCACTGCACGCCCGATCTCTTCGAGCGCCTTGAATTCGCTCACGGACTGCGCGAGCTCGCGCGTCCGCTCCTCGACTTTTTGCTCGAGCCGCGCGTAGGAGCCCTGCAGCTGGTCAGCCATCCGGTTGAAATGGTCCGCAAGATCGGCAATCTCGTCTCCTGGGCGCACTTGGATGCGATGGCCAAAATCGCTTGCTTCCAGCTGCTGCGCACCCACTTGGAGCGCCCGGATCGGGATGACCATCTGCCGTGCAAGCAGAATGCCCGCCACTATGGCCAAAACCACGGCCATGGCGAGAAAAAGGGCGGTTCGTTGCATCACGCGATAGACCGCCTGCAAGGCAGTGCTGCGCTGCTGCTCGAAAAAGACGTACCAATTCAATCGTGGAACCAACGCCCAGGCGCTTAACATCGCCCGTCCATCGGGATCCTGTCCGAACGTCAGCGTCTGGTGTCCGTTAATGGCCGCGGCAACTTGCGGAAGCTCGGCGAAACTGCGGCCCGGACGACGCTCCGCGTTGGAATGGGCCAGCAGCTGCCCGGTTGGGCCCACCACATAGGCCTCGTATTCCCTTCCGATCTGAGCGGGCTCAATCAGCCTTGACAGCGGCCTAAGGTTGATTTCGGCAACCGTCGAGCCAGCGTTTCGACCGGAATGGGGCATGGCGATGGACATGAACGGGTCGGGACCAGGAAAGTAGACTGGGGAGAGCCAGATGGGTCGTCCCCGCGCCTCAGCGAATCTCGGATTGCTCGAATAATCCATGCCGCTTCCGACCACCGGGTCCCGACCACGGGCAGCCATCAACTGCTCCTTGCCCGTATTGTCGAGCTGGATGACCCTCTCAACCGAAGGCACCTGCTGCAACAAGAGCTGATAGTCGGCGCGTCGTTGCTCGATCGTGGTGGCGCTTGCCCGGGTAGCAAAGCTGATTTGCCGCTCGAAATCGTCGACCGCCTCGCCAATCTGCCGCGCCGTCGCCTCGGCCTTGTTCAACTGGGCCTTTGCCAGCAGCTCGATCGTGTCGTTGTAGGTAAACCAGGTCTCCAGGGCGCCGTTGACGACAAGCACCACGACGATCAGTCCGAGGAAGGCGACGACGTACTTGCCGAAAAGGCCCCGCGGGCGCATCCAATTGGTGCGCGGGAAAAGCCTCAACGCAGCCCCATGCGCGTCGAATCGGCGTCGACCGGCTTGACCTTGTCGCCATCCCCAAGCGAGCCGCCCGCGTTGGCTACCACGAGCTCGCCGTCACGTACGCCCTCGAGGATCTCGGTGTCGGTATCGGAGTGATATCCCACCCGCACCAGTCGGGTCTCGATGACATTGCCGCGCACGACCTGAACGGTCGGACCATCGGTGCGGTACAGCACCGCCGAGCGCGGAACGGAGATTCCGCGGCTGTAGTCGGCCGCAATTGTCGCACGGGCAAACATCCCGAGCCGCAGACGAGAGTCTCGTTCCAACGACACGCGTGCACGGCCGAGCTGGGTTTTAAGGTCCACCGCCCCGGGCGCGAGACGAACCTGCCCCCTGAACTCGCGGTTATTGTCGATTTCGATCCGCGCGTTCTGGTTCGGCTTCAGCAGCGGCACGTGGATGCTCGGGACTTCGGCCTCCAACTCTATTTCATTGTCGACCGCTATGCGAAAGAGAGGGTCGGACTGGAGTGGGGACGCAGTTGCTCCCAAAACCGCGCTGCTTTGAGTTATGACACCGGCCGCGGGCGCCTTGAGGCTCATGGTCGGGGGCCGCCGGTCGGTGGTCGGATCCAGCACCTCGCCTGTCATACGAGCCAACCTGGCGAGAACCTGCCCGGAGCTCACCCGATCCCCTTCGCTGACGAGCACCTCGTTCACCTTGTAGCCGGGCATGTCGAGCGCCACGAGCGCCTCCTCACGTGCCACCAGAAACCCGGTGACGTGGATCTCGGCTACGAATGACTTCTGAGTCGCGCGCACCACGGTGACCTGCACCTCAGCCGGCGATCCCTTCTCAGCTCCAACGACTTTGCTCGCGGAAAGGCAAGCCCAGACTGCTGCCAGGGCGAGCGCATAGCTGGTAAGACGAAATCGGCTCCGGGAATTCAATCTCATTGCGGCACAGGGGTTCGAGCCTTGGTCCATTCAGCCAATGACGCCGCTACTGCAATTCCCGCACGACTCGAAATCCATTCGAAGAATACCGGACGTCGGTGTCGTATCGGAAGCGAGCGGTTGAGCGTATGATTTTGGCTTGGCTGTCATAGGCGCCTCCGCGCAATACCCGCAGCCCGCACTGTCCCGCGGTCCATGGCGACCCATCTTTCGGCGCACCGCGATAACTGTCGTTCCAGCAATCTTCGACCCACTCCGCAACATTTCCGGCCGTGTCATAGAGGCCGAACGGGTTCGGCTTGTATGACCCCACAGGCGAGGTCTGCGCGCTGGCGCCCGTGCCGCATTCGCGGCAGTTCGCCTGCCGGCTGCCTACGTCGCGCCCCCACCAGAATGGGGAATTGGTTCCGCCCCGCGCGGCGTATTCCCACTCTGCTTCCGATGGCAGCCGGTACGTTTGACCCGTCTTCTGCGAAAGCCATGCGGTGAACGCCTTGGCATCGATCCAGCTGACATTCATCACGGGGCGATCGCCACGCCCCCACTGGCGATCATCGGACTGCGCCTTGCAGCCCTTTTCCTCGACGCATCGATCCCACTCGTCGAACGTCACTTCGTATCGGCCGATGGCAAAAGGCTTCGCGAAGCTTACCCGATGCACGGGGCTTTCGTAGTCCGCATTGGAACCCATGTCGAACGTGCCGGCGGGCACGACAACCATTTCACCGCAGCCCTGACAATCGCGAAAGGATTCTCCCGGTTTGGTTTCGCTGCTCACAGGCTGGCTCGAAGACGGAGGCGCGGGCGAAGGAGCAGAAACAGGTGGAGCTGCTGCGACCGGAGGGGCAGGCGCGGGTCTGGGCGGAGGTGCCGGGGCGACAGCGGGGGGAGGAGCGGGTGCCGGGGTGGTTCTCGCCATTGGCGCCGGGGATGGGTCCCTCGCCGCAGCCCGCGAACCCGCGAAGAAGAATTCCTCGATGAGAGAAGACGACACCCAGGGAACCTGATCGTTGTTGGTCGCGCGCGATACCCCGACACGGGCACGGTTGAAAACCTCTTCCGCCGTCAGGCTCGGCACCCGGAGCTCCTTGATCAGCTCACCGACAAAGATGCTGTTTGCGCCGCTGCTCTCATCGATCACCTTGCCCGGAGCAGCGGAATACATCGCCAAGGTGCCATCCGGCGCGTCGATCGCGCCAAGTCCCGCCGCGGCAGTCCGAAACCGCCGCTCGAAGGGGTTGCGTCGAGCAGCATCGATGATGACGATCTTGACCTTGGCGCCCTTGCAATTCATCTCGCTTAGCAGTGCATCGACGCTGAATGCGTCGCGCCGCAGATCGGCTTCGCTCCAAATCTGTGCGTTGATCGGGATGAGATAGGTTTGACGCGCAACCTGGATGCCATATCCGCTGAAATAGAAAAGTGCGGCCGTGCCGTTGTGGATCTTTCCGGCGAATGCGTCGATCGCCCTCTGCATCTCATCTTTGCCGAGGTTTTCTTTAAGGTCAACGTCGAACTCCCCGCGACGCAATTCCTCGCTTATGGTGCGAACATCCTTCAGCGTGGTGGAAAGGGGTACGCTCGCATCGGGATAGCTGGCGTTTCCAATGATGAGCGCCACGCGCGAGGCTCTTTGCTGCGCTTGTGTGGAAAGCACCATCGATCCGGAGGCAAGGATCGCGCCAAGCAGAATCAGCGGCCGTATCAACATCCTGTGCCCTTTGTGCGGGTTGGCAGCGAAGAGCCCGGCTCCTCTTCGCTGCCGGTCCGTCTTGCTGGCGCATGGCGATCGCATGCAGGCTCCCTGAACATCCCCTTGTCCGCTCATTCGGGAGTGCTGCGCTCGCCATTTCACAAGCGATCGTAATATTGTAGACGAATTCGCTGGTGCCGCACAACAGGAGATGCCCGCCTGCGGCAACGCTGCAACCAGCAACGCTTTCCAGCGAAATGCAGTTCACTTAACATTGTCGCAGTGGGGCGGTAACTTTCCTTGCAGCAGCGGGCAGGCCCGCAGAGGATGCAATCGATGCAGGCGCTTCATAACGATACACGCGGCAAACCAGTGAAATTTGGCAGTCAGACTCTGCTGCTCGTCGGGCTCTTGGCGGCCGCGACCGCGGTGGCGCAGGCGCAGGTTTCCGGAGGCCCCACGCGTTCGGCTCCTGGAGCGGAGGTCTATTTCATCGATCTGAAGGACGGCGCCACTGTGCCGTCAAAGCTCAAACTTTCTTTCGGGCTGCGCAACATGGGAATCGCGCCGGCGGGGACGGACCGCCCAAACTCGGGACATCATCATCTCTTGATAGATACCGAGCTACCGGCGCTCGATCAGCCGATCCCGAACGACTTCAACCATTTGCATTTTGGCGCTGGCCAGACGGAGACCGAGATCACGCTCAAGCCGGGCCAACATACTTTGCAGCTGCTGATGGGCGACCAGGACCATATTCCGCATACTCCACCTGTCATGTCGCAGCGTATCCGCGTTCGCGTCGAAGGAGCTCCCGAAGCAGTCGCCCTCACTGGTGGGCCTTCGCCCTCCCCGCCTGGCGCCGAGGTCTACTTTACCGATCCGGTCAAGGATGGAGCAGTCCTGCCGCCGAAATTCACGATGTATTTCGGGCTCAAGAACATGGGTCTTGCCCCTGCCGGAACGGATCGCCCGAATGCCGGTCATCATCATCTTTTGATCGACACCGACTTGCCACCGCTTGATCAGCCGATACCCAGCGACTTCAATCACCTCCACTTCGGCGGCGGCCAAAGCGAAGCGGAGATCACCCTCAAGGCTGGCCAGCACACGCTGCAGCTCCTTTTGGGCGACGAGAACCATGTCCCGCACACGCCTCCGGTGATGTCGAAGCGGATCAACGTTCGTGTCGTCGATCCTTCACTGCGCAAGCCAGCGCCGGCCGACGCGCGCGTCTACTTTGTTGGGCTGGCAGATGGAGCTTATCTGCCGCCGAAAGCGACCATTCGTTTTGGCCTCTCCAATATGGGCGTGGCGCCGGCCGGCATCGACAGAGCCAATACCGGCCACCACCATCTTCTCATCGACACGCAGTTGCCTCCGCTTGACGATCCCATCCCCAACGATTTCAACCATCTGCACTTCGGAGCGGGGCAGACGGAAGCGGTCGTCAACCTGCCTTTGGGCAGGCATACGCTGCAGCTTCTGCTTGGTGATGAAAACCACGTGCCGCACAACCCGCCGGTCATGTCGAAGCCGCTCAAGGTGATCGTCACCAGGACGGGGCGCAGGCCGAACGGTTAGGAGCACTTTTTCCGAAAAAGGGGTGGCAGCGATGGTCTCTGCTTTGAACCCCGACTTGCGAAGCTGGGCGCACAAGGACTCGAGCCTCGCCTCCGTTGGGGCTCCCTTCGCTCAGGTGTCCACATACTCCGCAATGCTGGTGGGCTGAGGCACGGACAAGCCGTCGTCTTTCAATCCCTCGATGTGAAACCGGATGGCTTCCCGGATTTCAAGCTCGACTGCCTCGACCGTATCGCCGGTGGCGACGCAGCCCGGCAAGTCCGGCACATAGGCCGAATAGTTGCGATCCGCTTTTTCGATGACGATCGCATACCGCATCAGCGTTGCTCCTTGAGGCCTGATTGTCTCAAGATACTGTTCCAGGTGCCTGGTGCAAGATCGTCCGACAGATTACCCGCGATGGTCACACGGCCCGGCTTGCGCGGATGCTTGTATTGCCGATGACTGCCTCGCGTCGCGACAAGAGACCAGCCATCCTGTTCGACAAGGCGAACGGCATCGCGAACTTTCATGAAACCGATCTACAAATAGGCCCCCGGTGCTCAATGCTATATTGAAGGCGAAGCATGGTTGCCGCGAGTGCTGCCCGACCGGTCCCGACAACTCTGAACATGTGGTGTCGATCTACGCCGGATGCACCGGCTCGACAACCTTTGCAGCCGCTGGCCTGACCTCCGGCGCGTGCGGCTCGGCATAGGTTTTTGCCGGCGCCGCGGGAGCGTGCGCGGGCTCGGGTTCATCTGCCGCGCCAATGAACCGGCCGAACAGCCGCCCCGACAAGATGCCGAGATCATCCATCATGGTGAAGAACGCCGGCACGAAGAGCAGGGACAAAAAAGTAGAGACCAGGAGCCCCCCGACCACCGCGATCGCCATCGGTGAGCGAAACTCGCCTCCCATCCCGAAACCCAAAGCGCTCGGAGCCATGCCGGCTGCCATGGCGATCGTCGTCATGACGATCGGTCTTGCCCGTTTCTTGCCCGCATCGATGATTGCAGCCGTGCGGTCCATTCCATGGTGAATCGCCTCGACGGCGAAATCGACCAGCATGATCGCGTTCTTCGACACGATTCCCATCAGCATAAGAATGCCGATGACGACCGGTGTCGTGATCGGCAGGTTCATGAGAAGCAGAGCCATCATTGCGCCCGCAACGGACAGGGGGAGCGAGAACAGAATGGTCAGCGGCTGCAGCAGGCTGGCGAACAGCAAGGCAAGCACCACGTAGACCATGGTGAGGCCGTTGCGCATCGCTTCAAAGAATCCTTCGAACAGCTCTGTCTGCAGCTCGGCGTCGCCGCCTTCCTCGACGCTGATGCCCGGCGGGAGATTCTTCATCATCGGGAGCGCCTTAACCGCGTCGGACGCATCGCTCAGCGCCTTTCCCGTGACGAGATCCGCCTGGACGCTTGCCTGTCGTCGCCGGTCATGCCGGTCGATTCCAATGGGTCCTTCCCCGAAGCTGAAATCGGCAAGCGCCATCAACGGCACAAGGAAGCCGCGGGGGGATGGCACGCGCAACTGTTCGAGTATCTGCCGATCAGTGCGCGCAAACTCCTCCAGCTGAACGCGAATCGGAACGATGCGATCGCCGGCATCGAACCGTGCGAGCGCCGGCGATACATCGCCTATGGTGGCGACGCGGATCGTCTCGGACAAACTCTCGGTAGTCACTCCCAGCCGGACAGCCAGATCCCGCCTGGGCCTGATGCGCAATTCCGGACGATTGAGCGTCGCGTTCGAGACGATATTGGCGACCATGGGAAGCCGCTGCATCTGAAAAGCAAGCTCAGCCGCCACATTGGCGACGGTGTTTGATTCCTGGCCGGTTACGATGAACGTCACATTCCGCTGCCCGTTGTCGTCCAGGAACCAGAAGCGAAAGTCTGGCAATCCGGCGAGCTCGCGGCTGATCGCTTGCTCGAGTTGCTGCTGCGAGAGCGACCGTTTCCCCTTTGGCACGTAATTGATCGTCAGCGCGGCTTTACGAATGTCGGTGGTATCGGGGGGGGTCCGGCCGCCATCGACGAAGACGCTTTCCACCTCCGGCCGTTTGCGCAAACGCTCGGCGATATTGTCAGTGAGCTCCTGCGTGTCGGCAAGGCGCGAGCCGGGTGGCAGCTCCACGACAAGCAGCGAACGGGCAGTGTCAGAGGGAGGCAGAAAGCCGGTCGGCAGGATGCTGGCGCCTGCCATTGCGGCAGCGAACACCAGCAGGCCGAGAATGACGGTGATGAAACGGTGCCGGACCGACCATGTCACAAGCTGGCCATAACGGCGCATGACCGGACCATCGGCTTTTTCCTCATGCTGGTGCGGCTGGAGAAAATACGCGGCGAGCATCGGGGTGATCAGGCGGGCGCAGAGGAGCGAGAACAGCACCTGGATGGAAACGGTGAGACCGAACTGCTTGAAGAACTGGCCCGGGATCGACTGCATGAAGCTTGCAGGCACGAACACGGCAACAATGGTCAGACTGATCGCGATCACCGCGAGGCCGATTTCATCTGCGGCCTCGAGCGAAGCCTGGTAGGGCGATTTACCCATGCGGATATGCCGCACGATGTTCTCGATCTCGACGATTGCGTCGTCGACGAGGATCCCGGTCGTGAGCACGATTGCCAGCAGGCTCACGACGTTGAGGGAAAATCCCATCATATTCATGATCCAGAAGGACGGCAGGATGGACAGCGGCAGGGTAAGCGCCGCGATGACGGTCGCTCGCCAGTCGCGCAGGAACAAAAACACCACAATCACCGCCAGCACCGCCCCCTCGTACAGACTCTCAAGAGCGGCGTCGTAGTTTCCAAGCGTGAAGGTGACCGAGCTGTCGATCAGTTTGAGCTCGACATCCGGGTTATCTTTCTGGATCTGCTCCACCCGCGCCTTGACCGCGTCGCCGACAACGACGTCGCTTGCGCCTTTCGAGCGCAGAATGCTGAAACCCACGACAGGGGAGCCGTTGTAGCGGGCGAATGTGCGCGGCTCAGCGATGGAATCGGTGACCAGCCCGAGGTCGTCGAGCCGCACTTCGCCTCCGACCGGCAGCGCGATGCGGGTGGCGGCAAGCTCCGGTATCGTCTTGGCCCCGGCAAGCGTCCGGATGGCCTGTCCGCGGCTGCCGATCTCGGCCCGCCCGCCAGCGAGATCGACGTTGCTGCCGCGCAATTGGCGGCTTACGTCGAGCGCGGTCAGGCCGACGCCCTGCAATCGGACGGGATCGAGCCCGACGCGAATTTCGCGCTCAACCGCCCCGATGCGCTCGACACGGGCCACCCCGCGGATCCCCTGCAGCGCGCGGATAACGACATCCTCGACGAACCAGGAAATCTGCTCCGGAGTTTTTTCGGGCGCTATCGCGGCATAGGTAAGAATTGGCAGGCCGGCGATTTCGAAGCGCTGCACCATCGGCTCGTCGATGGTGCGCGGAAGATCGCCGCGAATGCGCGTGACCGCATCCTTGATATCGTTGATGGCGCGATCGGTATTGGTCTCCAGAACGAACGTGATTGTCGTAATCGCGATTCCGTCGGTGATCTGCGAATCGATGTGGTGGGCGCCCTCCACCCCGGCGACCGCATCCTCGACCTTCTTGGTGACTTGCGATTCCAGCTCTGCAGGCGAAGCGCCGAACTGCGTGATGATGACCGAGATCACGGGCACGTCGATGTTCGGATTGCGCGTGATCGGCATCCGGTGGAAGCTGATGAGCCCGATCGCGATCAAAGCCGCGGCCATGACAATGGATGGAAGCGGCTGCCGTATCGACCAAGCAGAAATATTCAGCGCCATTTGCCTGCTCCAACCTTGATCATAGTCTCAGCGCTCACGTGGTCGCTTGTCCCGATTCCGAAGTTCGCAAGCGCTTGCGACCCGTCTGATGCGAGCTTCGGAATCAAAGGGGCACCGTCAGGTCCGGTTTTAGATTTGAAATTGCTAATGAGTTGCCGGAGCAATGACAAGAACTTCAATCCACCGCACAAGCCTGACCGGAAAGGCCGGCTCTTACGTCGCACCCCCATGGGCGCCGACATGCGTGCAGCATGGCGGAGGCATATTATCGCAAAAATGTCCTCGCCGCCGACGATCCGACACCGGCGAGACGCTACACAGTTTTGACATTACCGCCAACTCAATTATGGCACGAACGGCGCGGCGGCTTCGGAACCGGTTTTGCGGGCGCGGTGGACGCGGGCAAAACCGCATTTGAATTTGTCGCAAATCCATGGATGAATGTCGGTCCGCCGGAGGACTTAGCATCAGTGCTGATGGCGGGACCTGAGCCTGTGGCAGGTTGAGCTCGACTCGGCAAACAGCCAATCCCTCCCCCGCTTGCGGGGGAGGGTGGGGGATCGTGGCAAACCAAATCGCTCGCAGCCTGCGCAAACGAAAGGCTCCCGGCAAGCTTTCGCGCGGTTGTGGAAAAATGAAATCGATCGCAATCTCGATGACGTACTGACCTTATCAGCGAGATGCTGCGCAGGCCCCCACCCGGTCTCGCTTCGCTCGACCACCCTCCCCCGCAAGCGGGGGAGGGATGGAGCTACTAGACGCTGCGTTCAAACAGTCAAAATCACTGTGCAGAGGAACTAGCCGCCATGCAGCAATACGAAGGAGCAGCAGCGGCTGACGCGCCGAAGCAACCGGACGCTGTGGACGTTTTGCGCTCAATGCCGCGCCGCAAAGTTGCCGCCACCCTGGTCAGTCCCACCGTGACCTTGCCCATGGCGCGCCGGGTTTTCTTCAAGGCGGGAACGATCCGGCCGATGCTGCGGCTGTTCGCCTGGCTGGGCGGCGCCATCCGGTTCTACGCCGGCGTGATCTTCGATCTTCTGCGCGGCCGCGACAGCGTTCAAAACCGCGCCGTGCGCCTGCGGCGGATGTTCGAGAACGCCGGCGCAAGCTTCCTCAAGTTAGGCCAGCAGCTGTCGCTCCGCGCCGACATCCTGCCCTATGCCTACTGCGCAGAGTTGGGGAAGATGCTCGACCGCGCTCCGCCGTTTCCCTCCAAGGAAGCGATAGAGATGATCGAGCGCAATCTCGGCAAGCGCCTCGACGAGGTGTTCGACATCTTCGATCCCGAGCCGATCGGCTCCGCTTCGCTTGCCTGCGTCTATCAAGCGAGACTGAAATCCGGCGAGCTCGTCGCCGTGAAGGTACGCCGGCCCGGCATCGGTCCTTTGATAGCAGCCGATCTGCGCGCTCTCGATTGGCTTCTGGATTTCGCCGAGATGCTCACCCTCGTGCAGCCGGGCCTGACCCGGCGTTTTCGGCAGGACATAAGAACCATTCTATTTGAAGAGATGAACTTCCGCGCCGAAGCCCGCTACATCGATTTGTTCAGGCGGCGCTCGCGCCGGCGCGCCGACGTGACGGCGCCGCGCGTCTATTTCCAGTACTGCACCGAAGAAGTGATGGTCAGCGAGTTTGTCTCAGGCGTGTGGATGTGGGAGTTGATCGCCGCTGTCGACAGCAACGATCAGGAATTCCTGGCGAAGGTGGGCCGCCAGGGCATCGAGCCGAAAGGACTTGCCCGCAAGCTCATCCGCACGATGCATCGTGAAGTCCTGGAAGAGCTTTTTTTCCACGCCGATCCGCATCCCGCCAATATTGTCATCAAGCCGAACAACGGAATCTGCTTCATCGATTTCGGCGCTGTCGGCCGGTTTTCCACACAGACGCGCAAGACCTGGCGCGAGCTGATGCATCACATGATGAACGGCGACATCACGCGCATGGTCAACTGCTCCATAAGCTTCACCGGGCCGCTGCCTCCGGTTGACGTGGAGCGGCTGGGCAGGGAGGTCGAGCAGATTTATGCCGATTGGCTTTACGCTCAGAAGAGCAGAGATGCGGAATGGTGGGAGCGCAGCACCGCGCAGGCGTGGCTGCGCTACATCGAGGTGGCCCGGAAGATTGGCGTGCCGGTCAGCCTCGAAACGATTCAATTCTTCCGCGCGACCTTTCTCTACGACTCCATCGTCACGCGACTCGACAAGGAGATCGATCTGGCCCGGGAATATAAGGGCTACGCCGACGAAGCCGCCGGGGAGGCGCGACAGCGCGTAAAAAAAGGACTGAAAAAGCGGCTTCTCGGTCCAACCGACATGGACTATCTGCAAATCGAGCAGCTCACGGATTCGGCGGCGCAGTTTCTCTTTCAGATGCAGCGAAACATCGAGAACCCGATCATCCACTTCAGAAACATCGTCGGCAAGATCTCATATATTGCGAGCACGCTGTTGCGCGTGGGCTATCTCATCGGAGCCGGATGGGGATGTGCGCTGCTGGCAAACTTTATCGCCAAGCGATGGTTCGGCCGCGAAATCGATTGGTCACCGGTTTGGGACGCGGCGACCTCATTCGGATGGCCACAGCTGCTGTTGGTTGTCGTTCTCCTGGTCCTGATCCGCAGAATCGTCATCCGTCTCAATAAGCCGGACAGCAGGACGTAGGAACGCTAGAACGCGGGCTTCGGTCGAATTGACGCACAACTCCATCGCTGAAAGAACTCTGTGCTGTGTCATCGCCCGCTTCAGGCGGGCGATCCAGTAACCTCCGCTAGTTGTGGAGAATACACCTGCTGGTCGGTCAGCGAGATTTTAGCCAAGCAGCCGAGGCTACTGGATGCCCCGCAGTGCGCGGGGCACGACGGCAGCATGTTGACCATCATTTCAGCGACAGCGTGAGAGGCACTCCGCTGGCATTGCTGCAATCCATATGACCGATCGAGCTGTCCGACAGCTGGCCACCATACTTGCATTGCGCGCCGTCAAGCCAGAGACTGGCATCGATGCGCGACGCTGCTCCCAAACCGGAGATTTGAAAATCGATCTCGCCCGCCTTCTCTTGCGGACCGTTGACGCTGCAAAGCCCGACATGTTTCCAGATCAGAGTCCCGGAAAATTCCTTGGCAGCGGGGGACATTTTTTCCGTGATTTTTTCCGTCACTTTTTCCGTCACTTGGCCGGAAAACTCCCATTCCGACAGGTAGCCGGCGACGCCGCTGACGCGAAGCGAAGCCGCTTGCGTCGCTTCAACTGAAACCGCAAGCAGCGTCACGAGTGCAAAACCTCGGAACGATATCCTCGCAGGGCTAGTTGCGCCCAATCCGCACGTCATAGGCCACCCGGTTGCCCCCTGCACCGCTCCCACTATATACTTGAGCATCGCTGCAGTAATCTCAGCATTGGCTACCTACGGCGAGAGGCAATCGCCACTGTCTCGTCACCGACCGCGTCATGAACGTCTCTCATCACGGCGCGGGCAGGGGTGGCATCACTTAGCAGGAAGAACAGCCATGGACAAATCCGTGAAGCGCGTCACCGTAATCGAGGGTGCCGGCGAGAATCGCAACTCCAAGGTCGTCTATAAAGGCAGCTCAGATCACGACGACTCAGAAATTCCGCCAATTGAACGGGCGGTGCGGCACGTCGTGAACGCGGCGCTGATCAGCGCCCAGGTTGCCTACGATACCTATGTCGAGCGGGCTACGAAGGGCCAGTCCAAATGGCTGTTCCAGCCCGATAAGAGCAAGGACGAAACAAGCACAGAGACCGGAGGAGCTCGTGGAACCCGCGGCACCAGGATCGACTGACTACCGAAGCAGCAAGCAGGGCAGCAGCAAGCAAGGCGGCGAGGCCGGGCAGCCAAAGACAGGCGAGGCCGGGCAATCGAAGATAGTGGTGGTCGATCTCGGCGCGCCACAGTCGCCTTTGCGCGTTGAGAGCCTGCGCCAAGGAGAGGGAACGCTGATCAAGCGTGTCGAGGGTATTGTCAACGATCTTGTTCAGGATGGCACCCTGAAATCGGGCGCACAGACGGTCGTGGTGGTAGTGCGCGAATTTGCGCCGTTTCCCTTCGGCGCCTTCGGCGGTGAAAACGACGAAGAGGATGACGACTGAGTCGAAGCTTTCAGTTGTCATCGTCCGCGCAAGCGGACGATCCAGTAACCACCGACAGCACTACTTGTGCTGCTTTCCTTCAAATCGCGTGGGCATCGCGTACTGGATGCCCCGCATTCGCGGGGCATGACGCCGCGGAGAAATTGCAGCGGACCTCGGGCTTGCACGAGGTCCGCACTTCCTACTCCACAACCGAGAACCCGGAGCTCTGCGCCTCTGCGCCGATCTCCTCGATCGTCGATACCTTCAGGTGTCCGCAGAGGTGCGCACTCTGATATCCGGACAGCGCCAGGATCATCGTCTCGGCGGCACAGGACATGAGCACCTTTGCGCGGTCGCGCTCCTCGATGTAACCCAGCGCGGAGGAGTCCGGCGCCTTGATCAGGCCGCCGCTGACGTGCTGCAGGTCGGCCCGGCGCCGGAATACCTCCGGCGCCACGTTGAATGGCCGCGACACGTCGCAGACCATCGCGCCATTGCGCAAGTGCCGCGACGAGATGAACGGCAGCACCGCCTTGGTCGCCGTCAGAACGATATGCGCCCTGGGAAGTTGCTGGTCGATGTCGGTCGTGATGCCGATCCGCGTTTCCAGATCGGATTTGGCAGCCTTCTCGAAAGTCCGCTTCGAGACGATCTCGCCAGCCAGGGTTGCGTGCGCAAACTCGCGTCCGCCGGCGGCGAGTGAGCCGACGTGGCGCCTGCAATCCGCTGCGACGCGCCGCAGCTTGCGCTCGCTTCCCTCCGGGTTGCGCGGATTGCCGACGAGGATCAACTCCCCTGCCCGCTCGGCAAAGAGCAGGCTGAGCGCATGGCCGATCGCCCCGTTGGCGCCGACAATTGCGACGGTGGCGTCCGCGATATTGACGCCGCGGCTGGCGCAGGCCGCCTCGATGGAGTGAAGAGCCGCCCAGGTGGTGAGACTGTTGCCGCTGGTCACGGTCACGCCAGGCCGCTGCTCAAGCGCGTTGCCGCCATAGCAGATGATTGAGCTGAAACCGCCCAATCCGACAACCTGGGCGCCGCGTGCCGCCGCCAGATCGACTGCGCTTTGCACGAGATCGACGGCCTCCTTGCCGGAAAGGGCGAGGAGCTCGGAAGGCAGGTACGGCAACATGATCAACTCGCCCTCGGCATGTCTGCCGTCCGCGCCGCGCACGGTCATCTTGTCCAGCGGAAAGGGCTTGCGGAAATCGGCAATCCGCGTGCGCATCTCTTCCAGCTGCGCGTCACTATAGGAACTCGAGGCTAGGGTCGAAGCGGCGCAGATCGCCCGTGCCGAGCAGATGCACGACATAGCCGAACCGGTTGCATCCCGACTGCGCCCGCGCGCGTGGCGCCAGCGCCGGTTGCGGCACGTGCTGATGCTTCTGCTCATTGAGCGAGGCCGACGCGCGGCCGCGCTTCATGAAATGTGCGAGCAGCTCGCCCGCATCGCCGCGCTGGAGGATGTCGCAGAACTTTCGCAGCGCTTCGATGAGGCGATCGCACACCGCGGCGTCGGCGACGAGAGGTGGCTCGATGCGGAGCACGTTGCCGTCACGGAATGACGGGGCGACACGGATGTGCTCGACATTAAGGAGATAGCTTGCCCCCATGAACAAGAGGAGATCGTGTCTTTGCAGGATCGCAAGCATTCCCGTCTGAGCATTGGCAACCTGGTCAAGATCAAGCTCGATGGCGAGCATCAGGCCGCGCCCGCGCACATCCGTGATCAGCGACGGGAACTCGCTCTGCAACTCACGCAGCTGCTGTCGCAGACGGTTGCCGACGACGGCGACATTGCGCACCATTTGCCGCTCGTTGTTCGTCAGCTCCGTGACGGTCGCGAGCGCGGCCCGGCAGGCAAGCGCGTTCTCCGCGTAGTAGGAGGCATGGCGAAGCTCGAAATCCTCGCTGTAGACGGCCGGGGTATAGAGGCAGGCGCCGATAGAGATGAGCCCGCCGCCCAGACCGCTCCCGAGCGTAAGGATGTCCGGTGTCACGCCTTCCGCCTCGCAGGTGAACAGCGTGCCGGTTCGACCCAGCCCGGTCTGGACCTCGTCGACAACGAGGAGGACCCCATGGCGGCGGCAGAGATCGGAGGCGGCCGCGAGGTAGCCTTCCGGCACGAGATGGACACCTGATTCCGCCTGGATGGGCTCGACCAGGAATGCGGCGAAGACATCCGGTTGGCCTTCGAGTGCTGCCTGCAACGCATCGAGATCGCCGAAGGGGATATGCTCGAACCCTCCTGCAGGCGCGCCGAAACCGCGCTGAAAAAACTCGTCGCCGGTCGCCGACATCCCGGCGAGGGTGTGGCCGTGAAAGCCCCCTTGAGTGGAGAGAATTCCGTTGCGGCCGGTGCGGCAGCGGGCGAGCTTGATCGCCGCTTCGATCGCCTCGGCGCCGCTGTTTGTGAAAGTCACGTGGCCGAGGCCCGCAGGCGCCAGCGCCAGCAGTTTCTCGGCAAGCTCGCCTGCCGGCTCCGAGCTGGAAGGCATGACGAGGTTCGGCCGGCTCTCGCCACGCAGCTTTTCGATGGCTTCCCATATTGCGTGGGGATCGTGACCGAACGGAAGGGCTCCGAAATTCGCGATGAAGTCGGCGTAGCGATTCCCTTCGGCGTCAAACAGATGGCATCCCTCGCCGCGCACGAACTTCTTGTCCAGCGCGAGCCGCTGAGAGACAAATCCCTTGTACGGGGCGACGAAGCGCGTATAGGAGTCCTGCTCCTCCCGGCGCCAATTAGGCACCGACGACAACGCGATCGCCTGGTCGCGCAGCGATGAGCTTCGGCGTGTCTTTGTTTCGATAGGGTTTGCTTCGGCGGACGCCGGCGCCGCCAGGTGATCGGCCGTGTCGGTTTCATGCCGATCAAGCATCTCCAGTATTTCCAGCACGTTCTTGCGTGTGCTGAACTTGTCCCACAGCCGCACGCCCCGATCGCGGAGGTCAGTCAACATCCTCAAAGCCGTCATCACACGTTCCCTTTTGATGTGCGGGCGCTGGAAGGCTCTTGCCGCCTGGACGCCAAATAATTGCCCGAATTTTTGACAGGGGCAAGAAAGCCCACCGTGCCAGGGTTAACCGCTTCGATTGCTGGAACCCTTGCGCACCGCACGATCGTCAGGAGGGGAGGTGGAACACAGTGATTCTGATCAAAAAAAGAGCTTTGAGGGCGATCTTGGCGTGTCGGCGACTGTCATCGCAGCAATAAGCTTCGGCGGCAAGCTCCATGACGGCTTGCCTGACCCATTGCGGAGCGATCAAATGGTCTACGATGCGCATAATGGAGACGATATTTGAAAGCCTCGTGCCATTGAGAGGCGCCACGGGGCGGGCACCCCGCGCCTCGATCCACCCTGCGCCACAGAGGATGCAAACATAATGGCCAGCTGGCAGGCGCATCTCACAAGCTTTATGCTGCGTCATAGCGTCAAGCCGCGATTGACGGCAGCGAACAGCGTGGCGGAAATCCGCGACCTGATGTCCGCCAGCACGGGGTTCACGCTCCCAGCCGATATCAAGGTTACCAAAGCGGTGTTGGGCGGCGTTCCCGGCGAGTGGGTGGAGCTCAGGAGCGAGACGCCTGATCGGCTGCTGCTCTATGTTCATGGCGGAGGATTTGTCGCGTGCTCGGCGCGCACGCATAGAGCTCTCACTTCTGGCTTCGCCGAGCAGGGATTCCGCGTCTTCGTGCCAAACTACCGGCTCGCGCCCGAGCATCCCTTTCCTGCCGGGTTGATGGACGTCCTTGCCGTCTGCCGGGCGCTGCACGCGCAAGCAGCCCCGGGTTGCAGGTTGGCGTTGGCCGGCGACTCCGCGGGCGCAGGTCTGGTCCTCGCGGCGCTGATCTCTCTGCGCGACGGCAACGAGCCGCTGCCGGCCGCGGCAGCGCTTTTCTCGCCGATCGTGGAATCTCGTCGAGAAGGGCGGATCGCGGCGGAGGAATGAAGGGAGTTGCGCCTTGTTTTGTCGCAGCAGCCTCGCGCGCTTCGTCCATCTTTATCTCGGCAATTCTGATCCGCGTATGGCGTTGGCCTCGCCCGGTCTTGCTGATCTTACTGGTCTGCCGCCGTTGCTCATTCACGTGGCCGAAGATGAAACTCTCCTGGATGATAGTGCCCGCTTGGCGCGGCGCGGCCGCGATGCGGAAGTGCGAATCGAATTTTCGGTCTGGCCGGGGGTGCCGCATGTTTTTCAGATTTTTCATCAATTCATTCCGGAGGGCCGCCAATCGTTGGTTGCCGCTGGTAAATTCCTTCGCTCAGCCAGCGCGGCTCATGATCGCATTGGCTCGATCCAGTGACGTAGGTTGGGTCGAGTTCTTCACGAGACCCAACAAAACCGCGGCGAGTGTTGGGTCTCGCGGAAGGGCTCGACCCAACCTACTGGATGTCCAGCGGCAGTCCTTCCGCCGGCCATTCCCAGAATTTCAGCCGCCAGTCCGAGCCTTCGACGGCCAAGGCGGCTTGACAGCCGTGGCCAGGATCGAATGCATGCAGGGTCCACCGGCGTGCCTCGGCGGGATCATGCCGCGTCTCGATCAGTCGCGGCGCCTGCCCCGGCGCGAAGGCGACGTCAAACTGATCAAGCGCGAGCGAAAGGCCGTCGCCCCTTGCCTTGAGATAAGCTTCCTTGCGCGTCCAGCACGCAAAGAACGCGGCGGATTTCACGTCCGCAGAGAGCGCGGTCAGGACAGCGCATTCGTTCGCCGAGAAGAACCTGGCCGCGACCTCCTCGTTCGCCATCCTCGGTTGCATGCGCTCGACATCAATTCCAAGCGCGCGTTCTGCTGTTAATGCAACAAGCACCAGTTCGCCCGAATGGGAAATGTTAAACTGCAAGGAAGGGCGAATTCCGCGAGGCAATCCCGGCTTGCCATGCTCATTGCATTCAAATTCAAGCTCGCTCGCAGGCCTGCCGAGACAGTGGCCAAGAACCATGCGCGACAGCCCGCGCCCGATGATGTGGCGCTTTCGGTCAGCTTCGAAATGAAATCTCGCGGCACGCGCCCGCTCATCGGGCGAGAGCACCTGCATGAAGCGCGCCATGCCGGTCGCCGGCTGATCAAGCGTCGCGCGCCAGACATGGACTTCGTCCGGCGGCAAGCGATAATCGGCGCATGGCTGACGCCATAGAGCTTCGCCACACATGGTCGCCATCGGAGGGCCGCCGCGCTTGAATCTCTGTTACCGGCGAGCAAGATATCCATGCGTTTGCAACCGGGAAAGCCAGCAATACATGATCATCCAGACCGCGCCCGCGAATGAACCCCGGCTTGCCGTCATGATGCATGAGCATACGGCGCTTGCCGCTCAATTCGCACGCGCCTTCGGCAATGATCGGTTTGCGCCAGTCCAGCCCGCCGATCTGATGTTCTACGTCGTTTCCCACCACGACGAAGGCTGGGCGGAGTTCGACCGTAATCCCGCGACCGACGAGAAGACGGGGCTCCCCTATAACCTGGTCGAGACTCCGGCCGAGCACATCACGGTCACCAGCCGGCGTTCGCCCGAATTCAACGAGCGTCACCATGCATATTGCGGCCTGATGTCGAGCATGCATAGCTGGGGCCTCTATAACGGACGCTATGGATTGTCGAACCTCGTGCTGATCAATCTTATTCCTGCGTCCGACCGGGAGCTGGCGGCGCGGATGCTCGACGGGGAGCTCGCGCGGCAGCAGCGACTTAAGGCAGATCTCCAGCGCGATCCGCTGGCCGCAGGTTGGCTCGACGAGCAGCATCTCTTGCAGAACTATAAGCAGCTGCAATTCTTCGATACGCTCGCACTCTATTTCAACCGGACGCATCCGAGCGAGCGCGGCGAGCAGACCTTCGGCCACGTGCCGATGAGCGGCACTCAGGACATCAGCATCACAATTCGGCCGCGCGGCGCAAACGTCTATGAACTGTCGCCATACCCGTTTGCGGCGCCGTCCAGTGAGTTCGCCTATGCGGGCCGCCGCCTCAGGCCAAGCCAGCAACGACCAGGCAAAGGGAAGAATGGCGAGTGGTCATCGGTGCTGCGCGAAACCGCGGTGCAATGGGAAACCTTTCGGCTCGTGCCGCAGTGACCGTAGGCGGTTTAAGTAGCCGGTTGTCAGCCCGGAGGCGGGATCCAGTAGCCGCCGGAGCGAAATCCGGGTACTCTTGGTCGAGCAGCGCTGACCGGATGCCCCGGATTTGCGGGCTGACGCTGGAAACAATCGGGGCTACGGCAATCTTACGCCTAGCGACGGTCCTGCGATGACGATGTCAACCTGATCTGAGCCTAAAACCGGGGTCCGCCGCCCCAAAACCGGTAATTGATCCCCACCAGCACCATGTTGACCTTCTGCGAAATGTCGAGAGGGAACGTCATCGTGCACTGGAATGGTTGCTGAGAGATAGGTCACTCGCGAATTGCCGAAACCCATAAAATCATATTCAAGGAACGCCGACCAGTCGCCGCCGCCGAACGCCCATTCCAGGCCGGCGCCGGCGGTCCAACCTTTCGCGGTGTTACTGCCGAGGGCGAGTATGGTTCCCGGAGGAAGCGCCGGCGGACCGAACGGATTGGTCCCGGAAGGACTGTAAACATCATAAAGATCGTGCACCCAGGCGCCGCCGGCCTTGCCATAAACGAGGACGGTGGGCGTGACCGTATATCCGGCTCGGCCGGTAACCGTGACCACCGTTTGCACGAAGCTGCGGTTCCAGAGTACCGAGCTCGGCTGCGTGTTGCTCGCTTTCATCCCTGAGAGGTCATAGAGACCTTGCAGGCCGAACACGAAAGACCCCATCTGATAATCGCAGCCGCCCTGCCAACCGCCGACGATGCCGCGCGAGGTATGACCGCCAAGGTCCGCTCCGGCCGGGCCGAAAGTCCCGTTGACATCAGTGAAAGTCTGCGGCGCTGCGCCTCCGCCAATATTGACGCCGAGGCGACAACCGGTCCAGCTGTACACAGGGCGCGCGAGCAACGGCTGGTACGGCCCGATGGGAAGATCTGCGGCAATCGCCGGAGCGGCAATCCCACAGAGCACCACGCATGCGAGAAGCAACTTTTGCATCATACTCCCAACCGGCGCACGACATCAGCCGCGAGAGACTAGCCTTGCTCGCGGCCCCTGTCTGTTGCCCTTGAGCAACTACCAAGAGAAACCCACCCTCCACATTTTTTGAGCTTTGTGCTCAAGTTCGCGCGGCGCGGCCGCGACATTTTCGTAGCAGGCGAGTGGCGCAATGAATGATCCGCTCCAAAATCACGATGGTGATGCACCGATCTTTGCGCCGGACGCATTTCGCCTGACACAAGCGCAGGCCGACCTTATCGCCACGGCGAGGCGGTTCGGCCGGCGCGTCCTGGCGCCTCGCGCGCAAAGATACGACCGCGAGGCGAGCTTCCCGATTGAAAACTTCCGTGACATGCATGGCGAGGGTTTGCTTGCCATCTGCATCCCGAAGGCGGACGGCGGCTTGGGAGCCGATTTCACGACGTATTGTCTCGCCGCGGCGGAGCTCGGCCGTTATTGCGGAGCGACGGCGCTCTCCTGGAACATGCATGTGTGCTCGACCCTTTGGTCGGGCTCCCTTGCCGACGATCTGCCCATGTCGCCGTCCGACCGGGCGGAGCACAATGCGCGCCGGAGCACGCATTATCGGCGTATCGTCGAGCGCGGCGCCATCTATGCGCAGCCGTTTTCCGAAGGCGGCGCAGCGGCCGCCGGTATCGTCGCATTCGGCACCGAGGCGCAGCCGGTCCAGGGCGGCTTTCGCGTGCGCGGCAAGAAAATCTTCGCCTCGCTCTCCGGCGCGGCAGACTATTACGGCGTGCTGTGCACACAACGCGCGCAAGGAGAGACCGCGAGCCGGCGCAACACGCTTTATCTCGCCATACCCGCTGATGCTCACGGCGTCTCCGTCGTGGGCGACTGGGACCCGCTCGGGATGCGTGGCACCGTCTCACGCACGCTCCTTCTCGATGACGTGCTCGTGCCCGAGGAGGAGATGCTGATGCCGCGCGGAGTTTATTTCCAGGCGGCGACGCGCTGGCCGCACATGTTCCTTACCCTGTCGCCGACCTATATGGGGCTTGCCCAGGCGGCGTACGATTTCACGGTCGCTTATCTCCGCGGCGAGATGCCCGGCACTGCGCCGGTGAAGCGGCGCATGTATCCCACCAAGCAGATTGCCGTCGCCGAGATGCGCATCCAACTCGAGCAAACGAAGACGCTTTGGTTCCAGGCGATCAGCGAGGCGCGACCCAATCCCAGCAAGGAGCAGGTGTTGCGCGCCTATGCGGCGCAGGCGACCGTCATGGAGAACGCCAATGCCATCGCAGCCAAGGCTTTGCGCACCTGCGGCGGACAGGCCATGCTCAAGAGTTCTCGCGCTGGAGCGCATCTATCGCGACAGCCGCTGCGGCTCGCTCATGCTGCCTTGGACAGCGGAAATCTGCGTCGATCGCATCGGCCGCGAGGCGCTTTACGAACCGGGCGAGAAGGACGATTAGCAGACGGACGGTCGTTTCACTTCGCACCAGCACTATAGATTTGCTAGACGCGTGTCGCCGATGAAACTGACGCAGCCGCTCTTCACCTCTCCCCTGCGGGGAGAGGTGCCGCCAGCTGCGAGACCGCGTGACTGATTCAAGTCTCATCCAACTTGTTCTAGTGTCCCGATTCTGAAGTTCGCAATTGGGACACCAGCCACCACGATCCTGAAGGAGCCTGCCGTGTACGACGCATCCGACCCCCGTTCCGCCCTTGCATCTGGGCAAACGTCGGCACCCCCGGCGACCCGCTTTGCCGGCGCAGAGTACGGGAAGTTCTACGAGATGGCGCCGCAGGAGACGGGAGCGCATGGACGGACCTGGTATTCGCGAGGGCAGAATTTCATTGTGGCGTACTCGGAAGCGCAACCTGGAGCAGCCTTTGAGCGACGGGATCAGACCGACGAATATGTCGTGCTTGTTCCGGACGCTGCGACGTCGGTCGCCATCAAGGCAGAGGGAGGCGACGAACAGGCGCCCGGGTTATCCCTTGCGATCGTGCCCCCTGGGCGGAGCACGGTGACGGTGCCGAGGGGCGGTCGCATCGTGCGCTTTTTCACGACGCGTTCGGCGGACCTCGCGGATAAATGCTCGAATGCGCAATCCTACGCCGTGGCGCATCCGAATATTCCGCCATTTGAACCATGGCCGGCGCCCCGCGACGGCTATCGCATTCGCGTCTACAGCCTCGACGTTCCCCCAACCCCCGGACGCTTTGGCCGCATCTTTCGCTGCTCGACCTTCATGATCAATTATCTCGAACCTTTTATCGGCCCGCGTGATGTGACCAAGCTCTCTCCACACCATCACGACGATTTTGAGCAGGGTTCCCTCTGTCTCGAAGGCGCGTTCACCCATCATCTGCGCTGGCCCTGGACGACCGACATGAATGCCTGGCGCGAGCGATGACCACGAGCATTGCGGGGCGCCGTCGCTCGCGGTCATCCCCCCGCCTGCCATTCACACTTCGCAAGCCTTGGAAAGGGGCATCAACCAGCTGGTGGACATCTTCAGCCCTCCACGCCGCGACTTCTCCGAGAAGCCGGGCTGGGTTCTTAACGAGGCCGACTACCCGATGCCGCGCAGCCCCAGGTAGAAAGCAAGCTGCGCAACCAGAAATCCGGCAATCCTTCCCGTCCGCAGCACCGATCATGCATGTTCTCATCGTCTATGCGCACCCCGAGCCGAGCTCTTTCAATGCGGCTCTGAAGAATGTCGCTGTGGAAACTATTCTGTCGAGCGGGCATTCGGCCGAGGTGTCGGACCTCTACGCGGAAAAATTCAACCCGGTAGCAGGGCGGCACGATTTTTCGACGGTCGCCGATCCGAAGCGATTTCATTATCAGAGCGAGCAGCTCTTTGCGGCGACTCACGAAGGCTTCTCAGAGGATTTGCAGCGTGAGCAGGGTCGGCTGCGCCGAGCCGACCTGCTTGTGCTGCAATTTCCGTTGTGGTGGGGCGCGCCTCCCGCGATCCTCAAGGGCTGGTTTGATCGGGTGCTTGCCTACGGGTTTGCGTATGCGGACGGCCGGCGCTTCGACAAGGGCCTCTTCAAGGGTCGCGGCGCCCTCATGTGCGTGACCACCGGCGGAACCACCGCCCGCTTCTCTCCTGACGGCGGGTATGGAGAGATCGAGCGCGTGCTCTGGCCGGTTCGCCGCCTGACGCTGGAATACATGGGCCTCGACGTGGCGGAACCATTCATCTGTTACGCAGCGCCCCGCGTCGATGAGGCGACACGGCAAGACTATCTCCGTGCGTGGCAGGAGCGGCTCCGCGCAACTCTCGCGCGGAATTACGACCGCCGCGACCGGTTGCAAGAAACCGCGGGCGAGCTGGCGACTGCCAATCCAACCACTTGGGCTTCCGGGGGGTAGCCCTTCACCACTCGTCATGCGCCCGCGAATGCGGGGGGCTATGCCCGAGAGTCAAATTTCCACGATCGGAGGCTACTGGATCGTCCGCCTGCGCGGACGATGACGGGCCGGTGCTACTCCTCGATTTCCGATTCGATGCGCAGGCCGAGCAATGTTGCGGGGTTGCCGGCGATCATTTGTCTGATCTCGGCCGGCGAATAGCCGAGATCAAGGCACAACCTGATCACCGAACGAAAGCCTTCGACCGGAGTCGGGTTGCCCACCTGGCCGAGGTCCGAGCCAAGAATGGTCTGCGCGATGCTGCCTGCCGTGATCAGCTGCTTGAGGTTGTCGCCATCGAAGAATTTGTAGTGCGACCCGTCGATGAACATGCAGATGGAGTGCTCGAGGTAAGCGCCCATTCCGCCAAGACTGCGCAAGTCCTCAAGCGAAGCATCGATCAGATATGTGGGATGGTTCACCAGAAGCTTCTTCACGCCCCGCTTTTTCGCCTCCTCGAACAGCGGGAATATCTCCCGGATGTTCAAATGCCCCCCTGAGAGGATGAGGTTGGCCTCGGCAATCAGGTCGAGAATGAATTTCACCTCGTCCAGCAGCTCGTTCTGGGAATTCAGCACGCTCAGCGGGCGTGGGCGCGAGCATCTTTTCCTTGGTCGTCGGGAATTTCTTGTCGAAATCCTTGTCCCCCTCGTGGTGATGCAGGTGGTTGGCTGATGACCAGGTCGGCATCCAGACAATTTGGCCGCCGAGTTTTATGGTGTGATCAACCGCATAACGGTTGAACCCGCCGACGCTGTTGTTCAACGCTATGCCGGAAAAGAGCTCCACGCCTGTATGCTCGTACCGCTTCTTCAACAACTCGACTATCGGCGTGACCGAATAATAGTGGTCCTTGAAGAGGACAGCGCGCATGCCGGCCGCTGCCGCATCTTCGATGGCTTCGATGTGATCGAGCCTTCGCCGCATGACCGATGGACCACTGTGGCAGTGCATCTCGATTGCGCCGCGAAGGATCTGATCCACCTGCTGCTCGCCACTCGTCCGGGCAACGGGTCTCGTCGGGCTGTCGACCGTCATTGTCTCCTCCTTGGTTCGTGCCACATTAAGTGGTTAGGGCATGTTCCGATGAGAGTGACGCAGTCGCGCTTTACCTCTCCCCGCAGGGGAGAGGTCGGAATGGGCGCACCTTGCGCGCAGTTCCGGGTGAGGGGGACCCGATCCACGCACTGGCGGGGGACCCCCTCACCCGGATCGCGCGAGCGCGATCCGACCTCTCCCCTGCGGGGAGAGGTGACGCCACCTTCAAGCGACGCAAATGAATAAGGCTTCATCGGAGACGTACCTCTAGCGAATGCGTCCGTTTACTTCGCTTCCCCGAGAATGCCTTGCGGCCGCAGGAACAGAAAGATCAATAAAACTGAAAGCGCGGCCACGTTGCGCATTCCCGACCCGAACACGATCACCGCCGCCGCCTGCGCCACGCCGAGCGCTATCCCGCCAAGGAATGCACCGAAGGGGCGGCCGAAGCCGCCGACGATCGCGGCAATGAAGCCGCTGATCGCAAACGGCGTGCCGACATTGTACGCGGTATATTGCGTGGGGGTGACCAAAATGCCGGCGATAGCGCCGAGGCCGGCGCTGAGCGCGAATGAGAGCGCCAGCATCCGCGAAACCGGAATTCCCTGCAGCGCAGCGGCATCGCGATTGATGGCGCAGGCCCGCATCGCTTTGCCCACAATGGTTTTCTGAAAGAATAGCGCCAGAAGAGCGATCAGGATCGCGGAAGCAACGACGATCCAGATGATCTGATAACCGATGGCGACCTGACCTATTTTCACGGGCGGCAGATCCGTGAATACCGGGAGCGTCTTCGGTCGATCGCCGACGACGATCTGGGTGGCGCGCTCAATGACGATCTGAGCGGCCAGCGTGGCGAGTATCATGACGAACATGGCGGCGTTGCGATCCCACAACGGCCGCACGACGAGCCGCTCGATGATCACGCCGACGACCGCCACCAGCACAACCGCGATGAACGCGGCGACGGCGAGCGGGATCGCGAACGCCTGCAGGAGCACATAGGTCGTCATGCCGCCGAGCATCACGAACGCGCCTTGCGCGAAGTTCACGATGCCGCTGGCATTGTAGATGACGCAAAAGCCAATTCCGATCAGCCCATAGATGCAGCCGACGCCAAGACCGCTGATCAGCACCTGACTGAGATACGACAGGTCAGGCATGGAGCATCTCCACCCCGCCCAGATAGGCCTCGATGACGGCCGGGTCTTCCTGCACCGCCTGCGGTGTTCCCTGCGCGATGCAGCGTCCGAATTCCAACACCACAACGCGGTCCGCCGTCGTCATCACCATCTTCATGTCGTGCTCGATCAGGAGAATGGTGGTGCCGCGATCGGCGATCTGGCGAATGATGCCGGCAAGCCGCTCGGTCTCGTCGTGGTTGAGACCCGCCGCCGGCTCATCAAGAAGCAGCAGCTTTGGCTCGGCGGCCAGAGCGCGCGCAATTTCCAGGAGCCGTTGGCGTCCATAGGGAAGCACCGAGGCGGCGATATCGGCCTGGTCGGCAAGCCCGACGAAGGCAAGCAGATCGCGTGCGCGCGCCTCGACCTCTGCTTCTTCGCGACGCGCCCAGGCCAGGCCGTGTCACCGCCGCCAACAGCCCCGCCCGCGTACGCAGGTGACGCCCAATCTTGACGTTTTCCAGCGTGGTGAGGTTCTGAAACAACTGCACAAGCTGGAACGTGCGGATGAGTCCGCGCGCGGCGATCCGCTCGGCCGGCACTCCGGTTATCTCCTCGCCCTCGAAATAGATCCGGCCCTTCGTCGGCTCCAAAAAACCGGAGATCATGTTGAAAAGCGTCGTCTTGCCTGCGCCGTTGGGCCCGATCACCGCGGTCACGCCCTCGGCCGGTACATCGAACGTCACTTCGTTCACGGCGATGAGCCCGCCGAATTGCCTCGTCAGTATCCTCGACGCGAAGCCGGGTCATCGCGTCAAGCCGGGTCATCGCGTCAAGCTCTTGGCTTGCTTTTGCACCTCTCCTGCTTTGCGTCCGGAACGGCCCGGCCAGGACTGGGCGAGCGCGGCAAGCCCGCCCGGAGCATAGATGAGAAGCAGGATCAGCGCGGCGCCGTAGGCGAGATCCTGGTAGTCCTTGAAACCGCGGAAGGTCTCAGGGAGCAGGTTGACCACGATGGCGCCGACGAGCGGCCCCGTAATGGTGCCGATGCCGCCCACGTAAAGCATGGTGAAGCCAAGGATCACCATGTTCAGTCCAAACACTTCGGGGCTGACAAAGCCGACCACATGCACGAACAGCGAACCCGCGAGCGCGGCATAGACGGCCGAGATCAGGAAAGCGTACAGCTTGTAGCGCGCGACATCGACGCCGAGAGCGCGCGCGGCTTCCTCGCTGCCGGAGACGGCGACCAGCGCGCGGCCGAAGCGGGAGTGGCGGATGCACCAGGCAGTGGCCATGCAGAGCGCCACGACGATCGTGAGCAGGATGAGCTGGGCGCGATCGGAGGTTGCCTGCCAGGAGCCGATGCCGAAGCCCGGAATCCCGGAAATCCCCATATAGCCCTGAGTGACCGACTCCCACTGGACGCAGAGCTCGTAGACGATGAGCCCGACGGCGAGCGTTCCCATCGCCAGGTAATGTCCTTTCAGGCGAAGCGTCGGGTATCCAATGATCAGCGCACAGACGAGCGCGCCGAAAATACCTGCGGCAAGGGCCAGAACCGGTTCCCAGGCATAGGTGACGGTCAGAACAGCGGATGAGTAGCCGCCGATCGCTGCGAATGCATTCTGGCCGAAGGAGACTTGGCCGGTGAAACCCATGAAAACGTTCAGGCCGGTGACAAAGACTGCGTAGATGAGCGCGAAGCCAGCCACTGAAACGAAGTACCCGCCGGAGATCAGGGCATAGGCGATCATGGCCGCCGCCAGGATCACGGGCGATTGGCGCACGACCAGTCGAATGAGATCAGGCAAAGTAGTAACGGGCGAGCTCGTCATGCGATTTGATCTCGCGCGGGTCGATTTCGGCGACAATGCGTCCGATCGAGAGCAGATAGGCTCTTTTGGCGAGCTTCAATGCCATGGGCGCTTTCTGCTCCACAAGGACAACGGGCAGGCCTTCTCGATTGAGCAGCCCGAGCGTCTCCAGAATCTCGGCCGTCACTCGAGGCGCCAGTCCAAGGGAGGGTTCATCGAGAAGCAGAATTTTGGGTTCGGACATCAGCGCGCGACCCACCGCCAGCATCTGCTGCTCGCCCCCCGACATCGATCCGGCAACCTGCGCAAGCCGCTCCTTCAGGCGGGGAAACAGTTCGAGCACGCGCGCCTGCCGCCGCTCGAACTCTTCGCCGCGCCCGCCAATGGCATAGGCGCCGAGCTCGAGATTCTCGATCACCGTCATCGGTCCAAAAATGCCGCGCCCTTCCGGCACGAGCACGACACCTGCCTTGGCGACAGCAACCGGATTGCGGCGCGGCAGCGGCTGGCCGCGAAAACGCACGTTACCCGAATTTGACACCAGCCCCATTATGGCGCGCAGGAATGTGGACTTGCCCGCGCCGTTCGGCCCGAGAACCGCGACGAGCTCGTGCTCGCCGACATGAAAATCGGCGGACCGCAGAGCTTCGACATGTCCGTAGCGCGCTGAAAGACTGTTCGTTTCGAGAATGCGCGCTCCCGGTTCAGCCGTCACTTGATCACCTTGACCTGCCCGCCCGAAATGAGTGCAAGCGCAAGTGGATTCTCCGTTATGCCCTGATGCACGGTCGGCGAGAAATTGTAGACGCCGCCGGTGCCCTGGAATCCGGAAATGGTTTCAATCGCATCGCGGACTTTGCTGCCTTCAATGGAGCTCGCTTTCTGCACCGCCGCAGCGGCAATCATCATGGCGTCCCAGCCCTTGCCTCCCCAGTTGGGATCGCGCTCGCCATATTTGGCGCGCCAGCCCGGCAGGAATTTCCCGATCTCGGTTTTGAGAGCGCCGTCGGGAAGCGCCTCATAGACCTGCGAGGGCGCGGCGACGAACATGAACTTGTCGCCGAGCGTTTCGCCGGCCGGCTTGAATATCGCGAGATCGTCGACGCTCGCGAGAAGCGGCAGATCGAGCCCGAGCTGCTTGATGTTCTTCGCGGCGGTGACGGTCGATCCGCCTTGGCCCATTTTGACGAACGCCTGGGCGCCTTGCGATTTGAGCTTGCTGATCTGGGCGCTGAGATCGGCATCGTCCTGCTTGTACTGCTCGATGCCGGCGAGCTTGAGCCCGAATTCCGGCGCGACTTTCTCGCCGATATTCTTCTGCAAGGTCGCGTAGGGCGTCGGGTCATTGAGAATTCCAACGGTGCGGATCTGCGTGTTGTCCTTGAGATGCTGATAACGCTTCTCCACCTCGAACCGGGGCGGCGGCAGGAGGCTGAACGCCCATTTGACCTGCTCCGGCTGCTGCGGGAGGATCGAGCAGAGAACCATGGGAATTTGGGCGCGCACCACCAGCCCGGCGGCGGCAAAATTGCCCGCCGAGACGCATCCGCTGATGAATACATTTACCTGATCCGAGCTGATCATCTTTCGATAGGCGGTGACCGCATCCTGCGGCTCGGACCGGTTGTCTTCGGTGATCACCTCGATTTTTCGCCCCAGCACGCCGCCCCGTTCGTTCAGCGCTGCCGCGGCGAGCTCGACGCCGTCGCGCCAGGCGCGATCGATGGTCGCTCCATAACCGGTCAAGCCGGCCGATATTCCGACTTTGTATGACTGCTGGGCCTGCGCCGCCCCGATGAACGAAGGGCAAGTGAGAAGCGCTGCGGCGAGCAGCAATGCCGAAAGCTTGACGCGCATGGGATTTCCTCTCCTGCGAATTTTTTATTGCGCTGTAGGGGCGAGTTTCAAACCCGCCCCTACAGTGCGTAGGTTGGGTCGAGTTCTTCACGAGACCCAACAATTGCGAGCGTTGGGTCTCGCAAGCGTGCTCGACCCAACCTACAAGCTATCGCCCCGGAATAAAACGTCGAACGCATGGATCTGTCCGACCTCATTGCGCGCAATGCGGCGTTCACGCCGGAGAAGGTGGCATTGCGCTACGCCGGGGGCGCTCTCACCTATGCCGCGCTGATACAACGAATCACGGCTGCCGCGCGCGCGCTGAAATCGGTGCTTGGCATCGGCCGCGGCGATCGGGTCGCAATCCTGGCGGCAAATCATCCCGACTATCTCGTGCTGCTGTATGCCTGCGCGCGCCTGGGTGCGCTGCTGGTGCCGCTCAACTGGCGGCTCGCCGTGCCCGAGCAGCTGTTCATTCTCACCGACGCTTCCGCCAAGGTGCTGCTGGTGCAGGACGCCTTTGCAGCGGTGATCGCGCCGCTGCGGCAGGCGCAGCCCGGCGTGCGCATCGTCCGGCTCACCGCGAACGCCGCGGCGGACAGCTTCGATGAGTTGCTCGCGCGCGGTCACTTGTCGGCGTCATTTGGCGACGAGCGCAATCCGCACATCGACGCGACGAGTCCGCTTCTCCTCGTCTACACCTCCGGCACGACCGGCCGCCCGAAGGGCGCCGTGCTGCGCCAGGAGGCGCTCCTCTGGAACGCGGTGATGAGCCAGCACATGCACGACCTCACTGCGAACGACCACGTGCTTACCGTTCTGCCGCTGTTCCATGTGGGCGGACTCAACATTCAGACCACTCCGGCGCTGCAGCTGGGCGCAACTGTCACCTTGCACGCCCGCTTTGCTCCGGACACGACGCTGGCGGCAATCGCCTCGGAGCGCCCCAGCCTGCTCGTGCTCGTGCCCGCGACAATCCAGGCGCTGATCGCGCATCCGCAATGGAAGACCACGAATCTCTCCAGCCTGCGCGCGGTGACCACCGGCTCGACGCAGGTGGCGCAAGACCTGGTCGACGCGATCACCGCGCGCGGGATACCGGTTCTGCAGGTCTACGGCTCGACGGAAACCAGCCCCATTGCGATCTACACCCGCTTGGGCAGCGATCTCGGCCGCGCCGGCTCGACCGGGCTTCCCGGCCTGTGCTGCGAGGCGCGCCTCGTCGACGAAAACGGACGGGAGGTGCCGCACGGGACCGCCGGCGAGGTCGTCGTGCGCGGTCCGAACGTATTCTTCGAATATTGGGGCAACCAGGGAGCCACGCGCGAAGCGCTGCGCGGAGGATGGTACTTTTCCGGAGACATCGGAACGCGCGACGCCGACGGCCACTTCACCATTCACGACCGCAAGAAAAACCTGATCGTCTCCGGCGGCGAGAACATTTATCCCGCCGAGATCGAGCGCGTGCTCCACGAGCACGCGGGCGTCGCGGAAGCCGCAGTGATCGGCCGTGCCGATCCGAGATGGCAGGAGGTACCCGTCGCCTATGTCGTGCGCAAACCGCAATCGAACGTGACTGCCGAGCAGATCGTCGCGCATGTCGCGGCGCAGCTTGCCCGTTTCAAGGTGCCGCGCGACGTCGTCTTCGTGGATGCGCTGCCGCGCAACGCGCTCGGCAAGGTGCAGCACTTTTTGCTCAGACAAGAGGCGCAGCGGCGCTGATCGGCGTAATCCAGTCTCCTGGGCAGGCGCGGTCGGGCTCCGCAACACCAAGAGCACATAGACAACCTGAGCGTGCGCTCACTATGATTGCTCCCGGTCAAAAATCACCTGGGGCTCTCAGATGGCAAAGAGGAAGCGGCGCATTGCTCCAAAGCATACGGTTGACATTTCACTTCATGCTTCCGATCTCGCAAAGGCTGGTGCTGCCGTAACATTCAAAGTTCACGACCGTCATGGTTTGCTGGGCACAGTTGAGATAGGCCAGGGTTCATTCATGTGGAAAGGAGCCAAAAAGCAGAGCTTCAAACGCATTCCCTGGACGTGGTTGGCTGCCGATCTCGACGCGTACTGAGCGAGTGGTGTTGTTACGGAAGACCACACGGCGCGGCATGTCTTGTTGCCTTCTGGTCGCCGAGACGAGTTGCGAGATGAGGAACATGTTTCTCGACCGTGCGCTATTGGTCGAGACGATGCATGACGCCGGCTGCAATTTCTTTTCGTTGAGCGCTGATGCCGTGTCATGGTGACGGGGCGGAACGCCGCCTGCCGCTTTCAATCAGCGAGCAAGGGGGGTCGGGGTCTGCAAATTAAGGCTTGCAAGTTGCATCCGCGGCGCCTATGTTCTTGATTTGTTCTCTGGCGGGCAGGTAACCGGCGATGTCGTCGTTCGCAAGAATTGCAGCGAGTCGGAGCAACGGTCGCAGGAGCCGCGGCCCGCGCACGGCAGCGGGGAAATCAGTCGCCCGCCGCAACGCTGTGCGGCATGGACTCTCCGCGATCAAGCTTCGGGATTTGGCGGATGGCGAAAGAATTGCACGCCTTGCCGACAGGATTTGCGGGGACGATCCGGATCCGTTGCTGCGCCAGCAGGCGCTGATCATTGCCGAGAACCAAGTCATGCTGGCGCGCGTGCGCGCGGCGCGCATCGCCGCCATCGAGCAGGAGCTCGGCAATCACGCGGCCGGCAGTGAGACCGGATGTGGGCAGCGTTGGGTCGAAGCGCTGGCGAGCGAGACCGCCCGGGCGGCTCAGCAGATCGATCCGGCCGAGCCACGCATTGAATCGGAAGCCGTGCGGCGAGCCCTCCCCGCCATCGAGCGCATGAAGCGCTTCGAAGGGCGCGCTTGGCAGCAGGTGGAGCGCGCCATCCGCGATTTCACGCGCGTCAAATCTAATAAGATGAACATCCCTGGTTGTAAATTATGAAAGATACAATTGCACGCGTCCGATTTTGCAAACTGCAAAACTGCAAAACGAACCTAGAGTTCCATTGCGACGGCCGTTGTGGCTACAAGCGGTCCGGATCGACCTCGATGTCCTCCGGCGCGATCCAAACGACTTTGTCGTCCTCCCAGATGCATACGGGATTTCCGAGCTGCTTGTGGCGCCACAGAGCCTCGCGAACACCCCGGCCAAGCGCCTGCGTGATGAGCTCCACGTCTTCTAGCCGCTCGCGCAACGAACGATTTGATAGAGCGTCAGGCACTGCTGAACTCCTTTAGGGCTCGCCACGCGTCTGTGTCATTAACGTTGTCAATTGTTGAACTTCTTCCGTTGGCGATCGCGGTGGGCTCGCCCCGGCCTGAATTATTGAACACCTGCCAGCGGTCTGCCAGCGGAATGTACAACTCGAACAAATTCACCAAACCAGCGCGATAACGCCGCCTCACCACATCTGCCGGCACATGATGTCCACCCTGACGAACCCGCTCCATTACCCGATTTACCGCAAGCTCGGCGCTGCGCAGCCAGAGGAATAAAAGGTGCACCTCGTAACCACCCCGCTGCAGTCTCGTAAGCCAGCGCAAGAGGCTGCGGCTGGCCAAAGTCGTTTCGAATGCGAAACTCTGCTTTCGCGTCGCCAATTCATTCAGGCGCACCAGCATGATTCGCCCTGCCGAAAAGGCGACGGAGTCCGGACGGAACGCGGAGAGACCGGCAGCGATGGTGTCGGCATTCACGAACTCCACGACCTCGAGACTGTCCTTGAGCAGCGCGGGGGCTGTCGTGGACTTACCCGCGCCGTTTGGCCCCGCAACAACAATCACCTGAGGCGCGGCCGCGTGAGCGCTCATCTCCCGAACACGTCCTGCAGCACGCCCTCGCGCACGACGACGGTGTCATCGATGGTGATGGTGGTACTCATCACCGGGATGTCGAAATGGCCGGCGGTGTAGCGGCCGGCAAACTCGTTGGCGCCGGTGGAGAACAGGAAATTGCCGGCAACTGCGCGCAACTCCGTCCCGTTGGTGTCGCGCTGGTCGTACATGGCGAGCGCCTCGTAGCGCGCCTTGGGATTCATTCCGAAGCCGACATGGGAGACCGCATAGGCTTCGCGCTCGCCCCAGGCCGCGAGATAGCCACGCATCATCGCGGCGTCGGCGCCTTCGCCTTCGATCCCGGTGATGTAGTCGCTCGCCAGGGTGAGCCGGATCGGCGCCTGCAAATAGCGCTTGAAGGTCAGGTTGACGTCGCCGCGATCGAGCACGAGGGTGCCGTTGACGGCGCCGGCCTTCGGGAAGCTCACGACGAGTCCGCCTGGCCAATGCGCGAGGGTGCCGGGCCGATCGGTCCAGCCCCAGACGCCGACGGTCGTCGCCCCCTGCAAGTCGATGTCGAGCCTGGTGCCGGCGGCCGACACAACATGCATGCGTCTCGCGCCGCGCACCATTTTGGCCGCCGCGCGCACGCGGCTCTCCAGCGCAGGGTCGGGCCGGAACCGCTCGAGCGCTTCCGGATGCTCATTGGAGATCACCAGGATGCGGGCGCCGGCGCGCAGGATTTCGGGCGTTTCCGGCGCATGCATCAACCCTTCGAGGGTGCAATCCACCACCAGGATGGAGGCGCCGAGTGCCGCAACGACTGGCACGAGCCGGCCGATCGTCTCGCTCGCCCCGGTCGAGCGCACCGCAACCGGATGCCGGTTGCGCGGCGTCGGCACCACGATATGAAATGCCCGCGCTCCCAGGCGCAGCAATGCAAGCTCGGCAAGCTGCACGTTAAGCCCGCGCGATTGTGTCTCGGAAAGAATGGTCGCGGCGTCCCCCTGCTTCACGCCGCAGCATGCGAAGATCTCGCCGAAGGCTTCGATCCATTTGCCCTCGATGCGATCCGCTAACATCTAAACAATGCGCTCCTTGCTGATCGCGCGGCAATCCATCTCGAACTCGAGCTCCTCAACCGGCGGACGCGCATAATGCCATGTCAGCCCGGAATGAGCGGCGCCGCGGCGAACGATCTCGTCGGCGAGGAAAGGATAAAGATCATGCACCGTGTAGACCTGGGTGGCGGTGGTGTCCGCCCAGGTGAAGCCGAGTGCCGCCAGGCGGCGCTCCATCTCGCCGAGCACGTGGCGCGCTTTCTCGCGCATGGCATCGAGGGTCGTCTCGCCGCGGCGGACGATGCGTTCGCTGTAGCTCGCCCCTCCCTCTCTTGCCTCCGCGCTGCCCGCAATGACGAAGCTCGGCGCTTTCTCCGTGGCAGGCATGGTGAAGGAAAAGGCGTGAAATGCCGGCTCCGTCGGAGGGTGAATCAGCGGACAGACATTGCTGCGGGCAACCGGGTTCACCTGACCGTCGAAGATCCCCCATTTTCTGAGCGTCACGACATAGGTCTCGTTGAACGCACGAAAGCCTTGCTCGGTGAATGGTGCTGGCGAACGCAATTCGCAGGCGCAGAACGCCGTCAAGGGTCGGCCGGCTTGCCTGATGAGTTGCTCGATGCGCGCGAAGCCTTGCGTCAGCGGCACCGGCGTGTGGAACCGCACGCGCTCAATGGCATACCCGGGAAGCGCCGCCGCACCGCCCGAGTATTGAAAGACAGCCGGGATGAAGCGGTAGCCTCCCGCGGAAAATTCGACTGCGCCGGCCATGTTGCACCTCCCGCAGAAGAATACGCCATTTCCCCGAAGCTGCCAGTACGATGCATGAGAGCACGAGTCATGCTGATAATTGTTTCAGCGTCCGCTGGCGCCGGCCTGATCGGGATGCTCTGATGCGTTTTCATCCGAAAATCCGCTATATTGCGCGAGCGCTCACCATGAGTGCAATCAGGGAGGACGAAGATGTTGCAATTCAAGTTCCGCTCCAGCGCGACCGTGCTCGGCTGTGCTCTTGCCTCGGCGATAGTCTCGACCGCGGGCGCTCAACTGCTCAACCACAAGGATCTGAGCGCGTCCATGGCGATAACCATCGCGCAAACGGCGATCGAGACCTGCAAAGCCAACGGTTACGCCGTATCCGCGACGGTGGTTGGCCGCAATGGCGAGATCATCGTTCAGGTGCGCGGCGACAACACCGGCCCCCATACCATCGAGAACAGCATGCGCAAGGCCTATACCGCACGCACGTTCCGTTCCCCCTCCGGCGCGTTGGTCGAGCGGTTGAAGGCCGATCCAACGCTTGGGCTGATCCACCTCACCAACGTCATAGCCAATCAGGGAGCGCTTCCGATCAAGATAGGCGACGAGGTCATCGGCGCCGCGGGCGCTTCGGGGGCTCCCGGCGGCGAAAAGGATGAAGCTTGCGTCAAGGCCGGGATCGACAAGGTGGCCGATCAGCTCAAGTGAGCGCGCGTTCCCCACCGACCCTTTCAGGCATGGCGATCGCATTTGGGTTGGCTGAGGCCCCCCTCACCCGCTCGCTTCGCTCGCGACCTCTCCCCGATGGGGAGAGGTGAACCGAGTCTTGGTAGCCACTTGAGAACCTTCTCCGCGGTTCGAGATGTTCATCGGACGAGCAGCACACTCGATCACCTCTCCCCATCGGGGAGAGGTCGGCGCCGAAGGCGCCGGGTGAGGGGGTCACCGGCATCAACTGCGATTTGCCCTGCGAGAGTTTGCACACGTTGGGTCGCGAGCCTCGGGAAGCGCTCACAAGAAGAATGATCGTGAAGCTCTATGACCGCTGGGTCCTGCCGAGGTTCATCGAATTTGCCATGCGCCAGCAGCAACTGGAAAAGTATCGCCGCGAGCTGGGTGCCGAGGCGCAAGGACGCGTTCTGGAGATCGGTGTCGGATCGGGATTGAACTTCTCGTTCTATGGACCGCGGGTGGAGCGCGTGATTGGGCTCGACCCTTGCGCCCGCTTGCTCGCACGGGCACGCCGACGCGCCGCCGCGGCCGGCATTCACGCCCTGTTTGTGCAGGCTTCCGCGATCGCAATCCCCCTCCCCGCGAGCACGGTTGATGCGGTGGTGATGACCTGGACGCTGTGCTCGATCGCCGATCGACGGGCCGCGCTGATGGAGATGCACCGGGTGCTCAAGCCCGCCGGCAAGCTGCTCTTCGCCGAGCACGGGCTTTCACCTGACCCTGTGATCGAGCGCTGGCAGCACCGCCTCACCCCCATTTGGCGCCATGTCGCGGGAGGGTGTCACCTCGATCGAAAGATTGACGACCTTATTCGTTCGGCCGGTTTCGATATGACCAGGCTGCGAACGGAATACGCGCACGGACCGCGCCCGATGACGTACATGTATGTGGGATGCGCACAGTCAGCGGCATGATGCATCAGCAGCAACATCCTTATTCACAAAGCTATCGAGAAGCGCGTGAGCGCTTTCGCAAGACGGCAAGGGAGGCTGGCGGCCGGCTTGAAGCGCATCCGGTGCAAGGCTCCTCGGACAGCGAGGCAAGCTTAACGATCGATATTGTCGCCATTGGCGCATCTTCCCCGAGCTGGTCGGTGGTTGTTTCCTCCGGCCTGCACGGTGTTGAAGGATTTTTTGGATCAGCCATCCAGATATCCTGTCTGGCGCAGCTGAGCGCAGCTGACCTCCAACGATCAGGCGGGGAATTCGTCTTCATTCACGCAATCAATCCGTTCGGGTTTTCCGAGCTCAGGCGCGCCAATGAAAACAACATCGATCTGAACAGAAACTTTCTGCTCCCCGGAGAGGCCTATGCGGGAGCGTCAGCAGAATACGCCGCGCTCAACGGCTTTCTCAATCCTTCCACTCCTCCGCAACTGTTCGACCCCTATCTTGCAAGAGCCTGCTGGACGATTGCGCGCCTCGGACTGCCGGCGTTAAAGCAGGCCGTTGCAGAAGGCCAGTATTCGTATCCGAACGGCATTTTCTTCGGCGGACATCAGCCGGCCCGATCCACGGCGATAATCAGAGACAATATGATGAGGTGGATTCGAGGCCGGCGGGTCGTGCATCTGGATTTGCATAGCGGACTGGGCAAATATGCTGCGTACAAGCTGCTGGCGTCGGCGCGCCTTGATGCTCAGGAGCTTGCTGTCTATCGGCAGCTCTTTGGAACGGAAACACAGATCGCCGGGAGCGATCGTGGAATCGCGTACAGGATGCGCGGAGACCTCGGTCACTACGTGTCCTCGATGGCCAAGAGCATCGATTATCGATTCTTGTTCGTGGAGTTTGGTACCTACTCTCCTGTTCGCGTTCTGGGTGCTCTGCGTAGGGAGAATCAGTCTCACTTCCTCATGCCGAAGGACAGCACGGCACGTCAGCGAGCAAAGGCCGCGCTTCTGGAATGCTTTTGCCCCGCGTCCTCGTCGTGGCGCGCATCGGTCCTTCAACAAGGCCTGCTGATCATCGAAAGAGCGCGGCAGGCTGCTGCGCGTGAATAGTGCATGCTTCCTCGCTCGCAAACATTGCGAACGCAATTGACATCTGTTATTTTTCCGGGAGCAATCTCCTGACCTATCAATATCCTGGTCACATCGAGCAAAAAGGGAGATTCGGATGATCACAGCAATTGTTCGGTTTGGACTTCCGCCCGGCACCAGCTTGGAAGCGGCTAAGGCCATGTTCGAAAAGTCCGCTCCCAACTACAAAGGTGTCCCAGGCCTGGTACGAAAATACTATCTCTTCGGCGACGATGGGACGGGCGGCGGTGTGTATCTCTGGGAAAGCCGCGAGGCAGCGGATAGCATGTACTCCGATGCCTGGAGGAAGATGATCAGCGAAAGGTTCGGCAACCCGCCGCGGATCACCTACTTCGAGTCTCCGGTTATCGTCAACAACTCCACGCGTTCCGCGAGTGCCGAGGCGGCCTGACCAGGACCGCCTTTAAGGGCGGCGCGCCATTTGCCGGCATTCAAAGCTGGCGTACGCAACGCGATGTGCGCGGCATTTTAACGTTCGGCGAGAAGAGGAGGAGATCGTGATCAGAGCATCAATTGCCGGCGCCATCGCCATTGCGAGCGCAGCCGGCATTTCCGGGCAGCCTGCATTCGGCCAGGACGAATCGGATCAACGCCTCGGCAGAGTGCACTTTGAGACGTCGTGCAGCGAGGCGGCGCAACGGCGTTTCGATCGCGGCATGAGATACCAGCACTCGTTCTGGTATCGAGAGTCAAAAGCCATCTTTGAGGACGTTTTGAGCGCCGATCCTGGATGCGCGATCGCGCAGTGGGGCATTGCGCTCAGCCTCCTTAACAATCCGCATGCCCCGCCGCCGCCGGAGAACCTCCCTGTCGGTCTCGCCGCCCTCGAGAAAGGCAAATCAATCGGCGCCAAAACGCAACGGGAGCGCGACTATATCGATGCGCTTCTCGTATTCTACAGAGATTACGACAAAATCGACCATCGCACGCGCGTTCAGGCCTATCTCAAGGCCATGGAAGCGTTGGCCGAACGATACCCAAGCGACGACGAAGCCCAGATCGAGTACGCCATCACCTTGAATGTCGCCGCCTCGCCTGCCGATAAGACCTACGCCAATCAGCTCAAGGGCGCGGCGATTCTGGAGCCTCTCTTCAAGCGCCAGCCACAGCACCCGGGCGTCGCTCACTACTTGATCCATCTCTACGACTATCCGCCGATCGCGGAGAGGGGACTGGATGCCGCAAAACGCTACGCGGCAATCGCGCCGTCGGCGCCGCACGCCCAGCACATGCCCTCGCACATCTTCACGCGCGTCGGTTACTGGAAGGAGTCAATTGCATCCAACATCGCATCCTTGCGTGCGGCAAAGGCCGACAAGGAATGGGACGATGGCATGCATGGGATGGACTATCTGGTCTACGCACACCTGCAGCTGGGGCAGGACAAGGCGGCTCGCGGCGTCGTCGATGAGATGCTGGCAACCGAAGGTTACAAGCGCTTCGCCGGGTACTATGCGCGCGCCGCCAGCCAGGCGCGCTACGTGGTAGAGCGCGGCGACTGGAAAGGCGCGGCCGAGCTGCAGGTCCAGCCAAGCCCAATCGCTTACGCAGATGCGGTGACGCATTTCGCTCGCGCGCTCGGTGCTGCGCGCTCCGGCCAGCCCGAAGCCGCCAAGGCCGACATCGCCAAGCTTGCGGAGCTTCGCGACAAGCTGCGCGAGGCCAAGGACGCGTATTGGTCGGACATCGTCGATATTCAGCGGGAGGTGGCGACTGCCTGGATGCTCTACGCGCAAGGCAAATACGATGATGCCTTGGCAACCATGAGTGCGGCCGCCGACAGGGAAAACAAGACCGAGAAGCACCCGGTGACCCCGGGACCGCTGGCGCCTGCGCGCGAGCTCTATGGGGCGATGCTGCTGGATCGCGGCATGGCGAAGGAGGCGTCGGCTGCCTTCGAAGCGACCCTGAAAAAGGAGCCACACCGGCTGGGTGCGACGATCGGCGCAGCCAAAGCCGCGGAGAAGCTCGGCGATGCTGCGCAGACGCAGAAATACTACGCCGACGTTGTCGCCCTCACGGAGAGCGCGGATCCCGTCAGACCGGAGATCGCGGAGGCGAGGACGTTCGTGGCAAAAAGATAGTATTCACGCAGACTCGGTCGCTCGCCGCGGATGGTCCACCCGGCGCAGGAGAAACGCGACGGCGACCATCACGAATGCGAAAATTGCGTAATAACGGAACACATCGATGTAAGCGAGAATGCTGGCCTGTTGGTCGATCGTCTGGGCAATAAGACCGATCGCCTGGCGTTGGGCGTCCAGCATCGAGCTTCCCTGTGCCATCATGTTCTCGACAATGTGCCGCGTGGCCTCCTGATAGGGCAGCGAGGATGGCATGACATGCTCGCTCAGGTTCGCGTGATAAACCTGCGACCTGCGGGTTAGTTCAGTAGCCGCGATGGAGACGCCGATGCTGCCGCCGAGATTGCGCGCGACATTTATAAGAGCGGAAGCCTGATTTGTCTGTTCGGGGGCAAGCCCGGCGTAAGATGCCGTGCTGATCGGGATGAACAGGAACGGCAGTCCCACCATCTGATAGATGCGCGACCAGGCGAAGAAGCTGAAATCGGCATTGGGGGCAAGCGATGTCATATGCCACATGGCGAGCGCGATGACCAGCATGCCGGCGGCTATCAAATACTTCGGCTGCGCAGAGCCCCCCACTTTCCCCGCAACAGGCATCAAGACCAGCATGGCGAAGCCGCCGGGCATCAGGGCAAGGCCGGAAAGCGTCGCCGTGTATCCAAAGCTGGTCTGCAAGAGTTGCGGCAGGATCTGCGTCGAGCCGAAGAGCACGGCGCCGACAGCCATCATTGCCAGGAATGAGATGCCGAACTGTCGTCGAAAAAGCAGGCGAACCTCGACGATAGGGTCTTTGCGCGTGAGCTCCCAGGGAAAGAAAGCCAGCGCTGAGAGGGCTGAGATCACGGCGAAGGTGACGATGAAGCTTGAGTGAAACCAGTCTTCCCGCTGCCCCTTGTCGAGAACGATCTCCAACGAGCCGAGCCAGAGCGCTACCAGGAAAAAACCAAGATAATCGACCTTGAGTCCGCCCCGCAGGCGGTCCCTTCGTTCCTTCTCGAGTATTTCTGGTTCGACCAGCAGCCATTGCACGAGCGCAAGCGACAAGATGCCGACCGGCACATTGATGAAGAAGATCCAGTGCCATGAGAAATTATCGGTGATCCAACCACCCAGAGTGGGCCCGATGGTCGGCGCGATGATGACCGCCACGCCGTAGAGAGCAAAGGCCTGCGCGCGCTTTTCCGGCGGAAAGGTATCGGCGAGAATTGCCTGCTCGCTCGGCGCCATGCCGCCGCCGCCCAATCCTTGCAGGATGCGAAAGAAGATAAGCATGGGTAAGCTCGTTGCCAGCCCGCACAGCAACGAGCTCACCGTGAAGACGGCGACGCAAAGCATATAGAACCGCTTACGACCGATTACCCCCGACAGCCAGCCGCTGACGGGAAGGATGACGGCGTTGGCAATCAGATATGTCGTTATGACCCATGTGCTCTCATCGACGCCGGCGGCGAGACTGCCGGCAATGTGGCGCAGCGCGACGTTGGCGATCGATGTATCGAGCACCAGCATGAAGGTCGCGATGGACACCACGACCGCAATCAGCCAGGGGCTGCGCTCGCCGGCCGCCGATCGGCTTTGTCCTTCGTACGGTTGATCCTCGTGTCTATTGACCATCAAACGCTCATCGGACACTCATCGAACCTGCACCTGCGGCACCACCGACATCCCCGGTCCGACATAAACGTCGGGTGTTTCTTCGAAGACAATCTTCACGGGTACCCGCTGAACAACCTTGACGTAGTTGCCGGTAGCGTTTTCCGGAGGCAGCAGACTGAACGCAGCGCCGCTGCCGGCTTGAATGCTGTCAACGTGTCCGTGAAAGACGCGGCCGGGATAGGCGTCGATGGTGATCGAAACCGGTTGGCCCGGATGCATGTAGGTGAGCTGCGTCTCCTTGAAATTTGCGGTGATCCAGAGGTCCTGCGGGACGAACATCATGAGCGCCTGTCCGGGCTGCGCATAGGCGCCCTTGGCCGCCGACATCTTCGTCGTTCGTCCGTTCAGCGGCGCCCGGATTGTCGTGCGAGCAAGGTTTGCCTGAGCCTGGTCCTGCGCGGCGCGCGCCTGCTCCAATTGCGCGGCGCTCACGTCCTGCTGCGTTTTTAGGACCAGGATTCTGCTTTTCGGCCGCGATATAATTTGCCCGCGCCGCGGCGAGCGCCGCCTGTCGCTGCCGCAGATCGGATGCGGTTTGCTGGGCGCGCTGCGCCGTTCCTGCGCCCTTGCGCAACAGGTCCTGGGCGCGGTCGTCCTCCTCCTCCGCGAACTTGAACGCGGCCTGCGCCTCGTTGACCTGCTTTTGCGCCTGATCGACGCGCGCCTGCTGGGCTTCAATCTGGGCGCCAAGATTTTCGATATTGGCGTTCGCCTGGTCAACCTGCCCCTTGGCCTGCGCGAGCGCCGCCCGATAGTCGCGGTCGTCGAGCTTCGCCAGAACGGCGCCGGCCGCAACGAGTTGATTGTCGGTGACGGGAATGTCCACAATCGCCCCGCTGACCTGCGCGCTGATTTGCACGGAGTGGGCGTCGATGAAAGCATCATCAGTGGATTCGAACCGGCGGGCATCCAGCCACCAGATAATCCCAAGGATGATAAGGCCGGCCAACAGGGCCAGGAGGCCTGCAACCAAGTACGGATGCTGCCCCGCCAGAGCGCGGATTGATGATTTGCGCTTCTCCGGGCTTGATAAATTGTCGCCGTCAACCGGCGTTTTTCTTGCCCGCGGCGCGCGCTCGCGACGGGCATCGCGTTCCTGCACCTCGGGCACAAACCCTGCGGCATCACCGGCGCGCCGGTCGGAAGGCAACATGACGCGAGACTGATGGGCCAAAGCTGGAACCTGATTGCAAAGCCTGCAAAGCGCTAGGCGAGCCCGCCCCCTGACCCAATGTGGCAGCCAATTGAAAGTTCCGCTCGCGTGCGAGACATGGCCGAGCTGCGAAAAGATGCCACGCGGATCACGCTGAGGTCTTGAGCGCGCAGCCCGGCGCCATGGTCCCTTGCCCGTGCCGCTCAGTGCTCAAGTCGAGGGGCAGCAGGCATTCCTACCTCTACCCGCCGATGAACGGCTGCCACCAACCGCGTCTTGGCTGCTTCATTTGGTAGGATTGAGTTTCAGTTTCTACTGAACCTCTTTGGCGGGGGCAGATAGATTTTAGCACTTTCTGGCCAAGTCGTTCAGGACGGCGAGCCCGAGCAGCATGAGGCCGCTTGCATCCATGCCTTGTTCGTGCCGATACTGTTGCAAAACAATTTCACGCATCCCTGCGCATAGCAAAGCGCGCCGGCACCGCGTGCGAGCGCCGCCGGAGATTTCGAGAAGATCGTGATGAAGCGCCGTCAATTCCTGACCGCAACAGCAGCCGGCGCGAGCGCCGCCGTCAGTTCGGTCGCCATGCCCGCCATCGCTCAGTCGATGCCGCAGATCAAATGGAGGCTCGCCACGAGCTGGCCGAAGTCTCTCGATACGCTTTACGGTTCCTGCGACGTATTCGCCAAGCGCGTTGCTGAGATTACGGATAACAGGTTTCAAATTCAGGTCTTCGCTGCCGGCGAGATCGTGCCGGGCCTGGCGGTGCTCGATACCGTGCAGAATCAAACTGTCGAGATCGGGAGCACCGCGACCTATTATTACTGGGGCAAGGATGCGGCGCTCGCCTTTGGCACTGCCGTGCCCTTTGGTCTCAACGCGCGGCAGATGGAGTCGTGGCTCGTGCATGGCGGCGGCAACGATCTCTTGCAGGACCTATTCGTCAACTTCAATTGCTACGGCATCCCAATGGGGAACACCGGAGCCCAGATGGGCGGCTGGTTTCGCAAGGAGATAAACAAGGTCGAGGATTTGCAGGGCCTGAAATTCCGGATCGGCGGTTTCGCCGGCACAGTCATCAGGAAGCTTGGCGTTGTGCCGCAGCTGCTAGCGGCCGGCGACATCTACACAGCGCTCGAAAAAGGCACCATCGATGCGGTGGAGTGGATTGGACCAGCAGACGACGAAAAGCTCGGTTTCCAGAAAATCGCGAAATATTATTACTACCCCGCTTGGTGGGAGGGCGGTGCGAATGCCCACACTCTGGTCAACCTGGAGAAATGGAATGCGCTGCCCAAAGGCTACCAGGCCGTGCTGCTTGCGGCTGCACGTGACGCCGGTCACTGGATGACGGGCAAATATGATGCCTCGAACCCGCCGGCATTGAAGCGGCTGCTTGCCGGAGGCGTGCTGTTACGCTCGTTTTCGCAGGAGATCATAGAAGCCTGCTATGAAGCCACGAAGGAGGTCTATGCGGAAACGTCTGAGACAAATCCCCGTTTCAAGAAGCTATATGAGAGTCTCGCTGCCTTCCGCGGCGACAGCTATCTCTGGTGGCAGGTAGCTGAGATGGGTTTCGATAGCTTCCAGGTACGGTTGCGCTCGAGAATGTGAAGACAACCATTCCGGCCCTGCTGGTGCTGACAACGACAATATCAACTGATCACCAAGGACGAGATACATCCGCGCCACGTCGTCCCCGTTTCACATGAGCGCCGCGTCGTTGCGGGATCAGTGCCTTGTGACTCCGGGTTCTCGCAGCGTAGTAGCCTATTCCGTGACCGACCTGGGCGAAGTTGAGCTCGGAGAAGTTGCCGAAGGGGCGATACAGGCGCAACAGCGGATAGACCTCGCGGTCCCACCGGTCCTGATCCTCGTATTGCGAAAGCGCGAGGCCGGGTAATGTCCGCCCGGCATCCACAAACTCCTGCATGGCAGCGAGATGAGGGCGAGCCACAGCGCTGTTGCGCGCACGCCGGATGCCCTGCCGCGCGTATTGCCAGAACGGAGTGTCCCATCGCGATCCGCACGCATAGTGCCATGCGAGGAACAGCGAATCGCGGCAGACATAGGAAACTATCGCCCGGTTGAAGTCGTCGACCTCGCCGCGGTCGGCACAGCTGTCCGCCCCGTGCTCCACGATCCAGCGCTGGGCCGCGCGGACGTGCAAGATAGCGGCCCCGATTGCTGTCGCCTCAAGCGGCTCGAGGAAGCATGCCGCGTTCCCCCCCTGAAAGACCCGGCCATCAAACATTCTGCGACGCAGGAAGTTTGGGAAGCTGAGCGCGCCACGGTCATTCCAGCCGGAAACCCCTTCCTCCTGCAGGAACGCCGTGAAGTCGGCTCGCGACCTCGGCATCGGAGCTGATGCGGGGATTGAAGATGTACCCGCAGGAAGTCCAGTCGCGAAGTGGAATTTGAAAGATCCATCCGTGGGGTCGTGCGGCGGCGCGGGTCGCTCCCGACAGCCGTTGCGGAGACAATCGCCGCAGGATCGCTCGCCCGGTGGGGATCCAGTCTATTTGGATGAGGTCCTTGGCGGCGGCGCCCGTTTGGTTCGAGAGCGAGGGGAAACCGCGTGCATCGAAAACGTAGTCGCAGGCATGCGCGCTGCCGTCGGCGAGCCGCACCCGCACCCCATCGGCGGACGTGTGCAACTCCTCGAACTCGGGCATCCACCTGCTTGGCGCAAACATGCTCTGCAAGCACCCGGACTAGCTCGGCGGCATCGAAGTGATATCCGATCAACCGTACCGGCTGAAACCGGTGCAGGAACTCAGACCCGGCGTTTCCCCATCCGTCAAAGCGAGTGCCTCTCTTCAGGGTCGCGCCGCAGCGCGCAGCCAAGTCGGGAAAGCCAAGTCCCGTGGTCTCTTCGAACCAGCCCGGGAAACGGGGGGTCGTACCCTCGCCCACACCGATTGTTGGAAGGTTCGTGTCGAAGATGTGCAACAACTGCGCCTGCGGCAAAGTCCGTGTGAAATGCGCGGCGGCTATAAAGCCGGCCGTACCGCCTCCCAGCACTGCGATCCTCATATCGCGAGCTCCTGCAGGCTTTCAGCCGGGCGGAGCAGATGCTGCACGGCCAGGAGCGCATGTGCGATCTCCGGTCGCGATGGAGCTGCCTCGTAGAGACGGCCGAGGTGGGCCCTATCGCGGGTGAGCAGCCGGCCATCGGGGTCGCGGCCGGTGGCGACTAGCCAAGGTTCGGCATTGAGTGACGCCAGCTCCTTCTGAATCTCGAAGCCAGATACTTCCCTGCCGCTTTTCAAAAACATCCTCAGAAGCACCACGCCGCGCGCGGTTGCCGTCATACCGAGCCCAAAGTATGGATCGAGCGTGCATACCAAGTCTCCGATAGCGACCAAACCCGTGGGCCAATCCGTGAGGCGATCGTAGTGCATCATGCGATTGCAGGTGGGGCCAAAACGATGGATCGGGGACACGGGGCGCGCCCCGGCGAGGGCCTGTCGCAGCTCGCCTGCTCCAAGGCAGCTGATAAAGTCGAGGAACGCGCGATCGTCGGCGGGGAGCGGTTCGCCGGCAGGAGCCAACACGACGACGCCCCAGCGATCACCTTCCGCCCGCAACATCATGGCGGACCGAAGCGCAGTGCTCACGGCAGGGGCAATGGAAAGGCAGTGCCAGTCCGGCGCGACTTCCGGTTCGATGCGGAACCACCGCGATACATATTGCGTGCCGGAGGCGACCACGGTCTTATTCAGCTGCGATCCCAGGCCGCTCGACAAGCGGGCAATCCAATGGGGCAGCGTCGAGAAAGCGCCGCTCGCATCCACGACCAAGTCGGCCAACAGGGTGCTGGTGCCGACACCGCGCCGGTCGGCCATGCGAACGCCGATCACTCTCTCGCCGCGCGGACTACTGAGCAGCCCAACAACCTTTTGGCCCTCTCGCAGGTGCACTCTCGACTTGCCGGCGAGACCACGGCGCAGGACGTTCTCGAGAAGCGCGCGCGAGCAGGCATACGTGGTGATACCCGAAGGACTCCGGGGCAGCCACCCCGCGGAAAAGCGCAATGCGGCGTCCGCGGAAGCGTCGAAGGGATGGGCGCCGAGCGCGACCAGCTCCTCCCTCCAGCCAGGCATCAATTCATCGAAAGCGGCTGCTCCCGCCGCCATGAGCAGGTGAAGGCAGCGGCTCTGAGGCACGCCGCGGCGCGCCGCAGGCGCGCTGGACGCCAGATCAGGGGGATAGCCGAAGCGCTCGAGAATCGTGACCCGCTCAAAGCAATCAGCGAGGGCATGTGCGGCGAGCAAGCCGCCGATTCCCCCGCCAATGATCACTCCATGACCATGTGCAGGAATTGCCACGCTGAGTAAATTCAGAACTAAACCTAGAGATCGCGAATAAATTCTTTCGGAACATCATAGGAAAGGCGCGTGAGGGTCTGCGCGACGACCACCGCGATCTTGCCGTCTTTCACAAATGGCCCCATGACGTGCCTTTCATTCGGGCTCGTGCAGTGGTGACTGTTATACCAATCGCCGCCAGACGTCAGCTGGAGATGGAAATGATAGACGTCCGGACGGGTCTCGGCGCCGTTGAGGGTCACCGTGTCGGACTTGGCGTGGGATCGCTTGCGCTCAATGTGAAGATCGTAGTCAAGGGTAACCAACTTGGTAAGGGCCTCTCCATGAGGATGGTGTTTCAATAACGTCTGCTTCCGGCTCTCTTCATCCTGCCGGAAATGCATGAGGCTGTGACGCGTCTTCCAGCGCACGCCGACGCGGCTAGGGACCGAGTGCAGGTACTCCCCTTCAGGGGTGTACATACTCGCTATCACGACCCACAAGCCGGTCATGATGTCATATGGCGTGGCGTAGTCGAAAGCAGAACTCGAAGAAGTCATCGGATCTTCTCCATCACATGAGGGATGCTTACAACTGGATGACGAAGGGATTGATCTCTCCCTCGCAGACTGATCGGGACAACCAACCTTCCCGCACAGGCACATCATACAGGCGACCCGGCCCGAAACGAGCCCAGAAGTGTCGAAGGCCTGGCGCAACCACGCGCACCACCGGGAACCCCACGTCAGGCCGCGTCTGGTCAAGGACAAGAACCTCGATGCCTTGGGTCTCCACCAGCCTCCTGCAGGTGAAAATATCCTGTTGAAGATCGTTCGAAGCGAAGTTTTTGACAGCCTGAAGGCGGCATGGTCCTGCTTCAAGATCGGGCATCAGGTAGCTGGCATCGCCCGCTCTTACCGTGCGCCACCAGCGTACGGCATCCTGACCTCCTCGGTAAGTACGGGTTGCTTCTGGGCCGGTTGCTGTCGGCACCGCCTCCAATGACTGGTTCAGCTCCGTCAACGCCCGTCCGAGAGCCACGCCGGGGTCGAGATGCGCGCCAAAGCCGTAGATGATGTCCTCTTCGGCTTTGTCCACCCGTCGCGATATCGCAGCAAAGGTTGGTACTCCTATGTCACTCGTGACATCGAGCGCCCAAACGTCGCGACGAAGCTCGCGGTACCTCGCTATGAGTCCCGGGATGTATGCGTCGTCGACGTTTTCGAGGTCAACGGCCGCCCTTCGCAGACGATTGTACCACCATAGGGCGACCGCGTCCCGCTCGATGAGCTCAAGGAGCCCCTGCAGCACGGCCTCCTCCAGGACGGAACCGGCGGCACAACCGTTAGAGTCGCCTCGGGCGAACAGTGGATCGGAGCTTCGGTACCCGTAATAGCAGAATGAAGTCGGCAGGTAGCGCGTTTGTTCGGCGGACAGCGACCAGAGTGGAGTCCACTCGATCTCGACGTCCTCCCGAAACGGCTCGGGCACCCAGCGGGTCTTCTGGCCTCGCCGGTTGTGTGACTGCCGGTCCGCGTATTGACGTTCGCTGTACCCCATGCAGGCGTTCGGGTGAATCGCCGCGTTGCCAAGCTCCACAAACGTGGCCCGGATGCGGGCTTCCGTTCCGTCGAAGACGCCGCAATAGCGCTCCAATGATTCAGCCAATGCACTGGCACGCGCCTGCTCGATGCTCTTTCCCTTGCCTCCCGAACGCCGCCGCAGTCCTTCACGGAGGAAGAACCGCTCGTCGTGCATGTCGGAGAAATTGTGATCGGCTGCAAAGATAGGAGTGAGGCATCTGCCACCGCCACAAGCCGCAGCGCTTCGCTCTCCCGGCACCAAGGTGCTCACGATGCCGGTGATCGGACTTAGGTGCCGCTCAAGTTGATTGAGCACTTCCCGCTGGTCCAGGGCGCGATGCCCTCCGTCCGACGCTTGCGCCTTTGGTCTCTGGCGCAGGTTTACCGGCCTGGAGAGAAAGCCGTTGCCAGGCTCGGGAGAGCCGCAAGACGGGCACTGTGGACGGCGGGTGAGGGTATGGTGGGTTCGTTCCAAGGTCAGAACGCTTGTAGAAACTACCCGGTTCAGGAGGATGGATTGCCCTCCTCCGGTTCCGATCCAGCGCGTAATCTCTGTCGCTGCTTCTGCGAGAGCGGCGTGCTGCATCGAAGCGATGCACGCGGGGACGACACGCCGCGGACCGCTCGGCCCATTGCGCCGTGCGAGATATTCTTCCACCTTGCGATGTCCGCGGAGCCGCTGCGAGAGACACTCCCAGCACGCAGTCTGCCCTGGCAGGAACATGGGACCGATCCAGGTCTCCATGCCGACGGGTTTCACCAGCAGCCAAGCCTTTCCTGAGATCATTGAGCGGGCATTCCACCCGCCAATCTCCGGTCGCAGGTAGTCGTCGGTAACAACGACCGTGAAGTCACCCTGACGCCCAACCCTGAGCCCCTGGCGCTCGAGCAAATCTGTCAGGAATGCGAGGTCGACGTCCCCGTATGCAATTGTTGACAGCGGCGTGACGTTCAAACGGGATCGTGCCGCCGAGGGGGGCACACCGGAATGCTCCCAGAATGCCATCGAGGGTCGCGCTTCGACGGCGGCATCCTCAGCGAGATAGCCACTTGTCTTGAGGCGCTCCAGCGCCGCGAACACCTGCTCTGCCGGATACCTCGTGCAAAGAACCTCGAATATTGCTTCGACGTCATGGGCGCCGTCCAGCATAGGTGCGAGGGCTGCATAGATTGGGTCAGGTATCCACGTGTGGTGACTTTCAGAGAGCAAAAAAAGCCCGTCATCCGAGCTGATGACGGGTTGCACGCAGGACTTGAAGCGTGGACGTGTCGCCGCGTCCACATCCATACAAAACTATCCCGCTCAGCAGCAGGTGGGCGGAAACGGATTAACCTGCTCAAGCTGATCCTCGGATATACCCGCGGGGCGTGTGCGCAGGATGACTATCTTGTTGAACGACTTTCCGATTTCCAAGCCGTAGCACTTTATGGCCGCGGTCGGATCGGTCTCTAAGAGCTTCCTGAATTCGGGATCGAGCCACGCCTTCGCATGGATCTTGCCCCAGTCCTTATCAGTTACTTCAACCGCCCTCATTCGTGCGGTCACCTTTTTGCTGGCCTTTCGTTTCTTCGCCATGGCTGTTTCCTTTCAATGCGCCGCTGGTCGCGTCCCATTCCCGGTGATCGGCACTTCAGCAGCAGGTGGGCGGAAACGGATTGACGTGCTCAAAATGCTTGTCCGGTACACTCGCCGGCCGCGAGCGCAACGTGACTATTTTATCAAAGGTCTTGCCGACCTCCTTGCCGTAAGCCTTTACGGCCGCGGTCGGATCGGTCTCCAAGAGCTTCCTGAATTTAGGGTCGCGCCATGCCTTCGCATGGATCTTGCCCCAGTCCGTGTTGCTTAGGTTAGCCACTGATCTGTATTCCTTGAGAGGGTTGGTGGCGATCTCGCTTTTTCAGGCGACACCCCACGGCCGCCCGCGAGCCAAGGCCAACGCCCTTGCCCCGACTTTCCTGAGAACATTCCCATTGCGGTCTGGGCAGGACGAGGGAGAGCATGATTGAATCCGACGGCAAAGCTGCCGTCCAGGCTACCGCAACTAAAACTACGATTTGAGGGGTTGCCGTGTCAACAAAGAAGCCCGTCCCGCCTCCCGAAGCCACAGACGAAAGCCATCAGGTCCACCGCGGGTTGGGACGAACTGGAAGCAACGCGCCGTGCAAAGGGTGATAACTGTCATTTGGTGAAGCGCCATATGATTGGCGATGCACGCACGCCGACCAGCGCCGAATGGAAAGTAGGGCGATCGGGCCGTGACCGCGACGCTTCCTTTCATGAAGCGTTCGGGAAGAAAGCGATGCGGCTCTGGAAAATTGGTCGCGTCGTTATGGAGCAATTGCGGACTTACCCAGACAGCGACATCGCGCGAGAACTCGAAACCGGCGAGCTCGAAACTGCTCTCGACCTCTCGATAGAGAATGGGAGCTGGTGGGTGCAGACGCATGCTCTCTTTCAGAGCGGCGAGGCAGTACGACTTTAAGACAGCCGCCGGCTCCATGGCGCCCGTCGCGCCAAGGTGATCGGCCTCGGCTGCAATTCCGGGGCAGGCGTCATGGACCGCGATGTCACGCCAGAAATGCACCAGGCTGGAAGGGATCGTGAGATGCCCGGCGTAAAGCATCTGTATGACTTCTCCCACTATTTCCTCGCGGCTGAGCCTTTCGCCGTCAGGAAAACGCGCTTGAATCAACGCCGAGAGAATATCCCCCCTCTCCTCGCCACTTGCGATGCGCTCGTCGATGATGCGAATGGCCGTGTCCATCCGGCGCGGCGCCCGTGGCCGCACCATCACCAATGGCGCCGTGGGATCGCCGCCGGGGACACTGATATGCTCTTCTCCGTAGGCCTCCGCGAAGGGGAGCACTCCGGAGCGACCGCTGTCCGGTCCATGCCCTTCCAGCTCCGCGTCCAGCACCATGCGCGCGGCGATGCGGGCGGTGAGGATGCGGAGCTCCTTGACCAGGTCACGCTCGCAGTCGGAGGCCCGCCACCTGTCCAGCATGTCCTGCGTGCACTGGGCCACCACGGGCAGGCAAAGCGCCACACGTCGCGCCAGGAAGCAGGACCGCAGCACCCGGCGGTGGGCCTGCCAGGCCGCTCCCTCGAGAGTCGTGAGGCCATCGCCCCAGTAGCCGCGGTTGGAGTCCTTAACGAACTCCGGTTTGCGCAGGCACGCTTCGCGCTCAAAAAAAAGCTCGCGGACCTGAGGCGCGCCGTTGACCAAGATGCAGGGCGAGCGTCCAAGATCGAACCCGACTACATCTCCGTAATTCTCGGCGAGCGCCGCCAAAAACCCGAACATGTCAGCCCGCCAAAATTCGTAGTTAAGTTTGCCCAGGTACTCGCCCTTAGGGCCGGGTGGTGCTGTTGGCATCAGATGCCGAACCCCACCGATTGAGGGCTATGCGCCGCCCGCGGCGATAGCTGCCGGGGTCTGTTTTGTCCTCAAATATCCACTCCTTCCGAGCATCGGACTTGTCCGGCCAGGGTGTGGCTGGGCTGGCATGTGCCAGCAAACAAAGATTGCGTTCCGGCGGCTTCCGAGGCCAGCGCATCCCGCAAGACTTTGGCTTCCCGCAAGTCCAGCGTATCGAAGCCTTCGATGAACCACTCATGGATTGGAGCAAGATAATCATGGCCCTGCTGCCGCTTACCCTGATTGTGCAACAGCCGCGCCATTCTCATGGCCGCGCGCAATTCCCAGGATTTTGCCTGTTGAGCGCGCGCGACCACGAGAGCTCGCTCGAAATACCGTTCGGCCTTGGCTAAATCCGGCTCCGGCGACAGCAGCATGATATCGCCGGCGATTCGGTAGATTTCCGCCTCATGCCACCTTTCATTGGTTGTTTCCGCCGCCGTCACAGCTTCATCAATGCAGTGCCACGCTTCATCGAGCTCGCCAAGCTCGGCATAAGCCCTCGCCAGGTATGGCAGGTGCAATGGCATCCACAAGGTTGATCCCGTTGACCGCAATGCTGTGATGCTGGAGGTGATAATGCGAACCGCATCCGCGGGCTTACCGGTGCAGGCCAATACGCACCCTTGCACCGAGGTTCCCAGAGCCTTCCAGAACGATGTACCCTTTTCATGCGCCAAAGCGACCAGTTCATCGGCTTCCGCGTTTGCTGTCTCGTAATCCCCACATTCGAAATTGGTCAACCACGCGTGAACGAGCGCATACATCAGAGTGGCGGCTTGGCCAATCTCGCGCGCGTCTGCAAGCGCGTGGCTCGTGTCTGCGAGCGCGGCCTGCGGATAGCCGAGCATCCACAGCGCCCACGATCGATAGGACAAGGCTGCGACCCGGACGTCCTGGCCAAATCGGGTCGCGAGGGGACGATGCTCGGCAGGATCATAAAGTGCGATCGCGCGGTCGAGATGTGCTCGGCCTTCCGCAAAAGCGCCCGTATGCAGCGCAGAACCCATCATGCGATGACCGATCATGAGCGGAACCGCCGCTCTTCGCTTTTGTGCGAGCCCCAGAAAATGGCTCGCCAGCTCGCGCAGAGCGTCCCCCTTGAATGCAACGAAGCTCGTTGTCCAAAAGCTGTAGAGAACTGAGAACAAAAGCAATGGATCGTCGGGAGGTTCTCCGAGCGCTTCAGCCTGTTCGATGAGCACACGTGCCCGCTCGGCTGCCGCCTTGGTTTCAGGCGCAGCATACCCTTTGACATGCATGAGTGGGGTTATGAGCGCGACCTGAAGCTTGATCTGCTCGCGACGCAGCGCGGCAGTGGCGGGTATGCTCGCAATTTGGGTAAGCGCACGCGTGAGCTGCTCTGTGGCCTCGACAAGCGCGGAGCGTTCCAGCGATCGCTGTCCCGCTTTGCCCCAGAAGGCAGCGGCTTTCTCAACCAACCCGGCTTCCGTGCAATGACGCGCCAGCAGCTCTGGCTGACGCTCGGCGATGTCCGGGAATTGGGTCTCAAGAGTCTCGGCAATGCGTGCGTGAAGGGCGCGCCGCGGCTGGCGCAATAGCGTACCATAAGCCGCGTCCTGCACCAGGGCATGGTTGAACAGGTAGCTCGCATGCGGCGGCACACCTTGCTGGAACAGCAAACCTGCTGCGACGAGACGGTCAATCAACAATCTCAGCTCCGCCTCCGGCTGTCCCACCACGGCGGCCAGCAGCGCATGGGAAAATGTGCGCCCGATCGCCGCCCCGATCTGCGCCACCTCTTTGGCGGCGCCGAGCCGGTCGAGCCGCGCCATGAGCGACGCATGCAAACTTGCAGGGACCGGCCGGCTCGCTAACGGAGCCGTTGCACCTTCGTCTTCCAATTCGCCCTCACCGCCAGCCTCCAGCACCGCCTTTGTCATCTCTTCGACGAACAGTGGAACGCCGTCGGTACGCTCGATGATATCCCGCCGGATGCTCGCGGGAAGCGCCTTGTTGCCAAGAAGCCGGTCGATCATGGCACCGACTTCGCGCTGCGCCAATCGATTGATGGTGAGGCTCGTCACGTGAGACCGTCCGACCCAGGGCGGTTCGAATTCCGGTCGAAACGTGACGATCAGCAGCACCGGAAGCATCACGATGCGGTCCACAGTCCGACCAAACGCTTCCAGGGTGGTGGGGTCGATCCAATGCGCATCCTCGAGGACCATCAGAACCGGACTGGAGCGCGCCACGGCTTGAACTCGTAAAGTGAGGGCGTCCAGGGTTCTTTGCCGGCGCTGCTCCGGAGTCAGTCTGAGCGAGGGATAACGTCCATCGTTCGGCAACGACAGCATCTCGGCAAAAAGCGCCGCGTCCTCAATCGAGGTCGAGATTCTGCGTGAGCAGCGCATCGAGCTTGTCGAGCCTGTTTGGGGGGGTGTCGTTGTGCGCCAGTCCGGCGGCGCGTTCCATATGGCCGATGATCGGATAAAACGCGCTGTGCCTGTGCTGCGGCGAGCAGAAATAGCGCAAGCGCACGTGCGGCTCGGTCGCGAGGTTTTCCAGCAGCTCAACCGTGAGCCGCGATTTCCCAATACCGGCCTCTCCGGAGAGCAACACCACTTGGCCTTCACCCGACTTTGCCTCCTGCCAGCGCCGAAGCAGCAATTCGCATTCTTCGTCCCTGCCGACGAGAGCCGTCAGACCGGTCGCGCGCAACGCCTCGAACCGGCTTGCCACGGAGCTCACCCGAAGCGCCGCCCAGACCTGCGCCGGCGTGGCCACGCCCTTGAGATCCCTGTGCCCGAGGTCCTCCACTTCAAAGAGATTGCCAACCAGTCTGCGCGTGCTGTCGCAGATGACAACTGTGTTCGGCTCGGCGATCACTTGCATGCGCGCGGCGAGGTTTGGCGTCTTGCCAACGATGCCACGCTCCTGAGCGTCTCCTGAGCCGATGAGGTCGCCGACGACGACCAGCCCAGTCGCTATTCCGACACGAGTCCGCAAGGAAGTCCGCCACTTCAGCGCGGCGACCGCATTGATCAGCTCGAGGCCCGCCCGTACGGCCCGCTCGGCGTCGTCCTCCTGGGCCCGAGGATAACCAAAATACACGAGTACCCCGTCGCCCATGTATCTCGCCACGAAGCCGCCAAAGCGGTGGACGGTATCGGCAACGCATTTCTGATAAGCCGAAATGACCTCGCGCAGGTCCTCCGGGTCCATGCGCACAGAGAGTGCCGTCGAGCCGACCAGATCAGAGAACAGCACCGTGACCTGCCGGCGTTCAGCGGTATTTTTCCCGGAGGTATCGATTGCCGAAAGGGCGTCGGCTGGCGGGATTTTTGCGTTCGCGTCGGCGCGCAGAGTGGCAATGCCGTTAAGCAGCCTTCGGCGGTGCCCGACGATAACGACGCCCAAATCCTTCAAATCCTCCGCCGTCAAGCTCGGCAGGAGCGAGTCGTCGATCGCGTGCTCGCGAAATGCCGCCTCATACTCTTCAAGACCGAGACTCCGCAGCCAATCTCCAACGTCCATGACGGCGCCTCCCGCCAATTACTGCGGGAACTCTATCTTGTCTCGTGCCCGCAGTTCGTGCGGAAGCAAATTATAGCAGATGAATTCGTGCAAAGGGGTTGCAAGGTAGTGGGCTCTGGAAACGAGACGTTGCGCAGCGCACATTTGCATCAAGCCAGGGAAGCGTCCAAAACGTCCCCGCGATCCCGCCGAGGTCGCCAATCTCATGATCGATATTGCCCAGCGGCCAGATCGAAAGTCGAGAACCGCGGTCATGGCCGCCAATGCCACGAAGCGGCTTTGGGAAATTGGTGATGTCGTGGACGTGCTCGAAGGTTGGGAGTCGGCCAACTGAAGTGGGCTCTTCGTCCCGCTATGGCAGCTTATCATATTCCCGTTGAAAGGCTGCGTCGAAGATATTGTCGGCCTCCGGATCGAGCGATTTCAGATGGCAATTGTCGCAGGTGCCAGTCAAGATCACGACTCGGCAGTGGACGTATCCTTTGTCGCTCCATTGCCGAAATATCATTCCTTCCGTATGCCACGTAACGCGCCCTTTTTTGCAGAATTCACAAGTGACGGGCACGTCTTCGGCTGCCATTGCCCATCCCCCTGAACGTCGCCTGAGCCGGCCAGTTTTGCATAGTGTCTTTGAAGGGATGTGTGAGCTACTTCACACTCAGGTTAATTCGCTGCCTTATCCGCAACCACCGCATCCCAATGCTTGTTCAGGCGGTCGAGGCAGGCGAGCTCAAAATCAACGATGTTCGGGTCCTGATCGCGGACATAACGTGGAACAAGGGCGTTATTCATATTTTAAGTGAGGAGCCGCAATTGTCGGCGTGCTTCGCGCAGTGCGGCTAGAGGGCAGCGACATGGCGATCAAACGTCCGCGCAATCGGCCGCCTCGGTGCCGATGTCGCCGCCGGCCCCGGCAGATTTTCGGTGACGAAGGAATTCCGAGCCGCGCGGAAAGCTACTGACCAATAAGACGCGCGGTGATGTCGACCCCGCCGCCGCCGGCAAAACCCGCAATGATGTGCACCATAGCAGACCCCCCTCATCGTAGGACGCCGTGGGCGGAGAAAGGAAGGGCGGGTTCTGCGTGCCCAATTCTGCCTTTTTGTGCGGCCGCGCGCTCGGAGGGATTCGAACCCCCGACCCCCAGATTCGAAGTCCGCGTCCTCGCGCTGACCTGTTAACTACATCAACAATCAGAAGCAATCACAAGGCTTGCTAAGTAGCGGTGCCACGCCATCTTTTTGCGATCCGGCGAACAGAGCCCCCAGTATTTCGTGCGCGAGAGACATCATGGCCCGTCACAAGTATTCTGCTTCCACAGCCGCTTCTGCTTCCACAATGCTTCCAAGCGCGGAAGTGATCCCCCTCCCCTCTGCCAAGCGCAGACGCGCGGAGCCCGGCACCTTCACAAAGGCCAGCGTCCGCTGGATGCATTGCCCTCCTGGACAAGCAGAGAGGTTTTTCTGGGATACATCCTGCCGAGGCTTCGGAATACGCGCGCTGCGGTCGGGGCAACGATCCTGGATTTACCAGTATCGGGACGAGCATCGGCGGACGAGACGCATCGTTCTGGGGGACGTGTCGGCTGTCAGCCTGGAAGACGCTCGGGACGAAGCCCGGCGCAAGGCTGCGAGCGTAGCGCATGGCAAAAACCCTGCGGTTGAGCGGAAGAAGAAACGCGCAGCCGGAACGGTCCTAGAGGTCATCGATGCTTATTTACCCTACGCCAAGGCGCGCCAGAAGCCGCGTTCCTACAAGGAAACGGAGCGCCATCTCCGCAGCCATGCGGCGGCCCTTCATCATGATCGGGCAGAGGCTGTACGCAGGCGAGACATCGCAATCTTGTTGGATAAGGTCGCACAGAAATCCGGGCCGATAGCAGCAAACCGTGTCCGGGCGGCACTCAGCGCAATGTGGACTTGGGGTTTACGAACAGGACTGATTGAGGCCGAGAGCAACCCGGTGGCGTTCACAGTACGCAATCCCGAGAACGTGCGGGACCGCGTGCTCAACGATGCTGAATTGAAGGCCATTTGGCGGGCAACCGACGACGACGGGGATTATTCCCGCATAGCGCGTCTGTGCCTGCTCACTGGGTGCCGCCGGGAGGAGATCGCCCGTCTGCGCTGGGATGAAATCCTGGCCGACCGGATCGTAATTCGCGCTGACCGCATGAAGGGCAATCTCGCTCATGAAATTGCGCTTCTGCCCATGATCACAGCGACCCTGCCTGCACGTCCTGAAAAGCCGGAAGGCTGTGTGTTTGGCAAGGGCATCAACTCACCCCAAGCCGATAACCATCGGAACGGTGTTCCACATGGCGTTCCAGCACGCCTGGCAACGACCACCTTCGACAGTGAACACCCCTCCCGCGAACTCCGCCACATTAGCGCCAGCGTGGTCGCCCGCTGATCTAGTACCCACTTTTCTTCGCAGGTAAGTCATGATTCAAGATCGGGATGATTCCCGAAGCAAGAGAAGTTCGGCTCAAGCCGAAGATACGCAAGGTGCTTGAGGCGCTTTGCAGGGCACCGACGACGCCGCAGCGTGACGTGAGGCGGGCGCGGATAGTGTTGCTGGCGGCTGAGGGCCGCAGCACGCGTTCGATTGCCGCGGAAGTGGGTGTTCAGCCGCGCATCGTCAGCAATTGGCGACGGCGCTTTGCCGATCACGGGCTTGGCGGCCTCACAGACCGCCCACGGGCGGGCAAGACGCCGCTCTACGGCAAAGGGACGAACAAGCGCATTCTGGCGCTTTTGGAGAAGCCGCCGCCTCAGGGCTATGCGCGATGGACGGGTCCGTTGCTCGCCGAGGCGTTGGGCGACGTTGACGTTCAGTATGTCTGGCGCTTCCTTCGCGAGCACAATATCGACCTTGCGGCCCGCAAGTCCTGGTGCGAGAGCAACGATCCCAAGTTCGCGGCGAAAGCCGCCGATGTCGTCGGTCTCTACGTCAATCCACCCGCCAAGGCGATTGTTCTCTGTGTCGATGAGAAGCCATCGATCCAGGCATTGGAGCGGGCGCAAGGGTATTTGAAGCTGCCGAGCGGACGCGCCTTGACCGGGCAGAGCCATGACTACAAACGCCACGGCACCACGACGTTGTTCGCAGCGCTCGAAGTCGCTACCGGAAGGATCATTTCCGCGCATTCCAAGCGGCGCCGCCGGGTTGAGTTCCTCGGCTTCATGAACAGTGTCGTTGCCGCCTTCCCGGATCGCAAGCTCCACGTCATTCTCGACAATCTAAACACCCATAAGAAGAATGAGCGCTGGCTCAAGAAGCACCCAAACGTCCATTTCCATTTCACCCCAACGCGCTCGTCTTGGCTCAATCAAATCGAGACTTGGTTTTCCATCCTCCAGGGCCAGTCATTAGACGGGGCTTCCTTCACGACCGTCGAGCAGTTGCAGGAGCACATCGATGCTTTCATCACAGCATACAACGAGACAGCGGAGCCATTCGCCTGGACCAAAAAGAAGGTCTACCAGCGGCGGTTCAAAAATCGCCGTATCACCCAACTCTGATTCCGGGTACTAGCAGTGTCATTCTCAAACATTCCGCACCGACGATGGCTCTATGGCACTTATCTCATTCGTGGCGACCTAACCTTTCTCGCTGCTCCCGGTGGGGCGGGCAAGACGGCACAAGCGATGGCTTGGTCCGTCGAAGTAGCGACCGGACGGGAGCTACTTGGGGAAAAAGTCTGGCGAACCGATGATCAGAGGGTCCTCTATGTGAACGGTGAGGATGGCAATACGGAGATTACGCGACGGCTATGGGCTTTGACCCAACTACATGGCCTATCAGAACAGGACCTTGGGGGGCTCTATAGAGCCGGTGCTGATGACGCTCGCGTGCAAGCCATGTCTTTCCTGCGCGTGAACGACAAGAACATGACTGCCCTCAACCAAGCGGCTTTTGCCATTCTTGAATGTGCCCTCCAAGAGTTGCGACCTGATCTGCTCGTACTCGATCCGCTCGTTGTGTTCTGTGGTGGAGGCAACATGAATGACAACGCAGTCATGTCGCTCGTAATGCGCAAACTCAAGGCACTGGCGATCCAGTACGATTGCGCCATTCTGATTGTTCATCACACGCGGAAAGGCAGGTCGCTTGATGACCCCGCGGGAGAAGCTGAAAGGATCAGTGGAGCCGCAGCCATTGCAAACTTGGCGCGTCGTGCCCTCATGCCCGTCACCATGACCGAGGCTGACGCGAAAACGTATGGGGTTCTACCATCTGAACGGCTGCGATATTTCAAGCTGGTTGATGCAAAATCAAACCTCGCGCCTCTCTCGGCAGAAGCGCCTTGGTATGAACTCGCAAACATCGAACTACCCAACCCGGAACTACCGACCTATCCAAACGGAGACCGGGTACAAGCCGTCAAACGGGCTCAACTAACCCGGTCGAAGGTCGCATCTGCGCTCGGGCCGGAGCAGCAAGCGATTAGATTTGAACTGATGAAGCTGGTTGATCGCGGACTGACCATCGACGGCGAGAAGGTGCCCTACAGCCCAAACTCCACCGGCAACAACAAAGTGCGTGCTGTTCTCGATAAAGCAATGGCCGTGGTCGAAGAGGCGACGCCAGATAAAGAATGGCTCCCCCGCGACTTGCGCGCGACAGTGGAGCGTGAACTAGAGGCGCTGAAACAAGAAGGGTGGGTCAGGGTCGAGTCGATCAAGGGAGGCCGTTTCAGGCGTGGCAATGGCTTGCAGCCGGTATGGGAACGAACCCCATGGGCGAAGGAACGTAAGGACCTGCGCGAGCATGGCGGGCCTACGGTCCGCACTGAGCAAGAGCAGCAAGAGTTGCACAAAAGTGACGTAAAAAAGTGCATTGATGAACTCGACGCGCCCGGTGGTCAATCGGTCAATGACACGGTCAATGATTGACCAAATCCCCATGGCAGCGGTGGTGGTCAATGCCCCCCTTTAAGGGGCATTGACCGCCTGCCATCCGCACGCAACTGCACATGCAGTCTGCCGCCCGACGGCTTCCGTCACAGTAACGGAAAAATCGGACGGTTTGTGCGCTTATTGGTTTATTGGCAAGCGGCGCTCACGACCGTCGCACGCGACGCCACCCCGAAGTTGGTGACCGATCTGTGGAGCGACGACCAACTATCACGTTCGCCACGGAAGTACCTTTTGTTTAGCTTCGGCTGTTAGAATGCGTGCGGACGGATCGCACGGCGCAAGTGAGCCACGATCTGCCCTTTTCAAGGTGTCGCGACGTGCCGAGTTTTTGGGAAACACTGGAACAGGCGGAAGCCGAAGCTGCTCAGAGGGAAGCTGATCCGCTGCGCGACAAGGTGGAACGCACTGTGCGTGGCATGGAAGCGATCAGCACCAATGCACTGCTCGATCTTATCGGTCTGCCGAACACCACCGGCAATGCGCGCCGCGTAAGCAGAACGATGCAGTCGCTCGGATTTGTCCCCATCAAGTCACGCCGCTTTTTGCCCGGCGGCTGGCGGCAAACAGTGACCCGTGGTTGGACGCGACCCATAAGGGAGGGGAGACCATGTTGACGTATCAGAGTTTGATGGACTGGCACAAGGACGCAATCACTACGCGCCATAATGCAGTGCTCAGAGATTGGCCGACGTTCCTGCAAGAACGTTCGCCCTACGAAGTCGCAGAAGTGATCGAGCGCGGGGACCCTGATCTGGACTTGCCGGACGACTTTGCGCCGTGGGCACCGGGAGTGGTGATCCCGAGCAAGCACTTGCTCAGGCAGATCGGGCAACACAGTAGAGATTGGCAGGAAACGAAGAACCTCGACGTTTACAGGAAGAGTTTGCACGGGAACAAACTCATGGTTCGCGGTTGCCGCAAGTTGTGGACTGTCGAGCGCCAGACTGACGAAGTGCTGGCCTATAAGTTCGGCCCGCTCCCGGTGTTCACAAGAACTGCGGAAGCGGCAATGCGACTTGCCGAATATTGTCACTTGCCAGCGACTAAGGACGAGCCGTGGCACGCGAGCCCGCGTGGAGTGGCATCCAACCTGCGATGGGTAGTGTCTACGCCGGACGGGATACGGTGGTGCTGATTGCTTCAATCTACTCGGGCCTAAAGGGGCACTCTCGCTCGGGCTCACGGTGCCGTGTCGCGCACGATGCGATGTGGCCGCGCAATTCCGTCGCACCGAACCCACGCCAGGGGCCGCTCGGGGAAAAGAGAAACGTTGATTGCTATCGACCTGATCATCACGTCTCCCGGCGGCCTGTCATTCTGCAAAAGATAACAGGGTGAAAACACGGGTCGCTCGCAACACGTGATGAAGAGATGACGCGCCGTTTGACCATGCCGAATTAACCATTCTTGGACTCGCAACCGACTGCACCTACATCTCGCATGTTGACAATTCCGTTCTGCGGATTATTTGTTCGACAGTGATCCGAGCGACCTTCAAGCGGTAGCTCTCCCCGTTCCTCAAACCACCACGGAGCAACACAATGGCATCTGATCCGCCCCACCGGGCGGGGAAAGGAACTGCTATGTGCTCCGCTGTATCGACCATCCAACACCTCCAACAACCGACCATCTCGGGCTTAGCATCCAATGTCGCTGCCGAGGCCGAAAACAATGCTGTCCCAAATGCGATCGTTGCCGAGGAAAAGGGGAGCGTACAGGCTTCTTCTGTTCTGAAATATACGAAAGAGGAGCGACAGTTGGCGGGCCTCGCCCGAAAAATGGCGATGCAGCAAAACGTGCTGTACCATGGGACCCGATATGCCCAATCAATCCTGAGAACCGGCGTTTTGTTCACTTCCGATCCAGGTGCTCCAATCTCGTTGACGCGCTATCCGGAAGTCGCCGCATATTTTGCATTGTTGCCGCGAGACGACGGTGAAGGGCGCGGAGCCATCTTAATCTTTGACCGAGAGCGACTTCGTCACCGCTACAGAATCCATCCTGTCGAAGAAAGAGAGGTCTGGTTCGGCCTGCACAACGAAGCCGAGGAGGAGCTGTGGGGTGATGTGACAGATGTCAGTAACTACCTGATTGGGTTCATTTCAGAACCGACGACGACACATTCGTACAAGACCAAAAAATGGAATCTCGAACGCAGGATGCGGACGGAGGCCCGATTGAATGATCTCCTCGATTTGGTCGTTCTAGATTGGCGCTACAGGTCTGAGGAGCATATCAAGTCAAACCTTGAAAAATGGGAACGAGCGCGCAAAGCCTTGTTTGATGGTACGCCTATCCCGCAGGTCGCCCCGCAAGTAGATTTGCCCGTGGAGTCAGTCCGTCGGCTGGCTGGTAGACTTCGACGGCATGTCCACTGCAAAAGCAATTCTATGGACGCGCACCTAAATTGGAACTTGGCACAAATCGTCCTGAGCTGGGATTTGAGCAACCTGCTCAAGGATTTTCAGAAGACCGCAAATAAGACGATGACGGCGACCGACTTGGTAGCTGTGTTCGGCGAACAACAAATCAACGCGCTGGTCACATATTGCGGCATGTCACGCGATGAAGTGCTCGATACTCTCGGTCGAGAACTGCCTCGCCTGCAAATTGATGCCCAACGCGAGAGTGCTCAAACGCCGACGGGGCCGACGCCTACTCTGGGCAGTTCTGCATTGGCTGCGTTGTCCGGGCCTTCGCCCTGAGACAGTGAAAAACTTACTCGCTCTCACGCGCCCGCGCTGCGTGCTCATTCATCGCTCGTGCGCTCCGGAAACAAGCCAGGCATCCAGCGGGAAGCGAGCGCGGCAGGGAACGCCAACAGCAGCGGATCGCGTGGTCCCTTCGACATGAATACGCCGCGCTCGATCAACGCTGACACGATGCGCCGGGCATGGCGGGAGGTGAGGCCGAGAATTCCGGCCACGTCGCCGCGCGGTAGTTCGCCGCGATAGAGAACAGCTTCGATGAGGCTGCCCGCTTTTGGCGGAAGTTTGTTGAGGCGCGTTTCCTCTTCGGCCCAAAGCAGAATGCGAGTTCGTAGCCGATCCGGCTGCATCAATCCTTCCATGAACGTCACCTGGTCGATGCAGGTCTCAAGGAAGAAGCGTGTGAAGGACGCGAGCGCTTCCTCGCTAAGATTGCCGCGCCCGTCGAGATCGTTGCGGCGGGGTAAGTCGCATTCGGCGAGGTGGTCCTTGTAAGTCGCTTCGTTGCGTGCAAGCCCGCGCGCGACCGACCACACTGCTCCCGTGTCGAGAGTTTCCAACAACATCGCGTGCGACATCAGCCGCGTAACGCGGCCGTTGCCGTCAAGGAACGGGTGAATCCACAAGAGCCGGTGATGCGCTGCCGCAGCTGCAAGGATCGCGTCCGTCTTGCCCATGGTGCCATAGACCTTTTCGAAATGCGCGAGGAAACGTGGGACGGCGCCAGGACTAACGGGAATGTGGCGCCCCACGCGCACGTCGCGGCGGCGCAGCTCGCCAGGCACAACGCACAGGCGCTCACGCGTGTCGGGCTCTTCGACCCAAAGCATGTCCTCAGGGAGCAATTCGCAGAAACGGCGGTGAATTTCGTGGATGCCGTCCGCTGTCACCGCCCGGCCTCGGAAACTCCCCGTGTCGATCCATCGCTGGACGGCGATGTGAGCCTTGGCTTCGAGCTGGAGATCGCGCTTCTTAGGATCGGCGCTGTAGTCGTTCTTCAGCGCGCGCTCGATATCGATGGGGTGAGTATCGTGCCCTTCGATCAAATTGCTGTAGTAGCAGTTCATCGAGCGGACGAGATCGGCCAGCGCCGTCAGCACGCCCAGCGGAAGGCTGCGGCGGAAGCCGGCGGATTTGGCCGCGAGATCAACCGCAAGGTCCGTAAGCGGCCCGCGCTGGCGGGAGTCCTCGCCAATCAGAAGAGGCTCCATCACCGTCACCGACTCGTGCCGGTCCGCGACCGCTGAAATGTCCTCTTTTTTGTCCTCTGAATGTTTTTCCATAAGTCGTGTTATATCAGTATCTTGATACGAATGCACCTCTATTTTTCGGCTTCGTAATGTCCGCATCTAGGGTCCTTTAAAACTTCCAGCTTCTTAGCCGTCACCTTACCAACCAGCCGTTGCGTTTGTTCCCTTTTGTTCTAGAGCCTACCGTCGCTTCCGCTTTTTTACGGCTCGCATCGCTTTCACTGAGGAGAACGGCTCCTGGAGGGTTCACGAACGATGGATCAAGACCCAGGCCCAAAGCCGCCAGCATCAACCGATCTGGATGGTTGGCGGCACGCCATCAGGGATGGCCTGCTTCCAACATTCCGGTTGGAGGCCATCGTGGTGGCGATTCAGGACCTCATGCCGCTCGCCAATTCAACGGTAAAAAACCCTCTGATCAAGCACCTTTCGGACGCCATGACCCGGTTACTGCGAAGACTTGTTGGCACCAATCATCCCAACCGAGGGGAAAACATCATCTATCGCGTGCAAGGCCAACTTTTTGAGGCGCTCCTCGATCCAGGCTCAGCCGACGGCAAGGGGCTGCGTCAAGCGTTTACAGCCCGCGTCTCGTTCCGGATTAAGGATGCCGTCGCCACGGAGCAACAGCACTCCCGGATACCCGTCGAGGCCAAGATCAAAAGGTCCGTGAAGGGCAAGACGATCGATGAGATTGTTCAACTCCTTCCGACCTATGAGGCCCCCGAGGCCGCCAACAATTCAGACACTGGTGAAGAAGCTTCCGCCCGAAGCTCGAACCGCGATCTCTCTCTCCTGAATGGCGTGCGCGATCTCGATCAGCGAATCGATATTGAACTTTTCCTGAAGGCCGTAACGGACAAACGAAAGCGCCTCGCCTTCTACCTCTACATCGACGACGTTCCGTATGGGTCAAAGCGCGGGAATTCCATCGCGCGAGCCCTTGGTGTCAGCGCTAAGACCGCAAAGGAGTGGGTCGAGGAAGTTCGAGCGATTTTGGAGGCCGACAGTGAAATTCAGAAACTTCAAAGGGCGAGCTTGGGAGACAACACATGAGCCAGCAGAACAGAAGGGAAGAACGGGACGAGGTGTTGTTTGCCTTTCATCAAGCCTGTGAGCGCCCGACCACCGAGCAAATCATCGCGTGGATCGATCGATATCCGCAATTCGCGGATGATATCCGCGCGCATGCTGTCATCAGCAGGGATTGGGCCGCAGGCGAAAGCCTGCCCGCCGCGGAAGCCGACGAGACGATGTTGGCGCGCGCGTACAGCAATGCTTTGAACGCGCTTTACGAGGCTGAGATCAAAGCCTCGCCATCCGCGCCTGTGCAGGCCGCGAAGAATTTCCACGAAATGCTGAACGAGCGCGCAAAAGAAGTTTTCCAGCTTGCCGGCGAGCTGGATATTGCGCGTGGCGTGCTAGCCGATCTCTTCAACGGCTGGATGCTTGCGCCCATTCGCAAGCGCCTCATTGATGCCGTCACGTTTTCGTTGGCGATCACACGTCCCGCGTTTGACTATGCCCTGACCTACGCTCTGCAAAATCCTCGTTTGGGTCACGCCAAGGCGGACAACGCGCCGATTGTGACGCCGCGAGCCTGCGATGAAATCATTTGTGACAGCAATATGTCGCCTGAGCGAAAGCGCTATTGGCTTGAAGAGGATTGACCAGAGTGGAGACTTGGGCCGACATCCGCCGAAAAGCGCGCGCGTGCCATGAAGAGGCCTTAGCGACCGCGCAGGGCGATCGTCGCGCTGCCAATCTCATTGCGGCGGCCCTGAAGAACGACAGCCTGGAGGTCCGCCCTTATGCCTTCGCTCCCGGAATACTGGGATCGTTCGATCGATCGGCGAGGCTGGTGAATGTCGCCAAGAATCTCGATCCTGTCGAGCAACGCCTGGTCATTGCGCACGAGATCGGACATTTTCGCCTTCATCGCGATCCGCACAATGAAGTGACGGTCCGGCCGCAAGGTTTAGGAGGCGATCCGGTCGATAGCGGCGCTGGCAGGGTCGAAGGCTATTCGCCGCGTGAACGCAAGGAAGTGCAGGCGGACATTTTTGCCGGCGAACTTCTATGCCCATCGGATTGGGTGCGCGACGAATATCTCGTTCGCGGCAAGCGTCCTTCCGAGATTGCGACCGACCTCGGCCTTCCGCCGTATTTGGTCATGAGCCAGATCATTCGGGCGCTTCTTCTTCCGCCTCTTCGAGAGCCAACCGTCGATCCGCCCGGCATGGACCATGATTTGGACGAGAGCCAGAAAGCAGCGGTCGCATGGAACCAGGGACCGCTTCTGCTTGATGCCGGACCAGGCACAGGCAAGACACGCACCTTGGTGCGCCGGATCAAACATCTTCTTGATCAAGGTTCGCTTTCCAGCAGTTGTCTGGCGCTGACCTTTTCCAACAGAGCGGCCGAGGAGATGCGCGAAAGGTTGTCGGCGATGATGCGCAACGCCATGCATTGGCCCACGCGCGGCGCATCTTGCGGCAATCGGCTCAAAGCGCCGGACCACGCGATTGCTACCCGCCCCGGTAGCGCACGCCATCCGATCACGCGCGACGCGGCAAAGGATGGAACGGCGGAGCGAATCGCTTCGCCGGTCCTTTGCCAATGATGAAAGGACAATCACCATGTTGGACCGGACTACTGACCTAACAACCGCGGCAGAAATCATCCTGACCGCGGGCGATCTACACGATGCGTTGCGCCGCGTGCGCCACGCCATCTGTAAGGAAGAGACCCGTTATTATCTGAACGGGGTCTACCTGCACCATGTCACGCGCGACAACGTGTTGCGCTTCGTCGCGACTGACGGTCACCGGCTGGCCATGGCGGATATTCGTGCGCCTGAGAGCGTCCATAACATCCGCCCCGTAATCTTGTCGCGCGCCTTCGTCACGGACGCCATTAAGGCGACGAACAAGAGGCGGGACGCGTTCAAGCGGGTGCACCTTGCCATTGGCGCTAGCCGGGTCAGCTTGACGGACTGGGACGGCAGCGTAATCGACGGCGCATTGGTCGATGGCACGTTCCCGGATTATGAGCGCGTGATCCCGCGTGGCGAGCCGCAACATGGCACCGTGACGGTGGCCCGCGAGCCGTTCATTCGAGCCGTTGCCGCGGTGACGGCCTTTGCGGACGCTTCTGACAATAAACGGCCCGCGTTGCGGTTTGCCTTTGCCGGCGGCCAGCTGACGCTTTCCGCCGCGATGGATGGTTGCAGCTCGGCTTGTCGTGGTTCGGCTTCCGCCGTTGTCGATGTGGCCGCAACCACAATGACGGAGCCCCGCGATATCGGGTTCTATGGCCCGCAAGTCCTCGACATTCTCAACTCGCTACAGGGCCAACATGTCCGCTTCGACTTTTTCGACGTGGGCGGCCCGAACAACTTTGCCGGCAACCGCGCTGACGGCAACGCATTGCACGTCATTATGCCGGTGAGAGTATGAGCCCCGGCGCGTTGAGCCATTCCGCGGCATGAAAATGAGAACAAATACGACGCTGCTTCCACATTGCTTCCATGCTGGCGCCGCATGGAAGCAACTTTTGGCACCAGAAGAAAAAACTACTCATTTTCAGTTTGTACGACCCGAGACATAGGTGACACTTCGTACCGGACACATGGGTAACACTTTTTGCCTTTTGGCGGGAGGTGTTGATGCCGTGGAAAGCGAGTTCGGTGATGGAGGAACGCCTGCGTTTTGTCGCCCGCCTGCTCGATGGCGAGACGATGTCCGAGCTATGCCGGGAGTTCGGCATATCCCGCAAGACCGGCTACAAGGTCTTCGATCGATACAAGGAACACGGGCTTGAAGCTCTCAGCGACCGCTGCCGGCGCCCGGTGCGCTACGCCAATCAGCTGCCCCAGCAGGTCGAGAGCCTCATTGTCCGCCTCAAGACAGAAAAGGCGCACTGGGGCGCACGCAAAATCCGCGAACTCCTGATCCGCAGGCTCTCAGGCGATATCCGCGTGCCGGCCAAAAGCACCATCCATGCCGTCCTCGATCGCCACGGCTTGGTCAAGCGCAGCGGCGGGCCGCGCCATCGGGCGCGCGGCACGCCGCTGTCCGAAGGCTCGGTCCCCAACGATCTCTGGTGCGTTGACTTCAAGGGCGAGTTCAAGCTCGGTAATGGTCGCTATTGCTACCCGCTGACTGCCAGCGACCACGCCTCGCGCTTCCTGCTGCTCTGTGAGGCGCTCGAATTGGTTCGCGAGGAGACCGCTTTTACCGCGTTCGAACGATTGTTTCGCGAGCGCGGCCTGCCGCTGGCGATCCGCTCCGACAACGGCGTTCCCTTCGCCAGTCCAAACGCCCTGTTCAATCTGTCCAAGCTCTCAGTGTGGTGGCTGCGCCTCGGCATCGCCATCGAACGCATCAAGCCTGGCCGGCCGCAACAAAACGGCCGCCATGAGCGCATGCACCTCACTTTGAAGAAGGAAGCCACACGCCCGGCAGGCTTCAACAGTCTGCAGCAGCAGGCGCGTTTCGACGACTTCATGCGCGAGTTTAATGTCGAACGGCCACACGAGGCACTCGCCATGAAGTGCCCCGCTGAACTCTACGCTGCCTCAGCGCGCCGCTATGACGGCCTGCCCGAGCTGAGCTATCCGTTCCATGATCGGGACGTCATCGTCACCGCCTGCGGCCGCATCTGCCTGCATCGAAAGAAAATCAACATCTCGACCGTGCTTGCCGGCCAGCGCCTCGGCATCAAGGAAATCGACGACGGCATTTGGCTCGTCAGCTTCAGCCACTACGATCTCGGATACTTCGATCTGGAACAGAAAACCTTGCAACCTCTCGACAACCCGTTCGGCCCGAGGTTGTCACCCATGTCTTAGGTACGTTCTGTTACCCATGTCCCCGGGCTGGACAAGTATGTTGCTGGCGCGCTCGGAGGGATTCGAACCCCCGACCCCCAAATTCGAAGTCTGGTGCTCTATCCAGCTGAGCTACGAGCGCATAGTGCCTTGGACAGGGCCGCAAGCAACGCCAGCCCAGGCTAGCCGCAACGGGGGCGCCGATCCGGGCTTCACCGCGCGACACGAATATACGGCGCAAGCAGGTTTGTCACGGCGCTCGCCTCGCCCTCGGCAAGAGGATATTCATCGCCGTCTGGTTACGTCGAACCGAACATACGGCAGCATAGCGCATGACAATCCTGGTCACCGGCGGCGCCGGCTACATCGGAAGCCATATGGTTCATGCGCTTCTCGACGCAGGCGAGCGCGTGGTGGTGCTGGACAATCTGAGCACGGGCTTTTCATGGGCGGTGCCGGACGGGGCCATTCTCGCCGCAGGCGAGACCGGAGACGCAGCGCGCGTGAGTGCGCTTCTTGCGGAGCACGAGGTCAACGCAATCATCCATTTTGCCGCATCGATCGTCGTGCCGGACTCGGTCCGCGACCCCCTCGCCTACTACCGCAACAACACCGTCAACTCGCGCACGCTGATCGAGGCTGCGGTGAGCTCGGACGTGCGCGATTTCATCTTCTCCTCGACGGCCGCCGTCTACGGCAACCCCGAGCGCGTGCCGGTGCGCGAGGACGACCCCACCATTCCCCTGTCGCCATATGGCCGGTCCAAGCTCATGACGGAGAGCATGCTGCACGATGCCGGCGCCGCGCATGGCTTGCGTTACTGCATCCTGCGCTATTTCAACGTGGCGGGTGCCGATCCGCTCGGCCGCAGCGGCCAGTCCACCAAAGGAGCAACCCACCTCATCAAGGTCGCCGTGGAAACCGCGCTTGGTCTGCGGCCCAAAATGCAGGTATTTGGCACCGATTATCCCACGCCCGATGGAACCTGCATCCGCGACTACATTCACGTTTCGGATCTCGTGCGCGCGCATTCGAATGCGCTAGCCTATCTGCGTTCCGGCAATCCCTCGGCGACGCTGAACTGTGGCTATGGTCGCGGCTTCTCCGTCCGCGAAGTGATAGACACGGTGAAGCGCGTCTGCGGCATCGATTTCCGCGTCGAGCTTGCCGGCCGGCGGCCGGGCGACCCGGCGCAGATTGTGGCGGCTGCCGACCGCGCACGCTTGTTATTGCAATGGCAGCCGCAATTCGATGACCTGGAGACGATCGTTGCGCACGCGCTGGCCTGGGAGCGCAAGCTTCAGGCAGCGAACCGGCGAGGCGGCGAAACCGCGCGCGCCGATTCCGCTTGAAAAGGCGGCCCTGTCTAGGCAGAAACGCATCGCAACATAGCAGCGTGTGGATGCTTAAATCGTACGTGCAAAAATTGTTTGCGGACCGCAGCAGCGCCCCCGCCCTGATCAGACGCCTGCTCGTTGAGCAGGCCGCGGGTCAGTGGCGCAAATATGCGCTGGCATTCGCAATGATGATCATTGCCGCGGCCAGCACCGCCCTTGGCGCTTACCTCATCGGTGACGTCATCAACCAGGCCTACGTGCACAAGAACCTGCGCGGCATCATCGTGCTCGCGCTGGTGACCGCCGCGATCTTCACGGTCAAAGGCCTGGCGACATATGGACAGGCGCTCACGCTTGCGCGCATTGGCAACCGCATCGTCGCCGACAACCAAAAGCGGATGTTCGACCGGCTTCTGCAACATAATATTGGCTTTTTCTCCGACCGCCACAGCTCGGAATTCATTGCGCGCCTGACCACGGGGGCGGCGGCGGCAACGCAGGTCTTGAACCTTCTGATCACCGCTATTGGACGCGATCTGCTGTCCCTCATCGGCCTCGCCACGGTTATGGCGGTGCAGGACCCGGTGATGTCGCTGTTCAGCATCATCGTCATGCCGCCGGCCATGCTGGTGCTGCGCAAGCTCATCCATCGCATCAAGACGATTGCCCACCAGCAGTTCACGGGGACGAGCCGCATCATCGAAACGTTGCAGGAGACCTTGCAAGGCATGCGCCTCGTCAAGGCGTTCACGCTCGAAGATGCCATGCGTGCGCGCTTCGGCGAGCACGTTGCGCATCTCGAGAGCGAATCGAACAAGTGGGCGCGCGTCGCCCATCGCTCCGGGCCGCTGATGGAGGCTCTCGGCGGATTCGCCATTGCCATTGCGCTGATCTACGGAGGCTTTCGCGTCATCGAGAACGGCGCAACGCCGGGCCAGTTCTTCTCGTTTCTCGCGGCATTCATGCTCGCCTACGAGCCGGCCAAGCGCCTGGCACGGCTCAACATGGATCTCAGCAGCGGGCTTGTCGGCGTGCGTATCCTGTTCGAGGTGATTGATCATCCCGTCACCGAGCCGCCGGACGAAGGCAAGCCGCCGTTGCGGCTGTCGCGGGCACGGGTTGAGTTTTCTCACGTGCAATTCGCCTATCGGCCGGGAGAGCGCGTGATAAGGGACCTGGCATTCGTCGCCGAGCCCGGCAAGGTGACGGCTCTGGTCGGTCCCTCCGGCGGCGGCAAATCCACCATTCTGAAACTGATCCTGCGCTTCTATGAGGTGGATGCGGGCGCCATCGTCATCGACGGCCAGAACATCGCGACGGTGTCGCGTCATTCTCTGCGAACCCAGTTGGCCTATGTCGGTCAGGACGTGTTCCTGTTTCGCGGCACCGTGCGGGAGAACATTGCGCTCGGCCGTCCGGCGGCAACCGAGGCAGAGATCAAGGCCGCGGCGCAGGCGGCCTACGCGCATGACTTCATCATGGCGTTCCCGCGCGGCTATGACACGCCGGCAGGCGAGCACGGCACGCAATTGGCCGGCGGCGAGCGCCAGCGCATTTCGATTGCCCGCGCGCTTCTCAAGGATGCCCCGGTGATTCTCCTGGACGAAGCTACAGCTTCCCTTGATTCGGAATCCGAACGCCAGGTGCAGGGCGCCATCGAGCATCTCTGTCGCGGGCGCACCACCATTGTCATCGCGCATCGGCTGCACACGGTGGTGGACGCGGATCGCATCTTTGTGATCGAGGACGGCAGCGTGGTCGAGTCCGGCCGGCATGAGGACCTGTTGCGCAAGGGCGGGCGCTACGCGTCGTTCTATCGTCTGCAGCTGCGCGACCAGGAGCCGGCGGCTCCGCTGGCCATTGCCTCCACGGCTTGAGCGATCCAAAAGGGAAGAGAGACTGATGAGCGAAGATGTTGCGCGCTATGTGATAATACCGCCGGCGCGTCCAGTGATTGCGGTCGCCGGCACCGACAAGACGTTTCCGGTGCGCCGCATCTGGTGCGTCGGACGCAATTACGAAGAGCACATACGCGAGATGGGCCATGACGTGCGCGACCCGCCGTTCTTCTTTTCCAAGCCGGCAGACGCCATTGTCCCGGATGGAGGAACCGTGCCCTACCCGCCGCTCACCAAAGACATGCATCACGAGGTCGAGCTGGTGGTTGCGCTCAAGTCGGGCGGCCGCAATATCAAGATGGAGCAGGCGCGCGATTGCATCTACGGGTATGCCGTCGGCATCGATCTCACGCGCCGCGATTTGCAGATCGCCTCGCGCGACATGAAACGACCGTGGGAGATCGGCAAGGCATTCGATGCCTCGGCGCCCTGCGGGCCTTTGCAGCCGGTTGCCAGGATCGGACATCCGAGCACGGGGCGCATTGCGCTTTCAGTCAACGGCAAGATACGCCAGGACGGCGACCTCGCGCAGATGATCTGGAACGTGCCCGAAGTGATTGTGAAATTAAGCGAGATGGTGGAGCTCGCAGCAGGCGACGTGATCATGACCGGCACGCCTTCGGGAGTGGCGGCAACCGTCGTCGGCGACAAGATCGAATGCGACATCGCGGGCGTCGGGAAGCTGACCGTGACGATCGGAAAGCCGGCTAGCCTGAGGACGGGAAGAGGCGTTTGCTGCGGGACCGCGCAAAGCGCAGGCCGCAACTCGGGGCGCTCCCTCTGCCCTCCGGGGACAGGGTCTGGGGTGAGGGCGGTCGGGCAATCCGTGCCTTGCTTAGCCCGTCACAGCCATGCCTGGCCGGCACAAGGACGGCGATGACGATCGACCGCAGAACGCGCTTTAATGCACCAATCCCTCCGCCTTGAGTGCTTCCTGCACCTTCGGTCGAGCGGCGACGCGATCCACATACGCTTTCAGGTTCGGCCATTTGGCCAGATTCCATCTCGATGCGCGACGTCCAGCGCAGGACCGTGAAAAGGTATGCATCTGCGACGGTGAAATGATTTCCCATCAGGTACTGCTTGCCGGCGAGTTGCTTGTCCAGCCAATCGAATCGCTTGGCGAGGTTCTCCTTTGAGATGGTCTTATAGGCATCCGGAGTGGTGGGACGGAAGATCGGCCCAAAGCTCTTGTGCAGCTCCGACGTGATGAAGTTGAGCCATTCCTGCACCCGGTAGCGCTCTGGCTTGCCCGCGGGCGGAATGAGCCCGGCGGCAGGACTCTGATCGGCGATCCATTGCACAATCACGGGACCTTCGGTCAGTCGCTCGCCATTGTCGAATTCCAGGACCGGCACCTGACCCTTGCCATTCACCGCCCAGTAATCCATGCCGGACTTGGTCTTCTTTTCCTGATTGTTGACCTGCTCGAGATCAAATTTGGCGCCCGTTTCCCGCATTACGATGTGCGGCGACAGCGAGCAGGCACCCGGTGCGAAGTAAAGTTTCATTATTGTCCTCCTTGCACTGCCGGCTGAGCCGGCAGGTGAACTTGGGCTCAAACGCTCCACAAAGCGTGTGGTGCGCTGACTAGCATCAGCCAGAAGGCGCGCGCAAGCTGCGGTAGCTCGCAGCCGCATTGAGCGAGAGCGAAATGCGGGACCCCGGGTTTCGCTGTCCGCTCAACCCAGGCTACGAAGCTCAACCCGGGTGACCAGGCGTGCCCCCTACATGCCGAGATAGGCCTGGCGGACGCGATCGTTCGCCAATAGCTCTTCGCCGGACCCGGAGAGGGTGATGCGGCCGTTTTCGAGCACGTAGGCTCGCGCAGCGAGCCGCAGCGAGACCGCCACGTTCTGCTCCACCAGGACGCAGGTGAGCCCCTCGCGGTTAAGATCGCGGATCGTGCGTAAAACCGTCTGCACGATGGCGGGAGCCAGGCCAAGCGACGGCTCATCAAACATGACAAGATCGGGCGCGCCCATCAGGCAACGCCCGATGGCGAGCATTTGCTGCTCGCCGCCGGAGAGCGTTCCTGCCGCCTGTCCCGACCGCTCGGCCAGCATGGGAAATAGTGCAAGCACGCGGTCGAGATTTCTTTTCCGCCGCGCGCGCGCACGCGGCAACATCGCTCCGATGTCAAGATTCTCGGCGATGGACAGCGACGGAAACACTTGCCGTCCCTCCGCTACCTGCCCGATGCCAAGGTTGCAGACCCGGCAACTCTCCCAGCCCGTGATATCGAGATCGCGGTAGCTGATACGGCCGCGCGCCGGTCGAAGCATGCCGGCGATGGTGCGGATGAGCGACGTCTTGCCCGCCCCATTTGCCCCGACCACTGCGACAATCGTTCCTTGGGCGATGTCGAGGGTAATGCCCTCGAGCGCCTGCGCGTCGCCATAAAACAGGTCCAGCTCCTGGACGCGCAGCATCAGTCAACTGCCTCAGCGCCGAGATAGGACTGCACCACGACGGGGTCTCGCACCACGCTCTCGGGCCTGCCTTGCGCAATCGCGGCCCCATGATGCAGCACCAGGACCTCTGCAGCGAGCGCCATCACGGCGCGCATCACGTGCTCGATCAGCAGAATGGTCAGCCCGGTCCGGCGATTGAGATCAATGAGGATGGCGACCATGCGATCGGTTTCCGCCGGCCGCAACCCTGCCATGACCTCATCGAGCAGCAGCAGCTTCGGCTCGGTCGCGAGCGCGCGCGCCACTTCCAGTCTCTTGCGGTCGGGCAGCGTCAACGCCGCGGCGATCTGACGGCGCTTGTCGAAGAGCTCAAGCTGCCGGAGCACCTCATGCGCGTAGAGCCGTGCGGCAGCAAGCTCAGGCCGATGCAACATCGCACCGACAATCACATTGTCTTCGACCGAGAGCGCAGGGAACGGCCGTACCAGCTGGAAGGTTCGACCAACGCCGCGCCGGCAGATTTGGTCGGGCCGCATGCCTTCGATGTGTCCGCCGGCGAAAATTATTGAGCCGGCATCGGGGGCAAGCGAGCCGGCGATGATGCTGAACAGGGTCGTCTTTCCCGCGCCGTTTGGACCGATGATCGCAAAGATTTCCCCGTGCGCCACCGAAAAGCTCACGCCGTCAACGGCGAGGACGCCGCGAAAGCGCTTGCTGATTCCTCGCACCTCGAGGAGGGCGCTCATGGATGCGCTCATGGATGCGCTCACGGATGCGCTCATGGGGACCGGGTCGCCAAGCCTAGCCGGGCCGCAAGCCATGGCCAAACGCCATGCGGAAGCGCCACGACCACCGTCAGCAGGCATACGCCATAGAAGAACTTGCTTGGCTCCTGGCACATCAACGCCCAGCGCGCTGAGCATGTTCTGCATGATCTCGGAGAGGCCGGTCAGCAGAAACGCGCCTATGATCGGGCC
>CAWJCB010000031.1:0-23051 GCA_963841105.1 uncultured Alphaproteobacteria bacterium
CCAGGATGCGCAGGCCGAACTTCTCCAGGTAGACGTGCGACGGGTCGCTTCCTTCACCGGCTCGGCCCCGGCCAGGATGTAGCGCAGCGACCGGAAATCGTATGGCGTTGCGCCGCGCGCGCATAGCCATTCGAGGAATGTGTCCGTGCCGAACATGATGGTTGCATTCATCGGCGTAGATCGAGCTCGGCGAACCGTGCGATAATGCAGCGGTGATGGATACTGAGATAGATGCGCACGCCCGAAGACGAGCGGCAGGACGACGACCGACGGTGAGCCCGAAGGAATGAAATATCGGCAGCACGTTGAAGCACCTTGTCGCTGCTCTGCCGAAGTCGATGCGGGCCGCGGCCTGTGCGGTGTTCGCCAGCATATTGCTGATGGGAGAGCACCACGCCCTTGGGCAGCGCCTTCCGACCCTGACGTGAACAGAATGGCAGCCCAGTCGTCGGCCCGGCGCTCGATGAGCGGCTTCTCCGCCGTTCAAGCAGGCCCACGGATTTTGTCCGACGAAGGTCGACGGTCGGCACGAATGTCCTCGAGATAGACAATCTTGAATCTTGCTTTGCGATGGCGGCAATGAGCTTGGACCGAGCTTGCCCCTTCTCGATGAAGGCGCGAGAGGTGAGGATGGTGTCGAGTTTTGCCGCCCGGCAAGCCGCAAGGATGTTGGCCGCACCCGCGGTAAAATTGATCATTGCCGGGGACGCGACCGGCAGACATCAGCCCGAGAATTGTGACAACGGCGCCGTTGGCGTTGGGCAGCATTACGCCCAATGGTTTGCCTGGCCCGGCCAGCGGCATCAGCTTTGCGCCGAGCACGGCGGCTGCGGTGAGCAGGCGTTTATACGTCAGCGCGCCCGTCACCGGGTCTTCGATGGCGACCTGGTTGTGGCCGTGCGTCTGCGCCGCCTGAACCACCGCTTGCAGCACGGTGCGGTCGGTGGAGGTGGTGCGAAAGACAAGATCGGACATGATGCCGTAGAGCGCCGCGCCCGCCGCCTGTCGCCGCTTGCGACCCTTCAGATCGGGATCAACCGCGAGCCTCACCGGCTCAAGGATGGTGACCTTGACCTTCGGCAACCAGCGGCGGCGAACCTGCGCCTTTGACAGACGGCCGAATGGCGTCTGCTCCAATCCCTCGATACGAACCGGCACGATCTCGGCATTGGACTTGTCCGCTATCATGCCCGCACCGTCGTAGACCTTCATCAGGCTGCCGGTGACCGTGATGCGACCCTCCGGGAAAATGATGAGGGCCTCACCTGCCCTGACCGCCTCGATCAGGGTGCGCACCGCCATGGGTTTCAAAGGATCAGCGGCAGCGCGCGCGCGAGGGGAAAGGAACGGACGAACCCACCATTTTCGGGCGACTGTGACGTTCATGGCGAAGACCGGCTTGCGGTTGCGCAGCGACATGGCCAGCCCGGCGTCCAGGAGGCTGACGTGATTGAGCGCGATGATGAGGTTTCGGCCCGGCGTCATTGAGATGCTCGATCCCGTGCACCTCGATTTAAACAGCGCGCGGTAGACAATGGAGAGCGCATCGCTCAGCAGCGCGCTCGCCGGCATGGTGCGCCCGACCGCGACCGCGACGGCAAGGCTTCCAGCGCCGAGCGCGAGAAAGAGCTGCGACGGCGTCATGCCCGATTTCTGCAGCACGGCGACAATCAGCGCGCTTCCCGCCATGAACGCGGCATTGAGGACGTTGACCGCAGCCACCACCCGGGCGCGGCGATCGGCGCCGGCCCAGGCCTGCACGGCTGCAAAGGCCGGCACGATGAACAGGCCGCCTGCCAGGGCGATGCCGGCAAGGTCGATGGCGAACCGGATGGTCCGGGCAGAGCTGAGAACTCCGAAATAACCGGAGAGCGTTGCCTTTGCAGCAACGTCGATGGTTGACCAGCCAAGATCGATCGTAAATAATCCGAGCAGCACGGCGCCGATCACGGTGGGCAGCAGCACGATTGGCCGGCGGCGAGCCAAGCAGCGAGACCTGAGCCGATTGCGATGGAGATCGAGAAGATCGCCAGGCATGCTGTCACCACCTCTTCGTTCCCGCCCAGTGCCGTCTTGACCAGCGGCGGCATCAGCGAGAGCGCGACAGCCCCGACCAGCCAGAACCAGCTCGTGACCAGCGCGCCCCACCACAGGCGCGCGTTTCGCGCAGGAATTGCAACAGCCCTGCAGTTGAGGCCAACACATTACGCCGCACGGTGAGAGTGGGCGCCCCTTCTCCCGTGGGCGGTATGAGCAGGCTCGCGGCCCAGCACAGGACAGAGAACAGGATCATCAGAACCGAGAAATGCGCGGGATCGCCACCGTCCTTGGCAGCGAGCCCGCCGACAATCGTGCCGAGCAGAATGGCGATGAAGGTCGCGCCTTCGACCAGCGCGTTGCCGGACGGCAGCTCGGAGCGGGCGAGGTGGTCGGGCAGGATGCCGTACTTGATCGGACCAAACAGCGCGGCGATGACGCCAAAAAGAAACAATACAAAAAACAACAGGGGCACCGAATGCAAGTAGAAGCCCAGCACCGCCAAAAGCGCTATCCCGATCTCTGCAAATTTGAGCCGCTGGGCGACGCCGCCTTTGTCGTAGCGGTCGGCGAGCTTCTCCACCGAGCGCCGAAAGAAAGAAGAAGGGCGAGATGAAGACCGCCGCGGCAAGCGTGATCAAGACTTCGGCGTTGTCGCCGCCGAGATGAAACAGGATGAGAAAGACCAGCGCGTTCTTGAGGAAGTTATCGCTGAATGCCGAGAAGAACTGGCACCAGAACAAGGGCGCAAAGCGCCGCGTCATGAGAAGGGACGAAGACATGGCCTTTTCCCGTGTCAGGTAACCATCGGCCCGCGGTGAGGGAGTACAAACGCTAATTTGGGCAAAGGGACAATCTCCAACGCGGCAGGGGACGCGGTTGGGACACGCGGGGGGATGAGTGATCGGCGCCGTCGAAACGAAACGGGCGGCACGCGCCGCCCGTTACTCCACTATCAAGCGTAGGAACCTCTATCCGTGCCAGGTCCGATGCATCGTCGTCTCCATCAGGACGGCCGCCACGCCTAAGCAAACGGCGGCCCCGCATGCCACGGTGAAAAGCGATATCCACATGAGCCGCTCCCTTTTCCTTCCGCTTCGGCCTGAGCACCAACGCCGCGACGACGGTATTGGTTTCTTGGAACTTTGGGGAACTCGGAGGTAAAATAAAACCGCTGGTCTAGCCCTGGATGGCGTCTCGCAACGAGCATTCGACTTTTGTCACCGCCGCGTGTAAGCGCGGCTTTGAGGATTTCCGCCTCGAGTAAATCCCCCATGAAATTCACCGGCGATATCGCCATCCTCGCTCCCCCTGAGGCGGTGTTTGCGAAGGTGCGCGATGCGCGGTTCTTTGCCTCCTGCGTGGAAGGCGTTCATGACCTCAACGAGATCGATCCTGACCACTACACCGCTGTCCTGGAGGCAAGGATCGCGTATCTGAAGTTCAGGTTCAATGTCGCGGTCGAGGTGTTGCGCGTCGATCCGCCAAAGGAGATCGAAGCCAAAATCGAAGGCACGCCATTGGGCATCGTCGGGCGGCTTACTGCGCGTTCGCTCACCCGGATTACGGAGGAGAATGGAGGGACCAAGGTGAGTTACGAGATCGAGGCGGCGCTTACCGGAAAGCTCGGCAGTCTCGGCCAGCCGGTGCTGCGCGCCAAGGCGAAAGAGATGGAGCGGCAGTTCGCCGGCCGCATTCGCGAGGCATTTGCGTCCGCGCAGCCCGGCAGCGCGCCATGACTCCTTTCGATCTCGCTGAGCCGACATCGCTGGAGGACGCGATCGCCCTGCTTGATCCGGACGATTCGTCCGTGCGCCCCCTCGCTGGCGGCACTGCGTTGATGCTGATGATGAAGGCCGGAGTTTTCAGGCCGACTCGCATCGTGAGCCTGCGCAAGCTCCCGGAGGCGCATTCGCGCATTGGCGTCACGCAAGCGCGCGGCGGCGAGCGAGCCGAGCTGACCATTGGCGCCATGACCTCTCTTTCAAAGGTGGAGCGATCCGACGAGGTCGCTCGTTTCGCGCCCGTCGTTGTGCGGACCATGCGGCGGCTCTCCAACGTCAGGGTCCGCAATGTCGCAACCGTCGGCGGCAATCTCGCCCATGGCGATCCGCACATGGACCTTCCCCCCGTTCTCATCGCGCTTGGCGCCGAAGTGGCGGTCACCGGTCCGAAGCAGTCGCGCAGGATTGCAGTTGAGGACCTCTTCGCCGGGTATTTTGAAACCGTTTTGCGGAAAAACGAGTTGATCTCCGAGTTGCGGATCCCCGTGCAAGGCAAATCGCGCGCCGCTTACATCAAAGTCACCACCGGATCGGCCGAGGATTGGCCCGCTCTGGGCGTGGCGGTCTGCCTTGAGCAAGCGGGCTCGGCGATCAAGTCAGCGCGCGTCGTGGTCAGCGCCGCGACTGAGAAGGCAATGCGGCTTCCCGCGGCCGAGGAGGCGCTGGCAGGCGCCGATGCCAACGAGACATCCTTCGCGCGGGCGGGGGAGGCCGCGGCCGATGTGGTCGAATGCATCTCGGATGTGCGCGGCTCGGCGCCCTACAAACGCGAGCTTGTGCGGGTCTTCGTGCGGCGGGCGCTGCGCCAGGCGATCGAGGGCAACGGAGCGGCGCACTGATGTCGATGACTCCGGTGCGCCATATCGCACCCCAAATGGGCCATCAGGTGGGCCGATCGCTGCCGCGCATCGAAGCGCGCGAGAAGGTGACGGGACGGGCGGAATATACGCACACCATGCGACTTGCAGGCATGCTGCATGCCAAGATATTCCGCAGCACCATCGCACACGGCCGCATCAAATCGATCGACACAGCCGCCGCTGCGGAAATTCCCGGCGTCCATCGCATCGTTACCTCGGCCGACGTGCGCAAGGTGATACCGGAGCCTTACTACGGTCCGGCCTTTCATGACCAGCCGATCCTCGCGATCGACAAGGTCCATTATGTCGGCGAGCCTGTCGCCGTGGTGCTTGCGGCCGACCCGCACATTGCCGAGGAAGCAGCCGCGTTGATTGCCGCCGAATACGAGGAACTGCCGGCCGTATTCGACGAGGTCGAGGCCGCGGAGAACAAGATTCTGGTGCACGACGAGTTGCGGCCGGCCGGAACCTTCGCCGATCTCAAGCATCTCAAGGGGCGCAAGGGAACCAACGCGGCGCTCGACTTCAAGCTGCGCCGCGGCGACGTGGACCCGGCATTCGCCGCAGCAGCGCACGTCTTCGAGCACACATTCAAAACGCAAAAGGCTCTGCACGTCGCGCTTGAGCCGTTCGCTTCGATTGCGGATTGGCAGGAACGCGGCGTCACCATCTACAGCGCGTCGCAAGGACCCTCATTCGTGCGCACCGAGATTGCGCGCCTCCTGGGGTGGCCGGAGAATCGCGTCCGCATCAAGGTTCCATATCTCGGCGGCGGTTTTGGCGGCAAGCTCTACATCAAGCTCGAGGCGCTCGCGACGGCGCTCTCCATGATCGTGCGGCGGCCAGTCAAGGTCGCGCTCACCATGGAGGAGCAGTTTTACACCATCACCAAGCACCCCAGCACGTTTCGCATCAAGAGCGGCGTCGATAGCAGCGGCCACATCACCGCGCGCAAATGCGAGGTGTTTTGGAACGGCGGCGCCTATGCCGATATCGGTCCGCGGGTCACGCAGAAATCGGGTTTCACTGCCTCGGGTCCATACGACATCGAGAATGTCTGGATCAATTCCTACGCGCTCTACACCAATCTGCCGCCGGCAGGCGCGCTGCGAGGTTTTGGCGTTCCGCAGCTGGTCTGGGCGTATGAGAGCCACACCGACATGATTGCGCGCGCCCTCAAGCTCGATCCTGTGGAATTCCGGCGACGCAACATCCTGCGCGAGGGCCGCCCGCACGCGACTGGCACTGTCGTGCAGGACGCCAAGCTCGCCGCGGCGCTCGACCTAGTCGCCGAGCGGTTGAATTGGAATCAACCCATCGACCGCGGGCAGGGAACGCTGCGGCGTGGGCGCGGCGTGGCGGTTGCAATTAAGGCGGTGATATCCCCCACGACTTCGGTCGCCAACGTGAACATCGCCGCCGATGGCAGCACGATCCTCTACTGCGGCACCGTCAACATGGGGCAAGGTTCCGATACCGCAATGGCGCAGATCGCCGGAGAGGTCCTCGACCTCCCGGCAGAGAGCATCCGGGTCGTGCCTCGGGATACCGATGTGACTCCGTATGATATGGGCACGCTCGGCTCGCGCTCCCTGTTCCACATGGGCCACGCGGTCCGGCTCGCGGCGCAGCAGGCGCGGGACAAGATCAAAGCGCTCGCGCGAGATGTGGGTGAGCCCGAGGGCAGCAACATCCCGATACCCGAGCTGTTCAAGAAGAAATACGGCATGCAGGCCGGCAACATCATTGGCAGCGGCATCTACAAGCCGGAATACGTACCACCCGATCCCGCGAACGGACTGACGCCGAACGCGACGCCGTTCTGGATGTGCGCAGCCGCCGGAGCGGACGTCGAGGTGGACATCGAAACCGGACGGGTCACGGTGAACCGCCTCGTCAACGTCGTCGACTGCGGCCGGCCGATAAATCCCAGGATCGTTGCAACGCGAGATCTCGGGCGCGGCTCTGATGCAGCTGGGTTTCACAATGTTCGAGAAGATGCATATCGACGCCGGGCAGATCACCAACGCGTCGCTCGCTGACTACAAGATTCCGGGCATGCTCGACGTGCCCGCCAGCATGGAGAACGAGGCGGTTGCCGCCCACCAATCGAACGGGCCGTTCGGGGCCAAGGGGGTAGGCGAAACCGCGACGTTCTGCGTATCGCCTGCCATCGGCAATGCCATCGAGGATGCGTGCGGCGTGCGCATCATGGAGCTGCCGCTCGATCCGGAAGCCGTCTTGCGCGCCTTGCGCGCCAAGGCGAACATGACGCTGGCGCCAGAGTAACGGGGATAGACGAGTGACGGGGATGCGCAGGATCAGCTTCGATCTCAACGGAGAGCCGGTCACCGCCGACGTCGAACCGCATCACAACATCGTCGAGGTGCTCCAGCGCGATTTCAATCTCATGGGGGCGCGCGAGAGCTGCGGACAAGGAATGTGCGGCTGCTGCACGGTGCTGGTGAACGGCACTGCCGTGTCCGGTTGCCTTTACCTTGCGGTCTTCGTCGATGGCGCCCAGGTGCGCACCGTCGAGAGCCTTGCCGACGGCGACAAGCTCAGCCCGGTGCAGGAAGCATTCATCGAGGCGGGTGCATTCCAATGCGGCTACTGCACACCCGGCTTTCTGCTGATGGCGACGCAGCTCCTCGATGAGATCCCGGATCCGGACGATGACGCGATCCGTCACTATCTCTCCGGCAATCTCTGCCGCTGTGCGGCCTATCCGGAGATCATCGAGGCGGTGAAAATCGCGGCGCGCAAGCGCGCGGCCGTGTAGCGGGTATGGGCGAACTGTCGCGTGAACCGCGAGAGTTCATCGCATTCCTCCGGACCACGTCAGCGAGGCGTGGCCTCTGGTGGCGCGCGCGCAACGAAGCCGGGTGATCCAAGCATGAGGGTGCCATCGACCCGCCGGCCCGTGAGCAGGAAACGTACGGCGGCCAATTCCGAGACCTTGATCTTTCGAGCTTCGCTCGCGCCGAACGTCTATCGCGCTTTCGAGATCGCCGACACGAGCAGCCTGTATGAGCTCGCGCAGGTGATCGTCCGATCGTTCGATTTCGATTTCGACCACGCATTCGGATTTTACAGCAAATTGAAGGGTAACATCTACGACTCACCCGTCCGATATGAGTTGTTCGTCGATATGGGAGAGACCGACAATGAGGCGCGGAGCGTCAAGCGCACGCTTGTTATCGAAGCCTTCGCGTCGGTCAAAAGCAAGATGCGGTTTATGTTCGATTACGGTGACAAATGGATATTTCTGGTCGAACTCGTAGAACGGAAGCAGAAGAAGCCGAGGGTCAAGCTTCCGAGATTGCTGGTCACGGCCGGCAAGGCGCCTGTCCAGTACCCCGATCCGGACGACGAGTGACGCACGGCCAGCGGTCAAATCGTGCGCAAGCTAAAGGGCGGCGGTTGCAGCAAATTTCTGCGTAGCGGCGGAGGCTGTCGGCTTCGAATAGTACCAAGCCATGACGCCGCAGATGGAGGACCGGGGTGAGCCACGAGCCCATGCATATCGAGACCGACGTCCTGATCATAGGATCGGGCGGGGCCGGCATGTTTGCGGCAATCACGGCGGCGCGCGCGGGGTCAAGCGTCATGCTGGTTGACCGCAGCCTGATCGGTCGTGGCGGCGCCACTGTCATGGCGCAGATGGCGGTCGCGCTCGGCAGCGAGACCCCTGACCACTGGAGTCACCATTACGACGATACGCTTGCCGCCGGTCGCGGCCTCTGCGACGAGCGGCTGGCGCGCCACCTCTGCGAGGAAGGTCCGCAATGCATTCGCGAGATGGATGAATGGGGGGTCGGGTGGGCGCGCAAGGACGGGCGCGTCGCGCAGGCGTTCGCGCCCGGCCATGACCGTCCGCGTTGCGTCTATGTCGATTTCCTCAATACCGGCCCGGCCGTGTCAAAGACATTACGCGGCGTGATCACCCGCACCGGCGGCATCCGCAAGGCGGGCGATCTTCTGGTTGTCGATCTCGTCTGCGACGGGGGCGAGGTTACGGGGGCGGTGGGACTACATCTCGCAAGCGGCAGCGCCGTCACCCTTGCCGCGAAGGCAACCATCGTCGCGACCGGGGGTCTGACGCGCCTTTATCGCCGCAACAGCGCCTCGGCCAATATGGGCGGTGACGGCTACGCGCTCGCGGTGCGCGCCGGCGCGGCGCTCATCGACATGGAGTTCGTGCAGTTCTTTCCCATTGGCCACCTGGCGCCTCGCCTGATCGGCATGGACCCGATCATGTGGGACCCATTCCGCTACAAGCTGGGCGGGCGCCTCCTCAATAGCGAAGGCGAGGAGGTCACGGCGCGGTACGGGGTGACCGAAGACGGCCGCTATGTCACCACGCGCGATCTCGCCACCTACGCGATCGTCAAAGAAGTCGAGGCTGGACGCGGTTCGCCCCATGGGGGCGCCTTCCTGAGTTTCGAGCACTGCCCGGAGTCCGCGCTGCGCGAGGCGTTCGGGCCAGTCATTGATCGGCTCGCCAGCAACAACATCAATCTGACAAGAATGCCGGTCGAGGTGGCTCCCATCGCGCATTATCACATGGGCGGCGTCATCGCGGACGAGCGCATGCGGACCGAGTTGCCGGGTCTGCTGGTGGCTGGCGAGGCGGTCGGCGGCGCCAATGGCGCCAACCGCCTGTCCGGCAACGCCATCACCGAGGCGCTCGTGTTTGGTCGCCGCGCCGGATTGACCGCGGCAGAGCGGGCAAAGCGACGCTCGCGACACGCATTCCGAACGCAGGCCGCGCAGGGCGCGCTCGATCTCGTCACTGCCAAGGCGCGGCCAAGCGCCGTCAACACGGCCGCCATGATCGCAAAGCTCCAAGCCGTGATGTCGGATGATGTCGGCCCGTTCCGCACCGCCGCGAAGCTCGAACGCGCTCTTGCCACCATTGGCGAGATGACCCGCGCGCTCGGCGAGCGGCCAACGGGTGACCGGGGCGCCTTCGACCTTCGCCGGATCGAATGGTTCGACCTGCGCAACATGTTGCTCGCGGCATGCGCGGTCGCAACGGCAGCGCTCGCGCGCGAGGAAAGCCGTGGCGCCCATCAGCGCGAGGATTTCCCCGAGATGGCCTCGGAATGGCAGGCGAACCAGATGGTCCGACTCGCTCCCGGCGGCATCACGCTCGCCCGCGGCGCCGCGCAGGCGCAAGCAGCGGCGCAATGAGCCAACTTGCGGTTCTCAGGGTGTGGCGCGGCACGGAGCGTGCCGTGGGCCATTGGGAGCGTCACGACGTACCGTTCGAGCCCGGCCAGTCCGTGCTCGACGGCTTGCGTTGGATCCGGGCCAATCGCGACCCGAGCCTCGCCATTCGCTTCTCCTGCATCAACGCCAACGCGTGCAAGGAATGCATGATTGAGCTCGACGGCAGGACGGTCTACGCGTGCACCGCGCGGCTCGAGCCGCGCGAGATGACGCTCGCACCACTTGCCAACAAGCCCCTGGTGCGCGATCTCGTCACCGAGGTCGCGCCGCCGGCAGAGCGATTGTTGAAATAAATGCGCCCACCTGTTTATGGAGCGTCTTCCCCGTCTGCGTCGAGGCAAATTTATCCACGGGCAAAGGGATTATGGATCGTAAGCCGGTCAATCTTCTGTCCGTGATGAAGGTCCTCCGAATATAAAAATGAGCAGTCGGCTCGCAGCGCCGCGGCAATGATTAGGCTGTCGTAGATTCGATAGCGGTAGTCGCGGGCGATCATGACGGCGGCTTCATGGAGCTCAATGGTTATTGGCTGGGGCGTGTCGAGCAGTGCTTTTAGTAGAGCGAGGGCCTCCTGGATTTCCGTCCACTCGCGGCGAGCTTTGCGACGTGAGACATTCACGAATTCATTGAGGACCTGCACGCTTACGATGCCGCCAGCTGTCACGAGAGCTAAAGCCTGCTCCCGGCGTGGATCGTTTGAGCTGAAGGCATAGACGATAACGTTGGTATCGAGGAAGGCCTTAGCGTTCATTCGCTTCCTCTCGATCGAATTTGAAACCTTCTGGCAGCGGCCACCTCAGCGCACGCAACCGCTTGAGAGCTTCGTCTCGCCTTCGATCGCGGCCAATTTCGAATTGCCGTGTCCCAGCAATCGTAATCTCGATCTGGTCACCCTCCTTGAGCTTGAGCGCTTCGACTACGGCCTGCGGAATACGAACAGCAAGACTGTTTCCCCACTTGGCAACCTGCATAGCCATCCTTCCCATGTCTTCGCTTGATATACCTGAGAAATGTATATCCTGGCGAGTTGCCGCGCAAGCTTCATATCTTCAAAACAGGTGAACCCGAAGGAGCACGAAGCGGTCCGGTTGAGGAAAAGGAGCAGTTTTCAATGAGTCGCTGCAGGACAGGTGCCGCCGTTCCGGTGTACTAAATCGTTGCCGTTCAAGTCGGAGTGGGTGCGATGCTGCAGACTCGAAAAGAGCAGATGACCATCGAGCGAATCGCGACCGCGTTCGGGGATCTGCGCGGCTGGATCGCGGCGCTCGAGCGCGCGGCCGAGCTGCAAAGGATCGACGCCGAGGTGGATTGGAATATCGAGCTCGGCACCATCATGCGCCTGGCGCAGGGCCCCGGCAGCGGCAAGGCGCTCCTCTTCAACAACATCAAGGACTACAACAAGCCGGAGAGCCGCTGCCGTCGTATCTTCGGCTCGGGCCTCAACAGCTACCGCCGCATCGCGATGATGCTGGGCTTGCCGCCGGACACGCATCCGCGCGAGCTGGTCAAGCTCGGCCGCACCGTTCTGACGGGCAGCATTCCACCACAGGTAGTCACTACCGGTCCGGTAAAGGAGAACATTCTCAAAGGTCCCGACATCGACCTCTACGAGTTTCCGTCGCCGCACTGGAACCGTCTCGACGGCGGCCGCTACCTCCTGACTTATGGCGGCTGCGTCACCAAGGATCCCGAAAGCGGCGTGATGAATGTCGGCATCTATCGCGGCATGGTCGGCGGTCACGACGCCATTCCGATCCTGATGTGGCGGGCGCAGCATATCGGGCATCATTTCACCGCCTGGCAGAACGGCGGCGCCGCCGAGATGCCGATCGCCGTGGCGATCGGTTGGGAGCCTTCGCTTGGCTTCTGCGCCGGATCGCCGGTGGCCAAAGGGGTGTGCGAGTATGACGTGATGGGCGCCATTCGCGGCGCGCCCGTCGAGCTGGTGAAATGCGAGACCGTTGACCTTCTCGTTCCCGCAACTGCCGAGATCGTCATCGAGGGCTACCTCGGCCTCGACCCCAAGACCTACCTGATGGAAGGTCCTTACGCCGAGTTCACCGGCTACCTTGCCGGCGACCGATCGCCCAAGCCCACCATCCGGGTCACCTGCATCACGCACCGCAATGACCCGATCCTGCGCGGCACCATCGAAGGGGCGATGCCAGGGAGCTATTCGGAGAACGCCGTGTGCTCCTCCGTCATGCGCGCCGCCACCGCCTGGAACGTGCTCGATCGCGCCGGGGTGCCAGGGATCACCGACGTGTGGTGTCCACCGGTGCATGCCGGCATCAACCTCCTCATCCGCATGAAGCAGAGCTATCGCGGACAGGCCAAGCAGGCGGCCAACGCCGTCTGGGGCTCCTCCGCCGCGCATGTGCGCTACAAGCATATCACCGTCGTCGACGATGACATCGACATCCACGACTACGCCGCCGTGGACTGGGCGGTCGCTTATCGCGTCAATGCCGGCGAGAATGACATTGTCATCATGCCGGCCACCTTCGGCGCCGGGCTTGACCCGTCCACGCGCCGGCGCGATCGCAATCCACACCTGTTCGGCACCGGCAAATGGAACAGGGTGCTGATCGACGCGACCATCAACCTCGACTACGACCCGGACCCGGATCTCGGCGGGGCGCGCTTCCCGCCGACGGTCTGGCCGGAGCAGGACGACATCGACAAGGCTTATGCGCGCTGGCCGGAGCTGGGGCTGGGCAAGCCGAAAGCGCGCTGACAATTTGTCCTCACGGACGGCGCAGGGCAAAGCGGACTATTTCTGAAGGCCGATGCCTGCGCGGGTTTCCTCGTCGATCGGGATGGCTCTGGAAAATTTCGATTGAAGAGACTATCGAGGTGGAAAGACATGTCGACAAGAGCCGGATCCTGGCATTTTTAACGGGCGGAGAGAAACATGACACGTCTGCGTCATTTCGCAATCGTCGTATCTGACCTGGAGAAATCGGCCAAATTTTACGAAGGTGTTTTCGGCCTCAAGCGCGTGGGGCAGGAAACGCTCGACTTCGCGGCAGCGGTCTATTTGAGCGATGGAGTCATCAATCTGGCGCTGCTGAACTATTTTGGAAGCCGCGGATCAGGCCTGAAAGACGCAAAGAACTACGTCGGCGCCCATCATTTTGGCTTCCAGGTTGATGATATTGCGGCGGCCCAGAAGCGCATTGAGACTGCCGGCGGCACATTCTTTTTTGATCTTGGGGATGATCAAGAAAAGGAGAACTTTGAGCGTAAGTTCAAGGACCCGGACGGAATCATCTTTGACATCTCGAAAAAAGGCTGGCTGGGCGCGACTGGCTAGTCGGGAAAGCGCAAGGCGCGCCGCGCCGATTAAGCCATGTTGAGCAAAGCATGATCAAGGTAAGAAGGATCAGATATGCGACATTCGAGACGCCAGACCTGGAAAAGGCTGTTGCCTATTACACGCAGGTGAACGGGCTGACGCTGGTCCAACGCGACAAGAGGCATGCATTCCTGGCGACCGAAATCGGGGAGCTTGCGGTTGCGCTGGAGCAAGGACAACAAGCGCGCTGCCTGGGACTGTCCTTCGAGGTCGCTCCGAATACGGATTTCGCGGCAGTAAGCCGACAGCTTTCCGATGAAGGAATTCAGAGCGAGGAAAGCTGCGAACCGGCTCCCGGCATTCCCAGGCTGTTGTCGTTTCCGGACCCAAACAAAACGATTGTCGGGCTCCTCTCCGAGTGCAGTTGCGTCGGAGACTCCCAGCAAGCGGCCGGGGTCGGACCATTGAAGCTGGGGCATGTCGCCTTCTTTGCATCCGATCCGAAATCCATTGCGATGTTCTACGAGCATTTCCTGGGGTTTAAGATCTCGGACTGGATCGACGACTTCTTCGTGTTCATGCGTTGCGGTCCGGACCATCATTCCGTGAACTTCCTCAGGGGCGATGTCGCCCGCGTGCACCACGTGGCTTTCGAGCTGAAGGACTTCTCACACATTGCGAAGGCATGCGATCTGTTGGCCAAGCGGGGAACCCCCCTCGTCTGGGGGCCGTTGCGATTCGGTCCGGGTCACAACGTCGCCGTTTTCCATCGCAACCAGGATGGCCAACTCGTCGAATTCTACATCGAGCTCGATCAAATGAAGGATGAGGCACTTGGCTATTTCGAGCCACGTCCATGGCACCGCGACAAGCCGCAGCGGCCGAAAATCTGGAAAGGCGAGGACTCGATGATCTGGGGTCCGCCGCCGCCGCCGGGTTTCATGTGAACCCGGGAAGGAAGCTGGCTTGCCAATCCCAGAATTGCCAAACCAGGAATTGAGAACCTTTGCCGGTGATTGCCGTTGCAATGCCCAATGACGGTTCGTTGCCGCTGTTTCCGGCGCTCGCTCTCCCCATTCACATCCGCGGCGTCTCGTTCCGCAACCGCATCGTGCAGGCGCCGATGTGCGCCATGTATGCCCATCCGGATGGTAGTGCGACGCGGCAAAGTGTCGAGTATTACCGAACCCGCGCAGCCGGCGGGGCCGCCCTGGTCATTGTCGAGATCACGTTCACCGATGATACCGGCAGCCGCGCATTTCACGCGCAGCTTGGCGCACATGATGATCGGATGATCCCCGGACTCACCGACATCGCGGAGGCGGTGCGCGCGGAAGGCGCGGTGGCCGGCCTGCAACTCGGACATTGCGGTGCGCAGCGGGTCATATCGGAGCCGCCGGTGGTCGCCCCGTCGGCCATCGCCTGGGCGCCAGGAAAGAGAGTGCCGGTCGAGCTGACACGCGGGGATATCGACCACATCGTGCAGGATCATGCCGCTGCCTCGCGACGCGCAGTGCAGGCCGGTTTCCAGTTGCTGGAGCTGCACGCGGCGCATGGATATCTGGTGAACACCTTCCTTTCTCCCGCCACCAACAAGCGCGAGGACGAATATGGCGGTAGCTTCGAGAACCGGCTGCGCTTTCCGCGCGAGGTGATTGCGGCGATGCGCGCGGAGCTCGGGCCGAAGCGACTGCTCTGCGCGCGGCTCAATGGAGACGATCTGCTGCCCGGCGGTCTGAAGATCGACGAATACCGCAAGGTCGCCCGCGCGCTCGTCGAGGCGGGGCTAGACCTCATCCATGTCTCGGCCGGCACCTATCAGGCGATGGAGAGGCGCATCCCGCCGATGTATCTCGCCGGCGAGACCTTTGCAGAGTATGCAAATCCGATCCGCGAAGCATCGGGAGTCCCGGTCATCGCCTCCGGCACCATCCACGATCCGGAGGAAGCCGATCGGCTCATCGCCGACGGAGAAGCGGACTTCGTATCGTTTGCACGGCCACTGTTCGCCGATCCGGCACTTCCCAACAAGCTGCTGCGGAATCAACCTGACGAGGTGCTGCCCTGCATCCGGTGCAATACGTGCCTGGCGCGCGAGCAGGCAGGCGGGCGCGGCTATTGCGCGGTCAATCCCAAGACCGGGCGGGAGTTCGAGCCGGTGAGGCCGGTACGCTCCGTCAAGGCGATCGGCATCATCGGCGGCGGTCCTGCCGGGATACAGGCCGCTCTGTCCGCATCGGAGCGCGGGCACCGAGTCATCTTGTGGGAACGCCAGGAGAGGATCGGCGGCCAGCTCCGGCTTGCCTCGGCGCTTCCGTTCAAACGCACCTTGCCGCGGCTGCTCGACTATTACGAGCGGGCGCTCAAACATGCCGGCGTGGCGGTTCGCTGCGGGGAGAGCGTGAACGCCGACGGAATTGATGCGGATGTCGTCGTGCACGCTGTCGGGCCGATCTGGGACAAGCTTGATGCCATTACGCGGGATGCCATGATTCCCGTCCTCGGTGCGGGAGATGCTCTCATGGACCTGCGGAATATCACTGGTCGCGTGCTCGTCGTCGGAGCGGGGCTCGCCGGTGCCGAGCTGGCATGGGCGTTGTCGCTGCGAGCGCACAAGGTGTTCGTGGTCGAGCGCGATTCCGATTTCGACGACGACGTCAATATGATCGCCAGGATCGTGCTGTCGCGCGAGCTTCAGAATTGCGGGGTGCAGGTTGCCTTCGGCACGGAATTCATCGGCGTCCGCGGCGATATGGCAATGGTCCGAGACGGCATCTCGCGCGAGCTCAAGATGGATGCCATCGTTTCGACGATTCGGCGTCCCGCGCCGCTTGCGGCATCGATTAGTCCTGGCGTGCAGCATTTCGTCGTCGGAGAGAGCCGAGGCACGCGCGGATTGCTGGAAGCGACCTATAGCGGCTATCGCATGGCATCGGGTATCTGACGCGGTGAAGTGATCGCCGCCGCTGCTCGGCTATTCACGCACAGATCAACTCCGCGCTCCTCTGTGCGGCGGACAAGGCCAAGCCAGGCCATACATTGACCCCGCTAGCACATGGTGCGACTTTCTCGCTCAGCCAGAGAGCAGAACTCCCGGGAGAGCAGGCCGATCATGCATCATATCGCGATTGCGGCTTACAAGAAAACCGCGCAAGCAAGTCCCGCAGTCGCTCTTTCAGTCGACGGACTGATCTACGATTTGGAGGACGCCCGGAAGGCAGGCGTCAAGCTTGGCGAGGTCCGCACCAGCGAGGGCGTGCCGGCTATCCTCGCGCAGTGGCATGGCAATGCCGATCTTGCGAGAGCCTGCGAGGAGCTTGCGCCGCTTGCCCGCAGCGGCAAGCTCCAGGCTGTTGCGGGTGGCATGGCCGCGTTGACCGCTCCTTTTCGCCCCGAGCGCATCTTCTGTGCCGCGGCCAACTACATTGAGCACGCCAACGAGATGGGAAGCGTGCTTGCAGGCAAGGCGGACAGCAAACCATACATGTTTATTAAGTTGAGGAACGCCGTAATCGGGCCGGGCGAGCCAATCAGGATGCCACCTGAAACTTCGCAGCTCGACTGGGAGATCGAGCTTGCGGCGGTGATCGGCAGGCGCGGGCGCCGCATCCCGGCCGCGCAAGCGCTTGAGCACGTCGCTGGATACGCGATTGTGAACGACATTTCGGCCCGCGATCTTAATGTGCGCGGAGACTATCCGTTCAAGTTCGATTGGTTTCAGGGAAAATGCCACGACACCTTCGCCCCATTTGGCCCATGGATTGTGCCGGCGTCTGCCATTGGGGACCCGCAAGCCGTCGGCATGGAGCTCAAAGTCAACGACCAGGTGATGCAGAAGGACAGCACCGCCAACATGATCTGGACGCTGCGCGAGCAGATTGCCTACCTCTCGACCATTGTGACCATCGAGCCGGGAGACGTGATTGCGACCGGCACACCGACCGGCGTCGGCATGGCACGCGGCATATTCCTCAAGGCAGGCGACGTGGTCAGCGCTTCGATCGACGGCATTGGCACCCTGACGAACACTGTCGTGGCAGAGAGCATCTAGGATGGTGAGGCGCGGTGCACAGCTTGAGGTGAAATCATGAAGCAGGTTCTGCGACTGATCGGGGGACTCGTCTGCGCGTTGAGCCAGGGCTTTGCGGGCGCAGCATTCGCCCAGGAGAAGATCACCTACAATATGGCTTGGCTGCCGCAAGGCAGCAGCATCGGCGTGATGGTGGGTGCGGAGCGCGGCTGGTTCAGGGAGGCCGGCATTGATGTCAATATCGTGCGCGGCTACGGCGGCGGGCGCACCGCAAACGAGCTTGATCAGGGTCAATTCGAGATCGGATACGTTGATCCGATCAGCCTGGTGTTGAACCGCAACAACGGCGGCAAGATCCGACTCGTGGGCGCCATCAATACGCAATGGCCGGGCGGCATCTGTTATGTTGTCAAGCAAGGTCACAAAAAATCGCTCGACGACATGCGGGGGCTGCAGCTTGGCGGGGGCTCCGCTTCCCCAGTGCACAACGTCGTGCCGGCATGGCTCGAAATGAACGGCAAGCCGCGGGATTTCATCCGGCTCGTGCGGCTTGATCCGGCCGTCGTGGACATCTCGCTCATAGAGGGCAAGACCGACCTCGCGGAATGCTGGCTCGCCAGCAACTGGCCGTTGCTGCGCAAGCAAGCCAAGGCAGCAGGCGTGGCGCTCGATTGGATACGCTACAGCGATCTCGGCCTCGATGCGTACGGAAGCGGCTTTGCGGCTCGCGACGAATACATCAGCAAAAAGCCCGAGATCGTGCGCAGCTTCCTGCGGGCATCCTATCGCGGATTCGATCTCGCCCGCTCCAATCCTGATCAGGCAGCCGACATTGCCGTGAAGATGTTCCCGACGCTCGATCGCGCCGTCGTGGCCGAGCAGATCCGTGAGATCAACGATCTTATCAGCGATGGCGCCGTTGCGAGCAAAGGGCTCGGATATCTGCGCGAAGATCGCATCCGCAGCACGCTGTCATTCCTCGACAGGGCCTTCGATCTGAAGGGGAGGATCAAGCTGGAGGACGTGTATACCAATGATTTGCTGGTCAAGTAGCGCAAGCACTGGTTCGTGAACGCGTCGACGAGGCCGAGGTGGCTGTACGCCGCGCTGGAACGTGCGGCGGTATTCATCGTGCTCGCGGTCTTATGGGAGAAGGCGGTCGACATCTTTAACATCAAGCCCTATCTGTTGCCGCCGCTGTCGAGCGTGCTGCGCAGCTTGTGGCACAATCGCATCATGATCGTCGACCAGGCGCTGGTCACCGGCGGAGAGATCATCCTGGGCTACGCCGCGGCCGTCCTCGGCGGGGTGCTCATTGCCCTTGCGATCTTCGCCTGGCCGATTGCCTATCGCGTGCTTTATCCAGCGCTCGTGGTGTTCCAGGGCCTGCCGAAGATCGCGCTCGCCCCGCTCATGGTGATCTGGGTCGGGTATGGGACGTCGTCGAAAGTGCTGATGGCTTTCATGTTTGCGTTCTTTCCGGTGATGATCTCCACGCTGGGCGGCTTTTCCGGCACGCCGGAGCACCTGGTGGAGCATTTCCGGGCGATAAAGGCTTCGCCGTGGACCACGTTCCGACGCCTGCAGCTTCCGGCCGCGCTGCCTTCGATCATGGATGGATGCAAAACCGCGATGCCACTTGCTGTGATCGGTGCCATTGTGGGCGAGTTTGTCGGCTCGCAGCAGGGGCTTGGATATTTGATCCTTGAATCCAATGCGCAGGCGCGTACCGACCTGCTGTTTGCGGCGCTGGTCGCCATCTCGGCGCTTGCAGGGCTGCTCTATTGGATCGTCGAGCTGCTCGCAAAGCGGGTCTGGTGGCGGGCATTGTAAGTGGAAGCGGCAATCCGAGTCGTCGGCGTCTCGAAGACCTTCGTCGGCGCCAACGAAGTGCGTGCGCTCGACAGCGTCACGTTCCATGTGCGCCGCGGCGAGTTCGTCTCGATTCTCGGTCCGAGCGGATGCGGCAAGAGCACGCTGCTGAGGATCGTGGCCGGACTGATCCCGCCCGACCCGGGCGGCGCGGTTGAGGTATTGGGCCGTTCGCAGACTGCGCCGTCGAATGAGGTCGGCGTCGTATTCCAAACCCACAACCTGCTCCCGTGGCTCACGGCTGAGGCGAATATCCGGCTGGCGGCCGAGGTCCAGGGAATCGATGCCACGGAAATCCGGGAGCGGGTGGAAGCCCTGCTGCCGGTTTTGAAGCTCGACCTGTTCCGCAAGGCGTACCCTCATCAGCTGTCCGGCGGCATGCGCCAACGGGCCGCGCTCGGACAGGCGCTCGTGCGACAGCCGCAGGTGCTGCTGCTCGACGAGCCGTTCGCTGCGCTCGACGCGCTGACGCGAGATCAGCTCAATGTGGAGCTGCTTCGGCTATGGCAGGAGATCAAAAAAACGGTGATCCTGGTCACACACTCGATTGCCGAGGCGGTATTTCTGTCAGATCGTGTCCTCGTCATCTCCGATCAACCGGGACGAATCATCGAGGATCTGCGTATCGATCTTCCACGACCGCGCGATCCGACCACCACCAAGGGGCGCCCGGACTTCAGCCGGTTTGTCCTCGATCTCGGAATGCTCATGGGCATTGCCTGACACATATCCACACGCAGCCACAACTTCATGCCTTGGAAGCCGGTGAATGCCGCTGAACCGCTCGGGAGGCCTTGGCCACTGGAGGTGAGCGATGGCTTGAATATTTGCATCCCGCCTGAGATGGTCCGGTCGGAGAAGGCGGCTATGCCTCAGACGACCGTGACCATTCCCTCCGCCGGCCTGCGGCTTGCCGGAACGATGCGCGTGCCTGATGGCATCGCGGCGGGCGAGCGCCGGGCTGCATTTCTCGTGCTGCACGGCTTCGGCAGCAACAGAAGCTCCTCCAATGTCCTTGCGCCAAGCAAGGTGTTGAATGACCTTGGCTACGTCACGCTCGCCTTTGATATGCGCGGCTGCGGGGAGAGCGAAGGCGAGCACGGTCGCGTCATCTGCCTCGAGCAGGTCGAGGACACCCGCAACGCGCTGACCTTTCTCGCGCAGCAAGACTGCGTTGACCCGGCGCGCATTGGCGCGATCGGATCGAGCTTTGGCGGCGCTGTCGCCGTTTACACGGGCGGGGTCGACGCGAGGTTAGCCGCGGTCATTTCCAACGGCGGCTGGGGGAATGGCGAGCGCAAGTTCCGCGGCCAACACAAGAGCCCGCAGGAATGGGCGCGCTTTCTTGACATGCTCAAGGAAGGCCGCGAGCACCGCGCCAGGACCGGGAAATCCATGATGGTGCCTCGCTACGACATCGTGCCGATCCCACCCCATTTGCGCAAGAATCTCGCGAGCAACTCAATCGAGTCGTTCCCGGCGGAGACCGCGCAGAGCATGTATGACTTCCGCGCGGATGACGTGGTCGGGCGCATTGCGCCGCGGCCGCTCCTCTTGCTGCATGCGGCAAATGATTCCGTGACCCCGACCGAGCAATCCATCGAGCTGTTCAAGCGCGCCGGCCAGCCGACCGAGCTCCACCTCATCAGCGACGTTGACCATTTCATGTTCGCCGAAAGCAATGCCCGCGTCTGGGACCTGGTACGCGGCTGGCTTGCCGGCTATTTCCCGGCAAAGCAGCCGGTCGCACGGGCTGCGAAAGCGGCAACCGGCCAGAGCCCCTGAACAGCGATGACCTCAGTGGAAACCAAGCCCGGCACGCGCGTAAGGGATCGCCCGCGCGATGATCACAGCCAGGAGCAGGACAAGCAGACGGAGATAGCGTTCTTTGACAGCCATGCCGCTGCCGATGACTACGATGTCTTTGCTCCGGAGGCGAGCTCCCGCATCGTTGACGAATTCGTGCGGCTCAGCGCGCTTCCTCCCTACGCGCGGGTGGTTGATCTGGGCTGTGGCTCAGGCACGTTCACCCAATTGCTGCGCCGCGCGGGCTACGAAAGCGTTGGGCTCGACATCAGCGGCAAGCTCCTGGAAGTCGGCAGGCGCAAATATCCCGAAATCGAGTTTCTTCAGGGCGACATTGAGCGCCTCCCTTTTTCCGATGGGAGCTTCGACGGCGTGCTCTTGAGCGGGGTCGTCCATCATTTTCCGGATCCCTCGCGCTGCGCAGCAGAAGTATTTCGCGTCCTGCGGCCCGGCGGGCGATTTGTCGCTTTCGATCCCAATCGGCGCAACCCGTTCATGTGGCTCTATCGCGACCCGGCGTCGCCATTCTACAGCTCCATTGGGGTAACCGCGAACGAACGCCCGGTGCTGGCGTCCGATGTTGCCGCGGTGTTCGAGCGCGCCGGCTTCGAGGTTTCCTCCCATTACCTCGGCGGTCTCGCCTACCGCTACGTGGCGTCCGCGCGTGCGCGCATTCTGCTGCCGATTTATAACAAAATCGATGCTGCGGTGTTCTCGTTTTCCCTCATGGAGCGATTTCGTCCGTTTGTCTTGACCGCGGGCGTCAAACGGCTGGCTCAGCGATGACGGCGGAGCTCGACATCGTCATCCCAGTTCACAATGAAGGCCGCAACATCGTTGCGACGCTTGCGGCGCTGGCTGCCTCGGTGGGAACGCCGTCGCGCGTGCTGATCTGCTATGACCATCCTGATGACGATACGCCGCCCGCCGTCCGCGACAACGCGCAGGCCTATGCCGGACTTCCCGTCGATCTCGTGCGCAACCGGGGGCGCGGTCCGCACAGCGCGGTGATGACGGGATTTGCCGCGAGCACCGCGCCGTTCATCCTCATGTATCCCGCCGATGACGACACCAATGCGGGCATGCTCGACCGCATGGTCGAACTGGCGCGAGGCGGATGCGCAATCGTATGCGCCAGCCGTTTCATGCCAGGAGGCGCGATGATCGGTTGTCCGGCGCTCAAAGCCGCGCTCGTGCGCGCGGGCAATTTCACGCTGCGCCATTTTGCTCGCCTGCCGACCACGGATGCCAGCAATGGATTCCGCCTGTTCTCGCGTCGCGTCATTGAGCGCATCCCGGTCGAGTCCGATCAGGGTTTCTGCTACAGCATCGAGCTTCTGGTGAAGGCGCACCGACTCGATTGGCCGGTTGCGGAGGTGCCGGTGCGCTGGATTGAGCGCCGGCACGGCCAGAGCCGTTTCCGCGTGCTGAAATGGCTGCCGGCATATCTGCGCTGGTATGGCTATGCGTTTGCCACGACGTTTCTGCGGCGGCGACCGGCGAGCGTCGAACTCCGGGCCACGAACACCGCAACAATCGGCTCGCAGGGATGAAATGGCCGCGAATCCGCGCGCGCCGCACCACGGCCCTATCGCCATGGATGAGCGTCGTCGCGCGTGAAGTGGAATTTTCGCGTGGCGCCTCGGTCGAAATCTATCACGCGGTCGAGCAAGCCGATTACATCGCTATCGTGGCGCTGACCCCCGCCGGAAAAATTCCGATTGTGCGACAGTTCCGTCCGGCGATTGAGGACTTTGCGTGGGAGCTGCCGGCCGGCCTGGTCGAGCCGGGCGAGAAAACAATCGACTGCGCGCGGCGCGAGCTCCTGGAGGAGACCGGTTTCGCGACGCGCGCCATACATCCGCTCGGCTGCAACTTTCCGTGCACGGGCCGCCTCAGCAATCGAATTCACTCCTTTTTCGTTGCGACCGGCGAGCGACTGTCCACTTTCCAGCCGGAGCCGGGCTTGCGGATGCGTCTGGTTACTCCCGCGGATATCAGCCGCCTTATTGCGGCGGGTAAGTTTGTCTCGCAACTGCATATCGGCGCGCTCTTCCTCGCCGAACTGCACGGATTTCTCGCATTGCCGCGTACGCGGCCGGCACAACTGCGGCCGCGAGCGCGGCGAA
>CAWJCB010000032.1:0-46968 GCA_963841105.1 uncultured Alphaproteobacteria bacterium
TCGTCAACAATGCGGGCATCCAGCATGTCGCCCCATTGCAGGACTTCCCACCCGAAAAATGGGACGCAATCCTTGCCATCGATTTGTCGTCGGCCTTCCATACCACCCGATTGGCGCTGCCTGCGATGCTTCGCAACAAGTGGGGCCGCATTATCAACATCGCTTCAGCGCATGGGCTCGTGGCCTCGCCGTATAAGTCGGCTTATGTCGCCGCGAAGCACGGCATTGTCGGGTTGACCAAGGTCACGGCACTGGAGACTGCCGAACAAGGCATCACGTGCAATGCCATTTGTCCGGGCTACGTCTATACGCCGCTGGTCGAGGCGCAGATCGATGGCCAAGCCAAGGCGCACGGCATTCCGCGCGAACAAGTCATCCGCGACGTCCTGTTGGCACAGCAGCCAAACAAGCGTTTTGCGACGGTCGAAGAGCTTGGCGCGCTTGCCGTCTTCCTGGCGAGCGAGGCTGCTGCATCGATCACAGGCGTGGCTTTGCCGGTGGATGGCGGCTGGACCGCGCACTAGAGCGGTGTGCGGCGCGGTTGAATTGCTGACGTCCCGACCGCTGCTGCAAAAGAACGTGGCCGAACAATAATCGATGCCGAGTTTTGAAAGCGCCATACGGTGCAATGTAGGAGGACAAGATGCTGGACGTCACGAAGAAGCGGGCCGGACAAGAACGCTCTCCGCGCGCGAAGAACCCGGTGCAGAAGCAACGCCAGATCGTCCTCGTCTTTCAGGGCGGCGGCGCGCTCGGCGCCTATCAGGCGGGCGTCTATCAGGCCTTGCATGAGGCTGGCATCGAGCCGGATTGGATCATCGGCACTTCGATCGGCGCCATCAACGCGAGCCTCATTGCCGGCAATGAGCCCGAAATCCGGCTGGAGAGGCTGGAGGAATTCTGGCGCCGGATGACGCGCAAAGAATTGTGGGGGCTGTCGACCTGGCCGGAACTGTCCGACACGACCTCTTATTGGTCCACATTGCTCGGCGGCATTCCAGGCTTCTTCGAGCCCAATCCGCTCGCACTCCTGGGCGCGCACTATCCATTGGGAAGGGACAAAGCCAGCTACTATTCAACCGCGCCGCTCGAAAAGACGTTGAGCGAGCTCGTCGACTTTGCACTCGTCAAGCGCTGCACGCCGCGGCTCACCGTTGGCGCCGCCCATGTTCGCACCAGTGAGATGCGCTACTTCGACAGCCGCGAGACGGCGCTTACGGTTCGACATGTGATGGCATCTGGCGCGCTGCCGCCGGCGTTTCCAGCTGTTCGCATCGATGGCGAGCTCTATTGGGACGGCGGCATTCTTTCGAATACACCAACCGAGGCGATCTTCGACGACAATCCGCGCCGAAACTCCCTGATCTTCGCTGTGCATGTGTGGAATCCGATGGGAGCCGAACCCGAAACCATCTGGGAGGTGATCCACCGTCAAAAGGACATCCAATATTCGAGCCGCGTCGCGAGCCACATTGCCAAGCAGCGCCAGGTGCATAAGCTGCGCCATGTCGTCTCGGAGCTGGTCAAATTCATACCCGAGGGCGAACGCAATAACCCGGTCGTCAAGGATTTGGCCGAATATGGCTGCCGGACGCAGATGCACGTCGTGCGACTACTTGCGCCTCGGCTCAACAAAGAAAATCACACCAAGGATATCGACTTTAGCCCCACGGGCATTCGTCTGCGTTGGGACGCAGGCTATGCCGACACGGCGCGCTCGCTGCAACGGGCGACGTGGGAAGATGATGATTGCGATCCGCTGGAAGGCGTTATTCTGCACGAGCCGACGCCCGGTCTTGCGATGGCTGCGGAATAAATACTTGAGCTTATCGAGGGAAGACCATGCCCAATCATGATGCGATCGTCATCGGGACAGGACAATCCGGGCCGGCGCTGGCGCGGCGGCTCGTCGCTGCTGGTCATAAGGTGGCCGTCATCGAGCGCAAGCTCTTCGGCGGCACCTGCGTCAACACCGGATGCACGCCCACCAAGACGCTGGTCGCGAGCGCCTATGCGGCTCATCTGGCGCGCCGTGCAGGTGATTACGGCGTGACCATCGGCGGCGCGGTCGGGGTCGACATGAAGGCCGTCAAGGCCCGCAAGGACGCTGTCGTGGCGCCATCGCGGCGCGGCGTCGAGCGCTCGCTGAAGATGCTGGAAGGCTGCACGGTCTATGAAGGCCACGCCAGGTTTGTCGCGGACAAGAAGGTTGCAGTGAATGGTTCAGTGCTCGAAGCCGACCGAATCTTCATCAATGTAGGCGGGCGGGCGTCGATCCCCCCGATCCCCGGCCTCGACCAGGTTCCCTACTTCACCAATAGCTCGATGATGGACGTGGATTTCCTCCCCTCGCATCTCATCATCCTGGGCGGCAGCTACATCGGCCTGGAATTCGCGCAGGTTTACCACCGCTTCGGGAGCGAGGTGACGGTGATCGAGCTGGCGCCGCATCTGATCCCGCGCGAGGACGAGGACGTCTCGCGCGCCGTGGCCGAGTTCCTCGAGGAGGAAGGCATCGACGTGCGCGTCGATAGCAAGGTGGTCGGTGTCGAGAGGCAAGGAAACTCCATTGCCGTGAAGGTCGAATTGGCGGGGAAGGTTTCACAGGTGGTCGGGACCCACGTGCTGGTAGCGATCGGTCGGCGGCCGAATACGGGCGACCTTGGCCTGGACAAGGCCGGCATCGCGACCGATGCGCACGGCTATATTCAAGTGGACGATCAATTGCGCACCAACGTGCCGGGTGTCTGGGCGATGGGCGACTGCAATGGCCGGGGCGCATTCACGCACACCTCGTGGAACGATTTCGAGATCGTGGCCGCCAACGTTCTGGACAACGAGCAAAGAGGCGTGAGCGACCGGATCACCGCTTATGCCCTCTACACCGATCCTCCGCTCGGCCGCGCCGGAATGACGGAGGCCGAGGTCCGCAAGACCGGCAAACCCGCGCTGATCGCGACGATGGCAATGGAAGACGTCAGTCGAGCATATGAGAAAGGTGAGACCAAGGGCTTCATGAAAATTCTGGTAGATCGCGACAGCAAACAGAATTCTGGGTGCGTCGCTACTGGGATTGGCTGGGGACGAAGTTATCCACTGCATCCTCGATCTCATGTACGCCAAGGCGCCCTACACGGTCATGCAACGCGCGATGCACATACATCCAACGGTATCGGAATTCGTTCCGACTATGCTGGGCAACCTCATGCCGTTGCAATGACCGAGCAAAAAATTATGGGAGGTGACAACGGTCAAGAAATACATAAGCTTGGGAAGGGATAACATGAAAATGGCGGAGTCCGCTGCTTGGTTCACCCTATGATTGCTCACAGACGGGCGAACTAATTAGGCGTGCCGCCGAGAACGCTCGCACCTGGCTTGCTGAGGGCGGTATGACGCGCTGCGAGGTCCCTCACCAAATGCGCACGCATATGCATCACTAATTTCCGGAATTGCCAGATCTCGGGGAATGAACGCAGGCATTCTTTTTCGGCGATCGCTCTCCTCGGATCGAAGATTTAGAATGTTCCAAGAGTCCTTTCGCTTGCCCTGGGGCGACCATACGTCAGGGCTATCGATTTCATAAACAATCAGCATTTCACTTCCAGCGGTTTGCGAAGCATCGTAGTGCCGTGCTCGCTTGATCGAAACTAAAGAGGACGAAACCAATGCCGGAGAGATCTTCTGCAACGACCGCCGCGTCGTTTCGCCGCCGCAGTCACGGCATAGACGAGGCCACCAAAGCCGGGATCGGAGCCACCCTTTGCGGCGTGGTCGTCCTGGCCATTGTCTTGCTGTCGATGCACATGCTGCCGGTTAGCATCGGACATGCAGCTCAATCTTCTGGACGTTCAGTGTCGCTGCGCTGATAGCTCGATCGAGGGCATCGAAGCGATTAGCAATCAGTATTTCAAAGCACCACGGTTCTGGAAAATAGCGCCTGAACTCTCATGGTGAAGGATATTCCGCAATGAGCAAGATAACATTAGCAATTGCAACGGCCAGTCTGGCTGTTGCAATTCTCGGCATCGGCAGCTTGAGTGGCCGATCGGCGGAACCGGTTGTCGGCCACATCTACGCCCTTGACAACGACGGCAATTCAAATGGCGTCGTTATTCTCAATCGCCTGGCCGACGGCACACTTACCGAAATGATGGGTTCGCCCGTTCCGACCCGCGGGAAGGGCCTCGTGGTTCCACACGGTGGCGATCTGGACTCGCAGGGACCTCTTCGCATTCATGACAAGCATCTTCTTGCAGTAAACCCCGGCAGCGATTCGATTACGGTATTTGAAATTGCTCCTTCCGGTGGACTCAAGGCGGTCGCCGGCTCGCCGTTTCCGTCGGGCGGCTCCCATCCAATGAGCCTCGCCGTGCACGGTGATCTTGTCTATGTGGCAAACCAAGCTGTGCCATTTGCAAATCCCGCAAGTGCACCGAACGTCACCGGGTTTCGTCTGGATAAGGCCGGCCGCCTGACCCCGATTGCAGGTTCGACCATCGAGTTTCCTCCCGGGGAAGGTCCGGCCCAGGTTGAGTTCAACCGTGCCGGCACGGTGCTTGCCGTTACAGCTGGGTTCCAGAGCGATGGCAGCGTTCGCAGTTTCGCAGTGCAGAGCAACGGGCTTCTGAAGGAGGGCTTCGGGTCGCCTTTCCAGGCGGACAGGGCAAGCGGGCTGAGCGGGACGGTCGGATTTTCCTGGACCGCCGATGGTCGTCGCATCATGGTCACCAATTTTCGCGGCAGCGCGATTCGGGTGTTCTCGATCGACCCGCAGACGGCCGATCTCGCGCTTGAAGGTGCACCGTACTCGAACCAACAGCGCGCCATGTGCTGGGCAGTTCTGGGGCCTGACGGCAAGACGCTCTATGTCTCAAACTACGTGACCAACAACGTAAGCGTATTTTCGATCGGAGCGGACGGCATGCTTCACCTGATCGGCAACAGCGCGCCTAAGCGTCATTCGAACTCGAGCGTCCCTGACAGCAAGGAACTGCTAGTTTCCCCGGACGGCAAGTACCTCTACCTCATTGGACCAATTGCCACTGAGATCGCGATATTTTCCCTTGTGCCGAAGGATCGGGTGCCGCAAGAGCTTCCCGAGGCCCTCTCGCCCTTCCGGCTGAAGACAGGACAATGGACGATGGGCCTGGCGCTCAACTGAGGGCTTCTCTGTCGGAGGTAAGCGCCTGTTGGAGGCAGACTCGACGCCGTTCAAGAATCTCGCGCCTGATCAGGTGGCCGAAGGTGCAGGCATTATTGAGGGCAACATGATCGAACATCGGAAGAAAACAAATGCCTAGACTGCGCTACAGCAGTTGAACCTGAATCACCCGGTTCACAGCCGACCACTCTGCCATTGAGCTTCATCAGCATGGTGCCTAGCCGAATCGCAAACGCTACCTCTGGTGCAGCTGTGAATATCGCAAGAAGCCTTGCGGTTCCTTAAATGCAAGGAGAAGTCAGCACTTCATTGGCGGCCACCCGAACAGTTTCTTCAATCATCTCGAAATCTTGATGAATCCCCAGCGCTCAAACCAGTTTGACGCGCTGACTGTTCGCGGCGGCATTGCGCTCGGCCCTTTCCGGAAAATCAAATTGAAAGCAGAACTCTCAGGGACCAACTCCTTGTTTGGCATCCAATCACTGCTCACCGTCTGTGATCTAGCAAACCAGCGCCGTCCAACCCGTCCATGGCAAACCAGGAGCATAGGTAATTGACTGATCTCGACAAGTCGGATCGCCGCGGCAGTCTGGCTTGTATTGAAAATATCTGAAAGCTTCCGAACCACATGCATATTCGGACGACCAAAACTCTGTGCGATGGAAACAAAGAGGTAACTTCAGACCTCCTGACATAGCCGATTTCCGGGATTGGAATCACGGGCGTTTTTGCGCTCGAAGGTGCGAACCAATACCTGTCCGCTTTTTTTGATTTCCAGGGCATAACTGCCTGAAGAGACGCAGCTTTCGCGGCGCCGTTTGCGGATGCAAACTTGTCCGCTTTAGCTCGGCGCATGAGCGCCCAACAAACTTTAGCGCTGCCGTTACCGGCGGCGTCGAATACCGTGGTGATCAATGCGCGCTGCAGCTTGCGAATTGAGGCGGATCAGCGCGTGATCGTCATCGCCGGACTGCCCGTGCATCACTATTGCGCCGACGATGCGGTCGCCGAGGCTTATGCAATGGTGTTCTTGGTGGACTCGGGCTTTGCCCAACAAATAGAGGTGGCACAGGCATTTACCCACTCGGTGCGCAGCGTGCGGCGCTATACGCCGTCGTCCGCGACGCCAACCCTGCTCGCGGCCGAGCGCTGCCATCCCATCTTGCGCATAGCGGCGTTAAGAGCCCCGTCGGGACGTCCGCGATCAGCGGGAGTTCTGGGGGGTAAGCGGACTATCTGGCGGCGACCCCGGCGTTTCATAGCCGCTGACTGACCGTTGCCATTTTGCGAATGTTCACTTGAGCGGTTGCGGTGTCGAGCGGCCTTTATCCTTCTCAGCGACGATAAATTCCAAGAAGCGCAGTCGTTCTATGGCACTTGGGTTCCAGTGGGAGTGAATCGTTCCAGCTGGGGCGAACAAGCTATCACCAGCTTTCAGCGTTATAGGCGGCCTGCCTTCCTCCTGCCAAACACCCGTTCCGGACAGGATGTGGAATGTGATCGCAGCTGGATGCACATGCCGTGGGTTCACACCACCTGGCTCGTACTCCACCTCGTACACCGCGACCTCCTGGTTCGCCGTGTTGGGCAGGACCATCTTCAACAGCGGGGGATGCGAGATCACCCCTTTCCGTTCTTGGCTGTCGGTCGAAGCTGTCGCGAACAGGAATACGAATCCTGCCATGGCGAAAGCTCCGGTTTTCGGAAGCCAACTCATGGCATCTTTTCCTTCTCTAGTCCCCATCGCCATATCTCGTCAGACCACATGGCTAGCATTCGTTGCTTGCGACAAAAAGCGTGGTGCGGTCACGCCTTGCTTATGACTGCTATCGAATGAGCAGCGGACCCAACGCGGACGAGAGCCTACAGAATTAGGGCTCACTTCTGACCCGTTGCGGTCATTATGCGGCGCGAAATCCCGCGGTGCAGCGAACCTCTGACTTAATCCTCGCAATCAGCTATGCTAGGGCTCCCGCGCGGTAGGCAGCGGATGCAGTTCAATCAATTGAAACGGCGTGAGTTCATATCCCTTCTCGGCGGCGCGGCGCTCGCGTGGCCGCTCGCAGCGCGCGCGCAGCAGCAGGAGCGAAGGCTGCGGATCGGCATCCTCATGAATTTTGCGGCCGACGATCCCGCAGGTCAGGCCCGGCTTACAGCATTTCTACAGGGCCTACAGCAAGTCGGCGGAACCGACGGCCGCAACGTGCACATCGACATACGATGGGGTGCAGGGGCTGCGGAGCGCATCCGCAAGTTTGCCGCCAAGTTGGTCTCTATTGCGCCCGATGTCATCCTAACTTCGGGCAGTCCGACATTGGGACGGTTGTTGCAAGCTACTCGTACAATTCCGATCGTGTTCGTGCAGGTAGCTTGCGGTCGGCGACAAATCGAACGAGATCGTGGCGGTGCCGAAGCTGTTGGAGCTGTTATCGCTCAACGGCCGCGTCGTCACGGCCGACGCGATGAGCTGCCAGCGCAAGATCGCCCAGTTACTGCAATCGCCACTAGGATAACGCGCGCTCTCAGCAGCCGCGCCATGGCTTTCAGCACCGATGGGTCATCGTCCACGAACGTGATGCCCGCAGACCGGCGGCGAAGCTGTTTAGTGGTAGCGGCTGAACGCGCGGTCGCGTGACGCTTCGCCTCTCACGGCGCCCGTGATATCGCAGTGGATGAGCCCCATGTCCTTGAGCTCCCGGTCGCTCATCAACCGAAGCTGAGCAATAGCCGCCTGCTCCAAGCGCCGGGTGAGGTAGGCCATCCACCAACGCTCTAGGGTGGCAGCCAAGCCACTGGCCCAGGAGCTCCCGGCTATGCCTCGCGCCGCAGCCGGTGCGCTGAAAATCGTGCTCATGATCATCTCCATCAACGCATTTTTCGAGTGATGTTCCTCAGGCCATTCTCGCGGCCCGTGTTCTGCCCGATGTCCGGCTACTCGACGACGAGGGTCGGCTTGAGGTCCACGGGCCGGGACACGTTGTGGAAGTTGGGCGAGGTCGCCATCACCGCCTCGTGGATCTCGGCGAACTCCTCCTTGGTGCCGCTACCCTTGATGCGGACGATGTAGCTCAGGTTCTCGTAGCCCGGCGGCACGGCGGGATCGATTCCGAGGAAGCCGCGAAGGTCGATCTCGCCATCGGTCTCGATCTCCAGGCTTTCGAGGGTGATTCCGCGCACCGCGCACTGCGCCACGTACCCCACCATCATGCAGGCGTTGAGCGCCGCCAACAGATGTTCCTGCGGATTGGCGAACCGGTTCGATCCGCCCAGTTCGCAAGGTTCGTCGATGTCGATCGAGAACCGGCGCGGCACCTCGTTCTCCGCCGATCTCGAAGCCGTCGACTTGCGTACGGCTGCGCGTCTGGCCCTGCCAGGTCGTGGTGACGCGCCAGTTTGTCTTGCCTTTTGCGGGGTCCCGCCTGACGCCCTCGATCAGGGCGAACAGGTCGTCGACATTGATGCCGTTGACGACGTTCGGTTCGGCGGTCTTCGTTTGGGCAACCATGATAGGTCTCCTTTGCTTGGGTGAGTGGTGAGAGTTCACGCGTGGATTATTGGAGCGTGGCGAGCGCCGCCTGAATGCGCTGGCCCTGGTTTTCGGTGATCAGGCTGGAAAGCACCTTCCCGAACTGCGGGTGCTGGGCGCCCGAGTGGATGTATTGCCAGCGGTAAGCCTTGAGGAATGCGGCCTCGATCGCCCGCGCCTCGGCCTCGTCGACCGCGCGGCCGCACGTCGCCGCGAAGTAACCTGCGTCGGCTTTGGCCTGGGCTTGCAGGATGCCGTCCACCGCGGCGACCAGCTCGATGAACTCGTCGACCGCCCGGTCGCGCTGCTCCGCCGTCAGCCCGGCGTCGTGGCGCACCCACTCGAGCTCGTCGAGGATCGCGTGCTGGCTTTCCTCCTTCCAGTGATAGAGGAACACGTCCTTGAACAGTTCGGAGAGCTCGGTGTCGGGATCGATGCTCTGGCGATAGTGGAGCTGAGTGAACAGCTCGATATCCAGCGTCAGCGCCAGCACCGCCCAGGTACTCTTGCCGAGCACGGCGTGGGCGACGCCGTTGGGGTCGATGTCGAAGCGATAGCCGTCGGGCAGCACGTCGCCGACCATCGCGTCGATGCGGCGGAACAGCGCCTGGTGCTTCAGCTCCTCGTCGCTGAACCGAACCAGCGCCTCGAGCGCAACCTGGTCGCCGAACCAGTGATCGTGGCTCAGTTCCAGGACCTTGGCATTGATGAAGCGCTCGACCAGCCCAAAGACATTGGCGTAGGTGCGGCCCTGGATCTGGCTCACGAACCGCTTTTCATCGGCCGACAGGGTCGTGAACGCATCGGCCAGCGAAAGCCCGTCCGGAAGGAACTTGTGGGCGGCATCGAAGCGGCGCCCCCGGATGACGTCCTCGTCGATGTCCCAGCGCACCCGCTTGGACGTCTGAATGCAGCGCGCATACCGGTCGCTGCCAGAGATTTTGCTGATCGCATTCATTTTCCGTCTCCTTTCCCGGAGTGGTGTGCCGACCGAATGGACGAACCGGTCGGCTGTTGCGGCCATCTGTAAGTCGGCAGGCGGTCGAGGGTCTATGACCGGCCCACCGGGAGACATGACCGAAACACCGGATCCTGATAGGAAGCAGGTATGGACGCATTATCCGACGTCTTGCGGGTGACGCATTTGACCGGCGGCGTGTTCTTGCACGCCGAGTTCTTCGCGCCGTGGTGCATAGCGGCGCGCGTCGCGCCCGAGCATTGCGCGCCCGCTCTCGGGCCAGCGTCCCACCTGATTATTTATCACTACGTCGTCGAGGGCGACTTTCGCATCCGAGTCGAGGGTGAGAGTGGAGAGGACCTCGTGATTAGGGCCGGCGAGGTTGTTCTGCTGCCGCGCAATGACCTGCATCTGATCGGCAGCGACCTGAGCCTGCCGCCGGTGGCGGGCAGCGACATCATCCAGCCGCCCAAGGACGGCGGGCTGTTCTCCATCCATCATGGTGGCGCCGGCGAGCTGCACGCGGATGATCTGCGGGTTCCTCGGTTGCGCCAGCGCCGAAGGCAATCCGGTGCTCTCGACCCTGCCGCCCCTGCTCAAGCTCAACGTCGAGCAAGGCGGGGCCGCGGAATGGATCCGCTCAACATTCCAATACGCCGCGGACGAGGTCGCCGCCGGCCGTCCAGGATCGGAGACCGTGCTGGCCAAGCTTTCGGAGCTGTTGTTCGTGGAGGCGGTGCGGCGTTACGCGGAGGCCCTGCCGGACGGCCAGACCGGATGGCTCGCCGGTTTGCGCGAGCCTCACGTTGCGCGGGCACTGGCGCTGCTGCACCGCGACATCACCCGGCGTTGGACCGTCGATGACCTTGGCCGCGAGGTCGGCCTATCGCGTTCGGCGTTGGCCGACCGCTTCATTCGTCTGATCGGCGTGCCGCCGATGCACTACCTCGCCAGTTGGCGCATGCAGGTCGCGACTCAGAAGCTCCGCAACACCAGCGCGTCCCTCGCACAGGTTGCCGAGATTGTCGGCTACGACTCCGAGGCCGCATTCTCCCGCGCGTTCAAGAAGGCGTTCGGTGCGGCGCCAGCCACGTGGCGACGTTCGAACAGCTAGTCCAGGCCAAACCTTCGACAGCTCTCCACTTGATCGCGGAGCTCGACAATCTGGGCGCGGAGAAATTCGCGCAAAGGCGTGTGCGCCAAGCCTGCTCGCGGACCCCGCCAATTGCCCCGACGTGCTGCGGAGCGTCGAGCGCGCGATGGCGGCGGTGCGCCGGCCCGGATACGACCAGGCCTGCCGTCTGCTGGCGAGCGGGCGGCTTCACGAGGACATTGCAGAGATCGGCGTCCCGGCGGCCGTGATCAACGGGGAAAAGGACTCGATTACGCCGGTCGCCAACGGGCTGCTCGTCTATGCGGACCTGCAGAAATTCTCGCCCCGTGTTTTGTTTCACGTCATCGAGGGCGCCGGGCATGCGGTCTGTCAGGAGCAGCCGGAGGAAGTTGCACACATGATTGCCCAATTTGTCGCAGACAACGTTGTCGCGCATGCGTGACAGTGCTCCCTCTGTGCAACTCGGGCGGAAAGCATGGACCTAGAACTGCGAGATCGGGTGGCGGTCGTAACTGGAGGCACGTCCGGCATTGGACTCGCCACGGCACGGCTCTTTCTGGATGAGGGCGCATGCGTTGCCATCTGCGGGCGCGATGCGCCACGGCTTGCGGCTGCCAAGGAATCGTTGCTCGGCAACAGAGCGCCGGACCGGCTCCTCGCGCAACAATGCGATGTGCGGGACAAGGCGGCGGTTTCGCGCTTCGCCGCGGCGGTCGAGCGGCAATGGCAGGCTCGCTGCGACGTCCTCGTCAACAATGCCGGCCAGGCACGGTTGTCGACATTTGCGGAGACGAGCGATGAGGCCTGGCGCGAGGAGCTCGACCTCAAGTTCTTCAGCCAGATTTATCCCATTCGCGCGTTCAAACCGATGCTCGACAAGAGCGATGCGGCGGCGATTCTCGCCGTCAACTCGCTCCTTGCCTATCAACCCGAAACCTACATGGTGGCCACCGCTGCCGCGCGGGCGGGCGCGCAGAATTTGGTAAAATCGCTGGCCAATGAATTTGCCCCGCGCATCCGGGTCAATTCGATAATGCTCGGCCTGGTCAATTCCGGTCAATGGGAGCGCCGGTTTGCCGCACGCAAGGATGCGTCGCAGACGCGCGAGGAGTGGTACGCCGATGTCGCCCGTACACGGCATATTCCGCTTGAGCGGCTGGGAAGGCCTGAGGAAGTCGCGCGCGCCATCGCGTTTCTCTGCTCGCCAATCGCGGGCTTCATCACGGGTGCGCAGCTTGAAATTTCCGGCGGCACCTCGCGGCATATGTGAAGGACGCATACGCGCAACAATACTGCGCGCCTGCCGCGCCCGCTCGTTCAGATTGATGTCGATCCGGCGCAGGCGGCGCGCAATTACCCGGTCGATGGCGATCGGCGATTTCGCGGAACGCTTCGCCGGACCGCCGGCAGGTGCAGCGGGGAGCGTGTAAGATTTGCGAGCTATGTAGGGGCGGGTTTTAAACCCGCCCTCTATCTGCAATCTTGCCGAACGATGCTTGATGGTGGCTGCCAACCGGAAGCTTGCGCGGCTTTACAAATCCCGAGATCGCGTTTGCTGCACGAGGGCGGGTTTAAAACCCGCCCCTAGTGCGTACGTCAGTCCGTCTGGTCAGTAAGGTGTGAGTCCGTACCATGTGAAGTCACCGCACATGTAGCCGAAAGCAACTGCGTCGTCCGAGGGTGGAATCGTCGCGTCGTTCCGAGGCGGGGTGGGGAGCAGCTGGAGGCGAATGGGCAGGCTGTAGGAATACGAACCCGATTCGGCGGCGTGTCGTGGCGAGCCTCCTAGGGGTTTGGGCGAAGCCTGGTTCTGCAAAGAGCCGACCGGATGCACGAGGTGATAGGAACGTGACGTTCGGGCGCACGACGTGGTTGGGGATGGCATGTCCAGAAGGCCAATCGGATGGACCGTAGAGGCCTGCCGCGTTGTCGAGGCGCGGCAGGAGTCAGAGCCCGCATAGTACCGCAGCGGCGATGAGCCGCGAAAAGTGCGGAGAGCAAAGCCGCACCGAGGGAAGGTGGGTAGGAAGGTAGATGCGCAATGGACCCGAACGGATCACAGAAAGCACCGGCAGTGCCCGCGAGGGCTACACAAGGTGCAGAAGCCCGCGACTGGTCGTGGGTGGAAGATACGGTCTGGACCGACCGCATGGTGTCGGCGCTGGTCAACGGCGTCAAAGGAGGTCGTTGGTACAGTTTGATGGATAAGGTGTTTGCACCCGACACGCTGGAAGCGGCCTGGGAGAAAGTCCTGGGCAACGAAGGCGCCGCGGGTGTGGATGGCCAAAGCATCAAGCGGTTCGAAGCGCATGCGGAACTGTATCTCACCGAGCTTTCGACGGCACTGCGGAATGGCAGCTACCAGCCGCAGCCGATCAGGCGGGTCGAGATCCCGAAAGGCGATGGCCGGACCCGACCGTTGGGCATCCCAACGGTCAAGGACCGCATCGTGCAGACGGCAGTGAAGTTCGCGCTCGAGCCGATCTTTGAAGCGATGTTCCGACCGACGAGCTACGGCTTCCGGCCGGGATGCGGCTGCCGGGATGCCTTACGCGAAGTGGCTCAGCTGATAGCGGACGACTACGCATATGTGGTCGATGCCGACTTCGAGAGCTATTTCGACAGCATCCCGCAGGAGCGGCTGATGCAGCGTGTCGAGGAGCGAGTAAGTGATGGTCGTATCCTCGCGCTGCTGCGCAGCTGGCTCAAGCAGGACATCATGCACGGCTTGCAGCGATGGACGCCGATTGCGGGCACTCCGCAAGGAGCAGTGATCAGTCCGTTATTGGCGAACATCTATCTGCATCCGCTTGATGACCTCATGGCAGCCCGCGGCCATCGCATGGTGCGCTATGCGGACGATTTCGTGGTCTTGTGTAAGAGCCGCGAGGAGGCCGATGCCGCGCCTGGCCGAAATTCGTGCCTGGGTCGCGGAGAACGGTCTGCGTCTGCATCCTGACAAAACGCATGTCGGCGACTGCCGGCGGCGCGGGGAGGGGTTTGAGTTCCTCGGCTACCGGTTTGAAGACGAAAAGCGCTTTGTTCGCAAGAAGAGCCTGAACCGGTTCAAGGACAGCATCAGGGTGAAGACACGCCGAACGCGCGGGCAGGCGCTCTCGCGGATCGTCGCTGATCTCAACCCACTGTTGAGGGGCTGGTTCGCCTACCTCAAGCACGCGCACCCGCACACCTTCCGCAGGCTCGATCAGTTCATCCGTCGGCGCTTACGCTCGCTGTTGCATCGACAGCTGCGTCGCCGCTCCGGCATGGGCCGAACTCTGGCGGACCATCTCCGCTGGCCCAACGCCTTCTTCGCAGAAGCCGGGTTGCTCGCACTTCACACGGCCTGGGATAATGCGAGACGCTCTCGATGAAGAAACTACCGACTGGAGAGCCGTATGCGGGAAAACCGCCCGTACGGTTCGGAGGGCGGGGAGGGCTTTAGCCCTTCCCGACCCCTATCCGACGCTAGGCACATCGGTGGCACAGTGGGATGGAATGCGCACTGATCTCCTGACCAAGCTGGCACAGCCGCTGCGGCGCGGCGAATTCGAAGACTTGCGGGGGCTCGTCATCAACGAGCCAATCGGCGCTGCGTTTGTCGAAAAGCCCACAAACCCGCTGCTCGGCTCTATCCGCAGCTATGGCTATTCGTGGCGGGGACCGGCCTCTTGAAACCGCAAAGCGCCATTGTAAATGGTTGCTCGCCGCGAAGCTGGTAGGCGACGGAGGCGGCCGCCACGGCCGGCGTTTCGTTTGCGCTCAATACGCGCTACGATGCCCGTTCATGAGCCGCATCCGGGTCGTCAATCCGAATTCCAACGAGACCGTCACCCGCAATCTCGATGCGGCGCTCGATGCGCTGCGCTTCGAGAACGGGCCCGAGGTCGTGTGCTCCACCCTTGCTGAAGGTCCGTTCGGAATTGAGACTCAGGCCGACGTGGAAAGTGTCGTCCTTCCGCTGCGTCGCCTGGTAGAGGCGGACAATTCGTCCGATGCGTTCGTGATTGCGTGTTACAGCGATCCCGGACTCCATGTCTGCCGCGAAGGCACCGCGCGCCCGGTATTCGGCATTGCCGAATGCGGCGTGCTCACTGCGCTTGCGCGGGCCGATCGTTTTGGTGTCATCGCGATCGGACAAGGGTCTCTCGCTCGCCACATGCGTTATCTGCGCCAGATGTGTCTCATCGACCGCTTTGCCGGCGAGCGTCCCCTTGAAATGTCAGTTGCCGAGACCGCGAGCGGCGAAAAGACGCTCGACCGCATGATTGATATCGGCCGCAAGCTCAAGGAAGAGGACGGCGCGGGAGCGGTCGTGATGGGGTGCGCCGGCATGGCGCGTCACCGCCGCCCGCTCGAAGCGGCTCTGGGTATCCCAGTGATCGATCCCACCCAGTCGGCGGTGACAATGGCAATCGGTGCGGTGCAGGTCGCCATGCAAATCGGATGTGAAATGACAAGCACGTAAATGGCCATGGCTGAGGAACGCGTTCACCGGCTCGGGATCGATGCCCTCGATCTGTTTAGTGCAAAGGGATCGCAGGGGTGGTTTCCCGCAGGTAACGTGAACGGTGTCAAAGTACGGCGGGTCATGCAGCTGATCCGTGACTTTACAAAAACTCCACTCGAGCAATTGCGCATCTTCGACTTTGGATGCGGCGAAGGGGTCTACGCTCTAGAGGCCGCGTTGCGTGGAGCGGATGTTGTGGGTTTTGATGGCCGCACCGAGCGCATGGAAGCAGGGTCGCGCCTCGCGCGGCAGCTTGGTCTGACAAACTTGAAGTTCGAGAAAGTCGACGTCCGGGACATTACCGTGGGGACGCACGGGAGCGCGGATGTCATCCTCTTTCTTGGGCTTCTCTATCATCTGGACGATCGCGACATCTTTCCGGTTCTCCGCAATGTCTATGATATGTGCAAGCAACTTGTGATCATAGACACGCACATCGCGCTGGAAGTTGAGTTCTCATGCGGAGCACGACGGAAAAAAATATGAAGGACGAAAAGTCCGTGAACATAGCGACCATGACTTGGAGGACGTGCGTCGTAGCCGCGTCGGAGCCTCACTCCATAACCCTTTGAGCTTCTGGTTCACGCGGCCTTCTCTTTGCCGGGCGCTGGTTGATGTGGGATTTACCTCGGTTTGCGAGTCTCATGCTCCCTTTGAACCAACCAAGCCTGCCAACCGGGTCACGATCATCGCGGCGAGAGGCGAGCCGGTGATGCTTTCATCCTATCCGTGGGTGAACAACAAAACAGAAGAAGAGATAAAGCGTTTTCTGTTGGAGTTCGAGGAACCTCCACAGATGCCAACGCTTAAGTCGAGAGGTCTCACAGCAAAGCAACGAGCCCAATCGGCGGTCAACGCCATCTTGCGGCCTCTCGGGGTTGAGATCAAACGGCGTGAGCTCGATCGATCATAACAAGGCGAGGGGCGTCGAAGCGGCGCGGCGCGAGCGGACACGGCTGGCAGTCCGCAAGTTCGCCATTGCGGTGGCGTTCAAGGCTCAACGCTGATTTGGGAGGGCGCGTTCACCTTGGGTCGGCCGGTGCCCTACGGCGGCAAGATAACCCCGCTCTGGGTGGCGATGCGGCCGTAATGCTCGATGCGGCGGTGGCGATTGAAATCGAAGATCGTCTCTTTGCCGAAAATGGTGGCATCGAGATCGCAGTCCGCAACAATGAGTTCATCGCCCTCGCTGTGCGCCTCGGCAACGATCTCCCCGTCCGGATTGACGATCACGCTGCCCGCGATCATCGGGTGACCGTCCTCACTGCCCGCCTTGGCGACCGCCACCACCCAGGTTGAATTCTGATAGGCGCCGGCCTGCAAGGTCAGGCGGTGATGGAATATGCGCTTTTCCGGCCCTTCATCAGCCTTTTGGGAATTGAGCGAGGGCGTGTTGTAGCCGAGCACAATGAGCTCGACGCCTTGCAGGCCCATCACCCGGTAGGTCTCCGGCCAGCGACGATCATTGCAGATGCACATGCCGACGATGCCGCCCATGGTGCGCCACACCGGAAAACCGAGGTCGCCCGGTTCGAAATAGCGTTTCTCCAGATGCTGGAAGCTGCGTTGCGCGTCGTATTCCGAATGACCGGGCAGATGCACTTTGCGGTACTTGCCGGCAATGCTGCCCTCGCGGTCCACGAATATGGCAGTGTTGAAGTGGTGGCCGTCCGGAGTGAGCTCGGCGTAGCCGAACGAGAGCGCGATACCGTATTGACGCGCCTGCTCGAACAGGGGACGTGTTGCCGCGTTCGGCATTTCCCGTTCGAACCAGGCGTCGATCTCGGCCGGGTCGGTCATGTACCAGCGCGGGAAGAACGTGGTGAGCGCAAGCTCGGGATAGACCACGAGATCGCAGCGCCCCGCTTTCGCCTGATCGAGGAGATCAAGCATGCGCCGCACGACGGCCTGTCGGCTCTCAGCCTTCTGAATCGGCCCCATCTGGGCGCCGCCGATGCGCAATACCCGTGCCATGGGCTCCTCTAGTGCGGTGAATTTGAAGTTCCTATCATGTGGTGTCGCAAACTCTTATAGGAACTTCAAATTCAAAACCGCACTAGAATTGTAAAGTTCCTAGCGCGGCTCCGCCTCAGACCGACGAGGCATGTTGCGCAAAAACCTCGCTGTCATTCCGGGCGAAGTCGTTGGCCGAAGGCCAATGGCTGAGAACCCGGCCCTTCGAGACGCTCGCTTCGCTCGCTCCTCAGGGCGAGGTCCTCGTGCTGAGGAGCGCACGAAGTGCGCGTCTCGAAGCACCGGGTTCGCCTCCGCTTGCTTCGGCGCCCCGGAATGACGACCTCAAAACTTGACACATTTGCACCAATCCCGCCGACTCAAGCTAAGCTAGTGCCCTTTTGATTCCGAAGTTCGCATCAGAGGGTGTCGCAAACGCTTGCGAGCTTCGGAATCGGGGCACTAGGTGGCGATCCGCCGCTCGAGCCGGCTCACCAGCCGCACAACAGGCCAAAGCAGAACCAGGTAGATCAAGGCGGCCAGCACCAGCGGCGAGCTGTTGAAAGTGACCGATCGTGCCATGTCGGCGGAATACAAGAGCTCAGGCAGCGCCACAACGCTGGCGATCGAGGTGAGCTTGACCACTTCCACCGTGTTGGAGATGAGATCAGGCAACACGTTGCGCACGGCCTGCGGCAGAATCACATAGGCGAGCGTCTGCGCGACGGTCAGCCCGGTCGAGCGCGCCGCATCCCATTGACCAAGCCCGATGCTCTCGATTCCGGCGCGATAGATCTCCCCGTAATAGCTCGATGTATTGAGGAAGAAGGCGAGTGCAACGGCGGCAAAAGGAGACGGCCGCAACCCGGCGAAGGGCAACCCGGAATAGATGAAGATCAGCAGTACGAGCGGCGGTACGGCGCGAAAGAAGTCGATGCCCGCTATGGCTGGCAAGCGCACCGCAGCGATAGAGGAGCGCGACAGCAGCGCAAACATCAGCCCGCCCGCAAGGCCGAGCGGAACGACCATCAGGCACAGAATAACCGTCTGTTGCAGCCCCATGAGCAGCAGCGGGAGCGCCCGCTCCATGATGGCGAGATTGAAGAACTGCTGCGTAATCGCATCCATCACGCCCGCCGCCACTTAAATCGCGTCTCAAGCAAGCGGCCGAGCACAACCACCGGAATGAAGAGGAGGACGTAGGCAATGGCTCCCATCATGAGCGGCGTGGCGTTGCCGGAGAACGACTGCGCGGTGGTCGCCTGATTGAGGATTTCGCCGACACCGATCACCATGCCAAGCGCGGTGTTCTTGGTAATCGCGATGGTGCGATTGGTGATCGGCGGCACGGTGAGGCGAAGCGCCTGAGGCAGCACGACATAGGCGAGCGTGGCGATGAAGGAAAGTCCCGTTGAGCGCGCCGCTTCCCACTGACCCTTCGGGATGGACAGGAGGCCGGCCCAAAAAATCTCCTCGCAGAAAGCGGCGAGCGCCAGCGAGAGCACGAGCCACAAGACGGCAAAGGACGGCAGATTGATCCCGACATTGGGCAGACCGAAATAAACCAGCAGTACGAGAACGAGCGGGGGCAGCGCGCGAAAAATATCGGCAAACAAGACGATCAAGGCGCTGACCGGCAGCACGCGGAAGGAGCGCGCGACCGCGAGAATGAGTCCGAGCAAAATCCCGGTGAGCACCACGGCGGCGGCAATCTCGATCGTCACGGCCATTCCGCGCATGATGGCGGGGAAATATCGCTCGATCACCTGCCAATTGAGAAATGCTTCGACAAAGCCAAAGCCGTGCTCCATCGAGGTCCCTCCTCAGCAATTGCGCGGCTGCAAAAACGATCAGCGCACAAGCTCCGCAATAAAGGCGCGCGTGCGCGGCTCGTTCGGCCGCACGAAAATCTGTTCGGGCGAGCCTTCCTCCACAATGGCGCCGTGGTCCATGAAGATGACGCGGTCGGCGGCATCGCGCGCAAAGCGCATCTCATGACTAACGACCAGCATGGTCATGCCGCCGCGCTTGAGCTCGCGCATGACATTGAGCACGCTGCCGACGAGCTCGGGATCGAGCGCCGATGTCGGCTCGTCGAACAGCATCAGCTTCGGCTCGAGTGCGAGTGCGCGCGCGATCGCGACGCGCTGCTGCTGGCCGCCGGAAAGCTCGGCGGGATAGGCGCGCGCCTTATCGGAAAGCCCGACCTGGTCGAGGGTGGCGAGCGCAATGCGCTCCGCCTGCGCGCGCGGCTTGCGCAGCACCTTGACGAGCGCCAGGGAAACATTGCCCAGCGCGGTCATGTGGGGATAGAGGTTGAAGGACTGGAACACCATGCCGATGCGGCGGCGCATGGCATTGATGTCGGTAGATCGCGCCATGATGTCGACGCCATCGATGCGGATCGAGCCGCCGCTCGGCTCTTCCAGGCGGTTGCAGCAGCGCAGCAGCGTGCTTTTGCCCGAGCCGGATGGCCCGATAATGAAGACGAGCTGCTGGGGCAGAACCGCAAGATCGATGCCGCACAGCACCTCCACGTGATGGAAACTCTTGCGCAGCCCGCGGATGTCGAGAATGGGAACGGCGCTGGTCATTGTGCGATCATGCACGCGCGCCGTGGACCTCGTGCTGAGGAGCGTCGCAGCGCAACGCGATCACAGATCTGAGAAACACAGTGAGGGCGCGCTGCGGCGCGTCTCGAAGCGCGAGGCCGCCCCATCCTTCGAGACGCCCGCTACGCGGGCTCCTCTGGATGAGGCGGAACAACGGCACGGTGCCTGGCCTCAGCCGCACGCGGGCGTGTGAGCGGTGGGATCATATCCCGGCATGTCGGGCACGCCATAGCCGGGATAGACGACTACCGCGGCCGAACCGGGCGCGGGCGCAATGCCGAACCATTTCTCGTGCATCTTGGCAATCGTGCTGTCGAGCTTCATGCATTCAATGGCGTTCTCAATTGTCTTGCGCAGCTCGCCGGAATCCTTGCGCAAGGGGGCTGCCCAGACCAGACCCGTGGAATAAAGGTACGAGAGTTCGAGCTGCGGATTGTTCTTCACCGCCCAGGCGATGACGGTGTTGCCGGCCACATTGGCATCGGCACGCCCGACCAGCACGGCCTGCACCGCATCGGGCTGGGTGCCGTAGGATTCGACCTTCCAGCCAATCTTGCCCTCGAGCTCGCGCGCCCATGAATCGTAGGCCGAGCCCTTGTTCACCGAAACGGTCTTGCCTTTAAGGTCTTCGAGTTTGGTCACCTTCGGCGCGCCTTTCTTGATCAGGAACTGGAAGTCCGTGTTGAGGTACCCCTCGGTGAACAGCATATTTTCCACGCGCTCCTTGGTCACCGTGGTCGGCGCGGCAAGAAAATCATATGTGCCCGCCAGCAGCGCCGGCACGAGCCCCGAATATTGCGCCGCGTCGATGGTGATCTTGCGCTTGAGACGCCTCGCGATCTCATTGGCAAGGTCGACGTTGAATCCCTCATAGCCTCCCGACATGCTGGGAAAGGCATGGGGCGCAAAGGTCCCGTCGACCGCCGTGCGCAGGGGCGGTAGCTCCTGCGCGCAGAGCGAGGAGGCAATGGCGAGCAGCAGGACGGCAGCGATTGCAGATCGCGACATGAGTTTTCCCTTCCGCATCGGCAGCCCAAAGAACTATAGCGGCCCGCCACGTTGGACAAGCTCAGAGCTTGTAGATGGGCAAAATCGCCCGGCGGCCGAGGGACAACCATATCGATGGCGGTTTTGCCCACGCGACCTATGGCACGACGATTGCGCGTGGGCAAAGGCGCGCGTGCTTTTGTGTTTGCATCGAGAGCGGCAGGCGCCTTTGCCCACCCTGCAAAGCTGGCTATACGTAAGCCAACTGCGTGCCGCGAAGAGGAATGCCATGGGCCCGTTGCTCGATGCCAGCGCCAAAGGGATGTATGCCATCTCGGCGACGCCGTTCACGGATACGGGCGATATCGATTGGGCAAGCGTCGAGACGCTGATCGAGTTTTATCTGCAATGCGCAGTGAATGGGCTGACCATCCTCGGCATGATGGGAGAGGCGCAGAAGCTCGGCGATGAGGAATCGGCCGAGCTCACGCGCCGGTACCTGCGCCTCGTCAACGGTCGCGTCCCAGTTATCGTGGGCGTGTCAAATCCAGGCACGGCCAATCTCGTCAAGCTCAGTAAAACGGCAATGGATGCGGGCGCCTGCGGCGTCATGATTGCGCCGCTTGTGGGACTGAAGACCGAAACGCAGATCGTCACGTATTTCGGAGAGGTCATCGCCGCGCTGGGTGAAAAGATTCCCGTGGTCTATCAGGACTACCCGCAGTCTACGCAGGCCGACATCTCGGCTCAGGGATTTCTCAGAATCGTGGATGCTTATCCGAGCGTCGTCATGTTCAAGCACGAGGATTGTCCCGGTTTGAAGAAGCTATCGCAGCTGCGCAAGGCCTGCGACGGGAAAGCCCGCCGCTACATCAGCATCCTGGTCGGCAACGGCGGATTGTATGTGCCGCAGGAGCTGCGCCGCGGCGCCGACGGTGTGATGACCGGCTTTGCCTATCCTGAGATGCTGGCCACCGTCTGCTCCTTGTTCCAGGACGGACGCAGCGAGGACGCGGAGGACCTGTTCGACATTTATTTGCCGCTGCTTCGGCATGAGCAGCAGCCCGGGTTCGGGCTTGCGATACGTAAGGAAATCCTCCGCCGGCGCGGCGCCATTCGCTCGGCGGCGGTGCGGGCGCCTGGTCCAACACTGGATTCTGATGATGTCAAGGAGCTCGACGCCCTGCTGGCGCGCCTCGAACAGCGGCTGGCGCAACGCGGCGACCTTCGCCGTCGTGCGGTGGCATAGGAAAGCACATGGCTGACTACGACCTCGTCGTGCGCAACGGAATGCTCGCCACTGCGGCGGATGTATTTCGCGCCGACATCGGCATCGTTGGCGGCCGTATCGCAACCGTCGGCGCAAAGCTTGCGCCGGGGCGGCGCGACATCGATGCCGAGGGGCACATCGTCACGCCCGGCGGCGTGGACAGCCATTGCCACATCGAGCAGCGCTCTTCGTTGGGCGTCATGACGGCCGACGATTTTTTCACGGCAACACGTTCGGCGGCCTGCGGCGGCACGACCACCGTCATTCCGTTCGCCGCGCAACATCGCGGCATGTCGCTGCGGCAGGTTGTGAAAGACTATCACGCCTGCGCGGGCCCAAAAGCCGCCGTGGACTACGCCTTCCACCTCATCATATCCGACCCGACTGAGCAGGTGACCGGGCAGGAGCTGCCGGCCTTGATCAAGGACGGCTATACGTCGTTCAAGATCTACACCACCTACGATTTGCTCAAGCTGGATGACCGTCAGATCCTCGAAGTGCTAACCGTGGCACGGCGTGAGGGCGCGCTCGTCATGGTGCATGCCGAGAACCACGACGTCATCTCCTGGCTGAGCGACAGGTTGCTGGGCGCCGGGCATTCCGCGCCGCGCTTTCACGCGGTTGCGCATGCCCCCATTGCGGAGCGCGAGGCGACTTCGCGCGCGATCTCGCTCGCCGAGCTCGTCGACGTGCCAATCCTCATCGTGCATGTCTCGGCGCGCGAGGCGATGGAGGAAATTCGCTCGGCCCAGGCGCGCGGCCTCAAGGTCTACGGCGAGACCTGCCCGCAATATCTCTTTCTGACCGCCGATGATCTCGACCGGCCGGGCTTTGAAGGCGCCAAATACATGTGCAGCCCGCCGCCGCGCGACAAAGCCAACCAGGAGGTGATCTGGCGTGGGCTTGAGACTGGAGTGTTCGAGGTCTTTTCCTCCGATCATGCCGGCTATCGGTTCGATGATCCGGAAGGAAAGATGAAGCACGGGCGCAACGCGCCGTTCAAGAAAGTGGCAAATGGCGTGCCTGGTCTTGAAGTGAGAACGGCGCTCCTGTTCTCGGAGGGCGTCGGCAGGGGGCGCATCGATCTGCCCCGCTTCGTCGCCTTGACCGCGACCAATGCCGCGAAGCTCTACGGGCTCTACCCGCGCAAAGGCACGATTGCGGTGGGAGGCGACGCCGATCTCGCGATCTGGGATCCCGCAGAAGGAAGTGACCATCAGCCAGGCGATGATCCACGACGCCATGGATTACACGCCTTATGAGGGCAAGAAGCTTAAAGGTTGGCCGGTCACCACGCTGCTGCGGGGGGAGGTCGTCGCTCAAGCCGGCGAATTCCTCGGCGCGGCTGGCAACGGGCAGTTTCTCAAGTGCGACATCTCTCCCGCCGCGCGACCTCTGGGCCGCCGCGTCATCCCGTTCGATCCGGCAACAGCGACCATACGGTAGGTTGGGTTAGGCGCGGCCCGGACCTCCTAGTGCGGTGAATTTGAAGTTCCTATCATACGGTGTCGCAAACTCGTATAGGAACTTCAAATTCAAAACCGCACTAGAACCATAACGTTGCTAGTGCCCCTTTCGATTCCGAAGTCCGCATCAGAGGGGGCGCAAACGCTTTGCGGACTTCGGAATCGGGGCACTAGTTTATCCGAATTGGTTGTTCCGCTCGTAACCCAACACATGGCGAGTGTTTAGCACGTTGCATGGTGGGTTACGCGCGGAACGCATATCCTGCAAAATCTGAAAATCATGGCCGCGCTGACCCACCCTACGACGCCCCGCCACTACATCTTGCAATCCTTCGCATATGTGTCTGCATAGTTCTCGAATATCTTTTTCACGATCTCGGTCTGGAATTTACCGTCGGGACGCTTGGCGACCTTGACCAGATAGAAATCCTGGATCGGGTAATGATTGACGTTGAACTTGAAACCGCCCCGCAATGATTGAAAATCGGCCTTCATGAGGGCTGCGCGCAACGCCGCCTTGTCCGCGGTTGCGCCTTTGGTCTGGCGCAATGCGCTATCGATCAGAAGTGCCGCGTCATAGGCCTGGAAGCCGTAGGTGCCGGGAACGGCACCAAACTCCTTCTCAAATTCGCCGACGAATTTCTTGTTCTCAGCATTGTCGAGATTGGGAGCCCAGTTGGCCCCGCCGAAAAAACCGATAGCAGCATCCTGCTGGGCCGGCAGCGTCGCTTCGTCCACGGTGAAAGCGGAGAGAAAGGTGACGCGGTCGGCTAATCCCGCCTGACGAAACTGTTTGACGAAATTGACGCCCATCCCACCGGGCAGGAACACGAATATCGCATCAGGCTTGGCAGCGGCGATCTTGGTGAGCTCCGCCGAATAATCGAGCTGCCCAAGGGGCACATAGACTTCGTCCGCAATCTCACCCTTGAAGTCGCGCTTGAAGCCGTTGAGCGCATCTTTGCCGGCCTGATAGTTCGGCGCCATGATGAACGCCTTCTTCATGCCGGCTTCCTGCGCGTAGTGGCCCAGCACTTCGTGGATCTGATCGTTCTGGTAGGAGGTGACGAAAAAGTTCTGGTTGCAGTCTTTACCCGCGAAGTTGGACGAGCCGGCATTCGGGCTGATCAGAACGGCGCCCCCTTCGGTCGCCGGCTTCATGATCGCTTGCAGGATATTGGAGAATACCGGGCCGACTACAAACTCCACCTTGTCTCGCTCGATGAAGGCCTTGACCTTGGAAACGGCGAGGTCGGGCTTGAGCTCGTCGTCCTGAACGAGCAATTCGACCTCACGTCCGCCGAGCTTGCCGCCGAGATGTTGCACGCCGAGCTTGAAGCCGTCGCGCAGTTGCTGGCCAATGACGGCTGGAGGTCCCGATAGCGTGGCGAGGATGCCGATCCGCAGCTTCTCCTGGGCATGGGCCGGCGTCAGCAACAGCCCACAGCCGCAGGCGGCGCCGATGATGGTCGAAAACATCTTCATTGCGTTCTCCTCGTGTCCTTTATTCCCGCCGATCCACAAACCGCGGCGTCTTCACGCTGGCTTCGAATTCTTTCGCCAGCGTCCCGATCTCCAGGACTTTGACTTCGGGGGTCAGCCCGAATGTGTTGCGGACAGACCGCTGCAACTCCGCTGCAACATCACTGGCGCTTGCTCCTCTCCGCACCTCAATGGACAACCGAAGCACCTCGAGTCCTTGCGCCGTCAGCGCCTCGGCCTTGAAATCGCCGATCTCGGCGATGCGGAACATGAAATCCTCGAATTCCGAGTGATTGAGATTGATTCCGCGAATCTTCAAGAAACCGGTGGTGCGGTGAGCGTGCTTGAGCAGCGGAAAAACCGAGAACGGGGACGCGCCGTCATCGGCCTCGCGCCAGGTGACAAGGTCGCCCGAGCCCCAGCGCAGGAAAGGCGTCACATTGTTGGTCCACAGCGGCGTGACCACAAGCTGGCCGACTTCCCCCTGCGCGACGGGCGCCTGAAACTGCTCATCCAGCACCTCGATGTAAAACATGTCGGTCCAAATGCGAAAGCCGTCGCCGGGGGTGGACTCGGCGGCCATCATGCCGGCCTCCGTCATGCCGAAGGTATCGCGCACTTGCGCGCCCCAATGTTGCGCAAGCTTGCTGCGCTTGGCATCGGAGAGCGGCTCGGCTGAGCACAGGATGGTTTCCACTGTGCCCGCAGCAAGATCAAGCCCGCGTGCCTCCGCGAGATTGGCAAGATGAAGCCCATAGCTGCTCATGCCGGTCCAGATGGTCGGGCGCAGCCGCTCGATCAGCTCGAGCTGCATGAGCGAAGGTGTGGTCGTGCCGGAGCCCGCCCAATTAACGGCGATGCCGGCGATTGTGGCCGAGCGTGCCAGCATCTGTCCAACCGGATGGATGCCAAGCGGAAAGGACACATGTGCGCGCCCGCCGCGGTTACAGCCGGCACATTCGTATACCCGCGCAAAGCCGACCATCGCGCATTGGATGTCCTCAAAGCTGCGTGGATAGAAGAGCGGCGTGCCCGTCGCGCCGCCGGAGCGCCAATATTCGGCAATGCCATCGGAGGGTTTCAGGCAAAATCCTTGGTAAAATTCGGCATCGGATAAGCTGCGCAGCATGTCCTTGGTCAGGACCGGAATCTTGTGCCACTCGTCGGAATCGTCGAGCCGGTGGGAGTCGATATGGTCGAGCTTGCCGGCGTAGAATTTTGCGCGCCGTGCCTGCTCCACCGCCCGCCGTTTGCGCGTGCGTTGGATATCCTCGATCTGCGATCGCGATTTCGGCAGAGGCAGCATGATTACTCGCCGTCACCGGCCGTGGGCGCAGGCGCTCCGATCCAGCGCGCTTGCGCCGAATAGCTTTGTGGCAGTTCGCCCGCGCGTTCGCTTTGCGACATGGCGGCGGCCCGCGCCTCTTTGGCAGGCGTGCTTTCCGGGATGTGCTCGAGCGCATCCTGCAGCAGCGCCGCGTAGTCCTCACCGACCGGGCACACATCCGCGCAGCGCCGGCACCCCGTTATCACGCCGGCGCCGCGCAGGATGCTCTGCCACAGATTGAAGCTGTCCTCCGACCGGAGGAGCTCCTTCTGCCTTTCGGTGTCGGGCTCGCGGATGAGAAGATCGACGTGCTCGGTCAGTTGCGCAAATCCGTGGGGTGACCGGAATCGGTCGCACGATTCCCAATCCCGATCCCAATGCTCGACCGCATCGGCAGGGCAGGTTTTCAGGCAACGCGCACAGCTCGGCCCATGGCAGAGCGCGCGATCCATCTTGCGATCGCACTCCACATCGATCGATGAGAGTACCGCGGTGAGAAGCACGCGCGGGCCATATTCGGGCGTCAGCAGTTGCAGGTTGAGGCCGAGCGTTCCCAGGCCGGCTTCCACGGCCGCATGCGGCAACGACAACAGCGCCGGCATATGGCGAGCCGGATTGCCCGAATAGCTCCAGGGATCGATGTGGGTCGGAGGAACAATGATCGCTGGATAGCCCCGGTCCTCCAGCCAATAGACGAGATCGAGCGAGGCCTCCTCCAGACGCGTCAGCGCAAGCTCGTCGTTGTAATATTTGTGGCGGTCGTTCCACGTTGCTATGCGCGCGACGCCATGGTTGAGGCGCTTGGCGAGCACGATAACACGGCCGGCATCGAGCTCGCTGATGTCCGAAGGCCGGCGCGGCCGTTGCGGGTCCGGCGGATTTTGCTCCAATGCGGCCCCGTCTGCGATGCCGACGAGATCCGCTCCGAGCTCACGCGCTTTCTTTTTGACTTCCTCCGCGGTCAAGGCGCTCTTGAAGATCGCGACCATGTTCAGGTGCTGCTGCTCTCGGTCGCGCGCTCCGAGGAAGCCTCGCTGCGGCGCTTTTGATCTTGCATGAAGGCCTGCAGCTGCCGCGCGACCATGCCGCGGTAGCCGTCCGGGCCTACCCAACGGATGTTCCAGGCATCAAGCCCGGAGATCTCTTCTCCCTGCGCCCGGCGTTCCTTGTAGGCCTTCCCCAGTGCGACTTTTTCCGCCGTCTTCTCCGGGATATCGCGCTGGGCGTCGGCCAGATGCGCATAATAGTCATTGCCCACCGGACAGACAGCGAGGCAGCGCGGACAGTCGCCAAAGGAACCGACGACGCGCAAAAGCCCTTGCCAGAAGCCGAAGAGATCGCGCGAGCGGACCATCTGCGTTTTTTGTTCGGGGCTGGCATCGATGTAGCGTTCGAAGAACTGCAGAATGGTGGAGAATCCGAACTCCTGCGCCTCACTCGCACAGGCGCGCTTGTCGATGCCGAAATGCAAGACGGCATCGGCCGGACAGGAATGCAGGCAGCGGCTGCATGATTCGCCGATGCAAACCTGCTCGGTGAGCGGGTGATCGGCTGCAAGCTCGAGCTCCGTGAGAATGCCGGTAAGGTAGATGCGCGGTCCGAACTCAGGGGTGAGAATGTTCACCTCCAATCCGAGCGTTCCGAGCCCTGCCTCGACCCCGAGATGCCTTGTTGAAAGTCGTCCATAGCTTGCCCGTTTGTAGCTCCAGTCGGTTTCCTGCGCGGCTGTCACGAACGAGGGATGCCCGGCTTCCTCCAGTTCCTCCGCCACGCGGTACGCGATCTTGTCCATCTTTCGCAGCACCAGCATATCTATGTACTGGACCGCCACGTTGGTCTTGCAGCGGAATGCACCGGCGGGGATGCGCTGTGCAATGACGATGACGCTTTTGCAGTAGGGAGAGATGCGTTCCGGCGTCTGCGGCCAGCGCGGGTCCGGCGGAAAGGCATTAAGTGTCGCGGCGCTTGCGATGCCCACGAGGTCGGCGCCAAGCTCGCGTGCTCGACGCTTGACCGCTCCCGCATCGAGGTCAGCCATTCATTGGGTCCCGCAATCGCCACTTGATATCTTCATCATGCCGCATCTTCCTCATCGCGCGTCTTGATCATGCAGCGGTGATCATAGCTGGAAAACTCGACCCCGCCAGCACGGTCGTTTCGATTGCAAGTTGCTTTTCGTCGCATCTTGGATGATTGCGGCGCGTGATTCGACCCCGTAGTATCCAAAGCTAGAGCGTGATCCCCGAAAAGTGGGTTCCGGTTTTCGGAAAAGATCCTGCTCAAAAAAGATAGAAATGGGGTGACGGTTCGAAGACAAAGTCATCCGGCGTCTGTGGGTTGCAAGAGGTGTGGGGGACGATGTGAGCGGACCGTCGTGGCCAGGCCTAATCGCCATTTTGTGGACATGCTTCACGTGCGCCGCTCATGCGCAAGAAGCGCTGGTGCTGGATACTTATACCTGCGCCCAGTTTCTCGCGGACGTCGCCGACCGCGGTGACAGCGCCAAAGTGCGCAGATCGCTGATGATGATCTCGTGGGCGGCCGGCTACGCGGCGGCACGGCAGGAGGATGCGCCTTCCTCGCTGGAGATGATCGCCGCCACGCTCGGCGATGTCTGCCGCAATGCTCCCGGCGAGAAGGCGGTCAGGGCCATCACGGAGAAGATCAAGGCGTCCGCAAGCCGTTCCGCCGCTCGCGAGCCGCCGCCTCCAAATTCGCCTTCCGCGGCTCTGCCCGCGCCGACTGCCGTGCCTGTCCCCCCTGCGAGCGGTTCCGGTTCAGGTCGGGCCTTCACACCCTATGCGAGCCGGGACATGGAAGGCGGCGATTATCAGCGCCCGCGCGGGGTTTCGCTGGACCAGTGCGAGGATCACTGCAAGCGGGATAGCCGTTGTCAGGCGTTTTCCTACGACATGTGGAACCGGTTATGCTTCTTGAAATCCTCCATCAGCCCATTGCGGCTGGAGCCGCGCAGCATCACATCCGTTGCGGCCGGGATCACCGTCACCAATGACGATCGCGAGCCGGTCATTCAGCGGCGGTCCCAAAAAGCCTTCCCGAATGAACCCTACCTGCAAGCCAATGCGCCAAATTATGAAGATTGCTCGCAGCGGTGCTTGAAAGACAAACGTTGTGAGGCATTCAACTTTTTTCCGTTCTCCCGGCGCTGCAATCTGATTGAGAAGCCAAAAGAGTATTCCGATGCGAGGGGGGCGGAAATCGGCATAAAGGTGCAAATGCCGAGGTAGGGCCCTTCGTCATGCCCGCTTGTCAGCGCAAGTCGAGTCTACTCGACTTGCGCCGAGCTTGATGTCTTAGAGCCGAATCGAATCAAAGACGTGGATGGCAGGAACAAGTCCGGCCATGACGCCGTTTTGCTACGATCTCACACGATCCCCGCTCTGAACTCGCCGGGTGCCGGTCGCCTCCAATTTGCCGGCTGATTGTGGTAAGCGCTCGGCGCGAAACGCGAACTACGGAACAAGAAAATGGCGACGACCGCTGCACCGATATTGCCCTCCCGTGCACGGGATCCACGCTACCGCGGATTCGCCCTCGGACTTGTGGTGATGGCGCTGCTGGTGGGACTCCCGATTGCCGTCTGGCTCGATCTCAGCAACCTCACGGACGCCGCATTGCGCCGGCAGGCGGCCGATCTGAATTCGGTCATCAGCAGTGTGCGTGCCTACTATGCCAACAACGTTGTTGCGAGAGTCTTGGCCGCGCCGGGATCAACCAAAGTCGTGCACAACTACGAGACCATCCCAGGTGCCATTCCGATCCCGGCCACCCTTTCGCTCGAGCTTGGTCGCGTGCTCAACGAACAGCAGCATAACATCAGCTACCGGTTCGTCTCGGACTATCCGTTCAGGAATCGTACCCCGCATGCGCTCGATGACTTTGAAAACTATGCGCTTGCGGCTCTACGCGACAATCCAGATCAACAAGTCACCGATTCCTCGCGCTCAATCTTCACCGATCAGGTGCGGCTGATCACGCCCATCATCATGGGAGCGACCTGCGTTGCGTGTCACAACACGCATCCCGAGAGTTCCAAGCAGGGGTGGAAAGTGGGCGATGTCCGCGGCATCCAGGAGGTGACCATCACCCAGCCGATCGCTGTGAACCTGCTCTCTTTCAAATATCTGATGATCTACTTTGTCCTGATCAGCACTGCCGGGGCGAGTTTCCTCTTCCTCCAACGCCGGCACGCGCTCGCGATCCAAGGGATGAATCGGGAACTCGAGACCGCCAACGAGTTCCTCGCTTCGCTTTCCATGAAGATTTCACGCTACCTCTCACCCCAGATCTACAAGAGCATCTTCAGCGGCCAGAAGGACGTCGCAATTCAAACCGAGCGCAAGAAGCTGACGATCTTCTTCTCCGACATCAAGGACTTTACCGCCACCACCGAGCGCCTGCAGCCTGAGGCGATCACTCAGTTGCTCAATGAATATTTCACCGAAATGTCGAACTTCGCGCTGCGGCATGGCGGCACCGTCGACAAGTTCGTCGGCGACGCCATGCTGATATTCTTCGGCGATCCCGAGACCAAAGGGGAGGCCGAGGACGCGCGCGCCTGCCTGCGCATGGCGATCGAAATGCAACAGCGGCTGCGCCATCTCAATGCGAAATGGCGCAATGAAGGGGTGGAACACCCCTTCCGCGTCCGCATGGGCGTCAATACCGGCTATTGCAACGTCGGCAATTTCGGCAGCGCCGACCGCATGGATTACACCATCATCGGCGCGGAGGCGAACCTCGCCGCCCGGCTGCAATCGATCGCCGAGCCCGGACAAATTGTGATCAGCTACGAGACTTACGCGCTCGTGCGCGGCATGATCACGGCCCATACCCTCTCTGCGATCACCATGAAGGGAATCAGCCGTGAGGTCATTGCCTATGCGGTCGACGGCATCCTCGATGCGGAGGGCGGCAGGACCGAGATCATCAGCGAGCACTTCAGCGGCCTCGACCTTTATCTCGATCCGACCCTGGTCGAGAGCGGCGGCGACGAAAAAATCCGCTCCGTCTTGCAGCACGCTCTCGCGGTCCTGGAAAAGAAACCCGTGACGGCCGATCCCGCTTCGGTGAAGTAACCTCGGCTGACGAAGCCGTGAGGGCGCATGCGATGGAGCAGATTCGCGTTTCTACGTTCGATGGGCCCGGCACCAAGCCGGTGATCCGCACCGTGCCCTGGCCCGATCTTCCGAAGCAGGCCGCGCTCATCAAGGTCGGTGCCTGCGGCGTCTGCGGGACCGATCTGCACATCCTCAAGGGTCATTGGCCGAAGAAGCTGCCGTGGCCCTTTACGCTGGGTCACGAGCTTGGCGGCGTCCTGGTCGAGACCGGCAGCGATTTTCGCGAGGATTTCATGGGCAAGCCGCTTGCGGTTGGATCGAAGGTCATGATCCCGCCGTTGATGCCGTGCGGGCACTGCTACTACTGCATCCACTATCCCGAAAGCGCCAACAAATGTCTCACGCCGGTCTATTACGGGCGCTATCTCGGTTTCGACAAGGCGCCGCATCTGTGGGGCGGCTGGGCGGAATATGTGTACGTGGATCTCGACATGCTTCCCGGCACCAAGATCTACAAGCTGCCCGACGATATGTCGCTGCGTCTGGGTGCATTGTCCGAGCCGCTGACCTCCTGCATCCGTGCATTCAATCGCGCAGCGCGTTCCGGCGGCTTCAAATGGGGAGACGCGGTGGTGATCCAAGGCTCGGGGCCGATCGGCATTCTTGCGGTGGCGGCGGCACAGGAGATGGGAGCCGGGCGCGTGATCTGCGTCGGCGCGCCGGAGAACCCGCGCCTTGCGCTTGCCCGCAAATTCGGGGCGGAGGTCACGGTGAACATCGATGAGTTCAAGACCGCGGATGAACGCATCCGGCGGGTGCGCGACATTGTGGGCGGATTTGGCGCCGACCTGGTCATGGATTGCGCGGGGCACCCCAGCGCAGGGCCGGAAGGAATCGAGTTTCTGCGCGACGGCGGCACCTATGTGGAGATGGGTCAATTCACTGATGCCGGCTCCATTGCGACGTCGTGGCATCGCATCTGCGCGAAGGACATCAATGTCCTCGGCTCATGGGGATTTACCGGCAACGATCTGCCGCTCGGCGTCGATATGCTCTATCGTCGACGCGACAAATATCCCTGGCTTGAAATGCAGGCGCTCTATCCTTTTTCCGAGGAGGGCATCGATCGCGCGGTTGCCGATGCCATGGCCATGAAGACGGTCAAATCGACCATCGTGCCCTGGCCTGAATTGGTGCAATAAGGGCAGCTCCTGCCGGAACGGTGTTTAGCGTTTTAGTCGTTCGTTCCATCGGGCACGACATTCGTCCTGCCGGTGTGCGACATCAGGCTTGCTGAAGCCGGCGCAACTTTAGAGGAAGCTAATTCTTTTATAATCCGCACTGTCTCTGTGACTACCCATTGTGCTACGGCCGATTTGAAGTGGACGGGATCGTCGAAATTGTGGAGGTCGCGCGTCAGACTGTTATCGAGGCGTAAATCGACATAACCCGTTCCCGGACGGCCGCGAGCAACATTCATGAGACGGGCTTTGCACGCATCAAGTCGCATGGCAGCAGCGCTTCCCTCAGCCGGCAGTGCGTAAGCAAACGTAGGCAGGAAAATCAGAGCCACCGTTGAATCCCGAGGCAGTGCACTAAGATGCTCGGCAAGCGCCTCGATCGCCGGATACGGCCCGTCCGGTGGCGGTCCATCCACGGCCCTTGTGACCGTCAAGAGCGCCTGCGACACCGCTTTCGGGTTGCCCGCTTTGAATGCCGGACCAAAGCCATCCGCGCGCTCGAACGATTGCACAAGGTTGAGCCAGACGCCGATGCGGACCCCAGTCGCTATAAGCGAGCGCCAGGAGAAGATATGCGACAGGTATTCGCTGTTGTCACTGTCATATAGCCAGAACGGGAACGCGGCGAACGGATCATCCATCGTTGACCCGCTGCGACACCAGAAATCGTCCAGCATGAAGATGCCCAGAGTTGCAATGCCGGGGTGATGCCGTTCAAACACGCGGGCCAAGAACAGCTGTTCTCCCGGCACGGTTCCGGAAATCGACAATTGAACAACGTGTCGTCCGGTTTGCATCCCTATGAAGGCGGGGTCGAGGGTGAACGCGGCTGAATTTCCGAAAATGGCGGAATCGAATTGCGGATCGCGCACCAGGCCCGCCTTTGAGAGCCGGGTGTTAGCTGACGTCACATCAACACGCTGCGTGAGGGCAAATCGGCCGGTCGCGAACGGATCGACCAGCAACACGCAGGCATAAAGCGCAACGACTGTGGTGGCGAAAACTGCGCCCCAGCACCAGAGCCAAGCTCTCCAATCAAGCTTCTGATTTCTTTCGATCGCCGATGATCCGGTGGAATGGCAACTCGACATGGGATTAGAACTGAAAGTAGATGAAATGATAATTCTGGCCGCCACCGATGACCGCAAGGAGCAGCACCAGCGCCACAGCGGTGCCCGCGGCGACGAGTTCGGCTTGGTGTCCGGCTGGCCCATTCGCAGATTTCGTGGCTGGGCGGAAGAGCGACGGCGCAGAGTATGGCCAGGATCAACACATTGCGCCCGTCGGGATGCCAGGCGGCGGGCAGCGTCGTCAAACCTTGATAGAGGTGCCATGCCGCCTGCAGATTCTCAGCCCGGAATACGATGATGGTGAGAATGAAGAAGCTGACCGTTGCCGCCCAACCGACGAGGAGCGGTGGGCTCGGGAGCCACCGCCTCCAGGTCGCAGCAAACGCCAGCGCCAGGCCCTGCAGAATTCCCCACAAGATGAAGTGCCAACCCGCTCCATGCCACAATCCGCACAGCGCCATCGTCAACAGCAATGAGATCAACAAGCGGGTAATGCGATGCTCGCGCCCCCCGATGCGGGAATTAGACAATGGATGGAATACGTAATCGCGCAGGAAACGCGCCAGCGTCATGTGCCAGCGTTGCCAGAATTCCAGAATGCTTGTCGCGCGGAAGGGCGCATCGAAATTGCGCGGCAACGTGATTGCAAACATCAATGCAAGCCCGATCGCGATGTCGGAATAGCCGGCGAAGTCGAAAAAAACCTGGAATGCGAATGCCAGCGACATCCAGGCGCGTCCGTCTGGGACCGGGCCGGTCAGTGCAGCGCTGTAGATCGGATCGGTAGCCCCGGCAAGGGTGTCGGCGATCACGACTTTTTCGAACAATCCGATCACGATCAGCACGATCCCGATCGCGAAGCGCCGTTCCCAGTCCGGCTGAAATATTCGCTGGCCAAACTGGTGGATCACTTCGTTCCAGCGCGCGAGGGGGCCCGAAATCGCTTGCGGAAAAAAACAGATGTAGAGCGCATAGCGGTCGAGTGGATAGGCAGGCGCGCGGCCACGTTGAAGATCGACCAGGTACATGATGTGGTGAAAAGTGAAGAAACTTATTCCGAGCGGGAGCAGCAGGCCCATCGGCTCGACTTGGAAGCCCGCGAGCGCAGCGAGGTTGGAGAGGAAAAAGTCCGTGTACTTAAAGATCCCAAGCAGCAACAGGTTGCCGATGATTGCTGCCGTCAGCACCGCAGGATTGCGGTTCGCAATGAAGAGCTTGGCGGCCCACCAGTTGATCAGAATCGAGGCCACCATCAGGGGCAAGAAGCGCACGTCCCAGTAGGCATAAAAAATCAACGACAACACCACGAGCACCCATGTGCGGATTGACGGATAATTATCCGCCAGTCGATAGCTCAAGATCGCCGCTGGCAGAAAGCCCAGCAGGAAGGCGTAACTGTTGAACAACACGGTAGGTCACCCCCGTGCGGCTCAGGTCACAAGGCCGCGCCGACGTATGCAGGCGCGAGCACCGAGCTGAACCGTCGCGATCTCATTCGACGTTCATCTTAGCCGGTATTTCGTTGCGCTCAACTCCGGCTAAGGTTTCGGAAGCGCAGCAACACGCATGCTCGCTGTTACGTGCACAGCACTTCCTCGATCATGCCGCGATAGGCGATGGCGCCATTGATGAGCTCGCCAACCGCGATGCGCTCGTCATCGCTGTGCCATTGCTCGATGGCGCCCGGTCCCCACATCGCCGACTCGGCACCCCTGTTGCAGAAGAAACCGGCATCGAGCGCGCCATGGCTATGGAACGTCGCAGGGGAATCGAGGCCCATGCGCCGGCAGCCACTCGATGCCGCGCGCATGAAAATCCCATCCGGCGCAATCTCAGCCGGATGCATGAAAGCACCGAGCCTGCATTCGACTGACCATGGTGCGCCGATCTCGGCGGCGGCCGCTATGGCGGCAAACGCCGCCTGCGGGTCGTCGCCAGGCAGCAGGCGGCGATCGAAGGTGAGCTGAACTTCGTCTTGCACGGTGTGGGTCGCTTCCGGCCAGGATCGCACCGCCGTGGCGGTCAATGTGGCCTGGCCGAGCGCAGGATGTTTCTTTGCGCCGACATCGATTGCCAGTACGCGGTCGAGCGCGGCGCGCGCGCCTGCGATTGCGTCCACTCCCATCCACGGCATGCTGCTGTGGGCAGCCTTGCCGCGCACCGTGACAAACACGTCGATGCGGCCTTTGTTGCCGAGCGCAATGCGCCCGCCTGTGCCGATGAGGATGACCGCAAGTTTGGGGCAATCGCCAAGCGCTTCGCAAATGCTGATCGCCGCGTCATGCCGTCCGGTTTCGCCTGCCGTGCTCACCGCGAAAATCAGGCGGCCCTTGAGCGCGAGACGGTCGGCGGCGGTTTTTACCGCGGCAAGTGCCGCGGCCAATGATCCCTTCTGCTCCGATACGCCGCGACCGCGAATGTACGCTCCGGCGGCATTCTCGATCAGCTCGCCCGCGAACGGATTGCGCATGCGTGCGGCCGGATGGGTCATGGCGTAAGCCACAAGCATCAGGCTCCGGTCCGTGCGCTCCGGACCGAGCTCGACCAGGACGTTGCCCATGGCATCGCGCCGGCATGGCAAGGCGAGCTCTTGCAGCAGGGGTACGACCGTTTCGCCGATGAAGCTCTGGACTTGAGGCTCGCGTTCGAAGCGCTCGGTCTGCGGACTAGGATGACGCACGAACGCGCGCGTCCATTCCACGATGGTGCTGGTAGGGACAGACAGTCGGCCGTCGTTGCTGAAATTCACATCGTCATCCCGCGCGGCCGAGCGAAGCGAGGCAGCCGCGGGACCCATAACCGGCCGGCGATTGTCATGGATCCCGGCTCGCGCTCCCGGCGTATCCGCCGCTCGCTTGGCCGGGATGACGGCTACCGAAATTTCCAACGACATCGGGCTCGCCGAGATCCCAGAACAAGCCTGCCATGATGCCGAGGCCCTCGCGCGCGATGGGCGCAAGCAGATGTTCGTCGGGTGCATGCTGCGAGCAGCCCGTATAGGAATGCGGCACCCAGATTGTCTTTAGTCCCAGCACCTCGGCAAAAATATCGTTAGGAAGCGAGCCGCCGGTATTGGGCAGAATGACCGGTGCGCGGGCCGTCGTCTGTTCGATCGAGCGGGCGACGCGAGCAACCCAGGGATCGTCCGGATCGAGCCGGCTCGCCCGAAAAACCCCTCCGGGACCGGGCCGGACCTCGACATTGTGAAAGCCACGCCGGTCGAGATGGCGGCGCAGCGCGGGAATGATGTCGTCAATGTCAGTGCCGACGACATAGCGCAGCTGACAATGCGCGCGCGCTGTGCCGGGAATGGCATTGACCGGGTCCTCCGGCGTGCCGGCTGTGAAGCTAAGAATCTCGAAGCTGTTCCAGCCGAATACGCGCTCGGCAGGAGTGAGATCTGGCTCGCCCCAATCGTGGTCCACGGTCGGCCCGTTGCCACCGGCTTCGATCTCGACGCCCTTGAGATGGCGACGTACGGAGATAGGAAACTGAGGCCGCCATTCCGGTACGGCGATGGTGCCGCGCACATCGGTGATCGAGGCGAGCGCATGCGCAAGGATGATTGCGGGATTGGCGAGCAGTCCACCCCAATTGCCGGAGTGGTGTGCGCCTTCGCGCAAGTTCACGAGCAGATCGATGGGATGGCCGCCGCGCGCACCGAGATAAAGGGTCGGATGTTGGGGACCGACGCGCGGACCATCGGAGGCAATGAGCACGTCCGCCGCCAGCAGACCGTTCCTGTGCGCAGTGCATAACGCGTCGAGTCCGGCGGAGCCCACCTCCTCGCCCATCTCGATGAGGAACTTGACGTTGAACCCGAGCCGGCCGCGCTCGCCAATCACCGCAGCCAGCGCCGCAATGTTGATGCTGTGCTGTCCCTTGTTGTCGGCGGAGCCGCGGCCATAGAACCGATCGCCTTCGGCGGTGAGCAGCCAGGGCGAGAGGCCGCTGCGCCAGGCCTTATCGAGACCGCGCACCGTATCGCCGTGTCCATAGATGAGGACCGTGACGAGTCGCGCATCCTCTATGCGCTCGCCGACGAGAGCAGGCGGCCCCTTCGGGTTGTCGAGTACGTGTGAGGAAAACCCGAGCGTCGCGAGGGTTGGCCCCATCTCCTCGTCAAGATAGCGCCGCAGCTCCGACGCGCGCTGCGGCTCCTGGCTAGTGCTTGGAATGGCGACGCGACGGCGCAGATCGGCAAAAAATTCACCGCGGTCGAAATAGGCGTGGGCGCGCGCGATCGCGGCCGACCTGCTCATGCCGATGTGCTCATAAGTGTTGTCTCACGCATCTCGTGTGCTTGAAGGCGAGCGTGTTGCAAATTACGGTCGCGGATAGTGCCTGTGGTGAGCGATGCCGGCAAGGAGTGACAAGGTGTTTAAGATCATGCAGTTGAACGAGTGCCCCCGCGTTGCCATGGAGCCCGGCCGCGGCGAGCAGGTCAAGCTGATCAATGCAAGTCTCGGCACCGATAAGCTCGACCTTCATTTCAATCGTCTCATTCCCGGCGGTCCGGCCGGCAAGCTGCACCATCACAGCGAGGCCGATAACGTCTATATCGTCAAGCGAGGGGAGGGCAGCCTCGTGGTGGAGGGAAAGACCTATGTCATTCGCACGGACGACGTAGTCTATGTCCCGGCCGGCACCAGGCACTCGCTCGCCAATCGCAGCGCCGAGGCGCTGGAGATTTTTGAGAATCTACGCGCCGGCCGGCAAGCACTTCGATTTCGTTCTGGACGAGTGAGGAAACCACGGAGTGTCATTCCGGGGCGAGGTCGACGAAGGAGGCCGAGAGCCCGCAATCCATGCTTCGAGACGCGCACTTCGTGCGCTCCTCAGCATGAGGACCTCGTGCTGAGGAGCGACCCCGGCGGTACGCCGGGGAAGCGTCTCGAAGCACGCGGCACCGCAATACTGTGAATTATTCCAATGGCTGTGACGGACACAAACAAAGGCGTGCTCTTCGTCCCCTACGCTGACACGCTCGCGCTGCTCAGCGTGAAGGATGCGCTCACCATCTGCGAGCAGGTCTATCTGATGCATGCCCGCGGCAGCGTCGTCTTGTCGAATCCTGCAAGCTTCAAGCTCGACGTGGCGGACGGCTTCAACAACCATTGGCATGTGAAGAGCGTCTTTTTGAAGGATGTCCCGACCACGGGCGTTCGCCTCTACAACTACTACGATGATGGCGTGCGCAATACGGTGGGTGGGCTCGATTGCACCCGCTATATCGTGCTCTCCGATCCCAAGAGCGGCGCGCCAGTCGCCATTGTGGATGAGCACTGGAGCTATGCAATTCGCAGCGCCGCCGCGGCCGCCATTGCGTGCAAGTGGGTGGGACCGAAACGCCCGAAAGTGCTCGGGCTCGTGGGCGTCGGCACCATGGGAACCAACTGCCTGCGCTGCCTTTCCACCATGTACCGCTTCGAGGAGGTCCATTGCACCTCACGCCGCCCAGAGACGCGGCATGCTTTTATCGAACGCTGGTCGAAGGAGCTTGGGCTCCCCGTGGTCGCAAAGGATTCTATCGAGGAGGTCGTGCGCGGCGCCGACATCGCAGTCGGGGGACGACGTCTTCCGACGTCGTCAGCCGCGAGCCGTGGCTCAAGGCCGGCTCGACATTCATCTCGCTCGCGCGGCGCGAGCTTGATCCCGAAGGCTGGCGCAAGCTCGACAAGGTGGTGATCGACAGCTGGCAATTCAACATGCTCCAGCGCGAGTTCAAGCGCATGGTGGAGAGCGGGCAATTCGCGCGGGAGGATCTTTATGCGGAAATTCATGAACTCGTGGCGGGCGCGAAGCCCGGGCGCGAGCGCGACGATGAGCGCATCCTCATTCACACGACGGGGCTAGTCTCGCAGGACGTGGCGCTTGCGCATTTTCTCTATTGCCGGGCGCTCGAAAAAGGCGTGGGCCTGTGGCTGCCGAGGGCGGTTTAGGCAGTCCTCGTGCTGAGGAGCGCACGCAGTGCGCGTCTCCAAGCACCGGGCCGCCCTCGCCTTCGAGACGGGCGCTTGCAGCGGAGTTTGTTATGGGGATGATACTGTTTGCGCGCCCTCCTCAGGCTGAGGGCGGACCATCGACCGCAATCCGCGCTAAAATTTCAATCCGAGCGACTTGACGGTGTTTGCCCACACGGCGGTTTCGCTGGCGATCATGGCGGAGAACTCCTCCGGTGTGTTGCCGACGGGGTCGGCGCCATATTGCTCAAGACGCGCCAGGAATTGCGGATCCTTCACCATGCGACGGATTTCAGCGGCGATCTTGTCCACGATCGGTCTGGGCGTTCCTGCCGGTGCCAGCACGCCATTCCAGGTCAATACGTTGAAGCCGGGGAAACCCGATTCCGCAATGGTCGGCACCTCGGGCACTTGAGCCGCGCGTTTTTCGCCGGACACAGCGAGCAAGCGGATCGAGCCTGCCGCGGCCTGCGGCATGGCATCCGAAATATTGGAGAGCATGGTCGGCAAATGCCCGGCTACCACATCGGTGAGCGCAGGCGCGTTGCCGCGATAGCTCACATTGGCCATTTCCAGGCCAGCACGATGGAGAAAGAGCGCCATGCCGAGATGCGTGATGCTGCCAACGCTTCCTTCGGCATAGGAGAGTTTTCCTGGTTGCGCGCGCACGTAGGAGACGAACTCGGCGACCGTTTTGGGCGGGAAATCCTTGTTCACCATCAGGACGAACGCGTTGCTGGCAACGACGCTGACGGGCGTGAAGTCCTTGATTGGGTCGTAGCTGAGCTTTGTGAGCGCAGGATTGATGGTGAGGGGAGGTGTGGCGCCCCACAGCAGCGTGTAGCCATCGGGCGCCGCGCGCGCTACGGCCTCGGCGGCAAGCGCGCCATTGGCTCCCAATCGGTTCTCCACCACGAAGCTGTGGCCGAATGCTTCGCCAAGCCGCTGGGCTGTCATGCGCGCAATGCCATCGGAGTTTCCACCCGCGGCGTAGGGCGCAATCAGACGAACCGGCCGTTGCGGCCAATCCTGAGCGTGCGCTACCGAGATGCCGAGCAACGCAAATACAAGCAGCGCATCAGCTATTAGTGCGACAAATCGTCCAATCACTGCATTCAACCCGGCCGGCGGTACCCAACTATATGTAAACCCGCCGGTCGTATAGAGGCCGGCCATCAGCGTGCTTTCAGAGGAATATTAATAAAGATCGGAGGCTCGATGCTGCGCTTGAACGCTTTTTTTGTTGCACTTGCGGTTGCGCTGCCCACCTCGGCGTCGGCGCAGCATTGGCCACAGCGCCCGGTCAAATTCGTGGTGACGCTTGGTCCCGGCGCAGGCGTAGATATTGGCACCCGCCTCCTGGGCGATCGTCTGAGCGCGCGCTGGGGCCAGCCGGTCGTGGTGGAGAATTGGCCGGGCGGCGATGGCATTGTCGGCATCACATCATTCCTCGCCGCGCGCGACGACCATGTGCTGCTCGCTTCCCCGACCTCCTCATTTACCGCTCATCCCTATCTGCATGACAACCTGCCCTACAAGGCCGCCGATCTTCTGCCCATCGCAAGGGTTTCCAATACACTGATCACCATCTCAGTGCCCGCCTCCCTCAATGTCGCAAATTTCGCCGACCTTGTTGCAATGGCGCGCGCGCAGCCCGGCAAGCTCAACTGGGCAGGCGTCACCGGCGCGCTTGATTTCGCTTTCGCAGGTTTTCTCCAGACCAACAATTTGAACATGACCAAGGTCCCCTACCGCAATCCGGTGGAGGCTGCCAATGACCTCGCCGAGGGCCGCGTGCAGGTCTACGAAGGCGCGCTCGCCATTGTGCGGCCCCAGCTTGAGGCGGGAAGAATCAAACCGCTGGTCGTGAGCAACAGCGTGCGCGCTCCCACACTGCCCGACATTCCCACCGCCGCCGAAGCGGGGTACCCCGAACTTTCCTTCGATGGGCTTGTGGGCTTCTTCGGCCCACCCGGCATGCCGCTCGACTTGCGCGAGCGCATCGCCGCCGACGTGCGCGCGGTGACCGATGCAACGGTCGAGCAGCGTTTGATCGCGACCGGGCAGATCGTCAATCTCGGCGGCCCCGCCGAATTCGCCGCTGCCATTGCGGACCAGCGCGCGCGCCTCGCTGCCATCGCGAAAGATTTGGGGATCAAGGCGAGCCAGTAAGGCCAGGCCGTGCGTGGGCGGGTCAAGGCGCGCGTACGCACTTGACGGCACGGGGTGAGATCGCGAGCGCGCGCCGAACCCACCTTGGCGCTGGGTCGCATTCACCGCGTGGGCAAAATCGCCCACCCAATATGCGCTCCCTTGCAAAGCGTTGCGCGGGCGATTTTGCCCCCCTACAAGCTCTTCGCCTTCCTCAGCAGCGCAAACAGGCGCGCGGGTGTCACGGGATATTCCTCGATCCGAACGCCAAACGACGAGAGCGCATTCTCAATCGCGGAGATGATGGCACCCGGCGCGGGGACGCACCCGGATTCCCCCACCCCTTTGACGCCAAGCGGGTTGAGCGGAGAGGGAAACTGCGCGAACTCGACCTCCACATTCGGCACCTCGGTTGCGCCTGGCATGAGGTATTCCGCGAACGTAGTGGTGACGGGCTGCGCGTCGGCATCGTAGGCCATCAATTCAAACAGCGCATTGCCGATGCCATGGACCACTCCGCCCATGATCTGGCCCTGGGCAATCATGGGATTGATGATGCGGCCGCTGTCATTGACCACCACATAGCGCAGGACGCACAGCCCGCAGGTCTCGACGTCCACCTCGACCTCGACCGCATGGCAGGCGCCGCCATAGGTGAGCGCGCCGGGTTGGAAGCTCTGCAGGCTTTCAAGCCCGGGATCGAATTTTCCCGGCATGGAATAGCCGGGCACCCCGGCGACGGCTTCGGCGACTTCCTGCAGATCGAGCCCGCTCCCTGGCGCGCCCGCAATCTCGATGCGCCCGTTGCGCAGTTCGAGGTCGCTCGTGCTCACTTCCAGCAAATGGGCGGCAACCGCGAGCGCCTTCTCGCGCACGGCGGCCGCCGCCATGTGCACGGAAGAACCGGCGGTCACGGTTTGGCGGCTGGCAAACCCGCCTTGACCATAAGGAATGACCGCGGTGTCCCCGGCGGTCACGCTCACCAGCTCGGGGGCAACATCAAATTGCTCGGCGCAGATCTGGGCAAGCGCAGTTTTGACCCCTTGGCCCATCGGCATCGCGCCCGTGTAGAGCGAGATGCGCCCGGAGCGGCCGATGCGCACGATTGCTGATTCGAATGGACCGCGCCCGGTCCCTTTAACCCCGTTCCCAATGCCGATGCCGAGATAACGGCCCGAGGCGTAGGCTTCGCGTTGACGCGCGGGAAAGCCGGCGTAATCGATGGCTGCGAGCGCCATGCGCTGGTAGGCGGGAAAATCGCCGCTGTCGAGCGCCACGGGTGAACCCGCGCGCGTCTTGAGCGGCGTCACATAGGGCATCATCTGTGGCGGCACGAGATTGCGCTCGCGCACTTGCGCCGGATCGAGCGAAAGCTCCTGCGCGATCCGATCGAGCGCCCGCTCCATCGCGAAGGCTGCTTCCGGATATCCGGCGCCGCGCACGGGCATGGTGGCGACTTTGTTGGTCTCGGCGACCTGCACGCGAAGCTCGTAGGCCGGCAGAATGTACGGCCCCGGTACGCCGGTTGCGGCGTTGTAAGGGAGATTGATGCCTTGCGGCGTGTAGGCGCCCTGATCGTGGATCATGATTCCGCGCAAGCCGAGCAGGCGCCCATCATTGTCGAATGCGACTTCAAGCTCCCAATACTGGTCGCGTTCCTGGATCGCGGCGAGAAAATGCTCGCGCCGATCCTCCACCCATCGGATCGGCCGACGCAATTTCAGGCACGCGGCGGTGAGCGTCACTTCCTCCGGATAAAGCAGGAACTTGGCGCCGAAGCCGCCGCCCACATCGGGCGCCAGCACGCGCAACTGATTCTCATCGAGCCGCAGAAGCTTCATCAGAGCGGCGCGTACCTCATGGGCAAGCTGGGTCGAGGTCCACAGCGTGACCCGCTCCTCGTTCGTGTCGTAGCTCGCGAGCGCCCCGCGTCCTTCCATGGAATGAGCGCCGCCCCGATGCTGCTTGAGATGCACGCGCGCGCGATGGGGAGCGCGCGCAAACGCTCCCGCAACGTCGCCATAGCCCTGCTTGAGCTCGATCAGGAGATTGCTGGGTCTTGCCGTGTGAGCCCGCGGTGCGCCAGGCAGCAAGGCCGCCCGGCAGTCCGAGACTGGTGCGAGCGGCTCGTAGTCGACCGTGACCAACGCGGCGGCATCCTCGGCGTCATGGCGCGTCTGCGCAATGACCACCGCCACGGCCTCGCCCACGAACGCAACCTCGTCGCGCGCGAGCGGAAATGGCGTGATGTCCGGCGGAAGCGCATCCGTGCGAAAGCCGAGCGGCAGACGCGCCTGCGAGAGCAAGGGGGCAAGGTCGGAAAAGGCGAATACCGCGTGGACTCGCGCCTGCGCGCGTGCGGCGCGCGCATCGACACCCCGGATGCGCGCATGCGCGTGCGGGCTTCGCACAAAAGCTGCTTCCAGCATGCCGCTCACCCGCAGATCGCCCACGAATCTGCCGGCGCCGGTAAGCAGCGGACGATCCTCGACCCGCCTGACGGGTTTGCCGATATAGGCGGTTTCTTTCATGCGGAGTGCCGATTGAGACATCGCGAGGGGGCGGACAACGAAAGGGGAAGAGTACGGCTATACAGCGTCACGCCGCTCCTGGCCCATGAGGTCAGTACCCAGTAATGCCAAAAGAACATATTGCGAACCTAGAACAAAACGTGTACACTGCTTCCGATCGGGGCAGATCGTTTGTCCGGCCCGGAAATTGCGGTCATAAGGAAGGGAAAGCAATGAGCAGCAACAACGTCATACGGATGGTCCCCGAAGTCTCCATGGATAAATCGAAGGCTCTTGATCACGCGCTTTCCCAGATCGAGCGCAATTTCGGCAAAGGCTCGATCATGCGCCTGGGCAAAAACAACAAGTCCATGGACGTGGACGTCGTCTCGACCGGCTCGCTGGGACTCGATATCGCCCTTGGCATTGGCGGTTTGCCGCGCGGGCGGGTGGTGGAAATCTATCGGACCGGAATCGTCGGGTAAGACCACCCTGGCGCTGCATTGCCTGGCGGAGGCGCAGAAGAAGGGCGGCATCTGCGCCTTCATCGATGCCGAGCATGCGCTTGATCCCATCTACGCCCGAAAGCTCGGCGTCAATGTCGATGATCTCCTGATCTCGCAGCCCGATGCGGGTGAGCAGGCGCTCGAAATTGCCGACACCCTTGTGCGCTCGGGCGCGGTCGATGTGCTCGTGATTGATTCGGTCGCAGCGCTCGTGCCGCGCGCTGAGCTCGAAGGTGAGATGGGCGACAGCATGATGGGATTGCAGGCGCGCCTGATGACGCAGGCGTTGCGTAAGCTGACCGGCTCTCCGTCAACCGGGTGAATACTGGTTGTCTTCATCAACCAGATCCGCATGAAGATCGGCGTGATGTTGGCTCGCCCGAAACCACCACCGGCGGTAACGCGTTGAAATTCTATGTCCTCTGTTCGTCTTGATATTCGCCGTATGGCGCAGATCAAGGAAACGCGATGAGGTTATCGGGTAATCAGACCCGCGTAAAGGTGACGAAGAACAAGGTGGCTCCGCCGTTCAAGGTGGTGGAGTTCGACATCATGTATGGGGAGGGCGTCTCGAAAATGGGCGAGCTCCTCGATCTCGGGGTCGCGCGCGGGGGTGGTGGAGAAATCCGGCTCCTGGTTCTCTTTCGACAATCAGCGCATCGGGCAAGGCCGCGAGAACGCCAAGATTTTCCTCAAGGCCAACCCGGATATCGCCAGCAGGCTCGAAGCTGCGATCCGGCAAAGTGCCGGGCCCATCGGCGACAAGATTCTGACCGGCGATGAGGCTGCGGAGGATGGCGAGGCGGGATAGGAAGGGTAGTGCGCCGCGCCGGCGCAAGCTGGCTCTCGCCTCATCCGAGCCGCCGGCGCGCCTCGGCGATCACCCGGGGCAGCGCCGCATCGTTGGCGGGCGCCATGACATGGACGCCCGCCACCCCAGGGATTGTCGCGAGCTCTTCAATCAGCTCGAGAACAGACGCGCCTGCCTTCCACGGCGGATTCTCCCGATTGCTCGAGCCGCGCAACCAACGCCTCGGGAATGATGGTGCCGAAGAGGTGCTTTTGCATCCAGCGCGCGGATTTGGCCGAACGCAACGGCGCAATGCCGATGAGCAGGAAGAAATCGCGCAGCTCTTCCTCTTCCCGCAAGCGCGCCGCATAGCGGCGCACGATCTCCTTATCCATGCAGAATTGCGTCTGTGCGAACTGCGCACCGGCTGCGACTTTTGCTGCAAGCTTTTGTGCGCGCCATCCCGGCGGCGGATCGATCGGCACATCGGCCGCGCCGATGAAGAAATTCGCCGTGCCGGCAACTGCGCGCCCCGAAGGCAGCACGCCTTTGTCACGCAGATCGCGTGCGATGCGCGTGAGCGTTGCCGAATCAACATCGAACACGGGTTCGGTCTCGGGCTGGTTGCCCGCCTTGGGGTCATCGCCGGTGAGACAAAGCAGGTTTCTTACCCCCATTGCCGCCGCCCCCATGAGCTCGCCTTCGAGCGCCAACCGATTGCGATCGCGGCAGGTCAGCTGAAGGATAGGCTCTAGTCCCGTTTGCGCGAGAATTGCGGCGGCGATGGGTGCCGACATGTGAGCGCGCGCGCTCGCCCCGTCGGTGACGTTGACGGCATCGGCGAGCCCCCGCAGCGGCAGCGCCTTGCGCAGGAGGTCCTGCGCGTCGCACGAGACCGGCGGCGTGATCTCTGCGGTGATGGCGAATTGGCCCGCGCGTACTGCCTGTTCCAGGCGTGAAGCGTGCGGTCGCGGCTCTCGTTCCATTTCTCCGGCGGGGCTTGACCGCGCTAGGCGGCGTGCGGTGGCGGGTGAAGCAGGCTTTATAGCCGATCGTTGTTGCGGCGATAAGCGCGCTTGCCCATATTGGAGGAAACCGGGACCAGCGATGAGCGGCGTCAACGAGATCAGATCGACCTTTCTCGATTTTTTTGTGCGCAACGGCCACGCGCTCGTGCCGTCGTCGCCGCTCGTGCCGCGCAATGATCCGACGCTCCTTTTCACCAATGCCGGCATGGTGCAGTTCAAGAACGTCTTTACCGGGCTTGAGAAGCGCCCCTATGCGCGT
>CAWJCB010000033.1:0-9242 GCA_963841105.1 uncultured Alphaproteobacteria bacterium
GATATCCATGATAAGTTCCTTCAATGGAGGCAGAACTCGCGCGCTCGAACTTTCTGCGCCGGGGCAAATAACTCGCTCACTCAAAGACCTCGTCGGCGATGGCCAGCAGCGATGGTGGCACCACGAGGCCGAGCATCCGGGCCGTCTGCGCATTGATGATCAGCTCGAACTTGCTTGCCTGCACGACCGGCAAATCCGCGGGGCGCCCACCTTTGAGGATGCGGCCGATATAGATGCCAACCTGCCGGTATGCACTGACGATATCGGACCCATAGCTCATCAATCCGCCAGCTTCCGCATATTCACGTAACGCATACGTCGCGGGTAGTCTGTGAAATGCCGCCAGTTGCGCCAGCTGGACACGGCGGCCGTTGAAGAAGGGGGTGGTCGCGACGAACACGGCATCCGGCCGCTCACGGCCAATCGTTGCAAAGGCAGCGTCGATCTCGGCGCTGGTGTTGGCTTCAAGCATCTGGAGTTGCAGTCCCATGGTGCGGGCAGCCGGCTCCAATTCTCTCAAGTGAGTTTCGGTAAGCCGGGCATCTGCCGGATTGAGTAGGACCGCAACGCGGGTTGCCCGTGGCACGAGCTCACGCAGCAGCTCCAACCGCTTGGCAGTCACCTCGGAATTAAAAATGTTGATTCCAGTCATGTTGCCGCCGGGTTGCGAGAGGCTCTTTACAAGTCCCATTCGCACCGGGTCATCACCGACCAGGAACACGGTAGGGATCGTTGCAGTTTCCGCCTTGGCTGCGAACGTAGCCGCAGGACCTCCAGTGGCGATCACGGCGACTTGGCGGCCAACCAGCTCAGCCGCGAGTTGCGACAAACGATTGTCCTGATTCTCAGCCCAGCCGTATTCGATCTTTACATTCTCGCTCTCGACATATCCGGTCTCCCGGAGGCCCTGACGAAATCCACGCAGCCGGTCTGCCGTTGCCTCGGGCGATCGGGAATCAAGGAAGCCAATGACTGGAATCGCCGACTGCTGCCCGCGCGCCGCTGACGGACGAACTGCAACCGCGCCGCCGAGCAGCAACAAGAGCGCGCGCCGATTTAGGCGATTCACCTGCATGGCTAAAGCACCTCATGCACGTCGAGGCGCACCGCGTTCTTCTCACGCGCGCCGCGGGCTATTGCGATGGTGCGGTTGAGCCAATCGAGTGAGGCATCCGCCGTCTCGAAGCGCATAGCAGTGCGGAAATAATAACGAGTGGGGTCGAACCGGCTCGCCGCGCGCAAGCGCCGCCAAGACTTCGGGTGGCCCGTGACGCAGCCCATCGCTGCGCACGAGAACGCGAGCGCCGCCATCGGTCTCGATGCCGTAGCGCGCCGTGAGATCAGCCGTGCCGTCGGGCAGCACGATCTGCCAGTCAGCCCCCGGCAGGATACGGCCCTGCAGCTTTGCGCCATCGACGCGTCCGCCGATGATGTCGATCACCCGCCGATCGCCGTATGGTGTCCGACCAAAGAGCCGGATATCGGCAAGCTCCGCATGGATGCGAAAGATGGGCTCGCAGGAGACAAGAATCCATGTCTTATTCGGCGGCGACGCCTTGCAGCCGAGCGTCGGCTTGCGCCGGTTGCAATGTGAAGTCGTAGTGCACCAGATAGAACGGCGCAGAAAGCGTTTCCCCGCCGGGAGCCGTGCTGCCCGCGGGCATCTTCTTGAAATCCACGATCAGCGGCGCCTTCACGCCATAAACAACGTCCGTCTCGAGGTATTGGCATCCCCTCTGGAAAAGATGAGTTACCAGGCGATGATGTCCGGGCGCCTCGACCAGGAAATGAATATGCGCGGGGCGCATATGGCTGATGCTCGTCTGGTTCATGAGCTCGCCCACTGTGCCATCCATGGGAATCGAATAGCCGATGGGCGCGACCGTCCTTACGACAAATGAGCCGTCCGGCCCGGACCGGTAGACCCCGCGCATCCACGGATCAGTCACATCCCTTTGCGCCTCGTAAAGACCCTCGCCGTCGGTCTGCCAGATATCGAGCATGGCCCCGGCAATCGGCTTGCCGTCCACATCACGCACGACACCCGTCACGAAACAGGGTACCCCCGGTGCCCCGCGCGCCATATCGGCGCCATTCGCCAGCTCCGGCGAATCATGAATATGGAAAGGGCCGGTCACCGTGGTTGGCGTGGCAGCGGTCGACAGACGATGATTGATGCAGTCCACCAGCATGCTGACCCCGAGCACATCCGAGGCTAGAATGAATTCCTGGCGCTTGTCGTTGCTCAGCTTGCCCGTGCTGGTGAGCCAGTCGATCGCCGCCATCCACTCTTGCTCAGTGGCAGCTCAACGTCGCGCACAAAGGCATGCAGGTGCGTGATGAGAGAGTTCATGACCCGGCGCAACCGCGGATCGGAGATGTTCTTCCAGCGTTCCAGGACGATGTCGGTCAGCGTCTGCTCGGTCACGTAGGGCATAATCTTCTCCCGTCGTTCTCTCGTGCATCTAATGCGCGGCAGGGTGCTCTCAGTCAATCGAAGTCGGCAGTTGCATCCGCTACTTCAACAATCCTTCAGCCTGCATGGCTTCCTTGACCTTCGGCCTTGCGGCGATCCGCGCCATGAAGGCCTTGATGTTGGGCCACCTTGCAAGGTCGATCTTATGGAAATTCGTCCAATTAAGCACCGTGAACAGGTAGGCATCCGCCACGGTAAAGCGGTCGCCGGCGAGGAACTGCTTTCCTTGCAAAAGCTTTTCAAGATCATTGAGCCGTCGCTCGATCACGCTCAGTTGCACCTGCTTCATCTCCGGCGTCAGCTTCGGATTGAACAGGGCGCCGATCTGCTTGTGTATCTCAGCGGAGACGAAATTCAGCGCTTCCATTTCCCGATAGCGGTCCATGCTTCCAAAGCTGTTGACGAGCTGCAGCTCGGGTTTCTGGTCGGCAAGATACTGGCAGATGACGCCGACTTCCGTCAGCACCTGCCCGTCGTCGAGCTGCAGAGCCGGGACGTAGCCCTTTGGATTGATCTTCCAGTAGTCGCCTCCATCCGCCGTTTTCTTGTTGGGAATGTCGACTTTCTCCAGGTCCAACTGGTAACCCGCTTCGCGCGCGACAATGTGGGGAGCTAGCGAGCAGGCGGCGGGAGAGTAATAGAGCTTCATCGAGCGTCTCCTTGCGTTGCGAATTTTGTCACGTCTTTTCGCGGCCGTCCGCCCCCTCGCGAAGCCGATGCGTGCGCGCAGGCTCCGAAGGGCGTCAACCGTGGAATGCCGCGTCCAGCAGGTCGCGGATACCGGCGCGATCGGGAGGACGCGGATTGAAATAGGGCGCCTGCGTCGCAGAATCCGCGGCTCGGTCGAGGCTCGGCTTCCCGCATGCCGATGTCCTTGAGCGCGAGGGGAGCGCGAAGTTTCTTCATCAGATCGTAGAACTCCCTCCGCGGCATGTGCACTCTCCATCGCCCGCTCGATGCGCTTCATTGCCTCGGGCGCGGCGGCATAGTTGTACGCAATGGCATGCGGAAGGACGATCGTGTGCGTCTCCGCATGCGGCAGGTTCCAGGTGCCGCCGAGCACGTGGCAGAGCTTGTGATGCAACGCCATGCCGACCGCGCCCAGGACGGCGCCGCAGAGCCACGCCCCATAGAGACAGTCGCTACGCGCAGCGACATCGCCAGGCTTGCCGGCCACGCGCGGCAGCCCCTGCGCCAACGCGCGGATACCCTCCTCCGCCATCAGGCTCGATATGGGATTGCTGTCTTGCGCGTACAGCGCTTCGACAGCGTGGGCGATCGCATTGAAGCCGCTCGTCACCGACAGCCCGACCGGCAGGCCAAGCGTGAGCATCGGATCGTAGATGACCGTCCTGGGCAGGACGTTGCGGTCGCGGCCCGTCTTTCTTCAGCCCGCTTTCGGTGATGCCGTAGATCGGCGTCATCTCCGAGCCGGCGTAGGTGGTCGGAATAGCAAGGATGGGCAGCGCCGATTCCAGGGCGATCGCCTTGCCGAGACCCGTCGTCGAGCCGCCGCCGATCGCCACCGCGCAATCCGCGCCCAGGCGCTTTGCTTCGGCGCGCGCCGCACGCGCGGTTTCAATCGGCACATGCATGGTGGCGCGCGCAAAAATACCGGCGCAGCGCTCGCCCAGCCGCGCGGCGATCTCCTTCGCCTGTGCCTCCTGCTCCGGGGTCGAGAGCACGAGCGCGCGCTGCGCGCGAAGGAGGTCTACCTCGCGCGACAGCTCATCAATCGCGCCCGTCCCGAACACGACGCGTCCCGGAAGCTGGTTATACGCAAATGATCTCATCTGCTGCGAATCCCCTGGCAGGCAAGGCTGATAAACCCGCCGCGGTGCGTCAGGCCGTCACGATCGAGATATGGTGACGGGTGCGCGCAAAAGCGACGGCGGCAGCGGCGAGGAGCGCCGGAGCGCCGGCAATCAGATACTGCGTCTCAAGGGGAAGGCCAGCCGCCACAAATCCTGTGCCGACGAGCGCGCCGGCAACTGCGCCAATCCGCCCGATGCCGATAATCCATCCCAGCCCGGTCGAGCGAATTTCGGTAGGATAGACGGTTGCCGAATAGGCGCTCAGATTCACCTGCGCTCCGACAATGGTGATGCCGGCGAGGCATACGATGGCCAAGAGCCAAATCCAGCTGAACGTCGAAAACCCGATGAGAGCGATGACGACTGCCGATACCACAAAGGTGAGCGCCAGGGAGTGATACGATCTCTGCCCATCGATAATCCGGGCGAGCAACAGGGATACCGAGAATGCCGCCAAGGGAGAACGTCGCGGATGCGATGATGGCGCGTGCCAAAGGAAAACCGGCCGACTTTAGCAGCGTCGGCATCCACGTGATGACGAATACGATCACCATCTGCGTGATGAACGAGGCAAGCGAAAGGAGCGTCGTTACCCGGAAATATTCCGCCGAGAATATCTCTTTGACCGTCTGTCTTGACGCGTGTGCTGCCTCCGTCAGCACGAAAGTGTCGCGCGCAGAGTAGACGGAGGTCGGAGCGACCCTGGTGAGAAGGGAGGCAATTCTCTCGCGAGGCGCCTTGCGTGCGACGAGATATCTCACCGATTCCGGAATCGCCGCCGCCAGCGCAAGCAACAGCACGAGCGGCGTGAGGCCACCCACCATGAAAACGGCTTCCCAGCCGAAGTTGTGAATGAGGAAGGCCGAGAGCGGTCCGCCCAGCACCCCGCCGAGGGGAAATGCGGCATACATCGCGCTGACCAGCGTGGCGCGTCTGCGCGCGGGCGAATATTCCGCCACCAGACCGATCACGTTCGAGAGGGCCCCTCCCAGCCCCAGCCCGGTCATGGCGCGCACCATGAGCAGGGAGGCAAAATCGCGGGTCAACAGCGTCGCCAGGGCAAAGAAGCCAAATGTCGCCGTGGCCCCCAGGATGGCCGGGCGGCGGCCAATTCGATCGGCCAGCATGCCAAACCCGGCGGCGCCGATTGCGGCGCCGATGTAGTGCGCAGCGAAGATCGGCCCGAACGCCTCCTTCGGCAAATTCCACGCCTCGGCGATCACCGGAGCGACATACGAGATGGCCAGAGTGTCGAAACCGTCGAGCAGCGCGACGGCGCCGCACCAGACAACGATGCTCAGGAGAAAGCTGCCAACCGGCGCAGAATCCATGACCGACACGACGTCAACGCTTTTCCCGGCATTCTTCAATTCCATCACGCGATCCTCCTGGTCCTGGCTTGCTCGCGAGCTATCAATCGCTCCGTCGTCTTGCCCCGCGAATGCGGGATTCCGTAATGGACAGCCGAGGGTTCATAATCTTCGCCATCTCTCAGCGCCTACTAGCGCAAAGCCGCGGGTGAACCCCCAGCATGCGCGGCAGCTGCCGCACGGCGAGCTAGAACCCGCGAGATGCGCTCGAGGCGAGTTCCTCCTGGTGGCGAGCGGCGTCCTGTGCGCGCGCGTAGTCCGCGGCTATCGTGTACTCGCTGCGGCCGTCGATCTTGTTCTCGATCCCGCAGACATCCCGAGCGAAGCGAGCGTACGGGCCGGAGCCGGAAAACTCCGCGCGTTGCATGGTCAGCATGCGGATCGCCTGGAGTGGCGTGCCGTTGAAGTTCTCGAACATGAACAGCCGGCCGCCCCAATCGGAAAGGTAGAGATCGCGCACCACGCGACCGATCTTTATGCGATCGTGCGGCGCTCCGGCCGGGCCGTTGCTCAACCGCTTGAGCCAGGCGCCCAGATCGGTGTCCTTCCACTGGCCTTCGGTCGGGAAGATGAGCGCGCTTCGCCCACACAGATCGAGCAGCTCATAGATCATGGAGGGGAAGTTCTCGAGATAGTAGGCGCGCCCGAAATCGTAGATGAGGATGTTCGGCTTGTAGTGGCCGCCGGGTGTGAGGAAGCCGAGCTCCTCGGCGGCGACGAGGTGGGCAATCATCGCCTGATGAAAGCCAACCAGCTTCGCAACGCGCGCCTGCACGGCGGGTATCTTGCTCGTTCCGATATGCTCGGTGATAAGAACCGCAAGACCAGCCATCAACTCGGCGCGAACCATCTGTCGAATGATGGCGTGATAGTGCAACCAGTCGAACACACGCTGCGGATAGAGCTTCGCGTGATCGGGATTGCCGATGTGAAAGACGTATTTCCACGGAATCAGCACGTTGTTGAAGATGGTCAGATTGTCGAGCTCGTCGCCCAGCGAGGAAAGCGGATGCTCGACCGGATCGTCTTTGACGACGCTCTCGCGGCACACGACCGTCACACCCCTAGTGTTGAGCGGCGTGACGGCAAAGATGATCTGCTCGGCGGGGATTCCCGGCCGGTAGAAAACGCCAATGTGGATCCAGTCGCCGAACGCGGTGCCGGTTCCGATTGCCTTGACGCCGTCCACCACGATCCCCTCGTCGTTCGTCTCGACGATCCGCAGCGCCGGCGACTTTGCCTGCGCCTCGACGCTGGAGCGATCGGTCTGCGGATCAACGAACTGCGGCGTGCAGTTGAGGTCGTTGTCGCGGGCAAACTTGAAGAACTCGATGATGTTTTTAGCGAGATTGTGCCCTTCTGCGCCGATTGCGGCCTGCTCCCACGGCTCGGGATCATCGGCATAGGTCAGCAGCGTATAATTGTTGGAGTCCGGGGTGCGCGGGAAAGACGCCGCGCCGATCTCGCGCATGATCGCCTCGTGATACTTGCGCTTTCGCCGCAGCTCCTCCTTGTTTCGGTGCGCGAACCACTGCATCGAGCGGCGCTCGCCGTCCTCGTCCACGAAGGTGACGACATCCTCAAGGTCTGGACGGTGATGCAGATCGTAGAATTGCGAGATCCGGCGGGCATAATCCCGCGTCTTCGGATGAGTTGCCACATTGTCGATCTTCTCGTTGCCGACCCACACGTCGCGCCCATCGTTGAGAGCCTCCAGATATCGCTTGCCGGTGCGTAACATCGTTTTCTCCCTTTCATGCTCAGTGCCGGCGCAGCAGTCGCGGCTGCGCAGCTAAGACATCAGCCGGGTCGTTGCGTAGCTGCGGCGATGATAGATAAGAGGATCGGCGTGCTCGCCGTGCGCGGTGGCAAGCACCTGCGCGATGAAAACGCTGTGCGTGCCGATCTCGCGCACGTCGATCACACGGCAATCCAGCGCGACCAGCGCACGCTCGCAGCAAGGCGCGCCCGTGACCAAAGCTTTCCAGCCCTGATCGGCGAAGCGCTTGCTCATCGGGACTTTTCCGACGCCGGAGAACAGTTGCGAGAGCGCCACTTGATCCGCGTGCAGGCTGTTCACGCAGAGGACGCCGTTGCCCTTGATCACCGTGTTGGCGGCGCTCTTCCGATTGACGCATACGAGGATGGTCGGCGGGCTGTCCGCCACGGCACAGACGGCTGAGCAGGTGAACCCGGCCGCTCCGCAGGGCCCATCGGTGGAAACGACCGCAACGGCGGAAGCAACCTTCGAGAGCGCTTCCCGGAAATCCGTCGATGACACCGGCTCACATTGCTTGACCTGCGCGATGGCGCCGCAGAGCGCGGCGCCGCGCGATGGCGCCGCAGAGCGCGGCGCCAAAGTCACTGCGAGCTTCGAGACCTGGCGCAACCGCGTGCATCATGTGATTCTCCTCGTATCGACTGAGCCTCGGGATTGAGCCGCCGGCAATCAGATGCGGCTGCAATGCTCCGATTGATGACGAGGCATGTATGCTCCGAATGCGCGACCATGCTAATAGTGCACCGGCTATGGGCACTATTCCACGCAGGCATACAGACGAGCTTGACCTGCATCAGCTGCGGGTGCTCGATGCGCTTTTTCGGGAGCACAGCCTCACGCGTGCTGCGGAGGCGCTAAACACAAATCAGCCCCGCGCTGAGCAAGACGCTGGCCCGTCTGCGCCGGTACCTCGATGACCCTCTATTCATTCGCGTGTCACTTCGCATGGAGCCAACGGCAAAGGCGTTGGGGCTCGAGGCGCCGATTCGCGCATTGCTCGACGACCTGCAACTGCTTCGCAGCGAGCGGGTGCCGTTCGACCCGAGAAAATCAAATCGCACGTTCAGCTTCTTCATCGTTGATGCAGGGGTGATCGTGCTGGTGCCGCCGATCGTGAAGATTCTGCTGGCGCAGGCGCCCGACGTTCAGCTGCGAACGGTTCAGCTCGACGCGCGGCACCTCCATTCGTCGTTGGAATCCGGCGAGGTCGATCTCGCTGTCGGCGAATTTCCTTCACTCGCCCAGGGAATCCGCAGGCAACGCCTTTTCGCCGGCTCCTACATGAAGTCTTGCGCGCAAGGGGCATCCGCGCTTGGGAGCAGCGCCATCAATCGGAGAGTTCGTGAACGAGCAGCATGTGCTCGTTTCCGCCTTCGGGACCGGCCATGCGCATCAAGCCGTCGAGCGCGCGCTTAAGTCCTTGATCCCCGCGCAGAAAATCATCGTCCGCGTCCCGGTGTTCACCGCCGCCGCGATCGTGGCCAAGCATACTGACGCGATCACGACATTGCCTGGACCCGTCGCGGCTGTTCTGGCGCGGGAGACCGGCATGCAAATCTTGAAGGTACCTGCCCCCCTGCCGAAGTTCGAGATTGCCCAGTATTGGCACGAACGATTTCACCGCGAGCCCGGCAACCAGTGGATCCGATCCATCTTCCACAAACAGTTCGGCGGATCGCAGTGGCGGCGCGGCAGCGAAACGCGATAGGAACTGCCCGTGTCGCGATTTCTCACCCTGGCCGAGGCGGTGGCATCGACCGTGCGCGACGGCGATACGGTGGCCATGGAAGGCTTTACCCATC